>NZ_BAAGWF010000004.1:683562-975965 GCF_054780495.1 Hymenobacter tenuis
CTGGCCTAGTACAAACACGTCGCCGCTGTTATCGAGCTGCAGAAAGAAGATGATTTCGCTAGCGCTGGTGCCTAGGTAGGTACTTTGGTGCAACGTGTTGCCAGCCGGATCAAAGCACACAATAAATCCATCCCGCGCTCCGGCCAGCCTCGGTTGCAACGCCCCGGTTACGGTCGGGAAGTCGGAGCTGGTAGTGCCGCCAGCCACGTACAGGCGCCGGTCGGGGGTGAGCTGCACCGAGAAAGCTGCATCGGCGGTGCCGCCGCCCAGATACGTGCTCCAGATGAGCTTATCCAGCAGGCGCGGTAGCTTTACCACCACGGCATCAGACGTGCCCTTTAGCGTGGATTGCAGCGCTTGTGCCGTCGGGAAGTTGGTGCTCTGCGTGACCGAAACCAGGTACACGTTGTTGTCGCCATCGGTTACTACATCGCCCCGAAATTGGTCGCCGTAGTTGTTGATCAGGTTCAAGTTGAGCCCGTCGTTGCCGCCACCTCCCAAAAATGTAGAAGCCACCAGCTGCGAGCCAGTCGTAGTAAGCGTAGCCACAAACAAGTCGGACCCGCTGGAGTATTCCATTACGCCGCCAGAGGCCCCTCCAAACGGATTGATGGTGGGGCCGCCCCGAAAGGTGCCCTGCACTACCCCATTGGTAACGGGGAAGTTGCGCGAGCTGGTAGAGCCCAGAATTACGAGCTCGTCGCGGCCGTTTACCACTAAGCTGTGCGGCGCATCGGTGCCGTTGCCACCCAGGTACGTAGCATACAGCCGCGCCGCCGGTCCGGAGGCTGTGATCTTGTATTTGATGATGGCCACATCTGTAGCGCCAGCAAAGGTGGTCTGGAAGGCACCGATAGAGGCAGGGTAGCCCACGTTGAATGCTATGCCCCCCGAGTACATATTGCCGGCCTCATCATAGGTAGCCGTAAAGCCCCAGTTATCGGCGGTAGAGCCCGTAAACGAGGAAAAAACCACGGTTGGGTCGATGAGCAGGGGTAGGCGCGGATTGTATTCGCCGAGCTTGAACTGCACTACCTGCTTACTGAGCACAAACCGGCAGCTAACCGGCAGCCGCTCGCCGTTGGCGGCAATCTGCCAGGCGCGGGGAGCCTGCTCCGTAATATCTCCTACTGAGGTTTGAATCAGCAGGTGGCCCTCGGGGGTAAGCTGCAGCTGGCGCACGCCCTCATACCGCAGCCGAATGGCAGTTGGCTTAGCGTTAGGCGCGACCATGAAATCATATTCCAGCTGTTGGTCGGCGTTTTCATACACTTTCGCCCCAATGCCCGGATAAATCCCCGAATAATTTACAGTTCGGAAGCCGCGCACGTTGCTAGCCCACTGGCGTTGGTCGGAGCCCTTGAAGTAGTTGCGCACTTCGGAGGTAGGCTCATCAGCGCGTAATTGAGCATTGGCGTTGCCGCCCTCAAACGTCATAGTGTAGGCGTGGCCGTGCAGCTCATTTGATGCTGAGGCCGGGCGGGCAGCGGTGTTGCTTTCCTGAGCGTGCGCATGGGTGCGTAAGTCGGCGGGGTCCAGAAAGCTGTAGGTAAAGCCGGTGCGCGTCAGAAACAGGCGGCCGGCGGCGGGTAGCTCGGCCATATAGTGCGCTTTGGCATCCCACTGGCCTTTGTTTTCCACAAACTCCAGGCTTCGCTCCGGCACTGCGGAAAGAGCCGGGCTTGGCTTGGGAAAGGGGCTAGCGAAACTGCTTATAGAAAGAAATAACGCGAGAGAAAAGAAAGTAAAAAGTCGGGGCATACGCAGGTAGGATACAGCGGTAGTAAGATACAGAATGTGCGCGCAAAACTTGGTCCAGTTCTAAGTGCTAAGGCTTAAAGGTAACCTCTACCTTTGCTCCTGATCTACTAGTCAGGAAAAAGGTTGCTTGTGCGTCGTTCATTTGCTTTTAAGTGCACTGTATTGCTGGTCTTGTGGGTGCTGGTAGCCATTGCCTGCGTCCAGATTCCGGCCTACACCTTCTGGCCTGCCATCTTCGGGGCCCTCACGCTACCGGTGGCCCTAGGGCTTAATTTGGTGGCGGTGGTGTATTGGCTGCTGCGGCGCTGGCCGGTAGCGCTGCTGCCGCTGGCCGTGGCGGTGCTTACGTGGCCGCACTTTCAGCGCGGGCTAGCCCTGCACCCCTTGCGCGTAGCACCTTCTGAAGCCGCTCAGCAAGCCGGTGGTCCCATTGTAAAGGTGCTCTCAGCGAATGTGCGCATCTTCAATGTGTATCCGCAGCTACGCGACGCCGGCCTGAACTCTTCGCGCCAGATGGTGCGCTGGCTGGTCGAGAACCCAGCCGATATTCTCTGTCTGCAGGAGTTTTACAACGAGCCGACTTCTATCCGTACCAAGGATAAGGATGTGTTCCAGACAGTGGATAAGATTGGGCAGAAAGCTGGCCGCCAAGTCTTCCTTTCCAAAACCCTGACCAATAGTGCCGGAGCGGAGTTCGGTATGGCTATTTTCTCGCGCCACCCTATTGTAAACCGCGGTACCATCAGCTTCGGTAAGCTTACCCAGAACCACGCCATGTGGGCCGATGTGCAGCTGCCTTCTCAGGATACGATTCGGGTGTACAGCTTCCATCTGCAAAGCATGAGTCTGGATGAGCAGGATATCGTGGACAGTTACTCCAGTAAGGCGGGCCTGAAGCAAAAAGGACTCGGCTTGCTGCGGCGGTTTAAGCGCGGCGCCATTGCCCGGCATTGGCAAGTTGACACCCTAGTAAACCGCTTCGCCAAATGCCGCTACCCCATTTTGCTCTGTGCCGACCTCAACGATGTGCCCTACAGCTATAGCTACGATCAACTAGCTGACCGCTTTCAAAATGCCTGGGCAGCCGTTGGCAACGGCGTGGGTAGCACCTACAACGGCCGCTTGCCCTTTGTGCGCATCGATAACCAGTTTGCCGGCCCGCACTGGACGGTTTCGGACTTCTGGGTGCACTATGAAATTCCTTATTCCGACCACTTCCCCACCATGGCTACTTACCAGCTCCAAAAGAAGAATACGCCCTAGGTAGTTTAATACCCCAAACCCCAACGCATATACCGCTGAGTGAACTTTATAAACTACGCTCAAAAGCTTTTGTACCTCTTGGCAGTGGTTTTAGACTTAGTTGCGGGAAATTGGAGGGAATTTGGGTTGGTATGTAGCCTTTTTTCGTAGTTGGCTGTTACAACCCGCTACGCGCCGGACCCTCTGGCCACAGGTTATAAAATCTGTGCATTCCACTTACTCTGCAAATTCTGCGGTTACTTTTGTACCCATGCAGCACCCCCTATCGCTCTACAATACCCTCACCCGTCGGAAAGCCCCGTTTGAACCCCTGCACGCCCCTTTTGTAGGAGTGTATTTGTGCGGACCAACGGTGTATAACGAAGCCCATATTGGCAATGCCCGCGGTCCGGTGGTGTTTGATGTGCTGACGCGCTACCTGCGCTGCTTAGGCTACACCGTGCGCTACGTGCGCAACATTACCGATGTAGGCCACTTGGAGGGCGACGCCGACGAAGGCGAAGACAAAATCGGGAAGATTGCCCGCGCCCGCCAAGTAGAGCCCATGCAAGTGGCCGAAGGCTATACCAATCTCTACCAAACCCACGTGGAGGCCCTGGGCTGCTTACCACCTGATATCACGCCCCGCGCCAGCGGCCATATCATAGAGCAGATTCAGATGATTGAGGAAATCATCGGGAATGGGTTTGCCTATGAGTCCAACGGCTCGGTATACTTTGATGTGCCTGCGTACAACGCTGCTGGGCGCGGCTACGGCAAGCTCTCTAACCGCGTGGTAGAAGAGCTGCTGGCCGGCTCCCGCGACAACCTAGCGGGCCAAGAAGAAAAGCGCAGCCCCCTGGATTTTGCTCTCTGGAAAAAGGCCGATGAGCGCCACCTCATGCGCTGGCCTTCACCTTGGAGCGACGGTTTCCCCGGCTGGCACCTAGAGTGCTCGGCCATGAGCCGCAAATACCTTGGCGCCGAGTTCGATATTCATGGCGGCGGCCTAGACCTGATGTTTCCGCACCATGAGTGCGAAATTGCCCAGAGCCAGGCCTGCAACCACCCTACCAATGAGGCTCAGGTGTGGATGCACAACAACATGATTACGGTGAACGGCCAGAAGATGAGCAAGTCGCTCGGCAACTTCATCACTATCAGCCAGCTGTTTGAGGGCTCCAATAACACGCTGGCCCAGGCCTACTCGCCCATGACGGCCCGGTTCTTCCTGCTCCAGGCGCACTACCGCAGCACCGTTGACATCACGGACGAAGGCTTGCAGGCCGCCCGCAAAGGGTACCGTAAGCTGATGAATGGCTTGCGCCTGCTCGAGAAGCTCAACGATGCCAGCTTGTCGCGAGACGTTATCATGAGCCGCACTGTGCTACCGATAACGGAAGGCCAGGCGCCTGATACCAACAAAGGCGATGAAGAACTGCGCAAGCTGGTGGCTGACTGCTTTGCCGGCCTGAACGATGACCTAAACACAGCTCGTGCTATTGCCAGCCTGTTTAATCTGCTGCGCAAGCTCAACGGCTTTGCGGCCAACCCCACCACGCTTTCTACTGTGAGTGCAGCTGCGTTGCAGGAAGCCACTCAAGCCTACCAAACGCTGGTGCAGGATGTGCTAGGCCTTGCAGACGAGCCCCGCGCCAGCGCCGAAGACCTGCTGCGCCTGACCTTGGAGTTCTACCAGGAAGCCAAAGTCACGAAAGCGTATGATAAAGTAGACCAGATTCGGGCTGCACTCAAGGAGCAAGGCATTGTGGTGAAAGACACCAAGGCCGGCGTTGATTGGGCGTACAGTGAAGAGTAACCGAAAACCCGAAACGGGCGTTTCGGGCTGCCACCAGCCTAGTGGCTCTTTCTTGCCAAAGCCTTTCTTTGAGTAGCGAAGCTGGAGCTTCACGCTTATATCTGCAACTTGCCCTCATGACCACGCTCTTTCGCTTTGCCCCAGCCGCTTTGTCGGCGCTATTATTTCTTACGGCCTGCCCTTCTAAAAAAGACGCATCGGAAGCCGAAACTGAGGTAGCCGAGGAGGCTGCATTGCCCAAAGCGCCGGCCTTCAATGCCGATTCAGCCTACGCCTTCACGGCCAAGCAGGTAGCGTTTGGCCCGCGGGTGCCCAACACCAAAGCCCACGTGCAAACCGGCGACTGGATCATCAAGAAGTTTCGGGATGCCGGCCTGACGGTGAAGGAGCAGCCGTTTGAGGCCATGGCGTTTGATGGCAAAATGCTGAAGTCGCGCAACATTATTGCCCAGTACATGCCGCAGGCGCCGCGCCGTGTGGCAGTTTTTGCCCACTGGGATACCCGCCCGTTTGCCGACAAAGACCAGGCCCGCAAAAACGAGCCGCTCGATGGTGCTTCTGACGGCGCCAGTGGCGTGGCTATTGCCCTAGAAATGGCGCGCGTATTGGCCGCTCAGCCCGATAGCCTGGCCCCCGGCGTGGGCGTCGACTTCATTCTCTTCGACTCCGAAGATTATGGCTACGATGGCAGCACCCAAAGCGAAAAGAAAAATCTGCTGGGCAACAAGGAAAGCTGGTGCCTGGGCTCCCAGTATTGGTCTAAGAACTTGGTGCCCGCGAATTATAAGCCCAACTATGGCATTCTGCTGGATATGGTAGGGGCCAAAGGAGCCAAGTTCAGCCGCGAAGAGCTGTCACGCCAGAACGCCCGCGACGTGGTAGAGAAAGTGTGGAATACAGCTTCGGCACTGGGTTTCTCTGATTACTTCCTGTATCAGGATGGTACCGGCATCACCGATGACCATGTGTTCACGAACCAAGCCGGCGTTCGCACCATTGATATCATTGATTTTCTGCCGAACGGTGAGTTTCAGCCCTATCACCACACCACCCAGGACAACATGAACATCATCGACCGGCGCACGCTCAAAGCCGTGGGCCAGACGGTGCTTACCACCATCTACGGCGAGTAAATTACTAGGCATTAAAACATAAGAAAGCCCCGGTAGCCTATGTTGCCGGGGCTTTCCTGCTTCTAATCAGTTGCTAGTGAAGTAGCTTATAGTACACCACCGTGGCATATAGCGCGCCGCTGGCCACGCGCGCATATTCTGGGATGGCGCCCGCGGCTGTGTAGCCGAGGCCCTGATACAGCAGCTCCGATGAGGCGCCCTCCAGCGTGTCGAGCACCAACGTAGTGCGCTGGTGCTGTTGGGCTAGTTCTTCCACGGCGTGCATAAGCTGGCGGCCTACTCCTTGGCGTTGCGCTGTGCTGTGTACCAGTACTTTTGCTACTTCTGCCCGATGCGCCGCGTTGGCCTTCGTGGCCAGATGCAGCTGTGCGGTGCCTACCACGTCACTTTCTTTCTCCGCAACCAGCAGGAGTACTTCCTGCGAAGGCAATGCCGCCGCTATGCCCCGCCAATACTGCCTAGCTTCTTCCGGTGCTAAAGGTGGCAGAAACCCTACGGAAGCGCCGGAGTCAACGGCATCTCGCAGCAGTTCGCATAAGCTGTCGAGGTACTGCGGAAAGTGCTGGGGCGAAACGGGGCGGATGGTAACCGACATAGTGGAGGCAATCGAATTAGATATAGGAAAGCGCGGTGCCCTGCTCCTGCACTACTAAGCGCGCCATGCGGCCAACAATAAGCGCCTGATTGTCGGGCTCGTGGCCGACGGGGAAGCCGTGGGCAATCGGGAAACCATAGGCGCCTGCGTACTGATTGATGATTTCGTGGGGCGTTTGGCCGTAGGGCACGGCGTTGTCCTGGGGGTTGGTGAAGTGCCCCACTACTAGGCCTGCCAGGTGCCGCAACTTGCCGGTCCGGTTCAGGTGCACCAGCATCCGGTCAATGGCGTAGAGGTACTCATCGATATCTTCCAGAAACAGAATGCGCCCGGCCGTGGAAGCATCGGAAGCGGTGCCCGTGAGGGTTTGCAGCATGCTCAGGTTGCCGCCCACCAACTCGCCGGTGGCGGTACCCAGAATATTTAACTGATGAGCCGGCGCGGTATAACGAACTGGCTCACCGAACAGCGCCCGCCGCAAACTTTCCAGCGACTCCTGCCCGCCTTCCTGATGAAACAGCAGCGGCATGACGCCATGAATGCTTTGGTGCCCCAGGTTCAGCAGGTGGCTGTTAAGGGCCGTGATATCGGAGAAGCCCGCTACCCACTTGGGCGCCTGCGCATACCTAGTAAAATCAAGGCTATCGATGATGCGGGTGGTGCCATAGCCGCCGCGGGCGCACAAAATGGCCCGGATACTGGGGTCGTCGAGCTGCTGCTGCAAATCCTGGCGGCGCACCTCATCGGCCCCGCCAAACTGATGATAGCCCACGTTGGTACTAGCCCCCAGCACTACCTGAAGCCCCCAGCTTTCCAGCGTGGCAATGGCCGCGGCCAGTTCCTCGTGCGAGGCTTTGCGTGCGGGGCAGACAATGGCAACCCGGTCGCCGGGCCGTAAGGGGGGAGGGGCAGTAGTGGGCATACGCAAGGGCGAAGAGCAGATGCACAAACATAGCAAGCTGCTTGCGTTCTGTGACTAAGTGCCGAAAACTAGTCCGAACTTTGCGGAGAGGTGATGCCCGTACCTTTTTGTGTTTTCTGAGTTGATGCTGCTTGTGCGCTTTTTTATTTTACTACTGACGCTAGGTCTGGGCCTGCTGCCAACTCGGTTGCAGGCCCAGGCCGCGCCCGATACTACCCGGGGTCGCTACCACAAGCCCATGTTCCGGCAAGTGACGGTGCAACGTGGGGTGGAGTTTGCTCAGGTAACCAGCCTGCTGGGCTTGCCCCAAACCTTGTATATGGATGTGTACCAGCCCACCGGCGACACCGTGCGGCGGCGCCCGGTAGTAGTGCTGGCTCACGAAGGTGGCTTCCTGACCGGCACCCGCGACGATGCCGTCATGACGGCGCTGTGCACGCGGCTGGCCAAGCTTGGCTATGTTGCGGCTACCATTGATTATCGGTTGTATTTCTTTCCCTTTGATACCGTAGGCATCGGCCGAGCCGCCATCCGGGCCACTCAGGATATGCGGGCGGCGGTGCGCTTTTTTCGGCATGATGCCGCCAAGGCCAAGCGTTTTCGGGTGCACCCAGGCTTCGTATTTGTGGGCGGGTCTTCAGCCGGCGGCTTTATGGCCCTGCAAGCTGGCTACCTCAATAAAGCGTCTGAAGTGCCCTCTTACTTAGGGCTAGCTGACCTGGGCGGCCTGGAAGGCAGCGGCGGACACGCCGGGTACAGCAGCCGTCCGCGGGGCGTAATTAACCTCTGCGGCGCGCTGGCCAGCGCCACCTGGCTAGAAAAAGGCGATGTACCCTTGTGCAGCGTACACGGCACCCGCGACGGGCTGGTGCCCTATGGGCGCGGCACCGTGGGCTCGGCGCTGCCACCGCAACTAGTGTACGGCAGCGGTGCGTTGCGCACGCGTGCTAATGCTGTGGGCGTGCCCAACGTACTGCGCAGTTTCCGGGGCGCGGGCCACGTGCCGTATTCATTTGAAGCTACTTATATAGACTCCGCATTTTTTGTAATGCGTGACTTTCTGCGGCCGCTTCTGGGGAATGATGCCCCCGGGCCGTTGCTGGCCGCCGCGCTTAATCCACGGCGCGTGGCGCAGGTTACGGCCTTCCTATTGCCTAGGCGTGTAGGGCTTGCCGTGCAGCCGCCAAGCCCAGCGCTCAGCTGGCAACCCGACGTATTGAAAGCCCTTCCTGATTCAGCAGGAGTCCCATCGTTGCCAGCGCTACCGGCTACCCAGGCTGCCACGGAGCCGCCAGCCTCAGCGCCCACTACTACTGCAAGTCCGTACTAGCCCGCTTGAAACTCAAAACCCTCTGCAGCACGTGCTGCAGAGGGCTTTTATAGTAACGCTAGGGTAGTAAACGGCTTACGCTGCTTCTTCTGAGTATTCGTTGGCACTTACTGGGCGCACATTGCCCGTGCGCACCAGAAACGCACCGTATTTGCGCAGTACCTCCCGATGGCGCAGCAGATGCGCCAGCGCCACATAGCCTACCACGTACCCATCCTCATCGGCTTCCTCCGAAATTTCGCTGAAGTCAAGCAGGTCAATTAGGCGGTCTTCGTCGGTGCGCAGGTAAATTTCGACCTCCAGGTCGGTGAGGGCCGAAGATCCGGGTAGCGGCCCCGATGCCGAAGCAAAATCGGCATCGATGCTGACAGCTGCCGCGCCCATTTGCGGGGCGAGCTGGGGCATTATCAGGGCCGTAATGCGGCCGTCGGGCAGGCGCTGAATGCTGGCTTCCAGCTCAATTTGGCAGCCGTAGCTAGCCGCAAAGGCAATATCAACGGGCTGCAGGTTTTCAATGCTGCTCTGAAACACATGCTCGGGTTGCAGGTAGGTTCCGAAGGTGCGGGCAGCTAGTAAAGCGGCTTCAGAGGTCAGATCGAAAAGGAGCTGCCGGCGCTCAGAGGCCGGAGTAGCCGGCTTTTTGCGCTTAGCCAAGGCGTTGAAATCAGAAGAAAATGCGGGTAACGGCGCAGCGCTAGTGGACATAGGTCTGGACGTAAAATCGTTCGAGGAAATGCGTGATTTGAGCAGTTTCAATCAGAAAGCCGTCGTGGCCATATTCTGACTCCATTTCAGCGTATTGCGCCCCCCGGATGTAGCGGGCGAGCTGCTGCTGCTCAGAAGTCGGGAACAGTATATCAGAAGTTATGCCAAGTACCAGGGTTCGGGCCCTAATGCGCCCTAGGGCTGCTTTTACACTGCCGCGGCCCCGGCCCACGTGGTGGCTGTCCATGGCCCGCGACAGGGCTACGTAGCTGTGGGCATTAAAGCGCGCCACCAGCTTATCACCCTGGTAACGCTGATAAGAGCTGGCCAGAAAATCGTCCAGCTTCTCGTCGTCGGTTTCGGTTTGGGTGCGGCCATAGGCGTGGTGGCTGCGGTAACTGAGCAGCGCCGTGGCCCGGGCTGCCCGCAACCCCGCCGCGCCACCATCCGGCGTGGCCGTGTGGTAGGTTGGGTCGGCGAAGATGGCTAGGCGCTGGGCTTCATTGAAGGCAATGCCCCAGGCCGAGTGCCGGGCGTTGGTAGCCAGCAGCACTAGGTTCTCAAACAAGGCCGGCCGCTGCACCGCCCACTCCACTGCCTGCTGCCCACCCAAAGAGCCGCCAATCAGGGTATGGATAGACGGTAGGGCAAGGTGCTCACGCAAGGCCTCATGGGCAGCTACCATATCCCGGATGGTCAGGAGCGGAAACGCTTGATATGGTGCTTGCTCCGTGTCGGCATCAGCATCAGCAGAGGCTGGACCGGTTGTGCCGTAGCAGGAGCCTAGTACATTGGCGCACACAATAAACCAGTCGGCGGGGTCGAAATAACAGCCCGGTCCTACTAGCCCCGGCCACCAGCTCAGCACATCAGAGTTAGCCGTGAGGGCATGGCACACCCATAGCACATTGTCGCGGGAGGCATTTAGGCGCCCGTAGGTATGGTAGGTTACGTTCACCTGAGGCAATATGGCGCCGCTTTCCAGCCGAAGTGGCCTAGGCAAACGAAACAGGTGTGGTTCTTCTTCGGAAGGCATGGTACTAGGGCAATTTCAAAGTCAATAGCCTGCGGGCGGAGCCGATTCTGCCCGGCTCCGCCCCGGCTGTAGTGCGGGCGGCGTTGGTCCTCGGCTTCCTCTCTCCTGAAAGCCCAGGCACCAGCCCGCGCGCTGCGTTGCTGGAAGCTGATCCGAGCCGCTCTCTCACCTGCGGCCCGGCATCAACCCCTCTCAAGTATCAGACTTCCAGCGTGGCAACGTGTTCGGTTTCGGGTTCGGGTAGGAGGGTGCTGCCACTCTCCCCAGAAGGAATGGTAGCTGCCGTGCGCACGGCGTCAAACGCTAGGGTCAAATCAGCCCGAATGTCTTCGAAGTGCTCTGTGCCCAACGACAGGCGCAGCAACGTGGGCGTTACGCCGGCCGCCCGCTGCTCTGCCTCGGAAAGCTGCTGGTGCGTGGTAGCCGAGGGCTGAATAATCAGCGTTTTAGAATCGCCAACGTTGGCCAGGTGGCTGATTAGCTTCAGGTTATCAATGAACTGTATAGCGGTTTCCTTGGTGCCTTTGATGGCGAAGGTGAGCACGCCGCCGTAGCCGCGCTTCAGGTACTTCTGGGCCAGCGTGTGGTACGGGCTGCTCTTCAGGCCGGGGTAGTTCACGGCTTCTACCTGCGGATGTTGCTCTAGCCAAGTAGCAATGCGCAGGGCATTTTCCACGGTGCGGTCTACGCGCAAACTCAGCGTTTCGAGGCCTTGCAGCAACAGGAAAGAGTTGAACGGGCTCTGCGAGGGGCCAAAATCGCGCAGGCCTTCTACCCGGGCCCGAATGATGAAAGCAATGTTGCCGAATGGGCCACCTTTGCCGAACACCTCATTAAATACGAGGCCGTGGTAGCCCTCCGAGGGCTCCGTGAATTGCGGGAACTTGCCGTTGCCGAAGTCATATTTGCCACCGTCTACAATCACGCCGCCAATGCTGGTGCCGTGGCCACCAATCCACTTCGTGGCCGACTCAACCACAATGTGCGCGCCGTGCTCCAGTGGCCGGAACAGGTAGCCGCCGGCCCCAAACGTATTGTCCACAATGAGTGGCAGATCGTGCTTATTGGCAATGGCGGCAATGCGCTCAAAATCCGGGATACTGAAGCTTGGGTTACCAATGGTTTCGAGGTAAAGCGCCTTGGTATTTTCGTCGATCAGGGCTTCAAATTCGCTAGGCTGGTCGCCGTTGGCAAAGCGCACCTCAATGCCCAACCGCTTGAACGCCACCTTGAATTGGTTGTAAGTGCCGCCATACAAGTGCGTAGTGCTCACGAAGTTGTCGCCGGCCTGCAGAATGTTGTTGAGGGCAATAAACTGCGCCGCCTGCCCCGAGGAAACCGCCAGTGCCGCTACGCCACCTTCCAGCGCGGCTATGCGCTGCTCGAACACGTCGGTGGTGGGGTTCATCAGGCGGGTGTAGATGTTGCCGAACTCCTTCAGGGCAAACAGGTTAGCGCCGTGCTCGGCATTCTTGAACACATAGCTGGTCGTCTGATAAATCGGAACCGCGCGGGACCCGGTTACGGGGTCGGGCTGCTGGCCGGCGTGGAGTTGGAGGGTCTCGAAGTGAGCGTTCTGCGTGGACATAGCAAGGCTGGTTAGCAGGAAGTTGGATATGAAGGAAGGGAGCGTAAACCGCTACAGTGGGGGCTACGCAAGGGCGTAGCAGGAGCCGGGCTGAAGTCAGCAACCTGTGAGGGCGAGCTGAGCAAACAGACGAGCCAGGCGACGCTGCCTAGGCAGCACCAAGGGCCAAAGCCCAGGAAACAGGGGAGGGGAGAAGCTGGGCCGCCGGGCGTGGGCTAGCTACAGCAACAACAAGCGCCGCTACAGCAGCGCATTCGCATTCGCCAAGCAGCGTGGGCGGCTACAGCAGCCCTAGAAACGCAGGAAAGCGGCTGGGCAGTAAGCAACAAAGCAGACTGGGCAGCAGCGGAAGGAAGGGCGAAAGCGAAGGTGTTTTCCATGGCACTCTGAGTTATATGCCCCGCCGCCGAATGGCTGGTCGGGCAGGAATTGGCACCTTTCGCGCGGTCGAAGGTTGCCAGTGGGTCAGGGAGCCTGTTCTCTCGCCACTTCTGTATAAATCTTTGAAAACTGCCCCGCCGCGAGCGGGAGAGTACCTAGTTGGTATTGCAAAGGTATACGCCTAGTTTCGATATATGCAATAGCTAGTGAAAATAATTTTTAATCAGCCGATACTGCTAATATGCTTATGCTGCGTTAAGATGAGTAGTCGTCAACTTGTTGATTGGCAAGCACTAATAGATGCAGGCAACAAGCTGTATTTTCTGCTCCTGTTGAGCAGAGGGTACACTTTAGGCAACAGTGAGCCCTAGTCTCTGTGGGCCATACCACCATCCGAAACACATTACAGGGAATTTTAGAAACACAGAAAAGCCACCTTGTAAGAGGTGGCTTTTTTGGATATTTCGAAGCTAGAGAAATGCTAGAGCTTGGGCAGCGTCAGTACCTGTCCTACTTCAATTAGGTCGGGATTCGAGCCGATAACGCTTTTGTTGGCGTCATAAATCTGGTGCCACTTGGCCGCGTCGCCGTAATGGCGCTTGGCAATTTTCGAAAGCGAGTCGCCGCTTACTACGGTATAGGTATCGCCCTGAGTAGTAGTAGCTGCAGCCTGGTTGGCGTTGCCAAAAAAATCGGTGGCACCACCCGCTGCCGGAGGAGTAGTAGGCTGAACAGGCTTCTTATCGCCGTCGTTAGAAAGGAAATCAAACAGTCCCATAGCAGTAAGTCAGTTTAGTTGTGAGAGGGGAATTGACCGAGAATCAGCACGATGCACTGGTCTGGTTTGCCTCTCTTACGCTTGATAATGCAATAAGTTGTAGCCGGACTGTAGCGCGAACATCTTGGGGAATGCTGCCGTAAGAGTGGCAATGCTGCCCTAGCAGCCTGGTTATCCAGGAGGCTGAGCAGAGACATAAAATCTACTCTCTCATCTAACCATTCTCCCCATGAAAACCCCCTCTTCCTCTTTTCGCTTGCTAGCTAGCCTGCTTATGCTGCTAGTACTTTTCACGGCTGCTTGTGGCAGCAAAGAAGGTAAAGTAGAAGGCGTTAATATGCTTTACGGTAAGGAAAGCAAAGTATGGAAAACCGATAAAGAACTCAGCGCTTCCGGCGACAAAGTAAAACAGACCGATGCCCAGGAAGATGAGCGCATCACGTTCTTCGCGAACCAGCAGTACACCATGATGTCGCCAACCGGAGCAGTGAACGGTAAGTACACCTTTGATCAGGCGGCCAAGAAAATCACGATGACGCCCGACGGTGCTACCCAAAGCAACACCTTTGATGTAGTAACCCTGACCGACGACAAGCTGACCCTAAAAAGCCCCCAAGGTGCGGAGTTGCGCCTAGAAAAGGAATAAACCAAGTTTTTTCCTAATTAGAAAAGCCCTTTTGTACTATGCAAAAGGGCTTTTTTTATGGCTATAGGTGAACAGTAAGTACTGTCGAGGCATAAAATATTGTACAGTGATGATTGGACAATTTTGATTTCATGTCGGTTAGGGGCGGGTAGTGCAGATCACTGGCTAGCACGTTATAACTCCCACTAAACCTGGTATATAAAGTCCCAGACGTTGTTTACACGCCTTATTGTTCTGCTGCTTTTGTGGAGCAGCTTCAACAGCCAAGCCCAGACGACGACGACCGTCGTCAGTTACGATTTCAACAGCGGCACCAGCTTCAGCAGCATCTCGCCGACAGTGGCTACCGACGTCACTAGCTCCGTTTCCTCAACCGAGCCCTTCGTTACGTTCACGGGCACTACCACTGGTTCAAGCGCCTTCACGGCGGGCACCGCTGGCCTGGCACTAGGTATGAACAACTCAGCCGGCACGAATACCCGGTATCTTGAATTTGTGCTTGGCGGAGCTAATCTGCCCAGCTACTTTGGCTATAAGCTTTATTACCAGCAGTACCACCCGTCCACGGGTGCCAGTACTATTACAGTGGCTTTCAGTGGTGATGGTGGGCGCACGTTTGAAACCGCAACACCCATAACCACTGGCAGCGGAATCTGGACCGAGCACCTGATTGACCTTTCAAGCCAAAGCAGCCTCCACAACAAAGCAGCGGTTGTGGTACGGCTACTAGTAAGTGGCGCGTCTGGCGTTGGCCCAGTTCGTATTGATAATTTTCAGGTGCAGGCTACTTCTCTGCTCAACCCCAAGCCCACACTTACAGCATTGGCGCCATCTAGTATAGCTGCCGGCAGCGGTGGGTTTACGTTGGCTGTTACGGGCAGTGGCTTCGGGGCAGGCAGCGTAGTGCGATTTAATGGCACAGAGCTGATTACTACAGTAGTAAGTGCTACGCAGCTTAGTGCCAGTGTGCCAGCTAGTGCGGTAGCAGCGGCTGGCTCGTTTCCCGTCACGGTGTTCAACCCTGCGCCGGGCGGCGGCAGCTCCGAGAGCCGTACGTTCACGGTTACGCCAGTGGTACGTTGGGATGGTGGCGCCGGCACGAGCAGTTGGTTTGACGCACAAAACTGGGACAAAGATGCCCTGCCTACCTCCAACGATGATGTACTGCTGGACCATACCAGCGTAGTCAAAAGCTATGCGGTGGTACTAGCGCCCGGCATAGCCGCTTCTGCCGTGGGTACACCTGCCGTTACGGTTCGCTCGTTGCGCGTAAACCCGGGGGCCGGCGACTCCATCTTCTTTGAAATTCCAGCCCTTAATACCAGCACTACGCCTCTCACGCTCACGCGCAGTGGCGCTACCGAAGTTGCACTGGCCATCCATGATAAAGGCGTGGTTACCAACTCCAGCGACCAGGGTGTTATTACCATTGAGAGCACCAGCCAGGTGTTTTATATCTACAATGGTGGCACCTATCGGCACTATACTGACCGGCCGCATGCCGCCTTGGTACAGACGCTGGCTACCACAGTTGGCACCGAGGCCGGCACTTGGGAGTTTCGAGCCAAAAACCAGGCTAGTGCCACGCCGTCGTTGGCCGGCCGCACCTATCCGAACTTGGTGTTCCGCAACCGCCCGGGTCAGCCCTATACTTCCTATGGCGGAAGCGGGGCCAATCCGCTGACGATTCGGGGCAACTTAATTGTAGGGTCTGCCGTGACGTTTGCCCCTGATTTAAACAGTGAGTTGCGGGTAGCCGGCGACATTATAGTGCGAGGCAATTTTCGGTTTCAGCCCAGCCAAACAACTGCCGCAAAGTTGGTATTAAACGGCAGTAAGCCCCAACGCATCAGCGGCACCGCTTGGGGTAGCCCTACCAGTTCCAGCTATTTGGGGCCTAGCGTGCCGTTGCAGATCAACAACACCAGCACCGATGGCGTGACGCTCGCCACTCCTGTCACCGTCAACAATATACTGCAACTGACCAGCGGCCGGCTCAATACCGACGCCACCGCTCTACTGACGCTGCTAAACCAGCCTACGGGCGGCTCCGATAACAGCTTTGTAAGTGGGCCGGTAGCGCGGCAGACCAGTGGTGCGGCCAGCCTCACGTTTCCACTAGGCCGCCTGGATGCGCAAGGCCATACGTTCCGCCCCCTGACACTCAACATTAGCAGTCTGAGCCGCGCTACCACGTTTGTGGCCACCCAAACCGAAGGTGGCTTCGCTGCTCAGCCGCTGGGTGCCGGCCTGAAGCGCATTAACAGCACGCGCTATTTCACCATCACGGCGGAGCCCGCCCTTACCGGCTCCGAAAATTTTGCCGCCACCGTCACGCTTAGCTTCGGGCCCGATGACAAAGTCACGAATCCGGAGGCAAGCACGCTGGTAGTGGCCCGGTACAACGGCACCGAATGGATTAGCGGCGGCCGCAGCAGCTACACCAGCGCCACCACTACGGATGCGTACGTATCGGGCACGCTCACCTCAGCCCCGGTATCGGCGCTTGGAGCCTTCACCCTCGGCAGTACCGACATTTCCGGCAGCCAGAACCCGCTGCCCGTAACCCTGCTCGGTTTCCGGGCTGAGCGCCAAAATGAAGGTGTGCGCCTGCACTGGACCACTGCCACGGAGCTAGCCAATGCCTATTTCCAGGTGCAGCGCAGCACCGATGGCCAGCACTTTGCCACCCTAACCACCCTAGCAGGACAGGGCACCAGTCAGACGGCGCACACCTATGCATGGTACGATGGCCTAGTACCAAGCGGGGCGCTGTACTATCGCCTGCGCCAGGTAGATGCCGATGGCACCAGCAACTTCTCTTCGGTGGTAGTGTTGCGCGCGGCCCCTGAGGCCATTACAGTGTATCCTAATCCGGTGCAAGGTCAGCTCGCTTTTCAAACGTCTGTGGCCAACGTGCCTTACCGGGTAGTGAACCTGTTCGGGCAAACCCTGCTGGATGGCAAGACAAGTGCGGGGGCCAATACGGTGGAGGTGCACCATCTGCCGGCGGGCGCCTACTATCTGCTGGTTCATGGAGCAGGCAAACCCGAGAGAAGCAAGTTTTATAAGCAGTAACCCGCCCCGCTTAAAAGCGAAATAGAGCATACCCTATATAAGCTGTACAGTTATGCCTAGCTTGTAGCGTTAGTGTAGCTCCATTCTATTTCTGCTGTATGTTTTTAGGTTTTCGGCTGGTATGTATTCTGTCTCTGTCCCTCTTAACTATAACCGCCAGTAGGGCACAATCGGCCTTTAGCCTACCCAGTGGCCTAGTAACCCACCCCGTCCGCAGCATCAACCCCACTGACACCGACTTTCAGGACTTGGCGTTTCTGCGCCAGGAAATTGGCAGTGCGCGGATCGTTATGCTAGGTGAGCCCACCCATGGCGTAGGCAACGCGACCGAGGCTCGCTTAAGGGTGTTACGGTTCTTGAAAGAGCGGATGGGGTTTACTACCGTTGCATTTGAAAGCGGTTTCTACGCGCTTGATCGGGCCGAGCGGGAAATTCAGGCCGGCGCGCCGGTAGCAGCCGCAATTTCGGCATCGGTATATCCCGTCTGGACCGAAACGCAGGAATTTCAGGCTATCCTGCCTCTGCTGGGCAAAGGCGAAATGCGCGTGGCTGGCTTCGACTCGCAGGTGGGGTGGGGCAACGACGAGCTGCTAGAGGAATTAGAAGCTTTCCTGAAACCGGAAAAAGGGGTCGATGGCATTGCCTATGACTACCTTGACGAATGCCTGAGCACGATGGGGGAAACCAACATCTTTCCGCCCTCGCACCAAATCCTGTTGTTCACGGCGCAGCTCAATAAGGCCCGCAAGCTGCTAGAAAAAGTAGCTGCCGGCCCCGATGCTGCCCGCCGGGAACGAGCCAAGTTCTGGTTGCAGAATCTGCGCAGCATCCGGGCACTGGCCCAGGACTATACCACCAATGACCCCGCTGCTAAAGACTCGGCCAGCTTTAAAGCTTCCGATAGCAATGCGCGTGATGCACAGATGGCCGATAACCTACTGTGGTACGTGCGCCAACATCCGCAGGAAAAAGTAGTGTGCCTAGGCGCCATCGGGCACTTAGCTAACAAAGTGGCCACGCTAGAAAATGCAGAGTTGCGCGAATTCAAGCCTATGGGCCAGACGGTGAAGGAAGCCTTGGGCCAGGATGCGGTGTATGTGCTGAGTACGGTGGCTGGTGGCGGTACGCACGGGTTTGGCTATTGGGGCAAGCACCAACCGGTTCCGGCTCCTGCGGCCGGCAGCCTAGAAGCTGAACTGCTGGCCCAAGGGCAAGAGTATAGCTTCGTAAGCCTGAAGCATGATGCGCCCAGTCGCCGGCTTACTACCTATGCCTTCGAGTTTATGCCTATTGCCGGCCCTTGGAGTGAGGTGCTGGATGGAGTGCTGTACTTGAAGTCAGTAAATCCGCCGCATGCAGCCGCAGCTATTG
Source organism: Hymenobacter tenuis (assembly GCF_054780495.1). Classification (NCBI taxonomy): domain Bacteria; kingdom Pseudomonadati; phylum Bacteroidota; class Cytophagia; order Cytophagales; family Hymenobacteraceae; genus Hymenobacter; species Hymenobacter tenuis. Next base: position 701,948 of record NZ_BAAGWF010000004.1, read on the forward strand.
CCGGTGCGGAAGTGCCAGTTGAGCCCACTACGGCCACAATGCCCCCTGCCGGGCCACTGCGGCCAAACCCAGCCTTGTGTTTGCCAGCTAAAACCGGCGCGACGCTAACACTCGGCGGCACCATACTCGACCGTAAAACCGGTCAGCCCGTACCGTTTGCCACCATAGCCATACCTAGTAGGAGTGCAGGCACCATCACCGATGCGCAGGGGCGTTTTCGGCTGGAAGCGCGTCGGGGCGAAACGGTGCAGGTGAGCAGCATCGGGTATGAGCCCACTACATGGGCGGCTCAGCGTGGCGGTGCCCTAGCCGTGAAGCTGCAGCCCGCTGCTTTTGCTTTGGGCAACGTGCGTGTAAGCGCGCAGTCGCAGGACCCGAAGCGGATCATGAAAAAGGTGATTAAGGCTGCTGAAACCAATTATGAGCGGCAGGATTATGTGGCGCAGGCCTACATACACCGCCGCAGCATCAGCTTTGATACCCTGAGCCAAGAGTTAGAATGCGTTGGCCAAGAATACGTGCCAGCCGGCTATAAGAACTGGGCGGGCGGTTTTCTGGGTATGGAGCCGTATCCATTGATCCGCTTGCAGCAGAAGCATGTGCTAGCTCCTGTGCCGGAGCCAGAAGGGATAGTAGGCAATGATGAGGGAGGGCACGGTTTCGCTGGAGGCTTCGACCCGGTGCGAATTTCACCGTTATTCAAAAGCAGCACGCTTGGCAAATACCAGCTGCACCTGGATACCATTGAACAGCGCGGAACTGAAACGGTGTATGTCATCCGTTTTGCTGCCAAACGGGCCAACCACCGTACCACCGGCATGTATCTCGAAGGTGGCTATTCCGGAAAAGTATACATCCGGGAGCAGGACTACGCCGTGGTGCGCTACGAAGCGCTCTGGCAGGAGGATACGTTGAAATGGAACAGCATTGCGCGCAAATACCACGGTACCCGAAGCCCTATTTCACGGCTGTACCAAGGAGTATACTCTGAGCACCGCAAAGCGCACGTAGTAGTATATCAGAAGGCCCCTAGTGGCCGGTATTATGCTGCCTCCAGCGTGGCGCAGGCTTCGGCAGTGGGGCGCGTACTAGGTGCCGGAGCCTTTCATAAGCAGAAAACCAACGAGGTGTATTTCTCCGCTCCCGTGCCGGTAGCCGCCACCGACATGCCGGATCAGAAAGTAAGCAAAGACATGCGCGGTGGCGGATTATGGCAACTATCTAAAGTTCCGTACCGCCCGGAGTTCTGGCAAACCTACCAGCGCCCGGTGCCCACTGAGCCAGCACCAGAGTTGAAAGCCGTGGCTCCCTAGGCCTCTTACAGCCCCAAACCTGCCTACATACGCCCGATAGGTGCATTTAGAGTGCTAGGCGATGAAAACTAAGAAGCTGATTGTAGAAAGTTGAGCCATCCCGTTATACCAAAAAACGTCCTGCTGAGCTTGTCGAAGCAATGCGTTCTAGTATAGATGAAACAACTGGCTTACTCACCCTGCACTGCTTTCTAAGCAGTTTTTACACTAGGAGTGTATCACTTCTTCCACCTTGCGCTTGCCATAAATGCGGGTAATCCAGCGAGGCAAGAAGATGGCTCCGAGCATTAAGTAGAGGTAGTAGGTCAGCAGCCGGTACATCAGCACCATGAAGTTGGTCATGGTAGCGGTGCCGATGAATTTGCCGAAGAATGTGGGGAAGGCGCCTTCGGCAATGCCCGCGCCGCCGGGCGTAATGGCAATGAGCAGAATAACCTTATACGTAAGGTTGCGCCCGAAAATCAGCCAGAACTCCGGCCACGTTACATCAATAAACGCCGCAATCAGGCACCCGATAACTAGGTAGCGCGCCGTCCAGACGAAGGCTGTACTCACGGATGCCCGCACCCAATACGCGCGGCCATTGTTGCGCAGCTCCGCCGAGGCCAGCACCATTTCGTTGCCCATTTTATAGGCTTTGTTGCGCCAGCGTCGCAGCCCGCGCAAGGAAAACAGGCGCACCAGCAGCCGCTTCACGGCCTGCGGATTGATAAAAATAGCGTACAGCATCAGCAGCGCATACACCGTCACGAATACGTAGCTCAGAATAAAGCCTACCCTCAATGTAGCCACCAACCCACCCTGCAGCGCCTCGTGCGGATACAGTGCGTCGCCGCCAATTAGCACTACCAGCGGCACGGCCAGCACATAATACAGGTTATCGAGCATAGCCGTAGCCATGATATAGGCCACCGACTTGCCCAGCGGAATACCTTCTTTGTGCAGCAGGACTGGCGCCACGGCGGTTCCGCCCACCGCGGAGGGTAGTACGCATGAAGAAAACTCCCAAAGCATAATCACGTCCAGGGCCGCCCGCCAGCTCAATACTTTTTGGGTGAGGTAGCGGATGCGGTACACATAGCCGGCGTCGCGGGCTACAAGCACCACCAGCATCAGCAGCAGCCATGTGGGTTTGGCATTGGCCAGCGGAGTCAGGTCGCCGGGCTTATAGCTGCGCCATAACATAAAGCCCACCACGCTCAACCCAATCAGCACCGGCAGGATAATCCGCGAGGGGCGGAGCTTATCCAACAGTTGCTGATCCTCGTTCTGGGTTTCCGTGAGCTGGGGCATACGATGGCAATAAGAGCGGGTGGGGGGCGGGTAAAGGTACGGATTCGGGCAGGGGAGGATATTAAAGTAGGGTTAACGAAAATTGAGAGTGATAGTCCGCTCTATATAGGCACCCCGCAATTTCATAAGTACGGCATTAATCCGCTCCTCTGGAAAACCCGTAACTTTGTCTAATTGTATGCAGCTGGAACCTAAGAAGGGTTAACCTTTCGGCCACCTAGCTGTTGCTTTGCTACTTATCTTTCTTTTCCTACCCCCTGCCACATGATTGTTGAACCTGGTGCCTTGCTGGCGGAAATTAATTCCCCCGACGACCTGAAAAAGCTCAGCCCGGAACAGTTGGTTCAGGTCAGCCAGGAGCTACGGCAGTTCATCATCGATTCCGTATCCATTTACGGTGGACACTTTGGCGCCTCGCTGGGGGTAGTAGAGCTGACGGTGGCGCTGCATTACGTGTTCAATACGCCTCACGATCAGCTGGTTTGGGACGTAGGACACCAGGCGTACGGCCACAAAATCCTGACTGGCCGCCGCGACCGGTTCCCGACTAACCGCCGCTATCATGGCATGTCGGGCTTTCCGAAGCGCAGCGAAAGTGAGTATGACGCCTTTGGCGTTGGCCACAGCAGCACTAGCATTGGCGCCGCACTGGGCATGGCCGTAGCCTCCGACTACAAAAAGGAGTTCGACCGCCAGCACATTGCCGTCATTGGTGATGGTGCCATGACGGCCGGTATGGCGTTCGAGGCCCTGAACCACGCCGGCGTAGAGAAGTCGAACCTGCTGGTTATCCTCAATGACAACTGCATGAGCATTGACCCCAACGTGGGCGCGCTCAAAGAATACCTCACCGACATCACTACCTCCCGTACCTATAATAAGGTGCGCGACGAGCTGTGGAATGTGCTGGGCAAGCTCAGCAAGTTTGGTCCCAACCCCCAGCAGATTGCCCGCAAGGTGGAGTCGGCCATGAAGGCTACCCTACTCAAGCAGAGCAACCTGTTTGAAGCCCTAAACTTCCGCTACTTCGGCCCCGTGGATGGCCACGATGTGCAGCACCTCGCTACCATCCTCAACGACCTGAAGAGCATTCCCGGTCCTAAAATCTTGCATTGCGTAACGGTGAAGGGCAAAGGCTATGCCCTGGCCGAAAAGGACCAGACGCTATGGCACGCCCCCGGCCTCTTCGATAAGGTAACGGGCGAAATCCATAAGAAAACCTACGATAAGCCCCAGCCGCCCAAGTACCAGGACGTGTTCGGCGAGACTATTGTAGAGCTGGCGGAGCAGAACGATAAAATCATGGGCGTGACGCCGGCTATGCCCTCGGGCTCGTCGCTGAACATCATGATGAAAGCCATGCCTACCCGCGCTTTCGATGTGGGCATTGCCGAGCAACACGCCGTAACGTTCTCGGCGGGTTTGGCCACACAGGGCTTGGTACCTTTCTGCAATATTTACTCCTCATTCATGCAGCGCGCCTACGACCAGGTAGTGCACGATGTAGCCCTGCAGAATCTGCACGTGGTGTTCTGCCTCGACCGCGCCGGTTTCGCCGGTGCCGACGGCCCCACCCACCACGGCTGTTACGATTTGGCTTATATGCGCTGCATTCCGAATATGGTGGTTTCGGCCCCTATGGATGAAGAAGAGCTGCGCAACCTGATGTACACGGCTACCCTGCCCGAAAATGCCGGCCCGTTTAGCATTCGCTACCCGCGTGGCGAAGGTGTAATGCCCGAGTGGCGTAAGCCGCTCAAAAAGTTAACCATTGGCACGGGCCGCGTGGTGCGTGAGGGCGAAGGCGTGGCGGTGCTCAGCATTGGTCACATCGGCAACTACGCCGTGAAGGCTACCCAGCAGCTTGTGGCCGAAGGGCTTAACCCTGGCCACTACGATATGCGCTTCTGCAAGCCGCTGGATGAGGAAATGCTCCACACTATTGCCCGCCGGTACAAAGCCATCGTCACGGTGGAGGACGGCTGCGTGCAAGGTGGCTTCGGCACCGCTGTGCTGGAATTCTTCGCCGACCACGGCTATGCCTTGCCCATGCGGCGGTTAGGCATCCCAGATAGGGTAGTAGAGCACGGCACGCAGGATGAACTTTATAAGGAGTGTGGCTTCGACGCCACTGGCATTGCGCAGGCCCTGCGCGAAATGGCCGGCAGCGTAGTTGCCAACAAGCCCAAAGAAACAGTACTGCTCTAAGTCAGCAAATACTTTTTGCCCCTGAAGCCGAAGTAGCCACCGCTGCTTCGGCTTCAGTGCTTTTAGCTACCTAGGGAAGGAGTGTAAATAATAAGAAACCATAGGATTGTGAGCATTCTACCCGTCATGCTGAGCTTGTCGACGCATCTTGCATGCTGAGGCTATAGTGGTCAATGTCATCCTGAGTGTAGTCGAAGCATCTCGGCTTGATCGTTGCGCTGCATTACTAGCCTAGTCTTGATGCGCCACAGGCACAACAGGACGTTTTTTACTAGCTGTCTACACAGGCAAGGGAACAAAAAAAATTTATCCGTGTAGGTACATCAATTAAAATAATGTCTCTACATTTGTTCCGGATTCAGCGGCGCAACTGCTCCAGAGTCTTCCCGTGTCATCAACAGCAAAACATACTACCATGGCTACTACCAACTGGGCAATTGACCCCACCCACTCCGAAGTGCAGTTTAAAATCAAGCACTTGGTAATTTCAACCGTTACCGGCTCATTCAAAAAGTTTGAAGGCCAGGCCGTAACTGAAAACGACAGCTTTGAAAACGCCCAGATTCGCTTCGCGCTGGACGTAAGCAGCATCGACACCAATCAGGAGCAGCGCGATGAACACTTGCGCAACAACGACTTCTTCGACGCCGCTACCTACCCCCAAATCACGTTTGTATCGACCTCACTGACCAAGAAGAGCGAGGACGAATACAAGCTGACTGGCAACATGACCATCAAGGACGTGACCAAGCCGATTACCCTCGATGTAGAATACGGCGGCGTGGCTACCGATTTCTACGGTAACGAAAAGGCTGGCTTTGAAATCAGCGGCAAAATCAACCGCAAAGAGTTTGGCCTGACTTTCCACGCTGTAACCGAAGCCGGCTCCATCGTCCTTGGCGACGACGTGAAGCTCTCGGCCAGCGTGCAGCTAGTAAAGCAGAAAGAAGAAGTAGCCGCGTAAGTAGCACTTAACGTCATCTAGTGCTACAGTAAAAGAGCCAGCACCCATAGGTTGCTGGCTCTTTTACTGTGCGTACAAGTAAAAAGAGCGTAATTGTGCCCGTTCTTTCTGCAAAGCTGCTCAGTAGCAAAGCGCTTCCTTTTCCTATGTCATCACAGCAACCTACTATCCTATTCCTGCACGGCTTTGCCGAATCACGCGAGGTCTGGACTGAATTTACCCGCGAATTTCCCGAGCAATACCGCTTACTCATGCTGAACTTACTGGGCCACGGCACCAACGTGCACGATATCCGGGACTACTCCATGGAAGCCCAGGCACGCTACGTGGCCGAGCAACTTCGGCAGAAAAATGTGGAGCGGGCACTGCTAGTGTGCCACAGCATGGGTGGTTACGTGGCCCTGGCCTTCGCGGAACGCTACCCCGAAATGGTAGCCGGACTAGTGCTATTCCATTCCACTGCCCTTCCCGATACGGAAGATAAAAAAGCTAACCGCGACAAAAATAAAGACTTCGTGCGCCGGCATGGGGTAGAGAAGTTCATGGAATCGTTTATTCGCCCCTTGTTTGCGCCCGCCAACCGCGAGTGTATGCTGGAGCAGCGCGAATTCCTGGAAGACATCGGCCGCTCGACTCCTGAAGCCACAGTAGTAGGTGCGCTGGACGCCATGAAAAACCGCCCCGACCGCACCCAGGTGCTCAAGGATGCCCGGTTTCCAGTGTTGTTTATAGCCGGTAAAGATGATGTAGCCGTTCCCACCGAAAGCCTGCTACCCCAACTGGCGCTGCCAAACCAAAGCCATGCGCTGCTCCTGAGTGACGTGGGCCACCTCGGCTATTTCGAGGAGGCAGATCTGACACGGCAAGCCGTTATCCATTTTGCAGCAGTCGTGTTTGAAACCAACTAGTTGAAATAAAATTTCTTGTTCTGTACATAGCGGCCTCATCTCAATGTATCCGCACAAGCTGAACTAGAAAACTGCAAATATTTCTTAGAAGAAGTTATATATGTTATTTCTGATTATGTATTAATTTTATATAAAATATAATTATTTTATATAAATGTCATAAATCTTCAAAGGTGAACAGTAATTAATGGTATGAAATTAAGGGTGTTGCTGTAAACTACGAGTTAAATCTCTAAATTTACGCGGTTGAGTTATTTTTGAGGGATAGCAGGGCTACAGCAAAGGACTTTAGCGCTGATGCTCATTGCATGCTTCTCTGTCAAAATTAGACACAACCATACGCGGAGCAACATGTGTTAAGCCAACGTATTGATTTGACCGACGAATGTTTAGTATTCATTGGTAAACAGTACATTTTTCTCTTGGACTAGGCATCGCTCTAGATCAAGTTACCCAGAATCAAATTAGCTGGTTTAACCACGCTAGACTTTCAGCCTTTACAAAAGTTAACAAATGAAAAATCTGTACAAACTGTTAAGTGGCCTTATGTTGGTGGTTGGTTCTGCAACTACTAGCCAGGCACAGACCGGTACCAATAACTGCTCAGGTCAGTTTATTCTCAAATACCCTTCAACAGAAACCGGGTCAGTAAATGGTGTTGGTACCATCTCGGTCAACAACGGAACAGGACCTTTTACCTCTTCTTACTGCCCTTCACTAAGCACCACTGCGTCTCAATTAACTGTTACACCTTCGTCTGAGCAGCGCTTCATCCTTTATCGGGGAGCTCTTGCAGATACTACTGGGAATCGGGTAAGCAAAAATATAGTATTAACAGATGCTACTCTTAACTTACCTCTGCCTATTACCTCTACTAACACTACTTACACATTACGTAGTGATATCAGATGCAATAATCCTAAAACAAACACTTTCACTTTCACACTAGCGCCTACGCTTAGGATTACAGCCGCGACCCTTGCCGGTGCAGCTATTACCGGTGCTGTTTGCCCTGGTACCACTGTAAGGTTAACAGCTCAAGGTGGCTCTACCAATGCAACCTATTTCTTGCGTAGCTCAGGTAGCACTACTGTGTTGCAACAGAACACAACTGGTATTTTTGATGTAGTGCCTACTACTTCTTCAACTTACTCTATTACAACCAATACTCCTACGTGTGGTACGGCAGACGTTGTGCAGCAAATTGTTGTTAACACTAATAACATTACCATAGCTTCTAATGATGCTGATAACAGTATCCCAGCACCTACACCAGTTGTCATAACGGCTGCAGGAGGAACGGCGGGGGCTTACACCTTCGTTGCATTCGATGGTTATACTACTAAAACAATCACCACTACCGGATCATCAATCACGGAAATTCCTACTCGTACAACTCGGTATACAGTTTCTGGAAATACCGCTATTGGCAATTGCCCTAGCTCCGCAGCCTTGGTTATTACAGTCGGTGGGCGTCCACTTCCTGTAGAACTCACTAGCTTCAAAGCAGCTTGGAATGGCAAAGCAACTAAGCTTACCTGGGCTACTGCTTCCGAGAAGAACAGCGCTTATTTCGAAGTAGAGCGCAGCCTAGATGGTGGTGTTAGTTTCCATGTAGTAAACAAGCAGGCTGCTGCTGGTACGGCTACTTCGCAGAACAACTACCAGTTCTCGGATAACACTGTGCCTAGCACTACCGCGGGTACCGTGTACTACCGCCTGCGTCAGGTAGATATGGATGGTACATCCAGCAACTCAGAAGTGCGGACCGTGTTGGTAACCAACGCTGGTCGTACGTTCAGTGCTAACGTATTCCCGAACCCATATGAAGGCTCTGCCACGGTGCAGTTCAGCGTATTGGGCGCCGGTGCCGTTACGTTCACGGTGCATGATGTACTGGGTCAGACGTTGCTGACCAAAACCTCTACTTACTCCGCCGCCGGGCAGCAGGAACTTACCTTGCCACAGGCTGCCAGCTGGCCAGCCGGGGTGTACTACCTCACCATTCGTCAGGGCAACCAGCAGCAGGTTGTGAAGATTAACCACCGCTAGGCCGCCTAGTCTTCTAGCGTAAAAAAAGCCCCGACCAAGTAGGTCGGGGCTTTTTGCTTTTATCTATCAGGCAGATGCTCAAGGCATGCTAACTATCGTGCGGAGGCTCAGCGTTTCCTAGCCGGTAAAGATGATGGGGGCGTTCCCATCAAATGCCTGCTACCCCAACTAGCATTACTACCCCAATGCCACGCCCTACTCCTAAGGGATGTGGACCATCCCAGCTACTTTGAGGAACGAGACCTGACACACTACGTTGTAGTCAATGTTGCAGCGGTGGTGTTTGAGGACTAAGGACTTAAATTTAGTTGCGTGAGAATGTCATTGGCAGAAGGTAGCTGGCTCGTACGGTTCGGCCATGATGTTGGGCTGGGATAAAGACCGGTAAACTACGGACCACGCGCAAGGCTTCTGCATCTAAAGCAGGATGTACAGATTGTAATACCTCTGGGTTTTCTACTTCACCTAGCTTGTTGATAACAAAGTACAGCAACACCTCGCCCTCCGCCTTTTCCTTCCAAGCTGCCGACGGGTACTTGGTTTTGCTGGCTATGAAGCGTACCAATGCTTCTTCGCCTCCGAAGTACTCGGGCATTTTATCTACAAGCTGATACACAGTATCGGCGGCGGACTGTAGCTGGTAGTTTACGATAGCCACATTATGGCTAAGCAGCGGCTTTTTGTCTAAGGTGCTGGGCTGCCATGAGGCTAATGTCTTAACTGTAGCTTCGGCAGCAGTAGGTAAGCTAGGATGCAACGGATGCAAAACTGGTCGTTGATGGAGCTTACGTTGCATTTCAGCACTAATAGGCTGCATAGCCTTAACGTTCGTTACCTGCCCGGTTGTATCTATATCAAAAAGCACCACTACGCGGCCTTCTGCCTTTGCGGCCTGTGCCTCAGTAGGGTACGTTGGGAAGTACAGCCTCGCATTAAGCTCCTCCGCAGTGCCTTGGTACTGAGCACTCTTGAATACAACTTCGGGAGCCTCTGTGAATGTACCGTTGGGAGCACCTTTGCGGGCTGGGCCGGCAATTCGAAATGTAACGGGCAAGCTGAAGGCCACGGGCACCGCCCGGCCGGTCTGCCTGCCCGGATGCCAGCTTGGCATTTCTTGTACGACACGCAAAGCCTCCTTGTCTAAGGCCGGATGAGCACTTCTCAACACCCGAATATTATCCAGGCGCCCGTCAGCTCGTACCGTAAACCCTACCAGTACGGTACCCTGAGCGCGTTCCATGATGGCTTGGCCCGGATACTTTATGCGGGAGGCAACGTAGCGTAGCGCATCCTCCGCATGTTCACCGAACAGCGGCATTTGCTCAACATACGTGTATGGGAGCTGCGCCTCTGATGTGCCGGCAGTAGTTGTGTCTATGGCTTGGGCTAGTACTTTGGAAGTGCCGCTTCCGATAATAAGTAATGCTAGTAGAGTGGTTCTCATACACCTGGGAAGGATAGATGCTGCTTATAAGATAGATCCGCAAGATACAGGCCTGGAGAGCTGTGGAGCCGGTGAGACCAGCAAACTTTACAGAGAAAGCCCCTACCGAAACAGCTAGTGTTTCCGGTAGGGGCTTTTTACTAGGTCGCTGACTATGTGAAACCTACTTCAGCAGGCCCATTTCGAGCATCTTCTCAGCAATCTGGACGGCATTGGTGGCGGCTCCTTTGCGCAGGTTGTCGGCTACTACCCACATATTGAGGGTGCGGGGCTGGGTTTCGTCGCGGCGCAAGCGGCCGACGAGTACAGCATCTTTACCGTGTGCATCTTTAGGCATGGGGTAGATGTTATTTTTCACGTCATCTACCAGCTCAACCCCTTCCGTCTGGCGCAGCAATTCGCGCACCTCGGCTAGGTCGAATTCGCGGGCAAACTCCACATTCACGGCTTCGGAGTGGCCACCCATTACGGGGATACGCACGGTGGTAGCGGTTACGCGGATGGAGTCGTCGCCGAAGATTTTCTTGGTTTCCTTTACCATCTTCATTTCCTCCTTGGTGTAGCCGTTGTCCTCAAACACATCAATGTGGGGCAGCACGTTCAGGTCGATGCGGTGGGGGTAGGCGGGGTTGCTAGGCTCCTGGCCGGCGCGCTCTTCCAGCAGCTGATCGACGGCCTTTTTGCCGGTGCCCGTTACGCTCTGGTAGGTGCTGACCACAATGCGCTGCACCTGATAAGCTTCGTGCAGCTTGTTCAGGGCCACTACCATCTGAATGGTGGAGCAGTTGGGGTTGGCAATAATCTTGTCTTCGGCGGTCAGCTCTTTGGCATTGATTTCGGGCACCACCAGCTTTTTGGTGGGGTCCATGCGCCAAGCCGAGGAGTTATCGATTACTACGGTGCCCACTTCGGCAAAGCGTGGGGCCTCTTCCTTGGAGATAGAGCCGCCCGCCGAGAAAATGGCTACCGCCGGCCGCGCCGCAATGGCGTCGTCCATGCTTACCACTTTGTACTTTTTACCCTTGAACTCGATTTCCTGCCCCACCGATTTCGCGGAGGCAACGGGCAATAGCTCGGTTACCGGGAAGTTACGCTCGGCCAATACTTTCAACATTTCGCCTCCGACCAGGCCGGTGGCACCTACTACGGCTACTTTCATGGGGTGTAAGGGTTTGTCGGAAGCAAAGGTACATTAGGAATGGTGGTTATATTTCACTTAGGCGCTATAGTGGAAAAGTTATAGCTCAGCAGTGGTACTGGTGCATGCTCAACTGTAGTAACTCTGTTTTATACAAACAGTACTCTATGTGTTGACTAAGCTCTAACCTGCGTGAAAAACCTGCTGCTTTTAGCACTTTGGCTCTGGGCTATGCCCGCTGCGGCCCAGCTGACCGATACCTTCTCAGATGGCGACTTCACGCAGCAACCAACCTGGACGGGCGATACTGCCGGCTTTCAGGTAAACGCGGCGCTGCAGCTCCAAATCAAAGGCCCCGCCGTTACGGGCAGTACGCTGCACCTAGTTACACCCTGCACTGCTACTATCGGCACTAGCTGGGAATTTTGGGCAAACCTCAAGCTAGCAACCAGTGGCGGCAACTACGCCGATGTATGGCTGATGGCCGACCAGCCTACACTAGGTGCCAGCGGCACCAAAGGCTACTTCGTGCGCCTGGGTGGTACTCCCGATGAGGTAGCACTGTTTCGGAAAGATGCCACTGGCAGCCCTGTGTATGTTATCAATGGCCAGGATGCTACTCTGCGCTCTACCAACAACCTAGTGCGGGTACGCGTGACACGCTCCGTAGACAACCTCTGGACCCTGGAGCGTGACCTCACCGGTGGTACTGCTTTTGCGCAGGAGGGCACCGCTACCGATGCCACCTACCAGCGCAGTGCCTATTTTGGTGTGTTTGTAACGTACTCAGCCACCAACAGCAACGCCTTTTTCTTTGATGATATACAGGTGCGAGACGCCACGGCTCCCGTGTTAGTGCAGGCGAATGTGAAAAGCGCCCGCCAGCTAGATGTGGTCTTTAATGAAGCTGTAGTCTCGTTGCAGCAGGCAGCTAATTACCAGGTTGTGGCCCCGAATGCACCTAGTGTGACAGCCGCCCAGCTAGATGCCACGGACCCCACGTTGGTGCATCTTTCTTTGTCCTCTGATTTGCCACTAGGCTCCCTCAGGCTGGAAGCGCGTAACATAACCGACCTGTATGGCAATGTGGCTGCCGGGGCGCTTTCTGCCACGTTTCAGAATGTGGGGTTTGCCGTGGCACCTGGTCTTAATCAGTTGCTTATCACAGAAATTCTCGCCGATGAACTGCCCACCGTTGGGTTACCGGCTTCTGAGTTTGTGGAGATTCACAACCCATCAGGTACGGCAGTGCTCAATTTGGCGGGTGTACGCCTACTGAAACCAGGTAGCAACGGAAATCCGGCGGTATTTCCGGTCGGTGCGGTGCTACTGCCCGGCGAGTATGCAGTAGTGTGTGGCAGTACCCGCGCGGCGCAGTTCGCGGCCTACGGCAAGGTGTTCGGCTTAGCAAACTTTCCGAGCCTCAGCAATGCCGCCGACCAGCTGATGCTACGAGACAAAGACGGCCGCACCCTGTTTGAAGTCAGCTATGCCGATACCTGGTACCGCGACGCACGTAAGAAAGACGGCGGCTGGACGCTGGAAATGCTGGACGAAACCAACCCGTGCGCAGGTGCCGACAATTGGCGGGCCAGCACCGACCCTAGCGGCGGTACGCCCGGCCGGGCCAACTCCGTGCGTACCACTAACCCCGACCGCACGGCCCCTGTTTTGCTGCGAGCCCTCGCTCTGCAACCTACCCTAGTGCGGCTCTATTTTGGCGAGAAGCTGGATAGTGCTGCGGCATCTACTATAGCGCACTATACGCTTACGCCGGCCACTGCCATCCTGAAGGCCGTGCCCCTTGGCCCCGATTTCCGGCAGGTAGAACTTACGCTGGCCGCGCCGCTAGGTGTTAATCAGCCTGTAACCATCACGGTGCAACGTGCTACCGACTGCGTAGGCAATGCCAGCGGCCCCATTTCCTCCACCCGCTTTGCTGTGCCGGCTCCGGTAGCGGCCGGCGACGTAGTTATTAATGAAGTCCTCTTCAACCCGCGGGTAGGCGGAGTTGATTTTGTGGAGCTGCTGAACCGCTCCGGTAACTACCTAGATGTGCAGGGGTGGCAGCTGGCCAGCCAAACCCCCGATGGCTCTGTGCGCACCGAACCGATTAGCGCTGAGCCAGTGCTGCTGGCGCCCGGCGGGCTGCTAGCTCTTACCACACAGCCCGAGGTGCTGGAGCGTCATTACCCCACCAGTACTACCCCCGCTAACCTGCTAAAGCTGCCAGCGCTACCTACCTTTCCCGATGATGCCGGTGTTGTGCTCCTTACGGACGCCCAGGGCCGCCAACTCGACCGCTACGCCTACTCTGAAAAGCACCACCTGAAGCTCTTGGACGATGTAAACGGCGTGTCGTTGGAGCGTATTCGGGCGGAGGGCCCCAGTGAGCCGGTCAACTTTCATTCGGCAGCTAGCACCGTGGGTTATGCCACGCCCGGCCGCGCCAACTCGCAACAGCAGCCTGACCCCGCCGGCGCTGGCTTCCTCACGGTAGCGCCCGAGCTGTTCACACCCGATGACGACGGCCAACAGGACTTCACTACTCTCAGCTACCAGTTAGACGCTCCCGGCTACCTAGGCTCCGTCACGGTTTATGATGCGCAAGGCCGCCTGGCCCGCCGGTTAGTTCGCAACGAAACGCTGCCTACCAAAGGCTTCTGGCAGTGGGATGGCCTCACCGACCAAGGCCGTAAAGCCGCTGTAGGCTACTACGTGCTATTGGTAGAGCTATTTCAACCCAACGGAGGCCGCAAGCAGGAGTACCACAAAACCGTAGTGGTAGGAGCACGCATCTGAACCAGCATACATACTTCGGCAAGCGTTGCGCCGATACCTTTTTGCCGCCACCTTCCGTGCTTAATTGCTAGCTGATTACACCTCTTCTGCCCGATTGAGCTGAGCATTCCTGCACCGTGTTTCAAGCCGTTAACGGGAGCTGCTCGGCAGTAAAAAGCCGAGGAAAGATTATGTAAAATGTTGCACCTCAACAATATCCTTTGAAAAAGAGGGGCGTAAAAAAGGCAGTTGTCCTTCTAAAACTCCTAGCTATGAAAGTTATATCACCTCGCATGCACGGCATGCTCGACTACGGTACCATTGCCATTTTCGCTTTGGCTCCCACGCTCTTCCACTTCGCTGGTCCTTATGCCACGGCGTGCTATGTGCTGGCAGCTGGCTACTTGCTGATTACGCTCATGACCGATTTTCCAATGGGCGTAATTCGTATGATTCCGTTTCCAATACACGGTGGCTTAGAGCTGATAAGTGGTCTGGCGCTGTTGGCAGCTCCCTTCATCTTCGGTTTTCACGATGATAACACGGTCGCGCGTAACTTCTTTATGATCATGGGCGTGGTGTTCCTGGGTGCTTGGATGCTCACTGACTGGCGCGCCGATACGCATACCCACACGCACAACAACATGATGCCCCAGCACTAAGCTGGCCGGTATTTCATCTGAAAAGAGCTCGATAGTCTCTGCTGTCGGGCTCTTTTAGCGAGACAGCTACACGTTTACTTCACCCATACTCTTTTCCAATATGAAGATCCTCTCATCGACGGCCCACGGCTTTGTAGATATCGCCTTTATCACGGTGCTGACCATGGCCCCCATCATGTTCGACTTGGAGCCGGCCGTTGATACGGCTTGTTTCGTGCTGGCCGGAGGCTATTTGCTTATCACGTTGCTCACTGATTTCCGGCTTGGGTTATTCAAGCTGATTCCGTTTCCGGTACATGGAATGCTCGATTTGCTCACGGGCCTGGCGTTGCTGGCTGCGCCCTTTCTGTTCCATTTTGAGGCAGGTAGCGCCGAGCGAAATCTGTCGTGGGCGCTAGGGGCGGTTTCGGTCGTAACTTGGTTTATCACCGACTGGAAAGGCCGTACGCGTAGCATGATGACCGACCAAGGCTAATTCATAGCTCTGCCATTGGCAACGCAAAGCGCCCGGAACTCCGCAAGGAATGCCGGGCGCTTTGGTGTACTATAGGGGGTAGTAAAGTGGCTAGCGTCGGTACGTGAAGC
This sequence comes from Hymenobacter tenuis, assembly GCF_054780495.1. Taxonomy (NCBI): domain Bacteria; kingdom Pseudomonadati; phylum Bacteroidota; class Cytophagia; order Cytophagales; family Hymenobacteraceae; genus Hymenobacter; species Hymenobacter tenuis. Next base: position 717,296 of record NZ_BAAGWF010000004.1, read on the forward strand.
CGATGAAAAACTCGCGGTCTGATTCTCGGTTTAGGGCCAAATGAGCGCCTAGGTCAACCTGCAGGTTTTCGTTTAGGCTGAAGATGGGAGCGAAGTTCAGGGAAGAGCGCCAGTTGCGGCTTTGGGCATCCCATTGCGTAACGCCTTCTACCAGAAAGCTGAATACGTCGCTGAACTCATGATCCAACGCGACGGAGGGCATCATCCGGACGTAATGCTTGCCCTGTTCCCGGTCGTAGTTCAGGTCCGATTCAATCTGGAGGTCTAGGTTATACTTGTGAGGTAGCTCGATGTTCACGGGCAAAATCAGGCCACCTTCCATGGCCCCGCTTCCGGCTTTGCCACCAGTTGGCAGGCGCGTATAGGCCACTATGGCTATGGCAATCGGGCCATCCTGGTCATCGCCAATGAAGTTGTGCTTTAGGCGCAGGGCCACGTCGCCGAAGCCGGCCTCGCGCTGCCAGTCAGCGCCTTCCGTTTCCCGCTCTTTCGCAACTTTATACAGCGGCACTTCCAGCTGCACATCAGTTCGGCGGCTTAGGCCCAGTTTCAGGGTAGTGTAGGCCGCTTTCCACTCCCGGCTTCTTGACTCGCCCTCGCGGGTGTTAATGAGGCGCAGCGCATCGGTTTCTAGCTGAAAGTGGCCAGCATCAACGGTAAACGGGCTTTCTGTTACGCCGGGGCGGTCGGGCCGCAGGGGGCGCAGCTGGTTGCGCGGTACGGGCTTGAACAGATTGAAATGGGCGGAGTCGTAGGGACAGGTTTTGGGTTTTTCCTGGGCTAGGGCCACAGGCCCCGAAGCCAGGAGGCTCATCAGAGCCACGTAACGTAAAACAGACATAGGAGTGAGGGGAGAAAAGAGTGCGGTGCCCCTCATACGCATGCTAGCAGGCAATAGGTGCTAAGGCTGAGCCTAGAAAAAACAACTTCTTGTCATGCAGTTCATAATGCGTAGCGCACGCCCAAAAACAGCCGCCGACCCTGCAACGGCGCGAAGTTGTAGCTGGTATCGAAGGTGTAGCCCTGGGGGTTATCTACCCCCACATTTTTGTCAAACGGATCGAAGGGGCGCAGCAAAGCATGGCGGGGCAGAAAGTTGAAGATGTTTTTCAGGCCCCCGTACAGCTCTAGCCCTTCCTTCAGCTTGCGGGTTGCCTGCACGTTCTGCAGGGCAAACCACGGCGAGCGGCTGGGGCGGAAATCATTCGGGAAAACGGGCAGGGCCATGGGGCTGCTCACCTGGCCGGTATAGTCGAGGCTGAGGCCTAGGCGCTCCAGGGCGTAACTCACGGCCCAGGTACCCGAGAAGGGTGGCGAGTGAAACTGTGCCAGCCGCTGGGTTGGACCGTCTTCCTGTGGGCGCTCTTTCCGGAACACATCCAACACAGTTACGCCCACCATCAGCTTAAGGGGCCGGCTAAACACTAGGTCAGTATTGAGCGTGAACCCCCGGCTCACGGCATACCCGTTCAGGTTACGGTACACAATCTGGTTGGGGTCGGTGTCGTAGTCGGGGCTGATTTTGTTGGTGAAGTAGGTGTAGAACACGCTGCCATCGAGGGTGAGCGTACCACCGCTTGGGAGCTGGAAAAAGCGGTTATAGTTGATGTTCACGTTCCAGCTGCGCTCCGGCTTCAGGGCCTCAGGCACTACTACCTGCCGGGCTCCTGTGAGAGCAGCGTGGTCTTCCGTGAACAAGTTCACTACCCTATAGCCGTTGCCCAACCCTACCCGCCACACGCGGCTGCCATCGGGTAGGCCCCACTTGTAGTTCAGGCGCGGACTCAGGATGCTACCGTGGCTAGAGTTGTAGTCGTAGCGTAGGCCGGCCAGTAGGGTGGCATCTGGTGTAAGGCGCCACTCATCCTGCACGAAAGCACCGGGCAGCTGTATCAAATCGGGAGCATTGCGGGGCGCATCTTGGGAGGTAGTAGCCGTAGCGGGCGTGTTGTCGTCGTACCAAGTGGTGCGGTAGGTAGCGCCGGCCAGCAGGTTGTGCCGAATGCTGAGCTCCTTGGCCCACGTCAGTTGCCCGAACCCTACACGCTGCAAGGCTCGGTACAAAGTAGTGCCGTAGGCCGAGTTCTGGTGGTGCTGATTGAAAGTGCCGCTCAGCATCAGTTTCTGGCCACGCACCGGCAGTTGGTATTGGCCCAGCAGCTCGTAGCGGCTGGTGTACACGCTTTCCCCATACACGCTATCAAGGCCGCGGTGCTCCGGGCTCCAGTTGAGCTGGCCTCCGAAACGGTCTTCATAATAATAGCGGCCGGCTACGTTGGCCACACGCTGCTCGGGCCGCGCCCAGGTCCATTTGTTGAACACTGAGACGCGCTTCTGAATGGGCACATCCGTGAAGCCGTCGTCGTTCACGTCGCGGCGCTGGTTGTAGTGGTAGAGGCTAGTGCTGAGCAGGGTAGAGGCTGTTCCGACTTTTCGCGCTACCCCCAGGTCTAGGTTCACGTCGCGGTGCGAGGTGCCAAACAGGTCGGCGGAAAAGCGCGGTGCTTTCGCTGGGTTTTTGGTAATGACGTTGATCAGGCCGCCCACTGCTTCGGAACCATACAGCGTGGAGGCCGGACCTTTCACTACCTCTACTCGTTCAATAAGGCTGCTCGGGATGCCACTCAGGCCATACACTGTGCTCAGGGAGCTTACCAGCGGCATGCCATCAATGAGCACCATCGTGTAGGGCCCTTCCAGCCCGTTGATATGGATGTCGCCGGTGCCGCATACGTTGCAGTTGAGCTGGGGCCGTACCCCGTTTATCATCGCTAGGTTCTCAAACAAACACACTGCGGGGTTTTTCCGGAACAGTTTCGGCGAATACAGCTCCACCGCTACCGGCGACTCGCTGCGGATCACCTCATTCAGCGTGCCGCTTACCACTACGTCGCCTAAAGCATTGGCACCGGGGTTTAGGCTGAGGTTGAGGGTAGTGGTTTGCCCCGCCGATACGGTTACGTTGCGCTCCGTAGGTAGCAGCCCCACGGCGCTGCCCACCAAGCGGTGGTTGCCGGCTGGCACTTTTTCCAGTACAAAGCTGCCGTGCTCATTGGCCGTGGTGCCCAGCGTAGTGCCTTTCAGCCCGATGCTGGCAAACGGCACCTCTTTGCCCTCGGAGCGCACGACTCCCCGCACCGTTCCGAGCGACTGCGCCGCGGCCGTAAAGCTGCTTATCCAGAAGAGAATCCAAATGCAGAGTTGTTTCATATTAGGAAAGGCTGCTAATAATATTTAGATGAGTCTAAACCTGTGAGCCCGAAAAAAGCGCAGATGGTGCGCTTTTTTCAAGTGAAGTACTAGGGCAGTTTGCAGCGCAAACCGCTTACCCAAAGAAGGTTTCCCAGAGCAGGTACACGTTCAGAACAATGATGATAGCCGAAACTACCCACGCCAGCCACTGTACCCAGGGCTTGTTCACGAACACACCCATTTTGGCTTTGCTCCCCGTGAACATAACCAGCGGCACTACCGCGAAGCTGAGCTGAAACGACAAGATGACCTGACTAAGTACCAGCAGCTCCCCGGTACCTTTCTCGCCATACAACAGCGTTACAATGAGGGCCGGTACTACAGCAATGCCGCGCGTAATCAGACGGCGCAGCCAGGGCCGCAGGCGCAGGTTCAGGAAACCTTCCATCACAATCTGGCCGGCCAGCGTACCCGTGAGCGTGGAGTTCTGGCCAGATGCCAGCAGCGCCACAGCAAACACGGCTGAGGCTGCGCCGGCACCTAGTACCGGGGCAAGCAGCTCATGGGCCTGGTTGATGTCAGCTACATCGTGGCGGCCGTTTTTGTGGAAGGCAGCGGCAGCAGTTACCAGAATGGCGGCATTCACGAAGAACGCCAGAAACAGGGCCAGGGTACTGTCGATGGTTGCAAACTTGATGGCCATGCGCTTACCGGGCTCGGTTTGCTCAATGGCCCGCGTCTGCACAATGCTGGAGTGCAGGTACAGGTTGTGGGGCATGACGGTAGCACCCAAAATACCAATGGCAATGTAAAGCATGCCCGGCGTGGTGACTACCTCCGGCCGCGGCACCAACCCGGCCAAAATCCCAAAATAGTCAGGGTTCGAGACGATGATTTCATACACGAAGCAGCCGAAAATCAGTACAATCAGGCCGGCCACAATGCTTTCCAGTACCCGGAATCCTTTATTCTGAAACAGCAGCACTACCATCACATCCAAGATGGTAAGTACTACCCCCCAGGGCAGCGGCAACCCAAACAGCAGGTTCAGGGCAATGGCCGAGCCGATAACCTCGGCCAGGTCGCAGGCGGCAATGGCTACCTCGCACAGAAACCACAGCACCATCGAAACGGGCTTCGAAAAATGGTCGCGGCAGGCCTGGGCTAGGTCGCGGCCCGTTACAATGCCCAGCTTGGCGGCCAAGTGCTGCAGCAGCATGGCAAACAAGTTGGAAATCAGAATGACGGAAAGCAACGTATACCCGTAGCGCGAGCCGCCGGCGATGTCGGTGGCCCAGTTTCCGGGGTCCATGTAGCCTACTGCCACCATCAGGCCCGGCCCCCAGAAGGCCAGCAGCTTCCGCCAGAACGAGGCATCTTGGCCGGGCACCCGAATAGAGGCATACACTTCCTGCAACGAAGGCGCATTACGGGCATGCCGCCAGCCTGATTCGGGCGGCGGAGTGATGCTAGGTGGAGTTGTATCGGGAGGCGTTTGTAGGGTTGAAGGCATAAAGCTATCTACTAGGTCCGGCAAAGGTCCAAAGTGGCTGGTACTTACAAAGTAAGCGAATTTTAGCCTTGTCTAAATTTATTTTTAAGACAGTCTACATACTGTTTTTGTTTTGAAAAGTTGCGAGCCGACACATAAACCGGAATTTTCCCGGAATTTTGTTGCCCTCGTTCGTGTCATTCCTTGCCCGACCAGAAATCTGATTACCCGGCTCAGCCGGTATACGCTGGTTCCATCCTGTTTGCTTTCGAATGACGTCCCGCTTTGCTGCCCGCTCCATGTTCACGCTACCGCTCAAAACGCGGTATGCCCTGCTTTCCCTGGTAGTAAGCGTGGTACTGGTGGCCATAAAGTTTTATGCGTGGCTCCTGACTCGCTCACAAGCCGTATTAACGGACGCCCTCGAATCGATTATCAACGTGGTAGCCAGTGGCTTTGCGCTGTATAGCATCTACCTCGCTAGCCTGCCCAAAGACGAAAACCACCCCTACGGCCACGGCAAAATAGAGTACCTGTCAGTAGGCTTTGAAGGGGGCCTGATTCTGATGGCGGGTGTGTACATTTTCTACACCGCGCTGCAGTCATTGCTGCACCCGCACGCCATTGAGCGGCCCGACTGGGGCATGGTGCTGCTGGCCATTACGGCCGTAGTAAACTTGGGCACTGGGTTTCTGCTGATTCGGGCCGGGCGTACGCATCATTCTCCCACGCTGATTGGCGATGGGCAGCACCTGTATCTCGACGCCGTGAGCACTTTTGTATCGTGCGCTGCCCTGTTGCTGGTGCTATTCACTGGAAACGTGGTGTTCGACTCCGGGGCGGCGCTGCTGCTGGGCGTGTTCATTGTGGTAAATGGCTACCGCATGGTGCGCCGCTCCGTATCGGGGCTGATGGACGAGGCCGATGATGCCACTGTGCAGCACGTAGTGGCCGAGCTGCAGGAGCACCGCGAGCCCGCCTGGATAGACGTGCACAACCTGCGCGTGGTGCGCTACGGCGCCAATCTGCACATCGACTGCCACGTGACGATGCCCTACTATTTCAGCCTGGAGCAAACCCACGAGCAGGTGCACCGCATTGAGGTGCTGGTCGATCAGGAGTTTGAAGTGCAGGTAGAAATGTTTGTGCACGCCGACCCGTGCACCTTTGCCGCCTGCTCGCACTGCCACATGCCCGACTGCCCTGTGCGGCAGCACCCCTTCAGCCAGGAAATTCCCTGGACGATGGCCAACGTGGCAAAAAACGAGCGGCATCAGCTAGCCGAGCCAGTACAAGGGTAGCGCAATTATAGAGGGCTATCAGTCAGTTATTCTACCACTAGGCGCTGCGTAGCCGCACCCATCTTCACCGAATACACACCCGCCCGCAACCCCTGCAAAGGCAAGGTTACGATTGATTGGCCGGCCAGGAATTGGGTTGAGCGCACCGCGCGGCCTAGGGCGTCCTGTACTTCTACCGACGTGGTAGCCGTTGCGGGCGTGGGCAATTGTAGCGTGGCGGTTTGCTGCGCGGGGTTAGGCCAAAGGCTTAGGTTGCGGTTCTGCTTAGGGGTAGTAGAAGTGGGAACGAACGCCCGGTTTTCCAGCACCAGAATTCTATCATCGGTAGGAGCAGGGGTAATGCGGCCGTCGCGGTTGCTGGTGCCCACGTACACCCGGCCCTGCGGCGAAACGCAAATAGCGCGCAGCCGCCCGAAGCTGGTTAGGTAATCTGAAAAGGGCAGCGGAATGGCGTCGCCGGCCGCGTTCAGCGTGAGGGCTGTGAGGCGCGAAGCTTTCAGGGACAGCAATAACAGCTTGCCTTGCCAATCCGGAATAGCCGGTGAGTTGTAATACGTCAGGCCCGACACGCCCCGCGTAGGCGTCCAGACGGCCAATGGTTCGCGCACATTGTTAGCGGTGCAGAAGGCCTGTTCAGTGGCCCCGCTGCAAAGGCCCGCTACCGTGGGCCAGCCATAGTTGCGGTTTGGCTCAATCAGGTTCACTTCGTCATCCGTGTCGGGGCCGTGCTCTGAGCTATAAATACGGCCTCCCGGCCCCTGTACCAGGCCTTGTGGGTTGCGGTGGCCTAGCGTGTACACCAAACTCCCGGCCACCGGATTATCAGCCGGCACGGTTCCATCCAGGTTCAGGCGCAATATCTTGCCATTTAATGAAGCTGGGTTTTGCGCCTGGGGCTGTTGCTGCGCATCACCGGTGGTCATCAGCAACGTTTTATCGGGCAAAATGAGCAGGCGAGAGCCGCTGTGCGTGCTGGTGGCTGGTATATTGGCCAGCAGCACCAGTGGGCTGCCCAGCGTACCTGCCGCGTACGTTAGGCGCACCAGCTTTTCTTTGTAACCATTGTCGTTGTAGTTGTACACCACATACACGTACGGCGAGGTAGCAAAGTCGGGGTGCAAGGCCATGCCCAACAGGCCGCCTTCTAAGGAAGTAGCCACATCGGGCAGCGTAACCAGCGGCGTAACCTCACCCGAGGCAGGGTTCACACGACTGATGCGGCCACCCCGCTCCGTCATCCAGATAAAGTTATCGGGGCCCCACACTAGCTCCCATGGCACCTGCAAACCTGTAGTAAGGGCCGATACGGTTACCGTTGTGCTGCCCACCGGAAACGTGGTAAGCACCGGTGCCGTTTGGGCCTGCGCACAGGTGGCGCTAGCTACACCTATAACCATAGTCCAGATAAAGTTCAGGTGTTTCATAGTCAGGTTGTTGTGGCTTGATATGGTCAATAGAAGCTAACGTAGCGCCACAGATTTTGGATTACTCCTGCTGGAGTTTTAGCCTAAACTGCCTTTCTTACCCCAGTGCCTTACTAGGCACCATCCATGCCCAAAGCTCTTTTCCGCCCGCTATGTATACTGTCAGCCCCGATCCTGCCCGCCTCGATGTGGCGCTCATCCACCAATACTTATCTGAAGAGTCGTACTGGGCGAAAGGTATTCCGCGTGAAACAGTAGAGCGAGCTATTGCCAATTCGCTCACTTTCGGCGTCTATACTCCGGAAGGCGCGCAGGTGGCATTTGCCCGCGTAGTGACGGATAAGGCCACTTTTGCCTGGCTCTGCGACGTATTTGTGCTAGCCAACTACCGCGGGCAAGGCATCAGCAAGCAGCTGATGCAGGAGGTCTGGGCTCACCCTGAGCTGCAGGGCCTGCGCCGACACCTGTTGGCTACCCTGGATGCGCATAGCCTCTACCGGCAGTTTGGGTTTCAGGAGCTGGCGGCCCCGGAGCGCTACCTGGAAGTGCGGCGCCCCAATCCATACGGAGTGCCTACTGCCAATTAAGCAGGTGGCTCGGCATCGGAACATAAGCAAGACCGCTACGTCAGGAAAGCAACCTTTTCGGCGCCGAAAGCTTTCAGATACTACCTATATTTTCTATCCGAAGCCACTTTCCTTTACTTGCCCTGATCCGCTCTGCCCTATGAATACTACCCTGAGCGCCCGCTGGCACCGTCTCACTACCCCGCTACTGGCTGATAAGGACCGTCGCACGGCCACCTATCAGCAGCTGGCGGGCGCGTATGGTGCCTCCGACCGGCACTATCATGCCCTGCCACACGTGCGGGCGCTGCTGGATACCGTGAGTAAGCATGCCGCTTTGGTGCAGGATCGGGAGGTAGTGGAGCTGGCCGTGTGGTTTCATGATGCCGTGTATAGCACCCTGCGCGATGACAACGAAGCTCGCAGCGCTTTGCTGGCCCTGGAGTTTTTGGAGCACACCACGCTGCCAAAGGAGCGCCGCCAACGGGTAGCATTTCTGATTGAGTGTACCAAAGACCACACGCAGCCGCAGCTCCCCGACGCAGATCTGCACTTCTTTCTCGATGCTGACTTGCAGATCCTCGGCGCTCCGGAGGCCGACTACTGGCAATATGCCCGGCAGGTGCGCCAAGAGTATCGGCTGGTACCCGACTTTATGTATCGCCGTGGCCGCCGCAAAGTGCTGGAAAAGCTGCTCGGCGTCAGTGCGCTCTACCGGACCCCGCTTTTCCACGAGAAGCTGGATACCCAGGCCCGGCGCAATTTGCAGGCCGAGCTGAAAGCCTGGGAAAACGGCAGTGTATAAGCCGGCGGGCACTTAAGCCAGCAGCACAAGCTAGTGGATTGGGTAAAAGGCGAATGAAAGGCGCAACGCCCGTTGCGAAGGCGCGTCCATTGGGCGCTGTGTGCTATGTTGCAGCCTGATCTTCCCCCCCTCTGTCATGCCGAACCGTTACCGTTTAGTGCTGAGCGCCGTCCTAGGGCTGCTTGCGGGCCAAGCCCACAGTCAGCAGCTAGCTCCGCTTACCGTTGAGAAAATAATGCGCGACCCAGCCCAGTGGCTCGGCAACTCGCCCAGCAACGTTTCCTGGTCAGAAGATGGCAAGGCCATTTACTTCAGCTGGAACCCCGAAAAAGCGCGCCGCGACTCATTGTATACAATAGCGCCGAATGGCGGCAAGCCGCGCAAAGTAAGCCTGCGGGAGCAACTGAGCCTGCCCACCTCCAACGGCGAATACGACCAGCGCTACACCCGCAAAGTGTATGAGCGCGACGGTGACATCTATCTGCTAGACCTGAAAACGCAACGGGTACGGCGCGTTACGAATACGGCGGAACGAGAAACCGATGCGCAGTTTGCGCTGCTGGGTAAGCTAATAAGCTACACGCGGCAGGGCAACCTCTTCACATGGGACCCCGCTACCGGCGAAACGGTGCAGCGCACCGACTTCCGCTATGGCAACCGGCCCCGCATCGGCGAGCCCACCGACAAATCAGAGAAGTTCCTGAAAGCCCAGCAGCTGGCGTTATTTGAGGTATTGCGCGGCAAAGAGCAAGATGCCAAAGCCCGCCAACAACTACAGAAAGCCTTGGCTCGGCTGCGACCTAAGTCTATTTGGCTCGGCCAGCAAGTGGTGCGCAACCTGCGCCTCTCGCCCGATGGCCGCTACGTTACCTACACGCTGGTGCAGGAGCCAAGCGGCGAAAAACGCGCGCTGGTACCCAATTTCGTCACTACCTCGGGCTTCACCGAAGACATTAACACCCGCACCAAGGTGGGTGCTGCCCAAACGGCCTATGAGCTGGGCCTCTACGATATCGGGCGCGACACCACATTTGTATTAGGGTATAAAGAGCTGCAAGGCCTCGATGAGCAGCCAGCTTACCGCAAAGAGTACCAGCTGCAGGCCAAAGCGCCTACCCCCGCTGATACGGCAAAGGCCGGCAGCACGCGCAAAACCAAGCCGGCCACTGAAATGCGCCGTGTGGTGCCCTTCGGTCCGTTTTGGTCCGATAATGGGCAACACGCTTTCCTGGTCATCCGCAGCGCCGATAACAAGGACCGCTGGATTGTCAGCCTCGACCCCACCACCCAGAAAATTAAGCTGCTCGACCGCCAGCACGATGATGCCTGGATTAATGGCCCCGGCATTGGCTACGAAGACGGCAACGTAGGCTGGATGCCCGATAACCGCCGCATCTGGTTTCAGAGCGAGGAAACCGGCTTCAGCCACCTTTATACCGCCGATATTACCTCGGGCCAGAAGAAAGCCCTGACTAGCGGCCGCTGGGAAGTGCTCAAAGCCCAACTCAGCCGCGACCGGAAAACGTGGTACCTCACGGCCAATAAAACCCACCCCGGCGAGCAGCACTTCTACCGCATGCCCCTGGAAGGCGGCGCGATGACGCAGGTTACCACCCAAACCGGGGCTAGTGAAGTCACGCTTTCGCCGGATGAAAAAACGCTAGCCGTGCGCTACAGCACCTCCAACAAGCCTTGGGAGCTGTTCGTGATGGACAACAAGCCAGGGGCTAAGCTGCGCCAGCTCACGCATAGCACTACCCCCGAGTTCGAGAGCTACCCCTGGCGCGCCCCCGAAGTTATCAGCTACAAAGCCCGCGACGGAGCCGATGTGTATGCGCGCTTATACCGCCCTGCTAACCCCGTAGTGCAGGGCCCAGCCGTCGTTTTCGTGCACGGCGCCGGCTACCTCCAGAATGCGCACAAGTGGTGGAGCACCTACTTCCGGGAGTACATGTTCCATAACCTGCTCGTCGACAAAGGCTACACGGTGCTTGATATCGACTACCGCGGTTCCGCTGGCTACGGCCGCGACGTGCGCACGGGCATTTACCGCCATATGGGTGGCAAAGACCTCACTGATCAGGTAGACGGCGCCAAGCTCCTCACGGATAAATATAGCGTTAGTCCGCAGCGGATTGGTATTTACGGCGGCAGCTACGGCGGCTTTATCACCCTGATGGCCATGTTCACCCAGCCTGAGGTGTTTAAGGCCGGTGCCGCCCTGCGCTCCGTTACCGACTGGGCCCACTACAACCACGACTACACCGATAACATCCTCAACGAGCCCTACAATGACTCCTTGGCCTACGCCCGCTCTTCGCCTATCAACTACGCTGCCGGCCTAAAGGGCGCCTTACTCATGTGCCACGGCATGGTCGATACCAACGTGCACTTCCAGGATATTGTACGCCTCTCCCAAAAGCTGATTGAACTGAAAAAGGAAAACTGGGAGCTGGCGGTATATCCCGTCGAAGACCACGGTTTCGTGGAGCCCACTTCCTGGACCGATGAATACCGCCGCATCCTGAAGCTGTTTGAAACCAACTTGAACCCTAGCGCGCCAGCTACCGGCTCCACCGGCGGCCAGTAACGAATGGTCAAGTCGGCCACCTGAGGTACTACCCCTGGCGATAAGCTCAACATGCCTAGAGCTAGCCTTTGTGCGGTTTAGAGGAAAGCGTGACCTAGTAGGGTATTAGGTCACGCTTTTGCTTAAAGCTGTTTGGTGAGCAGGAAGCCACTGTACGCGTGGCCCTCCAGATTCCGTCCCTGAATGGGCAATACCGACAGGCTACTGCCATTTTTCTTGTGCAGTTGCGGAATCAATATGCCTGACAAAGCGCCGACGGTGTAGCCCACAATGTTATCAGACAGAAAGTGCTTGCCTGCCTCCATGCGCGTGTAAGCTACTGCTGCTGGCACCAGTGCCGCGGCGCCCCATACAAACGGCTCAGCCGGCGAGTCTGGGTTGAAATCGTGAAATACTTTGGCCGCAAAAAAGGTAGCCGTGGCAGTATGTGCCGTATGCCCCGCGAAAAAGGAGTTAGTTGAAATCTTACTGTTTCGGTCGCCGCCACCTTCTGGGCCATACAGAAATGGACGATACCGATACACATTTCCTACGGTTAGCGTGAAAGCAGCATCAGTGGCCACCAACGACTGCAGATAAAGCCCTAGCACTTGGCCGTAGTTTCCCCGGATGTCAGAGTTCAACGCTAGCAAGCCGGGCGCAACTACCAGAGCGCCATAGCAAAGGAAGTCGCCGGCCGTTTGGGCCGTATTGCTGTAGTTGCCGGCCGAAAAACGGTCAAACTTCGGGATGTCGTTTTTGTCTAATGCGGCCAGCTCCGCATTGGTAAGGCCGTTTTTTTGCTGAATTAGGTAAAGTCCTAGGCCACTGGCGGCGCCCAACCCCAGCGTGATGGGCGCGTCAACGGCAAAGCGCGTGCGGTACGGCGTGGTATTGCGCTGGGCTTGCGCCGTAGAGCAGGCCAGCGACAAAGAAATTACAAGCGAAAGTATCGTCTTAGTCATGTAGGAGGGGAGTAAGCAGAACAGTTGAGGCCTAAACGCAACTTTTGCCCAGAGGTTGGGGCCAGAAAATGAGGCTGCCCCGTGGTATTTGTCTGGTCCCACTACTTCTTGAGTCTCTTATACATTTAGAAAACTTGTAGCTTTGCGACCCTGCCTGACCTAGTCGTGGCGGCGGGGCAGGGGCTGCCGGCCCCTAGCGTACTTCTACCCTATAAGCTGATGCCGTACCTGTTCACCTCCGAATCCGTTTCGGAAGGCCATCCCGATAAAGTAGCTGACCAGATTTCCGATGCCATCCTCGACGAGTATTTGCGTCAGGATCCTACGGCAAAAGTTGCCTGCGAAACCCTAGTTACCACTGACTTTGCCCTAGTGGCGGGTGAAATCAAATCGACGGCTCACGTGAAGGCTGAGCCCATTATCCGCGAAGTTATTCGCCGCATTGGGTACAACAAGCCGGAATATCTCTTCAACGCCGATACCTGCGAGGTGATGAACCGCCTGCACGAGCAGTCGCCGGATATTAACCAAGGAGTGGAGCGTGCCAAGCCCGAGGAGCAAGGTGCCGGCGACCAAGGCATGATGTTCGGTTACGCCACCCGCGAAACCGAAAACTACATGCCACTGGCGCTCGATCTTTCGCATCGGTTGCTGCGTGAGCTGTCGGCCATTCGCAAAGCCGGCCAGGAAATGACTTACCTGCGTCCTGATGCCAAAAGCCAGGTAACCATCCGATACAACGACGACAACACGCCCGAAGCCATTGAAACCATTGTGGTAAGCACCCAGCACGATGAGTTTGATGCCAACGAGCAGACCATGCTCAAGCAGATTGAGCAGGATATTAAAACCATCCTGATTCCGCGCGTGAAAGCGCAGCTGGGCCAGGAAGTGCAGGACCTCTTCACCAAGGACATCACCTATCACATCAACCCCACGGGCAAGTTCGTGATTGGTGGCCCTCATGGCGACTCCGGCCTCACCGGCCGCAAAATCATCGTGGACACTTACGGTGGCAAGGGCGCCCACGGCGGCGGTGCTTTCTCCGGCAAAGATTCCTCTAAAGTAGACCGCTCAGCCGCGTACGCGGCCCGCCACATTGCTAAGAACCTGGTAGCCGCCGGCGTGGCAGATCAGGTGTTGGTGCAGGTAGCCTACGCCATTGGGGTAGCCGAGCCGGTTGGCGTGTTTGTAACCACCTACGGCACTACCAAAGTTACTGGCGCCTTCGGGCATCTGCTCACCGACGGCGAAATCGCCGCCAAGGTGCAGCGCATTTTTGATCTGCGTCCTTATGCCATTGTAAAGCGCTTGGGCCTGCAGAACCCGATTTTTGCCGAGTCGGCTGCGTATGGCCACATGGGTCGTCAGCCCGGTACCAAGCAGGTACAGGGCGCTGATGGCACTTCCCGCACCGTAGAAACCTTCACGTGGGAAAAGCTGGACTATGTTGACGCCATTAAGGCAGAGTTCGGCCTATAAGTTACCCTAGTAAACCAGTAGCAAAAAGCCCCAACCTTCTTCAAGGTTGGGGCTTTTTTTATAGCGCGTGGTCTGCGCGTCTAAATAGCAGGACGCTTAATGAGCAGTTAACTTTTCTTTATAGCGCGTGATCTGGCGCTTGAGGCTGTCGGCCGCGGCATCGGTAGCCGCTTCAAAGGTACCGGCATCTTCCTGGGAGAAAAGGGTAGAGCCTGGCACGAAGAGCTTAATCTCCACCGTCTTATTGGCAATACCATCTTTATTGTTCAGGCGCAGAATAACTTCGCCTTCTGTCACGCGGTCATAGAAGGTTTCGAGTTTATCGAGGCGCTTCTGGATGAAGTCGAGCAGTTTCTGGTCGGCATCAAAATGCACCGATTGCATCTGTACTTTCATCGGTCGTGGGGTTAAGAGTAAATGAAGAAACAAATCAGGCCTTTGGGTGGGCCTTTTCAAAAACAGATTTCAATTTGTCAATACTCAGGTGAGTATATACCTGAGTGGCAGCCAGGTTGGCGTGCCCAAGTAGCTCTTTGATGGCGTTTAGATCGGCTCCTTTGCCTAGTAAATGGGTGGCAAAGGAATGGCGCAACACGTGTGGGTGCTGCTGCCCAGAAGCAGTAGTAATTTGACTTAAATAGTGCTTTACTGTCCGATATACAAACTTTTCATAGAGCGGCTCTCCTTTATCCGTAACGAGTAGGGACCGGCGCACGTTGCTCTCCGAGCCAAATTCGCGTTGTTTTTGGCCTATATAGCGTTCTAGCACTAGAAGGAGTGTTGGGTTAAGGGGCACTACCCGTTGCTTGTTGCCTTTGCCAGTTACGCGCACCGTGTGCCCAGTTAAGCTAAGGTCATCGTGGCCGATGCCAATAAGCTCTGAGAGGCGAATGCCAGTGCCATAAAGCAGCTCCAATATCAGTTGGTCGCGGACTCCATCAAACGTAGTTGGAAACTCGAATGTATTCAGCAATGCATTCAATGAATCTTCCGGCACAAAATCAGGAAGCTTCTTGGCCACTTTCGGTGAAGTGATGCGTAGCATTGGGTTTTTCTGTACCGCGCCAGTACGCAGCAAAAATTTGTAGTAAGAGCGCAGGCAGGCTATTTTCCGATTGACCGTCCGCGGGTCTTGGTGCTGCTGCATGAGTTCTACTACCCATGAGCGAATTAAAGTATGATCGGCCTGGGTAGCATCAGCTAGCTCATAGGTGGTCTGCAGGAAGGCTGCAAACTGCCGTAAATCAGTCTGGTAAGAGAGGACGGTATGAGGGCTGTAGCGCCGCTCAAATCGCAAGTAGTCAAAAAACAATTCCATATTTCCGGCTCCGACTGTTGAGGTCAGATATCCAATGTATGGAATTCAACGCAGGAAAAAAACACAATACTGCGCACACGAAAAAACCCGCTGATTTGCGCCAGTGGGGCAAATCAGCGGGTTTTTTCGTCCTAGCTTGAGCAGCGGAAGCCGACTACGCTTCGGTAGCGTCGGGGCCGTAGGTGGCTAGCTTGTAGATAGCCTTCTGCTTCTGCTTACGATTGGTGATGGAAGGCTTCTGGAAGAAGGTGCGGCGACGCAGCTCTTTCAGAACGCCGGTGCGCTCAAATTTCTTTTTGAAGCGCTTGAGCGCACGGTCAACCGACTCGTTTTCTTTGATTTGGACGATGATCATATCTTCAGTGAACTTAGGAACCCGAACTTGGAGGGGCCGCAAAGATAGATAATGATACTAAATGATGCAAATGATAAAGAATGCAAAAGGTAACAAGTCAGTAGAGTAGCCTCTTTCCTGCACCTGTTGCAGCACTTTACCCATTGTATCTACCTAGTATTTTACTTCAGCAGGGCGCGTGCAATCACCAGTTTTTGAATTTCCGACGTGCCTTCACCAATGGTGCACAGCTTGGCGTCGCGGTAATATTTCTCGGCTGGATAATCTTTGGTGTAGCCGTAGCCGCCAAAAATCTGCACGCCCTCGTTGGCTACCCGCACCGATACTTCCGACGCATACAGCTTAGCCATTGCTGACTCCAGGTTTACGTTCAGGCCGCGGTCTTTCATATCAGCGGCGCGGTACGTGAGCAGGGAGGCAGCCTCTATCTCGGTAGCCATATCAGCTAGCTTGAAGCTAATGCCCTGGAAATTGCTAATGGGCTGGTTAAACTGATGACGCTCTTTGGAGTATTGCAGAGCAGCTTCGTAAGCGCCTTGCGCAATACCAAGGCTAAGCGCCGCAATACTGATGCGACCGCCATCCAGCACCTTCAACGACTGCACGAACCCATCACCAACTTTACCAATTACATTCTCCTTCGGTACGCGGCAGTCGGTGAAAATTAGCTCGGTGGTTTCAGAGGCACGCATGCCTAGCTTATCTTCTTTCCGACCAGCTTCGAAGCCTGGCGTGCCGCGCTCTATAATAAAGGCAGTCATACCGTGCGAATCTCCCACTTCACCCGTGCGCGCAATCACGACGGCTACATTGCCGGTTTTGCCGTGCGTAATGAAGTTTTTGGCACCATTCAGCACATAGTGGTCGCCGTCCTCAATAGCTACAGTGCGCATATTGCCTGCGTCGGAGCCGGTGTTAGGCTCGGTAAGTCCCCAGGCGCCAATCCATTCACCTGAAGCCAGCTTCGGAAGGTATTTCTGCTTTTGTTCTTCCGAGGCGTGCTGCAGGATATGGCCCGTGCAAAGCGAGTTGTGTGCAGCCATACTCAGGCCAATACTGCCATCTATTTTGGCTAGCTCGGCAATGGCCGTAACATATTCTACATAGCCAAAGCCAGCGCCGCCATATTCCTGGGGTACCAATACGCCCATCAGGCCTAGCTCACCCAGTTTATGAAATACTTCTTTCGGAAATTCCTGTGTTTCATCCCAGCGCATCATGTGGGGCTTGATGTGCTGTGCGCCAAAGTCACGCACCATCTGGGCAATCATCGTCTGGTTTTCGGTTGCTACCAGTTCCATAGTACTAGGGGTGGGGTGGGAAATATGTGGGAAGGTACGACAAGAACCGGCACAGGCCGGTTTTGGGTCCGCGAAAGTAGGATTTTACTGCCGCACAAGCCAGTACAGTATTTAGTGCTAGAAGGCATGGATTTTGAAAGCGGGCACTAATTAGGTTACTTTGATGGTTTTTCAGGCAATTATCGGCATATGTAGCCACTGCCTTTCTGTTGTAAATCTGACTTTGGCTTGCCAGCCTACATGAATAAAACAACCTCTGGATACCTGCTGCGTCTGCTGATGCTATGCCTGCCTCTGGCGGCGCTTACTGTCTCTTGCACTACTTCTCGCGTAAGGCAGCAAAATATTCTGTTCCGTACGGATGGCACTGGTAGCATTGACACTGCTCGTTTGCGAGATGTAGTTAACCGGGCGGAACGTAACTACATCATTCAACCTAACGATTACTTGAGTGTTCGAGTGTTCACTAACAAAGGTGAGCGGATCTTGGATCCCAATGGCGAGTTGTTCTTCGGTTCACCCAACGGAACTAATACCGGTGGCGGCGGATTTAGTCGGCAAGGAACCTCAGGTATATCTGGGGGAGGTATGCAGCGTCAGGGCGGCCAGCAAGGTCAAGGTTCTGTGAACGGTCAGCAGGGAGGTACTGAATTTTTAGTCCAGCATGATGGCATTGTAAAGTTGCCAATGGTGGACTACGTGAAGATTTCAGGCTTAACGCTATTGCAAGCTGATAGCCTCTTGCAAGTAAAGTACACTGCTTTTTATAAAGATGTGTACGTCATCACCCGGGTTACCAACAACCGAATTGTAATTCTTGGTGCTACTGCGGGCGGAGCCAGGGTTGTGCAAATGCTTGATGATAATATGAATCTACTAGAAGTATTAGCTCAGGCTGGTGGCATCTCAGGTGGCTTTGTGGGGCCTAGTGGGGGTAGCGGCCAGTCAGGCCGCGCTGACAACATCCGCTTGATACGAGGTGACTTGAAGAATCCGCAGGTGCAAATCATCAACCTCACTACAATTGATGGTATGCGTCGGGCTAATCTTCAGGTAGAGCCAAATGACATTATTTACGTAGAACCTATTCGTCGTCCGTTCTATGAGGCTTTAGCTGACGCTACGCCGCTTTTCTCCTTCTTAGGAGGGCTGTCCGGACTGGCCACGCTTATCATCGCTATTTCAAGATAAGCTTCATAATCTCAACAGTTCCTTCGGGTTTCGCTGAAGGCAATTTTTACTACTCATTACTACATGGCGGCGAAAGAAGAAGCTGAACTGGAAGAACTAATTCGTAATTCAGGAGCTGAGCCAGACGAGGACGAAGGCGGAGGGTTTGACTTGACCATACTTTTCATGGTAGTGCGTAAAAGCCTGCCATGGATGCTACTGCTTATTTTACTTGGCCTAACAGCTTCTTGGTTGTTTTTACGCTATACCCAACCTATATATAAGTCCTCCTCAACTATTAAGATAGATGAGAAAACTGAAGCAGGTGTTCTAGGATTAGGCACAATTGGAGGGGCAGCGGAAAAGCAGCAAAGCATTACTAATCTTTCTGGTGAAGTTGAGCTTATTAAGTCTGATATTATCTATAGGCAACTGAAAGATTCATTACGCCTTGCTGTCAATTATTACGTGCAAGGAACAGTGCTTGAAAGTGAACTATATAAAAATTCTCCGTTTCGAATAGAATACACAGCTAGCCAAGATGCACACTACAATACTAAAGTAGGGGTACAATTTTTGCCTAATAGTCGTGTTCGTTTGCACTGGGTCGTTAATGATGCCGAGCAATCTGGTGAGTACATCATCGGAGAACAAATCTCAATTTTAGGATTTAAGCTGAGAATCTACCCTACTGCGTTCTTTAATCCGGAAGTTGCTGGTAGAGAATATTCCTTTGTAATCAATGATGATGCAAGTCTCAATGCATATTTAAGCCAAAACTTATTGGTTGAAATTGTAAATATTGATGCTAGTACAATAGGTATTTCTTTTACGGATCATAATCCAGTAAAAGCACGTGATATAGTTAATAAGACTGATTCAGTTTATCTGGTAGAGAAGCTAGAACGGAAAAAGGAGCAGGCCGCCCGTGCTACTCGCTATATTGATGATCGATTAGGGGAGAATAAGCAGGATTTGCAAAAGGCTGAGGAAGAAATGCAGGCTTTTGTCAAGAGAAACGGTACCTATGATGTCAAAGAAGAAGTAGGTCAGATTACTACTTTGCTAGAAACAGCAGAGGAGGAGCGCGAGAAACTACAGGAGCAGGCGGACATGCTGGCAAGCTTAGCCGTATTAATTGAGCAAAAGCAAATTACAACCAGAGAGGATGGCGATGTAACACAGGCAATTCCTGCATTAGCAGAACTCAAGGACGTTCAGTTAACACAGCGTATTACAGACTTGAGCAACTTGCAGATTGATTTGCAACGGGCAGAATTATCTTATCAGCCAGGTGCTACCACTGCTCTGCAGACGAAAGAATTGCAAATCACGAATACGAAACGAATTATTCGGGAATTGCTACAGAAAAACCAACAGCTGATCCGGAGGCAGCTAGCCAAGATGGATGCTAAAAGAGCGGAATTGGAGGGACGGCTACGCCAGTTGCCGGAGAGGCAGACGGAACAAGCGCGTTTACAGCGTCCCTTGGAGTTGTATGAGAAATACAACGTCAACATGATGGATAAGAAAATCGAATTTGGTATCGAGATGGCTGGAGCCACTGCCGATTTTCAAATTCTATCTCCTGCTACTACACCTAGCGTTCCAATTGCGCCGGTTAAAATGATGGTGTATGCCATTGGCTTGGCTGCTGGAATTGTACTAGGTTTAGGCTTAATAGCCGTTCGGTATTTATTGCACAATACGGTAACCAGTGCCAAAGAATTAGAGAGAAATACTACGGCATCTGTTTTAGGTATTATCCCTACGTATGATAGAGAAAAAATGAGTGTCTCTAAATTGGTAGTGGATAAGAATCCAAAGTCAGCTATTTCAGAATCAATTCGCTCGATTCGTACTAATTTGGAATTTGTTGCTTCTTCCAAAAAGAAACGGCTTATTTCTATTACCTCTACTGTGAGCGGGGAAGGTAAGACTTTCGTTACTGTTAACTTGGCGGGGATTATTGCTGCTTCAGATCAGCGCGTGGTCGTACTGGATCTTGATATGCGGAAGCCTAAAGTGAATTTGGCTTTTAATGCTGAAAACATTAAGGGGGTAAGTACTATTTTAATTGAAAAGCATACGTGGCAGGAGTGTATCCAGCACACTTCCATTCCGACCCTTGATTTTATTTCAGCGGGTCCGACGCCTCCAAACCCTTCTGAGTTAATTTTGAGTTCTCACTTTGATGAGCTTATTAATAATCTTCATATGCAGTATGATGTTGTGATTATTGATACGCCTCCTGTGGGTTTAGTAACCGATGGTATTCTTATTATGAGAAAGGCGGATGTTCCTATTTATATTGTTAGAGCTAACTATTCTAAGAAATCATATCTGAAAAACATTAATAAATTAATTCGGACAAATGGTTTTACCAAACTGTGCACTATTTTGAATGATGCCCAAGGTGGTGGAGGCTATGAGTATGGTTACGGGTATGGCTATGGCTATGGCCAAGGATATTATGAGGAGCCGACGGTAGCAAAAGGCTTATTCTCCCGCTTTCGAAAGCGCGCATCCTAATTCCATGCGGCGCTAGTAATGTCATTCTTTCAGAAATTATTCGGGCAAACTGCACACGACAACGGAGCCAGCATAACGCTGGCTCCGTTGGGCGTTGATATGCATTCTCATTTGCTGCCTGGGCTTGATGATGGAGCGGAAACGGTTGAACAGTCAGTAGAACTGCTGCGGCAACTGCAGGAACTGGGGTACCACAAGTTGGTAATGACGCCGCACATCATGGGTGACTTTTACCGCAATACGCCTGCTCAAATTAAGGAATCACTTGAGGTTTTGAAACGGGCCGCTTTGGCGGCGGGTATCACGGGCATGACCTTGGAATGCGCGGCCGAATATTACCTGGATGAATGGTTTGCTGAGAAAATGAACTCCGGAGAAGAGTTGCTCAGCTTCGGGGGCGACCAGCGTTATGTCCTGTTTGAAACGTCGTACATCAACGAGCCCTTCAACTTTCAGGAAACAGTTTTCAATCTGAAAGCCTCGGGGTACCAGCCCGTATTAGCCCATCCGGAGCGGTATACTTACCTGTATGGGCGTTTCGAGGAACTGATCAGAATACGGGAGGAAGGAGTACTGCTACAAGTAAACCTCAACTCGCTGGTAGGGTATTATTCCTCGGGAGCGAAGCGAGTGGCAGAAAAGCTAGTGGACGCGGGTATGGTAGATATGGTTGGAACTGATGCCCATAATGTGAAGCATCTGGACAACATCCGGACGAAGGTGCTGGCTAATCCATATTTGCCGAAGGTGCTGGCGCTTCCGCTTCTTAATAATACTTTATAGTTCCCAACCCCCTAGTACTTCTCTTTCACTAGCCCATTTCCGCTCGATGATATTTGTTACTGGTGGCAGTGGCCTAGTAGGTAGCTTTCTGATATCGGCGCTGGTAGCTCGCGGGCTGCCTGTACGCGCCCTGTATCGGGAGCAGATTCCGGATATACCCAATGCTGACCAAGTAGAATGGGTGCCGGGTGATATAAGGGATGGGCTAGGGTTGCGTACGGCCTTAGAAGGCGTTACACACGTATTTCACTGTGCTGGCCTTGTGTCGTATGCGCCGCAGGATGAAGAGGCGCTGTTGCAAATAAACGTAGAAGGTGCCGCGAACCTAGTAGACGCCTGCCTAGAGCGGCCCGGCCTGCGCCTCGGCTTTGTTTCCTCGGTAGCGGCACTAGGGGGCGGAATAACACCAACCGACGAACAACCGACAGCTGGCCCACTGCTGATAGATGAGAATGCCAAATGGGACTTGGGTGCTGAGCACAACGCGTATGCAACCTCTAAGTACCTCGGTGAGCTGGAAGTTTGGCGTGGTATTTCAGAAGGACTGCGCGCTGTTATGGTCAACCCATCTGTTATACTGGGCCCTGCTGACTGGGACCGAAGCAGCACGCGGTTGTTCCGATATGCCTACAACGAACACCGCTTCTACACCCCCGGGAATATCAATGTAGTGGATGTGCGGGATGTGGTGGAAGCACTGCTTCGCCTGACGCTCGATTCTGACAGTAGTGGGGAGCGGTACGTGCTGAATGCAGCAGCAATTCCGCTGCATAGCTTCCTGACGCAGGCCGCTGCTTGCTTTGGTAAGCGGGCACCCAGTGTAGCAGTGCCGGAATGGGCCGCCGAAACGATTTGGCGAGTAGAACATGTGCGCTCCATGCTAACCGGAGCCCGGCCCCTGATTACCAAAGACACTGCCCGGGCGGGAAGGCGCGCCGTGGAGTATCGCTCTGATAAAATTAAAAAAGCCCTGAACCTGGAATTTCGGCCCGTGTCAGAAACTATTGCATGGTGCTGCGCCGGGTTGGGCGCTCACACTACGGTAGCAGAACAGGCCAACTAGTTCGGAAGTAAAGTAGTTGGGTTGGCGAAGTTAGGCTGCCTAGTAACGCCAGATATTCCTGCCTGAACCTGCTTAGCTCCGGTGCGGTTGTTGTATATTAAGGGCGTAGGCTGTTTGTATAGCAAACAGCCTACGCCCACCCACGAAGTCTGCCGTTTTGGCGGCTCCGTGTTGATTGTAGCAGGATGAGAATGAACGAAAACTTCGAGGATCAGGATGAAATACTAGCTACTGTGCGCCGTTTCGAGCACATGGTGGCTAATAATGAGCCGGTGTTTTTTGACCTGGCTGATTTTGAAAACATAATTGACCATTACACTACCAATACGCTGTACGAAAAGGCTCTGCAAGCCTGCGAAGCAGCCATTGCGCAGTATCCGTTCAGCACGGAACTCCTGATTGACCGCTCACAGGTACTGGCTATGAAAGGCGAGTACGCTGCTGCCAGTACGCAAATTGAGGACGTAGCGCACTTAGAGCCGGATAATCCGGATGTGGCCGTTACGCGTGGAATCATTGCTACCCAGAAAGGTGACTTTGCGGAGGCCGTGGCGTTTTTTCATCAGGCTTCAGAACGAGCGCAGGACCGCGACGATATCTATTTCAACCTTGGGCTAGCTTACCAGAGCTGGCAGAAGTATAAGAGCGCCGCCAAGTATTACAAGCAAAGCCTTCGCCTGAACCCCGACAATGATATAGCGGTACAGGAGCTGCTGTATTGCCTGGAGGTAAGCGAGCGACTAGAGAAAAATCTGGAGTTTTTCCGCCGTTTCACAGATGAAGACCCTTATTCGGCAGTGGCGTGGTACAACCTGGGCCAGGCATACTACCGCTCCGGCAACCTAGATGATGCTATCAGCGCTTTCGAGTATGCCATTCTGATTGACGGGAAATTCCATGAGGCGCATGGCTTCTTGGCCAGCGTATATGTCACCCAGGAGCGTTACCGCGCAGCCATTAGTGAGTTTGAGCTGAGCTACCCCGAAGGCGAGCCTAGCCCGGAAGCGTTGTGCAACATTGGCGAGTGCCATGAGAAGCTAGCCGAATGGGATTTGGCGCGCCGGTTCTATCAGCGGGCCATTGACCAGGACCCCGAAATGGACGAAGCCTGGTTTGGCATGGGCATCGTGATGAACGTGCAGGAGAAGTTCTTCGAGGCCATTCACTTCTTCCGCAAGGCCGTGAGCCTCTACGAGGAAAGCATTGAATATTGGCTGGCCTTGGCGGCTGCGGAATACCAGATTGGTAATGTAGTATCGTCCATCGAAGCCTATGAGAAAGCCACTGAGGTGGCACCCGATAGCAAAGACGCTTGGCTGAACTGGAGCATTATCCTGTATGAGCAAGGCAACTTTGATGGGGCCATTGACCTGATGCGCAACGCCGTGGAAATTCAGCCCCTGGAGGCTGAACTGCACTACCGCCTGTGCGCGTATTTGCTGGCGGGTGGCCGCTACCGCGAAGCCTACCAGTGCCTGGAAAATGCGCTGGTGCTGGACTTTGATAAGCACCGTTTGCTGTTTGAATATTTCCCCGAGCTAGAGTCGCAGAAGGCACTGGCGCGCCTGATTGATCAGTATCGGAAGTAGGCTGCACGTTTGAAGGGCTGGGGCCTGGGAACCGTAATGGGGCCCAGGCCCCAGTCCTTTTGTGAACGGTTACAGAATTCGGGCGTACTTTTGGCCCTAGTGTCGAGGCTATTTAGTTGTGGCGCCAGATACTAAATTCCTGTTGACCTTTACGTCCTTTAAGACCCTAGAGAATGAATTACAACCTGAATCAACTCCCCGAACGGACCGAAAAACCCCGCGAGCAAGGCTTTACCATGGTAATGGATAAAGGCCTCAGCGTGCGCGAAACAGAAGACTTTCTGGAAGTGGGAGCGGCCTACACGGACATTGTGAAGCTGGGCTGGGCGACGTCCTACGTGAACCCGAACCTGAAGCGCAAGCTGGCCGTGTATAAGGAGGCAGGTATTCCGGTGTACTTCGGCGGAACGTTGTTTGAGGCGTTTATTATTCGCAACCAGTTCGATGACTATCGTCGGTTGCTGGAAGAGTTCGGGATGGAATACGCCGAGGTGTCAGATGGCTCCATTGACCTGAACCACGACAAGAAACTGGAGTTTATTCGTACCCTTTCCAAGGATGTGAAGGTGCTGTCGGAGGTAGGCTCAAAGGATGCCGAGAAAATCATTCCGCCCTACAAGTGGATTTCGCAGATGAAAACGGAGCTGGAAGCCGGCGCCGTTAAAGTTATCGGTGAGGCTCGCGAGGCAGGTAATGTAGGCTTGTTCCGGAGCACCGGTGAGGTGCGCTCGGGCCTCGTAGAAGAGATTCTGACTCAGATTCCATTCGAGAAAATCATTTGGGAAGCGCCCCAGAAAGCGCAGCAAGTGTGGTTTATCAAGCTGCTGGGCGCCAACGTGAACCTGGGCAACATTGCGCCGAACGAAATCATCAGCCTCGAAACCATTCGGTTGGGCCTGCGCGGCGACACGTTCACGGATTTCCTGGACATGGACGCGGTTGACGAGATGTTCAAGCCGGAGCCCAAAGTATCGGGCAAGCCCGGTACCTCCATGCCCCGCGGCTAGAAGCTACTAGGTGCCCCTAACCATAAGACCGTCATGCTTCGACTACCGTAGCATGACGGTCTTTTTTAGTATTAACACTTACCACTTTGTGATGCTGTTACGGCTAGTGATTGTATGGTTTGCGCTGCTGAGCGCCCTAGGAACTCAGGCGCAGAAAACGCCGCGGGTGGAGCATTTGCCGGGCTTTCAGTCGAAGCTAGTGAAGTCGCGCAACGTAGACATCTGGCTGCCACCCGGCTACCCGAAGCCAGGCTACCGCTACCCCGTGCTGTACATGCACGATGGGCAAAACCTGTTTAACCCTAAAACTGCCTACGGCGGCACGGCCTGGGAAGTAGACAGTGCCCTTGTGCAACTGGCCGGGCGCGGAACTGTGCGGGAATGCATTGTGGTGGGTATCTGGAATACGGAGCTGCGGTTTCAGGAATACACGCCGGCCAAACCCTACTACCTCCTTCCCGAAGCGCAACGTGCCAAGCTGGCAACCGAACGAGCCGGCGCGCCGTTGTCGGACGCCTACCTGCAGTTTCTGGTGACGGAGCTCAAGCCCTACCTCGATCAGCACTACGCCACCAGCCGCAAGCGCACCGATACCTTTGTGGCCGGCTCCAGTATGGGTGGCTTGATTTCGCTGTACGCCGCGCTGAAATATCCCAAGGTGTTTGGTGGCGCGGCGTGCGTTTCCACGCATTGGCCCCTGAGCTTAAAGGAAAACTCGTCGGCTTTCACGGAGGCTATGCTGACTTACCTGGATAAAAACTTGCCGCAAGCGAATCGGCGGGCGCCTAAGCTATACTTCGACTATGGCACTACTACCCTTGATGCGTGGTATGAAGTGCACCAGCTGCGGGTAGATAGCTTGTTGCGAGCTAAAGGCTACTCCGCGCGAAACTGGATGACGCGCAAATACGAAGGCGCCGCCCACAACGAAGCTTCCTGGCAACAGCGGCTGCCCGTGCCCCTGGAGTTTTTGCTGGCCCCACCGTCCCGCAGCAAGCGTAAACTCTAGCCCAGAAGCCAACCTGAACAGCAGCAAAGCAGTAAGAGAAAAGCCCAGCCTTAGCCGGTTGTGCTTTTGTGGACTTCTATTCTTACTGTAATGAACCGAATTATTCCAGGCTCTGCATTGGCCCTTCTAGCGGGAGTTGTGGCCTCCTCGTGCAGCGGCCCTTCCAAGCAAGAAAAGGCCGAAGCGGCCGCCACGACTCCCGCCACTACGGTTGCTACGGAGGCTACCCCTGTGAACCTGCCCAAGCCCTATGCTACCGAATCGAAAACGAAACGCAGCAAAGTAATTGGCTGGCCCGCGGGCAAAATGCCTACGGCTCCGGCCGGCTTTGTGGTGACGAAATATGCTGATGGCTTTGAGAGTCCGCGCAATACATACGTGCTGCCCAACGGAGACGTGCTGGTAGCCGAGTCCAACACCATCCCGAACGACGCCAAGAAGAAAGTGGTGGCTGCGCTGGACCTGGATCCTTCCCGCTCCTTGCGGGCAACCAGTGCCAACCGCATTACCCTGCTGCGCGATGCTAACAAGGACGGCAAGCCGGAAACCCGCGAAACGTTTCTGGCTAACTTAAACCAGCCCTTCGGGATGCTGGTGCTGGATAAGTACTTCTACGTAGCCAACACCGACGGTGTGTGGCGCTACCCCTACCAATCAGGGCAAACCAAGATTACCAGTAAGGGCGAGAAAATCATGACTCTGCCCGCGGGCGGCTACAACAATCACTGGACGCGCAACTTGCTGGCTGGTCCCGATGGCAAGAAGATATATGTGTCGGTGGGCTCGGCATCAAACGTGGCGGAGCACGGCATGAAAGAAGAAGAGCGCCGGGCCAATGTGCTGGAAATCAACCCCGATGGTAGCGGTGAGAAAGTGTATGCCGCCGGCCTGCGCAACCCCGTGGGCCTCGATTGGGCGCCCGGCACGCAAACCTTGTGGGCCGCCGTAAATGAGCGCGACGAGCTTGGCGACGAACTCGTGCCGGATTACCTGACCAGTGTGAAGCCCGGTGCGTTCTATGGCTGGCCTTACTCGTATTTCGGGCAGAACGAAGACCCGCGCCGCAAAGGCGAACGGCCCGACTTGGTACAGAAAGCCGTAGTGCCGGAGGTGCCGCTGGGCCCGCACACTGCTTCGCTAGGTTTAGCGTTTTACAAAGGGCAGGCGTTTCCGGCGCAGTACCGTAGTGGCGCGTTCATTGGTCAGCACGGCTCCTGGAACCGCTCAGAGTTTTCGGGCTACAAGGTGGTGTACGTGCCCTTTGAAGGCGGTAAACCCAGCGGCCCGATGCAGGATTTCCTGACCGGCTTCATTGCCAATCCCGAAGAAAAAGAAGTGTACGGTCGGCCCGTAGGCGTTACGGTGCTTCCGGATGGTGCCCTGCTGATAGCCGATGATGCCGCCGATACACTCTGGCGCATAGCTGTGAAGTAGTTTACGGCCAGTTGATGCCTAGTACTCGGCCTCCTGCTGCATCTGCGGCGGGAGGCCGTTTTGGTAGCTGCCGCTTGTGGCTGTGGTTCTAAAATAGCCTGTACGCTACTACTAGCTGCTTTCGGGTGAGCAACCTGCTGGGAAACGGTTACCTTGCCTGTATGAAGATGCTACGCCAAACTGCCCTAGTGGCTGCCCTGCTGCTTGCCTCGCTTGTCAGCCAAGCCCAGAAAGTAAAAGTCAAGACCAAACCAGGCGACAAAACTACCGTGGCGGCTCCGGTGAATGCACTGCTGTGGGAAGTATCGGGGAAAGGCCTGGCGCAGCCTTCGTACCTGTACGGCACCATTCACCTCATTTGCCCCCAGGATTTGCAGCTGACGGAGCCGCTTAAGCAGGCCTTTGCCCGCACCAAGCAGGTAGTGATGGAGCTGGACATGGACAGCCCCACCATGATGCAGGAAATGCAAGCCGGCATGATGATGACCGACGGCCAGACCTTGGAAAAGCTTCTGCCCGCCGCCGACTACGCCCGCGTAGGCGACTATCTGAAAGCCAAAGCCGGTATTCCGATTGCGCAAATCGGGATGCTGAAGCCCTTTATTGTGAGCTCTCTGCTGTATCCGGCTATGCTGGGCTGTACGCCGGCCAGCTACGAAACCACCTTCGTCAAACTGGCTCAGGAGCAGCACAAGGAAGTAACCGGCCTCGAAACAGTGCAGGAGCAGCTCGGCTTCTTTGATAAGATTCCGTACGCGGTGCAAAGCAAAATGCTCACGGATATGGTGCTGAAAGAAGCCGAAGCCCAGCAGGAGTTTCAGCAGTTGCTAGCCCTCTACAAAGCGCAGAACGTGGAAGAGCTGCGCACCATGAGCAGCAAAAGCTCCTTTGGGTTTCAGGAATATGAGCAGATGCTGCTGGACAGCCGCAACCAGCAGTGGATTGCCCGCATGGAAAAGCAGGCTACCGCACAACCTACTTTTTTCGCCGTGGGCGCTGCTCACCTCGGCGGGCCACAAGGCGTACTAAACCTGCTGCGCCGGCAGGGCTACCAGGTGAAGCCGGTGCAATAGCACCCAGCACACGGGCGCCAACAGGCACCAACGCAACACACATACAAGCTAAAGCCGAAACGGTTGGGGCGCTCGAGTAGGGGTAGTACCTCCTTGGTCAGTACGCCAGCTGTTTCGGCTTTGGGCGGTGAGGGGGCCTAGCGAACGGCACGTGCTAAGGTCGTAGGCCGTATGTTTGTCGTTCATGAACAAGCTGCTGACGTCACTTCGGTATTGGTTGAGCTACGCTATGCCCCTGAAGCGGCAGGTGCCGTCGCGCTACAGTAACTCCCTGATGGTGCGCCTGCACCAGGGCCGCAAAACCCTCGATACGGAACTGGCTAACTACAGCTACGGCCCCCTGCAACAAGTGCTGCGCTACGGGCTTCGGTTCACAGATACTAAGCCCCATACACCGGTGCTCGTGCTGGGTATGGGCGGCGGCTCAGTGATTGAAACGCTGCGGCAGGAGCACCGGCATACTGGCCCTATCACGGCCATTGAGCTGGACCCGGCGGTGGTGGAGCTAGCGGCAGCTGAGTTTGGCATCCGGGAAGATGCGCAGCTGCACATCATCTGCACCGATGCCTTTGCGTGGCTACCTACGGCCCCAACAGCCGCTTACGGCCTGATTGTTATTGACCTGTTTATTGACCTTACGCTCCCGAAGGGGCTAGCAACACCTGAGTTCTGGCAGGAAATACGGCGTGTGCTACAGCCTGAAGGGGCCGTGCTCTTCAACACGTTGGTGCAGGCGCCCCTGTATATCAAGGAGCAGGAAGTCAGTCTGTACTTGCTGGAGCAGGGATTTGGGGTGAAAGAAGTGGAGGTGGAGTACAACCGCCTGCTGGTTGTGCGTGACTAGGGCCGAATTATCATCAAACCTACCTGCCAACCTAGAAGCTACAACGCAGAAACCCCTTTCTTTGTAGGCTCAACCCCCGCTCTATGGAAATTCTGAAGCATCTGCTTGACTTTATTCTGCACCTAGATAAGCACCTAGCTGAAATTATTCAGGATTATGGCGCCTGGACCTACGCCATTCTCTTCCTCATCATCTTCGTCGAGACGGGGGTAGTGGTGCTGCCCTTTCTGCCCGGCGACTCCCTTCTGTTCGCGGCGGGTTCCCTGGCGGCGCTGCCCGGCTCGCCACTCAATGTGTGGGTTATGATGGGCCTGCTGATTGTAGCCGCTGTGCTCGGCGATGCGCTCAACTATCACATTGGTGACTATCTGGGGCCGCGCGTATTCCGCGAAAACTCCCGGTTTCTGAAGCGTGAGCACCTAGAGCGCACCCAGGCGTTTTATCAGAAGCACGGCGCCAAAACCATCATTCTGGCCCGCTTCATTCCTATCATCCGTACGTTTGCGCCCTTTGTGGCGGGGGTAGGCACTATGAAGTACACCAAGTTTCTCTCCTATAATATTGTAGGTGCGGTGCTGTGGGTCGTGCTGCTCACGGGCGCCGGCTATTTCTTTGGTCAGATTCCGATTGTACAGAAAAACTTCTCCCTGGTAGTACTGGCCATTATTGTGCTGTCGGTGTTGCCGGCGGTATGGGAGTTTGTAAAAGCGCGCCAGAAGCCACGTCAGCCCGTAGCGTAACGGGTATTGTAACAAATTAAGAAAAGCCGCCTCCGCCCGTTTGGGTTGGGGCGGTTTTTTTCGTTGCTTTCCAGTGTAATTACTCGTGCGTTATGCCTGAATTCGGACTGCTTGGCCGCTCCCTGCGTCATTCCTTTTCTCAAACCTATTTTACCCAGAAATTTCACAATCTGGAGTTGCCTGATCATCGGTACGAACTGTTTGAGCTGACGACGCTTGACGAGCTACCGGCCCTGTTGGCCAGCCATCCGGAGCTACGTGGCCTCAACGTAACCATTCCGTACAAAGAGCAGATCTGGCCTTTTCTGGATGAAGTGGCTTCATCGGCGGCCAGGGTGGGTGCAGTGAATGTAGTGGAGTTTAAGGCCGATGGTCGCCTAGTAGGCCACAACACCGATTATTTGGGCTTCCGCGAATCGGTGCGCACGTTTCTGCCAGCAGGGGAGCTATCCACGGTTCGGGCATTGATACTAGGTAGTGGTGGTGCCTCCAAAGCCGTGGAGGTTGCCCTGCGCGAGCTAGGCGTGGGGTACTGGGTAGTGTCCAGGAATCCGCTTGGCTCAGGGCTCACGTACGAGGAGCTGACGCCACGCCTGTTGCAGGAACACCAGCTTATCATCAATACTACGCCCCTGGGTACCGTCCCGAATGTAGAAGAGTGCCCGCCCATCGATTACACGGCACTTACTGCCCAACATTACCTCTACGACCTCATCTATAACCCCAGCGAAACCGAATTTATGAAGCGCGGCGCGGCGGCCGGGGGCCAAACCAAAAATGGGTTTGAAATGCTCTGCCTTCAGGCTGAAGCCGCTTGGAAGATCTGGCAGGGGTAGAAGCACACAAGTCAAGCAAAGCACAAAGGCCCGGCTGAAGTGTTTCAGTCGGGCCTTTGTGCTTTGTGAGTTCCTAAGTTTGCTAGCCTCCAGTGGTGCTGCTACCCTGTTTGGAGTCGTCGTTGCGGATGGTGCGGCGCTGGCGCTGTCCGCTGCCATCTACCTTCCCGAAGCGGTAGTTGAAGGCTAGGCGCACGGAGCGCTGGTACTGATAGAAGCTGCTGGCACTGCTGAATTGCTCCGTAACGGTAGTGCTGCGGAACTCGCGGCCGGGCGAGAGAAAGTTGTTGGCCCCCAGCGTCAGGTCGGCTTTCTCTTTAAGTAGCATGCGCTTCATACTCAGGCCATAGTATATCCCGCCCGAGTAGCGCGTCTGGAGCTGTACGCCGCCCGTCCAGAAGCCACCGTAGCCTTGCAGCGTGTAGTTTTTAGCAAACTTCAACGACGAGTTCAAGTTCGTGAACATGGAAATGCGGCTGCTGGTACGGTTCAGGGCCACACTGTTCAGGCGCGTGTAGTCGGCGCTGATGTTGCTGCTGATGTTCCAGTCTTTGGTAGGCTTCAGCGAGCCGTAGAGGTTCAGGCCATAAGTTGAGTTAGTAGCCAGGTTGCCGAAGGTGGTTTCGGAGCGGGCCAGTTCCTCATTGTAGCGGTAAAACTGCTCAATAGAGTTGCCCGTGTGGCGAATGTACGTGGACACATTCAGAGAGCTTTTGTCGCCGTAGGTACCATAGCTTAGCTCATATGAGTCTGTTAGCTCGGGGCGCAGCTCCGGGTTGCCGTACTGAATGCTGTTGGGCGTAATCTGGTTGACGTAGGGGTTCAGGTAGTACACGTGCGGGCGCTGAATGCGGCGCGAGTAGCTGAAGCGCAGGGTTTGGCCGTCCTTCTTGAGCGTGCGGGTCGCGCTCAGGTTCGGCAGCACATTCAAGTAGTCGTTTTCAAAGCGGCTTTCCTCGCCCTGAAACTCGCCGGCAATGGCGGTTCGCTCCAGGCGCGTGCCTAGGCTAAACGAGTACTTCTTGCCTAGTGCAAAGTTGTAGGTGCCGTACGCGGCCAGCACGTTCTGACTGTAATCAAAGGCATTCGAGCGGCGTAGGCTGCGCGTGAAGTCGGCTTGCCTGGCCACTAGCATGGTATCCAGGGTATAGTTGCTGAGTACTTGGCGGCGGATGAGCTTGGCGCCCGTTTCCAGGGTGTTCTTTTCGCTGAGCGGGTGCGTGTAGTCGGTTTGAAGCGTGGTTTCCAGGTTGCGGGCCAGGTTGGCGCTTTGCTCGCGGTATTCCAGCGGGCCACCCAAAATATCGGCCGCGCCATATTGGTCGAGGCGGTAGTTCTGGTTATTACGGCTAACCGTATGCTGGGCTAGTACCGCCCATTCGCGGCGCGGCTGGGCTTCGCCAAACGTGCGGGTGTAGCCGGCGTTCAGGTCGTAGTTGCGGCTTTCACCACCCCGGTTAATGTCGCGCGCATACAGCGTATCCAGCTGCGGCTGCCCAAGGTACTGGTTAAACAAGCTTTGCGGTGAGCGGCTGCTATACAGGTTGCCGTTGCCGCTCAGCGTGAAGCCGTGCAACGGCGACGGGTCGTAGGTAAGCTCCATCTGGCCGTAGCCGCCCTCGCCAATGTTCTTGGACTCGGTGCGCTCCGTGAGCTGTCCGCTGGCGCCGCCCGCCAGAAAATCGGTGCGGGTGTTGTTGCTCTTGTACGGGTACACATTGTGGAATGCACTGAGCTTGGTGTTCACGCCAAACTTGCCGCGCCGCGCGTTCAGGCTGCCGTTCAGGCCCTGGTTCCGGTTGCCGGTGTTAGCGCCCAAGCTGCCGTTCACGCCCTGTAGGCTGCTTTTTTTCAGTACAATATTGATAACGCCACCGGAGCCCTCACCATCGTACTTCGCCGAAGGTGCCGTAACTACCTCAATGGCCTTGATCTGGTCGGCCGGAATCTGTTTGAGGGCCTCCGCCAGGTTGCCGGAAAGCAAGGCCGAGGGCTTGTTGTTAATGAGGATACGCACGTTGCTGGTCCCGCGCAGCTGCACATTGCCGTCGCCGTCGAGGTTAACCATGGGCGTTTTGCGCAGGATATCGGCGGCCGTACCGCCGGCGTTGGTCGCATCTTGGTCGGCATTGTATACCAAGCGGTCAGGCTTGGTTTCAATCACAGGCCGCTCGCCAGTTACCGTCACGCCCGCCAGGTTCTGGGCTGAGGCAGCCAGAGAAATCGTGCCCACATCCAGCGCCTGCTCCGTGAGCGTGACGGTCTGCACCTGGCTGGCGTAGCCTACAAAACTTACCTGCAACCGATAGGAGCCACTAGGCAGGTTCTTGAGTTCAAACCGACCTTGCTCATCACAGGTGCCACCCGTAATGGGGGTAGTGCCGGCGGCCGGTAGCAGCGCCACAGTAGCAAACTCTATGGGTTTTTGGGTGGCCGCATCCAGCACCCTTCCGGTAAGGCGGCCAGTGCCCTTTGCGGGGCTAGCAGGGCTAGTAGCAGTAGTGGGGGTTTGCGCCCGAACACCAGGCACGGCTAACACGGCCAGCAATAGCAGGGTAGCGTATTGTTTCATGTATAGAGAAAAAGAAAACGATAAAGCACTGGTAGCACGCAGGCCGAAGAACACCGCATAGAGTCCCGCCCGCAGTAATCGGTGGCAGAACGCATCAAAGCTACTTTGTATTTTCTCTACTGTCGTGATAATTCAACCGAATGCCGTAAAAATGAAAAGAGCCACAACGCACGGGTTATGGCTCTTTTGCGAAAGGGGGTTTTGGCTTGCGGTGGGCTAGTAAGTAGGGGCTATGGCTGGCCTTGGCCCTGACCGCCTTCACCCTGCTTGGCGTCGTCGTTGCGGATGCTGCGCTTGGGGCGCTGGGGCTGGGCCGTTACTTTACCGAAGCGGTAGTTGAAGGCCAAGCGCACGCCGCGCAGGTAGATGTAGTTGTTGCTGATCTGGCGGAACTGGTCGGTGTTCAGTTCGCTGCTCAGGTTGCGGGTGGCGCTCAGGAAGTTGTCGGCGTTCAAGGTCAGGTCGGCCTTATCCTTGAGCAGGTTTTTGCGCAGGCCTACCGAGTA
Organism: Hymenobacter tenuis; assembly: GCF_054780495.1. Classification (NCBI taxonomy): domain Bacteria; kingdom Pseudomonadati; phylum Bacteroidota; class Cytophagia; order Cytophagales; family Hymenobacteraceae; genus Hymenobacter; species Hymenobacter tenuis. The sequence continues at coordinate 751,224 of NZ_BAAGWF010000004.1, forward strand.
GAACGTCCAGGCGGCTTGCTTGCCCTGCAGCTGCACGCGCGGCGAGTTAAGGCCGCCATAAAACTGCAGGCTCACACCCTTCTCAAATTTGTAGCCCGAGTTCAGGTTCATGCTGTACATCACGCCGTCGTTGCTCAGGCCCAGGGCCGGGCTTTTCAGCGACACGTAGTACACGTTCAGGTTGCCGCTTACATCCCACTTCGGCACTGGCTTTACTGAGCCAAACAGGCTTACGCCGTAAGTAGCGTTGCGCCCGATGTTCTGGAACGTCTGGGTATTTACACCCGTCGTCTCGTTTACTTCCCGCACCGCCTCAATGGCGTTGCCCGTGCGCCGCACATACCCCGACATGTTCAGGACCGAGCCTTTGATGAAGGTAGTGTAGTTCAGCTCGTAGCTGTCCGTCAGTTCAGGCTCTAGCTCCGGATTGCCCTGGCTCACGTTCAGGGAGTCGGAGGTGTTGCGGAAGGGGTTGAGGTAGAAGATCTGGGGGCGCTGAATGCGCTTTGAATACGCCAAGCGCAGCGTTTGGCCCGGTTTCTTGGGGTTCTGCGGCTGGAAGCTCATGCTCAGGTTAGGCAGAAAGTTGAGGTAGTCCTGCTGTACGCCCGATTTTTCATCTTCCTGCTGCTGGAAGTTTCCATTAATGCGGGTGTTTTCTATCCGTGCACCCAGCTTAAAGCTCACTTTCTTCGAGGCCGAAAACCCGTACGTGCTGTAGGCAGATACTACATCCTGGTTGTAGTCGAAGAGGTTGGAGCGGTTGGGGTTGTATACGGGGGGTAGCCCGTCAAACACGTCATAGTCGCTGCTCACGCGGCGCAGAATGGCTTTAGCGCCAGTTTCCAGCAGGGCCGTTTCCGAGAAGGGGTGGGCGTAGTCGGTTTGCAGCGTGGTTTCCAGGTTGCGGGCCAAGTTGTCGCTCTGCTCCTGGTAGGTAATGTCCTGGTCTTGCTCTGAGCGACCCAGGAACTGATCCAGCTCGTATTCCTGCACGTTGCGGTTGCGGGTGTGCTGGGCCAGCACGCTCCACTCGCGGCGCTTCTGCTCAAAGGTGCGGGTGTAGGAGCCGCTCAGGTCATAGCTCTGGGTCCGGAACTTGCGGTCGGTGTCGCGGGAGAACTGGTTGGCCTGCGGAAACAGCACATTGTTGAATTGCTGGTAGTCGCCTTTGTTGCGAAACAGGTTGCCCTGCACACTCAGCGTAAGGTTGTGGTACTGGGCTGGGTCATAATCAAGACCTAGGCGCCCGAAGCCGCCGCCGCCCAGCGTGTTGCCATCACCATCCTGCTCCAATTGCTTTACCTCGGTGCCACTAGGGTCCTTGAGGTAGCGAACCAGGTCGTTGCGGTTGGGACTGTAGAAGGCGAACCCGCTCACGGAGCTGGTCAGGCCTACTTTGCCTTTGCGGTAGTTCACGGAGGCGTTGCCGTTGGAGCTCCGTGTGCCCGCCGCTAGGCCCACCGAGCCGTTCAACCCTTCCAGGTTGTTCTTCTTCAGAATAATGTTGATGATGCCGCCCGTTCCTTCCGCATCGTACTTCGCAGAAGGGGTAGTAATTACCTCCACGCTCTTGATCTGGTCGGCCGGAATCTGCTTCATGGCATCGGCTACCGAGGAAGCCACAATGCCTGAGGGCTTGTTGTTGATGAGCACGCGCACGTTGCTGGTACCGCGCAGCTCCACATTGCCATCGGGGTCCACGTTTACGAGGGGCACTTTGCGCAGTACATCAGCAGCGGTACCGCCCGAGTTGGTCAGGTCCTTATCGGCGTTATACACAATGCGGTCGGGCTTGGTTTCCACCACATCCCGCTCGCCGGTTACCGTTACCTCACCTAGTTTCTGCGCGGTAGAGGCCAGCTGTACTGTAGGCACGGTAGTCAGGCCCGTTCCGATGGTGACGTTGCTGGTTTGGGTAGCGTAGCCAATAAAGCTGATTTGCACGCGGTACTCGCCGGCAGCTAGGCCTTTCAGCACGAAGCGGCCCCGCTCATCGCACACGCCACCATCTAGGGGTGTGTTGCCGCTTAGGGGCAACAGCGCTACGGTAGCGAACTCCACGGGCTTTTTGGTGGTGGCATCCAGTACGGTGCCTTCCAGCCGCCCGGCGCCTTTGGGTGCTTCGGGCAGCACGGGCCGGGCCGGAGCCGCACCAGCTCCGGCTGGCATTCCCGCTGGCCGCTGACCAGCCGCCGGTGCAGTGGCGGGCGGAGCCGTTTGGCCAAAAACCGGAGCCGAAAGCAGGCCCGTTAGCAGCAGAGGAAGGGTAACGTGTTTCATGAGAATAAAAATGGGTATCGATACAAAATGACGCCAGCCAGCCCAAAAAGAGGAATGAAAGTGGCTGAAGCGACAGAAACGAATGCTGAACTGTAGGGGAAAGGCTAGCTGGTTGCGCCTTGTTGGGTTAATGACCACAAAGCTCCGGCCGCGTTGTCAAGCTGAACTATATATTCAACCAACCCGATGATTTGAGCCGCCAACGCCTCCGGGCTCGCGCAGTTTCGGGGGAGGCTAGTTGGTGGCGTTGCGGCGGTAGAGGAGCACATAGCCCAGGAGCAGGACCCCGCCAAACCACGCCAGGCTGTACCATTCGTGCTTGGCTAGCTCATGCGCAACCTCCAGGCCGCCCAGCTTGGCCGCCTTCATGGCCATGGTAGTGGCCAGGGGCGAGGAGTATGGGATTTTATCCACGTGCTCCCAAGAAAGCAGGGCAATAGTAGCCACCACGGCGCCCATGCCTACCCCCACCGGCACCACAAACGAGCGCCAGTATAAGCTCACGATATACTGCACCGCCAGTAGGCCCAGCGTAGCCACAAAGGTCCGGACCAACATCCAGGAAACGGCCTCCAGAGGAAGCGAGTACGACTGGAAACCCAGCTTAGGCCGGAGCAAAATCAGCAAGCCGCCCGCGCCAAATAGTAAGGCCACAAACAGCACCAACGACACCGCATTCAGGGCCAGAATCAGGAGAAGCTTCGAGCCGAACACCGCCCTGCGGCCCACGGGCTGCGCGTACAGGTGTTTCCAGGCAGTAGCTTTCGTTTCAATGTTCACCACCAGGCTCGTGAGCAGCACCACAAATAAGGGCAGCAGTAGCGTACCCGCCGTTTGCCACGCCATCGAAATAAACTGCGGCCAGGGGTCGCCGCCCGCTTTCAGAATAACGTGGCCTTTGAAGAAGAAAATCAAAAACGTAATCAGGACCGGGAAGGCGCCGCTTAGCAGCGCTAGCCGTAGGGCAGCTGTTCGGCGCAGTTTTAGAGTATCGGCGCTGAGGCTACGGCTGAGCTGGGTGAAGGGGCTAGGTGCTGCGGGCAGCGTAGTAAAATCAGGCAGTGTAGTAGTCAGGGTAGGGTTCATAGCAACGGAAGGGCTAGGGATACAGCGGGAGAGAAAAGGATAGGGGGTTACTTCGCCAGTTCGGCTTTGGCCTCGGTGAGGTGCAGGAAAGTGTCTTCCAGGCTAGGTTGCTCTTGGCGCAGGCCATAGAGCGGCTGGCCAGCCGCTACAAGGGCCGCTGCCAACTCGGCCGTTTGCTCCCGCGAAAGCCAGTGCAGCCACAGTGTATGGGCGCTTACTACTGTGGCGTTGCCTAGTAACCGGGGCAGCAGGTTGCGGCAGGTTTCAGCGTTTTCGGTTTCCAGCACCAAGCGGCCCTTGCCGGTTTGCAGCTGCTGCAACTCCGTTAGGCTGCCCTGGAATACCAGCCGGCCCTCCTGAATGACGCCCACGTGGGTAGCTACTTTCTCGATTTCGTTGATGAGGTGGCTGCTGACCACAATGGTTTTGCCGTGCTCCTGCCGCAGGTGGCGCAGCAGCTCCCGCATTTCAATGATGCCATTGGGGTCGAGGCCGTTGGTGGGCTCATCCAGAATCAGCAAATCGGGGTCAGAGAGCAAGGCAATAGCCAGGCCCAGGCGCTGGCGCATACCTAGGGAGTATTCACGGGCCGGGCGGTGGGCATTATCAGTAAGCCCTACTAGGCGCAACACCTCGGCGGTGCGAGAAGCGGCTACTCCGCGCAGGCGGCGGGTGGCTTCCACGTTTTCGCGGCCCGTGAGGTGGTCATAGAGGGAGGGGTTTTCGATTAGCGCGCCTACCCGGTCAAGCAAGGCCACGCGGTGCCGGGCCAAATCATGCCCAAACAAATGCACCGAGCCACTTGCCGGCCTTAGCAGCCCTAGTAACAAGCGCATGGTAGTGCTTTTGCCGGCCCCGTTGGGCCCCAGAAAGCCGTAGATGCTGCCGGCCTCAACCCGCAGGTTTACATCGTGCAGGATAGGCCGGGAGCCAAAGCGGAAATCGAGGCTGCGGGTTTCAAGTAGCGGAGTAGTGTCAGGAAGCATAGTGTAGTGAATCAGTGTGGACGGCAGCAAACATAGCTGGCCTGGTATATCGGCCGGGCGCTATTCAACCAACCTCTACTGCGAACCCTGTAACAGCTTCTTTTCCTGGCTGAACCATGGTTTGGGAGCCGCTAAGGGCTTCATAGCGAGTTAGCCGCCTGCCAGCAGGCGTTGGTGGGGCAGGGGAGCGGGTTGATTGAAAAGAAAGGCCTAGCAGCAGCCGCAGGTTGTAGTTTTAAGCATGGAAGTATCGTCTGTTTCCGCTGCTGCTCCTCTGTCGAAAGAAGCAGCCGTGCCGCGCTCGGCTAGCTGGCGGGCGCGGCTGCGGCCCTTGTTGCGCCCTGCTAATTGGCCGGCCGCGCCAGAAGTCAGCCCCATCCCGCGCTGGGTTCATGCGCTACTGTGGCTGTGGCTGTTGGGGCTTGATGCGCTGAAGCTCAGTACCAACCTTGCCACGCTGGGGCACATGCCGGCCACCTCGGCGGAGTGGCAACCACTGCTTCCGCTGCTGGGCCGCTTGGCGCTGGAAGATATGTGCGGAGCACTGCTCTTTTACCTGACCTGGAGCTGGCTGATACCGCGCACGCTGGGCCGGGCCCGGGTGGCATACTACGTACTATTGGCAGCTATACTGGTGCTTCCGTATGCCGCCCTTATTGGCTGGATTACCACCCAAACGTTCCGCAAAACTCCGCAGATGGTTGCGGCTGCCAATGAGGCGAAGAAGAAAGCCATTGCCGCCGGCGCCGATCCCAAAAAAGCAAACAAGGAAATGCCGGAGCTTTGGATGCGCATTGTTAGCTCTGGTATTGTGGGCGTATTTATTGTAGGGAGCAGCTCGGCCCTGCGCGTTACCGGCGACTATATCCGGGGGCAGCGCAACCGCCGCGAAATGGAGCGCCAACAGCTACTCACGGAGCTGGCCATGCTCAAAACCCAAATCAACCCGCACTTCCTGTTCAACACGCTCAATAACATCTACTCTCTCACCAGCCGGAAGTCAGATAAAGCGCCAGAAGCCGTGCTGCGCCTAGCCGAAATCATGCGCTATCTGCTCTACGAAAGCAGCACCGATACCGTCCCGCTCAGTCGGGAGCTGGCCCACCTGCGCAGCTTCCTCGACCTGCAGCGCCTGCGCCTCTCTGCCTCTGCGCAGGATGCCATCCAATTTGATGTTTCGGGCACTTCCCCCGATTGCGCCCACCCCATTGCGCCGTTGTTATTGCTGCCGCTAGTAGAAAACGCCTTCAAGCACGGCGACCTCACGGCCCGACCGGTAGCGGTACACATCTCACTGGTGCTCTCGGAAGATGGGGAGTTGCGCTTTTCAGTGCTCAACCACGTGGCCCCTGCTGATGCCGAGCGCGAGTTGCCCCGCCAGCCGGGCGGTGTAGGACTCGTAAACCTCTCGCGGCGCCTGGAGCTGCTGTATCCGGGGCGCTACACGCTGCAGGTGCAAACTCCCCCCGGTCAGCACCTCGTGACGCTGGTTCTGGCACAGGAAGTTGTGGCCTGAGCTAAATATCGGCACCTTAGCCTATTCAAAAAGTAGCTATTCGTATGACCTGCGCTATTCTCGACGACGAACCCCTGGCCCTAGATTTACTAGCCGATTACTGCGCCCAAGTGCCTGGCCTAGAGTTGGTAGGCCAGTTTGATGACGCCCTCGTGGGCCTTGCTTTTTTACAGGATAACCCCGTGGACGTGGTCTTTCTTGATATTCATATGCCGCGGCTCACGGGGGTTCAACTCGCTCAATTGTTGCCTCAGCCCGGCCCGCGCGTCATCTTCACTACTGCCTACGACCAGTACGCCGTGCGTAGCTACGAGCTCAACGCCTCCGATTATTTGCTCAAGCCTATTGCCTTCGAGCGGTTTGTGCAGGCCGTTCAGAAAGTGCGTCAGCAGCTAAGCGCCTCGGTTGCTGCTACCCCCGCCGCCGCGCCACACCCCGCTGCCACCCTCGAAACGCACCCCACCGCGCCGGATGCCATGTTTGTGAAAAACGAGCATCGGCTGCAGCGCGTCGCGTTTGATGATATTCTCTACATCGAGGGCATGAAGGAGTACCTGATGATTTATACCACCACCGGCAAGGTGCTCACGTTGCAGTCGTTCCGGAGAGTAGAGGAAGTGCTGCCGCCCGACCGGTTTGCCCGCATTCATAAGTCGTACCTGGTGGCCCTGAGCCGGATTGAGCACGTGGAGCGCGGCAAAGTGCAGGTGGCCGGCCGCCTGCTGCCCATCGGCGACACTTACCGCGACTCATTTAATAGCCTGATTAAAGCTTACAACCTGCTCTAGGCACTGCTGGCTTATAAACCGTAACGGCCGCTCTCCCAGGGTTAACCCCAAGGAAAGCGGCCGTTACGGTTTATCTTCTGGTGCTACCTAGCGCGCCAGTTTGCTGGCAATTTCAGCGGTGTACTTGCCTTGGTGGCGGGCTCCTTCCAGCTCATTGGCGCTCGGCTGTCGCTCGCCCTGGCCGCCGGCCACGGTGCTGGCACCGTAGGGCGTGCCGCCGGTTACTTCCTCGTGGCCCATTTGGCCCTGCCACGCGTATGGCAGGCCCACAATCACGCAGCCGTGGTGCAGCAAGGCCGTGTGCAACGCCCGGATGGTTGTTTCCTGTCCGCCATGTTGCGTAGCCGTGCTCACGAAAGCACCCGCCGCCTTGCCGATCAACTTGCCCTGTGCCCACAATGCTCCCGTCGAGTCGAGGTAGGCCTGAATCTGGCCGCAGGCGTTGCCGTAGCGCGTTGGCGTTCCGATGATGATGGCGTCGTAGTCGGCCAGCTCCTCGGGGGTAGCCACCTGCACGTGCTCAAACGCTTTCTGGGCCTGAGTTGCGCCAATTTTATCGAGCAGGGCAGCAGGCAGCGTTTCCGGTACACGCTTTACCACCACTTCATTGCCAGCAACTTCGCGGGCGCCTTCAGCAATAGCCTCGGCCAATTTCCAGACGTGGCCATACGTGGAGTAAAACAGGACAATCGTTTTCATAAGCAGGAATTGAGTATGGTGAAAATGGGAAGCAAAGCGGGTAAACAGGCCTTAGGCCTCGGTTCAACCTCAACAGTGTATTCTGTTACGAACAATAGTTATGAGAGGGTAACAGAGAGGCGGCTTGTTAATCAATGTTAATACATGGGTTGGCTGGTGAAGGTTGTTGATTTGGTTATTTTTAAAAACTAAAATTCCTGCTTTGGCCCCATTTGTAGCGGTTACGAAAAAACACTAGCCCGTATGCAACCTTCAACCGCTTGGGCGGCCTCTTACCAGCACAACCTTCCTTTCCAGGGTGAAGGATTATTGACTTATTTCTATCCGACTTTGCAGCTTATGCAGCATTCTTACTTGCGCGGAACTCAGCCTCACAGGGGGCAAGCCGCTGGTGAGCACCTTAACGCCGGAACCTGCCAGGGCCGGAACTCTCAATGAGCGCCCTTTCGGCGGCATTGGCAGGAGGCGGGCTGCGCAGCCTGTTGCCAAGCGGTGCCACTATGGCCCGCTCCGAGTCCGTATCCCCGTCGTTAGCCGCTCCTGTGCGTACCCTGACCCCGCCTTCCCAGCTCTCTGATTTCGAGCTGATTGATGGCTGCCTCGCTGGTAGCCGCCTGATGCAGAAGTACCTGTACGAACGATTCGCGAGCCGCATGATGGCCGTGTGTCTGCGTTACGCCCAAACCACCTTTGAGGCCGAAGACGTGTTGCAGGAAGGATTTCTGACGGTATTTAAAAATCTGGCCAGCTTCCGCCGCGAGTGTCCGCTGGAATTCTGGATTCGCCGTATCATGGTCAACGCCGCCCTCCGCCAGCACCGCCGCAACGCGCCGCTGGTAGCCGTAAGCGACGGGGGCGAATACCCCGAAGACCTGGCCGGCGAAGAATTCACGCTTTCCAATTACAATTTCGAGGAGCTGCTGAACATGATTCAGGACCTCGCACCGCGCTACCGCATGGTGTTTAACCTTTTCGCCATTGAAGGCTACGGCCACAAGGAAATCGGCGAGATGTTGAACATTTCGGAGGGTACCAGCAAGTCGCAGTACTCTAGAGCACGGGCCATTTTGAAAAATAAAATCGAGCGTCTCGACGCCCACCGCACACATGGCAGCATCCGCTCCTAATAATACGCCCAACACTCCCGATCAGCGCCCCACCGGCGACCTGGAGCACCTGTTTCGGCAGAAATTTGCCGAGGCTGAGGTAACTCCGCGCGCCAGCTTCTGGGACCAGCTCGACCATGAGCTGGTGGTACAGCAGAACGAACAGGTAGTGCAGGAAAACGTGGTATTCCGCCGCCGCCTGGTGGTGCACCGCTGGGTAGCCGCGGCCTGTTTGCTGCTGGCCCTAGGCTTTGGCGGCTGGGCACTGCTCTGGCAAACCGGTCAAACCTTTGGCCCGGAGCTGGCAACTACCTCTCCAGCTACTTCTGCTGAAGGTGGTGCCAACGGAACTGCCCAACTACCGCAGGCGGGCGCTGTGGCCAGTGCTTCAGGTTCCGAAGGCTCCCGTGGTGCCGGCTCTGATTTCCTGGCTGCATATGACCAAGCCACCTCTGGCGCAACGGGCTCTGGTGCTACTTCCGATGCAGCGCTTGCTGATCGTTTCAATAACGCAGTGGCTAGTTCCGCTTCGCCTGCATCGTCGGGCGGGGTAGCGGGTTTGCTGGGCAGCCTCTACTCGGCTTCGGGTTCTGAGGCAGCTAGTAGCCGGAGCGCCGGTTCGTACTCCAATGGTCTGGCGGCCTTGTTCGCCAGCGGTTCGGGGTCAGGAACTGAAGGGTTCCAAGGCGGTTATGGCAGCGTGGAAACCCGCACCGCCCAGCTACGCCGCCTGCTAGGTAGCCTAGCCCGCCCCGATACGCTGAAACCTTCCTTGCTGGCCGCACCGCAGCTGGCCGCCGCTAGTAAAGAGTTGGCCGCTGTGGAGCCGGAGCGCAAAGAAACCCCAAAGCTGTGGCGTCGGCTGCGCCTGGGTGGTGGCTATGCAGTGGGTAGCTATAACCCGAACATCAATTTCTCGCACACCGATGGCCGCCTGGCCGCTGACCCCGTAACCAACGCCCTGCGTAATTATTACCAAGACGACGCCGAAAACGAATACCGCCGCAACCTGCGGGCCGGTGTCAGCCAGCGCGTCGCCCTGAAAGCTTCCTACGCCCTCAACGACCGGTGGACCTTGCTTTCCGGCGCTGAAGTAGCCGATCAGCGTGCCACTTCGGCCACCACCTATGGCTTTGTTGATGGGAAGCAGGTAGGCCGCGAAGCTGCTGACTTGTTTAGCCGCCCAGCGGTTGCTATGTCTTACTCGCCTCAGCCTCGTACCACTTCCTATCGGTATCGGACGGCTTCGGTGCCTGTAGAAGTGCGCTATGGCTCTACCAAACCGGGCGTAACGCTCTATGCCAAAGTAGGCGCGGCAGTAGGCTTGCTGCTGAACAGCCGCTCGGAGTTAGAAGGCTCACCAGAAGCTACCCGCACCTACACTCTGCGGTCTACTGAGTCGCCGTACCGGCACGTGCTGACCTCGGTGCGCGGTGGTGCCGGTGTGCGCTATCAGCCAGCGGCGGCAGCCTGGAACCTGGTAGTAGGCCCCGTAGCAGAAGCTGGCCTCACAACCCTCAATGCACACCCCAGCCAGCGCCCCATGAACCAGAGTCGGCCTTATAGCCTCAGCCTGGAAGCCAGCGTGGAGTTTGGCTCCGTGAAGCCCCAGCCAGTTGCTCAGTAGTACCGGCCTAGTGCCTTTTACCCTATATGAACCGCTTTTTTACCTACGCGTTGTTGTGGCTTCTGCCGTTGGCTGGGGCTACTTCCTGCTCTACCTCTCTGGAGGATGTAAACTTGGCTTGCCCTAGTAACTTCTCCGATACCCTTATTGAGCAGCTCAAGCAAAAGCCTAAGCAAACTCCGGCGGCGGAGGTAACCCAATACACTTACAAAGGCAAAACGGTATATCTGGTAACGGGGGGCAGCTCCACCAACTACAGCTACCTGTTTGATGCCTGTGGCAACGTGCTGTGCGCCGCCGCCGGTGGGGCCAGCAACTACGGCGACGGCCGCTGCACCGATTTTGCCACCGCGGCTACCAACCCGGTACTCATTTGGCGCGACCCGCGCTAGGCCTCAGGTCGGCACAAACCGTTTTGTTTTACTTTTTGCAGGAAAGACGATGAAAGCGCTTCTCTTTTGGTTGGCCTTAGGCAGCACGCTAGGCCTAGTACAATGCAAACACGAAGCGGCAGCTCCTGCTGATGGTGCCGTGCAGCTTCGGGCCACCGAGAGCAAAGCCGTGCGTGCCAGCGACAAAACCGTTGAGCTTACGCTGCTCAATATTTCTGATTCCCGTTGCCCAGCCAACACCGACTGTATCTGGCAGGGCCAGGCCAACGCTACAGTGGAGGTGCGCGGTTCACTAGGTGGTCGCCAAGCCGCAACCCTGTGTCTGGGCGCCTGCAAAAACGACTCAGCAGCCGTGGAAGTAGATGCCGTGCCGTATTGGGTGCATCTGGAATCTGTAGAGCCCTACCCTTCTGCCGCTAATCAGGCCGAGCCCAAAACTGCCACGTTCCGCCTTACACGCCGATAACCGAAGCATTCATCCAAGCTTACAAAAAACCTGTTCCTTGTCCGGACGGGTTTTTTTGGTTCCAAGAAACCTCCTCATCTGGAAATGAGTTATCATAGGCTACCCTTTCTGGCCTATATTCCCCTGCATGCACTACCAACTGACCTCAGAATTCAAACCAACCGGCGACCAGCCGCGGGCCATTGCCCAACTGGTAGAGGGCGTTAACAACGGCGAGCCGGCGCAGGTACTGCTTGGGGCCACGGGTACGGGCAAAACCTTCACGATGGCCAACGTTATTGCCCAAACTGGCAAGCCTGCCCTCGTACTCTGCCACAACAAAACCCTGGCGGCCCAGCTCTACGGTGAGTTCAAGCAGTTTTTCCCCAATAATGCCGTCGAGTACTACATCAGCTACTACGACTACTATCAGCCCGAAGCTTACATTGCCAGCACCGACGTCTTCATCGAGAAAGACCTGGCCATCAACCAGGAAATCGAGAAACTGCGTCTGCATACTACCTCCACGCTGCTCAGCGGCCGCCGCGATGTAATTGTCATTGCGTCGGTGTCGTGCATCTATGGTATTGGTAACCCCGAGGAGTTTGGTAAAAACGTGATTTACTTGGCCCCCGGCCTGCGGTACTCGCGCAACAACCTGCTCTATTCCTTTGTCCAGATTCTGTATTCGCGCACCGAGACGGAGTTTACGCGAGGCACGTTCCGGGTGAAGGGCGACACCGTGGATCTGTTTCCGGCCTACGCCGACCACGCCTACCGTATTTTCTTCTACGGCGACGAAATCGAGGCCATTCACAAGATTGACCCCGTGAGCGGCAAGAAGCTCGCCGATGAGAAATCCGTGACGCTCTACCCCGCGCAGTTGTTCGTAACCGGCAAGGATACGCTCAACCAAGCCATCAAGGAAATTCAGTTCGACATGGTGCAGCAGCACGCGTACTTCGAGAAAGAAGGGCGCGACTCCGAAGCCAAGCGCATTATGGAGCGCACCGAGTTCGACCTGGAAATGATTCGGGAGCTAGGCTACTGCTCTGGTATTGAGAACTACTCCCGCTATTTTGATGGCCGCCAGCCCGGCTCCCGGCCCTTCTGCCTGCTCGATTACTTCCCCGACGACTACCTCTTGGTAGTAGACGAAAGCCACGCCACCATGCCCCAGATCCGGGCCATGTGGGGCGGCGACCGAAGCCGTAAAACGGCGCTGGTAGAGTATGGCTTCCGGCTTCCCTCGGCCATGGACAACCGCCCGCTCACGTTTAATGAGTTTGAGGGCATGGTACGCCAGGCCGTGTTCGTGTCGGCTACGCCCGCCGATTATGAGTTGACGCAGGCGAATGGGGTAGTGGTGGAGCAGATTATTCGGCCCACGGGCCTCTTGGATCCTGAAATTGATATCCGCCCCAGCACCAACCAGATTGACGACCTGTTGGACGAGGTGGATAACCGCGTGAAAATGGGCGACCGGGTGCTGGTAACTACCCTTACTAAACGCATGGCCGAGGAACTCCAGAAATACATGGAGCGCCTGGGCATCAAGTCTAGCTACGTGCACTCCGATGTGAAAACGCTGGACCGCGTGGAGATTCTGCGCCAGTTGCGCCTCGGCGAAATTGATGTGCTGATTGGCGTAAACCTGCTGCGCGAAGGCCTTGACTTGCCGGAAGTAAGCTTGGTAGCCATTCTGGACGCCGATAAAGAAGGCTTCCTGCGCGACCAGCGCAGCCTGATCCAGACGATGGGCCGCGCCGCCCGAAACGACCGGGGCAAGGTAATTATGTACGCCGACCGCATTACGGGCTCCATGCAACGCGCTATTGACGAAACCAACCGCCGCCGCGCCACCCAGCTCGCCTACAACGAGGAGCACGGCATTACGCCCCGTACGGTTCGGAAGTCGCGGGAGGCCATCATGGAGCAAACGTCCCTGTCCGACTACCGCATTGTGGAAGCGCAGGCCTACATTGGCCCAGACTCGGACACGACGATGGCCATTGCAGCTGAGCCAGTGGTGTCCATGATGAGCAAGGTTGATCTGGAAAAGCTTATTAAGCAGACCGAAAAGCAAATGGAAGCCGCCGCCAAAGACCTCGACTTCCTGACCGCTGCCAAGCTCCGTGACGAACTGGCGGGCCTCAAGCAAGTGCTCAAAACCAAGCGCGACTAGCCCTCTACTAACCCCCAACCTATGCAACCGGCCCGGCTGAAGCTGTAACTAATAGCTTCAGCCGGGCCGGTTTTTGGTTCAAACGTACTAGCCCCCGCGCCAGCCCAAACCGGCTGGTATCAGGCGCCGGCTTGCTCGGCTATGTAAGCGGGCACTTCGGCTAGGGAGGAAAGCTGTTTGAATTCAACGCCTACCAGGTGTTCCGCCGCTACTTCTTCCATAATCCAGGTGGTGTAGTAGGGGATGTGCACCGCCTGGGCACCTAGTCGGGCTACCGGCAGTACATCTGATTTCAGCGAGTTGCCAATCATCAGAAACTCGGCGGGCGATACCTGGTAGCGGGTTAGGATGCGGCTGTACGTCGCCTCGTTCTTCTCGCTTACAATCTCCACATGGTCAAACAAGTCGCCCAGGCCGGAGCGAGCCAGCTTGCTTTCCTGGTCGAACAAGTCGCCTTTCGTAACCAGCATCAGTGGGTAGCCTTGCTGCTTAAGGGCACCTAGTACTTCCGGCGCTGCGGGCAACAACTCAATAGGAAAGTCGAGCAAGCGCTTGCCGTGGTCTAGTATCTGCTGAATCTCAGAACCCGTTACGGCACCATCGGTCAGCTGAATAACCGACTCAATCATCGACAGCATAAACGACTTGGCGCCGTAGCCAAACAGCCGCATATTTTGCTGTTGCACCTCATTAAAGCGGCTTCCTATTACACTAGGCTCGCCATAATGGGTAAGCAGTTCGTAGAGTCGCGCCTCCGCATAATCGAAGTGAGGCTGGTTCGGCCAGAGGGTGTCGTCGGCATCGAAAGCAATAAGGCGGGGAGCAGGCACTGCGCAGTAAGGTGAGGTTAGAAGCACAAAGTTATCGAACTTGCTTGCCTATGAAGCAGCAAATAGATCTGGCTACGTGGAGCCGGCGGGAGCATTTCGCCTTTTTCTCAACGTTTGAAGAGCCCTTATTTGGCATAGTGGCCGACGTAGATGCTACCCACGCGTACGCCCGGGCCAAGGCGTTGGGCGTATCTTTTTTTCAGCTGTACCTGCACTGTACCCTGCAGGCCGTGAATGCGGTAGAGGCATTCCGGTATCGGATCGAAGATGGACAGGTGTACTGCTATGATCAGGTGCACGTGTCCGCCACCCTCATGCGCCCTGATACCACGTTTGGGTTTTCCTTTATCCCCTATACAGCCTCTCTAACCGAATTCGGGGTAGGCCTAGCAGCCGAAATAGAAGCCGTTCGCCAAACGCCCGGCCTGCGCCTGAATGACACTACCGGCCGGCCCGATGTAGTGCATTTTTCAGCAGTGCCGTGGTTTTCCTTCACGGGCCTCACGCACGCCCGCTCGTTCCGGCATACGGACAGCATTCCCAAAATTTCCGTTGGCCGCGCTCAGCAGAAAGAAGGTAAGCTGATGCTCCCCATTGCCATCAATGCCCATCATGGCCTCGCCGATGGGTATCATGTTGGGCTGTTTCTGGAAGCGCTGCAGCAGGCCCTGGATGCGTCGTAGGAGGTTACCAACGTCATAAACATGACTGACTTGCAGATAAGGCAGTGGCCAGGTTTAGCAGTCGGTAGCTGAATCTGGTGCCTCTCACAAACTGGGCTTCCTGGCTTTTACCGGCCTAGGGCCTCTACTTGTATAAAACAGCGTGTATATCGCCCACAAAAAAGCCACTTACCTTTAGAGGCAAGTGGCTGATTTACAATGAGCGGGAAACGAGGCTCGAACTCGCGACCCTCAGCTTGGGAAGCTGATGCTCTACCAACTGAGCTACTCCCGCGTGGTAAAGCAAAAGTACGTGGGTAAAATCAATTTCCAAGAAAGCATTGGTTAAGGCAAGCCTGAGCAACCTGCGCGGTTTATCCTTGGACGATATTTTCACGTACGCCGGAGTACAGACGAATCTTTACAAAACGCGTAGCGTAGCTGCGCCGAACTATAGCACAGTTACGTATGTCGTGGCCTCTCCCACCCAAAACGCGCCGCTTAGTGGCCTGGATGTTTCTCACGGCTGGCTTTTTGCTGTTGCTGGGCCAGTTGCTGCGGTTGTGGGTGGTGTATCAGGAATATCAGCGGTTAGGAACCGAGGCAATAACATCTACTCAACTGGTTCTGAACCTGATGATGCTGGTAGGGGCGATGTTGCTGCTGCGTTACGGCTGGCGCGAACGGCGTGGCAATGACACCATAGACTAGGACCTGTACCTTTGTGGCTTCTTGCCGCCTTGGTTTTTGATTTTATGACTTCACCGCTCCGCATTCTGGTTGCCAAACGCAATAGCGCCACGGCCAACCAACTGGCCGAAATGGGCCGTCGTATGTTTCATGATACGTACGCCGTGCACAACCGTCCCGAGGATATGGCCGCTTATGAAGATGCCACCTTCAGCCCCGAAAAGCAGTTAGCTGAGCTACAAGATCCCAATACGGTCTTTCTGTTGGCGCAAATGGTGCAGGAAGTGGTGGGCTATGCCAAGTTGAAGCTGCACTCCACCCTAGGCCTCGACCCGGGTAAAACCCCCGAGGACCGCCTGGAAATCGAGCGCCTGTACGTGGATGAGGAGTGGATTGGAACCGGTTTGGGAGCCACACTCATGCGTCGCGCCATTGAAGAGGCGCGTCAGCAGGGAAGCCGGGCCATTGTGCTGGGCGTGTGGGAAAAGAATACGCGGGCGCTGGAGTTTTACCAGCGGTTCGGTTTCAAGCGCATTGGAGAGCAAAAATTTATGGTAGGCACCGATGAGCAGAACGATTTTATTCTGCGCAAAGGCCTGCATTAAGCGCAGCCGCTTTTTAGGGCAGTGAGCACGGTTTGAGCAGCAGCGAGGCCTAGCGCAATTGCCCACGCTTAGCTCAACTCCTTGAAGCGTTTGGCTCTTACTTGAAGGGTAGCAGGTTTGGAGCCGAAGCGGTAACGCGTCCTGAATTGCTGCCACTCCTGTACCTTTGGCACACGTATTCCTCTTAGCCTGTTGCGTTTGATACCAGTTCGGTCAGTTTGTGCGTCGTCGCTTAGAGTTGCCTGCGGAGCGTGGTTGCTGCTGGCCGCGGCGTGTTCTGCCGAGTCGGGCTCTGGTAAGCAGCCAACGGCTCCGCTGCCGGTGGGGCATTATGAGGGGCCGATCAGCTACCAAGGAACTGAATTGCGAGTTGCACTTGATTTGCGCACCAGCACTGAGGGCAATTTGCAGGCGGAAGTAAGCTTCCCGCAACTGCCCGGCCTGGAGTTCGACGCTATTCGTCCCCGCTACCGCGAGCCGCAACTGCTGCTGGAGCAGGAGCCTGGCCGCGCGAGTGGAGTTATGGTCCAGGCCGTGCGCGAAGGCGACTTTTTGCGGGGAGTGTTGAGCTGGAACGGGGTGCAGTCTGACTTCGTGTGGGTGCGCCGTGGCGAAGCACCCGCGCGTGGGTTTCGAGAACAGAAGTTTCCGCTTCGATACGCCGGCTATGACCAGACAAGTCGTTTGCTGGTGCCCGACGACACCTTGCTGCAGCATCCGGCCGTGGCATTAATGGCCTTTCGTAGCACCCAGGCTACCGCGCAGGCGCGAGCTACGTATCTAGCGCGGCGCGGCTTTGTTACCCTGCTGGTCATCACTCCTGAACCCCGGAGCGCCACCGACTCAACCATTTT
Organism: Hymenobacter tenuis; assembly: GCF_054780495.1. Lineage (NCBI taxonomy): Bacteria > Pseudomonadati > Bacteroidota > Cytophagia > Cytophagales > Hymenobacteraceae > Hymenobacter > Hymenobacter tenuis. The sequence continues at coordinate 767,978 of NZ_BAAGWF010000004.1, forward strand.
CCAGGCTACTGTCGGGGCGTTGCAGGCCCTGCGGCGCCAGTCCAGCGTCGACTCCACGAAGGTTGGTTGCTGGGGTAGGGGTAGTGCCGCGCCTCAGGTTGCCAAAGCTGCGGCCCAAGCCCAACCGTTGGCGGCTTTTGTGGTACTGGAGGCCGCTCCGGCTGCCACTCGAGAGCAAGCCAGTGCGTATCAGCCGCTAAATAAGCAGCGCATTCCGGTGCTGGCCCTGTATGCTGGGCTCGATACAACGGTGCAGGTAAAAGAAAGTGCCCGCCGGATGCGCACTGCCCTGGGCCGCCGCAACAACAAACAAGTGCGTGAATATGCGCAAGCCACCGCTGACTTCACGCAGCCCGGCCGCACTGGCCCTGATGGGCAGTGGCAATGGCCTAAACCTGTCCCTGGTTACTGGGACGGAGTAATAGAGTGGCTCCAGGCGGTTACCCGATAAGTAAGGCCTAGAGCACCAGCAGGCCTTTTTCGCGCAGCTGCTGCCACCCCGCAGAAAGTAAAAACTGCTCCCACGGTTGGCTAGCCCCGGCGGGGTAAGAAACCGCCGCATCTTTCAGCAGCACTTTGGTGTCGTAGTCGTGGCTGAGGGTAGTGAGCAGTTCGTGCAGCCAGGGGCCTAGCACGCCGGGCACCTGAATTTCGAAATCCTCGGCCTGCTCATAGAAGGTTAGTACGGCCCGCTGCCCTTTCTTGCCCGACTCATACCGCAGCTCAGGGGCATTGCCCAGCCAGAACAGCCGGTTATTGGAGCGGGCGGCATCGGGCTTGGTGGGCTCTTGCAACGCCTGCTGAATCAGGTGGCGCGGCACTGTAGTTTTGGGCGTCCGGAAATCAAACCAGAAACTGAGCGGCTCCGTGAGGGCCACGCCGTGCAGGTAATTGTACAAGGCTTTTGCCAGCCCCGGGCCGAAAGCTTCGTGGTCGGTGCCGGTGGGGTCGTCGTGCCACAGGTCGTTCCAGGCAAACGGGCCAGGCTCCGGACCCACGGCCGCTACCTTGTATTTCGTGGGGTTTTTGCCTACTGGTGAGTGCGCAGTCATCGAGAAACGGTGCCAGTAGCCGCTTTGTACAATGTCGGCGGCAAACAGCTGCCGCACCACTTCCAACGAATCGATGGTTTCTAGGGCCGTTTGGGTGGGGAAGCCATACATGAGGTAAGCGTGCACCATAATACCGGCTTGCGTAAAACCATCCGTCACGCGGGCTACCTGCGCAATGGTTACGCCCTTTTCCATCATGGTCAGGAGTCGGTCGGAGGCCACTTCCAAGCCTCCGCTTACAGCAATACAGCCACTAGCTGCCAACAGGCGGCAAAGGTCGGGCGTGAAGGTCTTCTCAAAGCGGATATTGCCCCACCACGTGATATTCACCTGCCGCTTCAGCAGCTCAATGGCCAGGTCGCGCAGGGCTAGGGGCGGGGCGGCTTCGTCCACAAAGTGAAAGCCAGTCTGCCCAGTTTGCGCTACAATCTGCTCAATGCGGTCAACCAGCAGCGTGCTGGGCGCGGTTTCGTAGCGCGAGATGTAGTCGAGCGTTACGTCGCAGAAGGAGCAGCGCTTCCAGTAGCAGCCGTGTGCCACCGTGAGCTTGTTCCAGCGCCCGTCGCTCCAGAGGCGGTGCATGGGGTTCAGCACCTCAATTACAGAGAGGTACTCGCTCAGTGGCAAATCGGAATAATCGGGGGTGCCAACTTCGTGGTGCGGCACATCTGGATGCGGGTGGTTGATGTATTGTACCTCACCGGCCTCGTTGCGCAAAAAGGTGCGCTGAAATGCTAATTCCTTATATGCTACAAGCTCAGGCTGAGCTGGTCGAAGCATCTCTACCGCTTCGTTCCCACGCCAGGAGTTAGCCAGTGGTAGGGATGCATCGGCAAGCTCAGCATGACGGTCTTTCTCTTCGCTCAAGTGTTCCAGTAACCGCAGCCAAGGCCCTTCCCCATCGTCGAGAGTCAGAAAGTCGATGTAATCGAAGAAGCGCGGCTCTTTCAGCGTGCGCAATTCTGTGTTGGGGTAGCCGCCGCCCATCATCGTCTTGGTGGCGGGGCTGGTTTCCTTGATGCGGCCGGCGAGGCGCAATGCCCCATACAGGTTGCCCGGAAACGGAACCGTAAAGCCGGCTACATCGGGCTGCACGCGGGCTACTAGGTCATCAAGCAGCTCCAAGAGCATGCGGTCCAGCAGGTTGGGCGCAGTTTGCAGGGCCTCGTGTAAGGCATCAAACGTAGTAGCCGACATACCTAGCTTCTCAGCGTAGCGCGAGAAGCCGAACTGCGGGCCCACGGTTTCCTTAATCAGGTCGCCGAGGTCTTCGAGGTAGAGTGTGGCCAGATGGCGAGCCTGATCCGTAAGGCCCATGGTGCCGAAAGCCGTTTCTAGGTCGGCTACGTTGTCAAAGCGGCTGGCCTCAGGCAAAAAGCGCGAGTGGCAGATGCGCGGCGCCAGCGTATTGTCTTTGTTCTGCAGAAAGCGGATAACCGGCTCAATAGTGCTGAGGTAGCTCCGTTGGAGGCGTACCATGCGCCGGGCATTGTCGGAAAGGCTGTACGGGCCGGCTTCGATTTCCGAGAAAACCCGTCCTAGCCCTTCCTTCGAGAACAGCTTCAACACCAGTTCCAGGCCTAGGTCGGCCTGCGTAACGTGGTAGCCGCGCCCGCCCAAAAAGCCCTTCAAATAGGCCGTTGCGGGGTACGGCGTATTCAGCTGCGTAAGCGGCGGGGTAATGAGCAGAATGCGAAGAGTAGACACGGCAGCAACAACCACAGACTAGCGGCAAAGGTGCCGCAAAGATAACTCCGCAAACGGCGCTTTGCCTCAGGCTACTGTCTAGTGGCCAAGATCCGCAACCGGAACGGTGCCTACGTATAACAAAAAACGCCCTGATTCAGCCGTAGCTAAATCAGGGCGCTTGTATGTATGGGGTGTGCGTACGCTTAAGCCAGTTGGTCCATCGACAGACGCTTAGGCATCAGGTCGCGGCGGAATTCACTTACCGAGCGGCCGGTTACTTGGCGGAACTGGTTGCTTAGGTGCTGGCCTGAGCTGTAGCGCATGTGCTCGGCAATTTCGCTGAGCGTCATTTCATTGTAGCTCAGCATCTCCTTCACGCGCTCAATTTTCAGGCGGATCAGGTATTTCTCGATGGTGAGGTTGGCAGTGCGTGAGAATACCTTGCTCAGATGTGAGTAGGTAGCGGCAAACCGGTCGGTGAGGAAAGCCGAGGTAGTAAGCGGCATGCGGGCGGTGCGCAGGTGCTCCAGGTATTCTACCAGGGCGCCTTTGATTTGCTCCGTGAGCTGATCGGCGCGGCCCATGAGCACGTCAAAGCCTGCTTCACGCAGAATAGGAGCCACGGAGGCAGGGTCGACGGGAGTACTTTGGTCGAGCTGTGCTTGGCCCAACGTAACGTCGGTGGGGCGGTAGCCAGCCTGTTCGAGAAGACTGCGCACGGCATCAATGCAGCGTGGGCAAACCATGTTCTTGATGTGGAGGAGCGTCGTTTTCACGGATGTTGAGTTGAGTTCAGCCGCGTTGCGGTTCGCGTGGGTTTACGGGTTGTAGTTGGGGTAGAGGCGGGCTTTGAGCGTCGAACTGGTTTCGACGGCGTTTCGGCCCATTCTTTCCCAAACCAACTGACCGCCGCCCAGTTCACAAAAGGGACAACCCCTAGGAACGTTACGGCCAGTAGCCAGAAAAATACTAAAAAAGCGCCGAACAAACGGCTAAAGAAGTGGTCCTGAACACCAAACAGGTACGCCACCAGCATCAGAGCCAATAGAAAACTGATACCGGCCAGAATACCAGCTCGTCGCAACAGCGCTCGGATGACGTCAGGATGAACAAAGGGTCGGTTCATGGCAGCTGCGAAAAGTAGACAAATATACTTGCCCGATTTATTTCGGCAGCTTCCGTCGGCCGGAGCGAGGCAGGGGTCAGGGGTACCAATGTAACATGAGCGCGTAGTAGGGTTTGGTAGTGAGGTATGCTAGTAGAACGAGAAATCATCCTACGTAAAAACCAGGGGCGCGGTCAGCCGTAAAGCACAAAATAATGTTTCTTTTCACTGCTCTTGCTCCCTAGTAACATGAAAATCTTTGTTCTCCTGCGTGCCGTAGCTGTTGCGGCTGTTTTGGTTGGTTCACTCACGGCCTGCGACACCGGCGAAAAAGCTGGCGCTACCAACGTAGAGCGTGGCGACTATAAGTCAAAAGATCCGGCGGCTAACATGCCCAACAACACAATTGGCGGTGACTCAGCCACCTCCGGCCTGAACCGCAGTACCGACAACAGTCCGACCGGCCGGGAAGTTTATGAAGATGCGGCCAACCGCAAAGACAAAAACAACGATGGCATAGCCGACTAATGCGCGGCCTTACCCTATCTATACACAAAAAGCCGCCCCACATTGGGGCGGCTTTTTGTGTATAGATAGGGTAAGGTTTATTGCTTGCCTAGGCCTAGTAAAAGGCAAAACCGTTCGGGCCGATATTAACGGTAAAGGAATCAATGGCTGTACCGTTGGCGCGGTAGCGGATTACCTTGTCAGCAGCCGTGAAACTACCGATGCCACCGTAAATAGTGTTATCCTGCGGATCAACGCCCAAACCATAAAAGTTGCGCCGAATCAGGGGCTGTGTGGGCAGCGTGGCCTCATCAACGCCCAGCGAGTACACACCGCCCTGATACACGTAATAGAGCCGGTCTTTGGGCCCGTTGATGGCCAGGCGGCCCGGCGAGCTGAGGTTGGAGCTTACCTCGCGGGTAGTAGCCGTGAGTTGGCCGGGCACAATCTTCGAAAGACTGCCTTTGGTAGTGCGCGTGTAATCCACGGTGTAATCGGTGTTGTACACGGTTTGGCCGCCGTTCAGCACCCATACGTTGCCGTTGCGGTCCTGCACCAAGCTATTCGGCGAGTCGCCCACGGGTATCGTGCCTTCTACCTCGTCGGTGGTGGTATTGATGACCGTGACGGTGTTGGCGCCGCTGTTGGTTACGTATAGGCGGTTGCCAGCTACCAATAGCCGCTCGGGTTGCGCGCCTACGGCAATGCTTTTGGTAACGCGGTTAGTTTTGAGGTCGATAACCGATACCTGGCCGGCTGGCACATCGTAGGATACAGTTTCCGTTACATAGCCTTTGTCGGCGGAAGAGGCCTCGAAATAGCGGGGCAGTTTCAGGCCTTCAATGGTGGCGGATTTGAAGTTGGGTAGCGACACCACTTCTAGCTTATTGCTATTGTTAACCACAATATAGGCCGTGCTGCCCTTTATGCTGATGCTCTGGGCCACGTCGCCGAGGTTGCGCTTGTTGGCAGCACTAAAGGCCGACTTATACAGCAGGCTGCCGCTGGTTTTGCCGAACACGCTTACCTCGGCATTGGCTTTCTGAAAGTTGCCTTCGTTTACAATCAGCACGCTATTAGTAGGCACCTCAACTGCTTCCGGATCAGAATCGGAGCCGCAGGAAGCTAGGCTAAGTACCAAAGCCGGAGCCCATAGCAGGTGAAGGGAGCGAGCAGAAAGGGCGGAAAAGGGTGTCATACGAAAAAGAATAAGGAAAAATGGTTGGGGATGTTGCTAAAAATCTGGTTGTTACAAACTGGCCTCAGCGCCACAGTAGCCGCAAACTCAGGGCCCCCGAGCGGGGCGGCATGGCGCGGTTCTGGTAGCTCTGGTAGTCTTGGTTGGTGAGGTTGTAGCCCTGCGCCAGCACGAGCAGCTTCCAGTTGGGCTGTAGCACCAGCGTGCGGCCCACAGCGGCATTCAGCAGCAGATAAGAAGGCATGAACTCCGTGGCCGAGGCATCAGTAAACCGCTTGCCCGTGAAGGTGAGGGTAGTGCTGAGCTGCCACTGGTGCCACTGGTGGTCGGTGCTGAAAGCAGCCGTATGCATCGGTACAAAGGGCAGCTGCCGGCCGGTTGGGTCGGCATCATCAGGAGTGCCTTTGGTTTTGCGCGAGCTGGTGAAGCCGTAGGAAGCGCGGGCCGTGAGATGATAAGTGTTCGGCTGCCATTCCAGCTGGGTGCTGGCTTCCAGACCCTGGGCGCGCACCTGCCGCAGGTTGCGTGGCGACCAATACGAAACGCCCGGCGTCCATTGTACCCAGTTATCTACTAGCTGGTGGTAGCCGGTTAGCTCGGTTTGCAGCCGCAGGTGCGCCGGTGCTAGGGTTAGCACGTGCACCAAGCCGCCTTCGTAGCCCAGCCCTTGTTCAGGTAGCAGGTTGGGGTTGCCGCCGGGGCGCCAGTATCGCTCGTTGAGGGTAGGGGCACGGTAGCTGCGCGAGGCGTTGCCCTTCAGGCTAATGGCGTGGCTAGTGGTTTGCAGCGCCAGCCACTCGGCACCCAGCGTGGGCGTAAGCGGTGGCTGGCGGCCGGGCAGCACGGCCTGCCGCAGGTTCAATGACAGTTGTACCCTAGGCCGCGGGTCGTAGCGCAGCAGCGCGAAGCCGGAAAAGCGGTTTTCAGTGCGCGGGGCAGTACCATAACCATCAACTTGCGCTGCAAAATGTTGGGCCTCGGCTCCGGCCCGCACCGAGGCATTGGGCGCCAGACGCCACGTGTGCTCGGCCTGCGCCTGAGTAGTGCGCACCCTCGATTCGCTGAGGCCGCTCACATCGTCGCGGTAATTGATAATGTCTTCAAACCACGCCACGCGCCCGGCCCACTCATGCGTAGTGCCTACGCGCCGATACCCAGCCAGCAGGCGGCGGCTCTGGTCGCGTTCCTGGGCGTGGGTGTTATTGGTGCCGATGCCGGGCTGAATCTGGCGGTCGGCGTCCGTGAGCCACACGGCTGCTGTCAGTTCGCCGCGTTGCCCCAGCCGCAGGGCTAGGTCTTGGGTGAAGCTAAACTGCCGGAAGGCCGCGTTTTCCTGCCGGCGCCGAACGCGCCCGATGGCTTCAGTAGTGAAGTACGGAAAGTTGTTCTCGGCCTCCCGATACAGCAGGCTGGTACGCAGGGCCAGCTTCTGGTTGCTGAAACCAGCCTCTACGGTGCCAGCGCGCAGTCCAAAGCTGCCCAGGTCGCTTTGCACGCTTCCGTGCCAGCCCGCGCCCCAGCGCACCGGCGCTGAAAGCAGTAGCGTGCCCCCAATGGCGCCGCTGCCGTACGTGGCACTAGCCGGGCCAGGCTGAATATCGACTCGGGTGGTGGCGCTGGCCGGAAAAAGGGCTAGGTCCGCTTCGCCTAAAGAGGGTAAGTTGATGTTGAAGCCATTCCAGAGCACCGCCGTATGGCGCGCCGAGGTGCCGCGCATGGTGATGGAAGCCAGTTGGCCGGGGCCGTAGTTGCGGAGGTAAAGCGCTGTGCGCGCGCTCAGCACATCGGCCAGCGTACCGGTTTGGTAGGTGGCAAGAGCTAGTGAATCGAGGGCGATGCGGCGGCTGCCCACGGCAAACCGCTCGGGCCGGATGCCGGCCACCCGCACCGTGGGCAACTGCTGGATGCGCGCCGAATCTGCCGGTGCCACCGATTGGGCCACGCTGGGCACCGTGCAGGCTACTAGGCCTGCACTTAGCGCTAACCGGCAACTCTGCTTTTTCAGCAGAAGCCACTTGTTGAAATGCATCTTCCGAACCAAATTTTCGCAATCGAAAAATTCAGTTCAAAACTTCAGGGCAGGCTACCACGCATTGCTATGCGGCTAGCCCTTCCTCGAAGCCGAGGCCGAAAACAGATAGGTGCTCTGCGGCGCCGAAACGCCACTACTGTATTCATTCTCCGCCCTTCCTCCGCAGGCGCTGAACATGGGAAATGCAAAGGCAGGTCTCCTGGCTTGCTTCAGATGCGTCGCCTTCCCATTTCTCGGGCCTTCCTAAGAAAGCTTTCACAGAAACAGTGGCTTGGTGTGACGCACCAACTCATGAAGCGTACAGTTGCGGGGACAGCTCCGGATTTAAACCGAATTCCCTTTTCAGCCTCGCCCCACAATTAGGGTCTGGCCACCTTTACAGCCGCAAAGATAGAAAATGTACGGAAGCTTTAGCGCCTGGCTTGCGTAGAAGGTTTGCCCCGCGTGCCGGCCTAGGCGCCGCCAGGCGATGCGCGCTGGGTTAAACTGTACCTTATTTCTACCGCTGCTCTTGAAACTTCCCCTGGCCTTTTACCGGCGTCCTGATCCGGTTGTCATCGCCCAAGAACTGCTGGGCAAGCACCTGTTCACCCGTATCAACGGCGTCCTGACGGGTGGCCGCATCGTCGAGACGGAGGCGTATGCTCACCTCAACGACCAAGCATGCCATTCGCACCTAGGGCGCTACACTGCTCGAACCCGCATCATGTACGAGCCCGGCGGCGTGGCCTATACCTACCTGATTTATGGGCGCTACACGCTGTTCAACCTTATTACGAATGAGGAAGGAAAAGCCGACGCCGTCCTGATTCGGGGGCTGGAACCGCTGGATGGAATTCCGGAAATGCTGCTGCGCCGCGACATGTCCTCCGTAAAGCGCAACCTGACCGGCGGCCCTGGCTTACTCACGCAAGCACTTGGTATCACTACCGCCCATTACGGCACCGATCTGACGGGTGATACTATCTGGCTGGAGGACGTTGGAGAGGAAGTAAACGGAGCGGAAATAGTAGCGTCTCCGCGCGTGGGCATTGACTACGCCGGCGCCGATGCCGCACTGCCCTGGCGTTTCCGCTTGAAAGGCAACCCCTGGACTAGCCCCGCCAAATAGCCAAACCGCCCCCGCCTGAGCAGAACTGTTCAGGCGGGGGCGGTTATATTGGATGCTATGGTTACAGCTTCTCGCAGACCAGCACCATCAGCTTGCCTTCCAGATTGGTGGTAGCAAACAGATACAGGTCGCCGCCTTCTCTAATGCCGGTGCGGTGCCGGAACTCAGCTACGGTATCAGGGAAATTGCGCGTCGTGACGTGGGCCCGTACATCAGGTCCCAGGTAGGTGCGCAACGCCTGGCCATCGTATTTCTCTACCCCTTTGATTCGGAAAATGCGGCCCGGAAACTCGGGGCGCAGGGTATCGGAGGTGTACAGATGACTGTGCTGGTGCAGTTTCAGCAACTCAAAAGCCGTTCCGATGCTTTTAAAGGCCCCGGCTTTCAATACGGCTACATTTGGCTCATAGAGGAACTGTTGCGGCTCGGCGTAGCGCGCAATGGCTCGCGCCTCCCGCGCTCGGTTCAGCCGAAACTCCTGCTGCTTGCCCGTGCGCAGTAAATTCACCGTGAAGCGCTCCGGATCTACGGCTGGTTCCGCGGTAAGCTCATACAACACCTCCTTGCACTCATTATCGACTGACACTACCCACAGACGGCGCACGTGGCGCAACTCCTGAATGGCCAGTTCAATGTCAAGCATAGGCGAAGTTTTCAGTAGTACGCGCTGGCTTTTTTGCAGCAGCAGCGGCATGATGCGCAGCACGTCGGGCTCACAATCCTGCAACCGAAATATTTTCTTGGCGGCTGTGTCCCGGCGTGCGGGGTCGAGGTATAGCCAATCGAAGGTGTCCGGCGTATTGCGCAAAAAGTGCGTAGCATCCTCGTTGTGGCACTGCACGTTTTCAATGCCTAGTTGCGCCAAGTTGTAGCGCACTACATCCGTAAGCGCTGCATTGCGCTCCACATAATGCACCTCGGACACGGTAGCAGCAAAATATGCCGAGTCAACCCCGAAGCCACCGGTCAGGTCTGCTAGCCTTTCTCCCTGCACCAAAGAGGCTTTAAACGCGGCAGTTCGGGCAGAGGAAGCCTGCTCTACGGATAGCGTGGGCGGAAAAACGAGGTCTGGGTTATCGGCCCAGGTAGGGAGTTTGGCGCGAGCTTTTTGGCGGGCCTGGATTTGGCGAACCAAGTCCGGAATGGGCAGGCCGGGGTAGCGGCGGGCTTGCAAAGCAAGTTGGGCTGGGTCGTCGTGCAGGTGCTCGGCAACGTATTGCCGGGCTGCTGTCGGCAGCGGGTATTCCATGTAGGTTTCCTACGAAAGTACGTCGGGGTCGGACGTGAACCAGGCCCCGGGCAAAGCAAAAGGGAGCGCCAAACGTAAGCAGAAACGCGCGAGGTTTCCCTTGCGCCAGCTTACTTGGTAGCCATCAGATAAAAAAAGTATTCCGGACCGAGCCAGAAACCACGCTGCCACAACTGGCAAACGAAGCGTTCTAGGCTCGGCCCGGAATAAAAAAAGCAAGAGGTATTACCGCAGGCTCCAGCTCAAAGCCAGCATTGGCTTGCCGGTGCGGCTAGCAGCCAGCCCCACCGAAGTAGGTCGGAGCTGCAGCGCGCCATGCCGGGCCGCCGGAGCACCTGCGTTGTACGATTCCACCGCCCGCTGAAAATGCGAGTTGGTATTGCGCGAAATAAAGATGTTGCTTAATAGGCTAGCCAGTGCTACGCCAGCCGCCACCTGCTGGGTGTTGTTGAAGTACTGCTGCTTTTCATCCAGCGACAACACCTGCTGGCTGTACAGGCCCACGGCACTCACAAACGTAAGGCGCTCAGCCAGAAACAGCCATTTTTGGCGGCGGTAACGGTTTAGGTTATCCAACGCCTCCTGATTACCGGCCAGATAAGGGCGCAAACGCTGCCCAAAGAAGCCCGCGTTACGGTAATCCGCATCTGTGGTGCCGTATCCTGTCGTGAAAAAGAAGTTTTTCTGCACCCCATTTAGGCCGCGCTCCTTGTCCTCGGGGCTTAGGCGAATAACGGTAGGAGCCAATTGCGCCTTGCTCGTCAGCGACAAGCCAAGAACGCAGGAAGCAACAAGCGCAGAACGACGTAAAACGCCTAAATGAGGGGATGAAAGCAATTGGGGCATGAAGACAAATTTACAGCACAAATACTCAGGTCACTAAGCGCCCCGGCGAGAAAAAAGTGCAATTCGTCGAGGAAAAGTTTTAGTTGTCATCCAACAAAATCAGGAGTGCCTTCGTTCTGACGGGCAATTCACCAATTTTCATGCATATGAAAACCCTGAACTCCTTCCTGCGCCCAGCTGCTTTGCTCACCCTTCTGCCTGCTGCACTCGCTTTTTCCTCCTGCTCCGATGACAACGATAACGAGGCTGCCCCGGATCAGAGCAGTGTATTGATTTCGCATGCGGCGGCCTCTGTCAACACGCAGGTAACAGCCTTGGTTGATGACAAGCAGGTAGGGCAGCTGAACTATGGTCAGAGCAGCCCTTACCTGAAGGTAAACTCTGGTGCCCCCACGCTGAAGATTAATAACGGCACTCAGACAGCCACTCAGCAAGCCCTAACTCTTTCTAAAGACCAGAATTACTCGGTTTTTGTATACTCGCCCACCGCTAGTATTGGTAGTGCAGCGCTGTTGCCCGTGACAGATGACTTGTCAGTGCCCGCTGCTAACCAAGCAAAAATTCGTTTGGTGCACTTAGCTGTAGGTGCTCCCTCCCCTGTCAGACTGAGCGTGCCTTCTCCGGTGCCCGGTGGTGCTTACACCGATCTGACCCCGGATGTAGCATTTGCCGCCGCCTCTGGTTTTGTGGTGGTGAACGCCGGTCCTCTTAACCTGAGTGTAACATCTACTGGCACTCTACGGACCCAGGTATTAGCAGTAGGTGATGGAACTGGCACCGGTACAGGTACAAAAACCTTTGAAGCCGGTAAGATATACACGGTTGTAGTACGTGGCATTGCTGGCGCAGGAGTTCCTGCTGCTCAACAGGCTCAAGCTGTTATCATCCAAAACAACTAGGTAGCACTGTTGCTTTAACCTTCCGGAAAGCCTACCTTCATCAGAGGGTAGGCTTTTCTGCTTAATGCGCTGACTATCAGCGACGGCAGAAAAACAGCAACAAATTGAGTACCTTTGTGGTTGAAAAGCGACAACGCATCCAGCTATCTACATCATGGTTGATACCAAGACTACGGCTTACGCTCCGTACAAAGTAAAAGACATGTCTCTGGCCGAATGGGGCCGGAAAGAAATCCGTCTGGCCGAAGCAGAAATGCCCGGTTTGATGGCTCTTCGTGAGGAATACGGCGCCAGCCAGCCCCTAAAAGGTGCGCGCATTGCCGGTTGCCTGCACATGACCATTCAAACCGCTGTCCTCATCGAAACGCTGATTGCGCTGGGTGCTGACGTTACGTGGTCGTCGTGCAACATCTTCTCTACCCAGGACCATGCGGCGGCTGCTATTGCGGCGGCGGGCATCCCAGTGTATGCTTGGAAGGGCATGAACGAGGAAGAATTCAACTGGTGCATCGAGCAAACTCTGTGGTTTGGCGAGGAGCGTCAGCCTCTGAACATGATTCTCGATGACGGCGGCGACCTGACCAACATGGTGCTTAACCAGTTTCCTGAGCTGGCCAGCGGCATCAAAGGTCTATCGGAAGAAACTACCACGGGCGTACTGCGCCTGCTGGACCGTGTTAAGAACGGCACGCTTCCTATGCCAGCCTTCAACGTAAACGACTCGGTTACCAAATCGAAGTTCGATAACAAGTACGGTTGCAAAGAGTCGGCGGTAGACGCCATTCGCCGCGCTACCGACGTGATGATGGCCGGTAAAATTGCTGTAGTAGCTGGTTACGGCGACGTAGGAAAAGGCACTGCCGCTTCCCTGCGTGGTGCTGGTGCCCGCGTTATCGTAACGGAAATTGACCCCATCTGCGCTCTGCAGGCTGCCATGGACGGCTACGCGGTGAAGAAGATGGAGAATGCCATAAAAGAAGCCGACATCGTGGTAACTGCCACCGGTAACTGCGACATCATTACGGAAGCTTCGTTCCGGGCCCTCAAGGACAAAGCCATTGTCTGCAATATCGGTCACTTCGACGATGAAATTGACATGGCATGGCTCAACAAAAACTACGGCCACACCAAAGACACGGTAAAGCCACAGGTTGATATCTACAACATCGATGGTAAAGAGGTAATTATCCTTGCCGAAGGCCGCTTGGTAAACCTAGGTTGCGCTACCGGTCACCCGTCGTTTGTAATGTCGAACTCGTTCACGAACCAGACGCTGGCGCAGCTGGAACTGTGGCAGAACGCTGATCAGTACGAAAACAAAGTGTACACCCTGCCCAAGCACCTCGATGAGAAGGTAGCCCGCCTGCACCTCGCCAAAATTGGTGTGGAACTGGACGAACTGAAGCCGAAGCAAGCTGAGTACATCAACGTACCAGTAGAAGGCCCCTTCAAGTCGGACCTGTACCGTTACTAAGCCGTTTCTACCTAGCGAATAAAAGAAAACCCGCCCGGCACTACGCCGGGCGGGTTTTTTGTTTGTAGGGGGCTAGTCCTGAAAGAAATTGCGCTGCACCATCCGTTCTGTTTCCAGCCACAGTTGGAGCGTGTTCTGAGGCGTATTGAAAGCATGTTTTACAGGCTCGGCTTTCTTTTTGGCGAAGAAGCCGCCACTGACTTGTCCGGCCGCTGGGTTTGTGGCCAAATACAGGGTAGTCTCGGCTCCTTTCTCGGTTGAAATCATGAATGGGCGCAGCAACTTGGTGCCCTTCGCTAGCCAACCTTTAGCATTGTCGCCGAAGTTGCTGGCGATAACGCCCGGGTGCAAGCTGTTCGTGACGACGTTGGTAATGCCTCGCTCGCGCAGCTGGCGGGCTAGCTCCTGCGTGAACAGGATATTGTAAAGCTTTGTGTTGCCATATTGTTGCAAGGGGCTGTAGCCTTGGTCTTGGTTTAGATTATCGAGCCGCGGTTTGGCTAGCTTATAGCCCATGGACGCTACATTGATGATGCGTGCCGCCGGGCTTTGCTGCAGCCGCTCAAAAAGCAATGCGGTAAGTAAAAATGGTCCGAGGTGGTTGGTGGCCAGCGTCATTTCAAAGCCATCGTTGGATAGCTGCCGGGGCTGGCCAAACAAGAGGCCGGCGTTATTCACCAATACATCGAGGTGCTGATACCGCCGATTAAACTCAGCTCCGGCCCGGCGCACCTGCTCCAAGTCCGATAAATCGCAGAGCAGCACATCTACCCGGTGCCCTAGGCCAACCGCTTCCTGAATCTGCTGCCGGGTACTGGCGGCTTTGTCGGCGTTGCGGGCTAGCAGCACCACATGAAACCCCTGCCGACTAAGTTCCTGGGCCGTTACTTTTCCAATTCCGGAAGTGGCACCCGTAACAAGGGCAATTGGTGGGGCTGAGGTCATGTGCTGTTGAGTTAGATGCTGGGTGACTATACGCAAGGGCTAGAGTTCGGATGCCGCTTTTGTTATGGAAGCTCAGTGCTCTACCACTAACCGTGAGGTATACGCTTGGCGCCTGTTATCACCAGATACACTACGCACTAGGTATGTTCCAGCCTTTAACTCCCGGACTGACAACGAGAGCTGAGGGGCGCTGGTACGCCAAGTATTGAGTTGCTTTCCGTTGCTGTCATACAGAAACACAGTGTAAACAGATCCTTCAGGCAACGTAAGCGTGGTGGTAGTGCTGGCCGGATTAGGGAAAAGGGCGGGCTGAATAGCCGACGCAGCTACCGCTGGCTGGTCTCTTACGGGCAAAATCCTGTAAACCGGTACACTGTCTAACTCGGCCACGTAAAAGCTGTGGAGGACAGCTTTATCAAACCGTAGCCGGATGCTGTCGCCAGCTACATTTTGATACCGAACTAGGTCGTTGAAGTGCTCCTGCTTCACTAGCTGGGTCAAGTCGATCATCTGTTTGTAGCCGGTGTTCAAGCCCCGCACCTGGCCGCGCTTTATCTGCATACCATACACCCAGCAGCCGGTGGTACGGAGGCGCTCCATTACGTAATAAAGCTGCTTGTACCTCCATACGGGCGCGAAAAGGAGCGTATCGCCGAGTGGTTCTGCTGTAATAAGGCTGCGGCCGCTGGTAGGGTCGAAGCGTACGTGCAGCGTCAAAGTGTCGTGCTTCCCGACTAGGGTAGGAACTGAGCCCAAGTGCCGCGCTAGGTTTATGGGATGATGAATCGCAAATTCATCAAAGCGGGCCGCCGGATCTGAGCAGGCAGCCAAAAGCCCGAGCAGTAGCCATAATAGATAGCGCATAGCAGAAAGGATGTCAAGAAAATACTACCCCTAATACTAGCGCAAGGCCAAACGTCACCCTTCACAGCCTGACGAAATGATGGGCCCAACAAAACTCCGATATTTGCCGGCGCTATGCCCGCTATTCTGCTGTCCGTCGTCATCATTACTTTCAACGAAGAAGCCAACATTGCCCGCTGCCTGGAAGCCGTGCGTGAAGTAGCCGATGACGTGGTGGTGGTAGACAGCTTTTCCACCGACCGGACCGTGGAAATCTGCCGCGGGCTGGGTGCTAGGGTGGTGCAACAGGCCTTTGCGGGCTACGTTGAACAGAAGAACTTCGCTACCTCCCAGGCGCGCTTCAACCATGTGTTGCAACTTGACGCCGACGAAGTGCTGACGGATGAGCTGCGCCAGAGCATATTGGCTGCCAAGCAGAACTGGCAGGGCGCGGGCTACACGCTGGCTCGCCTCACCAACTACTGCGGCGCCTGGGTGCGCCACGGCGGCTGGTACCCCGACCGCAAGCTCCGCCTCTACGACCGACGCTTAGGAAGTTGGGAAGGCCTGCTGCTGCATGAGCGCTATGAGCTGCAACCGGGCCAGCCGGCGCCTCTTCCCTTGGGCGGTGATGCCCTGCATTTCTCCTATGACTCCATTGCGCAGCACGTAAGCCAACTCAACCGCTTCACCAGCATTGCGGCCGATGAGCTGTGGCTACGCGGCAAACGCCGGGTTTCGCTGTTTCATTTGCTGCTAAAGCCCTGGTGGAAGTTTGTGCACGGCTACTTTTTTCGATTGGGCTTTCTGGATGGCTTTGCGGGTCTGAGCATCGCGCTGATTTCGGCTTGGGGCGTGTTTTTAAAATTCGCCAAGCTGAAAACCAAAGCCCACGCATGAGAACCTTCCTTATCAGCCGCACTGATGCCATCGGCGACGTAGTCCTGACGTTGCCGGTAGCCGGCCGCCTGAAGCTGCTGTTTCCGGGGTGCCGGGTTGTTTTACTAGGCCGGACGTACACGCAAGCCGTTGCGGAGGCCTGCCCGTGGGTGGATGCTTTCCTGAATTACGATGACCTGCTGAAGTTGCCCGCCCCGGAGCAGCTAGTAACTCTGCGGCAGCAGCAGGCGGAAGCCATTTTGCACGTTTTTCCCAACAAGCATCTGGCCCGGTTGGCGCGGCAGGCCGGTATTCCGCTTCGGATTGGCACGCGCAACCGGTGGTTTCATTGGCTGACCTGCAACCGGCTGGTGGCTTTAAGTCGCAAAAACTCGCCGCTGCACGAAGCTCAGCTGAACGCAGCATTGCTCCAGCCGCTGGGCCAAGCGGAAGTACTAGGCCTAGCGGAAGCCGCAACCCTAGTGAAGCTTCAGCCAACGGTTAAGCTACCAGAACACCTGCAGCGCGTATTGGCTGCCCGGAAGCCTGAGCAACTCAACGTAATCCTGCATCCACGCAGCCGGGGAAGTGCCCGCGAATGGGGGTTGGCACATTTCGGTACCCTAGCCCGCCTGTTACACCAAACTGGCCACCGCGTCTTCGTGACGGGAACAGCCGCGGAAGGAGAGGAGCTGCGCGAGTGGCTCCAGGAACACCAGCCGTTTCTCGCCGCTGACCTTACAGGTCAACTTAGTTTGCCGCAGCTCTTGGCCTTTATTTATGCTTCCGATGGGCTGGTAGCCGGCAGTACCGGGCCATTGCACTTGGCTGCGGCGCTGGGCCGGCATGCGCTGGGCCTGTATCCGCCCATCCGGCCCATGCACCCCGGGCGGTGGGCGCCGCTGGGCAGCCATGCGGAATACCTTGTTTTCGACCGCCCCAATTGCCAGGAGTGTCGTGCTCAGCCTCAGGCGTGTACCTGCATAAAAGCACTGGAGCCAGTAGAGGCGCTGGCTCGCATCCGGCAGTGGCAGCCATTGCCATCTGCGGGTTTCTGACCTACTTGCTCCCGAATGGGCCTTTTTCCTGCTGACATTTCCTTCTTTTCTGCACGCACCTTTCAGGAGCTGTGGCGCTCCGGTCGGCTCTCCCAGTACCTACTGCTGTTGGCTTGTCTAGCGGGGGTAGCGGGCCTGCTGGCTTCGCGTGCCCTAATAGCCTTGAGCCCGGTAGTAGGGGTAGTGGCAGTACTAGCAAACCCCGGTTTGCGCCGTGAGCTACCCCGCTGGATCCGGCTGCGCACCATGTGGGCACCGTTGGCCCTGTACGCGTTGCTACTCATCAGTGGACTGTATACCCAGGAATGGGACGTTTGGCGGCATCAGCTGTTTCGGCAGTTGCCATGGGTGGGTGTGCCACTGGTTTTTGGAATAGCCGTGCCATTGCGCGCCGCTCAGCGCTTTTGGGTAGGGTTTGTGTTTGTAGGAGGGCTAGCGCTAATAGGGCTGGCTACCTTAGGCCAATACCTTCTGAACCCCGCTGCGGCCAACGAAGCCTTTGGCATAGGGCAAAGTATGGGCTCCGTAACCAAAATCTTCCATATCCACTTTGGGCTGATGCTGGCCCTAGGCGCCGTTTTCGGGATGGTACTGCGGCAGGAAAAGCAAGCAAGCCGCTTCTTACGTGTTATGTTGCTGCTCGCGTCCGGCATCTGTGCGCTTACCTTGCACGTGCTGGCGTATCGCACCGGGCTGTTTGTGCTCTATGGTATGCTCCTGCTTGATGCCTTGCTGGCCCTAATAGTGCGGCGGCGGTTTTGGTTGGGGCTGGGCCTGCTGCTTTCCTTGGTGCTGGTTCCTTGGGCGGCGTACCACTCGTTAGAGTCAGTGCGGCAGCGCTTAGAGGCTACCCACTACGATTTAGAGCAGTTTGAGCGAGACCATGATATCAACCAGTTTTCCTTATCCAAGCGCCTAGCTGCGTGGCAAACCGCAACCGTAGTGGCCCAGCAGCACCCATGGCTGGGAGTAGGTCCCGCCGATGCTAGCCGCGCCATGATGGAGCAATATGCTTGGCGGAGCTACGGGCTAGAGCCCAAAAACCGGGTGATGATTCATAACCAGTACCTTCACCAGTGGGTAGCCAGCGGAATAGTAGGGCTGGTGCTTTGGCTCTTAGTACTCTTTGGGCCGCTGGCGCAACCCGCCCAATGGCGAAATGCGTACGTGTATAGGTTCCTGCTAATACAGGCACTGGCCATGACCGTTGATTCGTTGCTGGAATTGCAAACGAGCTTCAACTTATTCGTTTTCCTCTACGGATTCCTGGTTGTGGCTACCGAACGACAGGCGGCGGCTAATAAAACCTTCCTTCCTGCGGATGGTATAACTCCTACATTTGTCTAACGGCAGTATTTTTTCAATATTCAGCCGCAATTCTTACCGTCCATGAGCGACTCTCCCGAACGGGTTCCGAAACTGAGCAAAGAAGAGAAAGATCGGCGTTTTCAGGCCGAACTCATGCCTGTGCTCGATTCCCTGTACAACTTTGCCTTCCGCCTCACGCTTGATGAAGATGATGCAAATGACCTCGTACAGGAAACTTATCTGAAAGCATATCGCTTCTTTGAGTACTTCGAGCAAGGAACAAACGCCAAAGCGTGGCTGTTTCGCATCCTAAAAAATTCGTTCATCAACGATTTTCGCAAAAAAAGTAAGCAACCCGCCAAAGTTGACTACAGCGAAATCGAAGGATACTACAACTCAGAAGACGTGGAGTCCGACGGCGACGCCGGCAGCACTTCTTCTGACATGCGGCAGCAGTCCGTGCGCGACCTCATCGGCGACGAAGTGGCCAGCGCTCTGAACTCGCTACCCGTGGATTTTCGCACGGTCATTATCCTCTGCGACCTGGAAGGGTTCACGTACGAGGAAATGGCAAAAGTGCTGGACATCCCGATCGGAACGGTGCGCTCCCGCTTGCACCGGGCACGCAACTTTCTCAAGGACAAGCTAGATCGATATGCGAAGTCCATGGGCTACGGCTCTGAGAACGACAGTGACGACGAAGACTTTACGACCGACGAAAACGAATAATATCCTCCTGTCAGGCCCCCATTATGGAAACCACTTCTACAAAGCAAACCAACCAGAGCGCGGTGTCTACAACCGGCCCCGACTGTGAACGCGTGAATACTATTCTTGACCAAATTATCGTCGGGCAGGAGCCCACGGCCGAGGATGAGGATTACTTCATCCATCATGCCGAAGACTGCTCTCCTTGCTTTGATAGCATCGATAAGCAGCAAATCTTCATCGACTTTCTGACCCAGCATGTAGGTCGGAAAGGCGCGCCATCTTCTCTGTCAAACGCAATTCTTGCGAAAGTTCAGGCAGAAATGGCCTAATTTTGCCCAATGCAGGGTAAAATCATCGCCTTTTCGGCTCCTTCCGGCGCCGGCAAGACAACTATCGTCCACCGGCTGCTGGAGCGGATTCCGGAGCTAAGCTTTTCTATTTCAGCGTGTACGCGTGATAAACGCGGCCGTACTGAAGCCAACGGTAAGGATTACTACTTTATCTCCGTACAGGAGTTTCAGGAGAAAATCCGCCGCGACGACTTCGTGGAATGGGAAGAGGTGTATGAAGGTGCCTTTTATGGCACGCTGAAATCTGAAGTGGAGCGGATCTGGGACCATGGGCAGCATGCTGTGCTGGACGTGGACGTGAAAGGTGGCCTCAGCATCAAGGAGTTTTACAAAGACCGTGCCCTAGCGGTATTCGTGAAGCCCCCGTCGCTGGAAATCCTGGAGCAGCGTTTGCGCAACCGCGCTACCGACTCTGACGCCAGCATTTCGGCCCGGCTTTACAAAGCCAACTTCGAGCTGACCTTTGAGGACCGCTTCGACGTGACCATCGTGAACGATGATCTGGAGCGAGCCATTGATGAAGCGGAGCGCCTAGTGCGCGCGTTTCTGATAACTGAACCTGCCATTCTGTGAGCAGCTCTGCTTCCGCCTCTGTGGGCCGGAAAGTAGGGCTGCTTTTTGGTTCGTTCAACCCTATTCACACCGGGCACCTGATATTGGCGCACTTCATGGCTACCCACACCGATTTAGATGAGGTGTGGCTGGTAGTGTCGCCCCAGAGCCCGTTTAAAGTGGGGCAGGAGCTGCTGGCCGAAGAGGCCCGCCTGCAGTTGGTGCAGCTGGCTATTGCCGACAACGACCGGCTGCGTGCCCTTGATGTGGAGTTTGCCATGCCCAAGCCCAGTTACACCGTCGATACGTTGGACGAGCTGCGCCGCCGCTACCCTTCCTATCGGTTTGTACTGCTCATGGGTGAAGACAACCTGCCCGGCTTACCGCGTTGGAAACAAGCCGACCGACTACTGGCCGAAAACGAAGTGTATGTGTACCCTCGGCCCGGAGTAGATGCTACGGAGGTGAAAACTCACCCCGGCGTGCGGGTAGTAGATGCGCCGCTGCTAGACATTTCCGCCACATTTGTGCGCGACTGTGTTCGAGCTGGCAAGTCTATCCGCTACCTTGTTCCGGGGCCAGTAGAGAGAAAAATTTTGGAAGCTAACTACTGGCAGGAATAGATGGGCTTGCCTCGTGTAGAGACCTAGCCATAAAAAAAGAAGCCGCGCTCATCATTCTGATGGGCGCGGCTTCTTTTTTTACTAGGGTCTTATAAGCAAGTAACCCTAATCGAAATCAGATGGTCATGATTTCAGCTTCTTTCTTGCTGAGCAGATCATCCACGCGGGTGATGAAGGTATCGGTGAACTTCTGCACCTTGGCTTCCGCGTCTTTAATAGCATCCTCAGCTGCACCTTCTTTCAGGAGCTTCCGCAACGATTCGTTGACATCTTTCCGGATGCCGCGAATGCGCACTTTTCCGTTCTCCGATTCGGATTTGGCTTGCTTTACTAGGTCGCGGCGGCGCTCCTCCGTCATGGGCGGAATGTTCAGGCGCACGCCCTCGGCATCTGACTGTGGGTTCAGGCCTAGGTCGCTGTTCTTAATGGCCTTGGCAATTTCGCTGATCATGTTCTTCTCCCAGGGCTTGATGAACAGCGTCCGGGCATCTGGAGCAGCTACGTTGGCAACCTGCGCCACGGGCGTAGGCGTGCCATAATAATCTACGCGCAAAGAGTCGAGCATGGCAGGGGTAGCCTTGCCGGCGCGGATGCGGGCAAACTCTTGGCCGGTGTGCTGCAGGGCCTTGCCCATAGACTCTTCTGCCTCGTCCAGGTAGAACTTAATTTCCTCGTCCACTTCTGAAAGGTTAAGTGTTGAAAAGTTGAGAATCGAGTAGGGTTGCCAGCTGGCTAGGGCCTAGTAAAGGCGAGCCTCAGCCGCTGACAGCAGGTTAAACTTGTTCGTTGGAGTTTTGCTTTGCCGTCGTATTAAACGCGGCATCACGGGAGCCGTGCATGCTCACGAGGGTTCCGATGCTTTCACCGGCTAGCAAACGGAGCAGGTTGCCTTCCTTGTTCATATCGAACACAATAATAGGAAGGTTATTCTCCTTGCAAAGCGTGAAGGCGGTCATGTCCATCACGTTCAGGTTTTTCGCCATTACCTCATCAAAGGTAATTTCGGGGAAGCGCACCGCACTAGGGTCTTTCTCGGGGTCAGCCGTGTAAATGCCATCTACGCGGGTTCCTTTCAGCACCACATCGGCCTCAATCTCAATAGCCCGCAAAGAAGCCGCTGAGTCGGTGGTGAAATACGGTGAGCCAATGCCCGCCCCGAAAATTACCACGCGGCCTTTTTCCAGGTGACGCACCGCCCGACGGCGGATGTACGGCTCACAAACTCGCTGAATTGTCACACCGGAAAGTAGGCGCGTTGGGATGCCCAGTTTCTCAAGGGCACTCTGCAGCGCCATGGAGTTGATGACCGTGGCCAGCATGCCCATGTAGTCGCCCTGAACCCGGTCAAGGCCAAATGCCTCGGCCTGTACGCCTCGGAAGATATTGCCGCCCCCAATTACAACGGCTACCTGCGTGCCCGTGGCAGCCGCAGCCTTAATTTCTTCAGCATACTGCATGAGCCGTTCGGCGTCGATGCCGTACTGTTGCTGGCCCATCAGGGCCTCGCCGCTCAGCTTCAGCAGGATTCGGTTGTACTTCAAAACGAAAGAGGTTAAGCGTGGAACGCGAGTGTACGTGGTGAGGCCGCAAGCGGCTACCCGACAGGAGGAGGGGGTAGTAACTTACGGCCCAGATAAATAGAAGTAAGGGAGGTTAACTGAAATGAACCAGCACCTGCCCCTTGGTAACGTTGTCGCGCAGATTGACTTTTATAGCCGCTACTGTGCCCTCGCCGGGCGCCTTCAGAATGTTTTCCATTTTCATGGCCTCCAGCACCAGCAGCGGGTCGCCCTTTTGCACGGTCTGGCCCGGTACTACCCTAATGTCAACGATAAGGCCTGGCATAGGTGCCTTCAGCTCATTCACCTTGCTGCTGGCGGCAGTGCTCATGCCCAGCTTGTCCAGCAAAATATCAAAGCGGTCTTTTGCCTGTAACTCCAGCTGTTTTCCGTTCAGCTTCAGAACCAGTGTTTTCGCTGCGTAGTCGGCTGAAATGAGCTCAGCGCTATACGAACGTCCCTGATAGAGAAGATGGTAGCGCCCATTCCCCAGGGAGGTCAGGTCCCATTCAAAGGGCTGCCCATTAAGGGTGATGGGGCCATTGGCGTGGTAGTCAACCTCCCAAAGTTGGTCGGGAGCAGCATCAGTGCGTACCTGTAGCATGCGAATAGAGCGGGGGTGGGGCGGAAAAGGGCTTAAAGATAGGCCAATTCTGAAATAAATTCGGAACTTGACCCTCCAATACCCTAGTGCCTTCCCGCATGAAATACCCCGTCCTCGGTACCCTTGCCGTGGTGCTGATGTGTCAGTTTGCCTCGTTTGCTCAGGTAAGTAAGTCCGGTTCGCCGACTCCTACCGCGAGCCGGCCGGTCCGTAAGAAAGCGCCTGCTACTCCCGCTGAGCCTACAGCTACGGCGGTGCAGCAGCCTGTGCCCAATTGGCTGCCGCCCACCAATCCGGAGCAGCCGAGCGCCACTATGCTGCACGACCTGAAGGATACCAAGCTGGATGTTCGCTTTGATTGGGCGAAGCAATGGCTGCTGGGAACGGCGGTGCTCACGTTGCATCCACACTTCTATCCGCAAAACCAGCTGGTACTGGATGCGAAAGGGTTTGATGTGAAAAGCGTGGAGCTGATGAATGGCTCGCGCAAAGGCAAGGACTTGAAGTACAGCTACGACAAAAAGAAGCTGACTATCACGCTCGACCGTCAGTATACCCGTACCGAGCAGTTTCAGGTGCGGATTCAGTACGTTGCCAAGCCCAATGAGCTGCCCAAAGGAGGCAGTGAGGCTATCGTCAGTGATAAAGGGTTATACTTCATAAACCCCCTAGGCACTGAAAAAGACAAACCCCGCCAGCTCTGGACCCAGGGAGAAACGGAGGGTAGCTCTTGCTGGTTTCCTACCATCGATCGGCCCAACCAGCGGATGACCCAGGAAATCAGCCTCACGGTTGATAGCAACTTCAAAACCTTGTCTAACGGGCTGTTGGTGTCGTCTCGGCGTAACTCTGATGGTACCCGCACTGATGTGTGGAAGCAGACCTTGGCGCATGCACCCTACCTGGCCATGATGGCCGTAGGCGAATTCGCAGTAGTTTCGGATACGTGGCGTGGCAAACCCGTGGAATATTACGTTGATCCGCCTTTCCAATACACCGCCAAGCAAGTATTCGGCAATACCCCGGAAATGCTGGACTTCTTTTCCAAGAAGCTGGGCGTAGAGTATCCATGGGAAAAATACGCGCAGGTAGCCGTACATGACTTTGTGTCGGGGGCCATGGAAAACACCACTGCCTCCACGTTTCAGCAGCAGCTAGTGCAATTCAGTGCCCGCGAGCTGCCCGATATGTCGTACGAGCCGGAGTCGGTAATTGCGCACGAGCTGTTTCACCAGTGGTTCGGCGACTACGTAACCACAGAATCGTGGGCGAATTTGCCCTTGAACGAATCATTTGCCGACTATTCTGAACTGCTGTGGGCCGAGTATAAGTATGGTGCCGATGCCGCTGCTTTAGTGCAGCAAACCAAGCTGCGCAATTACTTGGAAGAAGCGCAAATGAAGCGGGAACCACTTATTCGCTACCGCTATGCTGATCATGAGGACATGTTTGATCGGCATTCTTACGACAAAGGTGGCCGAGTGCTTCACATGTTGCGCAAGCAGGTCGGTGACGAGGCGTTCTTTGCTTCTTTAAATCGGTATCTGACCCAGAATAAGTTTACGGCTTCTGAAATAGCCAAGCTTCGCATGGCATTCGAAGAAACCACTGGCGAGGACCTGATGTGGTTTTTTGACCAGTGGTTTATGCAGCGCGGCCACCCGGAGCTACGCGTAACCCACAGCTACGAAAATAGTCAGGTTGTATTACGGGTCCAGCAAGTACAGGATACCTTGTATCAGCCGGTGTTCCGGTTGCCCGTAACGGTGGCTACTTGGAACTCCAACCAGCCCACCGAGCATCGTATCCTCATCACCAAAGCCGATCAGACCTTCCGGCTTCCAGTAAATCAGCGGCCTAGTCTCGTTAAGTTCGACAACGACGGCGTGCTGCTAGCCCAGATTGATGAAGCGCAAAGTCAGGAAGAGCTGCAATATCAGCTCAGCCATGCTAAAGGCTACCTACAGAAGTACGAAGCTATCCAGGGCCTGCGCACCAAAACAGCCGACTTAATGGTAAGCTCCATGTTTCGCAATGCCTTGAACGATCCTTTTTGGGCCGTGCGCGTAGCCGCGCTAGATGGCTTGCGCCGTTACCGTGGAGCCGAGGGCACTGCCGTCCGCAAAGACCTGCAACGCGTGGCCTTGAACGAGAAAAAAGGGGTAGTGCGCGCTACGGCCATCAGTGCCCTATCGTCTTTCGCCAACGAAGACTTCAGCGACGTGTATAATACGGCTCTTAAAGACAGTTCCTATCTAGTAGTAGGAGCGGCCATTGAGGCATTGGCAAAAGCCCCTACAGCCAGCACTCGTACCCAGGTAGGAGCCCTACAGAATACCAAGAATCCGGCATTGCTAACAGCTTTATCGAATTACTACGGAATCAATGGCACCCTTGATGATTACCAGTGGTTTCTGCGACGGAGCCAAGATGCACCAGCAGATGTATTGTACGTGTTGCTCGAAAACTTCGGAACCCTGATGAAGCGTATTCCGCCGATAGAGCGGGAAAAAGGCATTCAGCAGCTAGAGTCACTAGCCCGAAACCATCCGCAGATGTACGTTCGCCTAGGTGCCTACAAAGGCCTACATGAGCTCATCGCCAGTATGCCTGCTATCAAAACAACCCTGCAGGATATTCGAAATAAGGAAAAGGACGACAACCTGAAGTCCATGTACAGCCTGATCCAATAACTTTTTTAATTTTTTTCGGGTTTTCGCAACTTCGCCAGTTCGGTCGTTTCAAGTAGGTAGTCAGGTGGTTAAGGGATGCTAGAAGGGTAGTAAAGGCTAGAAGCGAAGAAAAAACTTGAAACGTTTTTCGTCGATAGCTTGACTTGCATCTGAAACCCTCTAATTTTGCAGCTCCAATCAACACCGCAGCCGCTTCGGTAAGCGAATTGAGAAGGGAAGATCTTTACATGATCGATGTAGAGAAAAACAACTGGGGGGGTTCCAGAGCGGCCAAATGGGACAGACTGTAACTCTGTTAGCGTAAGCTTTCGAAGGTTCGAATCCTTCTCCCCCCACAGTAGTAAACAAGCAGCTTAGTGAAACAGCATCTGCGCGGGTTGCTTCACTGTCTTGTTGGTTTGCCTTATGCGGGAGTAGCTCAGTTGGTAGAGCGGCAGCCTTCCAAGCTGCAGGTCGCGGGTTCGAACCTCGTCTCCCGCTCGGTGCCTAGGTCGGCAGCGAGAAATAGAATACCGGCCTTTACTGGCATATGTTCTCCGCCTGTTGTACCTTTGCCAAAACAAAATCAGCCGTTTTAGCTCAGTGGTAGAGCACTTCCTTGGTAAGGAAGAGGTCATGGGTTCAAATCCCATAAATGGCTCAGAATTACGAGTACCAACGGGGCAGCGCGACTGCACCGTTTGGCTCTGTCAGCAAGTAAAGCGACGTGCAGTCCCGACTAAGCGGAGCTGTGTTTCGCTTTCTTACTGTATAGACTAGTCGCGTTTCCCCCTCATTACCTCAAAATTCCTCTTAATCTCTTTACAATGGCTAAAGAAAATTTTGACCGGTCCAAGCCGCACGTAAACATCGGCACGATTGGTCACGTGGACCACGGCAAAACCACCCTGACTGCTGCTATCACTATGGTGTTGGCTAACAAGGGTCTGGCTGCCAAGCGCGACTTCTCTTCGATCGACAATGCTCCCGAAGAAAAAGAGCGTGGTATCACGATCAACACGTCGCACGTTGAGTACGCTACCGAAAACCGTCACTATGCTCACGTTGACTGCCCCGGTCACGCTGACTATGTGAAGAACATGGTTACTGGTGCTGCTCAGATGGACGGCGCTATCCTCGTGGTAGCCGCTACCGACGGCCCAATGCCCCAGACTCGTGAGCACATCCTGCTCGCTCGTCAGGTAGGTGTACCTCAGTTGGTAGTGTTCATGAACAAAGTGGACATGGTGGACGATCCCGAGCTGCTCGAGCTTGTAGAGATGGAAATCCGCGAACTGCTGTCGTTTTATGACTTCGACGGCGACAACATTCCAGTTATTCAGGGTTCTGCTCTGGGTGGCCTGAACGGCGACGCTGCTTGGGTTCCCAAGATCGAAGAGCTGATGGCTGCTGTTGATAGCTACATTCCAATTCCTGCTCGTCTGACCGACCTGCCCTTCCTGATGCCAGTAGAGGACGTGTTCTCTATCACGGGTCGTGGAACGGTTGCTACCGGCCGTATCGAGCGTGGTATCATCAACTCGGGTGAGCAAGTAGAAATCCTCGGTATGGGTGCTGAAAACCTCAAGTCGACCGTAACTGGCGTTGAGATGTTCCGCAAGATCCTTGACCGTGGTGAAGCTGGCGACAACGTTGGTCTGCTGCTCCGTGGTATTGAGAAAGAAGCCATCCGTCGTGGTATGGTTATCTGCAAGCCAGGTTCCGTTAAGCCTCACACTAAGTTCAAGGCTGAAGTGTACGTACTGTCGAAAGAGGAAGGTGGTCGTCACACTCCGTTCTTCAACAACTACCGTCCTCAGTTCTATTTCCGCACCACCGACGTTACCGGCATCATCTCGCTGGGCGAGGGTGTAGAAATGGTAATGCCTGGTGACAACGTAACTATCTCGGTTGAGCTGATCAACTCGGTGGCTATGGAAAAAGGCTTGCGTTTCGCTATCCGCGAAGGTGGCCGTACGGTAGGTGCTGGTCAGGTAACTGAAATCACCGAGTAGTTTCCAGCTGGAAATTGATAAAATAAGACAATCCGCCTCTGAAAATTTCGGGGGCGGATTTGTTTTGTTTAAAGAGTTCCATACATTTGCAGTCCCAATCCAGCACCTTGACTGGACAGGACGCATACACGGGCGTAGTTCAAGGGTAGAATAGAGGTCTCCAAAACCTTTGATGGGAGTTCGAATCTCTCCGCCCGTGCCACTAAGTACTACGGCTGCTTCGGCAGCCGTAGTTTTAAACACCAAACTGGTGCCACCATCATGAGCAAGCTAACAAACTACTTCCGGGAGACTTCCGAAGAGATGCGCTACAAAGTGACGTGGCCCTCGTTGGAAGAGCTGCAGAAAAGCGCTGGTCTAGTACTGATCGGCTCGTTATTGTTTGCCGCAGTAGTTGGTTTGATGGACGTGGCTTTCAGTAAAAGCCTAGAAGTATTTTACAACTCGTTCCGTTAATCGGTAGAACACACGACGACAATGGGCGAATTGAAATGGTACGTAGTCCGCTCGGTTAGCGGGCAAGAAAAGAAAGCCAAGACTTACTTGGAAACAGAGATTGGCCGCCATGGTCTTTCCGAGCTGGTGCCTCAGGTGCTGATTCCAGTAGAGAAGGTATTCGAAATGCGTAACGGCAAAAAGCGTGTACGCGAACGGAACCTTTACCCTGGCTATATCATCATTCATGCTGACCTAACCCACGGTGAGGTTGATCATATTATCACTAGCACGCCTGGTGTAATTGGTTTTCTGAGTGATAAAGAAGGCAAAGCGTCCAACCAAAATACCAAACCAGTTCCGTTGCATATTTCGGAGGTTAACCGCATCCTAGGGATTGTGGATGAAGCCGAAGAGCAGACTGCAACACTGGAGACTCCTTTTGTAGTAAATGAGTTGGTGAAAATAGTAGATGGCGGCTTTGCGGGTATGTCGGGTACGGTATCTGAAGTATTCGAAGAGCGCAAAAAACTGAATGTTATTGTGAAGATTTTCGGCCGTAGCACTCCTATGGAGCTAAGCTATACTCAGGTTGAAAAGGAATCATAATAAGCTATAAAACGTCACCGGTTATCCGCTCCGGACCGGTGGTGCTTCCACTAGGAGCAATAAAAAACTGAGGAAGCTGCGTGTTACGACACAGTATCCGAAGCCTTTCAAACCAATGGCCAAAGAAATTAGAGGTTATCTGAAGCTTCAGATAAAGGGAGGCGCCGCGAACCCCGCGCCGCCGGTTGGACCTGCACTTGGTAGCAAAGGCCTTAACATCATGGAGTTTTGCAAGCAGTTTAATGCTCGCACCCAGGATAAGGCCGGCCAAGTTTGTCCTGTACTGATCACCATGTACACTGACAAGTCGTTTGACTTCGTGGTGAAGACCCCTCCGGTACCGGTATTGCTTCTGGATGCTGCAAAGCTCCAGGGCGGTTCGAAAGAGCCAAACCGGAACAAAGTAGGGTCGGTATCATGGGACCAGGTGCGCACCATCGCCGAAACGAAAATGCCTGACCTCAATGCCTTCAAGGTAGAGTCGGCAATGCGTCAGGTGGCTGGTACGGCTCGCAGCATGGGCATCACCATCTCGGGTACTTCTCCCTTTGCTGAATAATCTAACAACGGAGAAGACACATGGCAAAGATTAGCAAAAAGCGCAAGGAAGCCCTTGCCAAGCATGACCTCACCGAAGTTCGGAATCTGGTTGACGCTGCCAAAGTGGTAAAGGATATTACCTATACCAAGTTTGACGCTTCAGTAGACATCGACGTTCGTTTGGGTGTTGACCCCCGTAAAGCTGACCAGATGGTACGTGGCGTAGCCACACTACCCCATGGTACCGGCAAAACCGTTCGTGTTCTGGCTCTAGTTACCGCCGACAAAGAAGCTGAAGCTACTGCAGCTGGTGCTGATTATGTTGGTCTAGACGACTATATCGCCAAAATCGAAAAGGGCTGGACCGACATCGACGTTATCATCACCATGCCATCTGTAATGGCTAAGGTTGGTCGTCTAGGTCGCGTACTAGGTCCCCGCGGTCTGATGCCAAACCCAAAATCGGGTACGGTTACTACCGACGTAGCAAAGGCTGTACAGGAAGTGAAGGCTGGTAAAATCGACTTCAAAGTTGACAAAACCGGTATCATTCACTGCTCGGTTGGCAAAGTGTCGTTCGATGATCAGAAGCTTGCTGAAAATGCCATTGAAGTAATCCAGACGCTGCTGCGTTTGAAGCCTTCTTCGGCCAAAGGCACTTACATCAAGAGCATCACGCTGTCGAGCACGATGTCGCCTGCTGTTCCGGTTGACACCACCGTAACTTCCGCATAATTTAAATCAACACGACGATATGATCCGGGAAGAAAAACAAGCCCTCGTCGACGAGTTGAGCGAGAAGTTTCAATCGCACAACGCGTTCTACATTGCCGATGCTTCGGGAATGTCGGTGGCGAAAATCAACGAATTCCGTCGCCTGTGCTTCAACCGCGGCATGGAGTTCAAGGTGTACAAGAACACGTTCATCCGTAAGGCCCTCGACACTCTAGGTGGCGATACTTCGGAAATGGACGCGGCTCTGGTAGGCCAGTCGGGTATCCTGTTCTCGAAAGAGTCGGGTAATGCTCCTGCTAAGTTGCTGCAAGACTTCTACAAGTCGCAGAACTATGGCAAGAACGTAGAGCCCCGTCCGGCGCTGAAGGGTGCTTATGTAGATGCTGGCATTTACATCGGTGCAAATCAGCTCAGCAGCCTCAGCACTCTGAAAGGCAAAAACGAGCTTATCGGTGACGTTATCGGTCTGCTTCAGTCGCCTGCTAAGAATGTTATCTCTGCTCTGTCGAGCGGCGGCAACAAGCTAGCTGGTATCCTCAAAACGCTTTCCGAAAAAGAAGAGGTTGCAGGCTAACCGCTGCTCATCTTTTTCACCTTCAATTTCCTTTAACAACCCCCTTTTTAACAATCTACAGAAATGGCAGATTTGAAAGCATTCGCCGAGCAGCTCGTTAGCCTGACGGTAAAAGAAGTAAACGAACTGGCTACTATCCTGAAAGACGAGTATGGCATTGAGCCTGCTGCTGCTGCTCCGGTAATGATGGCTGGCGGTGGCGCTGCTGCTGCTGAAGCTCCTGAGGAGAAAACCACGTTCGACGTGATCCTGAAGGCTGCTGGTGGTCAGAAACTGGCTGTTGTGAAACTGGTGAAAGACCTGACCGGTCTTGGCCTGAAAGAAGCCAAAGAACTGGTTGACGGTGCTCCTAAGGCCCTGAAAGAAGGTGTAGCCAAGGATGAAGCTGAGTCGCTGAAGAAGCAACTGGAAGAAGCCGGCGCTGAAGTAGAAGTTAAGTAATTTCTGCTGCTTGCTCTTAAAACCAGCAAATAAGGAGAGGCCTGGCAACTAAGCCAGGTCTTTTCCTGTTTGTAGGCAACAAACTAGTCGGAAGTTCGTTTGCACGCCGCTTTGCGGCTTTTCGTGCCTACGGACGCCAGAGCGCAAGGTTCTGCTTTGCGCTTTCGTGCGCCAAATACTTCCAAAATCTTTCAAGGCAATAGCGCTGCTGCTGCCCTGATGTGGATTCTCTCAGTATCCATTTCCTAACCCCACATACATTGGCTACACCGAAAGCACAGACAGGCTTGCAAAAACTGCAGGCGGCTGACGAGCGGATCAACTTCGCCAAGATTAAAAAGGTTATTGAGTACCCGGATTTCCTGGACGTGCAGGTTCGCTCGTTTATGGATTTCTTCCAGTTGGAAACGGCTGCCGAGAACCGTGCCGATGAGGGGCTCTTCAAAGTATTCGCCGAGAACTTTCCAATTTCGGACTCGCGTGAAAACTTTGTTTTGACCTTTATCGACTACCACGTTGACCCGCCGAAGTATTCAGTTGATGAGTGCATTGACCGTGGTCTAACGTACTCGGTGCCCCTGAAGGCCAAGCTGCGCTTGGTATGTAACGATACGGATAACGAGGATTTCGAGACGATTGAACAGGAAGTTTTCCTTGGAAACATCCCGTACATGACCGAAAAAGGCTCGTTCGTGATTAACGGAGCTGAGCGTGTTATCGTTTCGCAGCTGCACCGTTCGCCCGGCGTGTTCTTTGCTCAGAGCAAGCACACCAACGGTACGAAGCTGTATTCTGCCCGTATTATTCCGTTCAAAGGCTCGTGGATTGAATTTGCCACGGACGTGAACAACGTGATGTATGCGTACATCGACCGTAAGAAGAAATTCCCGGTTACTACGCTGCTTCGCGCTATCGGTTATGGTACCGACAAAGACATTCTCGATCTGTTCGGTTTGTCGGAGGAAGTAAAGGCCGACAAGAAAAACCTTAAGAAAGCAGTAGGTCGTAAATTGGCTGCTCGGGTGCTCCGCACTTGGACGGAGGACTTCGTGGATGAGGATACCGGTGAAGTGGTATCTATTGACCGCAACGAAGTTCTGTTGGAGCGCGACTCTACCATCGAGGAAGAGGATATCGACGTAATCCTGAATGCTGGGGCTAAGTCGGTGATTCTGCACCGCGAAAATGTAAACATTGCGGACTACGCAATTATTTACAATACGCTGCAGAAGGATAATTCTAACTCGGAAAAAGAAGCCGTGGAGCAAATTTATCGTCAGCTCCGTAACACGGAAGCTCCCGATGAAGAAACTGCCCGCGACATCATCCAAAAGCTATTCTTCTCGGACAAGCGCTACGACCTCGGTGACGTAGGCCGCTACCGTATCAATAAGAAGCTGGGTATCGACACGAACTGGGACGCCCGCGTGCTGACCAATGAGGACATTGTTCTCATCGTGAAATACCTGATCGGTCTGATCAACTCGAAGGCTATTGTCGATGACATTGACCACTTGAGCAATCGTCGGGTTCGTACGGTAGGGGAGCAGCTATACGCCCAGTTTGGCGTAGGTCTGGCCCGTATGGCGCGTACAATCAAGGAGCGCATGAACGTGCGCGACAACGAGGACTTCAAGCCAGTTGACCTGATCAATGCCCGTACCCTGTCGAGCGTTATTAACTCGTTCTTCGGTACCAACCAGCTGTCTCAGTTCATGGACCAGACTAACCCACTGGCTGAGGTGACGCACAAGCGTCGCGTATCGGCACTGGGGCCAGGAGGTCTGTCTCGGGAGCGTGCTGGTTTCGAAGTACGTGACGTTCACTACACGCACTATGGCCGTCTATGCACCATCGAAACGCCGGAAGGGCCAAACATTGGTCTGATTTCGTCGCTTTGTGTGCACGCCCGGGTTAACTCAATGGGCTTCATTGAGACTCCTTACCGTACAGTTGAGAACGGCAAGGTAGATACAACGGAACACGTAAAATACCTGACAGCTGAGGAAGAAGATACGCACCACATCGCGCAGGCCAACGCCCGCATCGATGAGGAAGGTAACTTCATCAACGACCTAGTAAAAGGTCGTTTCGAAGGCGACTTCCCGGTAGTAGGACCAACGGAGTACAGCTACATGGACGTAGCCCCGAACCAGATTGTGTCGGTGGCTGCTTCGCTGATTCCGTTCCTAGAGCACGACGATGCTAACCGTGCCTTGATGGGTTCGAACATGCAACGTCAGGCCGTTCCGCTGCTGAAAGCTGAGGCTCCTATTGTAGGCACTGGTCTGGAAGGTCGTGTGGCGTCTGACTCCCGCACTCTTGTAGTAGCAGAAGGCAACGGTGTAATTGACTACGTAGATGCTAACCGCATCGTGGTGAAATACGACTTGACGGAAGATGACATCCTAGTAAGCTTCGATGCTGAAAAGATTTCCTACGACCTCATCAAGTTCCGCCGTACCAACCAGGATACCTGCATTAACCTGACGCCGCTGGTGAAAACTGGTGAGCGGGTATCGAAAGGTCAGGTGTTGTGCGAAGGTTACGGTACGAACAAAGGTGAACTTGCCCTAGGTCGTAACATGCAAGTAGCGTTCATGCCATGGCAGGGCTACAACTTCGAGGATGCTATTGTAATCTCGGAGAAGGTAGTACGCGACGACATCTTCACCTCGATTCACATTGAGGAATTTGAGCTGGAAGTGCGCGAGACCAAGCGTGGTGAAGAAGAGCTGACTTCGGAAATTCCGAACGTGAGCGAAGAAGCAGTGCGTAACCTCGACGACAACGGTATCATCCGCCTAGGTGCTGAAGTTCGCGAAGGCGATATTCTGATTGGTAAGATCACGCCGAAAGGCGAAACTGATCCGACACCGGAAGAGAAACTGCTCCGCGCCATCTTCGGTGACAAAGCCGGCGACGTGAAGGATGCCTCTCTTAAGGCGCCACCTTCTTTGAACGGTGTAGTTATTGGCACCAAGCTGTTCTCCCGTCCTAAGAAAGACAAAAACCTACGGGCCAAGTCGAAGAAGGAAGTAGAAGAGTTGAAGGATGCTTATGCCAAAGAACTTCGCGGTATCAAAGCCGTGATGGTTGACAAGCTGGTGCAACTGCTGGAAGGCAAAACCTCCCAAGGCGTGAAGCACAAGTTCGGCGACGAAATCCTGTCTAAGGGTGTGAAATTCGGGAAGAAGAACATCACGGAAGCGTTGTTCCCCGATAAGAACCCTTACAAGGACGAGAGCAACTACGCCGTGCCGGAAGAGGTGAACATGTTCAAAGACCTTATTCTGGAGAACTGGACTGCTGATGCGAAAGTGAACGGTATGCTCTTGGACCTAGTGAAAAACTACGCCAAGCGCCGCAATACCATCACGGCCCGCTTCAAGCGCGACCGGTTTACGCTGGAGGTAGGTGATGAATTACCTGCTGGTATCGTACAGCTGGCCAAAGTATACATCGCCAAGAAGCGTAAGCTGAAGGTGGGTGATAAAATGGCAGGTCGTCACGGTAACAAAGGGGTAGTAGCCCGCATCGTGCGCGATGAGGACATGCCTTTCCTGCCCGACGGTACGCCTATGGACATCGTGCTGAACCCGCTTGGTGTACCAAGCCGGATGAACATCGGTCAGATCTACGAAACCGTACTCGGCTGGGCCGGCCTCAAGCTGGGCCGTACCTATGCTACCCCAATTTTTGACGGTGCTACCGAAGAGGAAGTATCGAAGGAACTGACGGAAGCTGGTCTGCCTACATTCGGTCGTGCCTATCTGCACGATGGTCTGACTGGTCAGCGTTTCGACCAGCCAGTAACCGTTGGTGTGATTTACATGCTGAAGCTGGGTCACTTAGTTGATGACAAGATGCACGCCCGTTCTATCGGACCGTACTCGCTCATCACCCAGCAGCCGCTTGGTGGTAAAGCCCAATTTGGTGGTCAGCGCTTCGGCGAAATGGAAGTGTGGGCTCTAGAGGCCTTCGGTGCTTCCAACGTCCTCCAGGAGATCCTGACGGTGAAGTCGGATGACGTGGTAGGCCGTGCTAAAGCGTACGAGGCCATTGTGAAAGGCGACGTATTGCCCAAGCCAAATATCCCCGAGTCATTCAACGTACTCATCCACGAGTTGCGCGGTCTGGCCTTGGAAATCACGCTTGACTAACTATTGAAGGGTAGTAGCCTGCGTTCCGGTGCGGTCTACTACCCCTTCAACGTGTTTAAAGCCCGCGGTTCGGGGAACCGATAACAACCGCTGCCGGCGTCGTTCCGAGATATGGTCAGAACGACAATAACCCCAGTAGTAGTTGGCCGCAAAAGGTTCGTGTTTGCCCAAAGACGAACTGTTACCCCATCAGACCTAGTAAAACCTGCTGCACGACGTACCTATCCGATCTGCAGAGCACTTTTGCCAGAGTCGAACTGTTACAACTACTCGTGCTACTCTTAAGAGCAGCCGAGCAACGGTAACAGCCCACAAAGCCAACAGCTAATAGCTTCCACACATGGCGTTTGCAAAAAACAAAAAACTGGTACAGGACTTCTCGAAAGTCACTATCTCGCTGGCCTCGCCCGAATCCATCCTGGAGCGGTCGAACGGTGAAGTAGTAAAGCCCGAGACGATCAACTACCGGACGTACAAGCCCGAAATGGGTGGCTTGTTCTGCGAGCGGATTTTCGGTCCGGTAAAGGACTGGGAATGCCACTGCGGTAAATACAAGCGCATCCGCTACAAAGGCATTATCTGCGACCGTTGCGGCGTAGAGGTGACCGAGAAGAAAGTACGTCGGGAGCGGATGGGCCACATCGAACTGGTGGTGCCCGTAGCGCACATTTGGTACTTTAAGTCCTTGCCCAACAAAATTGGCTATTTGCTAGGCTTGCCTACCAAGAAGCTTGATCAGATTATTTACTACGAGCGCTACGTTGTAGTGCAGCCGGGTGTGCTGGCCGAAGAAGGCGTACAGCAGCTTGACTTCCTCACCGAAGACGAGTACCTCGACATCATCGACAAACTCCCCCGGGAGAACCAGATGTTGCCAAACGAGGACCCCAATAAATTCATTGCTCGCATGGGGGCTGATGCGTTGCAACTCCTATTGGAGCGCACCAACCTTGATGAGCTCTCATATTCGTTGCGTGACTCTGCCGCGCACGAAACCTCGCAGCAGCGTAAGGCCGAAGCCCTGAAGCGTCTGCGCGTAGTGGAAGCTTTCCGCGACGCCGCAACCCGCGTGGAGAACAAGCCTGAGTGGATGGTAATCCGCATGGTGCCGGTTATTCCACCAGAACTGCGTCCTCTCGTTCCGCTGGATGGTGGCCGTTTCGCTACTTCTGACTTGAACGACCTGTATCGTCGTGTTATCATCCGTAACAACCGCCTCAAGCGCCTAATCGAAATCAAGGCTCCTGAAGTGATTCTGCGGAACGAGAAGCGCATGCTGCAGGAAGCAGTCGATTCGCTCTTCGATAACTCACGTAAGGTGAACGCCGTGCGTGCTGAAGGTAACCGTGCCCTGAAGTCGCTGTCTGATATGCTGAAAGGCAAGCAGGGCCGCTTCCGTCAGAACCTGCTCGGTAAGCGTGTCGACTACTCTGGCCGTTCGGTTATTGTGGTTGGCCCCGAGCTGAAGCTGCACGAGTGCGGTCTGCCCAAGAACATGGCAGCTGAGCTGTTCAAACCGTTTATCATCCGTAAGCTCATCGAGCGCGGTATTGTGAAGACGGTTAAATCAGCGAAGAAAATCGTTGACCGTAAGGACGCTGTAGTTTGGGACATCCTGGAGAACGTGCTGAAAGGCCACCCAGTGCTCCTGAACCGTGCTCCTACCTTGCACCGGTTGGGTATCCAGGCGTTCCAGCCGCGCCTCATTGAGGGTAAAGCTATCCAGCTGCACCCACTGGTGTGTACGGCCTTCAACGCTGACTTTGACGGTGACCAAATGGCTGTGCACGTTCCGCTTGGACCTGCTGCTATTCTGGAAGCCTCTATGCTCATGCTGGCGTCCCACAACATCCTGAACCCTGCCAACGGCGCGCCCATCGCGGTACCATCGCAGGACATGGTTCTGGGTCTGTACTACGTAACGAAAGGAAAGCGCAGCACGGAAGACGAGCAGATCCAAGGTGAAGGCCGTATGTTCTACTCCGATGAGGAGGTAGTAATTGCGCTCAACGAAGGTCAGCTGTCGAAGCACGCCTATATTAAGGTGCGCACGCAGGTTCGCGACGAGGACGATAACCTCGTAACGAAGATCATCGAGACAGTTGCTGGCCGCGTACTGTTCAACCAGCTTGTTCCGGTTGAAGTAGGCTTCGTGGATGAGCTGCTGACGAAGAAAAAGCTGCAGCAGATCATTTCGATGGTGTTCAAGCGTACGGGCATGGCTCGTACGGCACAGTTCCTCGACGACATCAAGACGCTGGGTTTCCAGTCGGCTTACAAAGGTGGTCTGTCGATGGGTCTGGGCGACATCCAGATTCCGAAAGAGAAAGACGCTCTCATCGCGCAGGCTCAGGCCGACGTGAAAGCCGTTACTCAGAACTACCAGATGGGTCTGATTACCGACAACGAGCGTTATAACCAGGTTATCGATATCTGGACCCGCATCAACAACCAAATCACTGAAACCCTCATGGGTCGCCTCGAAAAGGAGAACCAGGGCTTCAACTCGATTTACATGATGATGCACTCCGGTGCTCGTGGCTCGCGTGAGCAGATTCGTCAGCTCGGCGGTATGCGGGGTCTGATGGCTAAGCCACAGAAGTCGCTGCAGGGTTCGGTTGGTGAGATTATTGAAAACCCGATTCTGTCTAACTTCAAAGAAGGCCTGGACGTAATCGAGTACTTCATCTCTACCCACGGTGCCCGTAAGGGTCTGGCCGATACCGCTCTGAAGACGGCTGATGCCGGCTACCTGACGCGTCGTCTGGTGGACGTATCGCAGGACGTTATTGTAAACGAAAACGACTGTGGTACTCTACGTGGCATCGAAACCTTCGCGTTGAAAGACAACGAGGACGTAGTAGAGCCGCTGGCTGAGCGTATCCTGGGTCGTGTAGCAGTACACGATATCATCGATCCGCTGACCGACGAAGTGATTCTGACGGCTGGTGACGAAATCACCGAAGAAATTACGCGTCGTATTGACAACACTAGCATCGAGTCGGTAGAAATCCGTTCGGTACTAACCTGTGAGTCGAAGCGTGGTATCTGCGCCCGTTGCTACGGCCGTAACCTGTCGTCGGGCCGCATGGTCCAGAGAGGTGAGGCAGTTGGTGTAATTGCTGCTCAGTCAATTGGTGAACCCGGTACTCAGCTTACCCTGCGTACGTTCCACGTAGGTGGTACGGCTTCTAACATTGCAGTAGAAGCAAGCATCAAGGCGAAGTTTGCTGGTGTAATCGAATTCGAAGATATCCGCACCGTGGAAACCGCTGGCCCTGATGGCGAGCAGGTAAAAGTGGTGATGGGTCGCTCGGGCGAAGTTAGGATCGTGGAGAAAGGCACCGGCAAGGTGTTTATCTCAAACCACGTTCCATACGGCTCGTTCCTGCTGGTTAACGAAGGCCAGGAGGTAGAGAAAGGCGACGAACTGAACAACTGGGACCCTTACAACGCTGTTATTCTGGCCGAGTTCGATGGTACCATTCAATACGACGCCATTACCGAAGGCATCACCTACCGCGAGGAATCGGACGAACAGACCGGTCACCGCGAGAAAGTGATTATAGAATCGAAAGCCAAGGATCAGAACCCGGCTATCATCGTTCGTCCGGGCAAGAAGGGTGATCTGGAAGGCCACAAGGCCTACAGCATCCCGGTAGGCTCGCACTTGAACGTAGAGAACGGCGAGAAAATCAAGGCTGGTCAGATTCTGGCCAAGATTCCGCGTGCCGTGGGCAAAACCCGCGACATTACCGGTGGTCTGCCCCGCGTTACGGAGCTCTTCGAAGCGCGTAACCCATCGAACCCGGCCGTTGTGTCGGAAATCGACGGTGTAGTAACCTATGGTACCGTGAAGCGTGGTAACCGTGAAATCTTCGTGGAGTCGAAAGACGGCATCAAGAAGAAATACATGGTGCCGCTGTCCAAGCACATTCTTGTGCAGGACAACGACTTCATCCGGGCTGGTTCGCCGCTTTCCGATGGTGCCATCACGCCATCCGACATCCTGAGCATTCAGGGTCCGGGTGCTGTGCAGGAGTATCTCGTAAATGAGATTCAGGAAGTGTACCGCTTGCAGGGTGTGAAAATCAACGATAAGCACATTGAGGTGGTAGTTCGCCAGATGATGCAGAAAGTGGTTATCCTTGATGCCGGCGACACTACCTTCCTGGAGCACCAGGTAATCGACAAGATTATCTTCATGGAAGAAAACGATACCATCATCGACATGAAGGTGGTAACGAATGCGGGTGACTCGACGGTTCTGAAGCCCGGCCAGATTGTAACGGCTCGCCGCTTGCGCGACGAGAACAGCAGCCTGCGTCGCCGCGACCTGCAACTAGTAGAAGTGCGTGAAGCTCAGCCCGCCGTATCACGGCCGACGCTGCAAGGCATCACGCAGGCCTCGCTGGGTACGCAGTCGTTCATCTCGGCCGCTTCCTTCCAGGAAACGACCAAGGTGCTGTCGGAAGCTGCCATCCGTGGCAAGGCCGACGAACTGCTAGGTCTGAAGGAGAACGTAATCGTTGGTCACCTGATTCCGGCCGGTACCGGTCTGCGCGAGTACACGCGTCAGATTGTAGGCTCGAAGGAGGAAATGGAAGCGCAACAAGCTGCCAAGGCCGACGACGTAGTAGCTCCCGCCAAACGCCCTGCCCGCGCCTCACGTCGCGAGTCAGTTTCGGAGTAAGCGTAAGCTAGTGTGATTAAGAAAAGCCGACCGGGGAAACCTGGTCGGCTTTTTCGTTTTCAAGAAGTGGGGAAGGCTGCGGTTACTAGGGTTCCTGCCGTCATAAACCCCTTCGCGTCCGCGGATACTGGTGTCTTCAATGGTTAAGGAGGGTTGGACGACTTTCACGACCTAGTAGCTTCGAAGTGCGTTTCGCTCTAGGTGTTCCGTATATATTTGCGCGCTTCGGGAGCCGTTGCCAGTTTACTAGGATAAAAAAATGAGCAAACCGTAGTTGACTAGCTGGCTGCTTTGCCGTATTTGCCTGCAAATGTACCCGCAGGCACTAGCGGCCGGCCGTTGTGTAAGCCACCCTGAAACCACTCCTTAGATTCGTAAAATGAGCCAGCCAATTCAACCAGACACCGACGCTACCCCTCTGCAGCCACAAGACCCGAATGCTATCAACATCGAGCTATCGGAAGAAATTGCCGAGGGCGAATACGCCAACCTCGCTATGATTGCGCACAGCAGCAGCGAGTTTGTAGTCGACTTTATCCGGCTGATGCCAGGCTTGCCCAAAGCCAAGGTAAAGGCTCGGATAATCCTTACGCCTGAGCATGCCAAGCGCCTGCAGGCCGCCTTGGCCGAAAACATTGAGCGGTATGAGCAGGCCAACGGTGCTATCAAGCAGCAGAACGACTCGCCGATGTACCCGATGGGCTTTGGCGGTAAAGTAGGAGAGGCGTAGATCTACAAATAATACTATCACAGGAAAGGCTTTTATCGAGAAGATAGAAGCCTTTCCTGTTTTATGTGCAATTATTACCCGTCACACTTATTACAAACTGGTGTAGGCGCTTGCTACTAGGGTAGGAGAGGAGGCGAACTGCTGTGATGCAAGCTAGCTGAAGCGTAGTGCTAGGGTGAAATATGGCTCAAACCCCTACCAAAAGCAGTTTGAACATGGGTTGCAGCTTCTCTAAAATTAACTATTTCAACCTGTTTGCTATTTCCGGCCAACTTTTATACCTTTGCAAGCCTAATTTTTTGGGAGAGAACCCTCCTTGACAAAACATTCCGTAGATGCCTACCATCAACCAGTTAGTACGAAAAGGCCGCGAGAAGCTGACGACGAAGTCGAAGTCGCCGGCTCTTGACTCGTGCCCGCAGCGCCGTGGCGTTTGCACCCGTGTGTACACCACCACGCCTAAGAAGCCGAACTCGGCTATGCGTAAAGTTGCCCGTGTGCGCCTCACCAACGGCAAAGAAGTTAACGCCTACATCCCTGGTGAAGGCCACAACCTGCAGGAGCACAGCATCGTGCTGATCCGTGGTGGCCGTGTGAAAGACCTTCCCGGTGTACGTTACCACATCATCCGTGGTGCTCTTGACACCGCCGGTGTAAATGGCCGTCTGCAGCGCCGCTCAAAGTATGGCGCTAAGCGTCCGAAGCCGGGTCAAGTTGCCGCAGCAGGCAAAGGTGGCAAACCCGCACCCGGTAAGAAAAAGTAATTGAATACGAGTAAGGTAGCGCCCAGTGCAGGATAGCACATGGTTCTTATCCCGCTGCTCGCTACCGCCACTCATTTCTACACCCATGAGAAAGTCAAAACCAAAAAAGCGCATCCTCCTGCCCGATCCTAAGTACAAGGAGACGCTAGTAACCCGTTTCGTCAACTACATGATGTACGACGGGAAGAAAAACCTAGCCTACACCATTTTCTACGATGCCTGCGAGCTTGTTGAGCAGCGCACCAAGGAAAGCGGCCTGGAGATGTGGCGCAAAGCCCTCAACAACGTAATGCCGACTGTAGAAGTGAAGAGCCGCCGCGTAGGTGGTGCTACCTTCCAGGTGCCTACTGAGGTTCGTCCTGATCGTCGTATTGCTGTTGGCTCGAAATGGCTGATTCAATATGCTCGTCGTCGTGGTGAGAAAACCATGAAGGACAAGCTGGCTGGCGAAATCATTGCTGCCGCCAAAGGTGAAGGTGCTGCCGTTAAGAAAAAGGACGACACGCACCGGATGGCAGAAGCCAACAAGGCCTTCTCGCACTTCCGCTTCTAACAAGACCTAGCAGAGAGTATAGAAGTTGTTCCTCTTGGGAATGAGAAAATAATTTTTCGCGTTCAGAGAGCTCAACTGCAATAATCTCTACGTCATAACAAAAGCAATGGCTGTTAATAAAGACCTGCAATACCTCCGGAACATCGGGATTATGGCGCACATCGACGCCGGTAAGACCACGACTTCGGAGCGCATTCTCTACTACACCGGTAAAACCCATAAAATCGGGGAAGTGCACGAAGGTGCTGCCACGATGGACTGGATGGAGCAGGAGCAGGAGCGTGGTATCACCATCACGTCTGCTGCTACTACTACCTTCTGGAATTACCCTACCGATGCAAACGGTGATCCGACTTCGGAGACCAAGCAATATAAAATCAACCTAATCGATACTCCCGGCCACGTAGACTTCACCGTAGAGGTGGAGCGCTCCTTGCGTGTTCTGGACGGTGCCGTTGCTCTGTTCTGCGCCGTTTCGGGTGTTGAGCCGCAGTCGGAAACCGTATGGCGTCAGGCTGACAAATACAAAGTGCCGCGTATCTGCTTCGTCAACAAGATGGACCGTGCTGGCGCTGACTTCTTCAAGGCCGTAGCCGAGATTAAGGACAAATTGGGTGCAAACCCAGTGCCTCTGCAAATCCCGATCGGGGCTGAAGAAACCTTCAAAGGTGTTGTCGATCTGCTGACCGGCAAGGCTATCGTATGGGATGATGCTACCCAAGGCAAGTCGTACCACGAAATCCCGGTTCCCGAGGATCTGGTGGACACTGTAGCCGAGTGGCGTCAGAAGCTCATCGAGAGCGTTGCTGAGTATGATGACCGTCTGTTGGAGAAGTTCTTCGAAGATCCCGAAAGCATCACCCGCGATGAAATGATGGTTGTTATCCGCCAAGCGGTTATCGACATGAAGTTCTCGCCCGTAATGTGCGGATCGGCCTTCAAAAACAAAGGTGTTCAGTCGATGCTGGATGGCGTAATGGCCTACCTGCCTTCGCCCCTGGACATGCCTGCCATCGTGGGTACTAACCCCGACACGGGCGAGGAACTTGAGCGTCACCCAGACAATGACGAGCCCTTCACGGCTCTGGCATTCAAAATTGCTACTGACCCGTTCGTGGGCCGTCTGTGCTTCTTCCGCTGCTACAGCGGCGTGCTGGACGCTGGTTCGTACGTGTTCAACAACCGCACCGGCAAGAAGGAGCGTATCTCGCGTTTGATGCAGATGCACTCTAACAAGCAGAACCCAATTGATAAGATCCAGGCGGGTGATATTGCTGCAGGTGTTGGTTTCAAAGACATTAAGACCGGTGATACGCTGACCGACGAAAAGTCGCGCATCGTACTCGAGTCTATGTCGTTCCCTGAGCCTGTTATCGGTTACGCTATTGAGCCCAAAACTCAGGCTGACGTTGATAAGATGGGTATGGCTATTGCCAAACTCGTGGAAGAAGATCCTACCCTCGTAGTACAGACTGACCCCGAGACTGGCCAGACCGTACTGAAAGGTATGGGCGAGCTTCACCTTGAAATCATCATCGACCGTATGCGTCGTGAGTTCAAAGTGGAAATCAACCAGGGCGCGCCAATGGTGGCCTATAAGGAGATTCTGACCAAAACCGTTGAGCACCGCGAAACTTATAAGAAGCAGACTGGTGGTCGTGGTAAGTTCGGTGACATCGTGTTCGAACTCGGCCCGAAACTGACCGATCCGGAGAAGCCAGGTCTGGAGTTTGTAAACGATATCACCGGTGGTGTTATCCCACGCGAATTCATCGCACCAGTTCAGAAAGGTTTCGAAGAAGCCATGAAGAACGGTCCGCTGGCAGGCTTCCCAATCG
This sequence comes from Hymenobacter tenuis, assembly GCF_054780495.1. Classification (NCBI taxonomy): domain Bacteria; kingdom Pseudomonadati; phylum Bacteroidota; class Cytophagia; order Cytophagales; family Hymenobacteraceae; genus Hymenobacter; species Hymenobacter tenuis. Next base: position 811,334 of record NZ_BAAGWF010000004.1, read on the forward strand.
AAGGCATGCGCGTACGTCTGTACTACGGTTCTTATCACGATGTTGACTCGGATGCTCTGTCGTTCGAACTCGCAGCACGTGGTGGTTTCCGGGAAGCAGGAAAGCAGGCTGGTCCGAAACTGCTCGAGCCTATCATGGCGGTAGAAGTAGTTTCTCCTGATGAATACACCGGCTCGGTAACGGGTGACTTGAACCGTCGTCGGGGTATCATGAAAGGCATGGACACGAAAGGTGGCGCAAACGTGATTAAGGCTGACGTTCCGCTGTCGGAGCTGTTCGGTTACGTAACCACGCTGCGTACTATCTCGTCGGGTCGTGCTTCAGCTTCGCTGACTTTCTCGCACTACGATCAGGTGCCTAACAACCTTGCTGAAGCCATCATCGCTAAGCAAAAGGGTAACGCCATTCGCTAATACCGCTTTCATTCAAAAGACATGAACCAGAAAATTCGCATCAAACTCAAATCCTACGACCACAACTTGGTGGACAAATCGTCGGAGAAGATTGTGAAGGCGGTGAAGGCTACGGGTGCTATCGTAAGCGGCCCTATCCCATTGCCAACAGACAAGGAGAAGTTCACTGTACTACGTTCACCCCACGTGAACAAGAAGTCGCGTGAGCAGTTCCAGCTCTGCACTTACAAGCGCCTCGTTGATATCTACTCCACTTCGTCGAAGACTGTAGATGCTCTGATGAAGCTTGAACTGCCCAGCGGTGTTGACGTTGAAATCAAAGTCTGAGGACTGATTTCTAAGATTTAAGTAAGAAAACGCCCCATTAGTTCTTCGGAGCTAATGGGGCGTTTTCTTTGCTGTCGAGGGGCTAACTATATGATCCTGAAAATATTTCAGGGCGGGGTTAGATTATCACATAACAATTTCCTAGCTTTGCACTCCATTTCCGAAAACGCCACTTGGGCGTTTTCGAGTGTGTCTTTTTCTAAAACCCCAATCGAATGCCTGGCATCATCGGTAAAAAAATCGGTATGACAAGCCTCTTCACTCCGGACGGGAAGAACATTCCCTGCACGCTCATTGAGGCGGGTCCGTGCGTAGTGACGCAGGTTAAGACCATCGAAACGGACGGCTATACCGCCATCCAGCTCGGTTACGGCGAGAAGAAAGCAAAGAACACCACCAAAGCATTGGCTGGTCACTTCGCTAAAGCCGGAACCACCCCCAAGAAAAAACTCGTTGAGTTCCGCACCGACGAGGCAGCCAATTATACTGCTGGTAGCGAAATCAACACTACTCTCTTCGAGGAAGGTGAATTCGTTGACGTAGTAGGTACCTCAAAAGGTAAAGGTTTCCAGGGCGTAGTAAAGCGTTACAACTTTGCTGGTGTTGGTGGCCAGACGCACGGTCAGCATAACCGTGGTCGTCACCCCGGTTCTATTGGTGCTTGCTCGTGGCCTTCACGCGTATTCAAAGGAATGCGCATGGGTGGCCGTATGGGTAACGACCGTGTGAAAGTGCAGAACCTGAAGGTGATGCGCATTGTAGCCGACAAAAACCTCATCGTGGTGAGCGGCTCGATTCCCGGTGCCAAGAACTCTTTCGTGGTCCTGGAAAAATAAGCTAGCAACATGGAACTGTCAGTAATCAACATCAAAGGCGAAGACACCGGCCGCAAGGTTACTCTGTCTGACGCCATCTTCGGCCTAGAGCCGAATGAGCACGTGATGTATCTCGACGTGAAGCAGTACTTGGCCAACCAGCGCCAGGGTACGCACAAGTCGAAACAGCGTAACGAAGTACACGGCACTACCAAGAAGCTGAAGAAGCAGAAAGGTACCGGTGGTGCCCGTGCAGGTAGCATGAAGTCAGGTGTATTCGTAGGTGGTGGCCGTATTTTCGGTCCTCAGCCTCGCGACTACGGCTTCAAGCTGAACAAAAAAACAAAGCGTCTTGCTCGTCTGTCAGCCCTCTCGGTGCTGGCTAAAGATGGCAAAGTATCAGTAGTGGAAAACATTACTCTTACTTCAGCTAAGACCAAAGACTTCGCCGCTATCCTAGCTGGTTTGAAGCTGAACAACGGCAAGAAAACCCTGCTAGTAACTGGCTCGGTTGACAAAAACGTGGTTCTGTCGGCTCGCAACATCCAGAAAGTGAGCGTAGCTACCCCGGTAGCTCTGAATACCCACGATCTGCTGAACACCGACACCCTGTTGCTGTCAGAAGATGGGTTGAGCGCTCTGGAACAACTCTATACCACTGCTGAGTAATGAGCATCCTGAAGAAACCCATCGTAACTGAAAAGGCTACGGGTCTGAACGAGAAAAGCCAATATGCTTTCGAAGTGGCTATCGACGCCAACAAGGTTCAGATCAAGAAAGAGATTGAGCAAATGTACGGAGTGACGGTAACGGGCATCAGCACGATCCGCACCATCGGCAAAGTGAAATCTAAGTTCACGAAGGGCGGCGCCGTTTCTGGCCGTCGTGCCCATGGCAAAAAAGCCATCGTGACCGTGAAAGAAGGCGATATCATCGACTTCTACAGCGGCCTGTAAGCCTACTTTCCCGCCAAGAGATTTTTCCTAAGCAAGAGTAATGGCACTCAAAAAACTAAGACCAACATCACCGGGTCAGCGCTTCCGCATCGCCCCGGCCTTCGACGAGATTACTGCGTCGACGCCGGAGAAGTCGCTGTTGGCACCCCTGAAAAACTCCGGTGGCCGTAACAACTCGGGCAAGATGTCTAACCGCTACATCGGTGGTGGACACAAAGCCAAATACCGTATCATCGACTTCAAGCGTGACAAGGCTACTGTGCCTGCTACGGTGAAGACGATTGAGTACGATCCTAACCGCACCGCTCGTATTGCTTTGCTGCAGTATGCTGATGGTGAGAAACGCTACATCATTGCTCCAGCTGGTCTGACCGTAGGAGCTAGTGTGGTGTCGGGTTCGGGCGTAGCTCCGGAAGTAGGCAATGCCCTGCCCCTGCGTGAGATTCCGCTAGGTACCATCGTACACAATATCGAGCTGATGCCCGGTAATGGTGCTGCTATGGCCCGCTCAGCTGGTACTTATGCTCAGCTGGTAGCCCGCGAGGACAAATACGCCACCTTGAAATTGCCCTCCGGCGAAATGCGTATGGTACTTGTTACCTGCATGGCTACGGTTGGTACCGTTTCGAATGGCGACCACATGAATGTCCGCCTTGGTAAGGCTGGCCGTAACCGCTGGTTGGGTCGTCGTCCACGCGTTCGTGGTGTGGCTATGAACCCTGTCGATCACCCCATGGGTGGTGGTGAAGGTAAATCGTCGGGTGGTCACCCACGTAGCCGTAATGGTATCTTCTCGAAGGGCCAGAAAACGCGCAACAAGAATAAGTATTCCGAGAACCTGATCGTAAGCCGCAAAGGCAAGAAGTAAGCAATGGCACGTTCACTAAAAAAAGGGCCGTACATTGACTTCCGGCTCGAGAAGAAAGTATCGGCAATGGACGAATCCGGCAAAAAGTCGGTGGTGAAGACTTGGTCTCGCCGCTCGATGATTTCGCCCGATTTCGTTGGCCACACCTTCGCTGTTCACAACGGCAATAAGTTCATCCCGGTGTATGTAACGGAGAATATGGTAGGACACAAGCTCGGTGAGTTTGCCCCAACCCGTAACTTCCGCGGCCATATCGCCAAGAAAGATAAAGGCAAGCGCTAATCATGGAAGCAGTAGCTAAACTCCGGAACGTGCCTACCTCGCCGCGCAAAATGCGCTTGGTAGCCAACCTGGTACGCGGTCAGAAAGTGACCCGTGCGCTAGGCCTGCTGAAATTTGAGGCCAACTCGGGCGCCCCCAAAATCGAGAAACTGCTCTTGTCGGCTTTAGCCAACTGGCAGCAGAAGAACGAGGATGAGCGTATCGAGGATGCTAACCTCTATATCAAAGAGATTTTCGTGGATGAAGGTCGTATGCTGAAGCGTTTGCGCCCCGCCCCTCAGGGTCGTGGCCACCGTATCCGCAAGCGTAGCAACCACGTGACGCTGATTATCGACTCAAAAGTGGAGCCGCTAGGTAGCAAAGCTGCCGCTAAGCAAGCTGCTGAGACGAAAGGTACTGAAGCGAATGCTGAAGCTAAGCCTAAGACTACACGTCGCAGCTCGGCTAAGAAATCCACTGAAACCACGGCAGAAGCCACCGCATAAGCACTATGGGACAGAAAGTAAATCCGGTTGGCTTCCGTCTGGGCGTCATCAAAGGATGGGACTCGAACTGGTACGGTGGCAAGGACTTTGCCGACAAACTGGTTGAGGACGAAAAAATCCGCAAATACATCATGGCTCGTATCCCGAAAGGGGGTATCAGCCGCATTGTAATCGAGCGCACTCTGAAGCGTGTCACCATCACTATCAACACGGCTCGCCCGGGTGTAGTAATCGGTAAAGGCGGTGCTGAAGTTGATAAGATCAAGGACGAACTGAAGCAGATCACTGGCAAAGACGTTCAGATCAACATCTTTGAGATCAAGCGTCCTGAACTTGATGCCAAGCTAGTAGGCGAAAGCATTGCTCAGCAGCTCCAGGCTCGTATCTCTTTCCGCCGTGCCATGAAAATGGCAATTCAGGCTGCTATCCGTGTTGGTGCTGAAGGCATCAAGATTCAGTGCGGTGGTCGTTTGGGTGGTGCTGAGATTGCTCGCTCCGAGCAGTATAAAGAAGGCCGTACGCCCCTGCATACACTGCGCGCTGACATAGATTATGCTTTGTCAGAAGCACAGACTGTGTATGGTAAAATTGGTATCAAGGTATGGGTGATGCGTGGTGAAGTATTCGGCAAGCCGGATCTTTCTCCTAATCAGCAGCCCGCCGGTGGTCAGGGTGGCGACAGCCGCAACGACCGTGGCCCACGCGGTGAGCGTGGTGACCGTGGTGGTGACCGTGGCCCACGTCGCGACCGTAATGAACGCGGCGGTGAAGGCCGTGGTGGTGACAACCGCGGTGGTCAAGGTGGTGGACAGCGTCGCGGTGGCGGCGGTGCTCCGAACCGTGGCGGCCAAGGCGGTGGAGCACCCCGTCGCTAGCCTTTTTCTTTTCTCTCGATTAAATTCAAGATAACTCATGTTACAACCGAAAAGGACCAAGTATCGCAAGATGCAAAAGGGTCGCGTGCATGGCCTAGCCCATCGCGGCAGCTCCATTGACTTCGGTTCGTTCGCTATCAAGTCGCTGGAACAGGCATGGATTACGGCTCGCCAAATTGAGGCAGCTCGTATCGCCATGACCCGCGCCATGAAACGCGAAGGTCAAGTATGGATTCGCATCTTCCCAGATAAGCCTATCACTAAGAAGCCCGCTGAAGTGCGGATGGGTAAGGGTAAAGGTTCACCCGAGTATTGGGTAGCCTGTGTTAAGCCTGGCACCATCATGTTTGAGTCAGACGGTGTTTCACTAGAAGTGGCGCAGGAGTCGCTGCGTCTGGCCGCGCAGAAATTGCCGGTTCGGACTTCATTTGTTGTTCGTCGCGACTACGTAGAAAGCAAGTAAGATGAAGAACGCAGATATCCGTGCCCTCTCTATTGAGGACCTCAAAAATCAAATTAAGACGGAGCAAACCAATGGTCAGACGATGCGCTTCGCGCACGCCATTTCACCTTTGGAAAACCCGATTCGTCTGAAGCAAGCCCGCAAAAATGTCGCCCGTCTGCTGACCGAGTTGAAGCGTCGCGAGAACGAGCAGGCTACTAACACTGCTAACTAACGATGGCAAGCAACGAAGAACAGCAGGCAACAACCGCAACTGAGCGGAACCTGCGCAAAGAAATCATCGGGCGCGTTTCCTCCTCCAAGATGGACAAATCCATCACGGTAGTAGTGGAAAGCAAAATGAAGCACCCGATCTACGGTAAGTTCGTTACCAAGTCGACCAAATTTATGGCTCACGACGAAAATAACGAATGCGGTGAAGGTGATACGGTTCGTATCATGTCAACCCGTCCGTTGAGCAAAAACAAACGCTGGAGACTGGTAGAAATCGTAGAACGCGCCAAATAAGATGATACAGCAAGAATCCCGTCTGACCGTCGCTGATAACAGTGGCGCCAAAGAAGTTCTCTGCATTCGTGTCCTCGGTGGCACGGGCAAGAAATATGCTAGCGTAGGCGACAAAATTGTTGTTGCAATTAAGTCGGCTATTCCCTCCGGCAACGCCAAAAAAGGCGCTGTATCAAAGGCAGTAGTAGTTCGTACGAAAAAGGAAATTCGTCGTAAAGACGGTTCTTATATTCGTTTCGATGACAACGCTGCTGTACTGCTCAACAATAACGATGAGCCCCGCGGTACCCGCATCTTTGGCCCCGTGGCCCGCGAATTGCGTGAAAAGCAGTTCATGAAGATCGTTTCGCTGGCTCCTGAAGTTCTCTAAGCAATGGCAACGAAAACGAAAGCAACGCCCGCGAAACTGCACGTGAAAACTGGTGACACCGTTTTGGTGATTGCCGGCGACGAGAAAGGCAAAACCGGTACTATCAAGTCGGTGAACCGCTCCACTCAGCGTGTTATCGTGGAAGGCCTGAACCTGGCAACTAAGCACAACAAACCAAGTGCAAAGAACCCACAGGGCGGCATCACCAAGATCGAGGCACCGATTCACGTGAGCAACGTGAAGCGTGTTGAATCGGCCAACGCCTAATCAGCTCTACGACTATGGCACGACTGAAAGAAAAATATAATAAAGAAGTAGTACCTGCGCTCCAGGAGAAATTCCAATTTAAGAGCATCATGCAGGTACCACGCATCACTAAGATCTGCATCAACCGTGGCATCGGATCAGCAGTAGCTGATAAGAAGCTAGTTGACAATGGCGTAGATGAGCTGACGACCATCACTGGTCAGAAAGCAGTTGCTACCATTGCCAAACGTTCGGTGTCGAACTTCAAACTGCGTGAAGGCATGCCTATCGGTGCTCGCGTTACCCTACGCGGCAATCAGATGTACGAGTTCCTCGACCGTCTGCTGACCATCGCTCTGCCCCGCGTTCGTGACTTCAAAGGCATCAATGATAAAGGCTTCGATGGCCGCGGGAACTATACCCTCGGTGTCAAGGAGCAAATTATCTTCCCTGAGATTTCGATTGATAAAATCAAATCGATTTCCGGTATGGATATTACCTTCGTAACGACTGCTGAAAACGACGAACAGAGCTACGAGCTGCTGCGCGCTTTCGGGATGCCGTTCGCTAACGCCAAGAAACAGAACAATGGCTAAGGAATCAATGAAAGCACGGGAGCGGAAGCGTATTGCTACCGTAGCCCGTTACGCCGAGAAGCGCAAGGCTCTGAAAGAGGCTGGCGACTACGAAGGTCTGGACAAGCTGCCCCGCAATGCTTCGCCAGTGCGTCTGCACAACCGCGACAAAATTGACGGCCGCCCTCGTGGATACATGCGTAAGTTCGGTATTAGCCGGGTACGTTTCCGCGAAATGGCACTCGCCGGTAAAATTCCTGGTGTAACCAAGTCAAGCTGGTAATACCACGAATTGCTTTACATAGCCAGCTAGTAAAGTAATGATATTTGGCAGGTTGCCGAAAGAAACCATTGGCCGAGCCTAAATAAGCCGAGCCGAGTAGTCTTAACCGAAAATTTCGTCGCCTCTTTCCGTGGCGGCGAAATTTTCATATCTTTGCGGCTCCCTAAAAAAGGGCGCTTCATTTTTACATCCGAATGAACACAGATCCAATTGCCGACTACCTTACCCGGGTGCGCAATGCCATTAAGGCAAACCACCGGGTAGTAGAAATCCCGGCCAGCAACATCAAAAAGGAAATCACGAAAGTGCTCTACAAGAAGGGCTACATTCAGAGCTACCGTTTTGATGACTCTGCGGTACAGGGCACGATCAAAATCGCGCTGAAGTACAACCCGGCTACCAAGCAGCCTGCTATCACAAAGCTGGAGCGTGTAAGCACTCCAGGTCTGCGTAAGTACGCTCACGTAGAAAACCTGCCTCGCGTATTGAGCGGCCTAGGTGTTGCGATTCTGTCGACGTCGAAGGGCGTGATGACGGAGAAAGAGGCGAAAGCCGAGAACGTGGGCGGCGAAGTGCTGTGCTACGTCTACTAATCTGAAAGGAAAACGAGACTATGTCACGCATTGGTAAACTGCCCATCAGCCTGCCCGCCAACGTGCAGGTTGAAGTGAGCAACGAAAACACGGTAACCGTGAAGGGCCCCAAAGGCACTTTGGTGGTTCCAGTTGACCGCGACATCACGATAGCTACCGAAGATGGTCAGCTAGTAGTGTCACGCCCAACCGAGCAGAAGCGCCATAAGGCTATGCACGGCCTTTATCGTTCGCTGCTAAACAACGCAGTAAGTGGTGTTAGCAACGGGTTGGAGCAGAAGCTGGAGCTAGTAGGTGTTGGTTACAAAGCTTCTATGGCTGGTACTACCCTAGAACTGTCGTTGGGTTATTCACACAATATTTTCTTGGCTCTGCCGAAGGAAGTAACCGCCACGGCTGTAACTGAGAAAGGTAAAAACCCAATCGTTACTTTAACCAGCATTGATAAGCAACTGCTGGGCCAAGTGGCTGCTAAAATCCGCTCGTTGCGTAAAGTTGAGCCTTACAAAGGCAAAGGCGTGCGCTTCGTGGGTGAGCAGATTCGTCGTAAGGCTGGTAAAACAGCTTCGAAATAATAACACACCATGGCTTTCGATAAAGCAACTAGAAGAAAACGGATCCAGCGCATCATCCGCACTAAGGTGGCTGGCACGTCCGAGCGTCCGCGTTTGTCGGTCTTCCGCAGCAATACGGGTATTTATGCCCAGATTATTGATGACACGACTGGTCACACGCTGGCGTCTGCTTCCTCGAAGCACGTTTCGGTGGAAGGGGGCAACGGAGTCGCCCTCGCTGCCGCAGTCGGCAAAGAACTTGCTGCCCGTGCTACAGGAAAAGGAATTTCGAAAGTGGTATTTGACCGTTCCGGTTACCTCTACCACGGCCGCGTAAAATCATTGGCAGAAGGAGCCCGCGAAGGCGGCCTCAATTTCTAAATCATCATGGCAGAATTTAACAACGGCCCTCGTGGTGGTAGCGGCGATAACCGTGGCGGTGGCAATGACCGTCGTGGTGGTGGCAATGACCGTCGCGGGAATGACCGCAACAACGATCAGTCCCGTACTGGTGACTCTGATCTAAAAGAAAAGGTGGTTGCCATTAACCGTGTAGCTAAAGTAGTAAAAGGCGGTCGTCGCTTCAGCTTCTCTGCTATCGTGGTTGTCGGTGACGGCAACGGTACTGTTGGCTATGGCCTAGGCAAAGCCAACGAAGTAACCGATGCCATTGCTAAAGGCATTGACGACGCTAAGAAAAACCTGGTGAAGGTTCCGCTGTACAAACACACGGTTCCTCATATCATGGAAGGTAAGTACTCTGGTGGTTTTGTGTTGGTTCAACCAGCTGCTGCTGGTACGGGTGTAATCGCAGGTGGCGCTATGCGCGCTGTTTTCGAAAGCGCTGGTATCAAGGATGTACTAGCTAAGTCGAAGGGTTCGTCAAACCCGCATAACGTGGTAAAAGCGACCTTCGATGCTCTGCTGAAAATGCGTGACCCCATGCAAATCGCTCAGCAGCGCGGCATCACCCTCTCCCAAGTTTTTAACGGCTAAGAGCAGATGGCGCAGATCCAAATTAAACTCGTAAAGAGCGTTATTGACCGCCCCGAGCGTCAGAAGCGCACTGTAAAGGCCTTGGGCCTCGGTAAGATCGGTAGCTCTAAGGCAGTGGAAAACACTCCTCAGGTAGCTGGCATGATCCACGCCGTGAAGCACCTGTTGGAAGTAACCGAACTCTAGGAATCTCCCGAAAATGAATCTCAGCAATCTACAACCTGCCGTTGGCTCGACACGCAATCAGAAGCGTATTGGCCGTGGTACCGGTTCCGGCCGTGGCGGCACGTCGACGCGCGGTCACAAAGGTGCCAAGTCCCGTTCGGGTTACTCCAAAAAATCAGGCTTTGAAGGTGGCCAAATGCCTCTTCAGCGCCGGGTACCAAAGTTCGGTTTCAAGAATATCAACCGTGTTGAGTACAAAGCCGTCAATCTTGACGTGTTGGCTTCTCTCGCGGAAGGTGGCATCACTACATTGGATGCTGCTTTCTTTGTGACTGCTGGCTTAGCTTCGAAAAACGCTAAGATTAAAGTGCTGGGCCGTGGTGAAATCACCCAAGCCCTAGAAGTGCATGCTCATGCTTTCTCCAAATCTGCTGTTGAAGCTATTGAGAAAGCAGGTGGCAAAGCTGTGACGCTGTAAGCCTGACTGGCAATGAACAAGTTAATCACCACGATTAAGAACATCTTTGCGATTGAAGATCTGCGTATGCGGATCTTCAATACGCTTTTTTTCATTGCCATCTACCGGCTGGGTTCTTACGTGGTGCTCCCTGGCGTCGACCCAACGAAGTTGACTGAAGGCGCAACCGGAGTTTTAGGTATCCTAGATACCTTGCTTGGTGGTGCTTTTAGCCATGCGTCAATCTTCGCCTTGGGCATCATGCCTTATATATCGGCGTCCATTGTGTTGCAACTGCTCACAATTGCGGTTCCTTACTTTCAGAAACTTCAGAAAGAAGGTGAGTCCGGCCGTAAGAAGATCAACCAGTATACCCGCTTACTAACTATCCCTATTGTTGCTTTACAGTCTGTTGGCTTTATAGCAACGATAAACGCGGATGCGATTCTAAACCCAGGAGTTTTCTTTACTGTCTCCACTGCCATAATTGTAACAGCTGGTACGCTGTTTTGCATGTGGCTTGGCGAAAAGATAACTGATAAAGGCGTTGGCAACGGTATTTCCATGATCATTATGATCGGGATTGTATCACGGCTTCCTGGTGCTCTGATAGGTGAAGCGACTGCGCGGACAATGCGCGGCTCACTCATTTTCCTTATTGAGCTTGTAGTACTGTTCTTGGTAGTAATGGCGGTTATCATCCTGACTCAGGCTGTACGTCAGATACCAGTACAGTACGCCAAACAGGTAGGAGGGGCAGCTAGCCTTAGCTCCCAGCGTCAGTATATCCCGATGAAGGTGAATGCGGCTGGCGTTATGCCAATCATATTTGCCCAATCGTTGATGTTCGTTCCTGCCATTGCAGCTTCTGCTTGGAATAAGAACAGCGACGCTGCTACGCTTATCAGCACATGGTTTCAACCTAACCATTGGGTTTATAACGTTGTCTTTGGCTTGTTGATTATCATCTTCACTTACTTCTATACAGCTATCAGCGTTAATCCTAATCAGATTGCTGATGATCTGAAGCGCAGTGGTGGATTTGTTCCCGGTGTAAAACCAGGTCGTGATACATCAGAGTATATCGATGAAGTGCTGACCCGGATCACGCTGCCTGGAGCTGTGGCTTTGGCTGTAATTGCAATATTGCCTGCACTCGCCAAAGTAGCTGGAGTGACTAGCAACTTTGCTCAGTTTTATGGTGGCACTTCCCTTATCATCATGGTTGGGGTAGTACTTGACACTATGAACCAAATCAAGAGCTATCTTCTCATGCGTCATTATGATGGTATGATGAAGACGGGCAAAGTACGGGGCCGGTCTCAGAACATTGCCCTCGCTTCGTAAGATGATTTTTTACAAGACAGAGGAAGAAATCGAGTTCATGCGAGCAAGCGCGAAAGTGCTGGCTCAGGCTCATGGAGAAGTTGCGAGCATGATTCGCGAAGGAATTACGACGCGAGAGCTGGATCAGCGCGCTGAAGAATTCATTCGGGACCACGGTGGGCATCCTTCTTTCAAAGGGTACAATGGGTTCGAATATAGCCTTTGCATTTCTCCCAACTCAGTAGTAGTACATGGTTTTCCAAGCGACTATTCGCTGAAAAGTGGTGACGTTGTCTCGATTGACTGTGGAGTGCTGCTCAATGGGTATCACGCGGACAGTGCTTACACTTACCCAGTAGGGGAGGTTGCACCGGAAGTAATCAAGTTGCTAGAGGAAACCAAGAAGTCATTGTATCTCGGAATCGAGCAGGCGGTGGCTGGTAACCGGATGGGCGATGTAAGCTTTGCAATCCAGAACCATGTTGAAAAGCAAGGTTATGGGGTTGTACGGGAACTAGTCGGTCATGGCATTGGCAAGAAACTGCATGAACGGCCTGAAGTACCTAACTACGGTAAACGTGGTGCAGGTTTAAAGCTACAGACCGGGCTAGTACTTGCCATTGAACCAATGGTAAATCTGGGTACGAAGAGTGTAATCCAAGAAAAGGATGGTTGGACTATCCGAACCAAGGATTTAAAGCCTTCGGCGCATTTTGAGCATACCGTAGTCGTTCGCAAAGACAAGGCGGAAATACTTACCTCCTTCGAATACATAGAAAAAGCCTTACAGTAGCCTTATGGCCAAACAAACTTCCATTGAGCAGGATGGTGTTATCCTGGAAGCCTTATCCAATGCCATGTTCCGCGTGGAGCTGGAGAACGGTCACCAGTTGATTGCCCACATTTCGGGTAAGATGCGGATGCACTATATCAAGATTCTGCCGGGAGATAAGGTAAAACTCGAAATGTCGCCCTACGATTTGTCGAAGGGCCGAATTGTGTACCGTTACAAATAATCCGACGACATGAAAGTCAAAACCTCGGTTAAGAAGCGTAGCGCTGACTGCAAGTTGGTTCGCCGCAATGGCAAGCTCTACGTGATCAACAAAAAGAACCCGCGCTATAAGCAGCGTCAAGGGTAGTCAACTGGAAGTTGGGGACTTAGGGTCTTCAGGACTTGGTTTTTGAAGGAAAACTGTCCTAGCTCAAACCAGGTCCCCAAGACCCTAACTCGCCAAAAACCCAAACTCAACACATGGCTCGTATTGCAGGGGTAGATATCCCAGACAACAAGCGCGGTGAAATCGCGCTGACCTACATTTTCGGCATTGGCCGTCCTTCTGCCCAGCAGATCCTCACCAAAGCAGGCGTTGACCTGAATAAGAAGGTGAAAGATTGGACTGAAGCGGAGGCTGGTGAAATTCGTGGCGTAATTGCCGCCGAGTTCAAGACCGAAGGTGTGCTGCGCTCAGAAGTGCAGCTGAACATTAAGCGCCTCATGGACATCGGTTGCTACCGGGGTCTGCGTCACCGCAAAGGTCTGCCAGTTCGTGGTCAGCGTACCAAGAACAACTCGCGTACCCGCAAGGGCAAGCGTAAGACCGTTGCTGGCAAGAAAAAGGCTACTAAATAATCTGTAGCGGGAATCGAAGCCCGACTTCCAGTGTTGGAGGCGGGCTTCAACACCTTCCGCAGTTTTTCGCGATAACCAAATGGCACAAAAAAGAAAAGACAAAGCCAAGAAGCGCGTTGTCGTTGTAGAGCCAGTAGGCCAGGTACACATCAAGGCCTCGTTCAACAACATCATCATCTCCATCACCAACAACAATGGCCAAGTAATTTCTTGGGCATCGGCTGGTAAGATGGGCTTCCGGGGTTCTAAAAAGAACACCCCCTACGCAGCTCAGATGGCTGCTACGGACTGCGGCAAAGTAGCTCATGACCTGGGCATGCGCAAAGCTGAAGTATTCGTAAAGGGTCCGGGCGCTGGGCGTGAATCCGCTATCCGTACGCTGGGTAACGTGGGTATTGAGGTTACGACCATTAAGGACGTGACGCCGCTGCCCCACAATGGCTGCCGTCCTCCCAAACGTCGTCGCGTTTGATTTAGCGAACGGGCTCGCTTAGCGGGCCACCGGTGTCGGGTTCCGATTGCGCCTTACTACTATAGAAAGGTGTGCCTCCGGAAGCCGACACACGCGGTTCAACCCCTTCAAAACTCAATAACCCCGAAATGGCACGTTATACTGGTCCTAAAACCAAGATTGCCCGTCGCTTCAATGAGCCGATTTTCGGCCCAAGCAAGGCACTCACCAAGAAAGCATACCCCCCCGGCCAGCACGGTCGTGGTCGTCGTAAGAAGCAAAGCGAGTACGCAGTCCAGTTGATGGAGAAGCAGAAAGTAAAGTACATGTACGGCGTACTTGAGAAGCAATTCGAGAACCTGTTCCACAAAGCTGCTACTCTGCCCGGCATCACCGGTGACAACTTGCTGGCTTTGCTGGAGTCGCGTCTGGACAACACGGTATACCGTTTAGGCATTGCTCCTACGCGTCGTGCCGCTCGTCAGCTCGTTCTGCACAAGCACATCACCGTGAATGGTGAAGTTGTAAACATTGCTTCCTACAAGCTGCGTGCCGGCGATGTAGTGGCCGTTCGCGAAAAATCTAAGTCTCTGGAAGCTATCGTTACGAGCCTGAGCGCTCGCAACGCCCGTGCTTTCTCGTGGCTGGAGTGGGATGGCAAAGAAATGGTGGGCAAATTTATTAGCGCTCCCTCGCGTGATCTGATTCCGGAGAAAATCACGGAACAGCTCATCGTCGAGTTGTACTCGAAGTAATCATTGGAACGGCCCGGCAGTCTGGGCCGTTTCTCTGCTTCGACATTTTTTCCTTGTTATAACTGGAACTGGGTAGCAGGTGGTAAGAAATTAGGCTAGATTGGCCGCATTCTTACTACCTGCTCTCACTACTTCAAACGCCCCACTTATGTCAATCTTAGCTTTTCAAATGCCGGAGAAGGTTGTGATGGAGAAATCCGACGACTTCTACGGAACGTTTGAATTTAAACCGCTGGAGAAAGGCTACGGCGTCACGATCGGCAACGCTCTGCGCCGCATCCTGCTGTCGTCGCTGGAGGGCTATGCCATCACGTCGGTTCGCACCAACAGCGTACTGCACGAGTTCATGACCATTGAAGGGGTGATTGAGGACATGTCCGAAATCATTCTGAACCTAAAGCAGGTTCGCTTCAAGAAAGTGAGCGACGCCATCGAGGACAAAATCACGGTGCGCGTTAAAGGTCAGGACACGTTCTCGGCTGGTGAAATCAACAAGTTTACCAACGGTTTCCAGGTTCTGAATCCAGACTTGGTTATCTGCAACGTGGATCCCAACGTTGAGTTGGAGTTTGAATTCACAATTCAGAAAGGCCGTGGCTATGTTCCCGCTGAGGAAAACAAGCCTGCTGACCAGGTTTTTGGTCAGATTGCCATCGATGCCATCTTCACGCCTATCAAGAACGTGAAGTATAGCATTGAAAACACCCGTGTAGAGCAGAAGACCGACTATGAGAAGCTCCTTATCGAGATTCACACCGACGGCTCTATTCATCCGGAGGATGCGCTGAAAGGTGCTGCCAATATTCTGATTCAACACTTCATGCTGTTCTCTGACAGCACCATGACCTTCGAAACGGCGAAAGCTGAGGAAGAAGAGACCGTGGACGAAGAAACGCTGCACATGCGCAAAGTCCTGAAGACGCCACTGGCGGATATGGACCTGAGCGTACGTGCTTATAACTGCCTGAAGGCTGCCGATATCAAAACGCTGGGTGACCTAGTGCAACTTGACATGGCGGACATGATGAAGTTCCGCAACTTCGGTAAGAAGTCGCTGACTGAGCTGGAAAACCTCGTAGAGGAAAAAGGCTTGACCTTCGGAATGGACCTAGGCAAGTATAAGCTCGACGAAGAATAGGCTGTTGCCTGAAAAGGGGCTGAAGAGAATTGCTGTTCTAAACAGTTTCTTTTCAGCCCCTTTTTCATGTCCGCATATTCCGTACCTTTGCACTCCAATTTCACACTTTTATAAACCAGTGAGCCCTAAGGGACGACGGTTCTAATGTGAAAGCAACCTCGCGTTTGCTTTCCGCCGTGGTCGTTGTTCGCAAGCCCACACTTTTTTCATTTTATGCGTCACGGTAAGACCATCAACCACCTCGGCCGCACGGCCTCGCACCGCAATGCCATGCTTTCGAACATGGCGTCGTCGTTGATCTTGCACAAGCGGATCACTACCACGGTTGCTAAAGCCAAAGCTCTACGCAAGTTTGTAGAGCCCCTGCTGACCAAGTCGAAGAACGACACGACGCACTCGCGTCGCCTTGTTTTCTCGGTACTGGAAAGCAAAGATGCTCTGAAAGAGCTGTTCGGCGCGGTGTCGGCTAAAATTGCTACCCGTCCAGGTGGTTACACCCGCATCATCAAGCTGAGCGATGTGCGTTTGGGTGACAACGCAGAGATGTGTGTTATCGAGCTGGTTGACTTCAACGAAACTCTGCTCGAAGCTAAGAACGCTAGCGAGGCAAAGGCTACCACTACGCGTCGTTCGCGCGGCAAGAAGAAGGCTGATGCTCCGGTTGGTGCTGCTGTAGCTCCTGCTGCTGTTGTAGAAACGGCTGCTCCTGAGGACACCGCAACTACTACGGTGAAAGAAGGCGAAAGCCGCGACGAAGCTAAAGCTGCCGACGAGGAATCTGCTTCGTAATCTGAGCCAGTAAATTGTAAAAAGGGATGCACTGCAAAGTGCATCCCTTTTTTGTGTCTGCGCTTTTTGACCTGTAAGTAGCGCATCAGTGATGCCGCCCTGGTAAATGTCGTAGTAGAAGCTAGCATCATCTGAAGATCCCTGCATAGCTCCGCTGTTAGTAAGTATAGCTGGTGGGGCAGAGGGTTGAATGCGAGATACAGCCTAGTCTTTTGCAGCGGCCCAAATTATGGGGGCTGAAACGTCGGGGCTAATTTTTACCTTGCGGCGCAATACCTACTAGGGCATTGTCTGACACAGATCTTCATTTCATTCAACCCATTTCTTATGAGCATTATCACCGAAATTCACGCTCGCCAGATTTTTGATTCGCGCGGCAATCCAACCATTGAGGTGGACGTGACCACCGAAAGCGGAACTGTAGGCCGTGCCGCCGTGCCTTCTGGCGCTAGCACCGGCAAACACGAAGCTGTGGAGCTACGCGACGAAGACAACTCGAAGTACATGGGCAAAGGCGTGCTGAAAGCGGTGGAAAACGTGAACAGCAAGATTGCCGAAGAGCTGATTGGCTTCTCGGTGTTTGAGCAAGGCCTGCTCGACAAAATCATGCTGGAGCTGGACGGCACCCCGAACAAAGCCAACCTGGGTGCTAATGCCATTCTGGGGGCTTCGCTGGCTATTGCCCGCGCCGCTGCCGCCGAGGTAGGTATGCCGCTGTACCGCTACGTAGGTGGCGTAAATGCTACCACGCTGCCTGTGCCGATGATGAACATCCTGAACGGCGGCTCGCACGCGGATAACAGCATCGACTTCCAGGAGTTCATGATTATGCCGGTGGGTGCTTCTTCCTTTTCGGAGGCGCTACGCTGGGGTACTGAAATCTTCCATCACCTGAAAAATGTGCTCAAGAAGCAGGGTTTCAGCACCAACGTTGGCGATGAAGGCGGTTTCGCACCAAACATCAAATCCAACGAAGACGCTATTAAGATTGTACTGCAAGCCATTGAAACGGCTGGCTACAAGCCCGGCGACGACGTGATGATTGCCATGGATGCGGCCGCTTCGGAATTCTATTCCGATGGTCACTACCACTTCAAAAAGAGCACCGGCGACAAGCTAACATCTTCGGAAATGGTGTCGTACTGGACCGACTGGACCAAGAAGTACCCTATCATCAGCATTGAAGATGGCATGGACGAAGACGACTGGAGCGGCTGGAAGGCCCTCACCGACAGCATCGGCTCTACTACCCAGCTGGTAGGCGACGACCTGTTTGTGACCAACGTAAACCGTCTGCAGCGCGGTATTGATGAGAAGATTGCCAACTCCATTCTGATCAAGGTGAATCAGATTGGAACGCTCTCCGAAACCATCGACGCCATCAATCTGGGCCGCCGCAATGGCTACAAGAGCATCATGTCGCACCGCTCAGGCGAGACGGAGGACAACACCATTGCTGACCTAGCAGTGGCCTTGAACACCGGCCAGATCAAAACGGGCTCGGCTTCGCGCTCCGACCGGATGTCGAAGTACAATCAGTTGCTCCGTATTGAAGAGGAGCTAGGCGAAATTGCCTACTTCCCCGGTCGCAACATGTAATTCACGGATGTAACCGGATTTCCCGGTTTACATGAATACACTTTGAAACGGCACCGTTGCCTTTGGGCGGCGGTGCCGTTTTTGGGTTCAGGCCATACAGACGTCTAGTATTACCGGCTTCTGGCAGCCACCACCTGGGTGGTGGTTTGGCCTGAATGTTTGATATTTGTTGAGATGATACCTAAGTCAGGTTCATTCGCAAACCCTCAGTACAACTCTCCATGCGCATCGGTGAATTATTCGGGCGGGTGCCGCGCTTTCTGCGCAGCTTCTATTTCCTGGCAGGCCTCAGCTTTCTGGTTTGGATGTTCTTGTTCGATGCCAACGACCTGATGAAGCAGTACGACATGTACGCCAAGTGGCAGGAGCTGCAAAACGACAAGGAGTATTACCTGCGCGAAATTGACAAAGTGAAGAAAGACCGCGCCGAGCTGCTTAGCAGCCCTGAATTGCTGGAGAAATTTGCCCGCGAAAAGTACATCATGAAGCGCCCCGGCGAAGACGTATTCGTGCTGATACCGCAGGAGAAGGAGTAAGCGTATGCGCCCTGAGCCGTATGCGCCCTGAGCTTGTGGCGTGGTAGTTGCCCACAGTTTCCCGATGAGTTTACTGCGCAAAACATGTTGCTTACTTGGGCTTAGCGCCTTGTTGTTATTGCTGCCGCAACTGGCCCGCCCGGCACAGGTGCAACCCTCACAGGTGCAGGTGGCCCGGCGCTTTCTGCTGGCCGTGGTGCAAGGGGAGTGGGACGCCGCCTACGCGTGGCTAGCCCCTGATGTGCAGCAAACCCTCACGCCTAAGCAATTTAAAGCGGCTGCCCAGCCCATGCGGGAGCAAGCTCGCCGTTACGGGGCCTTCATCGACTTATACAAGCTAGGCTACCGCTTGCGCGGCACTGCTACGCCCGAGCCATTTGTGGCATTCTCCTTTAAAGCTGATACGCTTCAGAAGCCTCCACATTTCCAGCTCGACGTAACGTTTCGCGACTCCACAGCCCGGCAAGTGCAGGGCTTTAGCTTGGTGCCGCTGGTAGGAAGCAAGTAGAAGCTAGCCGGGCAGAGAAATCTTGCCCATCGTTACGGCCGGTACTCGCTGCCGCCCAGTTCCTATACTAATGGGCTGGCCTGCTATGGCTTCGTTGGCCAGCAATGCAAACAGAATAGCCTCTTTGGCGTCGGGCAGAACGCCTAGGGCAGCTGTGGTAGCAAATCGGCAGCCGGGCAGATGGCGTTGCAACGCCGCGTGTAACGTGGGATTATGCGCGCCGCCACCACTCATATATACAGCCAGGGTCGGACTAGGCCCGAACGCCAGCGCAACCGCCCGAGCCACTCCCAGAGCACTTAGCTCCGTAAGGGTAGCTAGTAAATCTTCGATGCCTAGTGTGGTAGTAGCGGTTTGTTGCTGGGCCTGGCGCAGGTAAGCCGCTCCGAACAATTCCGGGCCTGTAGTTTTGGGCAATGGAGCCGTGAAAAACGAGTGCTCTAGTAGCGCAGCAAGCAAGCCTTCATGTACCGCGCCAGCAGCGGCTAAGCGGCCATCTTCATCGTAGGCCAACTCTGGGAAGTGAGCGCGCACTGTGGCATCAAGCAGCGTATTGCCAGGGCCGGTATCGGTGCTGAAGGCAGTGCTGGAATCCTGGGTAGTACGGGGTAAGTATGTGAAGTTGGCAATGCCGCCCAGGTTCAGCAGCAGCCGCTCTTCATTGGGGCTGCTGAGCAGCAGGTAGTCGCCGTAGGCAGCTAACGGGGCGCCTTCTCCGCCGGCAGCAATATGCTTCTGCCGAAAGTCGCTGAGCGTGATAACGCCGGTCCGGACGGCTATGTGGTCGCCGTCGCCGAGCTGTAGGGTAGCATTCAGGGGGAAATCGGGCCGCTGATGTTGGTGCTGAGGCGCATGGTATACCGTTTGGCCGTGGCTAGCTATCAGATCCACTTCTGCCGCTGGAATCTGCCACTGCTGCAAGCACTCCAGTATCATATCAGCGTGCAGCTGGCCTAGCCACGCGTGAAGCAGCGTAAGATATTCTAGACTTACCTGCTCTCGTGCAAACACCTCCCGAATGCGCCGGCGTACGTCGTCGGAATAAGGTACCGTAATGAATTGCTCCAGCTCAAGCCGGGTGCCTGTACCACTGCCGTGTAGGCGGCACAGCGCCACATCTAGCCCATCAAGAGAGGTCCCGGACATCAGGCCAATGATGCGGCGGCTAGGTTGCTGGGCAAGTTGACAGAGACGGGCAAGCGACGAATTCATACAGTTCTTTTATACCCTTTACTACCTCAAATGGAACTCTCAAACCAAACTGAAGGCAGCTTGTACCTTTTATTGCCGGTAGCTAGGCAGTAGGTGGTTGGGTGAGAGGAAGAAACGCACTTAGGGCAGCTTTTTTTATGTAGTTCCTTTGGGTGTTGCTAGGTTACAAAGAAAGCAAAAGCCCCGCTGGCAGCAGCGGGGCTTCATAGAAGACAACACAGTAGCCTGGCTCCATTACCAGACAGGCTTCTAATTACACGATTTTCTTACCAGCCATAGCCTGACTGATGGAAATGTTCATCACACGTTCTGCGAAAGGCCGCGTGAGTTCTTCCAGCTCGTCTACGGCTTTCAGGATGTGGTCTTTTTCCTGGGTAGTGAGTGCCTGTTTCAGAGTTGCTACACCGACCTGCGTTTGGCTGATTTCCTCTTCTGTGAGGTGTTGTCCGTTTTTCGCCACAAAACGCTCCACTTGATACAGCATCTGCTCGGCCACGGTGCGGGCTTCAATCACCATGCGGGCCGCAATATCCTCGCGGGCGTGGGTCATGGAGTCCATCAGCATTTGCTCTACCTGCTCATCGGTAAGGCCATACTGAGGCTTTATCTCCACGGCTTGCCTCGTATTGGAGCGCAGTTCAATGGCTTCTACTTTCAGAATTCCGTCGGCGTTCAGGATGAAGTTCACGTCTACTTTGGGCAAACCGGCGGGCATGGCCGGAATACCTTTCAGGTCGAACTCGGCCAGCTTGCGGTTTTCTTTTACTAGGTCTCGCTCGCCCTGATACACCGAAATTTTGAGATTCACCTGGCCATCAACGGAGGTAGTGTACTGCCGTCCCGCCTTGGTCGGGATTTTGGAGTTACGCGGAATAATTGGGTCCATCAGTCCTCCCAAGGTTTCGATGCCTAGCGTGAGCGGCGTAACATCCAGCAGCAGCACGTCGCGGCGGTTACCAGCCAGAATGTCGGCCTGAATGGCGGCCCCTAGCGCTACCACCTCATCAGGATTCAGCGAGCTGTTGGCGGGCTGCTGGAAAAACTCCGCCACCGAATCGTACACCAACGGTACGCGGGTGGAGCCACCTACCAGCAGCACGGCATCGAGGTCCTGCGGCGTAAGCTTGGCATCAGCCAACGCCAGGCGGCAGGAGTCAATGGTGCGCTCTACCAGCGGCTGCACCAGCTCATTGAACTTGGTTTTGGTGAGTGGTAGGCGCGTATCACCGAATTCGGCCTCAAATGCTTCGTTGTTACTGAGGTGGCGCTTGGCTTGCTCGGCTAACAGGCGCAACTGTTGCTGCGCCGAACCATTATGGAACAGTACTGTCGCCAGCTGGTACTCACTGGTCCAGTAATCGGAAATGGCGCGGTCCAAGTCATCGCCGCCCAGGTACGTGTCGCCGTTGGTGCTCAGGACCTCAAAAATGCCCTGGTGCAGGTGCAGAATGCTAATATCGAAGGTGCCGCCGCCCAGGTCGTACACGGCCACGGTTTTCTCCTCTTCCGGCGAAAGGCCAATGCCGTAAGCCAGCGCCGCCGCCGTGGGTTCGTTTACAATGCGCAGCACTTCCAGCCCGGCCAGCCGGCCGGCGTCGCGGGTGGCTTGGCGCTGGGAGTCGTTGAAGTACGCTGGCACCGTAATAACAGCCTTGTTTACGGGCGTCTTGAGGGCGTGCTCGGCGCGGGCACGCAGCTCCTTCAGGATTTCAGCCGAAAGCTCAATGGGCGAGTAGAATTTGTCGCCGACCCGGATTTTTACCAGCCCTTCGGAGTTGTCATCAATCACCTTATAGCCCAAGGCTTCGGCGTGCTGGCCTAGGTCTTGATACGATTTGCCCAGCAGGCGCTTCACCGAGTAAATCGTGTTTTGCGGATCAGTAAGCAGATATTCCTTAGCCTCATTGCCTACCAACGGCGCGTCGCCGGAGGGCGGAAAGTACACCACAGAAGGCACAATGGTGCCCCGGCCCTGGTCATTGATAGCAAGGGGCTGGCGGCCGTCTGGATGGATGTAGGCTACTAGGGAGTTGGTAGTGCCCAAGTCAATCCCGACAATAATTTCTTCTTGTTGAATACTCCCGGTGGAGAGGTTGATTGCAACTTTGGCCATAAGCAGAAAGGCACGCCAGAGCGCGCCGAAGAAGTGCGAAAACGTAAGCGTTGGCTTCTATAACCAGCCCGCTAGCTGAAAGGCACAAAAGTACGGAACAAAACTGCGGAAAGCAGGCAAACCTGACTAGGCTCCGCAATGGGCCAAACCGGTTGCGTATAAGATTATGCTCAGTACAAACCGCGCGCTAACCTCACTGCGTAGCTAGTGTTCTTATCCTGGGTGGGCTTTGGCCTGCCAGCAGGGGTAGTATTCTGTTAGCTAGTGAGTAACGCATGCGCAACGTACTGAGCAAACTCACTACTGCAAGACTGGCGGTTTCCCATGACGCGCCAGCCTGTGACGGTGGGTAGATAGTCGGGCCCTGGGTGAGTCCGGCTATCTTTTCAGCGCAGGCAGCGCTGCTGTTTCCGCTGCTAGGTTGATTTTATCGGCCAACAGATCAGCCAACACTTGTATCGGGAAGCTGAAATGCGGACTTTCGGGCCGAATCGTGTTGTGTGCTATGCCCATACCGCTACCCCTGTCATCCAGTAGTTATTGTCTTGGTTCGTTGCGACGGCTAGCACGGTTGGCCGTGTTGCCTGGCCTAGTGGGAGTGTTTACCGCGTGTCAGTCCTCCATCGGCGAAACTACCGTGGCAGGCAGCCGGCCCGGGCAATACAGCGCCGTGGCGTTGCCTGCTGCCACTAACGCCGCACCCGCTGCAGAACTGCCCGACTCCTTGCGCCTGACGCCGGTGTCGCCGCTGGCCGGGTTGCCCGATTCTGTGCACCTAGCCGTGCAGGCGTTGCACACTCGCCTCGGAGAAGCTGCCGCTGGCTTACGCCTGGAGGTGCTGGAGCGGGCCTGCGTGGGGTACCTGAACTTGCGGAAGACGGGCAAAGTAAGCCAGCCGGGTATTCTGGCCGTGGTGGATATGGATTTGCCCTCCACCCATAAGCGTTTCTGGGTGCTGGATTTGCGTGCGGGCCAGGTACTGCAGCACAGCCATGTGGCGCACGGGCGCGGCTCGGGAAAGCTACGCGCCCGGCGCTTTTCCAACGTTATGAAATCAGCGTGCACTTCCCTTGGCTTTTACCGCACGCAGGATACGTATCAAGGCAGCCATGGCCTTTCGCGCAGGCTGCGTGGCCTCGACCCCGGCCTGAATGATAATGCGCAGCGGCGCTACGTGGTGCTGCATGCTGCCGACTATGTAAGCCAGGGGTACCTGCAGCGCAACGGCCAGCTCGGGTACAGCCGGGGCTGTCCGGCGCTACCCCCCGATCAGTACCGAGCCATCATCCGGACGGTAGGGGAGGGCGCCTGTCTGTACCTGAGCGGACCCGGACTGGAATCAAAATGGCTCGATGGTGCGGTTGCCGCTACTCGGCTCCAGACGCATGGATGGCAGTAAGCTGTAGTGCGCCATTCCGGGTTTGGGCATGAGCAGAGCCTAGCGCCCGCTTGGTTGTACCATTTGAATGGGCGGTGTGAAAATATTTATTTTATAAAATGAAAAAAATATCAGAAACGCCCAAAATCGCTTGTAAATGATAGGCGTAATCAGCTGACTAGGTTACTATTACGTATGAGTGAACAAGTTATATTTAAATTTATTAAAGAAATAAGAATAGTGCAAAATTAGCCTCATTGAACGAGGTAAAATTATACTTCAACGGGCAATTTGTATAGTTCACCTAATAGCCAGGGAAATATTAGGGCGGCCACCGGACTGCAGTTAGTTTTGAGGCTCATTATGGGAATATTTAGTACCAGAATGAATCCCAAGAATATGCTGTCGTTGCCTGTATATCCAACCAGGTAGTAAATAGTGCAAAGGGCTAACCTTTTCACTAACAGGCATGTATTGCGGTTGCCGAGGGTAATAAGTGCCCATAGGGCAGTATGTCAGCGGATAACAAGCTAAAAATATTTTTCCCGATCTGAAACATAGTTCGTCGTGTCTGGTATTGTATGTAGCAACATCTTTCTGGTGCGGCTTACCACTC
This sequence comes from Hymenobacter tenuis, assembly GCF_054780495.1. Lineage (NCBI taxonomy): Bacteria > Pseudomonadati > Bacteroidota > Cytophagia > Cytophagales > Hymenobacteraceae > Hymenobacter > Hymenobacter tenuis. The sequence goes on from NZ_BAAGWF010000004.1 coordinate 835,618, forward strand.
ACAATTGAATTATTCATAGACCCACTCAGCGAGGGGGCTGCTATGCTTGCCGTGTCCTTCGGGTACAAGGGAAGTAGGTGCGTCCATATGCTGTTCCACCCTAGTTCTATTTGCTCATGGTAAAACGTTGTACTCTTTATGGTGCGTTACTTAGCCTGTTGCTTAGTAGTTGCGCCTATGACAATGCCGATGAAATAGGTTCGCCGCGGGTTGTGTGCACTACTCCCGCAGTAGTTTCCTATAGCGTATCTATTTCTCCGTTGCTGGACCGCAACTGCCGCAGCTGCCACAACCCGGTACTGCTGACGGGTGGAGTGAACCTAGAGGATTTCTCGGTTATCCAGAAGTACGTTCGCTCGGGCCAGCTAATGGGCAACGTAAAGCACCTGCCCGGTTACAACCCCATGCCTGATGGTGGCAACAAGCTCTCAGACTGCGACATTGACTTGCTGCAGAAATGGGTAGACGCCGGTGCACCTAACAATTAACGGACAATGCGAAGCCTGAATTTTCGTGCGCGCATTGCCTTGTGTGGGCTCCTGCTACTGATCGGTGATATTACCATCGGGCTGGCTCAAGCCAAATACACCACCCAGAAGGGAAACGTCAGCTTCTTTTCCACCAGCATCATCGAGGATATTGAGGCCCGCACTGAGCAAGCCGCGGCCATCATTGATTTGCAAACCCAACAGCTGGCGTTCAGCGTGCCCATCAAGTCGTTTCAGTTTAAGCGCACCCTCATGCAGGAGCACTTCAACGAGAACTACATGGAGTCGGAGCGCTTTCCCAAATCCACGTTTCGGGGGAAGGTGCTGAATTTCGATGCCGACGCGTTGGCCCGCGGCGAGTCGCAGCGGGTTTCCGTGGAAGGCGACCTTACCATTCATGGCGTAACCAAGCACCTGACCGTTACGGGCGCCCTAGAGCAGCAGAAAGGTGTGTTGCTGGTAAACGCCTATTTCAGTGTAGCGCCGGCCGATTATGGCATTGAGATTCCGCTGTTGGTGCGCGAAAACATTGCTAAAGTAGTCGGCATCAAGGTCACGCTCAGTTGCGAGCCGGTTGGCCAGCTTACCATTCACAAGCCTTAGTATCCAGCAAACGGCACCGGAGTACCGGTGTGCCGCCTTTAGCTGACTTTCCCTTTTTTATGTCAACAACATTTACTCCCTTCTCGAGCCGATTGGCTTTGTTGCTGGGTGTGCTACTAGCCTTCTGGGCCACGCCAACCCTTGCTCAGGATGATTTGCTGGGTGAGCTCGACAACCAGGCGCCTCCGACAACTCCTTCCCTGGTAGAGGCTACGTTTAAAAGCACCCGTCTGATAAATGGGCACACCGTCCAGACGCCCGGGCAAGGCACTATGGTGTTCCTGATTTCCCACCGCTTTGGTACGCTTAACAGCGGCGCCTACAACTTTTTCGGGCTTGATCAAGCTAGCATCCGCCTAGGGCTGGAATACGCCCTAACCGATCAGCTGGAAATCGGGATAGGCCGCAGCTCCCTGGAAAAAACGCTCGACGGCTTCGTGAAATACCGGGCCCTGCGCCAGAGCACCGGTCCGAAGGCCATGCCCGTAAGCGTAACGCTATTTGCCAGCTCGGCCGTGAATACGCTCCGCAGCGACGACCCGGCCATGAATTTTACGCGCCGCCTGTCGCTCTCTTACCAGGCCCTGATAGCCCGTAAGTTCAGCCCTGATCTTTCCCTGCAGCTCATGCCGACGCTGATTCACCGGAACTCGGTGGAAGCCACCACTGAGCCGAATGATGTGTACGCAGTAGGAATTGGCGGGCGCCAGAAGCTAACCAAGCGCACCTCCCTGAACGCAGAATATTACTACATGCTGCCCAGCACCAGACCCACCGGCGTCCGCAATGCGTTGGCAGTAGGGGTGGATATTGAAACGGGCGGGCACATCTTTCAGCTGCACGTAACCAACTCCCAGGGCATGATTGAAAAGTTCTTCGTGGCCAATACCCGCGGCAATTTCTTTAAAGGCGACATCTACTTCGGCTTTAACGTGAACCGCAACTTCACTATCCGGCCGAAAGAGGGATTCCGCAAATAGCCATTTCCATTATTGTTTTTTCATTTCGTTTCATTGATGAACGCAAAATCTACCCTTCTCTTTTTGTCCTTGCTTGGTTCCGCCGCTTTTTCGGCGTGCAAAGACGATGACACCACGGCCGCGCCAGCTTCTAATGTAGTGCAGCTCAAGGCTACCATTAATGGCCAGCAGCAGGTAGCGCCTACGCCTTCTACCGCCACCGGTACCATGTCGGGCTCTTATGACAAGACCACGCGCGTACTTACCTACACCGTTACTTACACCGGCCTGACTCCGTTGGCGGGCCATATTCATCAGGCAGCGCCCGGTGTAAATGGAGGCGTTATTGTGCCCTTCAGCAGCGTAGCCACCTCGCCTATCACCGGCACGGCTACTCTGTCGGTGGCTGATGGTGCCAAGCTGCTAGCTGGCGAAACCTATGTAAACCTGCACACGCAGGCCTACACCAGCGGCGAAATTCGCGGCAACATCACGGTACAATAACTGCTGATACGTGGGCGCGCTAGCTAAGTCTCGAAGTTCAAGCGTTAGGCTAACTCGTCTGTAGGCAGTGAAACTGAAACGATTGGGGCAAATAGCCTTGCTACTGCTCGGCATGCTAGTAGCCTGGGCTGGCTGGAATAAGCTTCGCTTCGGCAACGATGCGCGCGCCGTGCAGATGCTGCAGCTGCAAGTAGCAGGCCTACAAGATCCGGTGCAGGCCGCCACCGTGCAGAAACAGCTTAGCGGTTTGCCAGGGGTAGCAGCCTGCGTTATCGATGGTAAAACCCAGGTGGCTACGGTGCATTTTCACAAGGAAGACATTACCGCTGAGGAAATTGAACGGGTACTTTCCGTAGGAGGCGTGTTTAAAGTAACGCGTCCGGCCCCGGCGCCCGGCATAGCACCAGGCCACGACTAGGCCTCACAACAGTATAAAGCCCTGTCAGATATCTGACAGGGCTTTTTTATTAACAAATGCTAAGCGGTTACTTCACTACTACCTTCCGGCTGAGGCCCAACTCCGGCACCTGCAGCTGATAGATGCCGGCTGGCAGCGCGCGGCCCACCGTGAGGCGGCGCTCCGTAGAGCCCGGGTACAGGCGCACTGGCTGCTGGTGCACCAAGCGGCCCGTCAGGTCCAGTAGGCGCATCGTGGCCGTGAGGTCCTGCGGCGACTGAAGCACTACATCAATGCGGTCGGAGTTGGTTGGGTTCGGGTATACCGTTAGGTCCGCCCCAGCCATAGCAGGCTGCATCGTGGCCAGCACGGTGTTTTCGCGCATGGCCGTGGTCGATATCACGGTTGGGGCCGTGTAGGTGGCTTTGATGAAGGCTCGCTGCGCCGGGTTGGTGCTCACGGCGTTTTTGGCGCGCAGCGTAATCCAGCCGTCGGCGGTGGGAGTGTAGGTACCCGTGAGGTTGCCGGTGCCCGTTTTGCTGGTCAGGATGGTGCCCGTGCTGCTTACCAGCTCCACGGCCAGGCTGCGGGTGGCATCCGTAGGGAAGAGGGTGTAGGTGACGGCTTTGCCCGCGGCCACGTAAATCCGGCCCGCCGTGCGATACGCCGTAGAGGAAGCCGGTAGTTGCCCGCCCTGCTTCAACGATGACGCGTGCGAGTCGCCGAGGTCATCGGCCAGCTCCCATTCCTGGGTGGTGGCCATGGCGGCGCGGTTGTAGTTGGTCCCGATGCCGGTAGGTGCCCACACCGAGTAGCCGCGACGGCCGCTGGTAGCGGTGCCGTTGCAGGGAGGCGTATTGATGCTCACCGTCTGGGAGCTGCTGACGGTTACGGTGGCCGTGCCGTTGGCGCCCGAGTAGTCTTTCAGCACCGTGCCGGGGGCAAAATCACAGGAAACCGTGTTGTTCTGCCACACCGAGAAGTTGTCGTTGATGCCGATGATGGCCTTGGCGCCGCGCTCAATCACTAGGTGGTCGGCGGCCTGATACCGCACTTTGTAGGCTCCATCCTTAAAGCGCAGGTTCTGGTGGCACCAAATCAGGTTATTGATATCATCGCGCAGCGGCAGGTCGGTGGTGCTAGTGGGCTGGTGCGAAAACCGTTTGCTGGTGTTGCCTACGTTGAAGAGGTCTTCAAAGAAAATCTGGGGCGAGCCATCCATAGCCATAGCTGCCGCATAGGTAGCTGACAAGCGCGGATCGAAGGGGTCAATATGAGGGGCTAGCTCCGAGCCGGTATTCCAGCCGGTGTAGTTGCCGTTGGCATCGGTAGTAGGCCGGAAGGTGTCGTGGTTGTTCACAAACGGTACGGTGCGATGCACATACTGTCCGTTAATCAGAAAAACTCTGGACCCCTGCTGATAGCCAGGCAATGAGCCGAGGTCGAAGTTGCCGCCGCCGCTTACGATGCTGTAGAGGCCATTTCGCAATGAAAAGTCGAAGGTGCCGGCCCGGTTTTGCACGTTGCTTACCCAGCCGTCCATCTGGCCCGCGGAGCCTACCCATTCGCCCACGGCATACATGGTAGCACCTCCGGAAGCCCAGCCCGCGTTACTTTGTAGGTTATAGAGGAAATCTTCGCTGGCAGCATCCGGGAAGTGCTTTACGGCATCCATTCGCACGCCATCAAAACCCACCTGCTTCTTGTACCAAATCAGCCAGTTGCGCACGTTGGTGCGCATATAGTCGGCGGTTTGGGTAGGGTTGAAGGTGGCATTAGAGCTCTGGCCATACGCGCCGTTGTAATAGCTCACATCGGGCCCAAAGTACACGGCGTTCCAGTCGCCGGAGGTGGAGTTGTTGCCGGGGTTGGGGTTGAAGTTCTGCCAGTTCTTCGGAAAGCGGCCGTTGCGGGCCAGGTAGTTGGCGGCATCTTCCGTGGTAGCGGGCTTGGAGTAGCTTACGTAGCGGAAGTTCTTGTATTTGCTGGTCGAGTAATCTTCCCAGGCGGCGGGGTCCTGGCCACCGGCTCCGGTTTGCGAGCCGGCGCCGTCGTTGTGGTTCAGCACAATATCTTGCACTACCTCAATGCCGTTGGCGTGCAGCACAGCCACGGCCCGCAACAGCTCATCTTTAGTGCCGAGGCGGGTAGCGACAAAGCCTTTCTGGTATTTGTCGCCTAGGTCGTAGTTATCGAAGGGCGAGTAGCCATTGCCCTGGTTGCCGTTTTTGATGCTTGGCGGCAGCCACACTGCATCGATGCCCATGGCCTTCAGGCGAGGAGCCAGCTGAGCAATGTAGTTGGCCCAGCCATTAGGGTAATTGCTGTTCCAGTAATCCCACCAGTAGCCTTGCAGAACTACTTTTTGGGCGTTGGCGGATTGCCCTCCCAGCGCCAACAGGGCGGCGGCCAGGATGAGCTTGCGCATCCAGGATGTACAAATGTGCATAAAAGAAAAGTGGGAATTGGTTGGGGAAGAAAAGAGCGGCGAGTTGCCGGAAAAGGCAGCTATCAAGAAAATATGGGGATTCAAGATAACTAAGAAAATTGCAATACTCTTGAGCGAGTACAAGATTTGTTTTCGAGCTCCAGAACGCGTAACTTATTTTTCATGGAGCCGGAATGAATCAATTAGCCTTGCGCTATGTTTCAAAACCTGAACAATGAAGCTATGCCGAGGCATCTGTACTGAAGCCGAACGCGTATAGACTTTATATAATAGGTTTCCTGCTTGGCAGGAAGCTTTTTCGAAAACGAAAAGAACCTGTGTCGATGGAAAATCAGAGTGTAGTTAGCCGCCAGCGTCTCAAGCGCCGCGCCCGTCGGATGGCCCGGCGTGTGTTGCCGTTTGTAGCCTCCCTGTTTTTGGCTACCCCCCTGGCTGCCCCCGTGACCAAATCAAAGGCCGCTACCACAGGTTCGGAACTAAACCTGCCGTCACCGGCCGTGATGAAAGCTGTGCTGTTCGACCAGCGTCTGCAGGGCTTGTACCGCGACCTAGGCCTAGAGCAGCAGGGCTTGCGCTACGAAGTGTTTGAGAAAGCCATGACCGGCTATCTCAACCTAGAAAACGAAAACAAGCTCGGCGATAAGCAACTGCTCACGGTAGTAGATTTCAGCCTGCCCTCCACGCAAAAGCGCCTGTGGGTGCTGGATCTGGCCGCTAAGCAAGTGAAGTTTCACACGCTGGTGGCCCACGGTCATAACTCCGGCGAAAACATGGCCACGAACTTCTCTAATGAGAATGAGTCGAACATGAGTAGCCTGGGGTTCTATGTGACGCAAGGCGAGTACACTGGCAAGCACGGCCGCTCGCTTAAGCTCAAAGGCGTAGATGAAGGCTACAACACCAATGCGTTGTCGCGGGCGGTCGTGATGCACGGCGCCGACTACGTGAGTGAGGATTTTATTCGTCAGTATGGCCGGTTGGGCCGTAGCCTTGGCTGCCCCGCGTTGCCGATGGCTGAGAAAGATGCCATCATTGGAGCCGTGGAAGGCAAAACCTGCCTTTTCCTCAACGGTCCCGATGAAAACTACTCTTCTAAATACCTCAACGAAGATGTAGCCATGAGCAAGCTGCTCAATGATACTCAGATGATTTAAGCGGCTTTAAGGCTAGTCTATAGAAAAAGCCCACCCGGTATCACCGGGTGGGCTTTTTGTTGTTTTGGGTTTGAGCTTCCGCACTAGGTAGCAAATGCTTTCAAACCCCGTAGTATCTTTTCGAAGCTGGCAGGGCTAGAGCTTCACGCCGAACTTGGCGCCTACGGTTTCCAGATCTTGTATCACGGGCTCTAGGAGGGGAATACCACCTAGCAACCGGTGTTCGGCCATGGCTCGCTCCGGGTCGCCAGGGATAAGAACGTGCTTGCCCTCCATGGCCTGAGCAGTGCGGAAGGTGGTAATCCAGTTATCCATGTGTGCTTTAAACTCGGCGGCCGGACGGAACGCATCCACGCGCATAGCGCCGAAAAAGTGACCTAGTCCGGCACCCACTGGGTTGGCTGATGGTTGTAAAAACGCCACGAACGGTGGCACCCACGGCCCATAATTGGCACCACTCAGCACCGCCGAGAAAATATCCACCACAGCGCCTAGGCCATATCCTTTGTGCGAACCAGTGGCGCCGCCAAGTGGCAGCAGAGCCCCGCCATTTTTCACGGCGTTGGCATCCGTTGAGCCTGAGCCATCGGCGTTCTGTGCCCAGCCGTCCGGGATGGGTAGGTTTTTACGCTGGGCTATTTCGAGCTTGCCGTTGGCCGCGGTGGTAGTGGCCATATCCAGCACGAAATCGGGCTGGTCGCCGGCGGGCACAGCTACCGCGATAGGGTTAGTGCCCAGCAGCCGCTCCAGCGAATACGTGGGCGCTACCAGCGGCGAGGCGTTGGTCATGGCCACCCCAATCATGTCGTGGGCCAGGGCCTTCATGGCATGATACCCGGCAATACCAAAGTGGTTGGAGTTCTTTACTGAGACCCAGCCCGTACCCACCTGCCGCGCTTTCTCCATGGCTACTTCCATGGCCTTGGGGCCTACTACCAGGCCTAGGCCACCGTCACCATCTACCACGGCCGTACTCGGTGTTTCGTACGTGACGCCTACCCTCGGCGTGGCATTAATGCGTCCGGCTTCCCACAACCGAATGTAGCCAATGAGCCGAGCCACGCCGTGGGAGTCCACTCCTCGCAAGTCAGCCGAAAGCAGAGTTTCTGTAGCGAGGGTAGCATCTTCATCAGAGCAGCCAATGCGTTTGAAAACGCTTTCCGTGAAAGTGAAGAGTTGAGTATAGGGAAAGACAGTGGACATTATGGGCGGAGCTTAGGCAAAGTCAGGACGTGAGGCAGAGGCGGCTTGGTGGGTTTACTGACCTAGTAACTCAGCCAGTAAACCTTCTTTGAGGGCATAGGCTGAAGCCTGCATAGTGGTAAGGCCGTAGGTGGTCAGTACAAAATCAATTAGCACGCAGGCTACTACAATCATATCGGCGCGCAGTGGTGTCATGCCGGGCAGCGCTAGGCGTCCGGCATGGTCGAGGGCCAGGAACTGCTCGTAGCTTAGTCGGAAGCTTTCCAGCGGAATAGCGGTGGCCGGGGCAGGCTTGCCTACCAGTTCGGGGTGGCCCGTGCGGGCTGCTTGCAAGTCGCAGAGCGTATCGAAGGTGCCGCTGGCGCCTACCAGGGCCACCGGGCTCCACTGGCGTACGGCCGCCGTGAGCGGCGCCAATACCTCCGCCAGGTATGCTTGCTGGGCTTGCACGGCGAGAGGGGGTAGGGGGTCGGCCGTGAAAAACTTATCGAGTAGCCGCTGGGCACCAATCTCGAAGCTTTGTTTCCAGAAAATGGTGCTTTCGTCGGCAATGATGAACTCCACCGAGCCGCCACCAATGTCCATCAGCAAATGCGGCACCGTACCCAGCGGCACGGCCTCCCGAACGCCTTTGGCAATGAGCTCGGCTTCCCGGTCGCCAGGAATTACCTCTACTTGAATGCCAGTCTGCTCGAAAATGTCTTTTACCAGTTCGGGGCCGTTCTGGGCCACGCGCACGGCGCTAGTAGCGGTAGCGCGCACTTCCGTCACCTCGTGCAGCTCTATTTCCTCCTTAAAGCCAGCCAGCGTGTGCAGGGCCCGGGCGTAGGCTTCGGGCGCAATGTGGCCGGCGCTGATGCCGCCCTCGCCTAGCTTCACGCCTACTTTGGTGCGCAGCAACGTTACGGGCTCCTGATGGCGGGGCTCAGGCAGCTCCACAATCAGCAGGTGAAACGTATTGGTGCCCATGTCAATGAGGGCCAAGCGACGATGACGAGAAAGCGGATGCGACATACAGCAGGTAATATGGTTAGGCTGCGCCTAGGTGCAGCTTAACCGTAAAGTGTCATGACAGGAAGGGTGCCCCGCTTACGTAGCAAACCGGCAGAACGTACCGAGCGGTAGCTTGCGCGCGGCGGCGTCGTGCAGATAAATTTCCCCGATTTCGCGGTTCTGGCGCGCATCCGGGAATATTTCGTGCACCAAGTTTTCCAGAATGAGGGCTGAGAAGCCCAAGGAGTACAGGTTAATCAGGAAAAAGTGGTCCTGCGGATCGAGAAGCTCCTTGCAGAGCTTGAGCATTTCGTTCAGCTCATCTTCCAGCTGCCATTTTTCGCCGTTCGGGCCGCGGCCATAGGCCGGCGGATCGAGGATGAGGCCCTGGTACTTACTGCCGCGCTTTACCTCGCGGCGCACGTACTTCATGGCATCTTCTACTAGCCACCGCACCCCATCGAGGCCGGAAGCTTCCATGTTCTCACGAGCCCAGAAGTTCACCTGCTTTACCGAATCAAGGTGCGTGACGTCGGCGCCAGCCGCGCGGGCTGCTAGGGTAGCCGCCCCGGTGTAGGCAAACAGGTTGAGCACGCGCGGCTGAGTGGCGCGGCGCTTGCGGGTTTGCTCATAAATGAACTGCCAATTGGGGTCCTGCTCCGGAAACAGCCCTACGTGCTTAAACGACGACATGCCCAGGCGGAACCGCAGCTTCAGTCCATCGGGCCGCTCGTAGCCAATAACCCACTGCTCCGGCGTGCCGGGCTTTATTTTCCACTGGCCGCGCTCCTGGCTGCCTTTCTCGCGGGTAAACGTGGCGTTGGCGCGCTGCCACTCCGCGGCGGAAAGGTGCGGATCCCAGATAGCCTGGGGTTCGGGGCGGGCCAGAATGTGTTTGCCGAAGCGCTCCAGCTTCTCAAAGTTGCCGGCGTCGATCAGCTCGTAGTCGGCCCAGGGGCTGGTGGTGAGGAACGTGTACATAGAACTACCTTTAAGCTACCCGCAGGGGCAGGCAGGCAAAGGTACGGGATGGCACAGTTCCGGCTGGTATTGTATATTCCATCTTGGAACGAAGCGAGGCGAAATGAAAGAGACAGAGCGCATTACTGATCAGCTACAGCGGGCATTTTGGGGTGAGGCATGGTCGGGCCCCTCAGTACAGCAGGTACTGGCGGGTGTTTCGGCTGCACAGGCAGCGGCGCATCCATTGCCCGGCATTCATAGCATTGGAGAGCTAGTGCGCCACCTGACTACTTGGGCCAACACGGTTGCACACCGCATCGAACGGCTGGAACTAACCCCGCCAACAACTGACGACTGGCCTGCATTTCGGAGCGAGCCTAGTGAAACCGCCTGGCAGCAAGCCCGGCAGGAGCTTCAGCAGGCACATGAGCGGTTGCTGGCCGCGGCGGCAACAGTAGCGGAGGGGGCGCTGGATACAGTGCTCCACGAAATGCCCGCCCGCCCCGATGGCGCGGCAGATTCTGTGTACGTGCTGCTGCATGGCACCGCGCAGCATTATCTTTACCACGCCGGCCAGATTGCCTTGCTGCGTAAACTTGTCTGACTTTTGATTGCCCTTCCTATGATGCTCTCTTTCTTTAAATACCAAGGCACCGGCAACGACTTCGTGATGGTAGATGACCGCGCCACGCAGTTCGATGAAAACAACCATCAGCTGGTGCGCTTTCTCTGCGACCGGCGCCGCGGTATTGGGGCCGATGGCCTGATTCTGCTGCGCCCGCACGGTCAGTACGATTTCGAGATGGTATACTTTAACGCCGATGGCTACCTCGGTTCTATGTGCGGCAACGGTGGCCGCTGCACGGTGGCGTTTGCCAAGCAGCTCGGCGTAATTGAGGATGCCACTCACTTTCTGGCCGCTGATGGTCCGCACGAAGGCCGCGTGGATGCCGACGGTACGGTGCACCTGCGCATGCAGGATGTAATTGGTCAGCAGGAGGTAGATGAATACGGCATCTTCCTCGATACCGGCTCGCCGCATTTGGTGCGGTTTCAGCCACCCAGCACCCTAGCCGAGCTGAACGTGTTTACCGAAGGGCGCTCTATTCGTTACAATGAACGGTTTCGGGAGAAGGGCACCAACATCAACTTTGTGGAAGCGCCGGCCGTGCCGGGCCAACCGTGGCAGGTGCGCACCTATGAGCGCGGCGTGGAAGACGAAACCCTGAGCTGCGGTACGGGCGTAACGGCCGTGGCGCTGGCGGCTTCGCGGCGTGGTGCCACCAGCCCCGTGCACCTGCGCACCCCCGGCGGCGACCTGCATGTGGCCTTCGATGCTAAGCCCGATGGCTCCTTCACCAACGTGTTTCTGAGTGGCCCTGCCACCCGCGTATTTCAAGGCAGCATAGAGGTTAGCTAGGGCCAGTGCTAGCGGCGGTTTGCGCATTACAACACCCTAGTAAACCCACAGTGCCCTGGCCAGAACAACGTGTTTTGGCCAGGGCACTGTGGGTTTACTAGGGTGCCATAAGGGTTAAACTTGCCGGTCGCCTTTGGTAAAGTCCAGCATCCAGTTGGGGTACTCCGGGGCTAGCTTGCTTACCTCGTCCAACTGCTGCAGTTCCTCTGGGCTCAAGCGCACATCAACGGCCTGCAGGTTGTCGTCCAGCTGTTCCATTCTTTTGGCCCCGATGATGACACTGGTGACTACCGGCTGGTGTAGTAGCCAGGCCAGGGCCAGTTGCGCCACGGTAGCGCCTTTCGCCTCGGCCATGGGGCGCAGCACATCCAGCACCGCAAATGCCTTTTCTTTATCAACGGGCGGAAAGTCGAAGCCCGTACGGCGGGCGCCTTCTTCGCTCTGGTTTTCGCGGGTGAATTTGCCGCTCAAAAAACCACCGGCCAGCGGGCTCCACACCATCAGGCCCACTTTCTGATCCTGCAGCAGCGGCACCAGTTCCCGCTCCAGGTCGCGGCCTGCTACGGTGTAGTAGGCCTGCAGCGAAACGTACTTTTCCACGTGGTTGTAGGTGGAGTAACTCAGGGCTTTCATCAATTGCCAAGCCGCCACGTTGCTGGCGCCAATGTAGCGCACCTTGCCGCTGCGCACTAGGTCGTCGAGGGCGCGCAAGGTCTCTTCCAAGGGCGTGAGCGGGTCGTAGCTGTGGGTTTGATAAAGGTCGATGTAGTCGGTTTTCAGGCGGCGCAGGCTGTCTTCTACTTGCTGATAAATGTGCTTGCGCGTGAGGCCGGCATCGTTGGGGCCTTCGCCCATTTTACCGCGCACCTTAGTAGCCAGCACCAACTCGTGCCGCGACACGCCCAGGTTGTGAATGGACTGGCCGGTCAACTCTTCCGAAAGCCCTTCAGAGTACACATTAGCGGTGTCAATGAAATTAATGCCCGCCTCTATGGAGCGCTTCATTAGCTCATCTACGGCGGCTTGGCCCAGGTTGCCGATGGCCGCCGCCCAGCCTTTGCCGCCAAACGTCATCGTGCCCAAACACAATTCCGATACTTTCAGGCCCGTATTGCCTAGCAGATTATATTTCATAGCTGAAAACCAGTAAAGTGGAATCTAGCTAAACTGCTCTTCACCCTGAAGGTTGGCGCATAATTGTGGGGTAGCAGCCTTGGCGGTTTGCGTTTGGCGGCAGGGTAGTAGGTTTGCCTACCCGAATTTCACGTACTAGCCCTATGCTTCGCTCCGACCTGATTTTTCTGCGCCCCCTGGAAGCCGACGACCTCGAGTTTCTGTATGCGCTGGAAAACGACCCTAGCGTGTGGGGGGTGTCGGACACGCTCACGCCGGTTTCGCGCCACGTGTTGCGCCAGTACCTGGATAGCGCCGCTGCTGACTTTTTTGAGGTGCGCCAACTGAGGTTGGTTGTGTGTGAGGCCGCCACGCAGAAGGCTGTCGGGACGGTAGATGTATTTGGGTTTGAGCCGCTGCACCAACGGGCCGGCGTAGGCATTACTATTCTGCAGCCTCACCGCCGGCAGGGGTATGCGCAGGCAGCCCTAGAGTTATTACTTGCGTATGCTAGGCAAGTATTGCAGCTGCACCAATTGCACTGTACCATTAGCGTTAGCAATGTGGCCAGTGTGGCCCTGTTTGCCGCTGCTGGGTTCACGAGGGTAGGCATACGGCGAGAGTGGCTGCGCACTGCGCAGGGCTGGCAAGATGCCTTGGAAATGCAGTGCATTCTGTAGCCTAAGCGCCATTTTTGGCCACCTTAGAGTGTAGGGAGAGAGGTAAAGCAAACTCATCCATACCCTTTTTTAGAGCTAACCGTACTAGTGTAAGACGGCCGCCGACAGTGGTGATTTCTGTATCGGGGTTGGATGGTCGTCTGCTGATGAACGTAATACTCTTTACTCTATGTCGCTGACTCCACCAGCGGAGCCGCCAGTGCGCGCCTCCCACACTACTTCCACTACCACATCCGCTGATTCTGCTCTATCCTTACCTCACCGTCTGCCTGATGTAGTGTGCTTTGCGCATTTGCATTGGGATTTTGTATGGCAGCGCCCGCAGCACCTAATGTCGCGGTTTGCGCAGCAGGGCCGGGTGTTTTACGTAGAAGACGCCTTCTACCACCCCGATGACCTGATTGAGCCGCACTTGGAAGTAAAGGAGCGGCAGCACGGCCTGAAAGTGCTTGTGGTGCATCTGCCCGCCCGCCTACGTGGCCCCGAGCAGGAGGAAGCCGCCGACCAAATCCAATTTGAGGTGCTTGCTCAGCACTTTCGCGAACAAGGAATTGAAAATTTTATTGCGTGGTACTATACGCCCATGGCATTGGGTAAATCACGCAACTTCCAGCCCGCCCTCACCATCTACGACTGCATGGATGAGCTGGCTGCCTTTAAATTCGCTCCGCCCGCGCTCCGTGAGCGGGAACAGGAGTTATTCCGGAAAGCCGACTACGTTTTCACAGGTGGGCACACGCTTTACGAAGCCAAGCGCGAGCAACACGCTGATGCCCACCCGTTCCCAAGCAGCATCGATAAAGCGCACTTTGGCCAGGCCCGCCAGCACATGCCCGAGCCCGCCGACCAAGCAGGTATTGCCCATCCCCGCATAGGATTTTTTGGGGTAGTGGATGAACGCCTAGATATTGAGTTGTTGCGCCAGCTGGCCGATGCCCACCCCGAGTGGCAGTTCGTTATCATTGGGCCGGTGGTGAAAATTGACCCTGCGCTTTTGCCTCGTCAGCAAAACATTCACTACCTCGGCAGCAAAGACTATCAGGAACTACCTTCTTACTTACGCGGTTGGGATGTAGCAACGTTGCTTTTTGCTGATAACGAGAGCACTAAATTCATTTCGCCCACTAAAACGCCAGAGTATCTGGCCGCCGGCCGCCCGGTAGTGAGCACGCCCATCCGCGACGTAGTGCGCCCATATGGCGAGTTGGACCTGGTGCAGATTGCTGCCACTGCCGATGATTTCGGGCAGGCCATTGCCAAAGCCCTTACGCAGCACCAGGATGCTGACTGGCGCCAGCGCACCGACGACTACCTCGCTACCATCAGCTGGGACCAAACCTGGCAGCAAATGGTGGACCTCATGCAGAAAAAGCTCTCTGCTACCTCAGCCGCTGCGGCTGAGCAGGGTACGCTGTAGCAACAACATTACGCTAGCTTATCTCTAACAGAAAGGTTCAGGCATTGGGGCTGAAAGGCCACCAGCACTCCCGCTCAGCGCTTACTACTACCTCCTACCGCCTACCCACCTGCCTGACATTCTTTTCCTTTCTCCCCTAAAAGACCGCTTAGCTATGTTCGATTATCTCATCGTCGGAGCCGGATTTGCCGGCAGTGTATTGGCCGAGCGGCTCGCTACGCGCTCCAATAAAAAAGTACTCATTGTAGATAAGCGCAGCCACATTGCCGGCAATGCTTATGATCATTACAATGAGGATGGCATCCTGATCCACAAATACGGTCCCCATATTTTCCACACCAACTCCAAAGACGTATTCGAATACCTCTCCAACTTTACGGATTGGCGCCCTTATGAGCACCGCGTACTAGCCTCTGTAGATGGCCAACTGGTACCGATGCCCATTAACCTCGATACCATCAATAAGCTGTACGGCCTCTCGCTCAATAGCTTTGAGGTAGAGCAGTTCTTTGAGTCAGTAGCGGAGCAAGTGCCGGTTATCAAAACCTCCGAGGATGTAGTCGTAAGCAAGGTAGGCCGGGAGCTATATGAGAAGTTCTTCCGCAACTACACGCGCAAGCAGTGGGGCATGGACCCCTCAGAACTTGATAAATCGGTGACCAGCCGCGTGCCTACCCGCACCAACCGCGACGACCGGTATTTCACGGATACCTACCAAGCCATGCCGCTGCACGGCTACACCCGGATGTTTGAGCGCATGCTCGACCACCCGAACATCAAGGTGATGCTTAATACCGACTACCATGACATCGTGGATTTCATTCCGTTCAAGGAAATGATTTTCACGGGCCCGGTAGATGAGTACTTCGACTTCAAGTATGGCAAGCTTCCTTACCGCTCCCTGGAGTTTAAGCACGAGACGTTGAACGTTGAAAACTACCTAGCGGCTCCGGTGGTAAACTACCCCAACGACAACCTGTACACGCGCATTACGGAGTTCAAGGCTCTAACCGGCCAGAAGCATCCCAAAACGTCCATCGTGTATGAGTATCCAAAGGCCGAAGGCGACCCGTACTACCCCGTACCACGCCTCGAAAACGCCGACTTGTATAACAAGTACAAGAAGCTGGCCGACGAGACCCCGAACGTGCACTTTGTAGGCCGACTGGCTACATACAAGTACTACAACATGGACCAGGTAGTAGCCCAGGCCCTGACGCTGTACAAGAAACTCACGGAGAAAACGGAAGAAGCTCAGAAACCCGCAAAGCCCGCAATAACCGGCTCTGCTGCCATTCTGGACAAGCTCGTACCCCGCGACCCAGCCAAGGGCAAGCCATAACCGGCCCTTAGAATTACATCGGCTAAGCCACTGGATGTACTGTCATCTGCTTCCCGACAAAAGCCTTACGCAGGCCCGCGTCGGAAAGCAGATGACAGCCCCGTTCTGGGGCGTTGTAATCTCAACACTGCGTAGCAAATCTAATCTGAAGCTGCGCAGTGTCACTTTACCTTTCAAGCTATGCAAGATGAGGACGTAGAAGTATGGGGCGGCATAGAATGTACCATCCGACGAGTAGGAAACGAATACTTCGATCAGCTCGCAAGCAGTGGGCACCGTACCCGAATCGAGGACTTGGACTTATTTGCTGACCTAGGAATCCGGAAATTGCGCTACCCCATTTTGTGGGAGCAAGTGGCGCCTAAAAGCCTTGACCGCCCGGACTGGACCTGGACCGATGAGCGCATGGCTCGGCTGCGAGAGTTGGGCATTGACCCCATCGTAACGCTGCTGCACCACGGCAGTGGTCCGCACTACACGGCGTTGCACCGGAAAAACTTTGTAGCGGGCATCGCCCGTTTTGCCCGGATGGTGGCCGAGCGCTATCCTTGGGTACAGTATTATACCCCCATTAATGAGCCGCTTACTACGGCTCGATTTAGTGGTTTGTACGGCCTCTGGTATCCGCACGCGTTTGATGACCGAACGTTTGTGCGCATTCAGCTCAACCACATAAAAGGGGTGAAGCAGGCGATGCAGGCCATTCGAGAAGTGAATCCGGCCGCACAGTTGGTGCAAACGGAAGACCTAGGGAAAACGCACTGCACCCCCGGGCTTGCTGATCAAGCTGAGTTTGAGAACAACCGCCGTTGGCTGACTTATGACTTGCTCTGCGGCCGCCTCCATGAGCAGCATCCCTTGTGGACCTATCTACGCGCCAATGGTGCCTCCAGAGCCGAGCTGTTGGAGTTAGCCCATGCTTCCACACCTCCCGACATTCTGGGTATAAATCACTACATCACTAGTGAGCGGTTTCTGGATGAAAACCACCAGTATTTCCCGGCCCACCACCTGCGCCAAAGTCAAGCTCGCACCCACTATGCCGATGTAGAGGCCGTACGCATACAGGCGGTGCAAATGACAGGCCTGCATGGCTTGCTCACGGAAGCTTGGGAGCGGTATCACTTGCCCATGGCCATAACCGAGGTGCACCTAGGGTGCACCCGCGAAGAACAAATGCGCTGGGTGCAGTATGCTTGGGATACGGCTCAGCAGCTTAAGCACGACGGCGCAGACATGCGCGCCATCACCATCTGGTCGTTGCTAGGTGCTTATGACTGGAATACCCTGCTCACGCAAGAAGCGGGCTTCTACGAAAGCGGCGTTTTCGATGTACGTAGTGGCAATCCGCGCCCAACGGCCCTGTTTCATATGGTTCGAAAGCTCGCCACGGAAGGGTATTACGATCATCCGGTGCTTCACTCCAAAGGCTGGTGGGAGCGAGATGATAGGTTTCTGTATCATCACCATGGCCCCACTTATAACAGCTAATACGCTATGCAACAACATCAATACACTACCCCCGAGCCACTGCTTATTGCCGGCGCCAACGGCACACTAGGGCGAGCTTTTCAACGCATTTGTGCCAGCCGGGGCATTGCCGCAATTGCCCTAGGACGTACCGAGCTAAATATCTCGGATCCGCTTTCTGTTGAAACGGTATTAGCCCGGTACCAGCCGTGGGCCGTAGTGAATACGGCCGGTTTTGTGCGGGTTGATGAAGCAGAACAAAATTTTCATCAATGCTACCAAGAAAATACCACAGGTCCTGCTGTGTTAGCCTCCGCCTGCGCCCACCGAGGTATTCAGTTTCTCACGTTTTCCTCTGATTTGGTGTTTGATGGTACCAAAGCAGAGGCGTACGTGGAAAGCGACCAGCCTTCTCCGCTTAACGTGTATGGCAACAGTAAGCGCCTAGCAGAGCGATATGTACAGGCCCAAATGCCGGAAGCACTGATAATTCGGACAAGTGCTTTTTTCAGTCCTTGGGATGAGTATAATTTCGTGTATGATGCACTCCGGGCGGGCCATCATAAGCAGGCCTTCTACGCCGCCGATGATGTATTGATTTCGCCCACGTATGTGCCTGACCTCGTGAATGTATCCCTGGATCTGCTCATCGACCAGGAGAAAGGCGTGTGGCATTTGGCCAATCAAGGGGCCTATACGTGGGCTAGTCTGGCGCGGCAAGCGGCGGACATAGCCGGATTAGATACCTCGTTTGTAGTTCCGCGTCCCATGCAGGCGTTTGGCTTGGCCGCGCCACGTCCTGCCTACAGCGTGCTAGCCAGCAACCAAGGAAACTTGATGCCGAGCTCTGAAGAGCGACTACAGCAATGCGTAGGCGAAATGCTAACGACCATTCAAGCTACGGAGGAAGCTATGGCCGTGGCATCCTGACAATACTCTATCACTAGCTCTATTTTTCCATCAAACCCTGCCGCCTCACGAGGTAGCAGGGTTTGATGGTGTAAGGAGGGTAGTATACCACGGGTGTAGATTAGGCTGGTTCATGCTGAGTATTTTAGCAGGCAAGCCGCGCATACAAACACCAGAGGGCTAGTATTGCTTGCTGAACTTTCCGGATACTATTGCGCATTTCAGTTTAATGAAAGTAGGAGGCTAGGGAGGTTGGAGGCACCTTAGTGGCTAGTAAAATGATGAGTTCGTTGTAACTGTAGAACTCGGCTTACGACTGCATCAGCTTGTCAAATTATTAGTCTGGGGGCAATAGGCCGAAGTATTTGGGCTTGGTGTTTTTGCGGAAAAACCCGCCAGATTGTCTGTTGATTATGATATGGGGCGGTTTTGGATAGAAATCCTGTAAATTTGGGATGCGCCCCGGCGTTTCAATTAAGTAAAACCAGCATGTTTGATTTTCTAGGGAAAACCGTCGCCAAAATTTTCGGCTCTAAATCGGAGCGGGATTTGAAGGAGATTGTTCCGTACGTGGCGCTCATAAACGCCGAATATGCCAAACTGGCACAACTCAGCGACGATGAGCTGCGCGCCCGCACTGATGAGGTCCGGGCCCGGATCGATGCGTACCTGAAATCTATCGACGACCAGATTGCTGCCCTGCACCAGCGCGTCAACGAGGATGCTACCCTGGATGCCGTGCAGAAGGAGCAGCTGTTCGACCAGATCGACACGCTGGAAAAGAGGCGCAACAAGGAACTAGAAGTTGTGCTGATGGAAGTGCTGCCCATCGCGTTTGCCATCACCAAAGAAACTGCTCGCCGCTATACCCAAAACGGGCAGCTCGTAGTTACTGCCACCGACTACGACCGGCAGTATGCCCAGCGCAAACCCAACGTGCGCATCGAGGGCGACAAAGCCATCTGGAGCAACAAGTGGCTGGCCGCCGGGGCCGAAATTACCTGGGACATGATTCACTACGACGTGCAGCTGATTGGCGGCGTAGTATTGCACCAGGGCAAAATTGCCGAAATGGCTACGGGTGAGGGTAAAACGCTGGTATCAACCCTGCCGGCCTTCCTGAATGCGCTGGCTCGCCGCGGAGTTCACTTGGTAACCGTAAACGACTACCTAGCCAAGCGCGACTCTGAGTGGAATGCGCCGCTGTTCGAGTTCCATAAAATCACGGTCGACTGCATCGATAAGCACCAGCCGAACACGGATGCGCGTCGGCAGGCCTACCTGGCCGATATTACCTACGGCACCAACAACGAGTTTGGCTTCGATTACCTGCGCGACAACATGGCGCGCGACCCCGAGGAGCTAGTGCAGCGCAAGCACCACTACGCCATGGTCGACGAAGTGGACTCCGTTCTGATTGACGACGCCCGGACGCCACTTATCATCTCGGGCCCTGTGCCACGCGGCGATGTGCACGAGTTCTATATCCTGAAGCCCCGCATCCAGATGCTGGTGGACGCGCAGAAGAAGCAGGTGCAGCAGTACCTCGTCGATGCCCGTCGCCTGATTAAAGAAGGTAAGGATGGCCCCAAAGAAGGGGAGGGTGGCTTGGCTTTGTTCCGTGCTTACCGTGGTCTTCCCAAGAGCAAGCCCCTCATCAAATTCCTGTCGGAGACTGGAATGCGGGCTATTCTGCAAAAAACCGAGAACCACTACCTGCAGGACAACCAGCGCCAGATGCCCCAGGCCGATATGCCGCTGTTCTTCACTATTGACGAGAAGAACAACCAAATCGAGCTGACGGAAAAAGGCATTGACCTGATTACCGGCCAGGGCGAAGACCACAGCTTCTTCATCATGCCCGACATCGGGACGGAGCTGGCCAACATTGAGAAAGACCCTAGTCTCTCCGGTGAGGAAAAGCTCCACACCAAGGAGAAGCTCATGGACGACTTCCAGACGAAGTCGGAGCGCATCCACACCATCAACCAGTTGCTGAAAGCATACACGCTGTTCGAAAAGGATGACCAGTACATCCTCACCGACGATGGCAAGGTGAAGATTGTGGATGAGCAAACCGGCCGCGTAATGGAAGGCCGCCGCTACTCCGATGGCCTGCACCAGGCCATTGAAGCCAAGGAAAACGTGCGTGTAGAAGACGCGACGCAGACCTACGCTACTGTAACACTGCAGAACTACTTCCGCATGTACCACAAGCTGGGCGGCATGACGGGTACGGCTGAAACCGAAGCCGGCGAGTTCTGGGAAATCTACAAGCTCGACGTGGTGGTAGTGCCCACTAACCGCGGTATTGCCCGCAAAGACGAGCACGACAAAGTATTCAAAACCGTTCGCGAGAAGTACAACGCCGTAGCCGAGGAAATCCAGACCCTGGTACAAGCTGGCCGCCCTGTGCTGGTAGGTACTACCTCCGTTGAAATTTCGGAGCTGGTTAGCCGCATGCTAAAGCTGCGCGGTATTCCGCATCAGGTGCTCAACGCCAAGCAAAACCAGCGCGAAGCTGAAATTGTAGCAGGCGCGGGCTACCCCGGCACCGTAACCATTGCTACCAACATGGCCGGCCGTGGTACTGACATTAAGCTCAAGGAGACGTCGAAGGCTTCTGGTGGCCTAGCCATTATTGGCACCGAGCGCCACGAGTCCCGCCGCGTAGACCGCCAGCTGCGTGGTCGGGCCGGCCGCCAGGGCGACCCAGGTTCTTCGCAGTTCTTTGTGAGCCTCGAGGACAACCTGATGCGCTTGTTCGGCTCCGACCGGATTGCCAAACTCATGGACCGTATGGGCCTGGAGGAAGGTGAAGTAATTCAGCACTCCATGATTACCTCGTCTATTGAGCGTGCGCAGAAGAAAGTAGAAGAAAACAACTTCGGCATTCGGAAGCGCCTGTTGGAGTACGACGACGTGATGAACGCCCAGCGCGAAGTGGTGTACAAGCGCCGCCGCAATGCCCTGCACGGCGAGCGTCTGGAGCTGGACATCTGGAACATGATCTACGACGTCTGCGAAGCCATTGTGGTAGGCCACAAAACCTCTAACGACTTCGAAGACTTCAAGCTGGCCATTATTCGCGTGTTCGGCTACGATACGCACCTCACGGCTCAGGATCTGAGCGGCATGCAGGCCGGGCAGCTAACCCAGAAACTCTACGACGAAGCCCTTGGCTATTACCACAGCAAAAACGACTTCATCGCCGGTAACTCGATGCCGCTGATTAACGATTTGTTGAGCCAGAACGCACCGTACGAGAACATTGCCATTCCGTTCACCGATGGCCGCAAGCAGATTCAGGCTATTGCCAACCTGCGCCGCGCCCAAGCTAGCGGAGGCCACGAAATAATTCGGGGCATGGAGAAGGTGGTGGTACTCTCGGTTATCGATGAGGCCTGGACCAAGCACCTGCGCGCCATGGACGACCTGAAGCAGGTAGTGCAGAACGCCGTGTACGAGCAAAAAGACCCGCTGTTGGTGTACAAGTTCGAGTCGTTTGAACTGTTCCAGCAGATGATTGGCAAGGTAAACGAGGACACCATCCAGTTCCTGTTCCGTGCTGATGTGCCGATGCAGGCTGGTCAGGATGGCTACGACGAGCCCGAGTACTTCACCGAAGACGAGCTACCCGTAGCGCCGCCTCAGCCTAAGCTGAAAGCCGAGAAAGAAATTTCGTCGGTATCGTTGGGTGCTGGTCCCGAGGACCTGGAGCAAGATGGCGCTCAGCCGCAGGTGCTGGAAAAGCAGCAGCCGGCCAAGTCGCAGAAAGTGGCTAACCGCAACGAAAAGGTAAGCGTGCAGTACATGGACGGCCGCATTGTGCGGGACGTCAAGTTCAAGTCAGTGGAAGACGACCTGCTGAATGACCGCGCTGTGCTGATCGACTAACGAAGAGAAGCTTACCAGACGGGCCGCGTTTCCAGAGAGGAAGCGCGGCCCGTTTGTTGTAGCATGGTTGCCGTACACGTGCTACCGTTCCTGTCCGTTACCTTTGCTTACTTATGTCGCAGAAGATTGCCGCCACCATCGACCATACGCTGCTGAAGCCGGATGCTACCCCGGATCAGATTGCACAGCTTTGCCGAGAAGCCGCCGCCAACCAGTTTGCCAGTGTGTGCGTGCCACCGTGCTACGTGCGCTTTGCCGCCGAGCAGCTCCAGGGTTCCGGCGTTCCCGTGTGCACCGTTATTGGGTTTCCCTTGGGATATGCCCTAGCAAAAGTAAAGTTCTTTGAAGCACATCAGGCCTTGTCGGATGGGGCTACGGAGCTGGACATGGTCATCAATGTAGGTGCTCTGAAAGCTGGCCGGCTGGATGAGGTAGAGGAAGAAATTGGGCAGCTGGCGGAGCTTTGCCACCTGCGCGGGGCACTTCTCAAAGTCATTATCGAAACCGGGTTGCTCACCGAAGAGGAGATAGTAACGGCTTGCCGCCTGTGTGAGGAAGCCGGCGCCGACTTTGTTAAAACCTCCACGGGCTTTGCCAACCGGGGTGCTTCCGTTGCCGATATCATGCTGATGCGCCGTTCTTTGCCCGGAGGCATCCGGATTAAAGCCTCGGGAGGTATTCGCACCCGTACGGCCGCTTTGGCCCTTATTGCCGCCGGTGCCGACCGGATTGGCTCGTCTAATAGTCTGGCCTTGCTCGAAGCCGATTCTCATGAAACACCTGCTACGTAACGTGTTGCTGCTGTCTGTTCTGTTTTCCCTCGGAGCTTGTGCTTCATCCAGTCCGGGGGCGCCCACAACCTCCAAACCCGACACGGCGCAACGGGCCGCTACGGCACCACCCGTCGAGGATTTAAGCAAGTACCGGCCCGTTTTTACTGCGCCCAAAGCGCCCGTAGTAGCGCCTGCTACCCCCGCTAGGGCCGTAAACCCCACCAACCACGTGAACCCTCAGGTAGAGCAGCGCCTTCGCGACCAAGCATACACCAACCAAAACGTGAAGTATGCGCAGGGCTACCGTATTCTGGCGTACGTGGGGCTAGAGAAAGATCAGGCTATGGCCGTGCGCCGGGCCATCATTAGCCGCTACCCCGAAGAAACTGATTACCTGGCCTACAAGCAGCCTATTTTCCGGCTTCGCATCGGCGACTACCTTACCCGCCTTGAAGCCGAGCAGGCACTGCTGCGCATTCGGGCGCTGGCACCCAAAGCGGAGCTGGAGTCTATGCAAGTAGTCATCAACAAAACTGCCTACTAGCTGTGCCTATCGTTCGGGAGCTGCATTGGGATGAGCTGGACTTTCTGCAAGGATTGGAGGTAGTGCCCACCGAAAACAACAACGGCGGCATCCATTTCAGCGTGGACCGCCAAGGGTTGCGCTTGCTCGTGACGTTGTGGCCTCAGGCGGGGGTAGTAGATGTTACGCTGCTGCAGGTAACATCGAAGGCCATTTTGCTTGATTTTACGGTGGCGGTGCGCGGCCGCATTCGCTACAACAACGATAAGCGGGGCGAATACCTGGAGTTTCCGGACAGTGTGCTGGTAAGTCGGATTTCTTTTTCGACGGAGCAGGATGAAGCTGCCTTCAGCCCTAATACCTTTGGCCGACCCATGCTCCTAACCGTGCGTCCGCACCTGAGCGTTTTGTTTGAATAGCCTCGCTTTACCGTTTTGGATATGCAGCATCTGATTTCGCGCATCAAAACCTTGGCCGCCGCCGCCGCCACCGATACCGTAGCACTGCGTGAGCACCTGCACGCCCACCCGGAGCTTTCGTTTAAAGAGCATAACACGGTGGCTTTCGTTACGGAGCAGCTCCAGAAGCTCGGCTTAAAAACCCAGCCCATTGCCGGCACGGGGGTAGTAGCCCTCATTGAAGGGCGAAACCCCGGCTCCCGCACTGTAGCCCTGCGCGCGGATATGGATGCTTTGCCCATTACGGAGCAAAACGAGGTGCCTTACAAATCAACGAACCCGGGCGTGATGCACGCTTGCGGGCACGATGTGCACACGTCTTCTTTACTAGGGGTAGCGCGCATCTTAACCCAGCTTACCGATGAGTTTGAGGGGAGCGTAAAGCTCATGTTTCAGCCCGGTGAAGAGCTCCTGCCCGGTGGTGCTTCCCTCATGATTCAGGAAGGCGTACTGGAAAACCCTAAACCCGCCAGCGTACTAGGGCAGCATGTATTTCCAAGGCTACCCGCTGGAAAAATTGGGTTGCGCGCGGGCCGCTATATGGCCAGCACCGATGAGCTATACCTTACTGTACGCGGCAAAGGAGGCCACGGCGCCATGCCCGAGCAGAACCTGGACCCCGTTTTGGTAGCGGCTCACATCATTGTGGCCGCCCAGCAGATTGTTAGCCGCCGGGCTAACCCAAAACTGCCTTCGGTGCTATCATTCGGGAAGGTAATTGCGCAGGGCGCTACCAACGTTATTCCAAATGAGGTGTACATCGAAGGCACATTCCGCACCCTGAATGAAGAGTGGCGCAACGAAGCGCATGAGCACCTGCGTCGGCTGTGCGAAGGGCTGGCGGAAAGCATGGGTGCCACCTGTGAACTGGAAATTCGGCGCGGCTACCCCTATCTGGAGAATGAACCGGCGCTTACTGCGCGCACCGAGCAGGCAGCCGTAGAGTACCTGGGCCGCGAAAACGTAGTGGAGCTCGACCAGTGGATGGCCGCCGAGGACTTTGCGTACTTCAGCCAGGCTACCAGTGCGTGCTTTTACCGGCTCGGCACGGCCGCTGACGATGGTAGCAACCGCTACACCTCATCCGTACACACGCCTACCTTTGATATCGATACCAAAGCCCTGGAAACCGGCCCCGGCCTAATGGCTTGGTTGGCACTACGCGAACTGGCCGAAAAGTAAGCTTCATCCTGTATCCTATAGTGTAGCTCTATCTCTATGCGAATTCTACCAGTACTACTAGCCGCCCTGGCGCTGCTCACCTCTGCTTCAGCTAAAGCCCAACGCCGGGCTACCGGCAACTTGGGGCTGCTACCGGAGGTGCAGGCCGAAGTTGCCTTGTCAGGTGATGATTACGTGCTACTGGCCCTGCGCGCACCCATCCAGACCGGAACATTCCGGGGTACCCAACTGGACCAGGTAGGTGTACGGGTGGGGTATGAAAGTTTCTGGAGTGACCAATGGAGCTGGGGAGCGGAGCTAAGGGCGGATAGTTATGATACCTACCGCAGCTCCGATGCTACGGATATACAGGTAGATATTCGCCCGCAGGTGTTCCTGCGGCATTGGGCTACGCTCGGCAGCGTTAACTTTCGGCAGCGCCTGGGCCTAGAGTATTGGATACCCGGCGAAACCGGACCCCAGAGCCGGGCCTTGGCCAACTTGCGGTTGGATGTAGACAAGGTGTTTGCCCTCAATGAAAGGGTAGCGTTGCGCCCGCGCATTTCCGTGGAGCCCCAGGCTTATCTGCGTTTTCAGCGCGATGAAGACGAACTCAAGGAGCGGGTTATTGATTTCAGCTCCTTGCGTGGTGAAGTTGGCGTGCGTCTTTCGCCACGCATCGACTTCACGCCGTGGTTTGCCTGGCAAAGCAACTATTACTTCTCTCTGACCCAAACCGACAGCAACGGTACGATTACCATTCCGGGAGGAAAAGGCCGTTATACGCAGCCCATCCTGGGCCTCGACTTGCGCATGACCCTAGGCGGCAATGCCCAAAACGCTGACCGCCGACAATTGCCTACCCAGCACTAGGCTCTTTTGTAAGACAAAGTGGCAGCAACAGGAGGTGCTCATAAAGTGTCTTTAAATGAAATTTAGGCGGTTTAACAGGTTTTTGTACCTAGTGTTGCGTGAGGGCAAATTTCATTAAGTGACATTACGTCATAATAAAGGGGCTAGTAGGCAGTTGGTATAGATTTTATAGAGATACATGTGTCCGGATGGACATAGCATTTGACCGTAACTCTAACAACAACTTATACTTACCATGGCAACTCTGCTTTATAACAACCAGCCTGCCTTACGTCCTGCCCGCGCCATTAGCTCCGTACTAAACGAGATGCTGCGCGAAACTCTTCCTTCCCAAACGGCTCCTTCAGCTAGCTTCATTCCGCAGGCTGATATTGTAGAGTCAGAGCAAGGGTTTGAGATTCATCTGATGCTGCCCGGCGTAGCGAAGGAGAACGTTAAGATTGATTTCCAGGAAGGTAAGCTCACTATTTCCGGCGAACGGAAAGCGCCAGAGCCTGCTGAAAATGGTCCTAAATTCCGGCGGGTAGAGTCGGGCTACGGTTCGTTCACCCGCTCCTTCCGCCTCCCCGACACAGTTGAGGTAACGGCCATTGAGGCGCAGCTTCAAGATGGTGTGCTGCAACTGACGCTTCCCTTTGACAGCAAAAAGGTCACGAAGCACCAAATTGAGATTCGCTAAGCACTGATCTTCAAGAAAAAGGCACCTATGTTGGTGCCTTTTTCTTGGCTAGTGTGTTATAGAAAAAGAAGGGCGGAAACGGGCAGGTAGCGTTTGGCTAAGATAAATAATCTACCAACGGGCCATTTTCTTCCCTGAACAGCCATGCAACCGGACACCATCCCTAGGGTATCTAGCGTTAGCAAGTCATCAAAACAGTAATACCGCAGTTGAAGTAAGCCACCAGTTCATGGTTCGCTCACAATTCTGTTGTATTTTCAAACTGACATCATTCATCTCACCTTTTCATTACCCATGCAAGCAAAACAAATGATGCTCGGCCTGCTCGGTTCCGCTATTCTGGGCGGGGGCGTGGCCGTGGGTGGGTACAAGCTGCTGGAACCCGAGCGCTCTTCTGCGCCGCAGACCGTAGCTGCCGACCCCAACGTTCGCTACACCAGTGAGCTGCGCAGCAGCACGTACGCGGTGCCCGAAGGCCTGAATTTTACGGCCGCGGCGGCTTCCGTCACTCCGGCAGTAGTACACGTCATGACCGAGTATGCGCCCAAAGCCAGCCAGAACGATATGTCGCGCATGGATCCTTTCCTGCGGCAGTTCTTCGGCGAGGATCTGGATCAGTACCAGGGCCGTCGGCAGGGGCCCCAGCAGGGTTCCGGCTCCGGCGTAATCATTGCTGCAAATGGCTATATCGTCACGAACAACCACGTGATTGACAAGGCCGATAAGATTGAGGTGGTGATGGACGATAAGCGCAAGTTTGCCGCCGAGCTAGTGGGTACTGACCCCACCACCGACCTAGCCCTGCTTAAAGTAAAAGCCGACAACCTGCCTTTCATCCGGTACGGCAACTCCGATAACGTGAAGGTAGGGGAGTGGGTATTGGCTGTGGGCAACCCGTTCAACCTCAACTCCACCGTAACGGCGGGTATTATTTCCGCGAAAGGCCGCAACATCAACATCCTGCGCCGCGAAGACGGCATGGGCGTTGAGTCGTTCCTGCAGACGGATGCCGTAGTGAACCCCGGTAACTCGGGTGGTGCACTGGTAAACCTAAACGGCGACCTGATTGGTATCAACTCCGCCATTGCTTCCCAGACGGGCTCCTTTGTAGGCTACTCGTTTGCCGTGCCTAGCTCCATTGTAAGCAAGGTTATTGACGACCTGCTGAAGTACAAAGTAGTGCAGCGGGCTCTGCTAGGGGTACAAATCCGGGAGGTAGATGCCCAGCTGGCTTCTGAGAAAAAGCTGAGCTCCCTGAACGGGGTGTACGTGATGGGTGCCGGCAAAAACAGCTCGGCCGCTGATGCGGGCCTGCAGGAAGGCGACATCATCACGGAAATCAATGGCGTGAAAGTGAATACCTCCTCGCAGCTGCAGGAGCAGGTAGCCCGCTTCCGCCCCGGCGACAAAATCAAGGTAACCTACCTACGCGACTCGAAAGAACGTACGGCCACGGCTACACTGCGCAACTCCACCGGTACCACCGATATTATTCGGGAGGAAGTGGCTTCTACGCTGAAGTATGAAGGTGCTACGCTGGTTCCGGTAACGCGCCAGGAGCAAAACAAGCTCGGCATTGAGGGTGGTGCTAAAATCAACGGCATCAAAGGATCCAACTTCCGCGAAACCGGTATTGCCGACGGGTTCATTATCACCCGCATCGATAAAAACCGCGTGACCAAGCCCCAGGATGTGCAGCGCTACCTCGAAGCCGCTAAGGCAACGGATGGCGCCCTAGTAGAAGGCGTTTACCCCGATGGCCGCAAAGCGTACTACCCCATTGGTCAGGCCCAATAAGCTTGCCCTAGGTAGTGTTTTGAAAGAAACCCTTCGCCGTCTGGCGAAGGGTTTTTTATTTCCTGATGGGGTTTAAAGCCGAAGCAGGCCTAGTACGATGCCGGACGCAGGTAACTCGGGCGAAGCAGGAGGGATATACGCTGAGAGGTAGGGGCTTTTTGCTAGTTTTGCTTTCATCAGCAGTACCCCGCTTTCGCAATTTCCACCCAACTCATATTTCCTTTCCCATGAAACAAGCCCTCGAAGAAGCTGCCGCTACCGGCACCGATGTGCAGGAGCATGATCACCACGGTATTCGGCAGGTGTTGCAGGAGCTCGGCCTTGAAGCGCATAGCCCAGCCTGGAGTACCGGCCTGCACTGGGGCGGCGCCTCCAACGGGAATTCGCGCGCTATTCACTCGCCTACTGATGGCCGCCTGATTGGTTCTGTAGCCTTTGCAACCCTCGATGATTACGACCAGGTAGTAAAGAAAGCCGAGGAAGCCTTCAAAACTTGGCGCCTGATGCCTGCTCCCAAGCGCGGCGAAATTGTACGCCAGATTGGCAACAAGCTGCGCCAGTTTAAGGAGCCATTGGGCAAGTTGGTAAGCTACGAGATGGGCAAAATCCTGCAAGAAGGCCTCGGCGAAGTGCAGGAAATGATTGACATCTGCGACTTTGCCGTGGGTCTTTCGCGCCAACTCACGGGCTACACCATGCACTCCGAGCGGCCCGCGCACCGCATGTATGAGCAGTACCACCCCCTAGGAGTAGTCGGCATTATTTCGGCCTTCAACTTCCCGGTTGCGGTATGGAGCTGGAACGCCATGCTGGCTGCCGTGTGCGGTGATGTCAGCATCTGGAAGCCTTCCGAAAAAACGCCCCTAGTAGCCGTGGCCGTGCAGCACATTCTGAAAGAAGTGCTGGAGGAAAACAACATTCCCGAGGGCGTCTTCAGCCTGATTGTGGGTGATGCCGAAATTGGCGCCGCTATGGCTGCCGATACGCGCGTACCGTTGGTATCCGCCACGGGCAGCACCCGCATGGGCAAAAAGGTAGGCGAGGTAGTAGGTGGCCGCCTGGGCCGGGCCTTGCTGGAGCTGGGCGGTAACAACGCCATCATCCTGACAGAGCACGCTGACCTGGACATGGCCATGCGTGCCGTGGTGTTTGGCGCCGTAGGTACCGCCGGACAGCGCTGCACCACCACGCGCCGCCTCATTATCCACGACAGCATTTTCGAGGATGTAAAAGCGCGTCTGCTTAAAATCTACCCAAACCTGCCCATCGGCCACCCCTTACAGGATGGCAACCTGGTAGGCCCCCTGATTGACAAGGCAGCTGTGGAGTCGTTCAGCAAAGCCCTGGAAGCCGTGCAGGCCGAAGGCGGCACGCTGCTCATCGGCGGCGAAGTGCTGGAAGGCGAGGGCTACGAAACGGGCACCTACGTGAAGCCGGCACTAGTAGAAGCCCGCAACGAGTACCACACCGTGCAGGAAGA
Source organism: Hymenobacter tenuis (assembly GCF_054780495.1). Taxonomy (NCBI): domain Bacteria; kingdom Pseudomonadati; phylum Bacteroidota; class Cytophagia; order Cytophagales; family Hymenobacteraceae; genus Hymenobacter; species Hymenobacter tenuis. The sequence goes on from NZ_BAAGWF010000004.1 coordinate 865,323, forward strand.
AACCTTTGCGCCCATCTTGTACCTGATTAAGTACAGCGGTGGGGTAGAGGATGCCATTGCGGTGCAGAACGGCGTACGGCAGGGCCTTTCGTCCAGCATCTTCTCCCTGAACATGCGCGAGACAGAAACCTACCTCAGCCACGCCGGCTCCGACTGTGGCATTGCCAACGTAAACATTGGCACGAGCGGCGCCGAAATCGGTGGTGCTTTTGGCGGTGAAAAGGAAACCGGCGGCGGGCGTGAGTCTGGCTCCGACGCGTGGCGCATCTACATGCGTCGTCAGACGAATACCATCAACTACTCTGACCAGTTGCCGCTAGCCCAGGGCATCAAGTTTGATGTGTAAAGTGGACTAGGCCCAGCATCTGATGATACAAAAAAAGCCCGACTGGTTTTCTAGTCGGGCTTTTTGTTTGTAGTCCTATGCACTACAAGGCAATCTGAATATCGCCGTGCCCTTTCAAATACAAGGTGGCCGGAGAGGTGCTGAACAGGATATAGTACATCCGATAAGTAGTACTAGGCGCGAACTTGTTCGCTGGAAATTCAAACGAAAACAAAGCATCAGCAACGCTAAATGGGCCATATTCTAGCCTATGCACCACTTTATAATTTTTATCGACGAAAACTATCTGCCACATAGCCCCAAATGGAATCCCATAAAACCCGAAACCGCCGCCGCGCTTCAGGGTGGTTGGGTTAGGAAAGAAGCCACGCGTCTGGATACCACGGGGAGAAGGTGCTTCTAAATCGACCGGAACCGTGAATAGCTTCTGTTCTTGTTTGGTCCAGGTCGCGTCGGCAGTCCAGTCAGTAGTATCTATGGCGCCGTAAATTTTGTTGCTGCCGTCGCGTTGCGTGATACCATCGTCAGGACCGAAGTCAATGGTAGGTTCAGCTTCCTTTTTACTGCAGGCAGCTACACTAGCTAAGATGCTCAGACAGAGGATAAGTTTTTTCATTACTAACCAGCAAAGATTACACGGTAAATAGCAAGATGTAAATAAACAGGTTGCGAGGTATAAAGCAGTATTGATCGACACAAATCCAACCGCTAAGCCTATTGGCTAATAAAGTGGCAATACAACCTAGTACTACTTAGACGCTTTGAGCAAATGAACAATCCCCGATTATTGGGTGTCTTGTAAACTAAGTGCAACCTCGCTCCGCCGGCCCTGTCTTTCATCTGATTACCAGAAAGCACTCGCCGTTTTTCGCCCGGAAAGTTGGATATTTACGATTCACCTGTTTCCGAACACCCGCCAACCCTGCACCCTATGGAGGCATTCGCGTATACCGACATTAACGCCCCGCTAGTTGAGCGGTGCCGGCTGGGCGACCGGCGTGCCCAGGCCGAAATCTACAAGCGCTACTCCAAAGCCATGTTCAACGCCTCGTTGCGCATCACCGGCGACTATGCCGAGGCCGAGGATGTATTGCAGGAGTCGTTTCTGAGTGCTTTCCGCGAGCTGCATAGTTACAAAGGCGATTCGTCCTTCGGATCTTGGCTGAAGCGTATCGTCATCAACAAAAGCATTAATTGCCTGCGCAACCGACGCCTGCAACTGGTGCCACTAGGCGAACAGCACGACAGTGCCGCGTCCGACGCCGACGACTTTGGTCCCGATATGCAGGAAATGGGCTGGCGTGCCGATGTGGTGCGCCGCTGCGTGCAGGAGTTACCGGATGGTTACCGGGTGGTCCTCTCGCTGTACCTGCTGGAAGGCTACGACCACGCCGAAATTGCCGGTATACTTAACATCACTGAATCTACTTCGAAGTCACAGTACAGCCGGGCCCGTAAAAAGCTTTTGGAGCTAGCCCGCCAGCACGGTTTGTAAGCATCTGTTGACCTGATTTTACCTTCGACCTCACTTTCCGTTGCCCTTTCACGCGGTGGCCGCTGCCGGCCCGCCCCATTTCCTGACCAGCCTGCTGCCGCCCCGGGATGCAACGTGCCCTTTACCACCTGACATGAACGAGAAGAAAACCGGACTGGAAGCCTTTGTTGAGCGCCACCGCGCCGACTTCGATGCCTTTGAGCCGCGCCCCGATTTGTGGGATGCTATTGAACTCGACCTGGCAGCTTCGGCTACCACTGAGGACGAGGCGGCACCCCTACGCGTACTACCCCTGTACGAATCTGAAACCGCTCCGACTACTCAAACCGTAGTTACTGCTGCGGCAGCTACCCCCGATATGGCGGCTATTCGCTCGGCGCGCCCGTATGGGGTAGCAGCGGCGGTAGCAGCTCTACTGATGGTTGGCGGCTGGTTTTGGCAGAACCACTCTGACGCAACCCGCTGGACCCGCACCGGTCAATCAGCCGTAGTGCGGACGGTGAGCCCAACTGCTGCCCCCGACCATAGCTTGTATACTGGCCCCAGCCTCACAGCAACGCCGGCTACAGCTGGCCCCGAGCAGCGCCTGGCCAGCACCGTGCAACGCATGGAGTCATATTACGCAACGCAAATTGCCGAGCGTCAGCAGGAACTACGCGAACTGGATAAAGCAACGCCGGCCGCTGCACCAACTGCCGATTGGCAACAGGAGCTGACTAACTTGGACTCCACCTACCAACAGTTGCGCAGTGAGCTTTACCGTAACCCCGAGCCTAGTGTGGTGCTGGAAGCTATGGACCGCAACCTGCAAATCCGGCTTGACCTGCTGAATCAGCAGCTTCGCACCCGCGAACAAGTTCGTGACTACCATACCCAACCCTTTATAGTGGCCGACAGCCGCCAGACTCCCTAACCATGCGCCACCTCTCGCTTTCCATCGGTCGATTGGGGCGCCTGCTCCCGCTGGCCGGGTTGCTGAGCGTGGCTGGCATCACGGGCCGGGCGCAGGCCCCCGTTGCAGTGGAGCCCACTGTGCTGCATTACTGCCAGCCGGCCGTAGCGCCGCTAGCCCATCAGGAGCAAGGCAACCCCGCCGATGCCCGGCATGGAAGCACTGCGCAAGGTCCGCAGGATGAAGCACAGCCTGCTCCGGCAGTTGAGAAGGTTCGCAAAATCAGCCGCACATTTCCCGCTAGCGCTACCAAGCTCTATACCCTGGACACGCGCTACGGCCGGGTGCAGGTAAACGTCTGGAATCGGGCTGAAATCCGCACCGATGTAGATATTATTACGCGCGCCGATACGGAGGAGAAAGCCCAGCAGCTCCAGGATATGATTCAGGTGCAGGTGCAAGACAAGGATGCAACCACCGGTGGTATTGTGGCCCGCTCTACGTTTGGTGCCATGCCGCGGGAGTGCTGGAGTCGTACCAAGCTCTATGAGGTAAATTACACGGTGTGGGTGCCCAAGAACACGCCCTTAGCGCTGCACAATACCTTCGGTGAAATTAGCCTGACGGGCGACCTGACGGGCGCCACAGAGTTAGCCATTGAGTATGGCCACCTGCGCACGGCGCGCCTGGAGGGCCCTCGGAATTCGGTAAAAGTCACTAATGCCCAGTGCGCCGTACCGTATGCCCGGCGGGCTACCATTGAGGCATCTTACTCCAAGCTGCGCCTCACGGAAGCTGGTACAGTAGAGATGCGCAACAACTACTCCGACATTGATATTGGCTCGGTAGAAGACCTAACCGTGCATAGCAAGTACGGTGACGTGGTGCTGGGCACCGTCCGCAACCTGCGAGGGTATTCCGGCTACTCCCGCTTTAGTATCGATAAGCTCAGCCATCAGCTGGATATGAAGCTGCAGTATTGCCCCAACTTTGAAGTTCGGAACACGGGCAAAAACTTCCAGAACATCAACGTGGAAGGCGGCTACAGCACCATTCTACTCAATTTTCCCGATGGCGCCGGTTTTAACTTCGATGTGAATACCGACCATGGCAAGCTGCTCGTGGATAAGCGCTTGGTGAAGGTAGATTCAGAGGCTAATAGTCCGTCGTCTAGTGATATGCAGGGCAGCTTTGGGGTTGCCCCCACCCGCAACCCTAGTAACGTGAATATCAAGGTTCGGTACGGCAACGTGAGCTTTAACCGGTAGATAAGTTACTAGGCCTACACTGGCGTTAAAGTTACCTCAAGGGTAGAAAGCGAATCAGGCGCCTGATTCGCTTTCTACCCTTTTGTCTGGCTACCTTGCCCCCAATGCGTATACTTCTTCTCGCGTTTCTGCTGGGCCTTGGTGCCACCACAGTAGCGGCGCAAACTGTTTCGGGTTCTATGCAACGGCCTTCTGCTCCGGTTTCTTCTATGCGCACCTATGCCCTGCGGCTACGGCCCGGCCAAGACCTCCGGAAGGAGCTGCTGGCCTTCACCACCCAGCACAACATGAAGGCAGCGGCAGTGGTAACCTGCGTCGGAAGCCTGACCACCACAACGCTGCGCCTAGCTAACCAAGAAGGTTCAACCGTTTATCAGGGGCACTTCGAGATTGTATCGTTGGTGGGCACTTTGTCCGTAAATGGCAGCCACTTGCACCTGTCCGTTTCAGATTCTACGGGCCGCACCATCGGCGGGCACCTGCTCGCTGGCAACGTGGTATACACCACCGTGGAGCTGGTGATTGGCGAGCTGCCTGAGCTGGACTTTCGCCGCGAAACTGACCCCACGTTCGGCTATAAAGAGCTGACGGTGTATCCGGCTGAAAAGCCTAAGCCAGCCTCTCGTTCCCGGAAAAGACCCTAACTTGATAAGCTACCAGGCTTTGTTTCATCCTTCTTTTTTTGCCGCATCATGGAGGCCAACACCAGTATATCCGCTGCCCCCAACACTGCTCGCATGGAGAAATTCCGGCGCGACATCAGCAACCCCCTGAAGCTGCGGCTGTTCATGCTTTGTCGGCTCCCGATGGCGTACTTGGCGGGGTTGCGGGTGGCTGAGCTGACGGCGGAGCGTGCTACCGTGACGGTAGGGTATAAATACCTTACCCAGAATCCGTTTCGGAGCATCTATTTTGCCTGCCTGAGTATGGCCGCTGAAATGGCCAGCGGCCTGCTAGCCATGATGCACGTGCAAAGTGGTTCCCCGGTTTCCATGCTGGTGGTGGGGCTAGAAGCCCAATTCACCAAAAAAGCCGTGGGGCTCATCTGCTTCACTAGCGAAGATGGCGCCGCCATTGGGCAGGCCATAGCCGAAAGCCGTGCTACCGGCGAAGGCCGTACCGTGGTGTGTACCAGCACGGGCCATGACCAGGCTGGCGACGTAGTGGCCACGTTCCGCATTACATGGTCTTTCCGGGCCAAGAAGTAGGGAGAGGAGTTACAGCGAAATGTCCTGTCATAAGCTGGCGTTGCGGGGTATCAGGCTGCCTCCTTTTCCAGTGAAGCTCTTTTCATTACCGCTGGATTAGGTAAAATGTAGAACCTGCATGACGAGCCTCAGCACCTACTAGGTACCGTTTTACTTTAAACCACAATACAGTATGTAACCCCTTGGCCTGACACGCGCTTCATGCCAAGCCGTGAGTAAAATGCTTGCGCAGTAGCTACTTCAGTGAATAACTGATGAGCTCCAGACGCCGCTGCAGTTTGTCGGAGTCGCGGAAGAAAGTGTCCCACCGTACTAGCCCTATGGAGGGTACAATCCAATCTTCGCGCTTCTGAATTTGAGCAGTTGTTTGGCCAGGGTAGGTGAACTGATACTCCACTTTGAAGAGGTTGCCCACAAAGTTCTTCTTGGAAGCCGGCACAGGCTGCGGAATACTGCCCGAGAGAGTATATACCCATAAATCATAGGCCGGGTACTTATAGCCGTAGCCTATGCCGCCCATGGTGCTGCCCGGGTACACTAGCAGGCTTTGTTTTCCGGCTACGTTATAATACGCATAGCCTTGCGCCGTATTCTGGACAATGCTACGGTCATTGAGGATATACCAGGTGCTTTTGTTGATGAGTGTATCCCGCAGTACGCTGCGGGTATAGGTGGCCGTAGAGTCGTAGATAAGGCCGTCGCCATCGTACTGATACACCCGGTAAGTCCACTCGTTGCCAACCCGCAATGGGATAATGTTTTCTACAGGCTGGGGCTCCTGTTCTTTCTGGCAGGAAAACAGCCCTACTACACATAGCCCGCCGGCCAGGATACTGTTTACTTTATTCATTCTGATATATAGATAAAAGTTGCCAAGCAGAGCGCACACTGCCCCGCCGGCGTTGCAAGCTACTGCTAAAACTTGCGTGCCTAGGCATAAAAAAGCGGGTACTGCACTAGTAATGAACCAGAGCAGTACCCGTTTAATGCCAGGTGCCGGCTACTCTTCCCGCAGGCTTTCTTTGGTAATAACGTCTACTAGCCCGTCTTCACTTACCACAATGGCCAGACACGCATACGGCGAGCTTTCCACGTACCGGATGGCGGAGTTGAAGCGGGCCCCGCGTGTGCTGGTGCCGTGCCCCGAGGCCTTGCCATCCAGAATAACCCCAATGGAATAGCAGTAGCCCTCGGGATCGAGGAGTACGGCGCCATCTATGGCCGTCACGAGGCGGGTGATAAGAGGCGTTAGGGGCACGGGCTCAATGAGCGTGCATTGCAGCTTCAGGCGGTCGGCTTCGGCCAATGCTTCGGTGGTAATGACCAAGAGCGTGCCGTGCTTTTGGCGGCTGGCTTCTACCACTACATCCCAGAGGCGCTCCACCTTGGCGGGGTCCGTGAGCTGGAAAGTATGTTTCAGGTCGCGGCGGAAGCGGGCGCGGTGCAGGCGTGTGCGGGGCAGGCTGGGCATGCCGTAGTGAGCCCGCATCAGTACCTGCCCGCCGTGGTGAAACTCCCAGGCGTAGTGGTTTACGAAGTTGATGACGAACAAATCTTCGCGGCTAGCATCGTAGTGGCCAACCTGCCGGCCCAAGGCGTACACGTTTTCTCCGTCGGCCAGCAGGCTTACATCGGCAGTAGCCATTTCGAGTAGCTTGCGTACGGCCCGGTAATCGGTGAGGGGCGTGGGGCAGGTGAGCGCAAATACCTCCGTCAGGTTAGGGTGTCCGCGCCGGGCCAGCAGCAATTTTCCTACCCCTTCGGCGCCTTCATACCGCAACGAGGAAATGGTATTGCAGGTAGTAAACAGCTTGGCTTTGGCCGGATTGGTGCCCAGGTCCTGCGCGGGCGTATCCATAAAGAGCTTGCCGGCAGAGCGGATAATCTCGTCGGTTTCGCGCGGGCGTACCAGCAGGCCGGAGCCGGGTTCTGGTTCCGTCAATGACTTCAGGCACTCCTCATGGAACCGAATGACGGCCGCCATCAGTAGGGAGTGCGAAAGGAGCCGCCCATCGGTGTAGTAACGGTTTTTTTCGAGGGTAGGGTAGGCCTTCATGGCCTTGCGGTTGAGGCGCAATACGGGCACCACTGAATGCTGATTGATGGCTACCGGCGCGCCCGCAAAATACACGTAGCGCCCGCCTGACATCACCTCGTCCAGCACTTCCTGCACCGCCTGCCGAAGTCCAATGGCAGCTTGCTTCCGCTGAATCATCTCTTCGCTCATCAGCTCCCGATCTGGGGAGTTCCAGGGGTGCAGGTACTGGTAGTAGCGGCCACGGGCCTGAGCCTCAGCAAAGGCTGTGGTGTCGAGGCCGCAATCAATGGGCTCTAGGCAGGTAGGTACTACTTCGTCCTCGGCGTCAGGGTTATTGGCGAGGGCCAAGAGCAGCACATACGCATCCAAGTCTTCATCGAGAGCCTCAAAAATGCCATTCGCTACTGTTTGGGCCGCCTGTCGGAAGCGCGCTTGGTAGGGCCAGATGGGGTAGCTGGCAGGCAAGGGCAACGGAGTACCAAAAGCGACGGGCGGGGCAGAAACAAGCGGCAGGGGCGAAAGCATGAGGAAGGAGCAAGAACAGACCGGAACAACAGCCAGACCTGAGCTCGGCAGCCTGGATATCCAGGCAGACGTAAATGAGGGAAAAGTATTTTAAAAAGGAGATGCTGGTTTCCCCAGCGGTTGCAAGAATCCAAGCGGGTAGCCTGATTTTTTATCCGAAGAAACAGGCCAGCAAATGCACAAGGATGAGGTAGCTACTATAACCGCGCCGCCGCAAAAAGGCTTTTGCGAACAGGCCAGAAATTTACTACCCCGTGCCCCGGCTGCAACCCAAGCATTACCTGTTACAGGCTAAACACGACCGGCAGTACCATCTTCTGCCGCATTGGCTCGCCCTTGTAAGTAGCGGGCTGCCACTTCGGCGCGGCCTTAATCAGCCGGATGGCTTCTTCATCGAGGCCGGAGCCTAGCCGTTTGATTGGCTTGATATCGGAGAGGGTACCATCTTTCTGGATGATAAATTCCATCATCACGCGGCCTTCCACTTTGCGCTGGCGAGCCAGAGCGGGGTAGCGTTGGTTTTTCTGAATCCACTCGAAAAAGGCCTCGGTGCCACCCACCGGGCGGGCGGGCTGATCGGGGGCTACTACCTGGGTAGTGGGGCTAGCAGAGTTGGCAGGAGCAGCCGCGCCGGTAGCGCCACTTCCTGCATCAGCCGGAATCTGGAAGCTGATGGGCACCGTGATGCGCTGGCGTACCACGCCGCCGCGGTGCTGGGCCGGAGTCCAGCGGGGGCCAGCTTTTATCAAACGAATAGCCTCCGCGTCGAGGAGCGGATTAACGGGCTGCGCCACGGCTACGTTGGAAATCGAGCCGGTTTTTTCCACTACAAACGTAACCGACACGGTGCCTTGCACCCCGGCCTGCAGCGCCTCAGTAGGGTACTGCTGCTTGTCGCCGAGATACTGAGCGTAGGCCTCCATGCCGCCTAGGGGCACGGCAGGCTTTTCTACGGCATCATAAATCTCGCTGGCGGCCGGCGCTTTGGGGTACTTGAGTTTTTTCTGGGCGAAGGATGGGGCGGCAGAAAAGAGTAAACCGGCCAGTAAAAGCACGCGAAACGAATGTGGCATAGAAATTAAACCGAATGAGAGGATAACACACTGGCGCAAGAACCGCACCAGCACCGAGCAGAGTTTCAGCTGCGCTACTAAAATAGAGTATTTCGCTAGGGTTGCTGATGCACTAAAGCCTGCTACATAGTTCTGCTCGGTGGGCGGCTGCCTTCCGGGCTTGCGGTTCCGCGCCGTACCTTCGCGGCTTCACCTGTTGCTGTTGCCGTGCCCACCTCTCCCGAGTTTCGTTTGTTTTCCGTCGCGCCGGCGGAGTTATTTCAGGATGCCATTGCGCGGCACACCGAGCGCGAAAACTACTTCGCCAGCCGGCATCGGTTGGTGTCGTTGGTGAGGGTAGCGCTGTTTCTGGCGGCTGGCGTGTGGGCATGGCTGCTGTTTAGCAACGGCAACGTGGGAGCCGGCGTTGGAGTGGTAGTGGGCACATATCTGGCGTTTATTGGGCTGGTGCGCTGGCACACGCAGGTGGGGTATGAGCGCGAGCATCACCGCCTGCTAAAGCAGCTAAACCACGACGAACTGGCGCGCCTACAGGGGCAACTGCGCGGCTTCGACCCCGGCCGCCGCTACCTAGATGCCCAGCACCCCTACGTCGCTGACCTAGATGTATTCGGCGACCATTCCCTGTTCCAGCTGCTAAACCGCAGCACGTCCCGCTTAGGCCAGGATTGGCTGGCCGGCTGGCTGCTAGCCCCCGCCACACCCGCAACCGTGCGTGAACGGCAGGAGGCTACGGCCGAGTTAGCGCCCGATATAGCCTGGCAGCAAGAATGGCAGGCCCGCGCCCGCCACTACCCCCGCCAGGAATCGGACCCCAGAGAGTTTGCCGCGTGGCTGCGCGAACCAGATTTTTTTGCCTCCCGAGCTTGGCTCTTGCCCTTGTTGGTGCTGCTCCCGGTGCTGGCAGTTGGTGCCGTTGTGGCCGCCCTGAATGGCTACGGCACGCTGCCACTGCTGGCGTTATTGCTTACCGCTGCCCTCAACGCCCGCTTCGCCACCATCCGGCTGCAATACTACGAGCACGTCACCATCATGCGCGATGCGCTGCGGGCCGCGCAGGACCAACTCGCCCTGTTTGAAGCCGGAAATTGGCAAAGTCCTGCCCTACGCCGGTTGCACCGCGTGCTGCATGATACGGGTGGTACGGCCGCAGCCAAGTTACTAGGTCGCTTATCGGCCGTATCCGGCTGGTTTTCGGCGCGGCAAAACCCGGCGGTGGCGGGCGTACTGAATGCGTTGCTGCTCTGGGATTTGTGGGGCATGTGGCAGCTGGAGCGCTGGAAACGCCGCCTGCACCACGGGCTGGAGCCGCTGCTGGAGGCCGCGGCCGAGTTGGATGCGCTGGTGAGCCTAGCCGCTTTCCGGGCCGCCAACCCCAGCTTTGCGGAGCCTGCCGTAACGGCCGCTGCCCTCACGGTAACGGCCGAGCAATTGGGCCATCCATTACTGTTTGCTGAAACCGGCGTGCGCAACGACTTCCATATGGCTGGGTCTGGCCAAACGGTGGTAGTCACGGGCTCCAACATGGCGGGCAAAAGCACGTTTCTGCGCACCGTGGGCCTGAATCTGGTGCTGGCGCAGGCCGGCGCGGTAGTGCCCGCCGCTACATTTGAGTGCGGCCCGGCGCAGGTGTACACGGCCATGCGTACCAACGATAACTTGGCCGAAAGCACTTCCTCCTTCTATGCCGAGCTGAAGCGCTTGCGCCTGCTACTCGACCTAACAGCTCCGGGCAGCGAAGCCAGGGGCCTACCCGTATTCTATCTGTTAGATGAAATTTTGAAGGGTACCAACTCCGAGGACCGCCACCGCGGAGCCCGGGCGCTGGTACACCAGCTGCACCAGCGGCCCGCCAGCGGCCTTATCAGTACCCACGATCTGGAGCTAGCTGCTTTGGAAGAGGAACTGCCTGAGCACGTACGCAATGTGAGCTTCAACTCGTTTCTCAACCCCGACGGTACGCTGCACTTTGATTACCACCTGACCCCGGGTGTGTGCCGCTCCTTCAACGCCAGCCAACTGATGCGCCTGATGGGTATAGTGCTGGACTAGCTAGGTAAATGATCTGGAATGTAACTCGGCTGTAAAGGGGCTTTGTTGCGTAAGGGCAGAGAAGACGTAAGGCCATTAACGTGGTTTAATCTGAGGTTAATGGCCGAATTCTATCTTGCCGTTTACCATATTCTCTGGTCTCTTAACGCTTAGCTTGTGTACATCCGCGAAAATCTCCGCCTGCATATTATCTGGAAACTTGGCTGGAAATCCATCGTGATTTTCACTGTGTATAGCCTGCTGGTATGCATCGTGTACGGGCCTCTGAATTTCCATTCGGTAGCAATTCCGTGGCAACCGGCGGCTACGCTGGGTACGGCGGTGGCTTTTTATATAGGCTTTAAAAATAACGGCTCCTATGACCGGTTCTGGGAGGGGCGGCAGCTGTGGGGTGGCATCGTGAACAGCAGCCGCACGGCCGCCGTCCAGATTCTAGAGTTTATTACCTCCGTGGTGGATGCGCCCGGCATTGATGCGCCCGCCGCTACCGCCGAGGAGCTGACCGACCGCCACCGCCGCCTGGTGTACCGCCAAATTGCGTGGTGCAACGCCTTGCGCATTCATTTGCGGCGCCAGCCTGAGCAGTGGGATGCCGCCGTAGCGCCTTTCCTAGATGAAGAAGAATCGGAGCGGCTGCGGCAAACGGCCAACCCGGCGGCTCAAATCCTGCGACAACAGGCCGCCGCCCTCCGGATGTTGCGGGAGGAGCGAGGCCTGCTCAACGATTTCCAGCACGTGACCATGATGAACACCATTGAGGTGCTCTACAACCTGCAGGGTGGCTGCGAGCGAATCAAGAACACGCCTTTTCCGCGTCAGTACGCCTTTTTTAGCATGCTGTTCGTGTACCTGTTCACGGCCGTTATGCCCCTAGGGCTGGTAACGGAATTTGCCAAAATGGGCCCCAACCACATCTGGCTTACGGTGCCCTTTTCCGTGCTGGTGTCGTGGGTGTTTTCCACCATCGAAACGGTGGGACACAACAGCGAAAACCCCTTCGAAAACAACATGAACGATGTGCCCATGACGGCCATCTGCCGCTCCATTGAAATAGACCTGCGCCAGATGCTAGGCGAAACGGAAGTGCCCAACAAGCTGGAGCCAATAGAGGACATTCTGTACTAGGTGCCCGCTAGGCTGAAACCGTACCCAAACTGGTTTCAGCCTCAAGCTCGACCTTAACCCCAGCTGAGCAGGAGGCGTACGTCAGAGGACTTCTATCCTGAACCTTGACCAACTGCCGTTATGCCCCAGCCCAACCCTACCCAAACGTCCGGTGCTACTACTTCCTCGTGGTTTTCCACGGCGGCCCCACTGCCCTCCTTCCAAGCCTTGCGCGAAAATCTGACGGCCGATGTGGTGGTAGTAGGGGGCGGCATTTCTGGCCTTACCACCGCTTATTTGCTGGGCCTAGAGGGCAAACACGTAGTGTTGCTGGAAGATGGCGAGCTGGCCAGCGGCGAATCGGGGCGTACCACGGCCCACCTGAGCTTCGCACTGGATGATCGGTATTCGACCCTGGAACAGCTCTTTGGCCAGGAGGGCGCGCGCCTAGCTGCCGAAAGCCATCAAACCGCCGTCGACCGCATCGAGCAAATTGTCAAGAAGGAAAATATTGACTGCGACTTTACTCGTCTGCCTGGCTACCTGTTTTTGCCCCAGAGCGGCACACCCAAGGAGCTAGACGAGGAGCTGGAAGCCGCGCACCGGGCTGGCCTCAAGAATGTAAAACGCCTCCCCGATGCCGGCGCCCAAGGGTTCCAGACCGGTGAGTGCCTTGTTTTTCCAAACCAAGGCCAGTTTCACATTCTAAAGTACCTAGCAGGTTTGGTACGCGCTATTGAAGAGCAAGGCGGCCAAATTTTCACGAAAACCCACGTGGAGGAGGTTCACGGCGGCAAGGAGGCTAGGGTGGTCACTTCAGGAGGCAAAGAGGTGCGCGCGCAAGCGGTGGTAGTAGCCACTAACACGCCCTTCAATGACCGAGTAGTGATGCACACCAAGCAGGGCCCGTACCGCACCTACGTGGTAGGTGCCCGCGTCCCGAAAGGCTCGATAACCAAAGCGCTGTACTGGGATACTGCCGACCCCTATCACTACATCCGACTGCAGGAGGTAGAAAACGCCGACTATGACCTACTGATTGTGGGCGGCGAAGACCACAAAACCGGACAGGAAGACGACCCCGCAGACCGCCTGCGCTGTCTGGAGTTTTGGATAGAAGCACACTTCCCCACAGCCGGTAAAATCGACTTTCGCTGGTCGGGACAGGTGATGGAACCCAATGACGGGCTCGGCTACGCGGGCCGCAACCCGCTGGATGCAGAGAATATCTACATCATCACCGGCGACTCGGGCCACGGTATGACCCACGGTACGCTCGGCCCCATCATCATCACCGACCTGATTCTGGGCCGCGAAAATCCTTGGGCCAAGCTGTATGACCCAGGCCGGGTAACGCTGAAACCGGAATCAGTGAAGGAGTTCGTGCGCGAAAACGTAAACGTAGCCGCTGAGTACACCGACCTGCTCACGGGAGGCGATGTGAGCACCGAGGCTGATATTGCACCAGGTACCGGAGCCGTACTGCGCCGTGGCATCACGAAAGTGGCTGTGTACCGAGACACCAAAGGCAAAACCCACGAATGCTCGGCCATTTGCCCCCACCTGGGCTGCGTGGTGCACTGGAACGGCCTGGAAAAAAGCTGGGACTGCCCGTGCCATGGCTCGCGCTTCAATGCGTTGGGCAAGCTTATGAATGGCCCCGCAAATTCCGATTTGGCGCCGGTTGACTAGCTGGACTGTTGTACCTTTCCCTCCCGAACCGGGCCTCGTGCGTATAAGCCGGGTCTTACTTTCGGCGCGGCTATCATGAACGAACGGGTACGTTCCTTTCAGTACTTCTTTTCCAGCCAGGAATTTTCCGATGGTCTGCGGACCACACTTTCCATTCTGCTGCCCGGCCTGGTGTTAGGCAGCGTAGGCGACCTAGTAACGGGCCTAACGGTATCGTTGGGCGCGGTGTGCGTTAGCCTGACCGATGCGCCGGGCCCGATGGTGCACAAGCGCAACGGCATGCTGGCAGCCACGGCGCTTATCGGAATAATGGCCCTCATTACCGGTTTTCTGCACCCGTATCAGTGGTTGCTGGGCGCAGAGGTGGTAGTAGCCAGCTTTGTGTTTACCATGCTGCTGGTGTATGGCAACCGGGCCGGCGGGGTAGGTACGGCTGGGCTACTGGTTATTATCCTGATGCTGGAGCGACCTTTGGCACCAGCGGAGGTGCTCCCGTACGCGGCCCTAATTGTAGCGGGCGGCTTCTGGTATTTGTGCGTTACGGTGCTGTTTGATCGGTTGCGGCCGTACCGCCCGGCCCAGCAAGCCCTCGGCGACTGTATCCGTACCATTGCCGACTTTCTGCGCCTTAAGGCCGAGTTCTACCGCACGGGCACCAACCTGGAGCAGGATTACCGGCAGCTACTAGCCAAGCAGGTTTCGGTAAATGAAAAGCAGGATGCCGTGCGCGAGCTGCTGTTCAAAACCCGGCAACTCATGAGCGAATCGACCGGCACGGGCCGACGGCTGGTGCTCACGTTTGTAGATGTAGTAGACCTCTACGAGCAGATTACCATTACCTACCACGATTACAGTGCCCTGCATCAGCGGTTTGAGGGCACCGGTATTCTGGATGTAATTGCCCGGGAAATTGAGCAGTGCGCCGCCGAGCTGGAAAATATCGGCTTTGCCATTCAGGCCAACCACGGCTACACCTCCGGCCGCGACCTGATGGCCGGCCTCGAAAACCTCAAGCTCCGGATTGACGCCCTCGAGGACCCTAGCAAACCCGGCTACACGCTCATGCTCAAAAAGATTCTGGTAAACCTGCGCAACCTCACGCAGCGCCTCCAGGATGTACGGGCTTACTTCGATACGACGGCTAAGGCGCCCATTGGCCGAGAGCTGGAGTTCGGGCGGTTCGTGGCGCACCAACGCTTCGACCTCAAGCAGCTCCGCGACCACCTGACGCCGCAGTCGAGCATTTTTCGGCATTCCGCGCGCATGTTTGTGGCCTGCCTTATTGGGTTCCTGATAACGCAGGTGCTGCCTGGTACTCATAGCTATTGGGTACTCATGACCATCACCTACATGCTCAAGCCCGCTTTCAGCCTCACCAAAGAGCGCAACGTGCAGCGCGTACTAGGTACTCTGATGGGCGGAGCCCTCGGCGCCGCTATGCTCTGGCTGATTTCTGACCATATGGTACTGCTGGCCTTGCTGGTGGTATGCATGCTAGTTTCCTTCAGCTTTGCGCGCATCAACTACCTAGTAACCGTCACGTTCATGACGCCCTTTATCCTGATTCTGTTTAGTTTCTTGGGGCTGGGCTATGTGCAGGTGGTAGAAGAACGGGTGTTTGATACGGTGCTGGGCTGCTTTATTGCCTTCTCAACGGGCTATCTGCTGTTTCCGAACTGGGAGTCGGGGCAGTTGCACGACCACCTGAAGGCCGTACTGCGCGCCAACCTGCACTACCTCCGCACGTTGCAGGAAGCGCTCAGCGGCTCGGCCGTGGCCGTGCTGGATTACAAGCTGGCCCGGAAAGATGTGTATGTAAGTTCTGCCAACCTGAGTGCGGCCTTTCAGCGCATGATGTCGGAGCCGCGCGCCAAGCAGCACCGGCCCACCGAGGTGCACGAGTTTGTGGTGCTCAATCACATCTTGTCTTCCAATGTGGCCTCCATTACCTCCGCGGTGCTAGCCGGCGATATGCGCCCCTCACTGCCCGCTGCCGGCCAAAAAGCTCTGCGCCAGGCCCAGCAAGCCCTGCACCGTAGCCTTCGCCGCCTCGATCCGCAGCAGCCGGAGGCGCCCGCTAGCCCGGAGGCTCCGGCCGCTTCCGCCGCCGCTGCGCCCCCCACTGATCCGCTGCTGAATGAGCAGCTGGAGTTTATCCAGAAAGTCAGCAGTGATATAGGCAAAGTCACGGAAGCCGTGCTGAAGTAAGCGCCTAGGGTGCCGCACACGGTAAACCCTCACAAGAGGTTGCCCTGCCAAGAGCCAAGCCCACTCATACTCAGGCTGGCGTTTTGCTGAAAGTTGCTCAGCTCAACCTAGGCCCTTGAAGTATATGAGCTGCTATCAGCAGGGTAGTAGCACCTCAATGCAAGAGCCCTGTTGGGAGCTGCGGATAGAAAGTTGGCCGTGCAAGTAGTTCACGCGTGCCTGCACACCCCGCAGTCCGATACCAGCATACGGCTTATCCTGTTCGAAGCCCCGGCCGTTGTCTTCTACGGTTATGCTCAGGGCGGTTGGCTGGCGTTGCAGCTGCACCGTAACGGTATTGGCGCGGGCGTGGCGCACGGCATTGTTGAGCAGCTCGGCGGCAATGCGGTAAGCCGCTTTCTGAATCTGAAGGGGTAGCTCATCCAGGCCATCATCACAGTGGACCTCCACCATGGGGTTGCCGTAGAGGTTGAGCAGTTCGCCTAAGGCAGCTACAGAATCAGCCAGGCTGTCTTGTCCTTGCTCGGCAGGTAGCAGGGCGTGACTGTAGGTGCGTACCTCGTCACGCAGGTGTCGGAGCAGCAGCTCGGCTTGTTTGCCCGCATTGGCCGCTTCGGGGGAGGTGGCCAGTGCCTGCCGAACCGCCGGACCCTGCCAGGCCAGATGCAGCGCGGCCAAGTTCGGGCCCAGTGCATCGTGTAGCTCCCGGGCCAGCTGCTCGCGTTCTTCTTCTTGGGCCGCAATGAGCAGGGCGCTGTGCTCGTTGCGCTGCCGCAGCTCCCGAATACGTAAGTCGGCGTTTTGCTTGAGTGTGTGCCGAAAGCGGCCCGTGAGCAGGGCACTCAGCACCAGCAACTCCAGAAACAGGCCCCACGCCAGCGGATTAGGATAGATGGGGTTGAAGCTGCTCAACCCCACGTGGTTGCTCCAGAAAATGGCAAAGCCACTGGAAAAGAAAAAGAATGTGAGCATGTAATACGCCGCCAGTTGGCCCCACCGCCGCGTACGCACCACAATCAGCAGAGTAGCCCAGCTATAGCCGAACAGAGCCAGCAGTACCAGCTCGCGGGTGGTATTCAATACCTGTAACACCTCCGGGCTGTTGCGCACGGCCCACGGAAACAGGCTGGCATACAGCACAACAAAAAGCACCGCTACCCGCGCCAACCAACGGCCACTCCAATACAAGCGGGGCCAGCCGCCGCGCAGCCGCAAGAACAACTGCATAATATGGATGCCCGCCGCTGCTGCCAGCACCATAAAGTTGAATTGGCCTACCGTCCAGATCAGCCGGTACAAGCTGGTGGGCAGTAGCATGGCATCCAGGCCATCTTCCATCATCAAAAACAACAATACGCACGCCACATACGCCACGTACCAGATATAAATTTGGTCGTGGAGGAAGGCGAAAAGCACGAGCGCAAAGAGGGCGCTGCCTAAGTAAAAACCCAGCATCCAGACCCAATGCCGCTCAAAGGGGAAGTTCATTTCCCAGGCCAAGAAGTGCTCGGCCGTCTCGATGTAAGTAGGCAGGTAGAGGGCACCAGCGTGCAGATCGATGCGCAGGTACAGGGTTGCCGTCTCGTGAGGGGCTAGGGTAAAGGGGAAGCTCAGGGAACGAGCGGGAACTGGCCGCTCCGAGGCCGGAACCCAGGAACTGGAGGCGGCCACCTTCTTAAAGGTGGTTTCGCCCTGGCGGCGGCAATACAGCGCGGCGCTATCAGTGAAGTTGAAAATGCTCCAGAAGTAGCGCAGGCGCTGGGCCTCGGTGTTGCGCACCGTTAGCCGCATCCAAACACGCTCATGCAACAGCCCTAGGTTAAGGGTTTTGTGCCAGGGCCCGGGCTTAAATTTGCCCGCCCGCCATTGCGCTTCTACCTGGTTGGGGTCGGGTGGTACACTGAACGGCTCGGTGTAATAGCGGTAGGCTTCAGAAATATGCGGCCCTTTCGGGTCTTTCAGCAGAAGCGTGTCGCGGAGGAGCTTGCCCGGCTCAGGTGCAGCATAGGTGCTTACGCACCCTGTCAACCACCAGCCCAGAAGGAAGGTAAAGCTAAAACGTAACCACATACACTAGGGGTAGGAAGAGCTGCTGCTGTGGTAAATAAATACAAATTCATCAGGTTAAAAAATAAAACGGGACACTACCGCTGAGGAAGCTCAGCGGTAGTGTCCCGTTTAAAATTCAAGAACTGCTATTGTCTATTTAGCGGCCTGAACCTCAGGCTTGAGGGTGCGGCCCAGCCACTCAAAAAACACGCGGTTCCAGAGCACCGAGTTTTGGGGTTTGCTGATCCAGTGGCCTTCATTGGGAAAGTACAGAAACCGGCTAGGTATGCCTCGGAGCTGAGCCGTACCGAATGCCTCCATGCCCTGGCCCTCCGGCACCCGGAAATCCTTACCGCCATGTATCACGAGCAGCGGCGTGTCCCAGTTTTTGGCGAACTGTTGGGGGTTGAAATCGGTGTATGATTTATGTAGCGGCGTTTCCCAGGGGGCGCCGCCAATGTCCTGCTTGGCAAAGAACATTTCCTCGGTGCTAGGGTACCAGCTGGTGAGGTTGTAGAGGCCACAATGGGCAATGAAAGTTTTGAAGCGGCCTTCGTGCTTGCCGGCGAGGTAGTACACCGAGTAGCCGCCATACGAAGCACCTACGCAGCCCAGGCGCGCCTTGTCAACGTACGGCTCCTGGCTGACGGCATCAATAGCTGAGAGATAGTCCTGGATGGCTTGGCCGCCCCAGTCGCCGGAGATGCTGTTGTTCCATTCAGTGCCGAAGCCGGGCAGGCCACGGCGGTTGGGGGCCACCACAATGTAGCCATGAGCCGCCATCAGCTGGAAATTCCAGCGGTACGAGAAGCTTTGCGTAATGGGGCTTTGCGGGCCGCCCTGGCAGTACAGTAGGGCTGGGTACTTTTTGCTCGGGTCGAAATCGGGCGGATAGATAACGTACACCTGCATCTGCTTGCCGTCGGTGGTTTTCACCCAGCGGGCTTCGGTTTTGCTGGTTTTAATGCCGGCCAGCTCCTGCTGGTTGATGGTAGTAAGTGGCGTTTCGCGGCCACTTTTCAGGTCTACGCGCACCAGGTCGGCGGGCAGGGCCTGGGTGGTTTTATTCACGATGGCCACGTCGTTGCCGGTCAGCTCAAAGGAGTTGTAGTTGAAGGCACCTTTGGTTAGCTGCTTTACTTTGCCGCCTTTGCTAGCCACCGAAAACAGCTGCTCGGTACCTTCCAGGGGGCTCACGAAAAAGATGGTTTTGCCATCGGGGCTCCAGCGAATGTTGGCGGCCGTCTGCTCCGAGCCTTTCGTGATGTCTTCGCGCTTCTTGGTTTTGAAATCATACACCACAATCCCGTTGCGGTCCGACTCAAAACCGGGGGTAGCCATGCTCAGCCACGCCACTTTAGTGCCATCGGGCGAGAAGACGGGCTCGGTGTCGTAGCCGCCCATGCCTTCGCTCAGGTTCAGGGTTTTACCCTCCCGAATGTCGTAGAGGTAGATGTCGGAGTTGGTGCTTTCGGCCTCGGCCTTGCCCGTGAGCTTACGCGAGGTGTAGGCCAGCCGGTAGCCATCGGGCGAGAAGGTTAGCTGCTCAGAGCCCCCTAGGGGCTGCAGCGGCGAGTCGAATTTCTCACCGGCCATTACATCTTTGCCGTAGCCGGTTGGCCGGCCATCAGTGCCTAGGGGCTGGAAGAACACGTGCGAGGCTTTGTAGTCGTCCCAGGCGTTCCAGTGGCGGTAGTTCAGGTCATCAATGATTTTGGCATCGGCCTTGGGCAAATCCGGGAACATCTCCTGTACCGTCTGGCCCGTTTTCACGTCCTGGGTGTAGAGGATAAAGTTGCCTTTGGGCGCGTATTTAAGGTTGGCCAAGCCTTCTTCCTTGAACTCGCTGAGCTTCTGCTTGCCCGAGCCATCGGGGTTGATGACGTACAGTTGGTCGGAGCCGCCTTCACCGGAAATAAACGTGAGCTTGCCGTCAGGGCGCCAGTTCAATGTGTTTTCAGAATCAGGCGTATTGGTCAGTTGCTTGGCTGCGCCGCCGGCCACGGGTACCACCCAAATGTCGGAGTTGCCTTTGTTTTCACTGAGGTTGTAGCGCGTGACGGTGTAGGCCACCGTTTTGCGGTCCGGCGACACCTGCATTTCGCCCAGGCGGCCCAGTTTCCAGAGCAGCTCAGGGGTGTATACGGTTGGTTGGGCGGCGGCACCTAGGGGCAGGAAGGCCAGTACCGTCAGAAAATAGTTTTTCATGTGGGCTGAAGTAAGGGGAAAGCAAGGTAGGCAGAAGCGGCCGGTCGTGAAATGCGGCCTGCGTCAAGCCAAGCCGAACGCCATGCTCAGCATGGCAGGGAAGGGTAGCGGTTTCTGCGCCCTTTTCCGGTGCTATTCTGCCGCGTACCTTGCGCCCATGCCCGATTTTCGTTTGCGCGTTTTCCAGTCGGTGGCCCGGCACCTGAGCTTTACCAAGGCAGCACAGGAGCTCTATATCTCGCAGCCAGCCATTACCAAGCACATTCGGGAGCTAGAGCGCGCCTACGGGCAGCGCCTGTTTGAACGCCGCGGCAACCGCGTGAGCCTGACCGAGGCCGGTACCTTGCTGCTGGCCCACGCCGATGCGGTAGCCCAGCTGCACGAACAACTCACGGAGCAGCTGCACAACCTGCACAGCGAAGCCGCCGGCCGCCTTCGGCTCGGGGCCAGCACCACGCTAACTCAATATGTACTGCCTGGCATTTTGCCCGGTTTTCAGAAACGCTACCCCCAGGTAGAGCTGACGCTACTCAACGGCAACTCCGAGCAAATTGCGGAGGCCATTTTGCACGGCCAGCTCGACCTAGGCTTTGTGGAAGGCCGCTCTAAAAGCCGCGACCTGCACTACGAGCCACTGCTGGCCGATGAGCTAGTAGCCGTGCGCCGGGCCACCCCAGGCGGCCCACCTGCGCAGCCCATGTCGCTTCCGGAAGCCATAGCGCACCCGCTGGTATTGCGGGAGCGGGGCTCAGGCACCTTAGAAGTGCTGGAGTTTGGCCTGCGCGAGCAGAAAATCAAGCTCACCGACCTGCAAGTGGCGTTCTATTTCGACAACACCGAAGCCATTAAATCTTACCTCGAGGCGGCGCCCGAAGCCCTGGGGTTTGTGTCGCGCAGGGCCCTAGCACGGGAACTAGAAGCGGGCCTGCTGGAAATTGTGCCTATTGAGGGCCTGGAGCTGCCGCGCAACTTCGAGGCGCTGTGGGTTCAGGGGCAGCCATTGCCTAGGGCCGCCGAGCGGTTTCTGCGGTATGCCCAGCTTCAGTATAACCTAAAGTAATTGCCTATAACCTTTTAAGATTATCGATAGGGGAAGGGCTGCCGTACTTTTGAACAAGTATTGCCGCCCACCCATGAAGTCCACCCACCCCCCCGTTCCAGCCTCAGCCTTTGTTGATGCGCCGGAGCCGCACCCTCAGGCTGCCAGCCTTCACCCAGCTCCAGCCACACTATCCCCCACCGCGCCGCCAACCACCCGCCCCATGTGGCTGCCGCCGACAGTGTTTGCGGTGTTCCTGGTGTTTTGCCTTACACCCTGGGCGTCGCCGCCGGTGGCGCTGGCACTAGGCCTCGTATTGGCGCAAACCGTTGGGAATCCGTTCCTGAGTTACACGCGTCGGTTCACGGCCAAGCTGTTGCAGTACTCGGTTATCGGGCTGGGCTTTGGTATGAATGCGCACGCGGCCGTGCAAGCCGGGCGCGAAGGGTTGCTGTTCACAGTAGTTTCCATCGTTGGAACGCTCGCACTGGGTTATTTCGCGGGCAGATGGCTCAAGCTCGGTCGGCCCGTAACCCACCTCATTGCCTGTGGCACAGCTATCTGTGGCGGAAGCGCCATTGCCGCGGTAGGACCTGTGCTGCGGGCTAAGGAAGAAGAAATGTCGATGGCGCTCGGCACCGTGTTTGTGCTGAATGCCATAGCTCTGTTTCTATTTCCGCTAATTGGGCACGCGCTCAGCATGAGCCAAACGCAATTTGGCCTGTGGTGCGCCATTGCCATTCACGATACGTCCTCAGTAGTAGGCGCCGCCGCCGCATATGGCGCCCAGGCGCTCGAAGTAGCTACCACCGTTAAGCTGGCCCGCGCCCTCTGGATTATTCCGGTGGCCCTGGGCACGGCATGGGCCTTTCGGCAGCCAGATGTGAAGGTGAAAATTCCCTACTTCATCTTGGGGTTCGTTGCCGCTATGCTGCTCAATACCTATATGCCCGCTACTCATGTGGTGGCGCCCTACCTGGTGCAGCTGGCCAAGCTAGGGCTTACGGTCACACTATTTTTCATTGGTGCCGGGCTTTCCCTAAAGGCCATCAGAGCCGTGGGGCCGAAGCCCTTCACGCTCGGGGTACTATTGTGGGTGGTCATTTCTAGCGCCTCGCTATACGTTATTCTGAAGCTGGTATAGGCTAACTTCCGATTCCTTACTACACACACAAAGCCCCGGCTTCTGCTTCAGAAACCGGGGCTTTGTGTGTGTAGTAAGGCTAGTGCTGGTTACGATTTCTTACGGCCGGAGCCGCTCTTCTTGCCGCCACCGTCTTGCTTGTTCACGGTAGCCCAGGCGCGCTTCTCGGCTTCTTCTTCCGATACGCCGCGCTTCTCGTAGCTTTCTTCAATGTGTTCGGCCTGCCGCTTTTGCTTGTCGGTGTAGGCTGATTTATCTCCTTGTGGCATGATGGTAAATGACTTAAGGATACAACAAGCTACCCGAGGGTAGACGAAAAATGTACGCGGCCACTCCGCCGAAGTTATGTTGAGCTTTGCAGGTGTGGTTGGGGCAGGCTGCCTATCTTCGCGAGTTCAATCTTTCGCTCCTCCCGTATGCGTCAGCTCGCCATTATACCGCACCCCGATGCGAAAATCACGCTGTTCAGCTGGAACGGCAAATACCTGATTAAGCTCGAAAAAGGTCCCTTTGAGCAAACCTACAAGGTAAGCGAGCTGGACCTGACCGGCGAAGAAGACATCCATCTGCTCCTTGACGACGAGTTTGTACAGGCCGCCGTGCGCCGGTTTGCCGGTATGCAACAAGATTTGCAGGCCTCCTTCGACCGGCATGGTATCTGAGTAGCTGCCAACCAGCATATTTCACCTCTAACGTATCTATTGCCATGAACCGGCTCACTATACTCTTGCTTGCCGTAGCAGCCCTGTTGCTGCCTACGCTGGCTAAGGCCCAACTCTACGACACCCGCACCAGCAGTGTCAACTACGAGAAACGCGAGCGGGATGCCCTGAAAGTGCAAGTAGAAGGCACCGCCCAATGGACGCGCGACTACTGGCAGTCGTGGCTGAAGGACACCTACAACATCCGGATGAAAGGCGACGGCACCTTTGGCGTAGGCAAGAAGGACGTGCTGACGGCCAAGCAAGTGCCCATGTCCAGCGTCACGGGGAAGCTCATCGACCTGTATTCTACGGTCACGGCACCCTCTGATACTGTGGCGGAGCTCTCGGTGTGGGCTGCCATGGGTCCCGATTCGTTTTTGTCGGCTGCTGGCACGGCATCTGAGTTCAGCTCGCTACGCAACATTGTGCAGAGCTTTGCCGCCGCCGCCCGCACCAAAGCCTACCGCGAGCAGATTGCCGAAGCCGAAAAGCAACTGAGCGCCGCTGAGAAAGAAAAAGATAAGCTGGAAAAGGAGCGCGTAACGCTGGCCAACACCACCAAGTCTAATCTGGAGAAGATTGAGCAGCTGAAAAAGCAGAACGAGGAGAACAAGCTGAAGTCGGCAGCCGATTCGGTGAAGCTCCTCGACAACGCAAAGCTCACTGAATTGCGTAAAGCGCAATTGGAGCGTCGCCGCGCCCGCCTCACCAATCTCGACCGGAAGTAAGCTATTCCCACCGCCTGCGGGCGGTTCTCTCCCATGGACAAAGACCCCTCTCCCCTCGATACCCTGCGCCAGCTGAAAGAGTGGCTGGATGCCGGCACCATTACGCCCCAGGAGTTTGAAACCCTGAAAAAAAAGCTCCTCTTCAGCGAGGCAGCGGCTGCACCCACGCCAGCACCGCCGCCCGCGCCGGTTGCCCCCATCTCGCCGCCAACGCCGCCCGCGCCAGAAGCCCCCAGCCCGCCGCCTGCGGCTACACCGCTGATTCCGCCGGCTATAGCAGGGCTGGAAGGCAGCATCCCGATGACGTATATAGAGCCTAACCCCGCACCGCCCGTTGTGCCGCCGGTTACGCCTGCATCGCCCGTTATACCGCCTGCACCAGCGCCTGCCACTAAGGTAGGGCCGGTAGAAGACCCCATGCTGCCACCCGTGACAACCTCACGGCCTCTTACGGCGCCGTATGTGGCCGAGCCGCCCACCCCACCATCTAATACGCCGGGCCTGTCGCACCCGCTGGAGGCCGGTCGGCCCCGCACCTCGCCCTCGCGCGATGATGAGTTTATAGCACCACCTACCACTGCCCCAATACGAGAGGTAGTAGAAGACGAACCGTACGTGGCCCCTACTAAAAGTCCGCTCAGCACCATCCTGATTATCGGTGGTATTCTGGCCTTGCTAGGGCTAGTAGCCTACCTAATGCTCGGCGACCGGGAATCGGAGCGGCTGACCAGCACTAGCGTAACGGCCGCCGACTCTCTGGCTACCCGTCCCGAGGAAGGCCCCCAATCGGAGCAAATTGAGCTAGCTCCAGCCGCCGCACCCGAAACCATCCGGGTTGCTCCAGTTCTGCCTCCTAGCACTACCACTCGCCCCGATTCAGCCTCGCAACCCGTAACTACACCGGCCCCGGCTGCTACCACGGAGCCCGCCACACCAGCGGCCCCTTCGCCCGCTGACGAAAGTGCCGCCCAGGCCCGGATTGAGGGTGTGCTCAAAAACTACTACGCCGATTTGCAGGCGGCTCCTTTCTCTGCGGCTTCTTACTTTGCCCCACAGGTAGAGCGCTTTTACTTGCAGCAGAACACCACGCCAGCGGCTATCAATGCGGAGCTGGAGAAGTCGCACTTCCCGGAGTTTCTGGAAGGCCAAACCGCTATTGAGCCGGGCAGCCTCAAGGTGAGCCCACCCGTAAACGACGGCTCGCGGGTGGCCACCTTTATTGAGAAAAGCAGCGCCCTGCGCCAGTCCATGCAGAAGCGCCAGCAGACAACTGCTCAGGTGCGCGTCCGTTTCGATAAAAACTTTAAAATTGTGTACCTGCGCCAGGAGCGACTCCTGGAAAATACCTTCACGGAGTAGGTAGCCCTGGGTTTCGGTTGCACCGAGGCCTAGGCGCTGGTACTGATGGGGTTCCTGCGTATTTTTGTACGACCAACGCGCGCTACCGGCAACCTGGAGCGCGCGTTGGTGTTTATTGAGCTCCCCGATTTTCTCAGTTCCTGTGATGCATATCCGCGTAATCAGTGCCTTCGCGCTGCTAGCAACCTTATGGCCACTAAGCTCCTGCCTCAACGTTATCAAGCCCGGCAAGGAATATACCCGCTACCCCACGCCCGAGGCGCCCGACTACCGGATGGAAGACAACTGGGCCGCGTTGCCTGACCGCCGCGACTCTGCTGATGCTGTGCCGCGCAACACGCTCCTGCGTGACCAACAGCGCGACGCCCCGGCCGACGTGTTTTACGTGCACCCCACCACCTATTACGGCCGCAAGCAGTGGAATGCCAGCCTCACAGACGCGCGCGTCAACCACTTCACTGACGTCAGTGTCATCCGGAAGCAAGCCTCGGCGTTTAACAATACGGCGCGCATCTATGCTCCGCGCTACCGGCAGGCTACCTTATTTTCATTTTTCGATGAGAAGACCGACAACGGCAAGGAAGCGCTGGAGCTAGCGTACCAGGACGTGAAAACCGCTTTCCGCTACTACCTCGATACCTACAACCACGGGCGGCCCATCATCATTGCCAGTCACAGCCAGGGAACGTACCATACCACCCGGTTGCTGCGTGAGTTCTTCGATAATGACCCCAAACTGCGCCGCCAGCTGGTGGCAGCCTACCTCATTGGGTTTAAGGTGAAGGCCGAAGAATATAAGGTGCTGCGGCCCTGCGAAGACTCTACCCAAACCGGCTGCTACGTAGGCTGGAATACCGTGGAATGGGGCAATGAGTATCCGCCTTTTGCGGGCGGCGTGGCCGTAAACCCGCTTACCTGGACGCGCGACACCGCTACGGCGCCGGCTCGGCTGAACCTTGGTGGCGTTCCTTATGGCTTCAACTCCGTAGATAAGCGCGTGGTAGATGCTAAAGTGCACGATGGCTTGCTCTGGATTCATCCTACGGAGCGCAGTGGCTACCCACGCTTCCTGCTGCCCGGCCGGCCGGAGCTGCGCCACTCCTTTCATATTGCCGATTACGCCCTGTTTTATTACAACATTCGGCAGAATGCCGAAGCTCGGGTGCGCTCGTATCGGATGCTGATGAGCGGCCAATAGGCTGGTAGCCAAGGTGAAATAGGGCGGGAGTGAGGCGCTTTTCGTTAGGCTCAGCCATAACCCTAGGGTAGTACGTTCGTTGCTATAGGCTCCGACTATTCTTACTACCTATGGAAAACAAGCCAACTACCCTGCCCCCGCAAGAGCAAGAGCAACAGCCGGGCATTGAACAAGAAATGACCCCGCAACCGGAGTACATCCGGCCCGGCTACAAGGGCAGCGACAAGCTGCAAGGCAAAGTAGCCCTCATTACGGGCGGCGACTCCGGCATCGGCCGCTCAGTGGCCGTGCACTTTGCCCGCGAAGGTGCCGATGTAGCCTTCACCTATCTGCCCGAGGAAGAGGAAGACGCCTACAAAACCCGCCAGCTGGTAGAAGCTGAAGGTCGCCGCTGCCTTACCCTCGCCGGCGATTTGCGCGACCGAGACTTCTGCCAGTCCATTGTAGAGCAGACGGTGCAGGAGTTGGGCGGCCTGAACATCCTAGTAAATAATGCGGCCCAGCAGTTCGTAAGTAAAGACATTACGGAAGTAGATGACCAGCAGTGGGAAGACACGTTTCAGGTAAACTTCTTCTCGTTTGTACGCGTGACGCGCGCGGCGCTGGAGCACCTGAAGGAAGGCGACTCCATCATCAATACGTCCTCCATCAACGCCTACCGTGGTAATCAACAGCTGGTAGACTACACCTCCACGAAAGGCGCCATTACGGCCTACACCCGCTCCATTGCCCAGCAACTGGCCGAAAAGAAAATCAGGGTGAACTCCGTGGCGCCCGGCCCCATCTGGACGCCGCTCATCCCGGCCTCCTTCCCACCCGATAAAGTAGCCTCCTTCGGTAAAGACACTACCATGAAGCGCCCCGGCCAGCCCTCCGAAGTCGGTCCGTGCTACGTGTTTCTGGCTTCCGACGATGCCTCGTACATCACGGGCCAAGCCTTGCACCCCAATGGTGGCGAAATCTTGAATACCTGATTATTAACTACCCGAAAAAGTAAAAGGGGCACCCAATATTGGGTGCCCCTTTTTATTGCCAGGCTTGCGCCATGAAGCAACCTAGTACATCGCGTCGATGCCTACTTTGTCGCCGCTGGAAAGGGCTGTGCGCTGGATGTTGAAGGTAGAGCCGTCCTTTTTCACGATGGTTGGCTGGCCATTCGAGGAGAACGAGAACGAGCCGTACATCATGATAGAGCCGAAATCAAGGACACCGTAATCAGTGCCGCTGTAGCCCGAGGTAGAGTACTTGGCGAAGTTATTCTCGTAACCCGCCTGGATGTTCTGGGTCAGAATGGTTACGTAGTTGTCGCGGTCGTTGCGGGTTTGCTCATGAAACAGACCTAGGGCATGCCCAATTTCGTGAATGGTATTGCCCGTAGAGCAGCCCGACGCCAGGTTGATGTACTGGCGGCCGCCAATCATACCAATGTTAGAAGAGCAGCCTGAGCCTACCCGGAATGTCACGTAGTTCGACTGGGTAGTGCGCTTTACAAAGCGAATGGCCGTGTTGGTCTGCCAGTGCGCAATGGCATCGGTTACGCGGGTTTGGCTAGGTAGCGCGGCATCAATAGTATAGTACACCACGGCCGAAGGCCAGCGGCCCGTGTTGCGGCCGGCGCTTTCGGGGCGGGCTTCCTGCGCCAGCTTCACCTGCTCAGCCGTCAGGATAATATCGCCTTCATAAATGTTTTCGCCATTAATAGCGCGATACTCCACGGATTGGCCACCGAGGAAGCCAGCGCGGCTCTCACCGGTTTGGCCAGGGTAAGCTTCTTCTACCTGGGCTTGCTTGGTAGCTGAAATCGACTGGCTAGGGGCCGACTCCTGCTCCTTGCTGCAGCTGAACATGGAAAAAGTGCCAATTGCTGCCAGCAAGGCAAGACGGGATAATTGGGGTTTGTGCATGCGTAAGAGGGTTTTGGTTGTGGTAGGATGAGGAACGTGCTGAGAAAAGAAATATTCTCTGCCTTAAGTAACAAACTTTTGGCGTCACTACCACCACATCCTCTGCAAAAGCCCTAGCTCCCCTTCCGCTTCAAACCTCCCTGCGTACCCTTATTCGCGAAACAGCCGCTTGTCGGCCCAGAAAGTCCCAAACGGCACCACCGACACCACCAGCGCCAGCAGCGCCTTCCGCCACGACCAACTGTGCTCAATGGCTACCTGAAGTACCAGCAGTACATAGAGTACAAACAGCACGCCGTGCGCCATGCCTACTATGCGTACTGCCTCAGGCTGGCCCGCCAGGTATTTCAATGGCATGGCAATGCCCAACAGCACCAGAAAGGAAATACCCTCCAAAAAACCCACCGCCCGCAAGCGGCCAAATGACGTTCGCAGCAAAGAAGAAAGCATATAGCAGTACCAGATGAAGCTGCAAGATACGCCAGCATCTTTTCCTAACCCTACTAAGGAGGGCAACTCCAACGCCTTACTACCGGCGGTTTGCTGGTTGTAGCTCCCGAATAAGCTGGAGGTGTAGCCCAAGCGAAAGTATATTTAAATATGCGGGCAACTGTATATACGCTCTGTACATCTCTCTCCTCACAAGGCCGCCACGCAGGTGCCAGGCAAAGACTAGATGTACTAAGATATCTTACGTATGAAAGCGCAACGCACCATCACAAGAGGGAGTACTTTCTGGCTACTACTCTTGCTGCTCCTGAGCAGTTTTTCGGTGGCCCAGGCCACTACCTCTCCCGACAGCCTCGACCGGTTCGTGCAAGCCAAAATGAAGCAACTCCGGATTCCGGGGCTGCAGCTAGCCGTAATCCGGCAGGGAAAAATTGTGAAGCTGGAGCACTACGGCCTAGCTAACCTGCAAGACTCGATTCCGGTAATGGCCCACACGCGGTTTACCATCAACTCCATCACGAAAGCCTTTGTAGGCGTAGCAGTTATGCAGCTGGTGGAGGAAGGTAAGCTCGACCTGACCGCACCCGTGTCGCGTTATCTGCCGGGGCTACCTGCTGCCTGGCAACCAGTAACCGTACGGCAACTGCTCACGCACACGTCGGGCCTGCCTGAGGTCATGAACGATGATGACATGGTGACGGAGGCCAATGCCAGCGCGGCTTGGGCTCAGGTGCAAACCAAGCCCATGAGCTTCCAGCCCGGTGAGAAATTCGCCTATAACCAAACCAACTACGTGCTGCTAGGCCAAATCATCGACAAGCTCAGCGGACAGCCCTTCGCGCAGTTTATCCAGGAGCGCCAGCTCAACGTGGTCGGGATGCCACGTACTGGGTTTGGCGATGCGCACAATGTAATACCACACGCCGCGCGGGGCTATACCTTTTACCACATGGTAGATGGGCAGATGGGCCGCTCCAAGCAGCTCCGAAATGTGTTTGAGATGTTTCCGCCGTTTCTGCGCACGGCAGCCGGCCTCAACTCTACCGCCGAGGAGCTAGCCCGTTGGGTACTAGCCCTGCAGCAAGGGCAGCTGCTGAAAACCAGCAGTCTCGCTACCCTCTGGACGCCCGGCAACCTCAACAACGGCACGCAGCGCGGCTTTAGCGGCTTTCTGAACGGCTACGCGCTGGGGTGGCCCACTATTTCCAGGGCTGAGCACCCGGCCGTGGCGCCGGTAGGAGGGGGCCGCAATGCTTTGTTCGTGTATCCCAAAGATGAGCTGGCAATCGTCGTGCTGACCAATTTGCAAGGCGCCAACCCCGATAACTTCGTGGACGAAATAGCCAGCCACTACCTGCCCGACATGCGCGCCATTACGGGGTTTGGCCTGCCACCCACCATCCGGACGCTGCACAACGAGCTGCGTAAGCGCGGCTTTGCGCAGGCCAGTGCCCTAGTAAAACAGCAAAAGAAAAAGAACCCCCAGTACCAGCTTCCCGAACAGGAGGTAAACGCCTGGGGCTACTACCTCCTCAAGCAAGCCAAACCCCAGGACGCCCTGGAAGTGTTCAAGCTGAACGTGAGCCTGTACCCCGAAAGCGCCAACACCTACGACAGCCTCGCAGAAACCTACGCTGAGCTAGGCAACAAGGAGCAAGCCACCAAACACTACAAACGCTCCCTTGCCCTAAACCCCAAAAATACCGCCGCCGCTGAGTATCTGAAGGTGCGGGAGTAGTGGGGGAGATTTGTTAGAAATGAAACAGGGCACCCATTGGATGCCCTGTTTTGTGATAAGTAAAACTTCACGTCACCCATACTGCGGCAACTATGGTCGTTCGACTATCCTACTGATCCAATCATGTATCTCTTCATGTACCCTTGCCTATCAATGCACCCAACAGCCCATTCGAACTTTGGTCATCGCTCCAATTATGTCTTCTAAAAAGGCTAAAACTTGACTGTTAACGTAACTGGGACTTTATGTAGAGGGTGATGAGTACATTATTTATTTTTGTAATCATGGGTGAGCGTGCGAAAAAGTACAATGCTGGCAACTTTTATATTCTACCAAGTACGTTGTTTACACAGTGTTGTATTACCATCGCCTAAATTTTACTGTTCGAGCTTTTTACTACAGCATATTTATCTTTAATTAATATAAATTTCTTTTCATAAAATTCGTATGATAAATAAGATAAAAAAATTGTTAAAATAGGAACTCCGACATAAATTAATGAATATTTTAAATTGTTATGTAATGAAAAAGTATTTAATAAACGAGAATATAAAAAAATAATTAAAGGATGAATTACGTATATACCATACGATATTTTTCCTAAAAAATTAAATATAAAATTATCTAAATTTATAAGTGTTTTTTCGTTGCTGCAAACATTTATTATTATTACTACTGTTATTGTGCTGATCAGTTCTGGGTCAACAATACTTGCGACATGGTACTTGTTAAAGGCAAGTAGTAATATTACTGTCCATGCTAAAAATTGAATAGGTATAGATTTTATAATATGAAGAACTTTCTCATTATTGTTGAAATATATTACCCCTCCCAACCCACCTATTGCCATGCAGTCAAAGCGGTTAACCTGAATTGCTAAATATAATACTTGTATTCCATATTTGTATTCAATAAATCTAAAAAATAATCTAATAGTGAAATATAATAATATAAAAATTGTAATAGTTTTCTGAGGTGTATATTTTGATTTTTTAATAAGAAAGGGCCAAAACAAGTAAAATTGTTCCTCAACGGCAATAGACCAAAAGTGGCCTATGTATTCTATGCCTGTGCCAAGTATTTGTGGGATATTAGCAAGTAATATTAAGTAGTACGGTAATAAAACTATTGTTTTTGAATTAATTAATTGAAAAATATATGCTGTTATTAAAAATATAATTAAATATAAGAAATATAAAGGCCATATTCTTAGTGCGCGTCTAAAATAGAATTTTTTTATGTTTATTTGGCTATTTTGTTTTTCAAGTAATAGTAAAAATGTGATCAAGAAACCACTAAGAGAAAAAAACATTGTAACACCGTGCCCAGCAAGGTCAAGACTTGGGGAAGAGGGTAGATTGAAGTTGCCAAGACCAATATTAATGTGGGAGAATACAACTGCTAAAGCCGCAATAGCTCTAATTCCGTTTAAGCCCGGTAAGTGAACTCCTTTAGATTGATTTTTCACAAAAAAGCCGTGATTATTTGATGCACTAGATAAGGTTCTCTCGTGCCTTAACTGTATGTAAAATTACATCCGGCTGATAATTTCATAGCCGAATTCGCTGCATTTCAGCAGGGTGGCGCCTTCCATCAGGCGCTCGAAGTCGTAGGTAACGCGCTTCGAGGCAATGGCGGCTTCCAGGCCTTTGTAGATCAGGTCGGCGGCTTCCTGCCAGCCGAGGTGCTCCAGCATCAGGGCACCCGACAGGATTACTGAACCGGGGTTCACCTTATCGAGGCCAGCGTATTTAGGTGCGGTGCCGTGGGTAGCTTCGAAGATGGCGTGGCCGGTTACGTAGTTGATGTTGGCGCCGGGCGCAATACCGATACCACCCACAATAGCAGCCAACGCATCGGAGATATAGTCGCCGTTCAGGTTCAGGGTAGCTACCACCGAGTAGTCGGCGGGGCGGAGCAGAATCTGCTGCAGGAAAGCATCAGCAATGCTGTCCTTAATCAGAATTTTGCCACCATCCAGCGCTGCTTTCTGCTGAGCGTCGGCTACTTCTTGGCCCTGCTTGGCTAGCACTTTGTCGTACTGGGCCCAGGTGTACACTTTGTCGCCAAACTCACGCTCCGCTAACTCATAGCCCCAGGTTTTGAAGGCACCCTCCGTGAACTTCATAATGTTGCCTTTGTGCACGATGGTCACGGAAGGCTTGTTGTGCGAAATAGCGTACTCAATGGCCGCACGAACCAAGCGCTCCGTACCCTCTTTCGAGACAGGCTTGATGCCGAACGAAGACGTTTCGGGGAAGCGGATTTTTTTCACGCCCATCTCATCCTGCAGGAATTCCAGCATTTTCTGGGCCTGAGGCGTGCCGTTCATGTACTCGATGCCGGCGTAGATATCCTCGGTGTTTTCGCGGAAGATCACCATGTCGGTCAGCTCAGGGTGCTTCACCGGGGAGGGTACTCCCTCAAACCACCGTACTGGGCGTACGCAAGCGTATAGGTCGAGCTCCTGGCGCAGGGCCACGTTCAGGGAGCGGATACCACCGCCCACGGGCGTAGTCAGAGGGCCTTTGATGCCCACGAGGTAGTCGCGGAAGGCATCCAGGGTTTCGTTTGGCAGCCAGTTATTGGTTTGCTTGAAGGATTTCTCACCAGCCAACACTTCTTTCCACACCAGCTTGCGCGAGCCGCCGTAGGCTTTCTCTACTGCCGCGTCGAACACGCGGACGGAAGCCGCCCAAATATCCGGACCCGTGCCGTCGCCTTCAATGAAAGGGATGATGGGTTGATCGGGCACATTCAGCTTGCCGTTCTTGATGGTGATTTTCTCTGCCATTTTTGAAAAGGTACTTAGGTACTGTAGGGTTTTTGGTAGTGGTGGCCTTGTTCTAGTCTCCTGCCTAGTGAAGCAGGAGGGCTGGAGGCTGACTTTTCGCAGTAGTGGCCGTGCTGTGGCCGGTTTGCGGCTCTGCTTGGGCTAGTAAAACGAAACGCCAGAACCCTGTATCCAAAGAAGCAGGGCTAGGGGCCGGGGCGTTAATAGCCGAAAATTTCTTTCAGCGTGAGTTGCTGGACCTGGCCGTACTTGGCTAGCTCCTTGAAGTTGAGGCGGTCTTTGGAGCCAATAACCAGAATCGTTTGGGGCTGGCCTTTCACGCGGGCCTGCTGAAACTTCTGCAAATCCTGGAAGCTCATGTTGGGCGTCTGCTCGTACACGTCGCGGCGTACATCGTAATCGAGGCCGAGGCGCTTGGCGCGCTCGTAGCTGAACAGGATATCGGACTTGGTGATGCGCTCCGTGGCAATGCTGTTGCGGATGGCGTCTTTGGCAATCTGCAGGTTGGCTTCGGCGGCGGGCATGTCGTTGAGCAGCATGTTCATGCCCGCCATGGCCTCGGGCAGCTTGTCGCTCTGGGTGCCAATGTAGCTGAGGTTGTAAGAGCTGCGCCCTACCTTATCAGCCGAGGCAAACCGCGACGAAGCCGAGTACGCTAGGGCCTTCGACTCGCGCAACTCCTGGAACACAATACTGCCCATGCTGCCGCCAAAGTACTCGTTGTAGAGGCTGGTGGTCGGCAGCAAACCTTTGTCGAACACGGGTCCTTTGCTCAGGAACAGGATTTCCGCCTGCACCATGTTGTAATCCACCCAGTACACCTTGCGGTCCGTGAGGGGCTGCTCGGCAAAGTCTTTGTTGGCCGGTACGGGCGTGAGCTTGGCGGGAACTTGGTGCAGCGTATTTAAGGTAGAAGCCAGAGCGTCCGTTGCTCGCGGCCCATAATACAGCACGCGGTGCTCGTAGGTCGGAAGCTTTTGGATAAGATCCGTGAGCTGCTCGGGCTTCAGGGCCTTCAGTTCTTTCTCGCTGAGCTGGCTGGTGAACGGGTTTTTCTGGCCGTACTTGGCGTAGTTTAATAGGGCCTGATTCAGGATAACCCCCTTGTTGAGCTTGGCATCCTGGCGCGCTTTCAGCACACCCGCTACCATGTTCTTAAGAGCAGTTGCGTCGGGCTTCGGAGCTTTCAGCAGGCTTTCAAACAGAGCAAGGGCGGGCTCAAAGTTGCTGTCGAGCCCCGATAGGCTCACAAAGGTGCGGTCCTGGCCACTCTGCACCGAGAAGGAGCAGCCGAGCTTGTAGAACTCCTGCTGCAGCTGCGCGGCGTTGTATTTGCCAGTGCCCAGGTATTGGAGGTAGTCGGTGGCCAGGCCCAGTTTGGGGTCGTTGTTCGTGCCCAAATCGAGCACGTAGTACAGGTTGAAGAGATTGTTCTCGGAGTTGTGGGTGTAAAACACCGGCAGGCCCGAGGCCAGCTTCGTCTCCTGAATGTCCTTCTTGTAGTCGAGGAACACGGGCTGCAGGTCCGGCGAAGTCATGCCTGTTACCTGCTTGTAGAAGTCGGAGGCCACCTCCCGGTTCACCGGCACGGGCGTAATGGCGGGTTTCACCACTTTCACCGTGTTGGGGTCTTTGCCGGTGCGCTTGTACACCAGGGCGTAGTTGTTGCCGTAGTACTCGTTGGCCACGCGCATTACGTCCTGCTTGGTGATGGCCGCGAAGGTGTCGAACTGGCGGAGGTAGTCTTTCCAGTCTTGGCGAGCTACGAAAGCCGCCACAAAGGCGCCGGCGCGGGCTTCGTTGCTCTCGTAGCTTTTGGTGCGCTGCAGCTGCTCGTTGTTGATGATAGCCGGAATCAGCCAATCAGGGAAGTCGCCCTTCTTTACCTTGTCCAGCTCGGCCAGCAACAAGTCGCGTACTTGCTCCAGCTTTTGGCCCTGGCGAGGGGTAGCGTAGAGCACGTGCGTAGAGTAGTCGTTGTTGATGTCCGTGAATGAGGCAGCGCTCAGTACGGTCTGCTTCTGGTTCAGATCCAGGTCGATGAGGCCGGCCTGCCCGTTGCTCAGGATCTTATCAATCATGCGCAGCACCAGCGTGTTTGGCTCACCGGTGGTAATGCCTTTGAAGCGGAAGCCCAGCATTACGTTCTCGGCATCGGGGCCCAGCACTTGCTTTACAATGGGCGCCGTAATGGGCGCTTCCTGGGCTACCGTAAAGCCGGGCACGGGCTTACGTTGCAGCTTGCCAAAGTACTGGTCGATGATGCGGATGGTCTGGTCGTAGTCCAGGTCGCCGCTCAGGCACAAGGCCACGTTGTTGGGCACGTAGTACTGCCCGAAATACTTCTTGATTTCCGTGATGGACGGATTCTGCAGGTGCTCGATGGTCCCGATGGTGGTCTGGGTGCCGTATTCGTGCTTCTGAAACAGGCTGGCGTTCAGGGCTTCAAACTCCTTGCGGAAATCGGAGTCGAGGCCGCGGTTTTTCTCCTCGTACACTGCTTCCAGCTCCGTGTGGAACAGGCGCGGCACCATTTCCTGCATGCGCTCGGCCTGAATGGCGGCCCACTTTTCGAGCTGGTTGCTAGGTATATCTTCCTGATAAACCGTCTGCTCTACGGAGGTGTAAGCGTTGGAGCCCTTCGCCCCAATGGCACCCATCACCTTGTCGTACTCGTTAGCCACGGCGTACTTGGCCGCTACCCCCGAAATGGAGTCAATCTGGTGGTACGTGCGCTTGCGGGCGGCGGGGTCGTTGCGCTGGCTGCGATACTGTTCGTAGAGGGCTTCAATCTTATCGAGCTCTACTTTCTCGGCGGCCCAGTTTTGCGTGCCTAGCTTCGAAGTGCCCTTGAACACCATGTGCTCTAGGTAGTGCGCTAGGCCAGTGGCGGTGCTGGGGTCATTTTTGGAGCCCGCTCGCACAGCCAGGTAGGTCTGGATGCGGGGGGCGTCGTCGTAGTCAGAAAGGTAAACGGTCAGGCCGTTGTCGAGGGTGTAAACGCGCGCCTTAAGCGGGTCGCCTTCCACCGTTTGGTACTTGTATTCTTTCTGCTGAGCGGCCGGAGCGGTAGCCGCCGGGGTGGCGGAAGTGGTGGTAGTAGCGGCCGGCTTGCTTGTCTGGCACTGGGTAAGCCCGAGCGTAGCCAGCGCCGGAATGAGAAACAGCAGGGGTTTTTTCACAAGCAAATCGACGCGGAAAGCGAATCAGGAAGGAACAAGGAATCAAAGATAGGCGGCCCCTCCGGGAATAAAAAGCCTGATAGAAGCCCCACGCCTTCGAAGTGCGAAAATTTGTGTATGAGAATCACCGGTTTACAGTCCGCAAACGTCCCAAGGCTGAGGCAGTAAGGACGAGCTTCATCGCCTGCTGGCTGCAGCGTTTCATCGGGCTTGGTAGAACTTCATTTGCCAGGACAACCTAGCAATCAGCGCAAAGCAGAAAAGAGGAATCTGGCTAGCTCACCGGAGCTACTGCCAGATTCCTCTTGTTAAGGGAAAATCACTACCCCAGAAAACCAGCGCAACCTGCTTGTAAGCGCTGTAACGGCCTAGTGGGTTTAAAAGTCGGCGTCGAGGCCCAGGCGCTGCTTCATGGCCGTGAGCATCGGGTACTTCTCCATCAGGTACTCCATCTTATCATTGGAGGTGTACAGCTTGCGGCCGGTTTCTACGCGCTCCACTACCTCGGCCTGTACGTTCAGGCGGGGGTAGCCGGTGCGGCGGCGCAATTCGCCCAGAAACTCAGCCCGGAACTCGTTGAACTGGTCTTCCTGCACGGGGTTATCTACGCGCAGCATAATCAGGTGCTGCTCGTTGGCCTGAATGGGCCGCTTCAACAAGCTATAATGCATCATGCTGATGGCTTTGCGCTCCTCGGTCAGCTCCGACCACACCCGCTGCAATACCTCATCGTTGATGGTGGGCAAGCCCGTCACGGGGCCACTCGGCTCGGCTTCAACGGCTGCTTTACCGGCTGCCTGCTGCTGCTCCAGTTGGGCCTTCATGGCACTAAGGCTACCTAGTCCGGGTAGTTTGGTGCCCAATCCCATGGGCTTGCCGCTGGGCATTCCGGGGCGAGGTGGGGGTAGGGGAGCCGCCGTCACCGGAATCTGGCCGGGCTCGTGGCCGGCTACACTGGGCTTCCCGATTTCCACATGCGGCACGGTGTCGCGCAGCTTATGGGTGGTGGGCACCTCCGTAGCGGCTTTGTCCTCAATGCTGGGGGTAGCGTGCATTTCCTCCACGCCATTGTTTACCGGCACAATCGGCTCGGGGTCGGCGGGGGCATGGGCCAAAGGAGCAGAAGCCGCCGTAGCCACTGGCACAACAACTGGCTCACTAGCCCTCGTGGCAGCTGAAACGGGTGCGGCTTGAGTTGGGGCGCTAGCCGCTGGCTGATTCGCCTCCGGAGTGATGGCGGCCGGGGCTACGCTACTTTTTTTTTTCGCCTCGCCGTTTTCTGACGATGCTTTCGGGGCGCTGGCGGTAGCGGCCGGGCCGGTTCCCATGTCGCGGGCAAACTGCACGGCGCCGTTGAGGTAAGCCAGCTTCATGAGCATCAGCTCCACATGGAGGCGCTGATTTTTGGCTTGCTTAAACTCCCGGTCGCACTGGCTTACCAGGTTCAGGGCCGAAAGCAGAAAGGCCAACGGCGCCGCCTGGGCCTGCTGCACGTAGCGGCTCCGGATGTTTTCTGATACTTCCAGCAGCTGCACCGTCACGGGGTCTTTGCACACAAGCAAGCCGCGCAGGTGCTCAGCCGCACCTACCACAAAGTTGTGCAGGTCAAAGCCGTTCTGTACTACCTCTTCCAGCAAGAGCAATGTGCCCGACAGGTTTTCGGTCAGCAGCGCCTCCACCAGCCGGAAGTAGTACTCGTAATCCAGAATGTGTAGGTTCTGAACCACGTCTT
Organism: Hymenobacter tenuis; assembly: GCF_054780495.1. Lineage (NCBI taxonomy): Bacteria > Pseudomonadati > Bacteroidota > Cytophagia > Cytophagales > Hymenobacteraceae > Hymenobacter > Hymenobacter tenuis. The sequence goes on from NZ_BAAGWF010000004.1 coordinate 903,453, forward strand.
TGTAGCGCAGGTCGTGGCCCGAGAAGGTCACCATCTGGTCGAACATGCTCAGCGCGTCGCGCAGGCCGCCATCGGCTTTTTGAGCCAACAGGTGCAGGGCATCGTCTTCGGCCTGAATCTGCTCTTGCGTGGCCACGTAGCGCAAATGCCCCCGGATGTCATCCACCCGAATCCGGTTGAAATCGAAGATCTGGCAGCGCGAGAGAATGGTGGGGATGATCTTGTGGCGCTCGGTGGTAGCCAGAATAAAAATGGCGTAGCCCGGCGGCTCTTCCAGCGTTTTGAGGAAGGCATTGAAGGCCGCATTCGAGAGCATGTGCACCTCGTCGATGATGTACACCTTGAAGCGGCCTTGCTGCGGCGCGTAGCGCACCTGCTCTACCAGGCTCCGAATGTCTTCGACCGAGTTATTAGAGGCCGCATCCAGCTCGTGCACGTTAAACGAGGCGTTTTCCTGAAACGCGCGGCACGACGAGCACTTCCCGCAGGCTTCCAGCTCAAACGGCGTGTTGTCGGGATCCGAGGCAGTTTGCAGCGCGTCGGGCACAATGTCGGGCTGGGTTTTCAGCAGCTCCGAAACTGGCCGGCCCTTGCGTACGTGCTCTTCTACAAACTCGCAGTTGATGGTTTTGGCCAGAATGCGGGCGCAGGTGGTTTTGCCCACCCCACGCGGACCGCAGAACAGAAACGCCTGGGCCAAGTGCTGGCTAACAATGGCGTTCTGCAACGTAGTAGTAACGTGCTGCTGCCCAACTACACTGCGAAATGTAGCGGGCCGATACTTGCGGGCTGAAACAACGAAATTCTCCATACGACTAGCCACAAAGATACCCTGAAAAGCTGGGCTTTGGAAGGGTATATGCACCTAGGAAAACCGAGAAATAAGAACTGCTTGCTGGCGCGAAGCGCCGAACTAGGCATAGGTTATATTCTATGTGGTCAGTACACAAAACGGGAACAATTTTGCCTCCCAGCAACGTTTTCTCCCTGATGTGCGTACATTCGCACCCCGCTATTCGTGGCGGAAATCGTTCTTTCTAAATTGGGGCTGACCGGAATTGACAGCTTGTGCATGTCGCGAGTAAGCGTGTCGGGAGTTGGATGAATCTCCCGTTAAAAAGTCGTCCAAACAACAACCGGCGAGTATAGCTACGCCATGGCTGCTTAGTCTAGGTACTAAGTAATGTCATCGTCCCGCATCCGTCTTCCTCTTCACGGGTGAGTTCGGGGCGTCGTAAGTATTAGGATAGTCTTGGGGGCGCTGCGACTCCAAGGCGAAACTCAAGCAGATAAGGACAAACCAAGGGCCTGATGTGCGCCTGGAATGTCTCGAAAATTTAAGCATAGATACACACGTAGAAAGCTCGACGCCTTCCTTGTCTGGACCAGGGTTCGACTCCCTGCAGCTCCACCTTAAAACCCTGCTCACTTACTGTGGGCAGGGTTTTTTATTTTTCAGCGTGTATAGCGTTTTGAGCGAAGGACTTAGCTTGTACTGCCACTAGGGTGTTTGGGCGCGCAAAGCCTCTGAAACACTCTAATCTTTCACTTTACCGAATGCTGTGTTTGGTATTATTTCAAGTATAGTTAATACCTAGTATACTTTTGTCGACTCCGTGATAAGATTGGTCGATAAGTGCTATGATTCTTCCGGGGCCTAGTGTATGTTTGGTCATCTGTTCTGCCAAACCACTGTCTACCTTGGAAAAAACCTCTACTCAGAATACGCTGGCATCTCATGAGAAGGGTGCTATGTATGTAACTGCCGGTCTGGTGTTAGCCTTGCTGCCCCTCATTTACGCCGCCTTTATCTAACACATACTTCGCCAGCCTATACGCTTGGCGCAAAAGAACATAGAAAAGCCTACCGGCCTTTGGGCGGGTAGGCTTTTTCCTTGATAGGCAGGTCGTACGCTTACGGTTGCGCTTCCAGCTTGCTTCCGGCTTTCAACAGCGTATCTGATAAGGTCTGCAGGCCTGCGCGCACCTCTTCGGAGGCGTTACGGGCGGCTTCGGCAGTTTGGGCACCTAGCATACTCAAGGAGCGACCAATGGCTTGGCCATCTAAGCCAGCGGAGCCCACAGTCAGCAACGACTGCAGATTGCCCAGTTCCCGGCCGATGTCCTGCAGGCCAGGCTCTCCGCTTTGCAACAGCTGTTGTTGCCAGTCTTCGGTAGTGTCCATGGCCGTGCTGATGGGCAGGCCGGTAATGCCGTTGCTTAAGGCTTGGGTAGTGGCGTTCAGAAGGTCAGATGAAGTCATAAGAAGAAAAATAGAATGAGTTATACCTCGGCGGTAGTGGCAATACGGCCTAGGTTGCGCAAAATGCCGCAAGCACGGCCGGCGCTGGCTTCTTTGTCTTTGATTTCGAGCATGATGTCCACGTCTAGGTCGCCTAGCTCCGTCAGGAAGTTGTGGAACAAATCTTCTTCTAGAGATGCCGTGTGCTTACCGCGCCGTTCGCCGGGTGCCTGCGAGCTGTAGTCCATCAGCATCACGCCGTCGCGGGTGGGGTGCCAGGTAGCGGCAGCCATGCGCAGTGCTTCAGCCATGGGCTCGCCGTGGTTCAGGCACTCATGGTGGAAATTATCAAACAGAATAGGAATGCCCACGGCCGCATGTACCCGCAGGCAATCCTGCAGGCTAAACAGCCGGTCATCGTTTTCAATTACCAGGCGCGCTTTCACGGCTTCGGGCAAGGTATGGTAGGTAGCAATAAAGCGGGAAATGGCTAGCTCCCGGTCGTTGTACAAGCCACCCACATGAATCTGAAGCTTGTGCGTGCTATCCAGCTGCATCAAATCCAGCATCGAGCCCTGATATACTAGCTCCTGAATGCTGCGCTCCACAATACCGGCATCGGGCGAGTTGAGCACCACAAACTGATCGGGGTGGAACGATACCCGCATGTTGTGGGCCTTGATGTAGTCGCCGATGGCCTTAAACTCCGAGGCAAAGCGCGTTTGCCAGGGAAAGGTGTTGATAGCATGAGAGCCAAACGGCACAATGCCCGAGCCGATGCGGAAAAACAGCAGGTGCTGCGCCACATTATACACCAGAATGCGCTGCAAGCAACTGAGGTTGTTGGCTACGGCCAATTCTACTCGTTCATCGGAGTATGAAGCCAGCCGGAAGGTGCTGGTAGAAGTGCAGTCTAACGACTCATTAACGCAAGGATAGCCTATTCTCATACTTCGGCTTACGTAAGAAAACGGGAAAAGGCGAAGCGCCAGGTTTGCCGTGTGGTGGGGCCTAGGCCTTGCAAACAGTTAAACCCGGCGCTCCATCTTTCCTGACGGCGAACTTTGTTACTCTTCGTAGCCGCGGTTGTCCTTGAAGTTGGTGTTGTACTTGCGCCGGGCCTGTTGGGCTTTTTTGGCCGCTTCCTCGGCCTGAATTTCCTCCATTTTGCGGCGCTCCTTGCCGGCCCTCGAAAACTGTTCGTAAATCAGGCTGACGGGGCTGGCCAGGGTAGGAACGGGCGCTTTGGGCGCGGCCGAATCGACGGGGAACATGGGCTTGGGCGCGGGCGGACGCTTTACGGCGCTGGTGGGCGCGGTACTAGGCCGCTTGATGTTGCGAAGTGCTTTGTTGATGGTAGCACGGTCGGGGCGGCCTTCCGTTACGCGTACCTCGCCAAGCAGCACGGTGTCTTGCTGCAACTTAATGTGCACAATAAGCTGCGACAAGCCCGAGCCACCCAGCGGCAACCGCACCGCCTTGAAGCCAACGGCTCGGAAAAGCAGCGTGTCGGTGCTGTTTGCAGAAATGCTGAACTCGCCTTCTTGGTCAGCCATGATGCCCAGCTTGGTGCGCTGCACTACCACCGAAGCACCCGGAATGGGCTTTTTGGTGCTGGCGTCCGATACGCTGCCGGTCACGCGTATCTGGGCGGCGGCGCCTAGGGTGCCCAGCAGCAACAGCAGTAAAAGGGCAAGCCCGCGACGCAGCATCAAGAAATTAGAACGAAAGGGCATTATCACTAGGCAAACTAATGCACGAAGGTCAAAGGAAATCAAAGGAAACCGATTAAAAGCTCCCATTCATCGACCAACAAACGACGGACAGTAAGGCAGAGAGACGAAAAGAGCCCGCACCGTTGCAGGTGCGGGCTCTTGGTAACGCAAAAAAGGCGCCCGAAATTCGGGGAGCTTATTTGATAACGGTTTTGTCGCCGTCTTCGGGCTTCACTTTCATGGTAGCGTCGTCGGCGTCCACTTTGGCTTTGTTGCCTTCCGAGTCTTTCATTTTGATGTCGCCATCGGCTTTCACCTTCAGCTTGCTGCCGTCTTCGGCCTTCACTTTGCTGGTTCCCATGCCGCTGCCTGAAGCATCAGTGCTGGCCGATGAGCTCATGTCGGTAGTGGCCATGTTGGTATCATCGTCCATGTAGCGGTCGTCCATGTACTCCACGCGGCTTGACTCGTACGCAGAGTACTGGGTAGGGTCGGCCAGCACGGTCTTCATTTCCAGGTCGGCGTTATTGTACACCTCGCGCATAGCGGCGGCGCGGCCAGTGGTATCAGCAGCGTACTTTTCCTGCAGCTCGCCTAGGCGCTGGCCACGGGTTACATACACCGTGCGCACTTTGGTACGGGTAGCTTCGTCGAACTTCATTTTAGCGGCCATATCAGCCGCAATGCGGTCGGCACGGCGCTCAATGGCATCCGTTGAGTACGAAGTAGTTGTGGTGGTTGTAGTAGTTGTAGTGCTGGTGCCGTTGGCTGCCGTGGTGGTTGCGGTGTCCGTTTCGGCGGTTTTATTTTCAGAGCACGAAGCCATAGTGAAGGCAGCGGCTACGGAGAGAAGAAGCAGGGTCTTTTTCATGATGGAGAGAAACGTGAGAGGGGGAGAGAGAAGAGAGTCGGAAAATTCCGATGGCCCCTATACGGTAGGGCTGCGCAGAGGTTTTCGGCCTGAAAAAGCGTGAAAACAAAAAGCCGCCACGATACCTCGTAGCGGCTTCAGGCAAGCTATAAATGGCCGAGTACTAGGCCCGGCGCAGCTCAAAAACGGTGATTTCGGGCAGGAAGCCTACTCGACCATGATACCCGATAAAGCCTAGGCCCGCATTTACATACAAGTACTGCTTGCCGCGCTGGTACAGGCCCGCCCACTGCTTGTAGGCATACTGCACTGGGCTCCATTTCAGGAAGGGCAGGTTCACGCCAAACTGCATGCCGTGGGTGTGGCCCGAAAGCGTCAGGTCGATGTCCTCGAACTGGTGCACCTGCTCATCCCAGTGCGAGGGGTCATGCGAGAGCAGAATCTTGAACGAGGCGCTAGGGTCGGCGGCGGCGTGCGCTTTATCGAGCTTGCCGTACTGTGCAAAGCCGCGGGCTCCCCAGTTTTGCACCCCCAGTACACTTATTTTTTCGCCGTTGCGCTCAATGGTACGGGCCTCATCCAGCAGCAGGTTCCAGCCAATTTTGGCGTGATGCTGCTTGAGCCGAGCCAGGTTAGCTGCCTTGGCTTGGGCACCGCCCTGCTCTTCCCAGTTCACGTAATCGGAGTAATCGTGGTTACCGAGAATGGAGTAGATAGGCAGCTTAGACTGGATGCCGGCCAGCGTATCAATGTGCTCCTCTACCTCGTGGGCAAAGTTGTTCACTAGGTCGCCGGTCATGAACACGAGGTCGGCTTCCTGCTTGTTAATTAGGGCAACGGCTCGTTGCAACGGCTCTTTTGATTGAAAAGAACCCGTGTGCAAATCCGAAATCTGGAGCAGCTTAAAGCCATCGAACGAGGCCGGCAGGTTGGGGAACCGCAGCGTTACGCGCTTCACGGTGTAGTCGGTGCCGCCCTTCAGCATGCCCCAAATAAGGGCCGTAAACGGAATAGCGCCGGCTACTAGGGCTAGTTTGCTCAGAAACTCGCTGCGGGAAATGGCCGAGCCACCCGCACTAGCCTCTTTCGGGCCCGAAACCGCCTGCACGGCCCAGCGGCCTACGCGCACTACATCTTCTAGCAGCAGCGGAATAACCACCACAATTTTGGCCGCCACCATGGCCAGCAGCACCCCGCCCAGGTACGATTTAAAGGACGCATGCTCGCGGCGGTTGCTCATGGCCCAGATGCCCAGGCCCCAGATCAGAACCGTCAGGACCCAATACAATGCCGTGGTGAGGCGGCGCGAGCCAGGGGAGGCGTGTTGCACCATGGTGCGCACCGCTTGGAAACCATACCACTCGCCGGCAATTACCAGCGCAAAAAAGATAAACGGAAGAGTTGCTCTTGACATAGGTGAAAGGCAAACCTGCACAGAAAGGATTAGTTCGGGGCCGGGTGCTACTGCAGCAGACGGCGTTGCGCGGTTTTTGCTTTAAATTCCGGGCTGTACAACAACGGTGCCCTATGCAAGAGTTTGACAATCTGTCGGAAAATCTACCAGAACATCTATCGGAACCTGCTACCCCCGCGCTAGGCCCCTTGCGCTACGAAACCCCTACGGCCTTCGGAATAAAAAGCTGGGCCGAAGAAGACCGGCCGCGGGAAAAGCTGTTGCAGAAAGGCCGCGCCGCCCTGTCTGATGCCGAACTGATGGCTATTCTGCTAGGCTCGGGCACGGCCAAACTCTCGGCCGTAGACGTGGCCAAACTGGTGCTGAATGCCGCCAACAACGACCTGAACGTCCTAGCCCGCTTCTCAGTGAAGGAACTGATGCGCCAAAAAGGCATTGGCGAGGCCAAAGCCATTACCATCGTGGCGGCCTTGGAGCTGGGCCGCCGGCGCAAGGAAGCCGATGCGCCGGCCCGCCCGACCATTACCAACTCCCACGACATCTACCGCATCATGCGCCCCCACTTGCAGGATTTGCCGCACGAGGAATTTTGGGTAGTGCTCCTGAACCGGGCCAACGTGGTGATGCGCACTGTGAGCATCAGCCGTGGCGGTGTGGCCGGCACCGTTGCCGACCCGAAGTTGATTTTCAAGGAGGCCTTGGAGCAGTTGGCATCATCTGTCATTTTGGTGCACAACCACCCGAGCGGCAACCGCAACCCTAGCGCCGCCGACATTGCTCTCACCCGCAAGCTCAAAGAAGCCGGCCAGTTTCTGGATTTACCCATTCTCGACCACATGATTTATACGGATGCCGGCTACTACAGCTTCGCCGATGAAGGCATGCTGTAAGCCACTTCTTGAAAATGAACGTCATGCTGAGCGCAGCCGAAGCATCTCTACCACTTCGGCTGGATAGGCCTAGGCCAGTTAATTAGCCAGAGGTAGAGATGCTTCGACTCCGCTCAGCATGACGGTCTTATTTGCTAGGGTAACTTACTAGCCCAACATCAGCACGCAAGCTGCTTCGGCAAGCTCAGCATGATGTTCTAGTGTAGTAAAAAGCACTAACTATGCTCTAGCCAGTAAGTAAATGACCTGCGCGAAGCCGGGGCGCTGCCGTACCTTTGCCGCATGCGAATCAATCCGAAACTTTTCATTGCCCTGGGCCTGCTGCTCGTGTTTGGCTACTTTTTGCAGGATATTGTACTGGGTAGCAATCAGTTTGCAGCCGGTATTTACAAAGCCCGCAAGGAAAAAAACGACTCGTTTCGTCGCGCTAAAAACTCGCCCCTGACCTCGGAGCAGCGTGAGGAGTTCGACAGCCTGCGCTACTTCGTGCCCGAAAAGGACTACCTAGTAAATGCTAAGCTAGAGCGCTTCGCCAAGCCCGAAACCATCCGGATTCCGCTCACCGATGGCAAAGCCGACGCCTACTTGCGCTGGGGAAAAGCTTCGTTTGAGGTGAATGATGTGCCCCTGCAGCTAGTGGTACTGCTGAAAGTAGATGAGAAGGACGGCAAGCTGTTCATTCCGTTCACCGACAAAACCAACGGCTTCACTACCTACGGCGGCGGCCGCTACCTCGATGTGGCCGTACCTGCCGAAGACGAAGACGAACTCACCCTCGACTTCAACCAGGCTTATAACCCCTTCTGCGCGTACGGCGCGGGCTTTGCCTGCCCCGTGCCGCCCGCGGAAAATCGGCTGGCCGTAGAAATCAGGGCCGGTGAAATGGCTTTCCCCGAAATCGACCACACGGGCCACAAGCACTAGGCTCTCTTAACATCGCAACCCACCGGCCCGAAGCCTAAAACAGGCGTTTTCGGCGCCCGCCCGAATCCGTACCTTTGTGCTGCTTTCTGGCTCCTAGGGGCTCAGAACCCGGCAACCGATAACTGGCATCTGACTCATGAAAATATCCCTCGACTGGCTCCGCACGCTTATTCCTACCGACAAACCCGCCGAGGAAATCGGGCAGCTGCTCACCGGCTCCGGGCTGGAGGTAGAAGGCATTGAGGAGCTGGAAAGTGTACCGGGTGGCTTGCGCGGCCTCGTACTGGGCACGGTGCTCACCTGCGAAAAGCATCCCGACGCCGATAAGCTCAGCTTAACTACTGTGGACGTAGGCGATGAAACGCCCCGCCAGATTGTGTGCGGCGCGGCCAACGTGCGCGCCGGCCTGAAAGTGGTGGTGGCGCTGGAAGGCGCCATGCTGTACCCCGCGCAGGGTGAGCCGTTCAAAATCAAGAAGTCCAAAATTCGCGGTGAGGCCTCTGAGGGCATGATTTGCGCCGAGGATGAAATTGGCTTAGGCACTTCGCACGCCGGCATTATGGAGCTGGACACCGACCTGCCCAACGGCACGCCCGCCGCCGACTACTTCGGCCTGGGTTCTGACTCCGTATTCGAAATTGGCCTGACGCCAAACCGCGCCGATGCCGCTTCGCATTACGGCGTGGCTCGCGAGCTGCGCGCCCTGTTGCGCCAGCCCTGCCACCTACCCGATATCAGCAAGTTCCATGCTCCTACCGAGGCGGCCCAGAACATCCGGGTTACGCTGGAAGATGCTACGGCTGCACCGCGCTACGCGGGCCTGCTGCTGGAAAATGTGCAGGTAGGCCCGTCGCCGGAGTGGCTGCAGCGCCGCCTGCGTAGCATCGGTCTGTCGCCGATTAACAACGTAGTCGATATCACCAACTTCGTGCTGCACGAGCTGGGTCAGCCCCTGCACGCCTTCGATGCCGACCAGATTACGGGTAACCACATCCGGGTAAAGCGCGCTGAAGCGGGCGAGCGGTTTATCACTCTCGATGGCCTAGAGCGTACCCTGCGCTCCGAAGACCTGGTAATTGCCGATGCCAACGGAGCCCCCATGGCACTAGCCGGCGTATTCGGCGGCAAGACCTCGGGTGTATCGGACGCAACGACGCGCGTGTTTCTGGAAAGCGCCTACTTCAGCCCCGCCGCAGTGCGCAAAACCGGCCAGACGCACCAGCTCAAGACCGATGCGTCGTTCCGCTTTGAGCGCGGCACTGATCCGCACATGGTGCCTATTGCCCTGAAGCGCGCCGCCCTGTTGCTGCAAGAAGTGGCCGGTGCTACGGTGGCAGCACCCGTGGTAGATGAGTATCCAACCCACATCAGCCACACGCCAGTGCGCCTGCGGTTGCCGCGCGTAGAGAAGCTAGTAGGCCAGTTCATTGCGCCCGAGCGGATTCGTCAGATCCTCACCGACCTCGATATTCTCATTTCGGAAGAGCTGACGGATGATGCTGGCCACGCCGAGTGGATTTTGTCGGTGCCGCCGCATAAGGTAGATGTTACCCGCGAGGCCGATATCATCGAAGAGATTCTGCGCATTTATGGCTACAACCACGTGGCCTTGCGTCCGCATAACTCGGCCAGCTACCTCGCCAAATTTCCAAACCCCGACCCCGAAGTAATCCGCCAGAACACGGCGCGTCTGCTCAGCGGCCAGGGCTTCTCGGAAATCATTACCAACTCCATCACCAATTCTCTGTACTTTGAGAAGGAGGGCGAAACGAACGAAGCGCTGGTGCGCCTGCTCAACTTCAATAGCGCCGAGCTGAACGTGTTGCGGCCCACGCTGCTGCACAGCGGCCTAGAAGTGGTGCGCCATAACGTAAACCGCCGCCAGCGCGACCTGAAGCTGTATGAGTTCGGCAAGACCTACCGCCAACTCGGCAACGGCCAGTATGAGGAGCACAACAAGCTTGTGATTTACCTGACCGGCAACACTTCCGCCGAAACCTGGCAGCAGAAGTCGGACAAAGCCACGTACCACCAGTTGGCGGGTGCCGTGCAGCAAGTACTGGCTTCGCTTGGGTTCCCGGCGCCTACCTCGCAGCCGGTACAGCACCCTTATCTGGCCGGTGGCCTCACGTTGCTCGCCCAAAACCAGCCGGTAGCGCAGTTGGGTGCCGTGTCGGGGGTAGTGCTGAAGAAGATGGACGTGTCGCAGCCTGTGTGGTACGCCGAGCTGGACTGGGATTGGCTGATGCGCAAGTACAAGAACAGCTTGGTAGCCCGCGAGCTGCCCAAGTTTCCGGAAGTGCGCCGCGACCTGAGCCTGGTGGTCAATAAAACCGTCACCTTCGACCAACTCCAGCAGATTGCCCGTCGCACCGAAAAGAAGCTGCTGCAGCAGGTGAATGTGTTTGATGTGTACGAAGGCGAAAACCTGGGTTCCGACAAAAAGTCGTACTCGGTAAGCTTCCTGCTCCAGGACCCTACCCAAACCCTAACCGACCAGGCCATTGACGGCGTGATGCAGCGCCTGATTCAGCAGTTCGAGCAGCACGCCGGGGCGGTCATTCGGCGGTAGCTGCTGCTAGTATTCTCTATGTTTATAAAATGAACAAAGAGATATGGCGGTCTTGGTGGTTGAGTTCAATTGCTGAACTGACCAACCTCGATTTGCAAGTAACGATGTGGTTGGATGAGCATAATGTCAATCCTCACTGGGGGTATGTCGAATTTATGTGCTGTTACTTCGACGACGTCCTTGGAGGAAAAGATTATGAAGGTTTTCTAAAAGATAAATGGATTTCTGGAGTCGAATACAAGTGCATCAAACAGTGGCATGAGGCACTTAAGGAGCACAGAGCACCTAATGGTGATGATTACGATGAGGCCAATATTTTAAATGATCCTAACTGGCGAGCAATTGTTGCAGTAGGAATGACATCTAAAGCGCAATTAGCCAGCTTATTGTCAATGTCTGAAAGATCTATTTTACTAGGTTAATATTAAGTCAATAGAAACCAGTTTATTTACCCGTCATCTGCTAGCAGATGGCGGGTATTTTTTTGGTCTAATTCGTTAGTGTTTATGTATTCACGATACTTCCTGGGCTTGTTGGGCCTAGTGCTGACGGCCGCGCCGGCTATAGCGCAGCAAAAACCGGCCAAGGCTACGGCCGCCAAAACGGCCACTGCGGCAACCGCTTCCGGCACCAAGCTGGTGGAAAAAGTAACCCGCAAAGGCTCGGAGCTGGTTATTCCTTACGAGAAATATGTGCTGCCCAACGGTCTCACACTCCTGGTCCACGAAGATCATTCGGACCCCTTGGTGCACGTAGATGTAACCTACCACGTAGGTTCAGCCCGCGAGCAGGTGGGTAAGTCGGGCTTTGCCCACTTCTTTGAGCACATGATGTTCCAGGGCTCCGATAACGTGGGCGACGAACAGCACTTTAAGCTGGTAACGGCCGCGGGCGGCAACCTGAACGGCACCACCAACCAAGACCGCACGAATTACTTTGAAACCGTACCTAGTAACCAGCTGGAAACCGCGCTGTGGCTGGAAGCCGACCGCATGGGCTTTCTGCTTGATGCCGTAACCCAGCAAAAATTCGAGGTGCAGCGCTCCACCGTGAAAAACGAGCGAGGCCAGAACGTGGACAACCGGCCCTACGGCCGCGCCTACGAGATAGTGGCAAGGACCATGTTTCCGTATGGGCATCCGTATTCCTGGTCGGTGATTGGCTCACTCGAAGACCTGGACCGCTCCAATGTAGACGACCTGAAGAACTTCTTCCTGCGCTGGTACGGCCCCAACAATGCTACCCTTACCATTGCCGGCGACGTACAGCCAGCGCAAGCCGTGCGGCTGGCCGAAAAATATTTTGGGACGATAAACCGCGGTCCGGCTGTGCGCAACATGAAGCTGCCGGCTCCGGTACTAGGTCAGAATCGGTACGTAAGCTACGAGGACAACATCACCCAGCCCATGCTGATGCTGTCAATGCCGACCATTCCGGTCTATCATCAGGATGAGGCCGCCCTGGATGCCGTAGCCGACCTGCTGGGCGGCGACAAGAACAGCTTGCTGTATAAAAACCTAGTCAAAAATCAGTTGTCGCCGGACGCGTATAGCTACCAGAGCAACTCAGAGCTGGCCGGCGAATTTGTTATTGGCGTCATGGCGTTTGAAGGCCAGCGGCTGGATAGCGCCGAAGCCCGGGTGCGCCGTACCCTAGCTGAGTTTGAACGTAAAGGCATTGCCCCCGCTGATCTGGAGCGCTACAAAGCTCAGGCCGAAGTCAACCTGATCAACAGCCTCAGCAGCGTAGGCTACAAAGCCAGCCGGTTGGCGCAGTATCAGACCCTAGGCGGCAACGCCAACCTGCTGCCACAGCAACTGCAGCGCCTGCGCGCCCTCACGCCCGCCACGGTGCAGGCCGCTTACGATAAATACCTGCGCGGCAAGCCCGCCGTGATACTAAGCGTAGTGCCCAAAGGCAAACCCGAGCTGGTAGCCCACGCCAATAACTTCACGGTAGATAAAGCCAGCTACAAAGCCCCAGCCGATGAATACGCCGGCCTCAAATACATCAAAGCCAAGGATAGTTTCGACCGCAGCAAGCAGCCTAAGGCCGGTGCCAACCCCGTGCTGAAAGTGCCCGCGTACTGGCAAAAGGAAATGCCCAACGGCCTGCGCGTCATCGGAACCCGCAACGACGAAGTGCCTACCGTCACGATGCTGCTCACTATTCAGGGTGGCCAGCGCCTGCTGCAAAGCCGCCCCGATAAAGTGGGCTTAGTCGAAATGACGGCCAAAATGGTGAGTGAAGGCTCGCAGAAGTACACCACCGAAGAGCTAGAGGCAAAGCTGAAAGCGTTGGGTAGCAGCATGTACATCTCCGCCGGCGACGACGACATCAAGGTGTATGTGCAAAGCCTGACGAAGAACTTGGACCCCACGCTGGCCCTAGTAGAGGAGCGCCTCCTGCACCCCCGCTTTGACTCCGCCGACTTCGAGCGCCTGAAAAAGCAGCAGTTAGCTATGGTGAACGACTTCCAGAGCCAAGCCCGCGTAACCGCCGACCTCGTGTTTAATGGCTTGGCGTACGGGCCCGGTAACGTAACCGGGGTAGCCGTGGCCGGCACGCCAGCCAGCATTGCCAGCATCACGCTCGATGACGTAAAGCAATTCTACCAGCAAAGCTTCGCACCGAATGTCAGCTTCCTGACGTTGGTAGGAGACGTAACCGAGCAACAAGTACTACCTAAGCTGGGCTTCCTGCAGGCGTGGCAGCGCCACGAGGTGCCCGCGCTGGTAGCGGCGCCCTCCGCCCCGCAACCCGACAAAACCAAACTCTACTTTGTAGCCAAGGAAAACGCACCCCAGTCAGAAATCCGGATTGGCTACCTGACGGCTTTGCCTTACGATGCTACCGGCGACTATTACCGCGCTACGCTGGCCAACTACCTGCTTGGCGGCGCCTTCAACTCGCGCATCAACCTGAACCTGCGCGAAGACAAAGGCTACACTTATGGCGCCTTCACCGACTTCACCAGCACCCGCTATGCCGCGCCTTTCACGGCCCAAGCTGGCGTGCGCGCCGATGCTACTGCGGCCTCCGTGCGCGAGATGATGAAGGAGCTCACCAACTACCGCGAAGGCATTTCGGCCGATGAGCTACAGTTTCTGCAAGCCTCAGTGGGGCAGAGCGAAGCGCTTAAGTATGAAACCGGACAGCAAAAAGCCCAGTTCCTGAGCCGCATGCTGGAGTATAACCTCAAGCCTGATTTTATTGATCAGCAGTCGGCCATACTACGCCAGCTCACGGCCGCTGACGTGCAAGCTGCCGCCCAGAAAAACCTGCCCGTCGACAAGATGTACATTGTGGTTGTCGGCGACCGGAAATACTTGCCGGAGCTGCAACAGCTAGGGTATGAAGTAGTAGAAACCAGCTTCGCCAATAACATCGTCTCTACAGGAGCAGCGGCGGCACCTAGCGTGGCTGCTCCGGCTGAGCTGCCGGCAGGCAAGCTCAAAGTAGAAGACACCACGGGCCGCAAGGTGAAAGTGAAGCGCAAAGCCGGAAAGTAAACGGCCCGCTTGATACCTGAATCTCCCCGCGTCTGGCTTTTCCGTTCGGGAACAGCTAGGCGTGAGGAGTGTGTTTGTGCGGTGGAGGTTTGCTACCTTCACCAAAAATATTCTCTCTGCCTATGGCATCTACTCAGCAGCTTGCGCAACTCGACCGCATGGAACGACAGGTGACCACCTTAGTGGCTGCCTATCAGCAGTTGCGTGAGGAGCTTGCCGATGCGCAGACGACCATTCAGCAGCTGCGGGCCGATGTACGCGACCGGGAGCGCCAGTTGAAGGATTTCCAGAATCAGGAGAATATCACTAAACTTGTCAATACCATAGCCGGAGAACCGGCCAATGTCAACGAGCTGAAACTTCGCCTCAACGAATACATCCGAGAAATAGATAAGTGTCTTGCCTATTTGAGGGAGTAACCACCACCTAACCCCACCACCTACTGGCTACTGATGTCCGATCTGTCCATCAAAATCCGCGTTGCTGACCGGGACTACCCTATGCGGGTAAGCCCCCAGGATGAGGAGCGCCTGCGCATGGCAGGCCGGTTGCTAAACGAGCGGCTGAAGGAATTTCGTGAACAGTATGGCATTCAGGACAAGCAGGACTTGCTGGCCATGATTGCGTTATCAACAATGGCTGACCGCCTGAAGGTCAGCAAGGAAAAGGACGGGACCGACGCGGCCCTCACCGAGCGCCTCGCGCGCCTGGATGAGCTGCTGTCGGGAGTGGTGCTGGTCTAGCTAGTTACGCGGCTAGCAGCAGCGCGAAGCGTAAGCCCGAGCAGGGTGGGGTAATCGGCCCCGCTTACTGCGCGGGCATTGGTGTTTCTACGGAGCTGTGGGTTTCTTCCTTCCTTTAACCCCCCCTTATAGCTCATGTCCGAACCTCTCTATATTGTTCTTGCTGCTGTGCTAGCCCTTGTGGTTGGCGTAGTGCTCGGACGCCTGCTGGCCGGTAAGGCCCGGCAGGATCATGAAGCCGACGCGAAAGCCCGGGCCCAGCAGATTCTGGCCGAGGCGGAAGCCCAGGCGACCCGTACCCGCGACGAGCGGATTCAGCAGTCGAAAGATAAATTCCGCACCCTTAAGCAGGAGTTTGAGCAGGAAAGCCGCCGCCAGAAGCAAGCCCTGGAGCAAGAACTCACCGAGCGCCGCGCCACGGTAGTGGAGCAGGAGCAAAGCATCAAGCAGCTCACCCTCACTACTCAAAAGCAGCTGGAGCAAATTCAGCGCAAAGAGAAAGACCTGGAAGCTACTCGCGAGCGGATTGAAACCCAGGCGCAGCAGCAGCGCGAGAAACTGGAAGCTCAAGAGGAAAAGCGCCGCACTACCCTCGAAAACCAATTGGCTAAACTGGAACAGCGCGAGCAGGAAGTAGAAACCGAGCTGGAAGAAGGCCGCCAGGAGTTAAGCGAGAAGCTGCAGCTAGTAACCTCGCAGCTGGAAAGCATTTCGGGCCTCACAGCCGCTGAAGCCCGTGAGCAACTGGTGGAGTCGCTGAAAAACGAAGCCCAGATTCAGGCCTCTTCTTACATCAAAGATGTGGTAGCCCAGGCCAAGCTCACGGCTACCAAAGACGCCAAGAAAGTGGTGCTGGAAACTATTCAGCGCACTGCTGCCGAACATGCCATTGAGAACTGCGTGTCGGTGTTCAACATCGAATCGGACGATGTGAAAGGCAAGATTATCGGCCGTGAGGGTCGTAACATTCGGGCACTGGAAGCCGCTACGGGTGTGGAAATCATTGTGGATGATACCCCGGAAGCCATCATTATTTCGGGCTTCGACCCGGTTCGTCGGGAGGTAGCTCGCCTAAGCCTGCACTTGCTGGTGAAGGATGGCCGGATTCACCCGGCTCGCATCGAGGAGATTGTGGCTAAAACCCGCAAGAACATCGACGAGGAAATCGTGGAAATCGGGGAGAAAACTATCATCGACCTAGGTATTCACGGCTTGCACCCCGAGCTGATTAAGATGGTAGGCCGGATGCGTTTCCGCTCTAGCTACGGCCAGAACTTGCTCCAGCACTCCCGTGAAGTAGCCAACCTTTGCGCCACCATGGCCGCAGAGCTAGGCCTGAACGTGAAGCACGCCAAGCGTGCTGGTCTGTTGCACGACATTGGAAAAGTAAGCACCGAGGAGCCCGAACTGCCCCACGCCATCTTGGGCATGGAAATGGCCAAGAAGTACAAGGAGCATCCCGACGTAGTGAACGCCATTGGCGCTCACCACGACGAAATGGAAATGACGGCCATGATTTCGCCGCTGGTGCAGGCTTGCGACGCTATTTCCGGCTCGCGCCCCGGTGCCCGCCGCGAGATGATGGAAAGCTACATCAAGCGCTTGAAGCAGCTAGAAGAAACGGCCAACGGTTTTAAAGGCGTGAATCAGTGCTTTGCCATTCAGGCCGGCCGCGAGCTGCGCGTAATGGTAGACGCCGAAAACGTAACTGACGAACGCGCCGCCGAGCTGAGCTACGAAATTTCGCAGAAAATCGAGAAAGAAATGCAGTACCCCGGCCAGATCAAAATCACGGTTATCCGGGAGATGCGGGCGGTGGCTTACGCCAAGTAAGCACCTAGTAACCGACGTACAGAGCCCGCCGCAACATCTGTTGCGGCGGGCTTTTTTTGTGGAGTGTGCAACGTTTACTCAGCCGCTATACTCTACTCACTAGGCCCAGAAATAAGTGAAAGCTATACCCTATTGCTATGCCAAAAAATATACGCTTTCAACGCAGCTTATTGGTTCTGTTGGCTTGGTCAATGGGGAGTTGCTCGGTGTATGCACCTTTGCAGCCCGCCGCTCCTATAGTACGCCAAAAGGGAGAGGCAGAGGTAGTTGGTAGCGTATATGGGAATGGTCGTTTGGAGGCCTCAGCGAGCTATTCCCCGATCAAGCATGTGGTACTACGGGCGGCAGGGGGGTTGCGTGCGGGTGGCGGCGACTCCACCTATTTCCGAAACCGTCAGATGGAGTTTGGGGCAGGCACGTATTGGTACCTGAAAGAGCAATGGTTAGTAGGCGGCATGGTGGGGTACGGCGTTGGCCGGAGCAACCGGCGGTTCACCCGCGACGGATTTGAGTCGCTGTTTCTAACTCCCTCAGTAACCTATGATTACGCGGCACGCTATTGTAAGCTGTTTGCCGACGCATACATCGCCAACGACGCGGATAGAGTAACCTACGGCGGTGCGTTTCGGTTGTCGCAGGTGCGTTTTACTTCGCTTACCGATAAAGGCCTATCTATACCATTACGGCGCATGACTCGCGTAGAGCCACTGCTGTTTATGCGCTTTAGCGGCAGAAATAGCGCACGTTGGTTGCAGCTGCAACTGGCCACTAGCGTGTCGTTTTCGCCGGATGAAAGAAAGAATGGTTCTAGTGACATCCGCATTCGGGATACAAAAGAAGGACGGTTGTACACCTCTTTGGGGCTAGTCATTTATCCTCACCTATTTAAAGAGTAGGCCCAGTACTACGCCTTTTCCAGCTTCGCAAACAAGTTATTAAGCGCTTCAGCCCAGGTCGGGTGGGCAAATACGGTGTTCTGCAAATCGTCGCAGGTGAGGCCTCCCGCCATGGCCAGCTGTATCATCGACATGATTTCTCCTCCTTGCTCGCAGAAGACGGTAGCTCCGATGATGTGGCTGCGGCCATCAACCAGCACTTTCATGAAGCCTGTGGTGTGCCCGGTTTCTTGCGAGCGACCAACGTACTTCACGGGCATAGTGGCTACGCGATAGTCAAGCTTTTGCTCCTGAGCCTGTTTCTCAGAAAGACCAATGCGGCCGAGCTGGGGCTGAGTAAATACCACATAGGGTAGAGGTCGGGCTTTGGCCGAGCGGCGCTTGCGGTGCAGGAGGTTGTCGCGGACTACGCGGTAGTCGTCGTAGCTAAGGTGGGTGAACTGAGGACCCGGGTGCACATCGCCTAGGGCATACACGCCGCGCACGTTGGTTTGCAGCCGCTCGTTCACCAGGATATAGCCCTTCTCATCGGTTTGGATGCCAGCCGCTTTTAGCCCCAGGTCATCGGTGTTGGCTTCCCGGCCCACGGCTACCAGCAAGTGAGAGCCATGGATTCGCCGTTCGCCGGTGGGGGTGGAGGCTGTAAGTGTATACAGGCCATCGGGGTTACGGGAGACCAGCCGTACTTCGGCCTCCAGCACAAATTCGATTCCATCAGCTTCTAGCTGCCCGCGCATGGCCTCACATACGTCATCATCTTCGCGCTCCAGCAGGTTATGAGAGGCATCAATAACCGTTACGCGGGACCCAAAGCGGCGAAACATCTGGCTGAACTCTAGGCCAATATAGCCACCGCCCAGAATGATCAGATGTTCGGGGAGCTCCTTTACATCCAGCATTTCCAGGTTAGTAAGAAAGCCGCTCTCCACTAACCCTTCAATGGGCGGCACGGCGGCTCTGGTGCCCGTATTAATAAAAACAAGCGGCGCGGTAAGTTCCTGCTGCTCGCCGCTGGCCAAGGCTACGCGAAGGGTGCGTGGGCCAGTAAAGGTGGCGTGGCCGTGCAGGACGGTAATGCCCGGGTGCTCCTGCGTCAGGTTTTTGCGCACGCCTTCGCGCTTGGCTTCAATAATGGCGTTTTTGCGCGCTACAATGGCCCGCAAATCTGCTTTGGGCTGACTGGCCCGCACGCCGTAGTCGGCGGCACTGCTGATTTGTTGCATTCGTTCAGCAGAGGCCAGCATGGCTTTCACGGGCGAGCAGCCGTAATTGATGCAAGAGCCACCTAGCAGGTATTTCTCAATTATTGCTACCTTTTTTCCGGCATCAGCCAAGGCCGTTGCCAAAGGTGAGCCAGCTTGGCCGGAGCCGATAATGAGCGCGTCGAAGCGGGTAGTAGAAGCCATACAGGTACAGTGCCGAAGAAGCGGCCGAAGCCCGGCCGTAGTGCCTATACGAAGCTTGGCTCTAAACTACTGATGTGGCGCTTTTACCAACAGGTTTTGCCCAGCTTACACAACGAAAGTCAACTTCCTGCGTTCTGCCCAACCAGCCACCATTCTGCTGCCGATGCCGCTCTTTTTCCGTTGTTGCCTAGTCGTGTTGTTGCCGTTGCTGGCCAGCTGCACGTCGTTGTATTTTCCGCCGCCGCCCCAAGTACCTCTGCTCACCCAGAAAGGCGAGTTCAGCGCGAGCCTGCACACCAATTTCAGCCAGAATACGGCGCTGCAGGGCGCTTATGCTATTTCCGACCACTTGGGCGTAATGGGTTCGGCCTCCTCATTGAGCACCAATAAAAAGCGGCGGGCCGAAAACCACGATTTTGGCGAGGTGGGCCTGGGCTACTACACCCGCCTGGCCGACCGGAGGGTGTTGGAAATCTATGGCGGCTACGGCTTGGGCAAAACCAAGCGCGTGGAGCGCACCCCCGACGAGGGCATTACCCGCACCCTGGAAGGCAACCTGACCAAGTACTTCGTGCAGGTAAACTACACCTCCAAAGACCGCAAAAGCTTTCACGTACTAGGCCGCGACTGGCCCGTAAGCTATGGCACGGCCTTGCGAGCCAGCTACATGCAACTGGATAACTTCCGCATTGATGGGCTGGGCAGCACGCCCGAGGACAACGTTTTTCTAGAGCCCATTACTTACACCCGCGTTACGCTGGTCGGGCCCGTCGATTTTCAGGTAATCAGCGGCAGTAATTTTGGCCTGCGGCAGCGCAAGTTTCTGAAAGCAGCCAACTCCGTATTTCAGTTTGGGCTAGTAGTGAACCTAGGCGGGCAGAGCGGAGACAAATAGCGCTTCATGCTCGATGAAAAGTCTGATTCCGGGCCGGGGTTTAAGCACTTCAGGCGCCTAGTAACCGGATATAGCGTAGTAGCAGAGTGGCAGAACCAGGCGCTGTAAAGTCAGTATAAGAACTATGTTGGTTTGGGGGCCGGCAGGAAAGAAAGCTACTTGAAGCACTCCTTTCCCGGCCGCTGCATGAAACTACTGTTATCCTGCCTTACTACGCTTGCCCTAGCGGGTTGCTGTGTGTATTTGCCCATGCAGCCAACTATGCCGCTTCTCGAAGAAAAGGGGCAGCTGGAAATAGCCGCAAATATCCAGCTTACCGGTCGTATGGAGGCCACCGCAGCGTATTCGCCGCTGGAGCACGTGCTGGTTACCGGAGCCGGCACTGTTGGGTTTAAGTGGGCAAATGAACAGGACGGCTATGTCCGTACCCGGCAAGGCGAGGTGGGGTTGGGCGGCTACTGGAACCTAGGGGAAGCGTGGCTACTGACCGCAACTACTGGCGTTGGGTCCGCCACCTCGCACGTAAAAAGCTGCTGGTGGGGCTGTGATGACGAGTTTAAGGGAGACTACCGCAAGCTCTATGGGCAGCTCGGTATTGCGCACTTCGGGCTCCTTAACACCCTAGGGGTTACCTACCGCCTGGCCTCGGTGCAGTTTACTAATCTTTTGGCTGATGGAGAACCAGTTCCTGGTCTGCAAACCATGCGGCATGAGCTGGCCGTTCAGCAGCGCAGAAGCCTGTACGGTTCCTCCCAGTGGTTTGTGCAGTCGGTGGGAGGTGTTTCGCTGAGTAATATTTCTGATAGCAACGACGGCTTGCAGATGAAGTCTGATCAGTATTTCACGGTTGGGCGGCCGGCCGTCTTCTGCAGCTTGGGTCTTGTGTGGCAGCCTCCGCTCAAACGCGCTGCCGTGCGGGTGCGCAACTAACTCACTATATCTAAATCTAAGGCAATTTACTAGGTGCCACAGGCGCCCAAAACCTTATTAACAGGTATTAAACAACTATATGAAACAGTATCTGGTGCTTTGTGGGGCTTGCCTTTCCGGCTGTGCGGTTTACGTGCCCACCGTGCCTAGTACGCCTCTGCTCCGAGAGAAAGGGGAAGTGGAAATTACGGCCGCTGTTCGCAGTCTTTCCAGCTTTGAAGCTGGCGCTGCCTGGTCGCCGGCCCGGCGCCTGCTGGTGGCCGGAGAAGGGGCTGCCCAGACAAGAGAGACCAGCGTAACCAGCAACAACAGTACGGCTACCTACCGCAGTACGCATCGGCAGGTCGGGCTAGGGCTGGGAACATACAGGCTGCTCGGCCGAGACCAATCCGTGTATCTCGCGGCATTGGGCGGCGTTGGGGTTGCGAAAGCTAAGGTGTATGACCAAGATATTGAGCGCTTTGCGCTCATCATTCCAATTCCTGGTCCGCAGGTACAATACCAGGCCACGTATCTGCGCTACTACGGGCAACTCTATGCAGCCCGGCAGCTGCCAAAGGTTAGCTACGGGCTTTCTGTCCGGAGTACGCTAGTGAATTATATCAAGCTGCTGCGCGACGATACGGCTATTGAGCCCGCAAACAGATTTTTTCTGGAGCCGACGGGTTTTGTACGGGTCGGAGGAGGGCCACTCCAGGCAATGGCCACGCTTGGTGTTTCACTGCCCGGCCGTGCTGCCTCCGGAAACCCCGACCGCCAGCAGGTGGCGCCAGTCAGCTCCTTAATTAGCTTTGGGGTAGTGTTGCGGCCTCATTTGCTACAGCCAGCTGTTGCGAAGAAATAAGATTAGGCACGCCACAAAAAAGCCCCGACTTGCGCCGGGGCTTTTTTGTATGGTTCTGCTGGTTTGAGCTTACTTGTTGCCTAGTACGCGCAGCATCGTGTCGCCGATTTCAGCAGGCGAGTCTACTACGTGGATACCACACTCGCGCATGATGGCCATTTTAGCAGCCGCCGTGTCGTCGGCGCCACCTACAATGGCACCAGCGTGGCCCATGCGGCGGCCGGGAGGTGCGGTTTGGCCAGCAATGAAGCCTACTACGGGCTTTTTGTTGCCGGTTTCTTTAATCCAGCGAGCAGCTTCGGCTTCCATGCCACCGCCAATTTCACCAATCATCACGATACCCTCGGTCTCGGGGTCGTTCATGAGTAGCTCTACGGCTTCTTTGGTGGTAGTACCAATAATGGGGTCGCCGCCAATGCCGATAGCCGTGGTTTGGCCCAAGCCTGCTTTGGTTAGCTGATCAACAGCTTCGTAGGTCAGGGTACCCGACTTCGAAACGATGCCTACACGGCCTTTGGTGAAGATAAAGCCGGGCATAATGCCCACTTTGCACTCACCGGCAGTCATTACGCCGGGGCAGTTAGGCCCAATCATGCGCAGACCTTCGCGGCCTTTCAGATACTCCTTCACCGCAATCATGTCCTTGGTCGGGATGCCTTCGGTGATAGTTACAATGACTTTGATGCCAGCGTCGGCGGCTTCCATAATGGCGTCGGCAGCAAATGCCGGCGGCACAAAGATGATGCTGGTATCGGCGCCGGCCTGCTCTACGGCTTCCGCTACGGTGTTGAACACGGGACGGTCGAGGTGCTGCGTGCCGCCTTTGCCGGGCGTTACGCCACCCACCACGTTGGTGCCGTACTCAATCATCTGTTGAGCGTGGAATGAGCCTTCGGAGCCGGTGAAGCCCTGCACAATCACTTTGGAATCCTTGTTTACCAGAACACTCATAGAAGTGGGGTTAGAGGAAGATGCGGGTTTGGGGTGGGGTACTGCTCGTCGACTACCGTCGACGGTGCGCAAAAGTAGGCTTTTTTGGGTGTCGGGCGAAGTGCCGGGCCGGGAAAGATGCCGCGGCTGCCGTTTCACATAAGACAGTCCGCTGTGTGCTGCCCTCAATAGCTTCCAGAATGCCTATTGGGGCAGCCCGAAGCTCGGCTGTGCAACTAGGCACCGGTATACACCAAGCCGCCGACCTGAAATTCGTACCTTTGTGGCCTCTCTCCAATACCACCTACCTCTCACCCATGTATTTGAATAACATCGTTGAGGCTATCGGCAATACGCCGCTCGTAAAGCTCAACAAAGTCACGGATGGCATTAAAGGCACTGTGCTGGCCAAAGTGGAATATTTTAACCCCGGCAACTCCGTGAAGGACCGTATGGCCCTGAAAATGGTGGAGGATGCTGAGAAAGCGGGCCTGCTGAAGCCAGGTGGAACTATCATTGAGGGCACTTCCGGCAACACCGGCATGGGCCTGGCGCTGGCCGCCATTGCGAAGGGCTACAAGTGCATCTTCACGATGAGCGACAAGCAAAGCAAGGAAAAGCAGGATATTCTGAGGGCAGTGGGAGCGGAGGTAATTGTGTGCCCTACTAATGTAGCGCCCGATGATCCGCGCAGCTACTACTCGGTGGCCCGCAAGCTCAATGCCGAAATTCCGAACTCCATCTACCCCAACCAGTACGATAACCCTTCCAACTCTCAGGCGCACTACGAAACCACCGGCCCCGAGCTGTGGGCCCAGACGGAAGGCAAAATCACGCATTACGCGGCGGGCGTAGGCACGGGCGGCACCATTTGCGGCACGGCCAAATACCTCAAAGAGCAGAACCCCAACCTGGTAACCGTTGGTTTGGACACCTATGGCTCCGTGTTTAAAAAGTACAAGGAGACCGGTATTTTCGATGAAAACGAAATCTATGCTTACAAAACGGAAGGCATCGGGGAAGATATTCTGCCCAAGAATGTTAACTTTGATTTGATTGACCTGTTCATCAAAGTAACTGACAAGGATGCGGCTTTGATGACGCGCCGGTTGGCCAAAGAAGAGGGCTTGTTCGTGGGTTGGTCGTGCGGATCGGCTGTGTACGGCGCTCTGGAATATGCCAAGGAGCATCTGAAGGAAGAGGATACCATGGTCATTATCCTACCCGACCACGGCACTCGCTACCTCGGAAAAATCTATAACGATGAGTGGATGCGGGAGCAGGGCTGGCTCTAGGCCCAGGTTTTCTCCTCTACTCTTTTCACTTAAAGAATATCGATACCATGTCAAAGAAGTTGCGCAACGTGGTGCTGGTGGACGACAACGAAACCACTAGCTTCCTGAATAATCGTCTGCTCAGCCGCCTCGACGTGGCCGAGCAGGTACAAACCTTTTCTAAAGCGGAGCAGGCTTACCAGCAGTTCTGGGGCGGCCCCAATGGCGAGCCGGCGAAGGAAGAAGTTCCGGACCTCGTGTTCGTGGACTTGAAAATGCCCGGTATGGATGGTTTCGAGTTCCTGAAGCTGTTCAGCTCCTTGCCCGAATCGGTACGCGAAAAAACGGTAATGGCCGTCCTGACTACCTCGATGCACGCCGCCGATACGGCCCGTGTAGCGCAGTATGAAGGTGTTGAATACCTAGCCAAACCGCTTACCGAAGAGAAAATGCAGAAGCTGCTGCAAAAGCGCTTTGTATCGGTTGAATAGGTTTTTGAACCTAGTAACCCTTTCATAAAAACGCCCCGTGCTGCCGAGCACGGGGCGTTTTGCTTTCAGGCGAAGAACAGATTACACAACGGCCTCCACAAACCGGAATGCCTCCCCATCAAACAAGCCTTTGTCGCTGAGCTTGAGGCTAGGAATTACAAGAAGCGCCATAAACGAGAGCGTCATGAAGGGGGCCTGCAGCGGCGAGCCCAGTTGCTTGGCCAAGGCATCAACAGCGGCATATGCTTCGGCCACGTGGTACCCATCCTGGTCCGACATGAGGCCCGCTACGGGCAGTGGCAGCACCAGTTCCTCACCTTCAGGCGACACCACCGCCAGGCCGCCACGGGCTTCAATAACTAGGTTTACGGCCCGGGCAAGGCTAGCGTCGTCGCAGCCGACGGCCGTGATGTTGTGCGAGTCATGGCCTACGCTGCTGGCCAGCGCGCCGCGCTTCAGGCCAAAGCCTTTGATAAAGGCTACTGCTGGCGGGGCGCTGTGGTAGCGGTTCACCACCGTAAGCTTCAGCACATCCTCAGCCAAATTTGGTACTACCAACCCATTTTCTACAAGGGCTGGTACATCGTGCCGGGCCGTGATAAGCTGGCCGTCAAAGCACTCAATCACCCGAACGGTAGCAGCTTGCTGGGGCGCGGGCAACTGAAAATCCTGGGCCTGCACCGGGTTGGTATCAAAGTTATTGACAACGGTAACGGCTACGGCCGGAATGCGCGTTTGGCCATTTTCGGCTACTAACTCCCCGTTCAGGTAGGTTTGGCGGACGGCGAAATCTACTAGGTCGTCTACCACGATAAAGTCGGCGGCGTCGCCTTCGCGCAGCAGGCCTACGGGTAATTTGTAGTGCTCCACAGGGTTGCGGCAGGCTACGCGCAGTACCTTCAGCACATCTTGGCCGCGGGCTACGGCGCGCTGCACGAGTTGATTGATGTGGCCCAACACCAGCGTATCGGGGTGCTTGTCGTCGGAGCAGAACATCAGGTGCTCATAGTGCTCTGGCAGCAAATCAATCAGGGCCTCGAAGTTGCGGGCCGCCGAGCCTTCCCGAATCAGGATTTTCATGCCTACTGCCAGCTTGTCGAGGGCTTCTTCGGCTGTAAAGCACTCATGGTCGGTGCTGATGCCGGCGGCCGCGTACTGGCGGGCATCATCGGCGCGCAGGCCGGGGGCGTGCCCGTCCACGGGGCGGCCGTACTGCTGAGCCAGCCGGATTTTTTCCATCACCAGCTCGTCGCGGTGCAGCACGCCCGGCCAGTTCATCATTTCGGCGAGGTAGCCAATTTCCGGATGCTCCTGAAACAGCAGCTCAATATCGTGGGCTGTTATTTCGGCCCCGGCTGTTTCAAAGGGGGTAGCGGGCACGCACGAGGGAGCACCAAAGCAAAATTTGAACGGCACCTGTTGCCCGTTCTGGAGCATATACTTCACGCCGGCCACACCCAGCACGTTGCCAATTTCGTGCGGGTCGGAAACGGTAGCTAGGGTGCCGTGCACCACGGCCAGGCGGGCAAACTCTGAGGGCACAAGCAAGGAACTCTCCACGTGCACATGGGCATCCACGAAGCCGGGCAGCGCGTAAGGCAGCGCCGGGTCGGGGGCGGTAGCGCCGGTTGGTTCAATTTGGCGGATACGGCCATTGGCTACGTGCAGGGTGGCCGGTGTTATAGTGTTCTGAAACAGGTTGATAACGTTGGCCTGAAGCTGGAATTCGGCAGACATAGGGCAGGAGGGAGGCGCAGTGAAAAGAAAAGCCGGAGGGCGGCTAACGGGTAAAGAACCGTATATTTGCCGAAAATCCGCGCCGTGAGAAAGATTGTGACTTTGCTGCTGGCTACCCTTATCGGGAGCACGGGCCTAGTGGCCACGGGCTGCGCCACCCGCAGCCCCCAGCAGAAAAAAACCGCCTCTTACAAGCGCAAGGCCACGATGGGGAAAGTGCCCTGCCCCTGCGACAGTCATTAACCTGACGCGCCGCACCCCCGTCACGTATCATCAGAAGCTTCTCTATTGCCTCCGTTCAGCCTTGCCCCTCTATGCCCGATTCTAATCCGCTAGCCTCGCTTGTTGCCGCTGCCGAAGCCGTGCGCCAACAGCTGCAAGTCAACCACTTTGATGCCGCCGCTGTGCAGCGCCTCGCTGATTTTATTGAGGAGCAGCGGCCTACCGTGAAAGAAGCCGACCGCCAGGGCGTTATTACGGCGCTAGGGTGCTTTCTGGGCCAATGCCTAGTAGAAACCTACGGCGGTACCTGGGCCAAAGGGCCCGATGGTGCCACTGGCGTGGGCATCAACGATACCAATTTTTTCAATCCGTTTTACCGCGTAAGCGAGCAACTGACCAAGGGCCTGGCCCAGTCGGTGGCCACGTTTTTCGCGGGTGTACCTGAGCGCCTGGCTGCCAAGCCAAGCCGTAAATCCTGGATTTAGTGAGTCCTTTTACTTCGCTTGAGCCTAGCCCAACTCCTGCCATGAGAAAAATCGTCATTGCCATCGACGGCTACTCTTCCTGTGGCAAAAGCACCACGGCCAAGGCCGTAGCCGCTGAGCTAGGCTACGCCTACATCGATACCGGTGCCATGTACCGCGGTGTTACGCTGTATTTACTGGAGCACGGTATCAGCTTCGACGATTTGCCTCGCATTGAGCAGGCACTCAGTGAAATGCATATCACCTTCAAGCGCAACCGCAAAACCGGCCGCAACGAGCTGTGCCTTGATGGCGTGATTCGAGAAGATGAAATCCGGCAGATGCGTATTTCCAATTCCGTGAGCGAGGTATCGGTTATTCCGGCTGTGCGCCACGCCATGGTTAGCCAGCAGCAGCGGATGGGCCGCAAGCGCGGGGTAGTGATGGACGGCCGCGACATTGGCACCACCGTTTTCCCGGATGCGGAAGTGAAAATATTTATGACCGCCGACGTGCTCACGCGGGCCTTGCGCCGCCAAGAGGAGCTAGCGCTCAAGGAAGAGCACGTGCCCGTAGAAGACATTGTAGAAAACCTACGCAAGCGCGACCACCTCGACTCAACGCGCGCCGAAAGCCCCTTGCGCCGCGCTTCTGATGCCGTGTTGCTCGACACCACCCACATGATGATTGACGAGCAGGTAGACTTTGTGCTGGAACGCGTTTCCGCCTCCTTGTTTTCTTTGGCAGCTGCGGGCTGGACAGGAAGCGTACCGAAATAAACTACCTGCTGTTTTGGCAAGTAAAAGTGCGGCAGAATTGTTGTAGTTATAGCAGCTTACAAATTCGTAGCCTGCAGAGTAGGCGCCGGTTGCGCCGCTGAGGATAGGTAGTACTCTTACAGTGGCGTGCCAAAATATAGAGCCCATGAACGTCATCATCGATAAAAATTCTGGCTATTGCTTCGGCGTTGAGTTTGCCATTCAAATGGCCGAAGACGAGCTGGGGCAACAGGAAACCTTGTATTGCCTCGGCGATATTGTGCACAACCGCATGGAGGTAGAACGCCTGCATGGCCTGGGGCTGCGCATTATTGACCGCGACCAGCTAGAAGACCTGCACGATGCCAAAGTACTCATCAGGGCACACGGCGAGCCGCCGGAAACCTATGAGTTGGCCCTGCGCAACAACATTGAGCTGATTGACGCCTCCTGCCCCGTAGTGCTCAAGCTGCAGAACCGCGTAAAGCATGCCTTCGATGCCACTACCCGCCAGAATGGGCAGGTAGTCATTTACGGGCAGCCCGGCCACGCCGAGGTAATTGGCCTGACGGGCCAGACGCGCAACCAGGCCATCATCGTGATGACGGAGCAGGACCTAGATCAGGTAGACTTTTCGCGCCCCGTGACGTTGTTCAGCCAGACCACCAAAAGCACTGCGGGCTTCTACCACATGAAAGAGGTGATAGAGGAGCGCATTAAGTTGGCTGGGGGCTCCTTGGAGGCATTTGATGCCAATGACAGCATCTGCCGGCAGGTAAGCAACCGGGAGCCGGCGCTAACCAAGTTTGCCCAGCAGCACGATGTAGTGGTATTTGTGAGCGGCCGCAAAAGCTCCAATGGTAAAGCTCTGTTTTCGGTAGTCAATAAGTTTAACCCACGCAGCTACTTCGTTGAGAACGAGCAGGAGCTGCAGGAGGAGTGGTTTGAGGGCGCCGAGTCAGTAGGTATCTGTGGCGCTACCAGCACGCCCATGTGGCTGATGCAGCGCGTGAAAGACCGCATTGAGGACGTGGCCGAGCCCGTAGCATAACCTAGCACTAGCCCTGCTGCCGGCCTAAACTGGCGGCCAGCAAATGCACAACCCAGACCGAGTACCTGCGAAGCCGCGCTTCCGGGTACTCGTTTTTGTGTCGGCTCCGGTAACTTGCGGGCCAACTTCTCTGCCCATGCGTCGCATTATTAATTATTTTCTGAACGGGTTTCTCATTGTCGCGCCGGTCGGCCTCACGGTTTATATCCTGTATGCGCTGCTGCACTGGCTCAAC
The DNA here is from genome assembly GCF_054780495.1 of Hymenobacter tenuis. Classification (NCBI taxonomy): domain Bacteria; kingdom Pseudomonadati; phylum Bacteroidota; class Cytophagia; order Cytophagales; family Hymenobacteraceae; genus Hymenobacter; species Hymenobacter tenuis. The sequence goes on from NZ_BAAGWF010000004.1 coordinate 932,302, forward strand.
GACCTATTTGCGGGCCTGAGCTTTGATATTCCTGGGCTGGGGTTGCTGGTGGCCATCGGCTTTATTACGCTGGTGGGCTTTGTAGCGAAGTCGTTTCTGGTGCGGCCGTTTCTCATTATCATGGAGCGGTTGCTGCACCGCACGCCCCTGGTAAGTATCATCTACTCCAGCCTGAAAGACCTGTTTGATGCCTTCGTGGGCGATAATCAGAAGTTCAACCGCCCGGTGCTAGTGCGCCTGAGCGCTGCGGAGCAAACCTATAAGATGGGGTTCGTGACTCAGGCTACCATGAGCGGCCTGCACCGTGACGACCTGCTGGCCGTGTACTTTCCGCACTCCTATAACTTCTCGGGCGAGCTGGTGCTGGTGCCGGTCCAGAATATCACGTACCTCGATTTGCCCAGCAGTGAGGTTATGAAATTTATTGTGTCGGGTGGGGTTTCGCGCCTAGGGTAGGGTAGCGGCCAAAGTGCGGTAGCACCTGTGAAAACAGCACCCAGCGCGAATTCTCCGTAGTAGGGTTGCCGCCTTTACCGCTACGCTCATGAAAACCCAGTTGCACTTTCAGAAATATGGAACGGGGCCGCGGGTAGTGCTGGCGTTTCATGGCTACGGGCAAAGTGAGGGCCACTGGCGCACGTTCGTGCAGGCCCTGGGCCCCGAGGTGACGGTGTATGCCTTCGACCTGTTTTACCACGGGCGCAGCAAGCTAGCCAAAACCGATGCACCTCTTTCCAAGCATCGGCTAAGAGCGTTGCTGGGCGAGTTTCTGGAAGCGCATAGCATTCATGAGTTCAGCTTGCTGGCCTTTAGCATGGGCGCTAAGTTCGCCCTCACGGCGGTTGAGCAGTTTCCGGACCTGGTAAAGCAGGTGTGGCTATTGGCTCCTGATGGCTTGCAGCGGCAGTTTTGGTACACCATGGCTACGTACCCGCCCTGGATGCGCGGCGTGCTGGGCCGGGCCGTACTGCGCCCCCAACGCATCTTGCGCTTCCTCGATACCCTGCATGAGCGCCGGCTGCTCGATGCTAACCTGATCCGGTTTGCGCAATGGCAACTCGATAGCCGTGAAAAACGGCTGCGCGTGTACCGCAGTTGGGTGGGCTTCCGCAACCTGACCTTTGATCTGAAAAAGCTGGCGTTGGTTCTGAACCGGCGCCCAATACCCGTTACCTTTTTCCTGGGTCGCCACGACCGAGTGATTCCGCATGCGGGCTTGCAGCGCTTCATCACGTCTTTGCAACAGGCGCACACCGTGCTGCTGGAAACCGGCCACGCCGGCCTGATTTACGATGTGGCAGCCTACCTACGCCGCCACCCCAAGCTACGGTTGGCCTAGCGCTTGCTCCAAAAGTCGGTAGCTTTCTTCGTCGAAGGCCACAAATACAACCTCCTGCGGCAGCTCATGCTCCTGTAAAAACTGCCGCACCTGCCGCACGGCGATGGTCGTGGCTTCGGCTTTGGGGTAACTATATATTCCGGTGCTGATTCCCGGAAAGGCTATACTATGTAGCTTATGGTCAGCTGCTATGTGCAAGCTGTTGCGGTAGCAATCGGCTAATAGCTCTGGCTCGTGTTTGTGCCCTCCGTTCCAGACGGGGCCTACAGTATGAATGACGTGCCGCGCTGGCAGCCGCCCGCCGGTAGTGAGTACGGCTTTGCCCGTAGCCAGGCCGCTGCCATAGTGGCTGGCCCGCAGCGTACGGCAAGCATCCAGAATCTCGGGGCCGCCGGCGCGGTGAATAGCCCCATCAACGCCCCCGCCCCCGAGCAGGCTGGAGTTGGCCGCATTCACGATGGCATCGGTATCAAGATGAATGATGTTGCCGCGGTAAAGCAAGATGCGGTCAAAACGCTGCGCTTCGGTGCGCCAAGAAGAAACAGAAGGAGAGGCCATACAGACAGGGATATGGAACATGCCGGTTGGCATAACGAAGTGACCTAGGGCGCCGTTGCGGCCGAAGGTAGCAGAAAGTTGTAAGCGGTTGAGTCTGCTTTTCCGACGGTTCAGCCTAGTGTTTATACCGTTTGGGTATATATGAATTTGTGTATGCTAATGAACTGTATATGTTTGGCTATCCATCAACCGCAACCCTACTCAACCATGGAAACCTCGCAGCGTGACCCTCAACTATGGCGGATGGCAAAACAGCGTGCCAAATTCAAATCACACCTGTTTACCTACGTTACCGTAAATGCCCTGCTCTGGACGATATGGCTACTGACCGGACGCCCAGGTACGCCGCTCCCCTGGCCCGTGTGGTCAACCGTGTTCTGGGGCATAGGCGTGGCTGTTCAAGGGTTTGGCACGTACGGCAGCCTAGGCCGGACGCAACTCTCGGAGCGGGAGTATGAGCGCCTAGTGCGGCAGCGCGCCGACCGGGTTTAGACCAGGCCCGGGGCTAGTAGCTGCAACCTTCCGGCGGCGCTCTGGGTTAGTGGCAGTATGAAAACCCGCTACTTTCTTCCGCTGCTCGCGCTGGCTCCGCTGGCCCTAGCTGCCTCTATGCCCGAAACCCCGGCCGCTGTGGCCCCGGATGCAAACCTGAGCAAAATAAAGCTGCCGGCTGGTTTCACCATCAGCTACTTCGCCAAGGGTGTGAAAAGTGCCCGGGAGCTGGCTGTGGGGCCTGATGGCACTGTGTACGTGGGCACCAAAGACGACAAAGTGTTTGCCCTGCCCGACCGCAACAAAGACGGCCGCGCCGATGAGGTAGTGACCGTAGCTACGGGCCTGAATGCGCCCAACGGGGTAGCCGTGCGCAACGGCGCGCTGTACGTAGGCGAAATCAACCGCATCATTCGCTACGACAACATTGCCACTAAGCTCAAGCAGAAGCCCAAGCCGGTTGTGATTGGTACGCTGCCTAGCAAAGAGTGGCACGGCTACCGCTACATTGCCTTTGGGCCCGATGGTAAACTGTATGTGCCCGTGGGTGCGCCCTGCAACAGCTGTCTGCCCGAAGAGCCCATCTTCGCCACCATCAACCGCATGAATGCCGACGGTACGGGCCTCGAAACCTTTGCCTATGGCGTGCGCAATACGGTAGGCTTCGACTGGAGCCCCCAGGACAAAGCCATGTGGTTTACCGACAACGGCCGCGACCAACTCGGCGACAACCTGCCGGCTGATGAGTTAAACCGCGCTGCCGGCCCAGGCCAGCACTTTGGCTTTCCGTACTTTTTCGCCGGCGATGTGCCTGATCCGGAGTTCAGCAAAGGCAAGTCGGCCGATACATATGTGAAGCCGGCCCGCAAGCTGGGGCCGCACGTTGCGGCGCTGGGTATGAAGTTTTATACCGGCAAGCAGTTCCCGGCCCAGTACCGCAACCAGATTTTTATTCCGGAACACGGCTCCTGGAACCGCAGCAACAAAATTGGGTACCGCATCAGCCTCGTGCGCCTCGATGCTACCGGCAAGCAGGCCAAGAGCTACGAAACCTTTGCGGAAGGCTGGCTGCAAGGCAAAACGCCCTGGGGCCGCCCTGTGTGCCTGCTCGTGTTGCCCGATGGCTCTCTACTGGTTTCCGACGACCAGAACGATGCCGTGTACCGCATCAGCTACAAAGGCTAGCTACTGAAAACCTGAAAAGAACGTCATGCAGGGGCTTTGGCCGGCATGACGTTCTTTTATTTTGGCGTTTCCTGAGTTACCGGGTCGTCTTACCATGTCACCTGCTATCTTGCCAGCCATGAAAACACAGCGCGTGCCCAAGCGAATGGTCGGTCGGCGGGAACTGGTAGATTTTCCGGATTTTCAGCTCTGGGGGGTAGAGGCCAAGGTAGATACCGGGGCCTATACCGCCGCTATTCACTGCTCCAATATTCACGTGGAAACCTTTGCCGACGGGCGGCAACGGCTGCACGTGCAGCTTCTGGATCCGTCGCACCCAAACTTCGATGGCTCGCCTATGCAGTTTGATGAGTTTGGCCTGCGCGATATCAAGAGCTCCAATGGCGAAGTGCAAGAGCGCTACGTGATTCGGGCCGCCATTCGGTTGTTCGGCGAAGATTTTATCACCGAATTTTCGTTGTCTGACCGCTCCGACATGAAATATCCCGTACTGATAGGCCGGGTTTTGCTGCGCGAGGCGCGGTTGGTGGTAGATGTAGCGCGGCGCAACCTCTCGTACAAAAACCAGCCTACTACTCGCTAGCCCCGTCGGGCTTGCCAACCGTGTCGCCTATCTTTGTGGCAGGCTTCTGCTCTTTATCTCTCATACGTACCCTGCATCCGATGAAACTGGCGATTCTATCGCGCGAGCCGAAGCTATATTCTACCAAGCGACTTGTAGAAGCTGCCGAGCAGCGTGGCCACGAGGCCGTGGTACTAGACCATTTGCATTGCAATCTGGTGCTGGAGAAAGGTCAGCCTGGCATTATTTACCAAGGCCAGCGCCTGGAAGGCTTCGATGCCATTATCCCGCGTATTGGCGCTTCCGTTACGTTTTATGGCTGCGCTGTGGTGCGTCAGTTTGAAATGATGAAGGTGCGCACGGCCGTGGAAAGCCAGGCCATTGTGCGCAGCCGCGACAAGCTCCGCTCCATGCAAATTCTGGCGCGGGCCGGGGTGGGTATGCCCAAAACCGCCTTCACCAACTACTCCGATGAAGTAGCCGAAATGATTCAGCAGGTAGGCGGCGCCCCCGTTATCATCAAGCTGCTGGAGGGCACGCAGGGCCTGGGTGTGGTGCTGGCGGAGTCGGCGAAGGCGGCCCAATCGGTTATTGAAGCGTTTCATAATCTGAAGGCTCGCATTATTGTGCAGGAATTCATTGCTGAAAGCAAAGGTGCCGATTTGCGGGCCTTTGTGGTAAATGGTGAGGTAGTAGGCGCCATGAAGCGCCAGGGCAAGGAAGGCGAGTTTCGCTCGAACCTGCACCGCGGCGGCTCTGGTACCCTAGTAAAGCTTACCCGCGCCGAGAAAGCCGCTGCCTTGCTGGCCACCAAAGCCCTCGGCCTCGGTATTGCCGGCGTAGATATGCTTCAGAGCAAGCGCGGCCCGCTGGTGCTGGAAGTAAACTCCTCGCCGGGACTGGAAGGCATTGAAAAATCGACGGGCCTCAACATTGCCGGCAAAATCATTGAGTACACTGAGCAGTTGTCGCATAAGAAAAAGCCCAAAAAGACCACCAAAGCTGCTGCCCCCGGCGGCATGCCCGATACCCAAGCTGATTAAGTAGAGCCCTGAGCTACTGTTCTGTACTACGGCCCACTTGCCAATTGGCAAGTGGGCCGTAGTGCATTTACTACCCCTCAAACCCAGGCAAACCTTTATGGGCTTTCGCCCATAACGGCCAGAATGTGCCGGGCATTCTCTATCTTCCGCAGTGTCGGGCAAGAGTGGGCGCAGGGCATCTGACGTTTTCAGGGCAGGGACAGCAACGAGAAGCACGGATGGAAACCAGGAAGCCGGGCGTACGCTTTAGCCCGTAACGAAGGCTAGTACCCCGCGCCGGGTATAACTACTGGTGGTTGGGCAGCGTTCTGTACTTATTTCACCTGGCTGGCGGCGGTTGCTGCCGGTCTCACTGCCTTGCTCTGTGTCTGAACTCCCGCCGCCTGCTGCGCCTGATGAAAGTCTGTGTTTAAACGGCCTGACCATTGCGCCGGGCCAGCAGGTGCTCACGCGGCTCGTGATTTCGCGGCTTCCTTCCGGCACCGTTATCGACATCCCCGTATACGTATTTCGGGCCCTGGAACCTGGCCCCACGGTGCTGCTGATGGCTGGCCTGCACGGCGACGAAGTAAATGGCATTGAAATTATCCGGCGCATGATCCGGCGCAAAATGCTACACCCTACGCGAGGCACCATCATTGCCATTCCTATTCTCAATATTTACGGGTTTCTGAACTTCTCGCGTGAGGTGCCCGACGGCAAAGACGTAAACCGCTCGTTTCCGGGCAACCCGCGCGGCTCGTTGGCCAGCCGCGTAGCTGCGCGCTTCATGCGCGAAATCATGCCTCTCATTGATTACGGCATTGATTTTCATACGGGAGGAGCAGCCCGGGCCAACATCTCCCAAATCCGGTGCCTGCTGCACCAAGATGCCATGACCGATGCCATGGCCGAAGCATTTGCTGCCCCCTTTACGCTGCACGCGGGCCTGCGCGCCGGCTCGCTGCGCGAAACCGCTATGCAGCAAGAGCGGCGCATTATTGTGTATGAAACCGGCGAGTCGTTGCGGCTGGATGAAGCGGGTATTGACCTGGGTATTGCGGGTACGTTTCGGGTGCTGCACTTTTTGGGGATGGTGCCGGAGGCCGAGCCCGCGCCGCAGGAGTCGGTGGTGTGTATGCGCTCTACCTGGTTGCGCGCCAAGTATGCTGGCCTGTTTCGCAGTTTGGTGCACCTAGGGCAATACATTGAAAAGGGCCAGGTGTTCGGGACCGTAGCCGATCCGTACGGCGAAAACTCCGTGCGGCTGGAGTCGCCGGTAGCAGGCTATATCATTGGCCTCAACCATATGCCTGTAGTAAACCAAGGTGATGCCCTTGTGCACGTAGGCCGCACCGATTTCAACCCCAGTCGGGCCGACTTGGCAGTGCCCTTCGATGAAAAGCCCATGGGCCCGATTGATACGGAAACGGAGGAAGATGAAGAAGCAGGCGAAGAAGAACTGATGTAGCACAAGTTGCCAGTGCCTGGCACGGAGCGCAGGCAAAGGAAAGGCAACTATCCTTAGGGCGCGCACTGGCAGTTTTTACGTTTCTTTGCCAGGCCATCTGCGGCTCTCTTCCTGATTTACCCAATGAAAAACTCTCTTCAGCTAGTCATTAATATCGTATTGGGCCTGGCCGTAGCGGTGCTGTTCTATCTGCACTTTGCCAGCAAACCTACCGTAACCGCCAAAAAGCCAGTGGCTACCGTGCAAACTCCTGACTCAACTGCCACTGCAGCGGTTGAAGCGGAAGAGGAGCCTAGCAAGCCAGTAGCTGCTGTAGCCGATACCAACAAAGTAGCCTACGTAGAGTCAGGGAAACTGCTGGATGGCTACCAGGGCATGAAGGATGCCCGCAAGAATTTCGAAGCCAAAGCCCGCCGCTGGGAAACGCAAAACCAGACGCTGGTGCAAGGCTTCCAGACGGCCGTGCAGCAGTACCAGCAAAAAGCCGAAGGCATGACCCAGGAGCAGCGCGCTACCACCGAGCAGCAACTGCAGGCCCGCCAGATGAAGGTGGCCCAGGAGCAGGAAAAGCTGCAGCGCCAGGCTCAGGAAGAGGAAATGAAGATGACCCAGCAAGTACTGGAGCGCATTAATAAGCAAATTGAGAAATACGGCAAAGACAACGGCTACCGCCTGATTCTAATTGCAGCGCCTAGTGGCACCATTGCCTACGGCCGCAAAGACCTCGACATTACCAACACGGTGCTCAAGCGCCTCAACGACGAATACCGGAACAGCAAAAAGTAACCAGCCTTACGCTACCGAAGTAGCAAAGCGCCGGCTTTTCCTTCAGGGAAAAGCCGGCGCTTTGCGTTATAACTCGCGCGCTAGCATGCCGTTAAACCTTGCAGTTCTGCTGTAGTCTAACAGAAACACGGCCCTCATTTAGGGCCCCTCTATCTGCTTGCTATGAAAATGCTTTTGAAGTGTCCGGTTCTGTTTCTGGTGGCCTTTTTGGCTTTGTCAGCTTCTCTGTCTAGTTGCGTTACGAGCGCGCAGCCGGCGGTGGTGGTAGGTCCGCCTCCGGGGCCTTACTATGGGTATCCGCCGCCTCGCCCGCTTTACCGCCCATACTATCGGGGGTATCGGCGGCCCTACTACCGGCCCTATTATAGGCCGCGCCCAGCCAGGGTAGTGGTGGTAGAGCCGCGCCGCCGCGATGTGGTAGTGCCTGCTCCGCGCCCTTATGGCCGAATGCGGCCGGGTGGCATTTGGTAGGTTTGACCTCATGTGTCGCCTAGTACCCACAAGCTCCATTTGTAGTCCGGGTGGGTTTAGATGCTTAAAGGGGCTAGTAGATTTCAGATCAAACAGATAGAGCGCAAGTGGGAACATAGCGCTGCCACTCGTTTCTGAAAGCTAAAAGCCAGGTTTCACATTAAGTGAGACCGGGCTTTTGGCTTTCAAGTAGCTAGTAGTTTTTACTAGAAGGCGAAGCGCAGGCTGAAAGCGGCATCGTTATAGAAGCCGGTGTAGCCATCAAACACCTCGAAAAAGGGCTTGTAATCGACGCCAACGGTGAAGGGCAGGTCGGCCATTTTGTACTCCAGACCCAGAATCAGGTCGGCGCCGGCTACGATGTAGTTTTTGTCGTCGTAGTAGTAGCTGGAGTAGTAATACTTGTCTTTACCCCGGCGGAAACGCCCATCGGTGAAGTAGTAGCGGCCTTGGTAAGAGCCAACATGAGCGCCGGCGCCGTAGTAAAACTGCAAGCCTTTAAAGTCAGAAACGGGCAGGTGTTTTTCCAGCAGCAAGGTCAGGCGTCCGCCGCGGGCCGCATACTCGCGGGTAAGCAGGCCTTCCACGGCCACGTTGTTCTTGCCGCTCAGGAAGTGCTTGACCGTCAGGCCCGATGACCAGCCGCCGCCGCGCAGGCCAATAGCCGTTTGGTAGCCGGCACCACCGCCGCCTTTCTTTTTACTCTGAGCTTGGACCCCTTCACTACCAGCCAACAACCCAAGGGTTATCAAGCCAAAAACCAGACACTTCATGCGGAAAAGGAAGAATGTAAAACGTATGCTTCCGGCAAAAGTACAACTTGCCTTCGATAATTACAGCCTCTCGCGGCCTTCCTTTTCTATGGTACTTGATAGGTGAACGTGCAGGCCGCTCTCATCGGTAGCAGCGGCGCGCAGCATGGCCCGCGCCACTGTGGCTGCCTCAATGGCCCGGTAATGGCGCAGCGGGCCTAGTAGCGCGGGCTTTACCAAGCTCAGCAGCACACCAGCTACCTGCTCGCCTGCGCGCTTTTCGGGGCGGTTGCCAAGCAGCAGAGAAGGCCGAAAGAAATGGATGGCCCGAAACGGCGCCTGCCGTACCGCCTCTTCCATCTCGCCCTTCACGCGGTTGTAGTAGAAGCCCGAGGAGGCCTTAGCGCCCATAGCCGAAACCACCAGCAGCTGCGCCGCAAAATTAGCCGCCGTCAGGGCCGCCAGCTTTACTACATACAGGAAATCGACGGCGTAAAATGCTTCTTTGGAGCCGGCTTGGCGCAGCGTAGTGCCTAGGCAGCAAAACACGTCATCGGCAATAAGCTGCAGCCGGTGCTCTTCCAGCTGCTCAAACCTAACGATGCGCTGCTCCAGCTTAGGGTGTACCATCGGCAAAGGGCGCCGGCCCACTGCTATAACGCGGTTGTAGCGTTCGGAAGCTAGCAGCAGGGGCAGCAGCTGGCTGCCTACCAGGCCACTTGCGCCGGCAATGAGGGCGGTTTTTTGCATTGGGAAGTGAAAAGCAGGAACGTACTAGGCAAAGCTGGCTGCACGGCCTCGCTACGAAGGCTACACATGTACAGCAGCCATCGAGTAGATGCCAACATGCTTCTGTCCGTTGCCTGTAAGCACAGAAAGCATCTTGCTTGAAGGCCTGTGGCCCCTAGGCACCTTTCTGCGCCAAACCGGTTACTTGGCCGGCTCTACCAAGTGTGTGTGCTCAGGCTCCAGGCGTACGAGGCCTTGCTTATACAAGGTGCCTAGCGCTTTCTTGAACACCTTTTTGCTCATGCCCAGGCGGCGGTAAATGTCGTCTGGCTCGCTTTTATCGCCGAGGGGTAGGGTTCCGCCGGCTTTGTGTAGGGCTTCCAGCAGCGTTTCAGAAGCAGCCACGGCTTCGTCGTAGCCTTGGCGCTGCAGGCTTAGGTCGAGCTTGCCATCGGGGCGCACCTGCCGCACGTAGCCAGTGTGCACATCGCCAAGGCGCAGGGGCTTAAACACTTCATTATGGTAAAGCAACCCCTGGTGGGTACCGTCCACAATTACTTTGTAACCCATGTCGGTTTCTTCGGCCACAAACAGCTCGGCCGTGTCGCCTTCTTTGCCGGGGTAGGGCTGGTCGCTGAGAAACCACTCCCACTTGGCCGAGGCCACAATGCGGTCAGAAGTTTCATCGAGGTACACAAACACGGTGGAGCGGTCGCCGGGGCGGAGCGAGCGGCGCAGGTTGCGGTAGGGCAGGAGCAGGTCTTTCTCCAAACCCCAATCGAGAAAGGCGCCGGTAGGCGTTACGTCGCGCACGGTAAGCGCGGCAAACTGGCCTACCCGTACGTAGGGCTCTAGGTTGGTGGCAATCAGGCGGTCTTCGGAGTCGCGGTACACAAACACGCGCACCGTGTCGCCAACGTGGGTGCCGGCCGGAATATACTTGCGCGGCAGCAGCAGGTCGCCGTCGTCGGAAGTCAGATACATGCCGAAGTCTACCTCGCGGGCTACCTCCAGTTCGTTGAAATCACCTAGTTGCATACGCTTGCCGATTGTTGTTGCGGACCCGGCTGCGAAGAGCGCAGCACATGGTTGGTAGGCAAAGGTACGTGCCGGGCAAGTTGCAGGGTTATTCTCGGCGCAAACTCTCAGGTACTAGCCCTTCCTGGCTTCTAAAGATGTGCGGTTTGATCAGCGAGACGAGCTAGTGCTTACTGATAGACCAGCACGCTGGGCTGGGCAAAGCTAAAGTCGCTGAAGTCGTAGTAGGGCCGGGAGTTTTCGAAAATACGGATGCCGTTGGGCGCGCTCATGCCGCGGGGGTAAAAGCCAAACGAAATCTGAAAGGTGCGCAGGGCCGCGTATTCGTTGCGGAAACGCAAGCCCAGCCCAAAACCCGTGTACGGCGCCTCAAAGAAGGGGAGTGGCCGATTAGGAGTGCGTGCGTTCAGCCAAGCCACATCGGCAAAGGCAATGCCGGCCATCCGAAAGCCCAGAAAGGAAACCGGGGTGAACAGGGTGGCTTCGTAGTTGAAGGTTACGCGGCTGGTGCCGGCTAGCAGCCCGTCGGGCCGGAATCCGCGCAGGCCTCGCTCGCCGGCAATGCTCAGAAGTTGCTCGCCGGGCCGGCGGTTAAGCCCGATGCTGCTGCGCTGCCAGAAAAAATGGCGCCACTGGTAGTTGCCCGTGTGGTACAACCGCGTGAAGTACAGCACCTCGCCGGCAATCAGGCCCTGTTGCCAGTCGTTGCCACGGTTCCGCACAAAGGTGCCCACTTCGCCGTTCAGATACAGGTAGCCCCGCTGCGGATGGTAGCCAGCATACGCCAACCGGAAGCTATAGTAGCGGCGGTTACGGGCCTCATTAAACTCATAGCCGCTGGTAAGGCTCACCAGCGTGCCGGTCGGGATGTCCTCGGTGCGGCCAAAGCCAAACAGATACTTGTCTTTATAGTAGCGCCGCACACTGTAGCCGAAAGTGCCCAGCAGCAGGTTGGCCGTCAGGTCTTCGGGGTAGGCCTTCTGCTCATATGAGGTCCGGATAACGCGGCCCGAAACGATAAAGCGGCCCGGGTTTTCGTAGCCCAGGTCGTAGCTTTTCATGCGCAGGGCCCGGCCGGCCCACACATCCATAATGTTGAAGCGCTGTGGGGTGAATACAAACGGCTTTTCCTCCGTGCCTTCCCCATCGGTGGTGATGATGCGGTTGAAGTAGCTGTAGTTTACGGCGCCGGCGTAGCGTGTATTAATGGAAAAGAAGTCGCGGGCGAAGCCGAGGCTGGCTTCCTCGTTGCGCGTGCCGTTGAGGTAGCGCGCTTGCCCGTACACGAAGTTGCGAAACGGAACCAGGTAGCTGCCCTCGTAGCGCCAGGGCTTGGTGCCGGGCCCATCGTCGCTGCGGCCGTACTCGTAGCGGTTCCGGAACTGGTGGCCCAGCCCTAGGAAGTTCACGTCGCGCACGCCAATAACGCCGGCTCCCACATCCCGAAGCTGAAACGTGCCACTGAGGCTAAATACATCCTTGGTTATTACCTGCACATCCACGCTGTCGGCGGTGCTGGTGCGTTCATTCACGAACACGCGGGCATCCAGCAACTCGCTGGTTTGGCGCAGCAAACGTTCTGATTCGGCCAGATCCTGCGGCTCCAGCTCTTCGCCTTCCCGAAACAGCAGCACCTGCCGCACCCGCGCCTTGGAGGTTTTGATGTGGAATGTATTGCCGGTTTTCTCCAGAATGTTGCGCGGAATCCGGGTGGAGTCTGAGATGCTGAAGCCGAAAGCATCCAGCGTCCGGATATCAATCTTGCGGATTACTTTGTAGTTGTGTCGGTCGAATTGCCTATCGAGCAGCGTAACATCTAGGCCAATGCGGTCTTCGCTGCGCTCAGTAAAGTTGAATAGCGCCGAAACGGCCTTACCGGCAATGGTTTTGCGCTTGGCATAGGCCTTCAAGCCATTCAGCATCCGCTCTTGGTCAAAGCGCCGGCGCAGCGAGTCCGGAGCAGTTTTGGAGACGCGGGTGGTATCGGGTGGGGTAGTTTGGGACCGGGCGGGTACAGCAAGGCCGAACCCTAGCATCACTACCCCAAGCCACACTACATACTTCATATTTCAGGCAAAACCAGCCTTGGCAAGATACAGCGCAAATGCATTTCGCGCCGGTTTAAGTTGGGCTTGTGCCTAGTAAACTAGGCTCCAGGCTTTACTAACGATACTTCAGATAAAAGTCGGTGTTAAGGGAACAATTCCAAAAAAATTAGCCTTTCAATCTATTGCGTATTTACGCATAAGCTTCTATTTTTAAGCCCAGATACGGCCCCGATGAACGAGCGAATCCAGGAAAAGCTAAATATATTGGCAGATGCCGCGAAGTACGATGTTTCGTGCTCCAGCAGCGGTGGTAAGCGTAAAAATGAAAACCGTGGCTTGGGCAACGCCGAGGGCATGGGCATCTGCCATAGCTATACTGAGGATGGCCGTTGCGTGAGCCTTCTGAAGATCTTGCTCACCAATCATTGCATCTTCGACTGTGCCTATTGCGTGTCGCGCCGCTCCAACGATGTAAAGCGCGCCGCATTCACCGTGGATGAAGTAGTGGACCTGACCATGAACTTCTACCGCCGGAACTACATCGAAGGGCTGTTTTTGAGCTCTGGTATCTTCTCCTCGCCCGACTACACGATGGAGCGTTTGGTGCGCATCATCAAGAAGCTGCGCACCGAGCACAAGTTCAATGGTTACATCCATGTGAAAGCCATTCCGGGTGCTTCGGAGGAGCTAATTCAGGAAGCCGGCCTGTATGCCGATCGCCTGAGCGTGAACATTGAGCTGCCCTCTGAAATGAGCTTGCAAAACCTCGCGCCGGAAAAGAACTACGAGGAAATCCTGACGCCGATGGCTCAGATTCGGGACGGCATTCAGCAGAATAAAGAGGAGAAGGCGCTGTTCAAGAAAGTGCCGCAGTTTGCCACAGCCGGCCAGAGCACACAGCTTATTGTGGGCGCCTCCGCCGAAAACGACCTGCAGATTATCAGCCTCACTGACTCGCTCTATAAAGGCTATGGCTTAAAGCGCGTGTACTACTCCGGCTATATTCCGGTAACCGACGACGCCCGCCTGCCGCAGGTAACGCAGCCACCGCTTATTCGGGAGCACCGCCTCTACCAGACGGACTGGCTGATGCGTTTTTACGGGTTTGAGGCCGACGAAATTCTGGACCCCGCGCACCCATTCCTCGATCTGGAAATTGACCCTAAGCTAGCCTGGGCGCTGCGCAACCGCCATGCCTTCCCGGTTGATGTGGACACCGCTGACTACGAGATGATACTGCGCATTCCGGGCGTGGGAGCACGCTCAGCTAAGCGTATTGTGGCTGCCCGCCGTTTCTCGCCCATCACGCTCGACCACCTGCACAAGTTTGGGGTAGTGCTCAAGCGCGCTAAATTCTTCCTTACCTGCCGCGGCCAAGCTCTAGAAAAGCGCGACTATGATGAGCAGACCATCCGGCGCCAGATCCTGTTTGGGGCTGGCTCGGTACGGTCGGCGCTGGTTACGCAGCAGCTCGATTTGTTTGCCCAGGCATCCTGAGTTGTTGTTAAGGTGGTTGGTTTTTAGTGCGTTGACAGAAGTGCTTACCTGATTTTTTGCCCAAACTGCTTAAACACCCCATCTATAACTTCTCCCTGACATGACTATTTCACATCGCGCCCCTGCCGACGCGTCGGCTGCTGCCAACTCTTCGAAACCCGTGAAAGTGGCCCGGATGGCGTGCTGCTGCAAGCTCTCGGAGTTGCTGCCCATTGTGCAGCAACTGCACCGCGAAGCCGCCACCACAAGAGTTGCCCGTGCCACTTCACGCTCCGAGGCAGCCTAGTACAAGGGCTTCGCTGCAACCTCAGCGCGCCTAGCGGGGTAGTAGTGCTCTATGGCCTACGAACTTGATTTCCAACACGTCCAAACCAACGGCATTACGCTGCATGTGGCGCAATGTGGGCCCTCGGATGGTCCGTTGGTGTTGCTGTTGCACGGCTTTCCGGAGTTTTGGTACGGCTGGCGGCACCAGATAGAAGTACTGGCAGCAGCCGGGTTTCGAGTGTGGGCTCCTGATCAGCGGGGCTATAATTTCAGCGACAAGCCCACGCGCATTGCCGACTATCAGATGAGCAAGCTGGGGGCCGACATTCTCGGTTTGATGGACGCGGCCGGCCACCAGAAGGCGGCCGTTGTTGGCCACGACTGGGGCGCGGCCGTAACCTGGTGGCTGGCCGCTAACCACCCTGAGCGGCTAACCCGTGCCGTGGTGCTGAATGTACCACATCCGGCAGTACTAGGCCAGGCGTTGCGTCGAACCCCGCGGCAGCTACTGAAAAGCTGGTACATCTTCTTTTTTCAGTTGCCATGGCTTCCGGAAAAGATGTTCCGCCGACGCCAGTACCGTTTTGGGCGGGGCGCGTTGCGCGGCACTAGTCGAAAAGGCACCTTCACTACCGCCGATTTGCAGCATTATGTGCAGGCCTGGAGCCAGCCCGGCGCACTTACCGGCATGATTAACTGGTACCGAGCCGCCGTGCGCACGCCCCGTAAAACAGGGCAAGTAGGGAAAATTACGCTGCCGCTACGCATTCTGTGGGGCCGTAAAGATGCCTTTTTGGAGCCGGAGCTGGCTCAGCAGAGCCTGGAGTACTGCACCCAAGCCGAGCTTACGTACTTTGATGAAGCCACGCATTGGCTGCATCAGGAAGAGCCCGAACGCGTAAATCAACTATTGCTGGAGTTTCTAGGTCCGGCCTCCATCACAACTTCCTGAAAAGCCACACTATGAGTCGTTCCTTAGGCCCCCTTACCCGCCAAGGGGTTGCTTTACCCGGGAAGGGTAGTGCGATTCAGCCCCGCGTGGCAGCACCTGCCCTTACGAACCCTCCTCTGGACTATGCCTACGATGGCTCGTTCGAGGGCTTGCTGTCGGTGCTATTTCAGGTGTATACCCGTAAGGCCGCGCCGAACAGCATTCAACCTTTGGGAGCTGTGCAAGGAGGCTTGTTCGCCCAGCCCGTGCAGATTGATACCGACGAAGCTGCGGCGGCCCGCGTGTGGGAAGGGCTGCTGCGCTACATGGATGCTGAGGCGCGCACCCGCTTGTTCCACACCTTTCTGAGTGAACAGCCAGATCGGGAGCTATTGATTTTCCGCTACGCTGACCTGGCCATGCGCGCCGGCCGCGACATTTCGGAGAACTTCGCCGATGACAATGTGCGCCGCGTGGCCAGCATTGCCCAGCAGATGTACCGCGAAAAGCATCGCATGGAAGCATTCGTCCGTTTCGAGAAAACCTCCGACGGCCTGTTCCATGCTACCATCGACCCAGATTTCGATGTGCTGCCGCTCATTGCCCCGCACTTTACCAAGCGCTACGCCGACCAGCGCTGGCTTATATTTGACCAGCGCCGCCGGTATGGCCTCTACTACGACCTAGTGCGCACCGACATTGTGCAGTTTGAAACCAGCGCTCCGCAGCGCAATACGTCTATTTCTGCTACCGTGCTCGATGAGCGGGAGCCGCTGTTTAAGCTGCTGTGGCAATCGTACTTCGACCACGTGAACATTCCGGAGCGCAAAAACATGAAGCTGCACCGCCGCCACATGCCGCTGCGTTACTGGCGCTACCTCAGCGAAAAACAACCGCGCGAACAGCGTTTTGAACCCATCAAGAACAAGCGGCCGGTGCAGGAAGGTGGCCCGAAGCTGGATTGAAAAAGCTAATTTGCAGCGTTCTGGCTTCGTATATGGCAAGCTAGATGTATAGCACTACTAGGTAGCCCAAGCCCACGAACCGGCTTTTGGGCCTCACAACGCAGCATATTTCATGGGTAACGTACTTGTATTTGGAGCCTCCGGGCAATTGGGCCAGTGCCTGCAACACGTTTCGAAAGAGCGTAACCTGACCAACTTGGTTTTTCTGCCCGAAGCGCAGGCCAACATACTCAACGTAGAGGCGCTGCAAGCTGTTTTTGCGGAATACAAGCCGACCTATATCATTAATTGCGCCGCCTATACGGCCGTGGATAAAGCCGAGGATGAGGTAGAAATTGCCCGTAAGGTAAACCGCGACGGTGCTGCCAATTTAGCCCGGTTGTGCAGCGAGCATGGCACCATACTCATCCATATTTCCACCGATTTTGTATTTGCGGGAACCGGCAACACGCCGCTTGTGGAAACCGACGAAGCCGAACCTATCAGCGTGTATGGCCTCACGAAACTGGAAGGCGAGCAGGTAATTCCGGAGCACACCAGCCAGTATTTCATCCTACGCACTAGCTGGCTCTACTCGGAGTACGCGGGCAACTTCGTGAAGACTATGCTCAAATATGGCCGCGAGCGGGAAGAAATGAAAGTGATTTGGGACCAGGTGGGCACGCCTACCTATGCCATCGACCTGGCCGGCTGCATCCTAACCATTATCGAAACTGATAGCCAAGAGTACGGCATCTACCACTACAGCAACGAAGGCATCACGTCTTGGTACGACTTCGCGGTAGCCATCTTCGAGCTAGGCAATGTGTCGGTACGCACCCTGCCCATTCGCACCGCCGAGTACCCCACCAAAGCCACCCGTCCGGCTTACTCCGTGATGGATAAAAGCAAAGCTAAAACCCAGCTAGGCGTGGCCATTCCGTACTGGCGCGACAGTCTGAAAGTGTGTATCGGGCGGTTGGAGGAATAAGCAGACCTAGTAAACCGGATTCTATTCAAGCTACAATTGTGCATCTGCTGCGAAGCAGGTGGGCAGTTGTAGCTTGGTTATTTATAGGCATTACTTAACATAGTATTTACTTCTAAGACGACTCTATCTCTTCTTCTTTTATTACACTATATCAGGATGCTGAAATGGTTCGTTCTGCTCCTCCTAGCGGTTTCTTGTACGGAGAAGCCACCCGTCCAGTATACTGCTATCCTGGATAATGGGATTGTGCGAGAGAATCTGATGGCATACATCCAGCGCAATCCCATTGATTCAACGAAACTGTATTACCTAGAAGTGACTCAGCAGGGCGACAGCACGGAAGTGGAAATGACTTCCCTAATAGATCTGGAATCCATGCAGTACCTACAGCCCTGTGACCTGATGCAGCTCGGTGATCATCTCGTGTTAGTGGTCGCCAGTGCCTGTGCTCGACTCCCGCCCTTGGACCTACCGGCGCTTGCCAAGCAGCATGGGCTACCACGTAGTGTAAATAGGGTAACGCTGCATATCGAACCGAATGGCGATACTGTCGAATTTCATAAGGCAGTTTTGTACTGTCCACCTACGCTTAAGATTAAGCTGCATCACGACCAAGTGGTACGAGTCCTATAGCATTATTCAAGGCATACTGAGATGACCTACTTCAAATTCCTGCTTTCTTGGAAAAGTTGCTTGACGTAATGTTTGTTATAACGCCAGTCTTCAAGAATTAACACTTTGAGTTCACGTGTAGGGTAGTACTTCATCAGTGCTTTTATCACCCAGCAAAGCCGCTAGAGCTCTACTTTACTACCCTCAGTTCGGCCGTAAAACCGATTTACTAAGTACGCAGCGACGACAAACCCCAAGCCCACGCCGCACACGCCCAGCCACTGAAAGTGAGTCCAGGCGATACCGCCTAGGAAGGAACCTAAGGAGGCACCGATAAAGCAGGTAGTCATGTACACGGTGTTGAGGCGGCTGCGGGCTTCGGGGCGTAGCGAGAAGATGCGGGTCTGGTTGGAAATGTGTGTCATCTGCTGGCCCACGTCCAGAATCACTACCCCCACAATGAGCCCCAACAGGTAGTAGCCGCCAAACGCCAGTAGCACATAGGCCCCCAGAAACATCACAATACCCAGGTTCAGGGCGTAGTCAGCGCCTTTGTGGTCAGCCGATTTACCGGCGAAGGAAGCCGCAAAAGCTCCACTAGCCCCAATCAGCCCGAAAAGCCCCGCTACTTCACTGCCATAGTGATACGCGTCGCTTTCCAGGAAAAATACTAGCGTAGTCCAGAAGGCACTGAAACCGGCAAACATGCAGGCACCCACCAACGCTGAGCGGCGGAGCACGGGCAGTTCGCGCGTGAGCGTACCAAGTGACTTCAGCAACCCAGCGTAGCTGCCCACAAAGTGCGGCTGATTGCGGGGCAGCATGCGGGCCAGAATGCCAGTGAGCAGCACCATGATGGCCGCGCCTACCCAAAACATAGTGCGCCACCCAAACTGTGCGCCCACGTACCCACTGATGGTGCGGGAAAGCAAAATCCCGATCAGCAAACCGCTCATTACCTTGCCTACTACGCGGCCACGCTGCTCGTCGCTGGCCAACGAAGCGGCCATGGGAATCAGCAATTGCGGCACCGAGGAGAAGATACCAATGAGCAGACTAGCCCCGGCCAGCAGCGCAAACGAAGGCGCAAAGGCGGCTCCGGCCATACACACGGCCGCGCACAACAGCATCATTAGAATTAGACTTTTCCGTTCGCGCTTGTCGCCTAGGGGTACCACGAACAGCAAGCCTAGCGTGTAGCCAATTTGGGTGATAGTAGCCACTAAGCTCACGCGGCTTTCCCTCAGGCCGAAACTGCGCCCGATTTCGGCTAGCAGCGGCTGGTTGTAATAAATATTGGCCACCACCAGGCCGCAGGTAATGGCCATCAGCCACACCAGGGCCGGCGCCAAGGGTAGGGGAGGAGTAGGACGAGCGTCCTCTATCACGGGCTGAACATCAGCCGCTACTGCTTCGGTCATGAGGCGAAATAAGGGGCTGCGACAGGACAGCCAGTTGGTTAGGCCTCAGGTAACCGTGTTTTGAGGGAGAAGGTTGTGGTACCTACTGCAAAGGTGTAGTGGTTTGCGCCCAAACGGACCCTAGGAACATCATCCCCGCCGCACTCAACAGGATGAATGAAAGATGCAGATATGCCGCAGCTTAGCCCGCTACGTACTGCTTTTTGTAGAGCCCCGGCGTAATGCCTTCGTACTGCTTGAAGAGCTTTTGAAAGTAGGCCGTATTGTTGAACCCAGCTCGGAAGCACACATCGGCCACAGTAGTAACCGGATTGCGCAGCAGGCGTTTGGCCTCCGCTAGCCGCTCCTGAATGATGTACTCCACGGGCGTAAGGCCCAGCTCGCGCTTAAATACCCGGAAGAAGGTAGCCTTGCTCATGCAGGCTAGCTCACTGAGCTTCTCTACCGTAATCTGCTCCGTGAGGTGCTGCTTGATGTACTGCACCACCGCGGCAAAGCGGTGCGAGGCCGCGTGCAGGTTGTAGTTGTGGAAAAGCAGCTGGCGGGCCTGCGTTTGCATCAGGCGCACGAGCATTTCCTGAATAGTGAAGTTGGCCAGCACATCCTTTACCCGGCCCGTGTCGCGGGAAAGCTGCACGAGGCGCTCCAGCGTGCTGGTAAGCTCGGGCGTATTCTGGAAGTGAGCATAGGTATTCGTGTCTAGGTGCCAGGGTAGTTGGACTTCGGCGCGGGGGTAGTCTTCGTTCAGCAAATCCACGGTATGGCGGATGGTATCGGTCGGGATGGCCACGGCCAGGCACTGGGTGGGGTGGGCTTCATCCGCCTCCGGGAAATCAATTACCATCGTCTCGTTCTCACCCACAATCACCGATTCGCCGGGCAGGTACTCGAAAGCCGGGCGGTTAGACAGGTGCATTACCTTTTTGCCCCGCAGCATGGTAGTCAGCACCACGTGGCCCATACTCAGGGGCACCTGATGCGCCTGGCGGTGGGTTTCGAACACGTTCAGCTCAAACCCTTCCAAGGAGTACACGGTGCGGTTTTCTACCAGCGTAGTAAGCTGCTCAGTGGGGCGCAGGGCAATAGGAGCGGGCAAATGCGACATAAGGCGGAACGAGTTAGAAAAAACGCTAGGCAAAGAAGAAGCCCGAAGTACCTAATGAAAATACAAAAGCTAAGGCGGCGGCCATACAACTGGCTCTCAAGTAAGCCCATCTGCTAGCAAAACCCATACGTGCGAAAACAGGTTTACTGTTGAGGTGAGTGAGTGGTTACAACTTGCGACGATAGGCCGCTTTTGTGAGAGAATAATACAGCTATTTCGCCGCAATAGAAAGCTAGCTTGGGGTATCTGAATTCCACCAAAATCTCACCTCGAATGGAAACCCTTGAAAAACCCACCACACTCGTTGATCGGCCCAAATTCAAATCCCATTACGATAACTTCATTGGCGGCAAATGGGTGGCTCCGGTAAAAGGCCAGTACTTCGATAACCCGTCGCCTATTGATGGCAAAGCTTTCACCAAAGTTGCGCGCAGCACCAAAGAAGATATTGAGCTAGCTCTTGATGCAGCTCACGAGGCATTTAAATCGTGGAGCAAGGCCTCGGCCGCCACGCGCAGTAATGTGCTCCTCAAAATTGCCGACATCATGGAGGCCAATCTGGCCCATTTGGCAGCCGTAGAAACCGTAGAGAACGGCAAAGCCATCCGGGAAACCATGGCCGCCGACCTGCCCCTGTGTATCGACCACTTCCGGTACTTTGCAGGCGTAATTCGGGCCGAGGAAGGATCCGCTACGGAGTTAAATGAAACTACCTTGTCGCTCGTAATTCAGGAGCCGCTAGGAGTAGTGGGCCAAATTATCCCCTGGAACTTCCCGCTCTTGATGGCCACCTGGAAGCTGGCACCCGCGCTGGCCGCTGGTTGCTGCGTGGTGATGAAGCCCGCCGAGCAAACGCCCGCCAGTATTATGGTGCTCATGGAGCTGCTTCAGGACGTAATACCCGCCGGTGTGGTGAACGTGGTGAACGGCTTTGGGCTGGAAGCCGGCAAGCCGCTGGCCAGCAACAAGCGTGTGCAGAAAGTATCGTTCACGGGCGAAACCACTACGGGCCGCCTCATCTTGCAATACGCCGCCGAAAATATCATTCCCGTGACCATGGAGCTGGGCGGCAAGTCGCCGAACATCTTCTGCAAATCGGTGATGGACCACGACGACGATTTCCTGGATAAGTGCCTGGAAGGAGCCGCCATGTTTGCCCTCAATCAGGGCGAAATCTGCACCTGCCCATCGCGCCTACTTATTCACGAGGACATCTACGATGAGTTTATGCCGCGCCTGATTGAGCGCGTGAAGGCCATCAAGCTGGGTCACCCCCTGGATATGGAAACCATGATGGGCGCCCAAGCCAGCAACGACCAGTATGAGAAAATCCTGAGCTACCTGGAAATTGGCAAAGCCGAAGGAGCAGAGGTGCTAACCGGCGGCGAGGCGCACGCCCACGACCACGAGGACCTCACCGAAGGCTACTACATCAAGCCCACCATCTTCCGGGGACACAACAAAATGCGGATTTTCCAGGAGGAAATCTTTGGCCCAGTGCTGTCCGTGACGACCTTCAAAAACAACGAGGAAGCCATTGAAATGGCCAACGACACGCTGTATGGCCTGGGTGCCGGCCTCTGGAGCCGCGACGCGCACGAGCTGTACCAAATGCCCCGCGCTATTCAGGCCGGCCGCGTGTGGGTGAACTGCTACCACGATTATCCTGCTGGTGCACCCTTCGGTGGCTACAAAGCTTCCGGTTTTGGCCGCGAAAACCACAAGATGATGCTTTCGCACTACCGCCAGACCAAGAACATGCTGATTTCCTACAGCCAGCAGAAACTCGGTTTCTTCTAGGTCAGTGCCAATGAGCCGTAAGTGCAACTGAAAAGTAGTCGGCCCCTGTAAATACAGCTTCCTGTCGCGTTATTGCAACGTGGCAGGGAGCTGTTTGCGTTGCCAGATCCAGGACCTTTCTAGGCCAGGTTTGCTGCATTCCGCCGGAATCGGCAGTAGATTTGGCCGTAGTATTAGGTATTACTTTCTGCCGATGTCCTTTACAGCTGTAGCTACCCATAATCGTCAGCGCTTCGTCGATGCATTACTTCCCGGCTCCCTGGCGCTTATTACGGCTCCCGAAATGCCGGCACTTCACACTGAAAGCCTAACCCGGTTTCGGATAGTTTCGGATAGTTATTGGCTGACAGGCCTGGTGGCTCCGCAGAGCAGTCTTCTGCTTTTTCCTGATCATCCTGAGGAGGCTTTGCGCGAGGTCCTGTTTATGCAAAAACCAGAAAAGCAGGATGCGGGGCCGGGCCTTACGCCCGAAGAAGTTGTCGCTTGCACCGGCATTGCTACCGTGCGCTGGCATACTGAGCTGGAAAGCGTCTTCGGTGAGCTGGCACCTCTAGCGAAGCATATTTATCTGAACATTCAGGAAGGTGTTCGGCCAGAAAACGCCGATATGGTGCAGCACGGCCCCTTTGTGTGGTGGTGCCTACGCACGTTCCCGCTGCATAGCTACCAGCGGGCCACCCCCGTGCTGGCGCAGTTGCGCCAACTGCAGAGCCCGGCGGAACTGGCGCTGCTGCGTACGGCCGCCCATTTCTCGGAGGCTGGGTTTCAGCGGATACTGGCCTACCTGTATCCTGGCGTAACTGCACGGCAGATTCAGGCTGAGCTCCTGCATGAATACCTGCAGCACGATGGCGCCGACTGGACCGGCGAAACCCGTCTGGTAGCGGCCGGAGCCGATGGCCCCCTCCGGTACCGGACTGCCCATGAGAAAAGCCAGCCCGGCGACCTAGTGCAGCTAATTACTGCGGCCTCTTATCAGCAGTATTACGCGGCCTTTACCCGCACACTGCCCATTAGCGGGCAGTTTACACCACGTCAGCAGGACGTATACGCCGCCGTGCTGCACGTTTACCAAAGCCTGCGCCTGTATATCCGCGCCGGCCAGACCCCGCACGAAATACAGGCCTACAGCAACGGTCTGCTTATCCAGGAGCTACTGACCTTGGGGCTATTTACCCTGCAGGAGCTAGACCAAGAGGGCGATGCCAGCTATTTGCAGCAGTATAGCCTCTTTCATTTGGTACCGGCTATGGAAACCGAAAGCGGTGATGCCCACAACCGGTACTCCGGACTGCCTGCCGGAGCCGTTATGCGCTGTGAGCTCGGGATTCGTGTGCCGGCCGAAAGCCTGGACCTACGCATCGGCAGCACATTGGTAATTGGCGAGGGCCCGGTTGAGGATTTGACTGCTGTCATTCCAGTGGAGCCCGAGGAGTGGGAGGCGCTGCTGAGTGGCCTAGAACAGCCTTCAGGCGAAGCAGTGGGCGCGTCTTCGGACGCTTCTATGGGGGCAGTTGCCGCAACCGTGCCAACCAACCCGCCTAGGCCAGCAACCAAAAGGGTAGCCCATAGGCCTCGAGCAAAGTTCTGGCAATATGCGCATTGGCTGCTGCTGCTGCCGTTGCTGCTGGATTTGGGGTATTCTTATGTGCAGCACCTGAACCTTCCGCACGATGGGGATATGGTATTCCTTCTAACACCTCGCTTAGGGTATCAGAAGGTATTAGATAATCCGTTGGCCTTACCGGTTTTACTGAAAGGGGAACGTTATGCTAATCCTAACCGGTATTTCGCGCACCAGGCCATGTTTACCTACATGCGCAATATGCCGCTCCTGCTGCAAAGCGGAGTAAATGCTATTTATAGTGTGTACATGGCCACCGCTATTGCCAAGCTTTTTTTTCAGGCACTTCTTCTTGTTTTACTGGCCTACTATGCTAGCGAGAGAATAGGGGCTAAAAGCAAATATTTCTTGATTGCTGCGCTCCTGGTTACTCCGTTTTTTCAAACAGCCGGCTACCATGCACAAATAGGAATTATTGACCGCTCAATAACATACACCTTCTTCTATGCTTTTCCTTTAGGAATATTCCTGCTTTACTTTCTGCCGATATACCGACAGTTATTCTCAAGGGATAAAAAGCCTATAACCAAAACATGGCATATACTATTGCCTTGCCTTGCTATTGTTCTGGCATTAAATGGGCCGCTGATACCGGCGGTAGCAGGCTTAATGAGCGCAGGCGTAGTTATATATTGTATACGGCATTATTTAAAATCAAGGCCTTATATCACGCTGGGGCAGCAGATACAGCTGGCCTACGGCGCCTTGCCCAAAGGAGTATTCTTTCAGCTGGTTTTCCTGGCGTTATGTTGTGCGTATTCTCTGTATATCGGTACGTTTAATGCCGAAAACGTAGATACGTTTACGCTAAGTGAGCTATATAGTAAGCTGTTTGATGGATTGTGGTATGAGTTAGGGCAGCAGGCCGGGTTTCCTGTGCTGCTGTTATCGGTACTTATTAATTTAAGTATTCTCAACCGCTTGCCAAAGGATGAAGGGCAGCAAAAAATGATAACGGCTATTAAGTGGTTGCTGGTGCTGTCGGTTATTTATATTGCCCTGCTTCCGTTTGGTGGTTACCGTGCTTACCGAGAATTTCTCATTCGGCGAGACACCATAATGCCCGTAACCTTGGCGCTGGTATATTTATTTAGCACCTCCGCGTTGTACCTGCTCTTCAATAAAAGGTATAATTACCGCGGTGTGTATTTATTAGGGGTAATAGGTATAATTGCTTTTTACTCCCTCAACGATTTATCTAATTTGAGAGAGGATAACCGCGAAGTAGCCGCGCAGCGCATTATTGCCAGTTCGCCAGATAAAATCGTGCATTTGGAGGATGATTGCCCTATAATGAACTGGGGCACTATCACCGATTACAATCATTCGGTGGAGCAAGCCAAAATGATGAAGTTCTGGAATATAACGAAAGAGGAAAAGCTCTTCTATCATTAAACAAACGCCAGCAGCATACCTCCCCGATAGCCGAGAAAAAATAAGTTAATTTCCTGAATGTGTTTAACTTGCTTATGTTCCATAGATGGCTGACCGGAGCCAGATGAGCGGTAAGAGGGCCGGGTAGTGCCGTTGCCGTTTAGGGAGTGGCCTAGGCCAGAGAGTCGCTTCGCGCAGCCATCGACAACCGCTCAAAGTAGTGGCCTAGGCCACCTTGCTCACATTATGTTGCCCACTTATGTCTTCTGAACTAACCCCCCGCGTCCTGATAACGTCTGCTGCTGAAGCAACTATTGATGTGCTCCGCGACGAGCACGGCCCGCTTATGTTCCACCAAAGTGGCGGCTGCTGCGACGGCTCTTCGCCCATGTGCTTTCAGGCGGGTGAGTTCCGGGTAGGAGCCAGCGACGTGTGGCTAGGGCAGATTCACGGGTGTCATTTCTTTATGAGCGCCTCGCAGTTTGAGTATTGGAAGCACACACAGCTCACCGTAGATGTCACGAAAGGACGGGGGGCGAGCTTTTCGCTGGAAATCCCCCTAGGCGTTCGGTTTCTGATTCGGTCGCGCTTGTTTACGGAAGAAGAATCGGAGAACATGAGCCCGGTATATGATGGCGAAGAGTATCTGCAGTATACCAGTGTTGCGCCGTAGCAAGCAGCCGGATTCTACGCATAAGCCAAAAAAGCCCCGACAAGTAGTTGTCGGGGCTTTTGATTGTAGAAGGGGCTAGGGAGCCTAAGGCCGCGGAATTAGTTTTTAACTTTTACCGGCAGGCCTTCAAGCTGCACGTAGCTGAGCTTCCAAGAGTTGTTTTTCTGTTTTTTCCAGAGCAGAATGAAGTTGCCTTCGCCTTCGCCGTGGGGCTGGCCAGGCGCCTCGGGCAGCACATCCGTTGAGAAAGTGCCGGCCTCGTAGGCTATGTTTTCGCCGGTGCCGTTGCTGGTGGCGTAGGTTTTCAGGTCTGAGATGGTACCCATGGTGGAGCGTACCCACTTGTCAGCTACCTCTGATTTGCCATTAAACCGCGACTCGCCTTGGGCATACTGCACGTCGTCGGCCAGCAGCGTGTCGAGGGCAGCAGTGTTTTTAGCATTCCAGGCACCAATAAACTGCTGGTTGAGGCTTTGCACATTTACGGCTTCGGCATCGGTTTTGGGGCCAGAGCAAGAGGCCAGCAGGGCGCCTCCGAGCAGGAGGCCAAGAAAGGATTTCATGGAAACAAGGTTTTGGTAAGAGAGCAGAACGAGTTGTAAAGTAACACAAAGCCCAGGTACTATGACCTGGGCTTTGTGCAAATCTAGAAAGGACGTATTACCAGCTCTTACGACGCACTTCCGAAGAAGGATAAGCGGCATCACGCTGGCCAAACGAAGGGTTCGGCAGGTAGGCTGAGTTCATGGCGAAGGCAGCAGGAGCAGCGCCGGGAGCGCCAAAGCTGTTCATCATAGCGGGAGCAGCAGGAGCAGCGGCGGCGGCAGCCAAAGCAGCTTGGTTGTTGGCGCGGGCTTTCGCCTCACCACGAGCAATACCTGAGCGGTAAGCGGCAGCACGGTTCGCCTCGGCGCGGCGGGCAGCCGCTACCCGAGCCGCTTCGGCGCGGCGCTTGTTATCAGCGGTTCGGCCGATGGAGTAACCTAGGCCAGCCCCCGCAGCGCCACCCACGGCACCACCTACTACGCGGTTTTTCTTATTGATAAGAGCACCAGCGGCAGCACCACCGAGGCCACCAATCACGGCACCTTTAGCGCTGGAGCTAATCTTACGATCTTGAGCAAAGCTATTGGCAAATGAAGCAAAGAACATTACCAGGGCGAGAAGCAAACTTACCTTTTTCATGTTGAAAGAAGTTTAGTGATTAGCGAGCCGGTAATCAGCGGCTCTGAGAAGTGTTTTACAAGCACCATGCCAATACGGGCAGATCTGGCCTCAGGTTTACCTCAACAGTAGAGCTAGTCAGGCCGTAAAGCCACACGTTGCCCTAGGGTCGAAATCAGCCTTAAACGGCTTTACGCGCGTGTTTTGCGTACAGCAAGCTATGAAAGAAAAATTATTATTCCGGGTTGATAAAATTTTTCCGTTACCCGGTTTAGGCCTGCTCTTGTTGCCCCAGATTACGGCTCCTGAGCTACATCAACTTGACTTGTACACGGCCTTGAAGCTCCACTTGCACTACCCCTCCGGGCACACCCAAACTGTAATAGCGAGTGTAGAAGAAATTACGCGGGATGAAGCTGGTGTCATCCGGGGCCTGCTGCTCACGCAGGAAAGCTCATTGCAGGTACCACTAGGCACGGAAGTATGGTGGGCAGGCACCATTGCTGAGTGGGATGAACTAGTTTAACGCAGCCAGCCGCCGGCATCAAGCCAATTGTGCAGCCGGTCGGTCCAGTTGTCTTTG
The DNA here is from genome assembly GCF_054780495.1 of Hymenobacter tenuis. Classification (NCBI taxonomy): domain Bacteria; kingdom Pseudomonadati; phylum Bacteroidota; class Cytophagia; order Cytophagales; family Hymenobacteraceae; genus Hymenobacter; species Hymenobacter tenuis. The sequence continues at coordinate 959,741 of NZ_BAAGWF010000004.1, forward strand.
GTGGTGGGGTTGTTCATTCCGAAGCCGTGGCCGCCTTTAGGATACAAGTGCATTTCTACGGATACCTTGTGCTGTAAGCATGCCTGATAAAATACCAAGCTGTTTTGCACAGGCACCACCGTATCGTCGGCCGCATGCATCAGAAAAGTGGGGGGCGTTTGCGCTGAAACCTGCCGCTCAGCAGAATAGTGTAGTATCTGGGCAGCGGTGGGAGCGGCTCCCAGCAGCGCCGTACGTGAGCCCGCGTGCGTTAGGGAGTCGGCGAAACTGATAACCGGATACAGCAGCACCAGAAAATCGGGCCGTACAGAGGTCTGGTCCTTCGGGTCGCCGACGGGCTTAGTGAAGAGCGTGCCAGCGGTTGCTGCTAGGTGCCCGCCCGCTGAAAACCCCATCAAACCTATGTGCGCCGGCTTAATACCAAACTCAGTAGCCCGCTGCCGCACCACCCGGATAGCCTGTTGAGCATCGAGCAGCGGCGCAAGGGCCTTATCGGTTTGGCTTTCATTGCTGGGCAACCGATACTTGAGCACAAACGCCGTAATGCCCATTTCAGTGAGCCGCTTGGCTACATCATACCCTTCGTGGTCCATGGCCAGCAGGCCGTAGCCGCCACCCGGGCAGATAATGACCGCCGTACCGTTGGCTTTTTCCTTCGGTGCCCGATATACCGTGAGCGTAGGCAGCACCACCTTGGATATGCGGATTTTGCCGTTCTCGTTGTCTACCTTTTCCTGCACCTTACTAGGTCTGGAATTGGGCGCAACCCCGGCGTACAACGGAATTACGGAGGTAGTTTGGGCCAAAGCATTCATTGCCACAATCAAACAAAAAAGGGTGAGCAGTAGAGGTTTGCGCATGGTGGGAGGGTAGTGGAAATCAGCATACTCTAAACAAAACAGACCGTCATGCTACGGTAACGGCAGCATGACGGTCTATGGGTTCAGAAATCTCGTTTCTTACGCCGGGCTAGGAGCCGGATGCGTGCCTTCGCCAGCAGGTTTATCGGGGGTGGGGCCGCCGTGCTCTTCATCGGGCTGGTAGTTGGCTTCCAGCTCCGCCAGCTTTTCTTTGCCATAGGCAAAGCGCGTGATAAGCACGTACAGCACGGGCACGATGAAGATAGCCAGCACGGTTGCCGAAATCATACCCCCTAGTACCGTCCAGCCAATGGTCTGGCGGCTTTGGGCACCGGCGCCGGAGGCAAATACCAGCGGCAACACGCCCAAAATAAAGGCCAACGACGTCATGATAATGGGGCGCAAACGCAGGCGCACCGCCTCCAGCGTGGCTTCTACCAGCGGCATGCCCTTATCAACCCGTTCCTTCGCGAATTCGATAATAAGAATGGCGTTTTTGGCCGACAAACCAATCAGGGTAATCAGGCCAATCTGGGCATAGACGTTGTTGGTGAGCTTGGGTAGGAATGTGAGGGCCAGAATAGCACCAAATGCACCCAGCGGTACGGCCAGCAGCACCGAGAAGGGCACTGACCAGCTTTCATACAGCGCCGCCAAAAACAGAAACACAAACGCCAACGACAGCCCAAAAATGTACACCGTCTGGCCACCCGCCAGAAGTTCTTCCCGCGTCAGGCCCGAAAACTCGAAGCCGTAGCCAGCCGGGAGGTTTTGCGCGGCCGTTTCCTGCAAGGCCTTGATGGCGTCGCCGGAAGAGTAGCCCGGCGCCGCATTGCCGTTGATTTCGGCCGAACGGAACAGGTTGTAATGCGAAATCAGGGGGGCGCTTTCCGAGCGTTGGTAGCTCGTAACCGTGCTTAAGGGCACCATGCCGCCCGTAGAGTTGCGCACGTAATACTGCCCCAAGTTGCTGATGTCGCCGCGGTACATGGAGTCGGCCTGCGTTACTACGCGGAAGTTGCGGCCGTACACCGTAAAGTCGTTCACGTACGACGAGCCCAGGTAGGTACGCAGCGCCGTACCAATGTCAGCAATAGATACGCCGAGCTTTTTGGCTTTCTCTCTATCAATAGTAAGCTGATAGCCGGGCGTGTTAGCGGTGAAGAACGAGAAGGGGGCCGCAATTTCGGGCCGCTTGCGCAACGCGCCCAGAAAGTTTTGCAGGTTGGCGTCGAAGTTCTTGATGTCGCCGCCGGCCTCGCGCTCCTGGAACACAAAGCTAAAGCCTCCGGAGTTACCCAGGCCCGGAATAGCCGGCGGAGAAATTACCACAATGTTTGCTTCGCGCAGTCGGCTCAGGCGTTGCTGCACAGTAGCAATTAGGCTTTGCAGCTGTAGTTCCTTTTCCTTGCGGTCGTCCCAGGGCTCCAGCTGACAGAACACGGTGCCGCTGTTCGACTTAGACGAGAAGTTTACCACGTTCAACCCGCCTAGGCCCGCGTAGTGCTTGATGCCTTTAATCTGGCCTAGCTCTTTCATCACCTCTTTCAGGGTGCTTACCGTACGCTCCGTCGACGACGCCTCGGGCAGGGTAAACGTCACGAACAGGCGGCCCTCATCCTCGGTGGGTATAAACCCAGAAGCCTTATTCTTAAACAACAGCCCCGTGCCTGCCACAATGCACACCAGAAGTATAACTACCAGACGGGAGTGCTTAATACCGCTCTGTACGCCGCGGCCATACTTGCTCGTCACCTTATCAAACCAGGTGTTGAACTTGTAAAACAGGCGGTCGAGGCCCGTGGAGTTTTCGTCCCGCTTGTGGGGCTTGAGCAGCAGTACGCACAACGCGGGCGTAAGCGAAAGTGCTACGAAGGCCGAGATAATCACGGAAATGGCGATGGTAATAGCGAACTGCTGATACAAACGGCCCGTGATGCCCGGAATAAAGCCTACCGGCACGAACACCGCAGCCAGAATAAGCGCAATAGCAATTACCGGAGCCGAGATTTCGCGCATAGCGGCCAGCGTGGCTTCCAAGGGGCTCAGGCCTCGCTCGTTCATGTTGTGCTCCACAGCTTCCACTACCACAATGGCGTCATCCACCACAATACCAATGGCCAGCACAAAGCCAAACATAGTGAGGGTGTTGATAGTGAAGCCCAACGGGATAAACATGATGAAGGTGCCGATAATAGACACCGGAATGGCCAGCACCGGAATAAGGGTGGAGCGCCAGCTTTGCAGAAACAGGTACACCACAATGGTTACCAGCACCAGGGCTTCAATTAGGGTGTGCAGTACCTCATTGATAGAGACCTTTACGACTGTAGCCGACTCGAAAGGGACTATGTAGTCAAGGTCAGTAGGAAACTGCTTTTTTAGCTGATTCATGGTGGTCAGCACGTTCTCGTAGGTTTCCAAGGCGTTGGCGCCGGGAGCCTGATACACGAGCAGGTAAGCGGCGCGTTTGCCATCCACGAAGGAGTTGCTGGCATAGTTAAACTTGCCTAGCTCCAAGCGGGCTACGTCTTTCAGATAGACCACTGCCCCGTCCTCTGGGCGCGTCCGGACGATGATGTTGCCGAACTCTTCGGTATTTACCAAGCGGCCCTTCACAAATACAATGTACTCGAACGTCTGGCCGGTTTGGGCCGGCGGGGCACCAATGGAGCCGGCCGCAATCTGGGCGTTCTGCTCCTGGATAGCGGCCGTTACTTCCTGAGCTGTTACGCCCAGCTGGGCTAGTTTATCGGGCTTAAGCCAGACGCGCATCGAGAAGTCATCGGCGCGGCTCACAATGTCGCCTACCCCTTTGGTACGGAGCAAAGCGTCCTTTACAAATACGTTGGCGTAGTTATCCAGGAAGGTGGTGTTGTGCGAGCCTTTGGGTGCGTACATGGCCACCAGCATCAGAATACTAGGGTTCCGTTTGCGCACAACCAAGCCCAGGCGCTGTACTTCCTGAGGCAGCGTGGGCTGGGCAATGCCCACCCGGTTCTGCACATCCAGCGCGGCAATGTTGATGTCGGTGCCTACTTCAAAGTTCACCGTCATGCTCATCTGCCCATTGCTGGTGCTATTGCTCTGCAGATAAGTCATGCCGGGGGTGCCGTTTACTTGCACTTCCACAGGGGTAGCCACGGTTTGCTCCACCGTTTGGGCATCGGCGCCGGTATAGGTGCCGCTCACCGATACGGTAGGCGGCGTAATCTCCGGATACTGGCCTACGGGCAAGTTCAGGATAGCCAGCAGTCCCACCATCACAATCACCAGGGAGGTGACAATGGCCGTGACGGGGCGCCGGATAAAGGTTTCTGCAATCATAACGGGGCGTTTACTAGGCTACTGCTAGAACTATGCTCCCCTCCTCAGCTGAGGAGGGGTTGGGGGTGGTTGAAGAATCGTTGAACAGCAACTAGCTATAGTCACCGTTCTAGGCCAGTCAACCACCCCCAACCCCTCCTCAGCTGAGGAGGGGAGCTAGTTGCTGGCTCTAGTTTCTAAGCTTACTTGGCGCCGCCAGCGGCGGGAGCACTGCCGCCCGCTTGTGCCTGCGCGGGCGTACCCACCTGAATCTGGCCGCCGTCGCGGAGGCGCTGGAGGCCTTCGGTTACTACCTTGTCGCCTTCCTTAATGCCGTTCATCACTACAATCTGGTCGCGGAGGCGTGGGCCTAGCTCCACTTTGCGCTGATAGGCCTTGCTGCTGTCGCCGGCAATAAACACGAAGTTCTCTCCCATCTGCTCCACAATAGCCTTGTAGGGCACCACAATGCGGCGGCCCGACTGGCGGTTAAGCACACTTAGCACAGTGCTCATGCCATCCTTCAGCTTGCGGTCAGGGTTCGTGAACTGCACCCGAATCTGGACGGTACCAGTTTGCTGGTTTACGCCTCTATCAATGGCTAGTATTTTGCCGGGCTGCGTGTAGCGCGAGCCATCGGGGAGCACTAGGCGGAAGGTAGAGTCGTCTTTGCCGCCGGCCTGGCGCTGCAAGTCGGCAAAGCGGCTGAGGTCCGATTCCGTAATCACGAAATCAACACCCATGGGGTCTTCGCCGCTAATGGTGTTGAGCAGCGTGGAGCCGGGGCTCACCTGCGACCCGAGGCGCACCTGCGAAATGCCGATGCGGCCCGTGAAAGGCGCTTTAATCAAAGAATAATCGAGGTCGGTGCGGGCCGCGGCTACGTTGGCTTGCGCTACAGACACCTGCGCCTGCGCTGTAGCGTAGGCCGTGGAGGCATTGTCCACAATCTGCTTGGCAATGGCGTCCTGCTGGGCTAGGCGCTGGTAGCGGTCGAGGTTGACTTTCGCGTTTTGAACCGTAGCACGGGTGCTGGCCAGGCCCGCCAGCGCCTGCTGGTAGGCTGCCTGGTATTTGCGGCGGTCGATTTCGTAGAGCGTTTTGCCCTTCTGCACCACGTCGCCTTCCTTAAAGAAGATCTGGGTGATAAAGCCGGCTACCTGGCTGCGCAGCTCCACATTGTTGATGGCCACCACGGTAGCCGGATACTCATCGTAGTAGACCGCGTCGGAGGTCTGGGCCGTAACCAAGGTTACGGGCGTAGCTGGTGGCGGGCCAGCGGCTTTTTCGTCTTCTTTTTTGCCGCAGCTCGCAAAGGCCAGCAGGCTGGCAGCGTACGTTAGGGCAATAAGCGTCTTGTTCATATACATTCGGGAAGCAGCGGAAGGCTAGTAGGAGGTAGGCAGGTTGCCCTGGGCGCGCAGCAAATCCACTTTGCTGCTCAACACCTGAAACAGAGCACTGTAGTAATTAAGCTGGGCGGTACGCAGGGTGGTTTGCGCCACAATCACATCGAGGTAGGTTTTGATACCCTCCCGGTATTGCAGGTTCACCACCGAGTACACCTCCCTCGACAAATCGAGGTTGCGTTGCCCAATTCTGTAGTCGGCGTAGTAGCTCTTATAGCTGGCTAGGGCCTGCTCAAACTCGGTGTTGATGCGGTTGCGGGCCAGTAGAATATCTTGGTCGATGCGCTGATCGGTCAGCCGCTCGCGGCGCAAGTTCTGGAGGCGTCGGCCACCCGTGAACAGGGGCAGGCTCAACTGCAAACCAGCATAAGAACTGGGGAAACGCTGGCTGTACAGGTCGCCGAAGTTATTGTTCTGGAAAACTGAGTTGTAGTTGCCAAAGGCTGAAAGCGAAGGCAGGAAGCCCCAGCGGTAATAACTGATCTGGGCCGCCTGCAGGGCTTTTTGGGTTTGCAGCTGCTGCACCTCAATGCGGTTGGCGGGGTCGAGGGCTATGGTCGTGTCCAGTACAGCGTCGCGCATGAGCTGCACCGTGTCGTATTGCAGGGCAAGCGGCTGCGTGCCGGCTACGCCCATCAGTTCCTTGAGGTAAGCCGATTTAGCCTTCACTGCTTCCAGGGCTTGCTTGCGCGCCACCACGGAGTTGTTCAGCAGAATCTCCGCTTGTTTGTAGTCAGTTTTATCAACAATACCCGCGTCGTAGCGGGCCTTGGCATCTTTGAGGCTGCGCTGAAGTCGCACAATGTCCTCGCTGAGCACCTCCAGCTGGCGCTGCGAAAGCAGCACATCGTAGAAGGCTTTGCTTACATCCGACACCACATCAATGCGGACGCTGGCCGTGTTCTGCTGGAAAAGCTGCCGGGAAGGCCGTGCGCTCCGGGTGGCCAGCTGCACATCATTATTGTAAATGGTTTGAGTAGCTGCTAGGCCTATGGTAGAGGTGTTTTTGAGGCCCACCTGGCGGGGCACGTTTACGCCGTCCGCATTCGGAAATACGATGAAGGGCAGCTGGAAATAGTGCTGGCCGGTGGCGTTGAGGCCTAGCTGGGGCAGCCAGCCAGCCTTCCCAATGCGGATGTCGGCGTCGTTGGTTTCCTCATCAATGCGCGCTTGGCGCAGCACGGGCTGGTTCTGCAAGGCGTATTGCAGGCACTGCTCCAGGGTAAGCTGACTGGCAGGGGGCGCAGGGGCCGTAGGTTGGGCCTGCGCCCAGACAGGGGCAAGCAGCAAAAGGCCGAATAGCAGCCGGAGCGCCCGTTTCATGTGTTTCATATCCTAATAAAAAGCAGCTACCGAATTTCGTAGCTAAAACATTGCTGGCTACCATCTGCACCAGCCACCACTCCAGACACTAGGCGCAAGGACACGGCCCACGGTCTGGGCGCTGCCTGTGCCTAGTAATTTTCAGTTGAAAAAATGACCTGACTCTTGGCAGTCAGTGGGGTATACGTTCAAGAATATCGGCTCCCGAATTAGATTCGACCTTAGATTACAAGGCAGGTTAACCAAGCTGTAAGCAAAAGGTTGTGTTGCTCAGCAAAAAGATTCTCGCTGCCGCGGGTTCGCGTGGGCAGGGGGCCTAGTAAAGTAGGTAGTTCGCTAATAGTGCTGGTTTAGAGCTTATTCCAGCTCAGTTACCGTCACGAGTACATCAGTATTGCGGCCGTGGTCGTCGGCGCATGAAATCTTGAGCGGGCCTGGGCTGGGCTGGAAAAAGATTCGCTCGGCAGCGGCAGCCGTCTGCAGAAACTGGTCGTTGACGTACCAGTATACCTGTCGCACTTCGCTGTCGGTGGTGCAGCTGAGCAAAAGCTGCTGCTTTTCGTGGCGGTTGAGCACGTACTCGGTATTGGCAGTAGGCGAGGTGATGCTGGGCGCCCGCTCTGCACCGCCGCGCACTAGCTGGCACTGCGGATTGTGCACCGGCAGCCGTCGGTACGGAATGCCTTGCGCTTCTTTAAAGGCCGCTACTTCGGGCAGTAAATTGGGGTATAGCTCCCGCCGAAACCCCGCGGCCGGCGCGCAGGCCCGGCAGTACGTAAAGCTCCCATCAGCCGACACCAGCACTTCTCGCACGTGTTGGCACCGCTGCCCCGAGGATACACTAGGCAAGAAATAGTCGATAACCTGATTCGGGCAGTTTTCGCCGGGTACTAGGCCACTCTCCGCGCACACCAATCGAAAATCCAGCGCAGATGGGGGCGCATACCAGTCGTTCGGCGAGTTGTAGGCGAGAGCATTGAACAAGTCGAAGAGCAAGGGGGTGGCTACCTCTGAGCCCGTAAGCGCTGGGCTGCCTTGGCCGCTGAAGTTACCCACCCACACGCCAATGGTGTATTGTTTGTTGTAGCCTATGCTCCAAGCGTCGCGGCGGCCGTAGCTGGTGCCGGTTTTCCACGCAATTTTGGGTAACCGCATGCTACTGGCGGCGTTTATGGGCAAATCAGGCCTAGTAAGCTGGGCCAGGATATCAGTGGTCAGAAACGCAGCGCCTTCAGAAATAAGAGGCTTAGTAGGTGTGCTTTTCTGCGTTGATGTGAGGTGAAGGCTGCCATACAGGCCGCCGTTAGCCAGGGTCACATACAGGTTGGTCAGTTCTTCGAGGCTAGCGCCGCAGCCACCCAAAATGCTGCTTAAGCCCAGCTGGGTGCGGTTGCGCGTTATGCTCTGGAAGCCAGCCTCGCGCAACTTATCCGTGAAGGTGGGCACGCCAAGTTGGTTGAGCACGCGCACGGCCGGAATGTTGAGCGAGTAGGCCAGGGCTCGCTCCAGCGTCACTTCCCCATTGCAGTGTTTATCAAAGTTCTCGGGGCGGTAGCCCTGGAAGTTGGTTGGCACATCGGGCAGCAGTTGCTTGGGCGTTACGAGGCCTCGGTCCATGGCCAAAGCATACAGAAACGGCTTGAGTGTGCTGCCCGGCGAGCGGACGGCCAGTACCCCATCATTCTGTCCTTGGTTTCCGAAGTCGCGAAAATCAGCGGAGCCTACGTAGGCCTCAACCTGCCGCGTACGGTTATTCACGACCAATACGGCCGCCTGCGTGATGCCTAGCTCGTAGAGGCGCCGCACGTAATTACGCGTCAGGTCTTCTGCCTTGGCTTGTTTGCTGCGCTCCAGACTACTCCGGATGATAGCCTGCCGTGAAAACTGCCGCACCAACCGCCGCGACAGGTGCGGGGCCAATGCCGGCGCCGCGTGGCGCTGCACGTCTAATGGCTCCAGCAGTGCATCTTCCACATCCTGCTTCGGAAACAATCCAGCTTCTGCAAACCGGCGCAGCCAGCGGTTCCGCTCCTGTAATACGGCCGCGTTGTTCTTCCCTAATATCAAGCCCCGAGGCCGGTTTGGGATGATGGCCAGCGTAACGGTTTGGGCCAGCGAGAGGTAGTCGGGAGTTTGCTGGAAGTAGAGCAGCGCCGCTGATTTTACGCCTTCTACGTTGCCGCCGTAGGGCACCAGGTTCAGGTAAAGCTGCAGAATCTCGTCTTTGCTATAGTGCAGCTCTAGCTGCGTAGCGCGCAGCATCTCCAGCAGCTTGTTACGGAAGGTGCGCTCTTTGGGCTCCAGCAGCCTGGCCACCTGCATGGTAATGGTGCTGGCTCCGGTGGTGCGGCCTTTCCCAAACAAGTTGCGCCCGGCTGCCTGCACCAGTGCCACCGGGTTCACCCCCAAGTGCCACCGAAACCACCGGTCTTCCTTCTCGATAATAGCCTTGCGCAGCACCGGGGTAATTTCGCGCAGCTCGGTTTTCATCCGCCACTTTTGGGTGGGGTTGAGGTAGGCGTGCAGCACCGAGCCATCGGCGGCCAGCACAATGGGCGAGTAGTGCGGCGCGGGCGGGAGGGGAAACGCTAAGTCCAGTACTAGGCCTAAGGCCAGCACCAACCCCACAACGGCAAAAACTTTAGCAGCGCGATTCATGCACCCATCAAGCAACCTGCCGGCCATTCGTAGCGGGCAGCAAAGGCGGCAAGATAGGAAAGCACCAACTACGGCGCCGCTTTATTTAGGTGGCTCGGGCACTTCTACCTGCAACTCGAAGTCGCGCTTTGGTGGGGCGGTGTTATCGGCCGCATTGCGGTACAAAAAGCGCAGCGTTGTCTGGCCCGGGTTCAGGGCCTGAAACTGAAACGTTACGTCTTCAGGTGTGCCGGCCTTCGCCTTTTTCTTCGGCTTCTTGCTGGGCTGCTCAGCGGCCGGGGTAATCAGCTTAACTACAGTATCCGAAATGGGCATTACTTCCCAGGTGTACTGCGAGCCGGCCGTGTTATCCAGCCGAATGTCCAGCTGGTCGCCTTTGTTCACTTTCACGCGGCTGTGGTTGCCATACTCCGTGATATTCACGTTTTTAGCTACCCCGGGCTTATCAATGGTAACAAACACATGGAAAAAGCCGCCCAACTGGGCATAGCCCGTTCCAGGCTGCGCCGATACCAGCGCCAAGTCAATACCTCCGGTACCAATAGCCTGAAAGTGAATTTCAAACGTGGCAGGAGCGCCCGGTACGCCACTATTAACGCCCGGAAGCACATTCGTAAACGTAGGCGTCAGCTGGCCCGGGTACGACTGGGTGAGGCGCCACCCAAAGCGTGGTGAGATGGTAGGCAGTTGTACCACTAGCTGGTCGCCAATGGTCAACTGTACTTGCTTGCCGTTGTCATTGGCATTCACCGTCACGATGTCGGCTTGGGCAGAAAACGGACCTAGTAAAGCACTGCTCAGTAGTAGGGCGGCAAGCCAAAAGCTGCGCAAATTGCGTGCGCAAAAGGCAGGAGTAGAACACAATAGCTTCATCACGAGGGTATAACAGTAAGGTGTAACAACAACACAGCCGGCAGCTTGTGCGTGCCGGCTGTATGGATAAAACTGTACGAAGGAAGCGCGGAAAAGCTGCAGTTGAGTTGTCAAGGCTGAATTATCTTAAAGCTTACCACGTAGCTGCTGTCGAAGTAAAGGGTTAGCACGCTAGGGCTAGAGCCTGTCCATCCTCCAGGTTCAATACCTAGTTCATATATCCATTCATTTGTCAGATGACCGACATCTGGGTGTCCAAGTAAGGCAATAGCCTGTGGCTTCGTGATTCTATAGAGTCTATTAGAAGTAAGCAAATCAGCTACTATTTCATATCGGGTGTCTGGTGACACGGCCCATCGTGTTGTAGTGAATTCTCGGGCCGGATAGTAGCCATGAGCGCCCAACCCACTTGCAAAGCATATCAGACATAGAAGCAAAGAGGTTACTATGATAACCGTTCGCTTGAGCCCGCTAGAGCGCAAGCGTTTAGTCCAAAATAAGTTGGCCGCTAGAACCCCTGCCACAACCGACAGAAGTAGCCATAAACTATAGAAAATTAGCACAGGCACAAGGTTGTGGCAGCAACTATATTAGTTTTCATGTATTTGATAGCTGACTACTTTGCCTTGAGCAAACTGTATCGATAAGACATCTCCATCGATAGAGAACAAGCTCGGCTTAAACCCAATATAATATTGCCAATGGTTTTCGCTTTTGTACGTAGGGACACCTAGCTGCGTGGCTACTTGCACCTGCGTGAGACCTCGCAATTGATGATTATTCTGTAGATCCTCCATCATCTCGTACCGCTTATTCACATCAGAAGCCCAATTATCTTTATGGAACTCCCGATGGGGATAATATAGGTAGATGGTTAGCGCCAGATATCCCCCGGCCAGACACAGAAAGGGCGTCGCAGCTACTGACACCGCCCCCGCAATGCGTTTCGGATGCTGTTGACCCGGCCAGAACCGGTGTAGCAATGCCCTGGTGGCTGCAAACACCACAATAAAGGCGGGCAGGGTAAAGAGGCCTAAGACTATATAGAACAGTAAGTCACTCGAAGCTTTCATATCCTTCTGGGGTAGAACATAAGTCGGTTACCGCACGCGCACCACGCCGGCTCCATTGTAGCTGTGGTACTCGGCGTTGTACATGGCATCGGCACTGATGGGGCCTAGCTTGAAGGTGCCCTTGCTCACGGCGCGGCAGAGGTAGTAGAACGACTTCGGCTCAGTAGTGACGGTAGTGAACAGGTTGATTCGGTCGTCGCGCACGTCCATGTAATCGGGTTGGGCGGCGTCCTTGGCCCAGGTCAGGTCCCGAACGGCCCCGATGCGTGGGTTCTCGATTTCCAGGCCAGCGGGCAGTAGGTCGGTGATGGCTACATTCTTGACTTCGCCCGCGGTTTCAGCCGATTGAATGGTGATTTTGACCACTACCAAGTCGTTTTGCTTGAAGGAGGTGGAGCCCACCAGGTTGCCGTTGCGGTCCAGAAACTGGCGGCGGACTTGCAGGTAGGCGTCTTCCTCGCGCACTTGGCCGGTGGGGGAGATGCCCTCGGTTTCCCAGAAGTAGTAGAGGCTGCCTTTGCCGCTGGTGCGCAGCTGTAGCTGGCGGTTGGCCACGTTGCTTACGGTGAGGTCTTTGCCTGAAAAGTTGCCAATGGCCTTGCCATCGGCCAGCAGGCTAGCTACTGCAGTGCTTCCGGCATTTTTCTTCGCCAGCTTGCCTAGGGCCAACAGCGCAAATGCGCGCTCTTGAGTATTGAGCCAGCCAGCCTGTTTTACCTGGCGGCTGAGCTGACGGGCCAACTGGTTTACTTGTGGGTTGGCCGGGTCGGCGGCAAGCAGGGCGTTGAGCACCAGGGCCTCGTCGCGAATGGGAGAGGAGAAGGCGCCATCGAGTTGGCGACCGGCAATGCTGGGCGAGGCGCCGAAACGCGTGGGCACGGTGCTCTGGTAGCCGCGCTGGTTGCCGCTCAGGGCGAAGGCTGCCGCTAGCAGGTAGCGCGAATCTTCGGCTAGTTGGGGCCGGTTGGCTTTGTAGTAGTTGAGGCCTACAGCATCGGGGCGGCCGGCCAGAGCCAGCACGTAGAGGGAGTAGGCTACCTCCTTCTTGGCCAGCGTAACGGGCTGAATCACACCACCCGTCTGGATGATGTTGTAGGTGTCGGTTTCGCGCTTGCGCACCCGGGCTTGCAGGTAGCGCAGTAGCCGGTCGAGCACGTTCTTATTCACATCGAAGCCGGCTTGCTGGGCTTCCAGCAGGAAGTGCGCGGCGTAGGTGGTAGCCCACCAGTTGTCGTAGTCGCCGCCGGGCCAGTAGCTGAGGGAGCCGTTGTACATCTGCTGGGCCTCCACCTTCCGGATGGCTTCCTGCACGTGGTAGTTGGGGTTGAATAGGCCCGCCTTACCGGTTTTGCCCGTTTTCTGGCCTAGTGTGGCAGCCAAATCACCATAATACAGCTGTGGGAAAGCGGCCGACACAGTTTGCTCCAGGCAGCCGTAGGGGTATTGCAGCAGGTAGCGTAGGTCCTTGGCAAACTCGGTCATGGGCGAGCGGCTCACCACCAGCTGGCTCCGCAACGACGAAGGCAGGAAGTCGGTTTTCAGGTTCAGCTGCTGGGCCGCGCCACCCGCCACCACGCCCGCCCCCGTACGCTTCTGCAGCGGCGAAGCAGGACGGATGGGTAGCTCGATGGTTTCGGTGAAAGTTTCATTGGTTTTTGAATTCCGAACTGTAATTGCGACGCTACCAATGCCAATAGATGGCTTGGCATTGACGCGGAAATTAACGCGCTTCTCTACGTTAGGAAGAAGCTTAACAGCATATCCAGCAGGTTCTACCTTGTCTGGTAAAGAGCCGTCTTGAATTAGGGGCTCAGTTGATGCAAGAGGACCAGTGAGCTGTTTCTTGACCATCACCCACGTTTCCTTACCCGTCGTGTTCGTCAGTGTTACGGGCACGTCAATGGTATCGCCGGGGCTGAGGAAGCGGGGGAGGGCGGTGCTGATTACTACTGGGTCAGCTACGCGCATGGTGTGCTCGGCGGAACCGAAGGCGTCGTTTTTGTAGGCCACCGCCATGATGCGCACGGCCCCGCTAAACTGGGGCACTTGCAGCTTGTAGCGCACCTTGCCGCTGGCATCGGCGGTGAGCACGCCGCTCCATTTGGCGAGCAGCTTCACGCGGCGGTTGGGCACGGGCGTGGTGCGGCGCGAGAGGTCGTATCCGTCGCCGCCGGTGCTGCTGGTCCCGAGTTCGGGCAGCAGGAAAGGGTACACATCGTAGGCCTGTACTTCTAGGGCGCGCTTCTGGTAGAAATAGCCGTAGGGGTCGGGCGTGCGGTAGTCCTTCATCTGCAGAATGCCCTCGTCCACCATCGCCAACGTTACCTGGGCGCCGGGGGCAGTGGTGACTTCAATGGTTTGGGCGGTTTGGGAGCGGCTTTGCGCGGGGGCTTTGATGGCTACTTGCAGCTTGGCGCCGGGCTTTTCTACCGTCAGTGGCACGAAGCCGCGGGCCACCGTAAGGGGTAGGCGGTTGTCCTTGATTTCGCGGATGGCGGTGGCCGTTACGTACACGTTGGGCACGTGGCCGGTGCTAATAGGAATGCTCACGCGGGCTGATTTCTCGTCGGTGTTCACGTAAAAGTGGTCGAGCACCCGGTTTCGCTCCACCGTCACGAGTACGCGGCCGGGGAAGGGCGTTTTCAGCAGGAGGTTGGCGGTTTCGCCGGGCTGGTATTTGGGCTTGTCGGCCTCAATAGTCACTTCACCCTCATTGTTCACCTCAAAGGAGTTGCTCTGAGTGTCGCCGTAGCCGTAGGCGTACACGTGCTGGGCCACGTAGGTCACGGCGCCTGGCCTAGAAACCCGGATTTCGTACTCACCGGAGTAGGTAGGCGTAAAGCCAAGGCCAGCATCGGAGCCACCGCTGGCTACCGTTACGGTGCGGCTTAACACCACTTGCTCACGCTTCTGCGAGTTGTAGATGTAGCGGCCGCCCTGGCGCTCAATCACGGTTTCCCAGAGCAGGCGCACCACGCGCACCGTGGCCTGGGCCGAGGTGGGCGTACCGGCCGGCGTGAGAGCCACCAGCCGCACTGGCAGGGCCTCGCGAGTTTGCACCAGCTCGTCCATATTTTTCACCCCAAACAGCACTGGCTGGGTTTGCACCTCGAAGGTAGCTAGGCGGTTTACAGGGCGGCCGGTTTCATCAAATACCGTCGTGAAAGCCGCGCCTTCCAGGATGCCTAAGTCGCTGTAATCGGGCACCTCGTAGGTGGCGGCGCCGCGGCCGGCGGCATCGGTGGTGCCTTCGCGGGTGGTCTTCTCGAAACGATCCGAAATCGGTGTGGAAGCCTGGTCGCCGTAGGGGCCGCGCTGCTTGTCGCCGCTGTTGATGGCGAAGGTATAGTCGGCGTAGTTTTTCGGGGTGAAGGGCTTTTCCTTAAGCGAAAACTCCACCTCAAACTTGCGGTCAACGGCGGGTGGGCCAAACAGGTTCTGGGCTATAATCTGCGCCTCCACCGTCTGGCCAGGCTTCACGACTGGCCTAGAGGCCTTCACGGTCACCTTCATGCGGTCCGGAATAAACTCCTCCACCGAGAGCTTGCGCGAAGTCAGTAGCACATCGTTGCCGGTCAGCACTTCCAGGGTGTAAAGGCCGGTCATCACGGCCGGGGCCAGCAGGAAGCGCGCCTCGAAGGAGCCAGCCGCATTCAGCGTTTTCTGGAGGCTGGCGTACTCCTTGCCAGTAGGCAGTAGCAGCCTGATTTTCACCGGCAGGCCCTTGGGTGGCGCCTGCCAATCCTCAGTCCGGATGACAGTGTTGGTCTGGATGGTGTCGCCGGGGCGGTACAGGTCCCGGTCGCCGTAGAGGAAGGCCTGGTAGCGGGCGGCGTTGCTTTGTAGGCCACCCACCTCGAAGCGGGAGGTTTCTACGCGGCTGCGGCTTAGGTCGAGGAAGGTGAAATCGTTGCCCTGCTGGGCCATCACCATGCCTAGCCTGAAGCGGCCATTCTGGGCGGTGCTATCGAATTTCGTTACCCCCTCACGGTTGGTAAGGCCGGTGCCCATTACCTGATTGTTGGTGCTGATAAAGCGCATTTCCACGCCGCTCAAGGCCTTGGCGTTGCGGATGGAGTTGGCAAACACCAGCGTGCTGCCGGCCTTACCCTGCTTCACAATCAGCCCGATATCCGACACAGCCACCAGCTTGCTCACCTGTAGCCACTGCCGCTCAGTGTCCTGCACCTTAATGATGTAAAGGCCCTTCAAGCCACCAGCAAACTCTAGGTCCTTGAGGTTCAAGTTCAGCAGCCGCAGCCCCTGCGCCTTCGGCAGCCCCGACACGGTATAGGTGCGCTCCGTGAGCACGTTGCCCAGGTTCTCGACGTCGTAATATTGGTAGGAGTGGTCCACGTATCCGCCCTCCTCACTTTCTTCTTCCTCACCTGATTCTTCACCGTCGTAGCCGTATTGTATGCCGCCACGCAACAGCTGCTGAATGTTGTTGGCGTAGACCTTGGCAATGGTCACTTTCACCTGACCTACCTCGTTGATGCGCACGCCCAGGTTACGAGAGCCCAGCGCATCGAGGTACATGGCCTTTTCGTCGCTGGCAAAGCTGATGGTGGGCCGCTCATCAGAGAAGCTCACTGTTTGGGTGTAATCCTCGCCCAAATGCCCGCCTAGGCCACCCCGCAGCCCTTGGCGCAAGCTCACCTGGTAGCTCTTACCCACCTCAAAACCACCCTTGAGCCGGAATCCACTTTCCAGTTCCTCCACC
>NZ_BAAGWF010000004.1:976027-1368784 GCF_054780495.1 Hymenobacter tenuis
GGTCAGGATAGTTATAATTGGGTCAGCTGCTTGCAGGCTCCCCGTGATGGAGCGCACTTCCAGCGCCTCCGGGTCGGGGACCTGTACCTGCTTTTCGTACTCGGAGGTAGAGGCTTGGTCGCTGCCCTGGGCGCGGAGGCCCTGGCCTAGGGCCACCGTGAGCGGACTGCCGGGACGGACCTGCTGATTAAGACTAACGCGCACCACCTGGCCCGGCTCCCCGCTCACCTCAAAGGCTACGGGCTGACCGTCCTGGGTCACACGCAGCAGCGGCTTCACATCGGCAGGCTTTACGGGGTAGTTGAAGGGCAACTCAACGCGCATTTCGGCCGTGCCTGCCGCCCGCTCTGAGCGGCCCCAGAATGCCTGTGGCTCCTGCAGCTGCAAGTAGGGCGTATGGAATTTCTGACGATTCTCGGGTAGCTCTATATTGCGCTTGCCTTCCGGCAGGGCCTCTTTCCGCAGGGTAGCCGTAAAGGCGGTACTAGGTCTGAACGGGGTGCTGGGCGAAAAAATCAACTCCCTGTCGGAGGTCCACTTGAACTTGCCGCGCATGGCCGGCTCGAACTTTACCACCTGCACCGTATCCCAGCGGTCCTGCTGGTCCTTATCGGCTACGGCGTCAGAAAACTGAAACACCAGATTCTGGTAGGGGTCAATTTCCTCGCCGTTTGGGTCTTGGCTAGCATCGGAGCCCAGTTTAGAGCACGCGCATAGCAAAGCCAGCAGCACCAGCAGCGGCAGGCGAGAGAGGGGGCGGGGTAACATGGATAGGGAGGAGCTTAAATAGACGCCGGAAGGTATAGAAAAACGCGAATGTTGCTGGGTTATGTATAAGTATGAGTGAGAAAAATATTGTACAAAGTAGTTAATTATGACAAGCATACTGATTTAGCAGTCTCGAGTGCTATGGCCCGATTACTCACCTGGAGTGTACTGGTGCTACTAGGTATGGTGGGGCTCGCAACTGATGCATGTTGGTGGGCGAGTCGGCGTAATATGCCGTATACAGTGGCTCCCACCCATCCAGTCTCTACTATGAGTGCCGACCAAAACCGCCTGTACGCCGACGTTAAGTTTCTGACTTCGCTGCAACCTGCCCGCCATTACCGCAACCTGAAGTCCTTGAACCAGGCGGCTGATTATATCAAGGCAGAGTTTGAAAAGCTGGAAACCGGGCAGGTAGAGGAACAGGTGTTTCGGGCCGATGGGCGTGAGTATCGCAATATTATTCTGGCGATAGGCTCGTCGGAAGCACCGCGCCTGGTGGTGGGCGCCCATTACGATGTGTATGGCGACTCGCCCGGAGCCGACGACAACGCCAGCGCCGTGGCCGGACTGCTGGAAACGGCCCGCTTGCTTCAGCAACTGGGCTCGAATCTGAAATATCGCCTGGAGCTGGTGGCGTACCCGAATGAGGAGCCGCCATACTTTGCTACTAAGCACATGGGAAGTGCCGTGCATGCTAAGTCGTTGCACGATGCAGGCGTGCCGGTGCGGGCCATGCTGTGCTATGAAATGATTGGCTATTTCAGCGACGAGCCCAACTCGCAGCGCTTCCCCAATGAGCAGCTGGCCATGCAGTACCCCAACACTGGCAACTTTATTATTGTGGTGGGGCGCACGGGGCAGGAGGCCTTCACGCAGCAAGTGCAGCAGCTGATGCAAACCACCGCGGCCATAGACGTGCAGCGCATCAATCTGCCCCAGGAAATGGGGCTGGCCGGCCTCTCAGACCACCGCAACTATTGGCACTACGGCTACGATGCCCTGATGATTAACGACACGTCCTTCCTGCGCAACCCCAACTACCACCTCGCCTCCGACACCATCGAAACCCTGGACTTCAAGCGCATGGCCGAGGTAGTAAACGGGGTGTATGCAGCTATTTTGGGGTTGTAGGTTGCATGGGGCTGCTGGCGCAGAGGCTACCGGAACTAGCTTTATCGGAAACGGCGTAGCTTCAATGCTTCTCCTGCCCACCTTGTAACAGAGTATGCTTTCCCATCCGCACGAAGTTTTTCTGGAAGTCGCGCGACAGCTCAGCTTTACAAAAGCGGGCCAAATCCTCTTTCTAAGCCAGTCGGCGGTGAGCAAGCAGGTGAAAGCGCTGGAAGAACACTACAAAACCGGCCTGTTTGAGCGGCTCGGCAATAGTGTAAAGCTGACGCCCGCCGGCGAACTGCTATACCAAAAGCTACTGCTGGCCCGCCAACTGCAGCACGAACTGCACCAGGAGTTTGCGGAACTGAGCCCAGGCTTTTCGCCGCAGGTTCACATGGTGATTGGGGCTAGTACTACCATTTCGCTGTATGTGATTCCGCCGGTGCTGTCGGCGTATCTGGGGCGGTTTCCGCACACACAGCTTACGCTCAAAAACCGCAACTCCGAGAATATCCTGAAGGCGCTGTTGGAGCACGAAATTGACCTAGGCATAATTGAGGGCATTCACAAAGTCAGCAACGTGACCTACACGCCCTTGCTGACCGATGAGGTAGTGGCCGTGTGCTCGGCCCGCAACCCGTTGTACCGGCAGGAGCTGGAAGCTCAGGACTTGCTGCGCATTCCGGTGGCCCTGCGCGAAACCGGCTCGGGTACGCTGGCCGTGCTGGAAGAAGCCCTAAACGAGAAAGGCATCCGGCTCAACGACTTGCCCGTGAAAGTGAGGCTAGGCGGCACAGAGGCCCTCAAGAACTTCGTGCGCGTGGATACCTGCTTGGCGTTCCTGCCCCGCCAGTCGGTGATGAAGGAGCTGGCTGCCGGCGAGCTGATGGAGGTACAGGTGCGCGACCTGAACCTAGTGCGCCACTTTGATTTTGTGCAGCGCAAAGGCACCGAAAACAACCTGCCGTACAAGGCGTTTGTGCAGTTTGCGCGCCGCTACTATGGCGCCGGGCAACTGGCTGCCAAGGGATTCACGGCCTAAGCGGGGCTAGGCAAGCAGTGAGTTGAAACAGGGAGAGCCAAGCTTGCGGCAAGCGGGTTTTCAGGGGCTGACAGCAAAAAAGCACGTGGGCGTGTGGAAATAGATGAGTTCCGGCATCTGGTTTTTACCAACTTGCCCTCCTTATCCGTTCTGACTGTATGCGTCCCTTCCTGTTCAGCTTATTTGCCCTCTTGATGCTATTTTCCACGGGTTCTTCGCAAACTACCCCGCCCGGCAGCGGCGGCAATGCGCCTACCTGGAAGAAAATTGATCAGCTACTGGATAAGCGCCAAACTGCCTCGGCAGCCAAACTACTTGAGCCCATTTACCAGCGCGCCCGCCAACAGCAAAACACGCCCGAGTACTTGCGCGCGTTGCTCTACAAGCTGCGCCTGCTGGAAGCCAAAGAAGAAGAAGCCGACGAAAAAGCCATAGCGTTACTTGAGGCCGACCTGAAAACGGCCAAGTTTCCGGTCCGCCCTATTCTGCACAGCCTGCTAAGCCAGCTCTACGCCACTTACTACCAGGAGCACCGCTACCAGCTCCACGACCGCACCCGCACCGCTGCCCCCGATGCCGCCGACCAAAGCCGCGACGATATCCGCACCTGGGATGCCGCTCGTTTGGGCAGCGCCGTGGTGCAGCACTACCGCGCCTCCGTGGCCGAGGAAGCCAAGCGTCAGCAGCAACTCACCCTCCAGCAGTTGGGCTACGCCGTGCGCCTAGGCGATGCCGAAGGCCAAGCTCTGCGCCCCACGCTTTATGATCTGTTGGCCCACCGCGCCATTGATGGCCTGCAAAACGACGAGTACTACATTACGACTCCGGCCCAGCAGTTTGAGCTGCGGGATGCTGGCCTGTTTGGCCCAGCCGCTGACTTTGCGCGCCTTAAGCTAACGGCACCCCTAGCCGATTCTTTGAATGGCCAGTTTCATGCCCTGCAAGTGTTGCAGCAACTCACCACTTTCCGGTTGCAGGACACCAAGAACCTAGCCGCCCTCGCCGATGTGGAGCTGAAGCGCCTGCGCTTTGTACACCAGCACACAGAGCTAGCAACCAAAGCCGAACTGTACCGCGCCGCTCTGGCTCAGGCCGCCGAAACGTTTGCCGCCGTGCCTGTTTCCACTGAGTTTCTGACGGAGCAAGCCGAAACATATACGGAAAGCCAGCCCGCCAAGGCGCGTGAGCTGGCTTTGCAGGCAGAAAAGCGCTTCCCAACATCAAGGGGGGCGCAACAGGCGCTGGCGCTCCGTCGTCGCCTCGAAGCCGTGGAGCTTTCCTTCACTACCGAGGAGGTCGTGTTGCCCAACCAAGCTTGGCTGCTGAAGCTAAACGTGCGCAACGTAACGCAGCTGTATGCCAAGGCCTATCGGGTAAGCGCTGCCCAACTACTTCGCCAGCAGGAGCGGCCTGAGCGGAATGAAAACCAATCATTGCAAAAGCGCTATGCCCGCGTGTTGGCTGCTACCCCCACCGCTACCTGGAAGCTTCCCATGCCCGGCCCCAGTGACTATAAAAGCCACACGGTGCAGCACGCCGGCCCCGCGCTACCACTCGGTCACTACCTTATCGTGGTGAGTACCGTCACGGATTCTCCTACCAAAAAGCAATCCGGTATCACTACCGCGTATTCAAACCTGAGTGTGAGCGAGCTGAGCGTGGTTAGAAGAAGTGGCTCATCTTCGGATAGCGAGGAGCTTCTGATGCTCAATCGGCAAAGTGGTCAGGTGCTACCGGGAGTACAGGTGCTGCCACTTTATCAATACTACGATCAGAAATTCAACCGATACAACCACCAGCGAGGCGCTACAGTATCCACCAATACCGAGGGTGTGGTGCAAGTGCCGGTTGGGCTGATGGCCGCAGGGCATAACGAAATTGATGCTTACCTACTCACCAAAGGCCGCGACTCCCTGCTGTTTGCAGAAGGTGAGCAGTACTTCCCACGCCGGGCGCGCAATCAAGAGGTAGAGCAGCCCCAGCGGCGCACGTTCCTGTACACTGACCGCGCCATTTACCGCCCCGGCCAGACGCTGTATTTCAAAGGCATTCTGACCGAAAGTCAGGCGGGAAAATCTCGGTTACTAACCAAGCAGGCTATATCGGTACGGCTGGTAGATGTAAACGGCCAAACCGTGCAGACGCTTCCTTTCACTACCTCTGATTTCGGCTCCTTCCACAGCTCTATTGTACTGCCCACTGGCCTGCTGAATGGCGAAATGAGCCTTCAGACGGATGATGGCAGCATCAGCTTTGCGGTGGAAGATTACAAGCGGCCTACCTTCCAGGTCGTGTTTGAGCCAGTGCAGGGCACGCCGGTGCTCGGCCAGGAAATAACCATGCGCGGCAAAGCCACGGCCTATGCCGGCCAGCCCATTGATGGGGCTACCGTGAGCTACCGGGTTGTGCGCAACACGCTATGGCCCATGTTTGGCCGGGGGTACGGCGGCTACGGACCTAGTAGGCCCGAAGTGGAAATCTTGAGTGGCACAGCCCAGACCGATTCGGCAGGTGGGTTCACGGTGAAGTTCACAGCGAAAGGAGAGGTAAACCCCGCCCGCAACAAACGCGGCCCCTGGCAGCCCGGCTATGTGTTTGAAGTAACCGCCGACGTAACCGATGCCGCCGGCGAAACCCGCACCGGCGAGCAGCGGGTGAGCCTGGGCACCGACGCCTTAACCTTGCGCCTGGAAATCCCCGAACTGCTAAACCGCGAAAAGCTACCAACGCTGCGTCTGCTCAGTACCAACGCTACCGGCGAGCCCCAGCCCGCCCGTGGCACCCTCCGGCTTTACCGCCTGACGCCCCCTAGCAAAGGCCTGCGCCCCCGTGCCTGGCCGCAACCCGAACGTGAAGCTCTGAGCTTGGAAGAATTTAAGCGCCAGTTCTCGCTCGATGCTTACGGAAAGGAAGACAATGACAGCACCTGGGCCCGCACCCTTGTTACTACACAGGAGTTCGATACCGAAAAGTTGCCGTTACTGCCGGGGCTAGCCGCTCCGTTGGCGCAGCAGGCGCCCGGGCGGTATGTTCTGGAGGCTAGTGCTACGTTGCCAGCCAGTGCCCAACCGGCTAAAGCGGAACAACGCTTCACGTTGTATGGCCCCGCGGCCACCACGCTGCCATTGCCTACCCCCGACTGGTTTGTGAACCTCCAGGATAGCGTAGCGCCCGGCCAGCCCGTGCGCTTGTTAGTGGGTAGCTCTGAAGCTGGGGCGCGCATCTTGGTGCAGGCAGAAGCCAAAGGCCAAACCCTGCGCCAAGAGTGGCTTACCCTAGCCGCCGGCGAACAGCGCCAGCTAGAAATACCAGTGCCCGCTAACCTCGGCGAAACGCAGGTGTATGTGCACACCACCCAGGTACTCGACAATCGCCTGTACACCCACACGGCTACCATAGAAGTGGCCACGCCGCCCGCACCCCTAGCCCTCAGCATTGCCACGTTCCGCGACAAGCTTCAACCCGGCCAGCAGGAAACCTGGCGCGTTACCATTCATCAAACCGGTGGTAAGCCTGCCCAAGCAGAGCTGCTCGCTTCGCTCTACGATAAGTCACTGGATACCTTCCGGCCCCATGCATTTATGGAGCTGGAGTTTCCGAAGTCGTACTACCAGCCCGCTCTAGCTTGGCAAGGCCAGTTTGGTACAGAAGATTCGGATGAGTTGTTCAATGGTTCAGTATATGGTCCTAATGTTCGAGGCATTAGCTATCCTCATGTCAATATGTGGGGTTTTGATGGCCAGGATGTGGTAATGACCCAAACTGTGAAAGGCAATACCGATAACCCCGCTGATCTAGCCGGTTTGGAGGCGGGTGAAGGGGTAAGAGTGCTGGCAGATCAGGAAGAACTAAAGGACAAATCTGTCAGCTCAGGCCGCATGGCAATGGCTGCTGCGGCACCAAAAATGACAACTGTTAGAGTGTCAGGGGTTCGACAAGACACAACTAGGGCAAGACAGGCTAATCAGCCTGACCTCTCCGGCGTGCAGGCCCGCAAGGATTTTCGCGAAACCGCTTTCTGGATGCCTGAGTTGCGCACTAACGCCCAGGGTGAAACCGTGCTGGAATTCCAGATGCCCGAAGCCGTAACGCGCTGGCAACTACTGGCCCTCGCCCACGACCGGCAGCTGCATTCTGGCCTGCTGCGCCGGGAGTTGGTTACACAAAAACAGCTGCAGGTAACACCCAACGCCCCGCGCTTCTTCCGCGAAGGCGACCAACTGCGCCTCAGCGCTAAGCTCAGCAACCTCACCGATCAGCCTCTGCAAGGCACGGCGCAGCTGTTCCTTTTCGATGCCCGCACCCAACAGCCGCTGGAAAGCCGCCTGCTGAAAAGCAGCGCTAGCCTCCAGTTTGACCTAAAGGCCAACCAAAGCAGTGCCTTAGGCTGGGACCTGGCTATTCCGGAAACTGCCGAAGGGCAAGTGCCCTTGGAAGCCATAACCTACCGCGTGGTAGCCCAAACGGCCGCCCCCAAAAAAGCCAAGCGCAAAGCCAAGCAGCCGGTGGAAGTATTCTCTGATGGTGAGGAAAATACACTGCCTGTCCTGCCCAACCGGCTGCTTATCACGGAAAGCCTGCCGCTGCCCATGGTGGGGCCGGCCACCAGGGAGTTCGAGCTGAAAAAGCTCACGAGCACTACCTCGCCCACGCGCCGCAACTACTCGCTCACGCTGGAAATGACCCAGAATCCGGCGTGGTATGCGGTGCAGGCGCTGCCCTATCTCATGGAGTACCCCTACGAGTGCTCGGAGCAGGTGTTCAGCCGCCTCTACGCCAACCTGCTAGCTGCCAAAATTCTGCAAAGCAACCCCCGCCTCAGCAGCACGCTGGAAGAGTGGAAGCGCGCTGCCCAGTCCGGCGACAAAGCCGCTCTTACTAGCAAGTTAGAGCAAAACCAAGAGCTGAAAAATCTGCTGCTGCAGGAAACGCCGTGGGTGCGCGATGCCCAGTCGGAAACGGAGCGGATGCGCCGCCTCACCGAGCTGTTTGATGCGCCTCGCCTGAAGGCCGAAACCACGCGCGCAGTAACCAAGCTAGCCAAAATGCAGCAGCCCAATGGTGCTTTTCCGTGGTTTGAGCGTATGCCCGATGACCGGTACATCACGCAGCTGATTGTAGCTGGGTTTGGCAAGCTCAACAAGCTAGGCGCCTTTAATGCCGCTGAGGATGAGCAGGCAAGCCAGATTCTGCAGCGTGCCCTAGCCTACCTTGACGCTGAACTGCAACGCGACTACGCTACCCTGCAAAAGCAGCCGAAGGTGGATCTAAAGAAAAACCACCTGGCAGACCTACAGATTCAGGCCTTGTATGCCCGCAGCTTCTGGCCTGCGCAACCCGTAGCCAAAGCCGCGCAGCCCGCCCTAGCCTATTATCAGCAGCAAACCGCTACCTACTGGAAAGACCAAACCCGTTACCTCCAAGCCCAGGTGGCCCTAGCCCTCCACCGCGCCCAAACCCAGCCCGCCGCCACCAAAAACATCCTGACGGCTCTGAGTGAAAACGCCTTGCACAGCCCGGAACTCGGCATGTACTGGAAGGAAGTGCGCGGTGGCTACTACTGGCGCGAGGCTCCCACCGAAACCCAGGCGACACTTATCGAAGCCTTTGATGAGGTGCAAAACGACCAGAAATCGGTGGATGAAATGAAGCTCTGGCTGCTGAAGCAAAAGCAAACCCAAAACTGGGGAAGCACCCGCGCCACCGCCGATGCCTGCTACGCCCTGCTGCTGCGCGGCTCCAACTGGCTGCAGCCCACGCAACCCATTCAGGTAACGGTAGGAGGGGAGCCCGTAAAGCCTACTGCCCAACAGGCCGGCACGGGGTACTTCAAAACGACGTTCCCCAGCGCCAGCATTACAACCGCCCAAGGCAAAGTCACGGTGAAGAAAACCGATGCCGGCGTGGCCTGGGGTGCTCTGTACTGGCAGTATTTCGAGCAGCTGGATAAGATTACGCCCGCCACCAATGCGTTGCAGCTGGAACGCCAACTCTATCGTGAGCAGCGCACGACGGGCGGCCCCACGCTGGAGCGCCTCACCGCCGCTACCCCCCTGCGTGTGGGTGATGTGCTGGTGGTGCGCTTGGTGCTGCGCTCCGACCGCGACCTAGAATATGTACACCTCAAAGACCAGCGCGCCGCTGGGTTGGAGCTCATCGGCCAAACGTCGGGGTATCGGTATCAAAGTGGCTTAGGCTATTACGAGAGTCCCCGGGATGCCGCCACCAACTTTTTCATCAGCTACTTTCCCAAAGGCACACACACTTTCGAATATCGGTTGCGCGCTGCCCAAAGCGGCGATTACTCCGGCGGGCTTTCGCAGCTTCAGTGCCTCTACGCCCCCGAATTCACGGTGCACTCAGCTGGTACCAGAGTACAAATTGCTGCTCAGAAATAAAACTGTTTACAGTTTAGTTTTCTAGTGTATAAGTGAGCTTATTATTCAGTAAATCAATGGGTTGTTACTTTTTGTTTGAGACTACGGTCCCGGAATTGTACATTTGCGACTCGTTAGTTTTTTCAGGTAGGATGAAGTTGATGCATAAACTAGTACTTGCAGTTGGGGTGATGCTGGCTAGCAGCGCCACGGCTTGGGCTCAGGGAAATAAAAAACCACAGGCTGCCATTACTACCCCTACGCAGCTACCCGGCGAGGAGAAACTTTCGGCGCAGGAGCGTGCCGAGCGGGATTTTCTGATGCCCGTACGCCGCAAACACGCCGCCACGTTGCGGGCTGCCGCTGAAGAAGCCGGCGCCTCACAGCCCGCTGTAGAAGTAACGGCTCGTCATCTGGAAGCTGTGAAGGAAGAAGAAAAGCCAGCAGAAGCTACAGAAGCGAAAGCGGCCCCGGCTGCTGCGCCTCGCCGCACCAGCACGCACCGTTCGTCGTCAGCACGCCGGAAATCGTCCTCTTCACACCGGACTTCCTCCAAGAAATCGACTACCAAAAAGAAAACAACCAGCCGTCGCCGGCGCTAGGTTGCTTATACCTTTAAACCCAAAAGAGCCGCCTCAACAATGTTGAGGCGGCTCTTTTGGGTTTCTGGCTACCTAGTAGGGACTAGCCTACTCGTTAGGCATTCTGGGGCATGAGGCGTACTACTAGTCCATCGATGCGCGGCGTAATACGGATCTGGCAGGAGAGGCGGCTGCCTTGCGTCATCACGGGCAGGCTTTCCAGCATAGCTAGTTCGTCGTCGCCAGGTTCGGGCAACTCGGGGCCGGCCAGCACCTCCACGTGGCAGGTGCCGCACAGGGCCATTCCTCCGCAAGTAGCCTGAATGTCATACCCATCAGCCTTCAGCATTTCCATCAGGCTCAGGCCCATGTCGGTCGGAGCCACAATCTCGCGCCGTTGGCCCGGCGCTTCTTCTACATATACGCGTACTTCGTCGGTCATAGAGGTTTAGTTGCCAATTACCAGAGGAGAGTGGCCGGCTGCCCTGGGTTCCTGAACAGAACGCACTAGCAACCGACCACTCTCCTCTGGTAACTTGATTATAAGGTCGGGACTCCGTTTACAGTAGTGTACTTAAGTACGTACTTTTTATCGGGGTTGATATACTTGAAAGCGCCTTGGCACATCAGGGCTGCTTCGTGGAAGCCACACAGAATCAGCTTCAGCTTGCCCGGATACGTGTTGATGTCGCCGATGGCATAAATACCGGGCTCCGAGGTAGAGTAGTCCACGGTGTTCACCTTCACCGCATCGTCCTCTAGCTCCAGCCCCCAGTCACCAATAGGACCTAACTTGGGCGTGAGGCCGAACAGCGGAATAAAGCTGTCAACGGGTAGTGTTTCAGTGTCGCCGCTGTTAGCCGTGATGGTCACGGCCTCTAGGTGGCCGTTGCCGTGCACGTGCGTTACGTTGCTGCTGAGCACCAATTTTACTTTGCCCGCTTCGTGCAGGTCTTTTACTTTTTCTGCGGAGTCGGCGGCGCCACGGAAGGTAGTGCCGCGGTGTACTAGGGTCACTTCCTTGGCCACATTCGCCAGGAAAATAGTCCAGTCCAGAGCCGAGTCGCCACCGCCGGCAATCACCAAGCGTTGGTCGCGGAAGGTTTCCGGGTCGCGTACCATATAGTACACCCCTTTGCCGCCTTCGAAGTTTGTCAGATCCTCAATGGCCGGCTTTCGGGGCTCAAAAGAGCCTAGCCCCCCAGCAATAGCAATGGCTTTGCAGTGGATTTCGGTGCCATCAATGGTGGTGACGATAAACGAGCCATCCTCCAGTTTCTGGTATCCCTCTACTCGCTCACCCAGCGTGAACGTAGGGTGGAAAGGCTCAATCTGGCGCATTAGGTTTTGCACCAAGTCGCCGGCCAGCACCTCCGGGAAGCCCGGGATATCGTAAATCGGCTTCTTCGGATAGATTTCGGACAGCTGACCGCCTACCTGCGGCAGGGCATCTACCACATGGCAGCGCAACTTCAGCAACCCAGCTTCAAATACAGCAAACAGCCCCACCGGGCCAGCCCCGATAATGCAGATATCGGTGGAAATGGAATTCGTCATGTACTACGTACTAACAGCGAGAAACAGAACAAACGGACCGGAGGCCCCTGGCATAACAGCGAAGGCAGTCAAATCGTTGGCGAAGACCAACAATGCCTACGACAGTCGGGTGTTACGCGGGCGCAAAGATAGGGAGCCGGCTGCCAGCCCGCACCCTAGGGGCCAAACTATGTAAAAGCCGCGCCACGATGAAAGGCAACATGCAACAAAAAAGGCTCTCAGCTTAGTGCTGAGAGCCTTTTAGTGGTCACGTAAGGAGTCGAACCTTAAACCTTCTGATTCGTAGTCAGATGCTCTATCCAATTGAGCTACGCAACCAATTTTCACCATTTCGGGAGCGTTCCTCCGTTTTGGTTGTGCAAAGATAGCAGGGAAAAACTGGGGCGTGCAAACCGTCAGGCAAAATTTCAAGCAAAAACCATAGCTGAGACGTGCAAGGTGCTGAATCTCAATTGAAATTTTTTTGCTCCTGTTTCACACTTTTCTCCAAAGAACGCTTCACGGCCCGGGTAAACAAGAAGTATAGCCCGAACAACGATACCGCAATCAAGACCACTACCAGCACTTTGCCGGTGGTGCCCGTGTCGGGATCTTGGATCAGGAGCAATACATCCTGGGCTTTGGTTCCTAGCCAGTAGAAGAACAGCGTACGGGGTAGCATGCCTACTACGGATGCCGTCAGGAATTTGCCCCGCGGTACGCCCATCACGGCCAGAATAAAGGTTATCATGGCGAAAGGCAGGACCGGCGAAAGGCGCGTAAGCAGCACCAGACGCCAACTGTCGCCGCGCAGCTCGTGCATGACGGCGTGGGCTTTCGGAAACTTTTCCAGTAGCTGAATGAGCTTGCCCTTGTCCAGGGAGGTAGCGAGCATATGCCCGAACAAGGCGGCGAGCATGTAGGTCAGGATCATGCCCGGAAAGCCAGCCCAATCAAAATAGAACGCTGTGACCAACACAACCACTGTGGTGTGCGTCAGGGCAAACGTCATAGTAAACGCTACCCCCACAAAGTACAGCAACATCTGCAGCAGGGAAGGGTCCTGCAGCCACCCCGCATTCTGGTGCAGCCCCCAGGCCAGGGCACTGTCGCCGACTAAGGGCAGGAGTGCCATTAGAAACAGCGAGACGATGGTGGAGGTATTCTGGTGAAACAGTTCTTTCAGGAAAGCCATAGGCAAGTAAAACAAACGGGCCGGCGCACGAGGGCCGGCCCGAAGGTAAGAACGTAAAAATGGCTCCGATGGCTACGCGGGTGTCTCGTCGCTAGGGTCGCCGCCGGCCAAAACCGGCTGTAGCTCATCGTCCTTGGCTTTGCCGCCGAAGAACCGACGAATGGCCGTCCAGGCGCCGGCGAGCAGCGCCAAGCCAATTTTCCAGAACTTGAGGATGATGGCAAAGAAGCCCACCTTCGCTAGCACCTTGCCGGCCACTAAGCCGCCGATACCGTAGGCAGCCACTTCATCCAACTCGGGATTAAAATCGGCGTAGCGCAGGCCTTTGGTGAAGGTTACGCTCTTGATGACGTTCGGAATGGTGCTGCGTACCTCGGCCAGTTGGCTGGTTTCGCCCACAGCATTGAGGTTTAGCACACCTTTGCGGCCTAGTAGGCGCACATTGTAGTTGAGCGTGTTGGTAGCCGAGTTGCCAAACTTGAGCACTTTAGCCCAGTGCAGCACATTCAGGCCCTTGTCGTAATAGGGCTTGGCAGCCCAACCCACCAGCGTTACGGGCTCGTAGCCGGCTTGCGTCCGTTCGGCGTTGGCCTCTTCCGTGTAAGACTGCATGTCCTTCAGCAGATCGTCGTAATCAATATCGGCCGCGTCGTCATCTTTCACGTAGCCCATGCCTTCGTATTCCAGCACGAAGGCCCAGTTGTTTTTGCTGAGCGGGCCTCGGTCGGCGGGCATCAACATACCCAGCGACGAGCCATCGGGGTTGCCCCACACCTGCGTGAGCAGGCGCTTGCTTTGGTCGGCATCGAGGTAGCGGAAGCCAGCGGGTACGGCCAATTCACCCAGGTTTTCGGGCAACTGCACGCGGCCGGTCTGGTAGTGAAAAGTAGCATTTACTGAGTCGACGTAGGCCTGCATGCGGGCCGCTGAATCGAGGGCAGTAGGAGGGGTGGGCGCGGCGGTAGCTGTGAGGTAGCCGCACGCTAGCGCCGCTAGGAGTAGTAGTTTTTTCAAACAGATAAAGAAAAAGTGAATAGGATTTTAGGGAAAAGATAGAAAGTAGAGATGATCAGCACAACTTCAACAAACGGCTCCGCGCCTCGGCCGTACAGGACTAGGTACCTTCTGCGCCTGAACCGGTTGTAATAGCTTCTTCTTCTACCTTTGCGCTCCAACTCCTGAACCTCTTCGTTTCAACGACCACCCACATGAAATTCGGAACCAAAGTAATTCACGCCGGTGTGCATCCGGACCCCACCACCGGGGCTATCATGACGCCTATTTACCAGACCTCGACCTATGTGCAACGCTCGCCCGGCGACCACAAAGGCTTCGAATATTCCCGCACGCACAACCCCACCCGCACGCAGCTGCAGGATGCCCTAGCGGCTCTGGATGGCGGCAAGCATGGGCTGGCCTTTGCTACCGGCATGGCGGCCATCGACTGCATTGTGAAGCTGCTGCAACCCGGCGACGAGGTGATTTCGACCAACGACTTGTACGGTGGCTCGTACCGTCTCTTCACGAAAGTATACGCAGCGTATGGCATCAAATTTCACTTTGTGCCCATGCACGACATGACGGCCGTGGAAGCAGCCGTGACCGAGCGCACCAAGCTGATTTGGGTGGAAACGCCTACTAACCCGCTGCTGAACGTAATTGATATTGCTGCTGCCTCGGCTGTAGCTAAGAAGGCTGGTGCGCTGCTGGTAGTGGATAACACTTTCTCGACGCCCTACCTGCAAACGCCGCTGGAACTAGGCGCCGATATGGTGATGTACTCTCTCACGAAGTATATGGCCGGCCACTCCGACACGGTGATGGGTGCTGTGGTGGTGAATGATGACCAGTTGCACGAGCGTCTAAGCTTCTACCAGAACGCTTGCGGTGGCACACCCGGTCCTCAGGACTGCTTCCTGGTGCTGCGCGGCCTCAAAACGCTGCACGTGCGCATGCAGCGCCACTGCGAAAACGGCCGCAAAATAGCCGAGTACCTCAAGAGCCACCCCAAAGTGGAGAAAGTGTACTGGCCCGGTTTCCAGGACCACCCCAACCACGCCATTGCAGCCAAGCAGATGCGGGATTTTGGGGGCATGATTTCTTTCGTGCTGCAAGGCGACCGGAAGGAAGACGCCATTGCTTGCCTGGAGAAATTCGAGCTATTCTCGCTGGCGGAAAGCCTCGGGGGCGTCGAAAGTCTTTCGGGCCACCCCGCTACCATGACGCACGCCAGCATTCCGGCCGAGGAACGTCGCAAGGCTGGCCTCTCGGACTCGCTGATTCGCTTGAGCGTGGGCATTGAGGACGCTGACGACCTAATTGAAGATCTAAAGCAGGCCATCGGGTAATGTGCACCAGCTGGATAGCAGTTGTATCAGGGTTGCTGTTGGGAACGGCCGGCGCAGCTGTAGCGCAGCAGCAACCTCAGGTGGCGGCTGCGCCCTTCAGCCGGGCCAATATCGTGCTCGTGCAAACCTCCGCTCGCCCTGATTCAGTCTTGGCGCAGCTTCAGCAACATCTGCAGGCCCATGGGTTTATTATTGATTCCCTGGATGCCACGCGAGGCCTACTCACCACTAAAGTGATAGTGCCGGCCCAGCGCCCAGCGGAGCAGCTTAAGCTCCGGGCAGTGCGCCAAGAAGCCGGCTGGAAGCTGACCGGGCTGTTTACCCTAGAAGGTCCCGGGCGTGGGCAGGCCACGGCCTTTCCTGCCCAATACTTGGGCCTAGAAAATGCACCAGCAAAAACTGCTTTCCGCGAAGTGGAAGCACTAGCCCGCGCCGTACCACGAGGCCGCCTGAGCTACAGCCGGGCCAAAGTCAGCTTCGGGGCTTTAACCAAGCTAGAAGATGCCTTGAAGGCCGTCTGGTAACCTGCTGCACAACGTTTACCCAGCTGCCCGGCCATTTGGTCGGGCAGTTGTGGTTTAGGGTAGTGTAGGTGTAGCTCAGTAAGCTAGTAGCTCTGCTGCTACCAAGTCGTGGGGTATTCTTAGAACTAGTGTGGCACAAAGGAATTGACTTAGTGCAATCTGGGTTATGCGCAATGGCGTACGTCATTGCTCTACCTCCTACAGCGCTATTACACATGCGGATTCTGCTCTTCTTGTCCTTGCTACTCAGTTTCGGCTGTGAGCAGTCTAACCCGGCACCAGCGCCGGCTCCTACAAGCACCACTCCAACCGCTCCTGTCACTCCGCCAAGCGCCGCTACCGTCAGCTTTCTTTCGCTCGGCGACTCGTATACCATTGGGGAAGGAGTAAGCGAAACGGACCGCTGGAGTGTGCAGTTAGCGCGGTTGGGACAAGCTGAGGGGCTAGCAACTCCTGATATCATTGCTCGCACTGGCTGGACTACTGGGGCACTGCTACAGGCTATTGCTTCCGCGAACAATCAAAAAAAATACGAGTTGGTTTCCCTCATGATTGGCGTAAACAACCAATTCCGGGGGCTGCCGGTGGCCACGTACCGCTCTGAGTTTCGGGAATTGCTGCAAACCGCCATTCAATTTGCCGGCAACCGGCCGGGGCGCGTAGTAGTGCTGTCGATTCCGGATTGGGGTCGCTCGCCCTACGGCAGCAGCTCCGACCAGGCCCGTATTTCTACTGAAATTGATCAGTTCAACGCTGCCGCTAAGCAGGAATGCGCTCAGGCTGCAGTAACCTACATTGATATCACCGACCTAACCCGGGCCGCTGCCACCGACCGTACGCAGTTTGCCTCCGATGGCTTGCATTACTCCGGCAAACACATGCAGCAGTGGGCCGATCGGGTGCTCCCAACGGTGCGGCAGCTGCTGAAGTAGACTTCGGGCCAAGTTATTACCTAGGAAAGTAAAGTAAATGGCTGGGCTTTGCGTCAACAGTTGCAGGCGGTTTGAGTAGTTTCCCTGCCTAGTAGCTATGAAAACACCTTCCCGCTTTACGGGCAAAAAGTACCTGAATACCATTTCCACCAGCATGTCGGCCGATTACGGGCGGATGATGCGGCGGTGGCTTATGGGTAAGGAGGAGCGACAGCCCCGCAGTCCGCTAGGCCCGTTCCGCGCTGATGTTGCGGCTTTGCAGGAACTCGTACCGACCAGTGCGCTGCGGGTTACGTGGTTTGGGCACTCGAGCACCCTAGTAGAGCTCGACGGCAAACGATTCCTGACTGACCCCGTCTGGCGCCTGCGTGCGTCGCCGGTAGCTATAGGACCTAAGCGCTTCTTCGCGCCGCCACTACCCCTGTCCGAGCTGCCAACCCTCGACGGCGTTCTGATTTCACACGACCACTACGACCACCTCGATAAAGAGGCCATCCGAGCCTTGACGCCCACCGGTGTGCCGTTTTTTTGCCCGCTGGGAGTAGGCAAACACTTGCGCCGCTGGGGCGTGCCGGCTACCCAAATAACCGAGTTAGACTGGTGGCAGGAAGTTAAAGTAGGCGGTACGCACACACTGGTGGCTACCCCGGCCCGTCACTTTTCCGGCCGCGGCCTCACCCGCGACGACACGTTGTGGGCCTCGTGGTGTGTGCTCGGCCCCACGCACCGCGCCTTCTTCGGCGGCGACTCAGGCCCCTATGAAGAGGGTTTTCGCGAAATAGGGGAGGCGTATGGCCCTTTCCAGTTAGTGATGTTGGAAATAGGTGCCTACGACGACCAGTGGGCCGATATCCATATGGGTCCCGACGAGGCCTTGGTAGCGCATCAGGCCCTAGGCGGTGGAGCGCTGCTGCCCTTGCACTGGGCCACATTTAACCTCGCTTTCCATAGCTGGCACGAGCCCGCCGATCGGCTAGTAGCCGCCGCTGGCCCGAAAGTACCGTTGCTGCTTCCAGCACCTGGGCAGCGAGTGAATGTGGCAGATGGAGTGCTGCCCGAAAGGTGGTGGGCTGCCTACCGTGGGGAGGTAGTAGGTGCCTCAAGCCAAGTACTAGTAGCTGAGCAGTAAAAAACACCTGCAAAACAAATTCCTGGCTTATCTGTAGTTGATATCCTGTGCCGAAGAAATGCCGTGTGCTTTTTTGGACCAGCTATTTTACTTTTGCCGCGTGAAAAATATCTTCTCAGCCGCCTGCTACGTGCAGAAACATCGGCTGAATGCTACCTGCTTTTCTACTCCCAACACGGTTGAGCCAGCATGTGTTTGCGCGGCTGCGGTTGGGTGTTGTTGCTGTTGTTAGCCTAGAAGGCTGCCGTTGAGCAGCGTGGCGGCAGTTGCGCCGCCTTATTCCTCTCAGTTTCTGGGGTTGCTTTTCGTAGCTAAACGCTATCAGCTTTTGGGCGCCGTTGTGCGTATGCACGAATGAAGCCTTTCTGTAAGCTCCGGTGAGATAGTGGTGGGGTGCACGTGGGGCGCTGTTGTACTACACAGAACCACAAGCTAGTAAAGTTAAAATCTGCCACTAGGCCACTTGGGTTGGCCTAGCGGCCTTCGCACTCGTTTCTTTTTGCTTTTTGATATGAAAAATTTATTCTCCGCTCGAATAGGGCTGGTTACGGCAGTGTCGCTGTCGAGCTTTGCCGCCGTTGCCCAAAACGTGGCCGTAACGGGCCGCGTCACGAATACCGCCGGCCAAGGCCAGCCGGGCGTTACGGTACTGGAGCGCGGCACCAACAATGGCACCAGCACCGATGCGGATGGCCGCTTCAGCTTAAGCGTTTCGCCGGCCGCTACCTTGGTGGTTTCTGCTATTGGCGCCACCACCCAACAGATTCCGCTGAACGGCCGCACCAGCCTGGAGGTGCGCCTGGCTGACAATGAAACCACGCTGAACGAGGTGGTAGTAACTGGTTCCCGCGCTACGGAAGGCCGCTCCAATATCCTAACCACCTCGCCCGTCGATGTTATTTCGGCCCGTGAGATCAAGGCCTACGCGCAAACCGACGTTACGCAGATCCTGACGTACATCGCACCTTCCTTCCAGAGCACGCGCCAGACCGTGACAGACGGCACCGACTTCGTGGACCCGGCTACTCTGCGCGGCCTGGGGCCCGACCAGGTACTGGTGCTGGTGAATGGCAAACGCCGCCACACCTCGGCGCTAGTCAACATCAATGGCACGCCCGGCCGCGGCTCCGTGGGCACTGATATGAACGTGATTCCGCCGGCAGCTATCAAGCGCATTGAGGTGCTGCGTGAAGGTGCTGCAGCCCAGTATGGCTCCGATGCCATTGCCGGCGTCATCAACATCCAGCTCAAAGACGACACTACCGGCGTACAGGCCAGCAGCACCGTAGGCCAGACGGTAGAAGGCGACGGTGATTTATTTCAGGCCGATGCCAATGCGGGTTTCGGTCTGGGCCGTCGGGGCTTTGTAGATGTAAGCGGACAATTTAGCAACCGCAGCTACTTCGACCGCAGCGGCCGTGACACGGCACCTCTCATCTACAAGGGCACCAGCAGTGGCAACTATCCCGCGGGTCTCTCCAACGACCAAAAGCTCGCGCTCAAAGCTGAGGATGACGCCCTGATTGCCCAAAACGGCTTCAACCGCCGCAATATTCGGGTGGGTGCTTCCGACACTCGCACCTACGGGGGCTTTCTGAATGCGGCCTATACGTTGGCCCCAGCCAGTGGCCTAGAGGCTTACATAGCCGGTGGCATCACGCGGCGCACGGGCAAGGGTGGGGCACTCTACCGCCTACCTACCCAAACCACGCAAATCGACTTAAGCATCTATCCGAACGGCTTCCTGCCTTTTATTAATAGTACCGTCGATGACCAGTCGATTATTACCGGTCTGCGTGGTAATGTCCTGGGTTTCCAGGCTGATCTAAGCAATACCTTCGGCCGCAATAGCTTGCGCTACGACATTACCAACACGCTGAACGCCTCGCTGCCGCTGGGCACCAGCCCCACGGAGTTCTACGCGGGCACGCTTGTGTTTCAGCAGAATACCGTGAACTTAGGCTTCTCGCGCAAATTCACCAGCGTACCCGTACTCAGCACCCTGAACGTGGCGTTTGGTGGCGAGTATCGGGTAGATAATTTCCAGATCAAAGCTGGTGAAACCGGTTCATACGCCAACGGTATCAATGAGCAGGGTCGGGTGATTACACCGGCCAGCGGCAATACGGCCGCTACCTATGCCTCGGCTGGCTCGCAGGGCTTTGCTGGCTACCGCCCTTCCGATGCCACCGACCGCTCCCGCAACAACTTGGCCGGGTACATTGACTTGGAGAGCGACATTACGGAAAAGCTGCTGGTGAGCGTGGCCGGCCGCGCCGAACGCTACAGCGATTTTGGCAACAACGTAAGTGGCAAGCTGGCCGCCCGTTACAGCATCCTGCCCGATTTGGCAGTGCGCGGCAACATCGGCAATGGCTTCCGGGCCCCTTCTCTGCAGCAGCGCTACTTCACCAACTCCAGCACCCAGTTTACCAGCGGCGAGCTGCGCGAAGTACTGACCACCAACAACGACAATCCGCTTACACGCGCCTTTGGTATCGGCCCTCTGAAGCAGGAAAAGTCGAAGAACTACAGCTTGGGCCTCACGGCACGGGTACTCCGCACGATTACGCTGACCGTGGACGCGTATCAGATTGACATTGACGACCGGATTGTGCTCAGCAGCCAGTACAACCGCGGCAACGCCACCGTAAACCAGATTCTGGGCACATTGCCTGTGCAGGGCATCCAGTTCTTTGCTAACGCCGTGAACACCCGCACCCGCGGCCTCGATGTAGTAGCTAATGAGCGCCTGAACCTGGGCCCCGATAGTCGCCTGAGCCTAACGGCCGCAGCCAACTTCAACGAAACCACCGTGCGCGGCTTCAATAGCTCATCTATTATTGATGCAAATCCCGCATTGCAGAACACGTTGTTCGACCGCGCTCAGCGGGCCCGCCTGACCAATGGGCAGCCCCGCAGCAAAATCAACCTGAGCGCCGACTACGCCTACAAAATATTCAGTGCCAACCTACGGACGGTGCGCTTTGGAGAGGTGCAAACCAAGGACAGCAACCCCGACCGCGCCTTCATCGACCAGACGTTCTCGGCAAAATGGGTAACGGATTTGGTACTCAGTGCCCAGGTTATTAAGAACCTGAGCCTAAGTGTAGGCGTGAACAACCTGTTCAATGTATACCCTGACCGCCTCTATCAGGATCCAAACAACAATGAGCAGAGCCTAGCTTATAGCACCCTTGATGCTACCAACCGCGGCCGCTTCCAGTACAGCTCCAACCAATTTGGGTACAGTGGGGCCTTCTACTTCGGGCGCGTGAATTTCTCCCTGTAGGTTAGGTCACCTACTTAGTAACAAGTCGTGTGCAAAGCCGCTTCTGCAACTGCAGGGGCGGCTTTTTGCTTCCAGGTCACCCGTGTATTTTTCGCTAAATAGTTGGGTTTTTCTTAAATAACTTCTTTTCGCTCGGCATGATGGGTTAACTGTAAGTGTCATTTTATGGAATCCTACTTACACACTCTAAGCGGCCTAGGTCACATGAAAACATAAACCGCCGACTCGTGGGAGTCGGCGGTTTATGTTTTCATGTATTTGTATCGTTACTCACGTACCAGCCTTACCAATTGCTTACCATCAGCGGTACGGGCGAAGTATAGGCCGGGACTTACTGTTTCAGCGGGTTGCCAGGTAATGGTACCATCGGGGCGGCTTGTGAGGAGAGCAATAGCGCGGCCCAGGCCATCAAGTACCGTTACGGGTTGCGGCTTTGCTATCTGGAAGGACACCTGGGTATGAAATGGATTGGGGCTGGCCGGCAGAAGAAGTGGCCTAGGGGTAGTAGTACCCAATATTTGGTTGGTCACTAGAAATGTAATGGTGCGTACTTCGCTAGCATTAAGAGGGCAGCTATCATCGGCTACTCCTACCGCGAGGCGGTATCGGCCCATCGGAAGGGTGCTCGGTACAGTCCAGGTTAGGCGAGCCTGGGTGGCGTTCAGGGTTTGCAACGTGGCACCGGGAACTACCTCAGGAGCATCACTTACGAAGCGAAGTTTCTGGCCCGCATCAGCATCAGACGCGGTAAGCGTCAGGGATACTTTCTGGCCTGGGTTCACCCGAATGACCTGTTCAAGCGGTTGAGCCGTAGTGCCGTTGTTCACGGTAAGGCCAGTAAACGTAGGGTTGAGGCTGGAACTGGTATAGGCCCGATACATCTGGTCGCGGGTTACGCTGCCAATCTTCGTCCAGACGTTGTTGAGCTTTCGGTATTCATCTACCCGAACGGGCAGCACATAATCGCCTAGTACTAAAGCTGCTGAAGTAGGAAGCAGCGCACCCGTAGCAGCATCTATAGTAAAATGAGGAGCCGCCGTATAATTCGGTATTTCAGTGCTGCAAGCAAACTGCTGTGCCGACGCTGCAGTGTTTTCTCGTGGCGCCACAATCTGATAAACCAACGAGTCGCCGTCTATGTCAAAGGCGCTGGAGCTGTATTGGTGAACCTGATTGCCGCTCAGATACGGCAGCTTGTAGGAGGTGAACTTGGGAGAGGAATTTACCAAGCCGCTAGAGTTATCCAGAAACGACTCAATATGCTGGCTGTGCTGGATTGTCTGGTTTATGTTGAGAATAGCTGGTGAGCGGTTTATCTGCCATGTACTCAGCAGCCAACGGCCAGGCGGCAATGTCACATCTCCCTCGAAAACACTTGCTTCATCTAAATATATCCCACACCTGATGGCATCAAGAGAGATGACTTTCGTACGGGGTAGGTTTACAACAAAGCTTCCGGCAGAAGCAGCATCGCAACTGTTCTTGGTGCAATGCAAGGAAATTGATCCTCCAAAGTCAGCAACTCCGGGTCCTTCCGTTCTAAACAACCGGACCTTAATGTGGTAACGGTCTGCTGAACCAGCAATAGGCTCATACAGAATTTCGCCCCCAGCGGCGTGCGTGGCCCAAGCATGGGTAGATACCAGCAGCCCGCCCAGCAGTAGTAACCAGAATCTAAGGATAATATTTTTCATAAGTTTCAGATAAGTAAAGAAATAAGATATGGCAATATACCAAAAGAGCGGAGCCAGACACGCTGGCTCCGCTCTTTTATACGAAGTGACCTAAGCCTACTTGCCGCCGGCGGTAGAGTTGCTGTCTAGAATCTTGAGCAACTCGTTGAGTTTGGGCGTGAGAATGATTTCGGTGCGTCGGTTCAGGGCCTTATTGGCCGGCGAGTCGTTGGCGGCTACGGGCACAAACTGCGAGCGTCCGGAGGCCGTAACGCGGTCGGGCGCTACCCCTCCCGAGGTGAGCAACCGGGCAATTTCGGTGGCGCGCAGCACGCTCAGGTCCCAGTTATCCTGCATGGCGCCGGCGGGCCGGCTGAACGGTACGTTATCGGTGTGGCCTTCTACCACCACATTCACATCGGGCTGCTGCTGAAGCACCACGGCTAGCTGCTTTAGTGCCTCCTGGCCTTTGGGGTCAACTTTGGTAGAGCCGGTTTTAAACAGCAGCTGTTCCGAAAGCGACACGTACACTTTGCCATCCTTCATCTTGACCTGTAAATCGGTGCCTTGGAAGCCGCGCAGGGCGTTGCTTACGCTGGCCTTGAGGTCGTCCACGGCTTTGTCTTTATCGGCCAGTGCTTTTTGTAGCTCCTTCAGGCGGGCTTCGCGGGCGGTGAGGTCGGCGTTGAGCTTATCGATGTCGGCGCGGCTTTTCCGCAGGCTAGTGTCTAGCTCGCCTAGCTCGGCTTCGCGGCGGGCCAGGTCCTTGGCTACCTTGTTATAGTCGGCCGATTTGTCGGCCATGGCCCGGTCGGAGTTTTTGAGCAGCTTGTCATAAGAGTCCGTGAGCTGGGCATTGAGCTGGCGCGTGCGGCGCAGGCTGCGGCCGGTTTCAGTCGAGTCATCAATGAGGCGGCGGCTTTGCAGGCGCAGCTCGGCTAGCTCATCGGAGGCTTTTTTTAGCTCTGATACCGCTTGGCGCTGCTGGCGTTCCAGGTCGGCTTTGGCTTGTTCGGTAGCGGTTTGGCGGGCTCTTAGGTCGTCGTATTTCTTAGAGGCCACGCAGCCTGGCAGCGCGGCAGAGGCCAGAAGGGCGCAAACCGCCAGAGTAGAAAAGTTTTTCACAGAAAGTACGCGGAGTAAGTGCAACAACGGAAAGCCGGCTCAACTGCCCGGTTTTCTCGCGGCAAGGTACAGCACCTTGGCCGGATGTGCTACCCTAGGCGCCGCGGCAAAGCCAGCTTTCACGCTATATTTAACGTAGCTGCTACCTGCTCATCGTTACTCTAACCCGTTCAGCCCATGGCGTCTATCCTCGAAGGACTTCCTGCCGAAACCGCTGCATTGCTGGAACACGCATGCCGCACTATCCCGAAAGAGCAGCTGCACATTCCCGGCCCCGATTTTCTGGACCGCTGCTTTGTGCCCTCCAACCGCACCCCGCAGGTACTCCGGAGCCTGGGGCAGCTGTATAATCACGGGCGCCTAGGCGGCACCGGCTACCTCAGCATTCTGCCCGTCGACCAGGGGATTGAGCACACGGCCGGCGCTTCCTTCGGGCCAAACCCCATGTACTTCGACCCGGAGAACATCATTAAGTTGGCGCTGGAAGGCAACTGCAATGCCGTAGCAACCACGTTTGGCACCTTTGGCACGGTAGCGCGGCGCTACGCTCACAAGATTCCGTTTCTGGTTAAAATCAACCATAATGAGCTGCTGAGCTACCCCAATACCTACGACCAGATTCTGTTTGGCTCCGTGGAAGAAGCCTGGAACCTGGGAGCGGTGGCGGTAGGGGCTACCATTTATTTTGGGTCGGAGGAATCCCGGAGGCAGATTCAGGAAATAACGGCGGCCTTTGAGCGTGCCCACGAGCTAGGCATGGCCACCGTGCTATGGTGCTACACGCGCAACAATGCCTTTAAAACCAAGGATAAGGACTTTCACGTGTCGGCTGACCTCACTGGGCAAGCCAACCATTTGGGCGTCACCATCGGGGCCGATATTATCAAGCAGAAGCTGCCCGAAAATAACGGCGGCTTCAGCACGCTTAAGTTTGGCAAAACGCACCCGGCCATGTACGAGCAGCTTTCCTCCGACAACCCCATTGACCTGACGCGCTACCAAGTTGCCAACTGCTACATGGGCCGCATCGGCCTGATTAACTCCGGCGGCGAAAGCCTAGGTGCCGGCGATCGGCAAGCCGCCATCCGGACGGCCATTATTAACAAGCGCGCTGGCGGACAAGGACTTATTTCCGGCCGTAAGGCCTTTCAGCGGCCTTTCGCCGAAGGAGTAGAACTGCTACATGCCATTCAGGATGTGTATCTTGATGATTCGATTACGTTGGCTTGACCAGGAAGCAAGGGCTAGTAAACATACCTTAAGTAAGCAGAACCGTTGTTAGGGGCTGGCAGAGGGCTACTTGCGTAGATAAAGAGCCTGCAGTTGCCTGTTTCGTTGCCGGGTACGTACCTTTCATTCGCATTTCGCACTTTTGCATTCTGCCGTAACTTGCAGCACGGAAGAACTCTAAATCTGGCTTCGGCTAGCTTCCTTCTGCTCCTCTCATCGACCCAAGCATCTCACAGAAATATGTCCTCCTGGTTTAAGCGCAAAGAGAAAGGCATCGTCACGCCGACGGAACAAAAAAAGGAGACCCCCG
Source organism: Hymenobacter tenuis (assembly GCF_054780495.1). Classification (NCBI taxonomy): domain Bacteria; kingdom Pseudomonadati; phylum Bacteroidota; class Cytophagia; order Cytophagales; family Hymenobacteraceae; genus Hymenobacter; species Hymenobacter tenuis. The sequence goes on from NZ_BAAGWF010000004.1 coordinate 1,001,206, forward strand.
ACGGCCTGTGGTACAAATGCCCTGAGTGTAAGCACGTAGCTACCATGGCCGAGCACAAGCGCCTGTTAGCTACCTGTGGTAGCTGCGGCTACCACGACCGGCTAGATGCCGCGGATTACTTCGACTTCCTGTTCGACAACCATGAGTACCAGGAACTAGACGCCGACCTGCGCTCGGCTGACCCCCTGAACTTTGTCGACACCAAAGCCTACCCCCAGCGCGTAGCGGCCACCGAGAAAAACACGGGCCTGAAAGATGCCGTGCGCTCGGCGCATGGCCAGATGAACGGCCTGGGTTTGGTAGTAGCTGCTATGGATTTCAAATTCATTGGCGGCTCGATGGGCTCTGTAGTAGGGGAGAAGATTGCCCGCGCCATTGACTATGCCCGCCAGAACCGGCTACCCTTCCTCATGATTTCGCGCTCCGGCGGGGCCCGCATGATGGAAGCTGGCTACTCGTTGATGCAGATGGCCAAAACCTCAGCCAAGCTGGCGCTGCTCTCCGAAGCGGGCATCCCGTACATCTCACTGCTCACTGACCCTACTACGGGCGGCGTTACGGCTTCTTTCGCCATGCTCGGCGACTTTAACATTGCCGAACCTGGCGCCCTGATTGGCTTTGCTGGCCCGCGCGTTATCAAAGAAACCATTGGGAAAGATTTGCCCAAGGGTTTCCAGAGTGCTGAGTTTGTACTCGAGCACGGCTTTCTTGATTTCATTGTAGACCGGAAAGAGCTCAAGCATAAGCTCACCGATTTGCTGAAGATGCTGAAGCCAGTGGAAGTGCCTGCTCGTGAGGTAGCTACAGCTGAGCAGTAAGCCACTAGTCGGCTAGCCCTTCATTTCCGGCAAGCTTTTTGAAAACGCCCCTGCACCACCTGTCCGGTGGTTTGCAGGGGCGTTTCGGTTAAGCGAATTGGGCACCCTAGTGTAAATGAAAGCAAGTATCCATACTGGACTATATTTGCAGAACATTTTTCGCTAATCCGCAGTAGAAGCTGCAAAACCAACCGGTCGACATTCTCTCAACCTATTTCCTTAAGAACATGACATCTCGTAGTTCACTTCTAACATTGCTGATGGCTGTGCTGCTTTTCGTAAGCTCTTGCGCCAGCACCAGCACCCGCAACCCCAACATTCCGGAAGCTGACACCAACGGCACCGGCCCGCGCAAAACTGGCATGAGCAAAACGGCTAAAGGCGGCCTGATTGGCGCCGGCGGTGGTGCTGCAGCAGGTGCTATTTTGGGCCGCGTAATCGGTGGTAAGTCGGGTACGGCTGCCGGCGCTATTATTGGTGCTGCCGTGGGTGGTACTGGTGGTGCTCTTATTGGCCGCCGTATGGACAAGCAAGCTGCTGAACTGCAGCGCGATATGCAAAACGCCAAAGTGGAGCGCGTAGGCGAGGGTATCAAAATTACCTTCGACTCGGGCATCCTCTTCGATACCAACAAGAGCGAGCTGCGTGCTGCTTCGATGACGGAAATTCAGAAAATGGCTGAGGTATTGAAAAAGTACCCCGACACCAACGTGCTAGTAGAAGGCCACACCGATGCTTCCGGCTCGGACGCCATCAACCAGCCCCTGTCGGAGCGCCGCGCCCAGGCCGTTGCTAACTACACCCAGCAGCAAGGCGTTGAAGCCGGTCGTATTACCAGCAAAGGTTATGGCTCAAGCCAGCCGATTGCGGATAACACCACGGCTGAAGGCAAGCAGGCTAACCGCCGCGTAGAAATTGCCATCTATGCCAACGAGAAAATGAAGAAGGCTGCCGAAGAAGGCCGTCTGTAAGCTTACACAAGCTTTTAGTTTCAGAAAAGCCGCTCCTGTTGGGGCGGCTTTTTTTGTGCCCTAGCCTCCAGATAGCAACAAAGTATCAATAGCGGTAACTCAAAATACTGCGTCTGGCTATCAGTCTGTGATTTAGGTGCGAAGGGTTTGGGCAGGAGCAGGGGCTAGTAAAATGTGCAAGCAAACGCATTGATGGACAGCGTGCTGTAATTTTTAACGCGGGGTTTTGATACTTTAGAGGTGGTAGAGAGCGTTTTTGGCAAGGTGGTTGCAAAACGCTTTTTCCAGAACTGAAGCCTCAAACGAAAGTTGTCCTGATATCTTTGCCCCTGAGGCTTTCGCTTACCTCATACCACTACACTCAAACCTTGCCCTCATGAAAAATCTACGTTCCTTATTCGTGCTGATGTTGGCTGTGCTGCTACTAGGCAGCAGCTACGCGGAAGCTCAAACCACAACGACCACTAAAAAACCCTGGAGCAAAACCGCAAAAGGCGCTGTAATTGGCGGCTTGGGTGGCGCTGCCGGTGGGGCGGTACTGGGCCGCGTAATTGGCGGTAAGTCGGGCACGGCGAAAGGCGCAATTATTGGTGCTGCCGTGGGTGGTGCTGGTGGAGCTCTTATCGGCCGCCGCATGGACAAGCAAGCTGCTGAACTGCGGAAAGAAATGGCAGGCGCTACGGTTGAGCGCGTAGGCGAAGGCATCAAAATCACCTTCGACTCGGGTTTGCTGTTCTCTAAGAACTCGTCGGCTCTGACCGCTACGGCACAGTCTAACATTCAGGACCTGGCTAAAACTCTCATCAAGTACGGCGACACCAACGTAATTGTAGAAGGCCACACCGACACCAGCGGCAGCGACGCTATCAACAACCCGCTTTCGCAGCGCCGCGCTCAAGCTGTAGCTAACTATGCCCAGCAGCAAGGCGTAGATGCTTCGCGCTTCACGGTAACGGGCTACGGTTCGCGTCAGCCCATTGCTGATAACTCTACGGAAGCTGGCCGCGTAGCCAACCGCCGGGTAGAGGTGGCTATTTTCGCCAACGAAAAGCTGAAGAAGGCTGCTGAAAAAGGCACTATCTAAGCACTAAAGCAACTGCCTTAGTTTTGAGGCAACAGAAACGGTGGCTCCCGCAAAGGAGCCACCGTTTTTTATGGGGTTTGTGGTCAGGAGTGCCCTAGGAGCCCCGAGTGAGTGCAACCTGCACGCCACCTGAGCGGTACAACCTGCTATGCCCACAACCTACACCTCGCCGCCCGCTGAAAAAACCAATCAGGACCATCTGCTATTAAACGAGTTTTATCCGCCACTTACCCAAGAAACCACGCGCCGCTCACCCATGCGCGAGCTGATTTCGACGGTACTCTCGCACCGCACCACCCACGCCGATGAGGAACTGGCCTACGACCGGATGCTGGACACCTTCGGGGATTGGGAAGGCGTACTAGCTGCGCCTACGGCTGAGCTGGCCCACGCCATTCGTACTACCCGCTGGCCCGATACGCAGGCACCCCGCATCCAGGAAATTTTGCGTCGGATAAAAGCGGAACGAGGCGAGTTTACCCTCGATTTTCTGGAAGAGTGGCCCACGGAGCAAGGCATGCAGTGGCTGAATGATATGCCGGGGATTGGACTGAAAACAGCGTCCTTGGTGCTGCTGTTCAACTTTCGCAAGCCCGTACTGCCCGTGGATACCCATGTGCACCGCATTGCTCAGCGCGTAGGCATGATCGGGCCGAAAGCCTCTGCCGACAAGGCGCACCAAGTGCTGCTAGAACAGCTGCCCAAAGATTCGCTGGTCCTGCTTAACTTTCATAAACACAACTACTGGCACGGCCAGAAAATTTGTCTCTACACTAAGCCCGATTGCCACCGCTGCCCCCTAAAAGGCTTCTGTAATTACTATCTGGAGCATTACGGCCCGGCTACTCCAGAGGCACTGGCGGCAACCCCCACTACCTGGGATAGTGCCTGGGGCGCATTGCCACACTAAGTCTACTTGGGCGCGGAAGTGCTGCTAGGTTGGCTGCTGGCCCAAATCGGATGCCCTGCAGGCACACTCGCTTCCTGGCCGTACCTTTACCCGCCTATGCGTCTTGTTCGTCATCCGGTTCTGTGCAATTACTACGTCACCTATCGGTGTAATGCGAAGTGCTCCTTCTGCGACATCTGGGAAAAGCCGTCGCCCTACATTCAGCTGGAAGATGTGGAGCGTAACCTACGCGACCTGAAACGGCTAGGGGTATCGATAGTAGATTTTACGGGCGGAGAGCCGCTGCTGCATCGCCAAATCCATGAGTTTGTGGGCCTAGCGCATGATATGGGCTTTATCACGACGCTCACCACTAACTGCTTGCTCTACCCCAAGTACGCCGAAAAACTGCGCGGTAAGGTAGATATGCTGCACTTTTCCCTGGATGCCTCGGAGAAAGAAGTGCACGACAAAGGCCGCGGTGTCGCCTGCTTTGATTTCGTGCTAGAAAGCATCCGGGTAGCCAAGGAACTGGGCGAGCGGCCGGATATTCTGTTCACAGTATTCCGCGAAAACCTGGCCGATCTGGAAAAGGTGTACCGAGAAATAACGCGGCCCAACAAGCTGGTGCTGATTCTGAACCCGGCCTTTGAGTACAACACTGTGGAAACCGGCGAGCAGCTCACGGCCGCTGAACTTGACTACCTCTCTGATTTCGGTAAGCGCCCGGGCGTGTACCTGAATGAGGCGTTTATTCAGTTGCGACGCGACGGGGGCAACCACGTAGCCGCGCCCGTGTGCCGGGCCGCTAGTACTACGTTGGTCATTTCACCCAGCAATGAGCTGGTGCTGCCGTGCTACCATTTGGGTGAGCAGAAATTTCCAATTGCCAACGACCTGTTCGGGCTGTATAATTCTGCGCCGGTACAGCAGTTGGCTGCCCTTGAAGGCCGTTTGCCCCAGTGCGAAGGCTGTACCATCAATTGCTATATGCAGCCGAGCTTTGCGGTGGAAACCAGCAAGTATTTCTGGCAGGCGCTGCCCAGCACGCTCAAATACAACTGGGATAAAGGCACCTGGAAGCGGATGCTGGCGCGCTAAAAGGTGAAATCACTAGGTTTGCTTATCCAACCAACCTAGTAACTGTTGCTAGTTGCACCTTCGGTTGCCTACGCGCTATTCCTCGCTCGCCCACTTCACTTCCTTTCCTATGCCCGCGCTCATTCTTCCAGTTCAAGGCAAATATCCCCAACTAGGCCCCGACTGCTTTGTAGCCGATAATGCTACCATTGTAGGCGACGTGACACTAGGGGCTAACTGCACGGTATGGTTTAACGCCGTAATTCGGGGGGATGTGAACAGCATCCGCATCGGCGACAAAACGAACATCCAGGACGGCGCCGTGATTCACTGTACCTACCTCAAGGCCGCTACTACTATCGGCTCGCGCGTTAGCATCGGCCACAAAGCCATTGTGCACGGCTGCACGGTAGAAGATGACGTGCTGATTGGGATGGGCGCCATCGTGATGGACCAAGCCGTAGTGGGGGCTGGCTGCATTATCGCGGCCGGGGCGGTAGTACTCGAAAATACCCAGTGCGAGCCAGGCTACCTCTATGCCGGCATCCCGGCCCGTAAAATCAAGCCCGTAACAGAAGAGCAGCGCGCCAACATGCTGCGCACCGCCGACAACTACGTGATGTACGCCGGCTGGTTCACGCCTGAGTAGGAGCTAGGCTGAGCAAAAAACGTAAACGAAACAGACGAGGAAGTACTAGCCCTCCTTATGCGTCGAAGGCCTCAGATGGCTCTTCGTCGCGCTCGGCTTGCGTGGTTACGCGTAGCTGCACTAGCTCCACGGCGCGGCGGGAGCGTTTCAATACCCGAAACTCGTAGTTGTCGAGTACGGCTACATCGCCTACTTCCGGGATGTTGCCATAAATCACGTTGAGCAGGCCGCCCACCGTCTCGTAGTCATCGCCTTCGGGTAGGGGGAAAGGGAGGTATTCGTTAGCATCTGGGATGGCGGTAGACGAGGCTACGCGATACTCGGCTTCCGAAACCTTTTCCACTACCGGCACCTCGTTATCGTATTCATCCTGGATTTCGCCTACCAGCTCTTCCATAATGTCTTCGATGGTGACAATGCCCGACACGCCCCCAAACTCGTCGCTGACGATGGCCATGTGCGTGTGCTTGCGCTGAAACTGGCGCAGCAACCGGTTAATCTTCTTGGTCTCAGGCACGAAATACGCCGGCCGGATAATCTTCTGTAGTTCAATTGGCTCACTCCGACGAATAATCTGGAGCAGATCCTTCACGTACAGAATGCCGATGATATTGTCGATGTTGCCCTCGTACACCGGAATGCGCGAGTAGCCTTCGTTGTATACGGCTTCCAGCACGGCATCTTGGGGCGTGTTCACGTCAATAGCAGAAAGCTTGGTGCGCGGCACCATAATCTGCTTTACCATCCGGTCGTTGAACTGAAACACGTTCTCAATCAACTCATGCTCCGAGTCCTGAATTTCGCCGCTTTGCTTGCTTTGGTCGATTAGCAGGCGCAGCTCTTCGGCAGTATGTACTTCGTGCTCGGATACTTGCTGAATGCCAAACAAGCGCAGCACTAGGCCCGAGAGCCAGTTCAGCACGACAATAGGAATGCGGAATACAGTGTAAAACACCCGCAACGGCAGGGCCACAAACATGCTGGTGGCTTCGGGCTGCTGAATAGCTAGTGATTTAGGCGCCAGCTCCCCAAACACAATGTGCAGGATGGTGATGAGCGCAAACGAAGTAGGCAGGGCAATGCTGTGAGCGGTAGCATCGGTCATTTCCAGGCCCAGCGCGTGTACTGTGGCAATTATGATCTGAGAAACCACACTCTCGCCAATCCAACCTAAGCCCAGCGAAGCCAGCGTAATACCTAGCTGGGTGGCCGATAAGTAGCCGTCGAGGTTGTGCAGGATGCCTTCGGTCATTTTGGCAAACCGGTTGCCAGTCTGCGCTTTCAACTCAATCTGGGAGAGTCGAACTTTCACAATGGCAAATTCTGCCGCCACGAAAAACCCGTTCAACAATACCAGAAGAACAGTAAGAAGTATATTTAAGAGCATAGATGCGGAAGCAAGACTCGACCGGCCTGCCTTCCTTTGTAAGGCAAAAGTACGACATTCAGCGCAAGCGGTTCGGAATGAGGAGCGCTATTATAACCCAAAAGCCTAGGAAGTGGCTTGCGGGGCATTCAAGCTCACTACAGAAAACTACTTCTTGGCTGTAGCTGTTGCGGTTTCTGCCGACCTTTGTATTTCCTTTCGGCATCCGTTTGCCGTTTCTTTCTCTACTTCATGCCTCGTCGTACGTTTTATTTGCTCCCGTTGCTGCTAGCCTTGCTGGCGGCCCTAGGAGTTCAGGCCCAGGTCCTGACCCCCACCAAGCTTTCTGCTGCCGTAAGTAAATCCTCTGTGAAAGTGGGGGAGGAAGTAGAGCTCATCGTTAATGCCCGCATCGACGACAAGTGGCATCTGTACGCCACTAACTTCGACCCCGATCTGGGTCCTACCGTGTTTACCTTCACGTTCACCAAGAGCCCGGCTTACGAGCTGGTAGGTAAGCCTACGTCCATCGGGACCAAGAAAAAATTTGACGAAGTATTTAAAGGCGACATTACCTACTTCGAGAAGACCGGCCAAATTCGGCAGCGCATTCGGGTGTTACAGCCCGGTGCTCTGACTATTACGGCGGAAACCGAGTTTCAGACCTGCACCGATATTGACGGCCGTTGCATTCCGGGTGAAGAAACCCTGAGCTTTGGCCCGCTGGAAGCAACTGGCACTGCTGCCGCACCCGCTACGCCCAAGCCCGCCGCTACCCCCGTCGCCACCCCTAGTACTACTGGGGCACTAGCCCCGGCGGTAGCCCCCAGCAGCGCCGGGGCCGCAGTTACTGACACGGCGGTTGAAGCTGCCCCGGCAGCTAGCGCCCTTGCTGCGCCTGCCCCCGACTCGGGGCAGACTGCGGCCGCCGTGGTAGCTCCTGCCAAATCAGATGGAACTGTTGCGGCGGGAGCATCGGCCGCTACACCGGCTGGCACGGCCCTATCTCTATGGAAGTTCTTGCTAATTGCCTTTGGAGCGGGTTTGGTGGCCGTTATCATGCCCTGCGTGTACCCCATGCTCCCCATGACGGTATCGTACTTCACCAACAACAGCCGCAGCCGCAGCGAGGCCATTGCGAAAGCATCGGTTTATGGCTTATCCATTATTACCATCTATACCGGTGCAGGTGTGGTACTGAGCTTGCTATTTGGGGCCGATGCCGCCAACCTCATCAGCTCACACTGGCTGCCCAATCTGTTGTCGTTCGTCATCTTCATCATCTTCGGGATGTCGTTTCTGGGGCTTTTCGAGATTAATGCCCCTAGCAGCCTAGTAAATAAAGTAGATGCCCAGGCCGACAAAGGCGGCTGGTCGGGGCTGTTTTTTATGGCGGCTACGCTGGTGCTGGTGTCGTTTTCCTGCACCGTGCCTATTGTGGGCTCGGTGGCTATTTCAGCCGCGAATGGTGAGCTGCTTCGGCCCACGCTAGCTATGCTGTCGTTTTCAACTGCCTTTGCGCTGCCGTTCGTGCTGTTTGCCTTGTTTCCTACCTGGCTGAAGTCGATTCCTCGGTCGGGCGGCTGGCTGAACACCCTGAAAGTAGCGCTGGGTTTTGTAGAGCTGGGCATGGCGTTTAAGTTCCTGAGCTCCGCCGACCTCTCGTACCATTGGGGGCTGCTGCCGCGGCCGGTGTTCCTGGCCATCTGGATTGTGCTGGCCGGTTTACTGGGCCTATATCTGCTCGGGAAATTCCGGCTTTCCCATGACAGCGAAACCTCGCATGTAAGCGTGCCCCGGTTGCTGCTGGCTACGCTGGTATTCTCATTTATGGTGTATATGGTGCCCGGCTTGTTTGGCGCGCCTCTGAACGGCCTTTCGGCGCTGGCACCGCCGCCGGCCCGCCAGGATTTCGCCTGGCTGAACGCTACCCCCACCGCATCGGCAAACCCCGCCGCTTCTGCTTTGTGCAGCGTGCCGCGCTTCCAAGGCGATTTGGAATTGCCGCTCAACCTGGAAGGGTACTTCACACTGGAAGAAGCTCTGGCATGTGCCCGCCAGCAGAAGAAGCCTATTTTCGTTGATTTTACGGGCCATAACTGCGGCAATTGCCGCGTAATGGAGTCCACTGTGTGGAGCGACCCGCGTGTGCTGCAGCGGCTGCGCGAAAAGTTTGTGGTAGTGGCTCTCTATGCCGACGACAAAACGGAGCTTCCCCAAAACCAGTGGTACACCTCCACGCGCGACCAACGGGTAAAGAAAACGCTGGGCGAGCAAAATCTGGACTTTCAGATCAGCCGCTTCAATATGAATGCCCAGCCGTACTACGTAATCCTGGACCCGGCCAGTACGCCCGAGCAGCCGCTGGCTCTGACGACATCCGTAGCTTATGAGCCTGATATTACGGCCTTCGTGAAGTTTCTGGATGCCGGCCTAGCGCGCTATCAGCAACAAACCCTAGCTACTCGATAATAGCACCTCCTTCTCGGTCTGCCCGCTCCGGATACAAGTCTGGGGTGGGCAGTTGGTTTATGGGCTATGATGGGCTAGTAAAAAGGCGAAGATTATACCTTCAGAAGCAGCCTAGCGTTGTGTAATCAAGCACAGGCGGGCCGTAACAAAAACAGAAAGAACACAACAGAAATAGAGAAGGCTTTTTTGCCAAGATGGGTGCTTAACCGATAAGAAAAAGCGAACTTTGCGGCCGATTTCATAAAGTACTGCTTCTGTTTGCCAGAACAGACAAATACTTACCGGCAATAAAAAATAAAAGGCGGCACCCACCCAGATGCCGCCTCTTGATTCAGAACGTACCCACCCAGATACGTCCCGTTTTTCCCTCCTCACATGATCCACCCAATACTGTTTGTGCTGTAGAAGAAGGATTCGAACCTCCACGGAGTGGTTAGCCAGCCGCCGGACCAGTTTTTCCCGAATCTCCACCCCCGAGAGAGGAGGGTATGTCTGCCAGTTTCATCATTCTACAGTGTCAAAATTCTCCCCCGCCGTTCGCGTTGGATTATGACAAATGTAGCGCCTAACTTGCTGTGATAAAATAATTTCAGACATTTGTATTAAAATTTACATACTTTTTAAAAAAAGTAGCTCGTCATTAATATATCCGTAATCAACATAGAAAAAAATGGCCCGTAATTACGAACTTGACGACACCGATCGGAAGATTCTGGCGCTCCTAATCGACGATGCCAAAATGCCGTACACTGAAATTGCGCGTAAGGTGCATGTTTCAGGAGGAACGGTACACGTGCGGATGGCCCGCCTAGAGGAGCTAGGCATTGTGCTGGGCGCTACCCTCAAAATTGATTATCAGAAGCTTGGCTACGGCGTGCGTGCTTTCCTAGGGATCTATCTGCAGAAAAGCTCCGTGTATGAAAGCGTAGTAGAGCAGTTGCGGCAGATACCGGAGGTAGTAAGCATCGACTTCACGACGGGCGCCTACGGCATCTTTGCCCGACTCATTTGCCGGGATACCAACCACCTACGCGAGGTACTGCACGAGCAGATTCAGCTAATTGAAGGGATTGAGCGTACCGAAACGCTTATCTCGCTGGAGGAGGCCTTCAACCGGCCAATTCAGCTGCAGGAAATAGAAGAGCGCACCAACTAGTTTAGCACAAGCCCAAAACAGCACCTCATGCCGCTGCTCCGTTTTTCGGGGTAGCGGCTGCTGTGTTTAACTGCCCTAGAAAAGTTATCTTTTAAATAGAAGCGGGTAGAAGCTACAGCGTAGCGTACTAGTGGCAGCGGAACTGGGTGGGTTGTTGGGTGTTAAGCAGCTAAAGTAGTATTTTTTTGATGAAGTTGGACTGGCGCTTGGGTCTTGATTACCTGCGGGTTATATTTCGTTCACCCTCCGCACGTAAGCCCTTACCCTAGTTGCTCATGAGAAAACAATACGCGCTTCTCTTGCCGTTGCTGCTAGCAATGCACCTAGGTTGGTCCCAGAGTTTACCGGCCGTTTATCTGAATAACCGCGACGAAGCGACCGTGCCCGATAGCGCCACCCATTACCGGGTGGTAGATCGGAAAAACGAGTTGCTGGGCACGTACGCCATGCGAGAGTACTCTTTGTCGGGTACGTTGCTGCTGCGCGGTACGCTGTCATCCATTGATCCACCCGTTCGCAACGGGCTTCTTACGTGGTATCATCCGAGTGGCAGCAAGGCTGGCCAAGTGCACTACCGCGACGATGAAGCCCAGGGCCTGTATGTGGGCTGGTACGAAGACGGCCGCGTAAGCCAGCGCGGCGACTATGCCGATGGCCAACGTGTGGGCCGCTGGATTTCGGTGCACCGCAACGGCCAGAAGCGCTCTGAGGGGCGCTACAACGCGGGCCGACCAGTGGGCGAGTGGCATTACTTTTACAACACTGGCCAGCTCAGCGCCATTGAAATGCCCGACCGGCAAGGAAAGCCCTTGGCCCTGGCGTTTTTTAATGAGGACGGTTCGCCATTTATGGGCAAAGTGCGGGCCCGGGAGCTCCCGCAATTTCCGGGCGGTGAGGCGGCTATGCTGAATTTCATTGCCCAGAATACTAATTACCCCCGCAACGTCCGGCGCAAGGGCATTACCGGCAATGTGTACATAAGCTACACAGTGGGTGAAGATGGCCGCGTGGGGCAAGTGCAGGTAGTGCAGAGCCTAGCTCCGGAAGCCGACCAGGAAGCCCGGCGCGTGGTCGCCAGCTTACCGGCTTTTGAGCCAGGGCGTGAGTACAATCTGCCCACGGCCATGACGTTCACCATCCCTATCCACTTTGCTCCCAACTTTTCTCTGCTGTCCGGGCTGAGGCCCCCGCAGCTTGCTCCTTCCGAAGCGCGCGTGTTTGCGCCTGATGAAAGCTGGTAACCCTTCATGGCTTCCCTAGGCACTTTGCTAGGGTACAATGCCTAGGGAAGCGCCCCTCATACTGTAACAATAAAAAAGCCCCGCCTTGAAAGAGGCGGGGCTTTTCTATGTAGGTGGTTAAGGCAAGCGTTACGCCGTAACCTGAGCGTCAAGTTTCTGAGCCAGCACGTGCTTCGGTACAGCACCTACTTGCTTGTCCACAATCTGGCCGTTCTTAAACACGAGCAGCGTTGGAATGCTGCGAATGCCAAACTTGGCCGAGGTCTGTGGGTTAGAGTCTACGTCAACTTTGCCAATAATAGCTTTGCCTTCGTATTCGCCAGCCAGTTCCTCAACTACTGGGCCTACCATGCGGCACGGACCGCACCACTCGGCCCAGAAATCCACGAGCACGGGCTTATCAGAGTTGATGATCTGGTCGAAGTTAGCATCGGTAATTTCGATGGCTTTATGTCCCATAACAGAAGGGGGTTTAATGGAATGTGTGTGCTGTTTACGGTCAACCGGGCCGCAAGGTAGCAGATTGCGATTCAACAAGCCACGAGCCAGAAAGTTCACTCGGCCAGAGTGGCAGTTCCGCCGGCCAATTGCGCTTCGGCCCCGATGACGCTGGGCCGGCTTTGATGAAAGGGGAACGGCCTTTCCTTGGCCGCTTTCTATTCATTAAAGAGTTAGCGTGGTGGCTGTGGGCACAACTAAAATAGAAGTGCTAGGTGAAAAAGAATGGCCAAACTGCCCTGAGAATTTCTTACCAAAACACGCGCCCCATTGCTAGGGCGCGTGTTTTGGTAAAGTCATTTTTACTAGGGTTAAATCAGCTGGCAAGCGTCAATTTCCATCTCGCGCATCTTCCGGATAAACTCCTTGGGCTCGATGCGGTAGCGGCGCGAGTAGGTATCGACAGTGAGATGTTCATGAGGCTCGGCAAACTTAATTTCCAGCTTCTTGCTGCCAGGGGCTGCTTCCACGGCCTCCATAAAGCGGTCCATAAAGGGCTCCGTGATGGTGCGCAGGTCAAGCTGCACTCGCACGCCGTTAGCTAGCTTCTCCGCCACGTTGAACAGCGGCTCCATGGTCAGAATCTTGAATTCAAACTGGTCGGAGTCGCGGAAACGCTGGGCGTATTTGCCCCGGATGTACATGGGAGGAACCTGCTCCTTGTCGTAGTTTCGGGGGTTAATCAGGGCTGAAAACCGGCTGTAATCATCGCGGAAAAGCGCTAGGTTCAATGACGACTCATAGTCTTCCACACTGAACGACACGAACGGCTGTCCGGTCTTGGTGGTCTTGAACAGCACGTTTGAAATCAGGCCGGCAACCGTCACCTCCCGGTTTTTGTAGTTCTCTACCTTATCCAACCCGCAGGTGCAGTACGAGTCAATTTCCAGCTTGAAGTCATCGAGCGGGTGGCCTGAAAGGTAAAAACCTACTACCTCCTTTTCGCGGCGCAACTGCTCCGTAGCGGGCCAGGGCTCCATGTCGGGCACTTTAGGCAGCGGCATGGCCACGGCCCCAAAGGCGCCACCGCCAAACAAGCTCTGCTGCGCCGACTCCAGCTCCGCCTGGTACTGCTGGCCCATGCGCACGGCCTTGTCAATCAGGTTTTGGTCGCCGGAAGGGGCTTCCACAAACTGCCGGCGGTGATAGCGCTCAAACGAATCGAAGGCGCCGGCCAAGGCTAGGCTCTCGAAGGTTTTCTTGTTGACGGCGCGCAGGTTCACGCGCTTCGAGAAGTCGAAAATATCGGTGTAGGGCCCACCTTTTTCGCGCTCCTGCACTAAGCTTTCCACGGCCGCTTCGCCCGCGCCTTTCACGGCCGCCATGCCAAAGCGGATCTGGCCCTGCTTGTTCACGTTGAACTTCAGGATGGATTCGTTGACATCGGGACCTAGTACCGGAATGCCCTGCTTGCGTGCTTCCTCAATAAAGAACGTCACCTTCTTGATGTCGCCCATGTTGTTGGTCAGCACCGCCGCCATGTATTCAGCAGGGTAGTTGGCCTTCAGGTAACCCGTCTGATAGGCCACCACGGAGTAGGCAGCGGAGTGAGAGCGGTTGAAGCCGTAGGCCGCAAACTTCTCCATCACGTCGAAAACCTCCGAGGCCTTTTTGGCGGGAATGTTATGCAGCTTTTTGGCACCTTCCACGAATTTCTCGCGCTCCTGGGCCATCTTCTTCATGTCCTTCTTACCCATGGCCCGGCGCAGCAAGTCGGCGCCCCCGAGGGAGTAGCCGGCCAGAATCTGGGCGGCCTGCATAATCTGCTCCTGGTACACCATAATGCCCTGGGAGTAGTTCAGGATGGGCTCCAGCAACTCGTGCGGGTACTCTACCGGCTCGCGGCCGTGCTTGCGGTTGATGAAGTTCGGAATGAACTGCATCGGGCCCGGGCGGTAGAGGGCGTTCATGGCAATCAGGTCCTCAATGTTGGTGGGCTTGAGGTCCTTGAGGTACATGCGCATCCCCTCCGACTCGAACTGGAACGTGCCGATGGTGTCGCCGCGCTGATACAGCTCATAGGTTTTGGGGTCGTCAATCGGAATTTCGTCGATGTCGATCCGGATGCCGTGGTTTTGCTCAATCAGGTTGATGGCGTCCACAATAATCGTGAGCGTCTTCAGACCCAGGAAGTCCATTTTGAGCATCCCGGCACTCTCAATCACCTTGCCGTCGAACTGGGTCACGAGCAGGTCCGAGTCCTTGGAGGTGGAAACCGGAATGTACTTCGTGATGTCGTCGGGGGCGATGATAACGCCTGCGGCATGGATGCCCGTGTTCCGGACCGAGCCTTCCAGCTTTTCAGCCAGGCGCAGAATCTGGCCGCGCAGGTTATCGGGCGCATCGTCGCGCCGAATCATGTCCAGCTCCTGATTTTCCGCAAACGCCTTCGCCAGCGTAGTACCCACCTGGTCGGGTACCATTTTTACTAGGTCGTTGGCTTGCGGCAAGGGCAAGTCCATGGCCCGCGACACGTCTTTAATCGACGACTTGGCGGCCATGGTACCGAAGGTGATAATCTGGGCGACCTGCGTTTTGCCGTACTTATCCACCACGTAGTCAATGACTTTCTGGCGGTTCACGTCGTCGAAGTCAATGTCGATATCGGGCATCGATACGCGTTCCGGATTCAGGAAGCGCTCAAACAGCAGCGAGTACTTAATCGGGTCGATGTTGGTGATGCCGATGCAGTACGCCACGGCGGAGCCCGCCGCCGAGCCCCGGCCCGGGCCCACGGCCACGCCGATGTTGCGGCCGTGGTTGATAAAGTCTTGGGTGATAAGGAAGTAGCCGGCAAAGCCCATCGTCTCAATCACGCGCAGCTCGTAGTTCAGGCGTTCCTCAATATCAGCCGTGCGCTCTGAGTAACGCGGGCGCGGACCCTCAAAGGCGCCCTTGAAGGTGAGGTGGCGCAGGAAGGCATCGGCGGTGGGGTGCTCCGGAGGCAGCGGGAAGTTGGGGAGCAGAATGTCGCGCTGCAGCTTGGGCGGCGTGATCTTATCCACAATTTCGTTGGTGTTGTCCACACTTTCCGGCACGTCCCGGAACAGCCGGTTCATTTCCTCCTGGCTTTTGAAATAGAACTGGTCGTTGGGGAAGCCGAAGCGGGAGCGGGGCTTGGGCATTTGCGCTTCCTCATCAATGCGCATGAGCTGGCGGCGCACCTGGTCGTCGGAGGAGGCTAGGGGGCGCAGGTTGTCCAGGTGGTCATAGAGCACCTTGTTGTCTTGCGACATCAGCCGGAAGTACTTGGTCTGGAAGTCGCCGACCGGGATGCTGTGCTCCTCGCCTGTATTTACGCACAGCAGAATATCGTGGGGGGCAAAGTCGGTCTGATCGACGTAGTGCGAGTCGTTGGTGCAGATAACTTTCACGTTATACTTCTGCGCCCACTTCAGCAGCACTTGGTTCAGGTCTTCCTGGCTTTTGCCGGTATTGTCGATGTTCTCGATGCCGTGGCGCTGAATCTCGATGTAATAGTCATCGCCAAACACATCCAGCCACCATTTTAGCTGCTTTTCGGCTTCTTCCTCCGTCTTCCAGAGCAGGGCCTGCGGAATTTCGGCGCCAATGCAGCAGCTGGTGGCAATTAGGCCTTCGTGGTACTGCAGCAGCAGCTCCTTATCAATGCGCGGATACTTGCTGTACACACCCTCAATAAAGCTCATGGAACAGAGCTTGGCCAGGTTCTGGTAGCCGGCCTGGTCTTTGGCCAACAGCAGCTGGTGGTGGCGTACGTCCCGCTCGCCTTTTTCGCGGCTGAAGCTTTTCTTATGCCGGTCTTCTACCAGGTAGAACTCGCAGCCCACAATGGGCTTCACGTTGTACTTATTCGCTTCGGCCACAAAGTTGAAGGCCCCGAACATGTTGCCGTGGTCGGTGAGGGCTACGGCAGGCATGCCATCGGCCTGGGCCTTTTTCATCAGGGCCGAAATGCTGGCCTGACCATCGAGAAGCGAATATTGAGTGTGGCAGTGAAGGTGCGAGAATACGGGCATGGGCAAACGACTTCGGCCATTAGAGGCACGAAGCATCAGGTAAAGTTACCCACGAAATGGCGGCCGGGAAAGGTTGCGCGGCAACGGATTTTGGCGTATTACCGGTAAGTGCGCCTTAGGCACCTAGTAAAAGCAAACGCAGCAGAAGCAGTGCTACCTAACAAATTCGTAAGCTTTTGCAGCCAACATTCAGCCAGAACTACAAGACCTAAAACCCAACAGGGGGCGACCACGAGTGGCCGCCCCCTGTTGGGTTGCTGTGCTTATGAGGCCTAGTTACTAGCCTCCACTGTCAAGACTTCGCCAATTTTCACGCCGCTGCTGGCTTTGCCATTCCAGGCCTGTAGTTGCGCTGGCTCTACGCCATAGCGCCGGGCAATGCTAAAGAGCGTTTCGCCTTTTACTACGGTGTGGCGGTGGGTAGCGCTAACCGCAGGCTTTGGCGCGGCAGCAGGGGTAGCAGCTACGGGGGCAGCAACGGGAGTGGTGGCCGCAGGGGCAGGTGCCGGAGCCGGAGTAACCGTTTGGGTGCTGGCAACTGCAGCTGGCGTAGCGCCCGTGCCCATAAACCCAGCCGTCCGGAGCTGGGCAGCAGCTGCTTTCAGCTCGGGGTTTTTGGCTGCGCGGGCATCGAAGCCACGGTACTGGGGGCTGTTCAGTAGAGTCCGGAGTTCAATTTGCCAGGGGTGCTTGCGTAAGCGTTGAGCCAGCACTTGCTGCTGCTCTCGGGAAAGGCTGGCGGTGTAATGGCTCAGACGCTGATTAAAAGCCGGAATGTCGTGCAGGGCGGCTCCAATTAGTTTAATCGTTTGCGCCTCGTTGGGCTCAAAGTAAATGGCACGCAACTGGCGCACACTGGCCTGCACCAACCCTGACATCACGCGCACGGAATCATCGGAAAGGGCAGCGGGGGGAGCGGGCGTTTGTTGGGCTTGAGCCGAGAAGGAGCCTAGTGCGAGGCCGGAAAGCAGAAAGAATGCGAAAGAAGAAAACCGCATTGATAAGAAATTACTAGGGATGATAAATATGCGAAGCCAATACACTGGCCTTCAGAGGCTGCCTGTTAAAGTGGCCGCAGAAAGGCACTTTGGGCCATAGCAGGGGCTAGCGGAACGCTATTTGGCTGGCTGAATAATGAGCACTTCACCCGGCTTCACGGAAAAGTCGGGCTTGCTGTTCCACTCCATAATCTGCTTGATGGTGACGCCGTATTTGCGCGACACGCTATACATCGTTTCGCCAGCTAATACGGTATGGCGCACAGTAGCTGGGGCTGCCGGAGTAGCCGGAGCGGAGGCAGCGGGCTTGGGTGTAACGGCAGAAGACGAGGGCTTGGGGGCTGGTGCCGGGGTAGCAGGTACTGGAACAGCGGTAGTTGAGGCGTCGGGCGCGGCTACCCGCAATACTTGGCCAATGCGCAACGACGGGTTTTGAGGTAGATTATTCCAGGCAATGATATCGGCGGGGCGCAACGCAAAACGGCGCGCTACAGAATACAGGTTTTCCTTAGGTTGAACAGTATGCAAGCCGTTTGCTGGAACGGGTTCTACCACAGTCGTAATTGGTGCAGGAGCTGCGGGTTGCGGAGTTGCAGGTGCCGCTGAAGGCGTGGAAGTCGTGGTTGGGGTAGAGGCCGGTACAGTTGGCTTAGTAGCAGCTTTGGGCGTGGCCGCGGGCGCTGCCGGGGCCGGCGCTATGCTAGGCTCATCGGCAGGCGCAACCTCCTCTGAAGGCTCATCGGCAATGGAAGTAGAAGCGGGCAGCGGTTTGCGAGGGGCCGGCGCCATAGCGGGTTCAGGAGTGGTAGCAGGTGGCGCCGATGGTACACTTCCGGCCGGAGCAGTTGCTGGCGCCGAAGAAGCAGGTAGCTCGTTGAGGTTTTCGGTGTGCTCATCGGTTGCGCTGTCGGGCTGTACTACATTGCCAGGAGTTTCTTCCTGCACCGCATCTTCCAGCACACGGCTAGAGCTGGCCGTACGGCCCGTATACGGTTCCGAGGTATCGATTTTGCGCTTCTTCTCCGGCTGGGTTGGCGCTGGAGCCGGGGATGAAGCAGGGCTAGTAGCCGAAGTAGCCACTGGCTTTTCGAAGGCAGCTAGGGCCGTTGCGTTATTGCCATCGGCATATTCAACGGGTACGTTTTTAGGGCGCGTGTGCTGCAGCCACAATACCCGGCCAGCGCGCAACTCTTCATTGCGGGCCATGCGGTTTTTGCTCCAGATAGCCTTCGCGCGCACCCCGTATTTCTGCGACACCGTGGCTACACTCTCGCCCGGGCGGGCCACGTGGTATTCTACGGCTGCCTTGTCGCGCTTCTTTTGCACGAAGTAGGGCTGGCCCGCTACAATATTGTCGAAGGCAAACAGGTCGTTGTACTGCATGAACCGCTTCACCTTCAAATCAGCCCGCTTGGCCATACTTTCCTTGGTGTCACCGGGCAGGGCTACCAAGGCTCGCAACCCGTTTACCCGCACGAAATCCGCATTTTCGGGGTCGGCGGTGGGCTGGTTTAGGAGCTGGCCGGAGGTAGCGTTTTTCTGCTGGGCCGCCAGAGCTGTGAGTTGCAGTGGGTCCGTGATGGGCACCAACATCGTGTACACGCGGTCGGTGGGCACCGTGGGAGCCAGCAGCCAACGGTTGTGCTTGGCCAAGTCTTCGGGGTTTTGCTGCAGCGCCTGCGCCATGGTGGACAGGGGCTGGCCCGCCGGAGCCGGAAACTCCTGGAACAACAGCGGCGGCTTGGTATTAAGGCCGATGGCAGGCTCGAAAGCGATTTTATGGGCCAGGAACGTCAGAATATACGGATGCGTCTGCTCGGTTATTTCAACCTCGGTAGCATCTACATCGGTAGGAAGTGTGTAGGGCTTGGTGCCGGTTAGACCTAGGTTGTAGCTCAGCAGCGCGTTAGCCCAGTTGCGGAACGTTTTGTTGTTGCGCAGCAGGTATTGGGCGGCGGCTTTCGAAGAGGCCACAATGTGCTTGCGCTCATCCACGGCGTCGTTCATCAGCAACCCAAAGTCCTGCGCCGACTCGCGCTTAAATTGCCAGTAGCCCACGGCATCATGAATGCTCTGGGCATCGCCCTGCAAGCCGCTTTCCTGTAAGGCCAGAAAGTGGAAATCCAGGGGTAGTCCTTCCTGCTGAAACACCCGGTCGATGAGCGGGAAGTAGGCATCGGCCAACACCACGCGGGCCTGGAAAGAGGCCGGGTGGCGGCGTAAGGCATCTACCTTTTGCTGCAGAGCCGTGCGGCCGCCATCGGTAAAGCGAAAGCGCAGACCCGCCAGGTTTATCTCGGCCGGAACCGGAACAGTTTGGGCCGCGGCCAGCAAAGGCAGCAGCAAAAACAGAAGAAGTACAACTCGTTTCATGTGGGCAAGCAATTGACAAAGCGGCACGCAATAGCGCTACTAGCTCTGTTAGCCCTACAAAGTAGAAGAAAAATTGACTGCCAAGGCGCTAATCAAACGCAAATCCAACAGAATGCTAGAATTCTACTCTCTCCATCAAGGCGGGCATCAAGTAGCGCGAGCAGCCTGTGTTCGAGTTTCGTTTCTGATACGGGCTGAAATCAGTACTGCCCCGGCGGTGGGCCGAGGCAGTACTGGTACTAGGCTTCAAAAGAAGACAAACCGCGCTGAAGGGCTACATGCCGCCGCCGGGAGGAGGGCCGAACCCGCCGGGGCGCTGACCGCCTGGCCGTTGCCCGCCGGGGCGCATAACGTCTTCGGGTAAGGCGTTGCCGCGGCCAGTGCCGCTGAAGTTGCGAATGTTGTACGTAAACATCAGCATGAAATAGCGCTGCAAAATATTGGTTTGCACGTCCTCGGTGTAGGCCGCCGTAATGTTGCGCTGAATGCTGTTGTTCTGGCCCAGCAAGTCGAAGGCAAATAGCTTAATTTCGGCCTGCTGACTAGCCCCCAGCTTCTTGCCAACCGATGCGTTCCAGAGCACAAAGTTCTGGTTGAAGCCCGCCGACAAACCCGAGTACAGCTGGTGGTTCACATCTGACTGCACCGTAATGCCCTTTACTACAATCCAGTTGAAACGCAGCGTTGTGTTTTGGCGGAAGAAGGTGCTGTTGAGCTGCTGGCGCAAGGAGTTGCGCACGTAGCTCTGGCTGGAGTTCGAGGAAAGCGTGAAGTCGAGCTCGGGGCTGATGTTGCTGCTCAGTACTACCCCTAGCCCGGCCGTAGGCGTGCGGCTGTAGTTCAGCTCACTGAACACCAGGCCTGGGGTTTGGGAGTAGGTAGCGTTGGCATTCAGGTTCAGGTTCGACTTCATGAACGTGAGGGGCAGGCTGTAGTTGATGAAGGAGCGGAGCGTGTACTGCGCATCCAAGTTAACGGGGCGCGTGAGCTGGCCGCCCGCCGGAATAACTACGCCATCTACCGTAATAGGCTCCGTAGCGGCGAAAATGGTGTTATTGGTGATGTAGTTGTTGGTATAAGAGCCGCCCAGCAAGGCAAAAAACGAGGTCGATTTCTCGGGCACTGCCGAGGAGTAGCGCACAAAGAGGTTGTGGCGGTCTTCCTGCTGCAGGTTAGGGTTGCCGGTAGTCAGTTGCAAGGGGTTGGAGTTGTTTACTACCTCCTGCAGCTGGTTGATGCTCGGCGGATTGGTGTTCATGCGGTAATTCAGCCGCAGGTTTTGCTGTTTCGAGAAGTTGTAGCGCACCTGGGCGTTGGGTAGCACGTTCACAAACGTGCGACGCGTGGCGCCGGGGCGCGGATACTCCTGCTCACTGCGCAGCTGCGCGCTCTGCAGCGCCGCCCCCACCGACCACTGAAACTCCTTGTTCTGGAAGCGGTACGTCACTTCACCGGTATTGGTGAGGTAGCGGCTCTGGAACACGTTGCTTAGCGTATCGTTCAGGATGGTGTACTGCTGCTCGCCCGGAGAGAAATTGTAGGTCTTCTTGTCAGAATCGTTAGGGGTATAGCCGATACGGTAGCCGAGTTGCAGAATGCTGTTCTCCCCAATTGGCTCGGTGTAGTTCAGGTTTCCATTCCACGACCAGCCCGTTTGGCTTAACTCCGAGAACTGGTTAAGCACGGTGTTACGCAGCGTATCGGCGCGCAGAAATGAGGTAGTAGAAAGCAGCGTGTTGTCGCCGTCTTTGGTATTGTAGCCCGTGTTTACGCCCAGCGTAAAGGTGCGCCCGCGCCGCTGGAACCGGCGGCGGTACTGGAGCTGGTTGGTGCCCGTGATGCCCGTCAGGGCTGAGCGGTAATTGCTGTTGTTTGCGCCCTGCGTGGTTGTCGCGTCGCCACCAATTACCTGAAACGTGGAGCCATCCAGCAGGTTGGTGCCGGTGTTGCGCTGCACCGAGAGGCTAGGCCGCCACAAAATCGAGTTCAGGGAGTCAAACTTGTGCTCGAGGCGTAGGTTAAAGCGGTTGTTGATGTTGCGGCTGCTGGCCAGTGAGTTTTCGTTGTAGCGCAAATCCTGGTTCTGGCCCGTTGGCGAAACGTAGCGGCGCAGCAGGTTCGTGCGGCTATTGTTGTCGCTCAGGTTGAAAAAGTAGCTGCCTTGTACCTCGGTTTTGGCGCCCCAGCTATCCGAGTAATTGAGGCCTATGGCGTGCGTTTTGGAAATGCCGCCCTGCTGGTTTACCAGGAAGTCGCCGGAATTATTGCCGCCACCTCCGCCACCGCCTTGGTTTCCGCCGCCCCCTACACGGCCGCCGCCTTGGCCGCGCTGGCCCTGGCCTTGCCCGCCGCCCTGCCTTGAGGAACCCACCACGCCTAGCAGGTCTTCGGTGCCGAAGTTCTGCTCGTTCACATTGTTGCTTTGGGCTACAACAGATAGGCGCTGCTTACCCTTAAACGAGTTGATGTTGCCACTTAGGCGGTACCGGTCGTCTTGGGGGCCGTACCCGGCGAGCACACGCCCAAAAGTGCCGTTTCGGAATTGCGGCTTGGTGACGATGTTGATGATTTTCTGCTGGTTACCGTCGTCGAAGCCCGTGAACTGAGCCTGGTCGGAGGCACGGTCATATACCTGAATTTTGTCGATTACCTCGGCCGGAATGTTCTTGAGCACGGCGTCAGGGTCGTTGCCAAAAAACTCCTTCCCATCTACCAGAATGCGCTGCACCTGCTCGCCCTGGGCCTGCACTTTGCCATCGGCCCCGACGGTTACGCCGGGCATTTTGGTGATGAGGTCCTGGGCGTTGGCGTCGGGGTTGGTTTTATAGGAGCCGGCGTTGAACTGCGAGGTATCACCCTTCTGCACAGCAGCCGCGGCTCGGCCTACTACTTCCACGCCTTTTAGCGTAACGCCGGCGGTTTGCAGGGTCAGGGTACCTAGTACCAGCGGCTGGCCGGTTACCTCCACCGTGCGGCGCAGATTCTGGTAGCCCAGAAACGAAACCGTAAGAAAATAGCGCCCCGGCGTAACGCCCGGCACGCTAAAGCTGCCATCCGCATCTACGGCGGCGCCGCGCTTAGTGGAGTCCGGAATCTGGGTGAGCAGTACGTTGGCCCCAATCAGCGGCGACTGGTCTTTGCCATCGAGCACGCGGCCACTTACAGTAGTTGTTTGGGCCTGCGCTATCGTAGTAATAATGGCGAGCAGCAGGATAAGTAATAGAAAGCGTTTTTGCATCAGTCCGGAAGAATGGGTCACTAGCCCGGATAGACGCAAAACCTGTCTAATCGTTTAATCCTATATTTCGGAGACGCCTGCTTTTGCCCCTAATTGTTGGGCTAGGCGCTGAAAACTAACTGTTTTATTTTTCAAACTGCCTATCAGCCCTAAAGGGTTTGCGGCTTTCGACAGCCTAGTAAAATCAGGTGTGCTTATGTGAGCGGCAAGTAAAGGTGCTGAATGGCAGGCCTACTTTTTTCGCACAAGCAGCAGCCCGTCGCGCATAGGCAAAAACACGTTTTCTACCCGCTCATCGGCTTGCACCTTGTCATTAAAAGCGCGCACGGCATGCGTGTCTTTGTCGGAGGGCTTCACGCAGTAGGAGTCCACTACTTTGCCGCCCCACAGCACATTATCCACAAGCAAAAATCCGCCGGGCCGCACGTGGGGCAATACCAGCTCGTAATAGGTGTCGTTGTTAATTTTATCGGCGTCGATAAACACGAGGTCCCAGGTCTCGGCCAGAGAGGGCACAATAGCGCGGGCATCTCCAATGTGCAGCTGAATTTGCTGCTCTAGCCCAGCTTCCTCCACGTAGCGCCTGATTCGGTCTTCCAGCTCTGGGTTTTGCTCCACGGTATGTAGCAGGCCATCAGGAGCCAGTCCTTCTGCCAAACACAGCGCCGAGTACCCAGTGAATGTACCCAGCTCCAGAACCCGCCGCGGCCGTACCATGTGGCTGAGCATGCTCAGCAAGCGGCCCTGCGCGTGGCCCGAAAGCATCCGGGCGTGCAGCAGCTGCACGTGGGTTTCGCGGTTGAGGCGGGCTAGGAGCGGGCTTTCAGCAGTGGTGTGGCGGTCGGCGTAGAGCTGGGCTTCGTCGGGAGAATACATACAGGAGAAATAAAGCGTCCGTTGCGGGCCTTGGGTAAAGCTTCAGATAACGGCAGTTCAAGGTAGGGTGGTAAACGGCACCAAATGGAACTTCCAGACCAAATACCCCGACTTGCCAGCTTCGTAAGCCGCCCCAATAACTTGGAACAAGCCCTCATAGCGGTAGCCACTGCCGGCCTCGGTAGCTACTTTGCGGAACACACGCACTGGTAGCCCCGTTTCCAGACTGCGTCGCAGCATCACGTTGCGCCCGGACATTTCCTGGTTGGTAGTTTGCTTGCCTGTGCGAGGGTCGCGGCCTCCGCTGCCCGAGTAAGTGATGTCCAGTTCGCGAAAATCATCGTCTTCGTACTGATCGGCCAGGATGATGGAATCGGCGCCTTCCGCCTCGCTGCCACTCACACCGGCTCGTGTGGGGCGGTGCAGGCCGGCCCGGCTTAAAGCCAAGCGGTTTTCCAGCACGTCGCCCGGGAGGTAGTAGCTGATGTGGCCGAAGATGGGCATAAGAAAGTGGAGGTGTTCCCGAAGGCCAAAACACCTGCCATCCGTTGCTTAGATGGCAGGTGCATGATGAAAAGTGAACTGGCCGCGCTACTACTCCGGCACGTATTGCAGCACGCTGAGGTTGTCCTCATGCAGCACGTCGTTGGCCAACTCCAGCAGTTGGGAAGAGGTGATGCGGCGCACCTGCTCGAAGATTTCGTTGATGCTTTCCACGCGGCCCAAGTCTAGGGTGCTTTTGGCCAGCAACTGCATTAGGCCGCTGTTGCTTTCCTCGGCCATGGCCAACTGGCCCATCAGTTGCTCCTTAGAGGTATGCAGCTGCGAGGTGCCTAGGGCTTGCTCACGTAGCCGCTTTAGCTCCTTCTGTACCAGCGAAATAGTGCGGTTTACCTGCTTCTTCTCAGTACCGAAGTAAATGCCAAACAGGCCCGTATCGGTGTAGGGTGAGTACGTGGCATCGATGGTATATACAAGGCCATATTTTTCACGCACGGCCAGGTTGAGGCGCGAGTTCATGCCGGGGCCGCCCAACAAGTTGTTCAGCAGGAAGAACGGAATGCGCCGCTCATCATGCAGGGCATAAGCGGGCCCGCCAATGAGGCAATGTGCCTGCGTAATGGGCTTGCGCTCCAGCCGCTCCAGGCGCTGATACCCGGTGAAGGGGGTGCGAGGCCGCGCCCCCAGCTTCGGAGGCAACGGAGCCAAGAATTTGTCGGCCAGGCGCTTTACTTCCTTGAAGGGCAGGTTGCTAACGGAGCTGAACACCAACCGGTCGGTGCGCACGTTGTCCTGCAGAAACTGCCGGAAATCGGCCTGCTGAAAGCCCGATACACTTTCGCGGGTTCCGAGAATATTATGCCCTAGCGTGTGGCGGGCAAACACTACATCATCAAAATCATCGATAATGGCGTCTTCGGGCGCGTCGTGGTACATGGCCATTTCCTCCAAAATCACACCGCGCTCCTTCTCAATTTCCTTTTCCGGAAACACGGAATGGAACGTGAGGTCAGTCAGCAGCTCAAACGCGCGCTCAAAGTGCGTGCTAAGCAGCGAGGCATAAAAGCAGATTTTCTCCTTGGTCGTGTACGCGTTCAGCTCGCCGCCCACCGTTTCGAGGCGGTTGAGGATATGAAAGCTTTTGCGCTTTTCGGTACCCTTGAAGGCCATGTGCTCCCAGAAATGGGCCAGGCCCAACTGGTGCGGTTTTTCATCGCGCGAGCCAATATCCAGCAGGAAACCGCAGTGCGCAATTTTGGTGTGTAAGACTTGTTTATGCAGAACCCGGATGCCGTTGGGCAACTCGTACAGGTCGTAATCAGACATTTTCTGGAATCTTGGGTAGGATAGAGCCGGGCAGTATAAGGCAAAAGCCAGCCCCGGTTCAGTATAACCACGCAGCTAGGCGAGTGGTTGCAAAGGTACGAAGCCTAGCGCCTAGGCCCAGAGTTTCAGCGAACCAGGCAGGTAGTAGCCTGAAACATTTCGGCCTCAACCAGCACATCCAGCAGCTGCTGCGTCCGGATGCCGTAGGCGCAACGGAAGTGGCCCAGGGGGCATTTGCGGTAGCCATGCAAGCCGCAGGGCTGGCACGTCAGTTCTTCCTCAATCTGCACTACTCTGGAAAATGGGCTGAGCGGACCGAAGCCAAAAAATGGTACTGTAGAGCAGTACACGGCACACACTGGCGCGCCCACCGAAGAGCACAAATGCATAGGTGCCGAGTCGTTGACGTAGTTCAGTACCGCTCCGCGCATCAGCGCCGCCGAAGCCAGCAGCGAGAGTTTACCAGACAGGTTTACCACGTTTGGGCGGCTAGTAGCGGCCTGAATGCGGGCGCATGCCTCCACATCGGGCGGGCCTCCGAGCAGGTATACCGTGTAGTGCGGGGGGAGGGCCGCCAGTAGCTTTAGCCACTGCTCTTCCGGAAACTGCTTGGTATACCACACGGAGGTTGGCGCCAAACAGATATAGGGGCCCACAGCCGCGTAAGGGGCTATTGCCGCTTCATCCTGCGGGCTGGGGTAGAGGCGGGGTGGCGTCAGGTGGCCTTCAAAAGCCGGATCCAGCAAATGCAGATTACGTGAAACCTCGTGCACGCCCGCTCCAATAACGTGCGGAATAGCGCGCGTAAACCGCACGGCAAAGGGGTTCTTATTAAACCCAATGCGCTCCGGGGCACCAGAAAAGGCCGTCAGGAAGCCAGTGCTGGCAAACCGCTGCAATGTAACCACGCGGCCATACTGTGCCTGCCGTATTTGCTGAAGCAGCTTCCAGAGGCCTTGGTATTTGTCCTTTTTCTTGTCCCAAACCAGAACCTGCCGCACGTGCGGATTGCCTTTCAGCAAGCCTTCATTGCCTTTGCGCACCAAAAAGTCAACGGGCGTACCAGGCTCGGTCAGATGCAAGTGTTCCAGCAGCGCCGTGGCTAAAATCACGTCGCCGATGAAGGCAGTTTGAATGAGCAGGACGGCGTGACGGGCAGGTGAATCGGGCATAATGCAATAGCAATATACAAAGATACCGCTTCGCATCATGTGCACTACTATATTGTCTTATTGCTAGATAGGAAAATGAGCATGCCAGCGTCCTGGGCAGAAGCACTTTCTTGAAAGCAACTGCCTCGTACTGTGGCTCGTTTGCGACAGATGGCTACCACCCACTGATAGCGCGCAAAGTGTTGTACTAGGTGCTAATTTGTAGCAAACCCTTTGCTCCACATACTGGGCGGTTGCGATGATTGGGAGGGATAGGCCCTGCTGATTTCCGTGCGGCAAAGCCGCGCGGAACTGCCTAACTTGCCCCGGCCGCTTTGGCGGTTTCCGTTTGTGCCACCTAATCGTCCCTTCCGCTCATGCGCTACGGCTCTATTTCGCCCGATTTATTTGTTGAGAACCGCCGCCGCTTCACCCAGCAGCTGCCCCCGGCTTCGCTTGCCATTTTCCAGTCCAACGACATCATGCCGACGAACGCCGACGGTACGATGCCTTTTCGCCAGAACAACGACCTGTTCTACCTTTCCGGGGTAGATCAGGAGGAGAGCATCCTGGTCATCTTCCCCGACGCCGTGCTGCCCCAGTACCGCGAAATCCTGTTCCTGAAGGAAACCAGCGAGCATATTCTGGTGTGGGAAGGCTACAAGCTGACCAAAGAGCAGGCCCGCGAGCAAACCGGCGTGCGCACCATTATGTGGCTAGAGCAATTCAAAACGGTGCTGCCGGCCCTCATGAATGAGGCTGAAAACGTGTTTTTGAACACCAACGAGCACATTCGGGCGGTGGTGGAGGTAGAAACCCGCGACGCGCGCTTCGGTAAGTGGCTGCGCGAAGCCTATCCGCTGCACACCTACCGCCGCGTTGCGCCCATCATGCACTACCTGCGCGCCATCAAGAGCGACGAGGAAATCCGGCTGATGCGCCGCGCGGCCGACATCACCGAAAAAGCATTTCGCCGGTTGCTGGGCTTCGTGAAGCCTGGCGTGATGGAGTATGAAATTGAGGCCGAAATCTACCACGAGTTCCTGCGTAATGCCTCGCGCGGCCCTGCGTATGGCAGCATCATTGCCTCCGGCGCCAACGCATGCATTCTGCACTACGTCTCGAACGACCGGGAATGCCAGGACGGCGACGTGCTCTTGATGGACTTCGGCGCGGAGTTCGCCAACTACGCCGCTGACCTCTCGCGCTCCATCCCCGTGAACGGCAAGTTCACGAAGCGCCAGCGCGACGTGTATGAAGCTGTGCTGCGCGTAATGAAATCGGCTACTTCGCAGCTGGTGGCGGGTAACAACATTGAGGAGTACCACGCCGCTGTGGGCCGCACCATGGAGCAGGAGCTGATTAAGCTAGACCTCCTGAATGCGTCCGATGTGAAAAACCAGGACCCTGCCGCACCGCTCTACAAGAAGTACTTCATGCACGGCACCTCGCACTATCTCGGCCTCGATGTGCACGATGTGGGCGCCAAGTACCGGGTGTTCGAGCCGGGCATGGTCTATACCTGTGAGCCGGGCATCTACATCCGCGAAGAGGGCTTAGGCATTCGTCTGGAAAATGATATTCTCATCACCAAAACCGGCAACGACGACCTGATGAAGAATATCCCGCTGGAAGTAGCCGACATAGAGCGCCTGATGCAACGCTAGTTGTTGGTACTACCCCTCTAAGAAGACCTAAACCAAAAAAAGTAGACGTCGCCCATAGGCAACGTCTACTTTTTTTTGATGTTTTTTAATTGACTTTATCTGATATTTAATTTTGTCTCTTAAAGAACAGTGCAATTGTACACTACATGCATATCTTTTAATATAAATTACTGAATATGTAGCTGTTGAGTAGGGTGGAGGAGAGATGAAAATGGGTTTTTACCGCAGAAAGGGCAACTTTATTTAAAAGAACGGGTATAGGCGGATAGTCTGGGATTATGTTATGCCGGCGGCGGCACCTTCCGCCTGTGCAATTACTTCACCTAATTTCGCCCTCATGAGACACATTTTAACAACCTCAACAGTCCTGGGTCTGACGCTGCTGGCGGCGGCCCCTCGGGCTCAGGCGCAGAACGCCGACCGCAAGACGGCCATCGGGCTCAACGTGAGTGCCATGCAGTACAAAGGCAACTTCGGCTCCGACTACTGGAAGTGGGGCGAAAACAAGTACGCACCGGGCATCACCATCAGCCGCTACCTGACCAGCGGCCTGGACCTGCAGCTGAGCGGCAACTACGTCGAGTTCAAGAAAACAGCCCCCAACAGCGCGCCCCTCTTCGGTTCCAACTTCGCGACCAACGTGGTCAATGTGAACTTGGGCCTGAAGTTTAAGCTGCTGGGCGAAGACTCGCCCGTACGCCCCTACTTGCTGGCAGCTCCCGGTCTGACGTACATGAGTCGTGAGAGCACCATCAACCGCAACAACCAGAACTCGGTTCTGAACGAAGACAAAAACCACTTCGACCTGTTCGGAGCAGCGGGTATTGACTTCCGTTTGGGTGATGCCGTGACCCTGTTTGTGCAGACCGGCCAGCACTTCCCGCTCAACGCCAACATCGACGGCGACCCAGCACGTGATGACAACAAAATTGACGACCGGTTCCTGCAGCACACCATCGGTTTCAACTTTGCCTTGGGCAAAGCCAAAGACACCGATGTGGACGGCGTTCCGGACCGCAAAGACAAATGCCCCGATACGCCTTCGGGCGTAGCAGTAGACGAGAATGGCTGCCCGCTTGACGGCGATAAGGACGGCGTTCCAGATTACCAAGATCAGTGCCCCACCGAAGCTGGTACGGCTGCTATGCAGGGCTGCCCTGATAAAGACAGCGACGGTGTAGCGGACAAAGACGATGAGTGCCCAGACCAGGCTGGCCTGCCCGCACTGCGCGGCTGCCCAGATGCTGACGGCGACGGCGTAGCTGACAAAAACGACAAATGCCCCGATACGCCTGCTGGTACGCAGGTTGACGCCAACGGCTGCCCCTTGGTAGTTGACGCTGACGGCGACGGTGTTCCAGACAGCGCCGACAAGTGCCCCGATACCCCGAAAGGCGGTAAAGTAGACGCCAACGGCTGCCCTATGGAAATTGATCCGGGCGTACGTAAGCTGGAACAGCCTATCCGCTTCGAGACCAACAGCACTGTTATCAAGCGCACCTCGTATGGCACGCTCGATAAGATGGTGAAAGCCCTCAACGACCACCCTGAGTACAGCCTGCGCGTAATTGGCCACGCTGACTCACGCGGTACCGATGAGTACAACCAAGCGCTGTCGGAGCGTCGGGCTGGTTCGGTGAAGCGTTACTTCACTGGCAAGAAGCTTGATCCTTCGCGCATCGTGACGGAAGGCCGTGGTGAGTCGGAGCCATCTGCCCCGAACACTTCGTCGAAGAACATGTCGCAGAACCGTCGGGTAGAGTTCAAGTTTGAATTCTTCATCCCGAATGCTCCTCAGCCCTAAGGCACCGGAGTAGCTAGCAAAAAAGGCGGCGTACCAGTAGGTGCGCCGCCTTTTTGCTGTAGTTCTTACTAGGTGCTTCCAGCGTTATAACCCAACACGGCCAACAGCCGGCGCCCTAGCTGCGTACAGGCAGAATCTTTTCCCTTATCTCAACCTTCCATGAAACTTCGCAATTACTCTTTTCTGCTGGCAGTAGTGCTTCTCTTACTGGCCGGCTGTCGGGCCAGCGGGCCTGGTACTCCGGCGCGCACTGTAGCCGAGTTCTTTAACAAGTACGAAAACCGACCTGGCTTCAAGGCAACCGATTGGAACGCCGGCCTCACTACCCGTTTTTTACTAGGCAAGATTGGCAAGCTGGGCGGCGACAACGACATCAGCCAGGCCCTGACGGCTGTGCGTAGCGCCAAGGTGATTACGTTTGCGCCCACCACCAACAGTGCTCGTGATTTGGTAACTGAGGGCCTCACGAAAGAGGTAGAAGGCCTGCTGGCCAATGAGCGCTATACCCCGCTGGTAGTGGCCGAAACCGATAACCCTAACCGCCTGCGCTACTCGGTGCGCGAGCAAGGTGGGCGCGTTTCGGAGTTTGTAGTAGTAGGCAATCAGGGCTCTACCGACTCGTTTTTCATGGCATCGGTAGCCGGCAACTTTACCCGTGAGCAGGTTGGCCAATTGGTGAAAGTATTGCCTAATGTGGTAGATGGGTTATAAGAGCCTATTCTAGCCAAGGATATACAGCAACGTGCCCCTCCTGCTTGCAGGAGGGGCACGTTGCTGTTGTGGGCAGTTGATGAGGCTTAGGCAGCTAGTACCCGGCCTGTAGTGCGGTTTGCCATTGATAGGAGGCTAGTCTACTCAAAGTCCAGCACGTTGATGAAGAACACGTCGCGGGCTTCTCCCTTCTCAATGCGCACGTGTTGGTAGCCCATGGCCAAAAAACGGCTGCCATACCAGGTTTGGAGTTCTTCCTGCTTGGTTTCCGTTGCTTTTTCCTTGACGTCTGACATGGTGGTTCTTAGCAGCACCTGCCAGTCGTTTGGGGAGGAGACATCCCGGTCGATGATTTTGTAGTGGAACTCGTCTTTTTTGAGGTAAGCCAGGGCAATGCGTCGGCCATCGGCCAATGGGCGCGCCCGCACGTTCTCCTGCAAATCAAAACGCTCCATTTCCTTCAAGATAAACGAGTTATCCCAAAGTAAATTCCCTTGACGGTCGAAACCACAAACCAGGGCTTGGGTGGTGCGGTAGCCTTCGCTGCGGCGGCCGTTGTAGGTGTTGTAGTAGCGGGAAAGGGAATTTAGGCCGCCGTAGCCGTAGTAACTATTTGCCGGAAGGCCATAGTTGCCAAAACCGGTGTTGCTATAGCGCGGATAATAGACCTCTGATACCAGCACGTAGCCGTCGCGGGTGGGCATCATATCGTGCATCAGCAGCATGTAGCGGTGCCGATACTGCCGGTCAGAAGCGCGGAGCTGTGCGCTCTTTTTGCGCATACGGGCCAGACGTGCGGGCTTCATGAAATCGAAGAAATGCTTCAGGTTCAGGAAATCGTAGTAGCGCAGGGAGCGGCGCTGGCCGGTGGCCGTGACGCCCGCGTTCAGATCAGAAGCAAAAAGGCCCTGAGAGTAGCGGGAGTCGCGGAGGGTGTAAGTGCCGGCCAGCAGGCGGGCAGCGCTGTCGCCGGGGCTTAGTTGCGCATCTAGCAGGCCTCGCTCGCTGCTGGCCTGCACAAACTCAGAGCGCAGCAACGAGCCATCATCGGCCAGCTGCTTGAGCTGCAGGCGCGACTTAAAGCCGTTGCTTTCGCTTAAAATCAGCTCGGCGCGCTTGGTAGCTGAGTCGGCCAGGAATGTGAAACGGCTGGGCAGCGGCTCGTAAATAGAAGGCAGAAACCGGAACTCGGCCTTTTGCAGATCCAGCAATAGTAGCGTGAGGTGCTGATCTACTTCCACCGTCACGAACAGGTTGCCGTCCAGCGCTTTCAGGTCATGCACTTGGCGGGTGCGCTTGGTTTCAAACTCGCCGGTGCCTAGCTCACCCGTGCGAGAATCGAAGGCTGCTACCCACAACGTGCCCTGGTCGGTGCCTTGAAAAAGGGCGTACACATCAGTGCCTTCTGAGCAAACCTCCAATAGCTCATAACTACGCGGCACGGGTACGTCTACCTTCTTAACCGGCTTAAGGTCTCTATCGAACTTCTGAAAATAAAACTCGGGCTTGCCGGCCAACAGTGGGTCTTTCTCAATCAGGAGCACCAGGCTACTGTCTTCGAGTAGGGGCTGTACCTGCACACTGCTGGTGTAGGTTTCTAGGGGCAGCTCTAGGCGCAGGAGTTGCCGCGGCTCTACTGCCGGCTTCTGTGCCAGCGCCACGGTAACGCCTGAAAAAAGGCAGATAAGAAAATATAGTTTTTTCATAACGCAGGCTGGAAAAGCGAAGCGTGAGTTGCTTAAGTAAGATACGGCGAATGCGCCGTATCGCCTAACCTCTCCGTCCTGATTATGATGCCGTAATGCCTGAAAATGCACACTGCCCGCCCAAATAAATGGCGCGGGCAGTGCCTGCTATGCTTAAAGGCTTAGTGACTAGCTTCCTAGCTCCAATATAACATCAAACTCCTCCGGCTTCAGGGGCATAACCGAGAGGCGCGACTGGCGCAGCAATCCAATCTGGGTGAGGCGCTCATCTTGCTTAATCTGGGCTAGAGTAACGGGGCGGGACAGGGGCTCATGCGGTTGGAGGTGCACGGCTACCCAGCCGCTGCCGGCTTCGGCGGTGGTATCGGGTGCGGCGGCGGCGGCTACTTTGGCCACGCCCACCACCTGCTTGTCGGTTACGCTGTGATAGTACAGTACTAGGTCGCCGGGCTGCATTTGCTGCAGAAAGTTGCGGGCCTGAAAGTTGCGCACCCCCGTCCAGTCGGTGCTGCCGTCACGGTTAAAATCGGCCCAGGAATAGGCCGCAGGTTCAGATTTTACCAGCCAATGATTCATGGGGTGCAAGCTACGAAAGAAGCACTAGGCCTTGGTAGCACCGCAAGTAGGTTTCACGAAAGTGAGGGGCTAGTACCTGAGCCGGGCTAGCAGTTTGCTGACCCACGGAAGAGAATGTAATCGATTCTCGTCCTAGTTAGGGCAAAGAAAAAGGCTCTACCCAGTAGAGCCTTTTTGATGGGAACACAATGGCAGCTTATTTTTCCAGCCGCCGGATTTTCAACACGTCGTTTTCCAACGATACAATCTGCAGTTTGTAGTCCGCGTCTCTTTTGTCGTCGAGCATGATGCGGATGGTATTGTCGCCTTCGGCCTGCCAGCGGCCTTTGCGGCCTTCAATGCCATCGGTGGGGGCAATATCATACTGGGTAAAGAGGCCGTTGTGGTCGAAGGCAAACCCGGTGCGGCCGCGCGAGGGCGGGAAAGCATACGTGTTGGGCCGGTACACCCGGATGTCGCCCTGGTCCTCTTCATGGGCGTGCAGCCAGGTGCGCTCCAGTTGTTGTAGTTTCATGGCGGTTTTGGGATCGTTGTTGCAGGTAGCAGCGAGCAGCAGCACGCTCAGGCAGCACAGCAAAGTGAACAGACGCATAGTGGTGGCAGGTTGTGTATGGAAGGCAGTACGTAGAGAAGTGCGCGCCGGTGGCAGCCATTCGGGAAGGGCTTGCGTACCTGCACAAGGAAGGCTGACCCGGCTTATGGCACCCAATGTAAGCAAAATGGTTGCGGGCTAGGGTCAATTCCTCTTGAACTCCCAAAAGCACCACCTACACGCTACCTTTGCCCCCTATGGATAACCGCGCCCTCATCCGAGCTTTCCGCCTCGCCGCCCAGCTGTTAGAACTGCACGAGGAAAACCCCTTCAAGATTCGGGCCTATGAGGGTACCGTGAATGCCTTGGAGCAGCTGAGTGTGCCCGTGGCTACGCTGGAGCGCCACGGCCTGCCCGACCGCACCGGCCTCAGCAAAACCGCCGCCGCCAAAGTAGCCGAAATGCTCGATACGGGCTCGTTTGAGGAACTGACGCGTCTGCTCAGCATCACGCCGCCTGGTGTAGTGGAGCTGCTGAGCGTGAAAGGCATTGGTCCCAAGAAAATCCGGAGCTTGTGGAAAGAGCTAGGCATTGAAAGCCCCGAGCAACTGCGCGAAGCTGCCGAAAACGATGAAGTAAGCAAACTCAAAGGCTTCGGCAAGAAAACCCAGGATTCCATTCTGGCGGCCCTGGAATTCACCAGCCAAAGCCGCGGCAAGCTGCTGTACCCGCAAGCCGAGGAACTGGCCGAAGACCTAGCCCGGCGTATTGGCGAGCTGGCCGGCGTAGCGCAAACAGCCGTAGCCGGCGAAGTGCGCCGCCGCCTCGAAACCATTGAAGCCGTAACGGTAGTAGCCGCAACCACCCAGCCGGCGCGGGTGCACGAGCTTCTGAACTCCTTTGATGGTCTTTCACCCGACCCCAAACGCAGCGGCCCCTATGCGTGGCGCGGGGTAGCTACTCCTTCGGGAGTTAGGGTAGAGGTAGTGCTGGTGTCACCCGAAAACTTCACCAATCAACTGTTGCTGCACTCGGCCGCCGAAGCACACCTAGTAGGCCCTCTGACCGAAGAGCCCCGCCCCGGCCAACCTACTAGCCTCCGCCAGCTGCTAAAGCGGGAGCGGTTTGCTACCGAGCAGAAAGCCTACCAGCGTGCTGGGCTGCAGTACGTAGAGCCCGAGCTGCGCGAAGGGCTAGGCGAGCTAGAGCTGGCCCGCGAAAACAAGCTGCCTCAGCTGCTGGAAGATGCCGACCTGCGTGGCTCCCTGCACAACCACAGCACCTACTCCGACGGCAGCCACTCCTTGCGCGAGATGGCCACCTTCTTGCGCGACCAAGGCTACGAATACCTCGGCATCTGCGACCATTCGCAGGCGGCGCACTACGCCAACGGCCTCTCGCCGGAGCGCGTGCGCCAGCAGCAGCGCGAGATTGAGGAGCTCAACCAGGAGCTGGCGCCGTTCCGCATTTTCAAAGGCATTGAGTCAGATATTCTTTCCGATGGCTCCCTCGACTATCCCCCCGCGGTGCTCGAAACCTTCGATTTCATTGTGGCCTCGGTGCACTCCAACCTGAAAATGGATGAGCGCAAAGCCACCGCCCGGGTGCTGCGCGCCGTGGAAAACCCTTATACCACCATGCTGGGCCACCCCACCGGCCGCCTGCTGCTGCGCCGCGAAGGGTATCCGCTCGACCACAAAACCATTATTGATGCCTGCGCTCAGCACAACGTCATCATCGAAATCAACGCTAACCCCTGGCGCCTCGACCTCGACTGGCGCTGGGTACGCTACGCCCTCGACCAGGGCGTGCAGCTCAGCATCAATCCCGACGCACACCACACCAACGGCTACGCCGACATGCGCTACGGCGTGCTGATGGGCCGCAAAGGCGGCCTCACCAAGGCCATGACGTTTAATACTAAATCGGCTGCGGAGGCTGCCGAGTACTTTGCCAAGCGCAAAGCCGGTATTAAGCC
The DNA here is from genome assembly GCF_054780495.1 of Hymenobacter tenuis. NCBI lineage: Bacteria > Pseudomonadati > Bacteroidota > Cytophagia > Cytophagales > Hymenobacteraceae > Hymenobacter > Hymenobacter tenuis. The sequence continues at coordinate 1,036,865 of NZ_BAAGWF010000004.1, forward strand.
CCCACTGGAGTTCAAGGATTCGTTGTTTGGATAACCAGTTTTTAGGTGCCAGTTGCCAATGGCACGCTACCGGGCTTCTTGTGAACCTGGTAACGTACCACTAGCAACTGGCCCCTGAAACCAGCTCACCCGTATGAAAATCCTTGTTCTGCGCTTTTCTTCCATCGGCGACATTGTCCTGACGACGCCTGTAGTGCGGTGCCTGAAACTACAGGTGCCGGGCGCGCAGGTGCATTTTGCTACCAAGCCCGGCTTCCGCAGCTTCCTCGAGCCTAATCCCTACATCGATAAGGTGCATTGCCTCACTGGCTCGTTGCAGGAGCTGGTAGCCGAGCTGAAGGCTGAGCAGTTTGACTTCGTGGTAGATTTGCACCATAACCTGCGCACCTCGCTTATTAAAGCGCAACTCGGCGTAAAATCGGCGTCGTTTGATAAGCTGAACTGGCGCAAGTGGCTGCTCGTGAATCTGAAGATTAACACCCTGCCGCGCGTGCACATCGTGGACCGGTACCTGGCGGCGGCGGCTTCGCTAGGGGTAAAGAACGACGGACAAGGGCTAGACTACTTTATTCCGGCCAAGGATGAAGTAGACCTGAGCACGACCCTACCTATCAGTTTTCAGCAGGGCTACGTGGCCTTCGCTATTGGAGCCCAGCATGCCACCAAGCGCCTGCCCGTTGAGCGGATTATTGAGCTCTGCGGCCTGTTGCGCCAGCCCGTAGTGCTGCTAGGTGGCCCCGAGGATGAAAGTACCGGCCACGTCATTGAGTTGGCCTTCGACAACGAGGTAGCAACCTCTCCGCCCGCGCCGGGCCGCATTCCGGAAAGCCCATATTATTTCCCTAGGCCTACCGAGGCGCCCGAAGCCCGCACAATCATTTTTAACGCCTGCGGTAAATTCAACCTTAACCAGTCGGCGTCCTTGGTGCGGCAGGCCAGGTTTGTAGTCAGCCACGACACCGGCCTGATGCACATTGCCTCTGCTTTCCGCAAGGAGATATTCAGCGTGTGGGGCAACACGGTGCCGGAGTTTGGCATGTACCCCTACCGCACAGAGTTTCGCATTCTGGAGGTGAAAGATTTACCGTGCCGGCCGTGCTCAAAAATTGGCTATGCCAAGTGCCCGCAAGGTCACTTCCGCTGCATGCGCGACATCCAATTCAACCTGGACCTGCCCCCATCTCGCGACGGACGTTAAGCTTGGCCTGGGGTTAGTGTGGAGGCAGATTTGTAGCTTATTAGCGCAATAGAGTTCGGCTGCCAGATGAGCTATGCGCTGCCCCGCCGATAGTAGAAGTTTTCCTAGCCCTTTGTACGCCATGAACCCAGAAGCTGCTACTCCCAATTCGGCCACCGTCGTGGTGAAAGTAGGTGCCGAAGCCCTGCTAGCCGAAATTCAGGCCGGCCGGCATACCTACTTTGTTGATGAGCCAGTAGCGGTAGGCGGGCACGACAGTGGGCCGACACCGTATGACTTGCTACTCTCGGCGCTAGGTGCCTGCACGGCCATAACCCTGCGCCTCTATGCCACCCAGAAAAAGTGGCCGCTCGAAGGTATTGAAGTCCGGCTGAGTCACCAGCGCGTGCACCGCCTAGATTGCGATAAGTGTGAACAGCCGGGCCAGATGCTGGAAGAAATACGCAAGGAACTGCTGCTGCTAGGTCCGCTTTCCGCTGAGCAGCGCCAGCGCCTGCACGCCATTTCCGAAAAGTGCCCTGTCCAGAAAACCCTGACCAGCGGCGCTCTCCGCGTTGTCACCGAAATAGTAGAAAGCTAACGAGTTTTTTCACCTGATTTCCTTAACTGGCTATGGCTCTCTGTTCTCATTTGCAAGCAGTTGAAACGGTGCTGCCAGCACCCACTGAGCACGTCTGTCCCGAATGCGTAGCCATGGGCTCCCAATGGGTGCACCTGCGCGTGTGCCAAACCTGCGGCCACGTCGGCTGCTGCGACTCGTCGCCGAACCAGCACGCCACCCGGCATTTTCAGGCCAGCCAGCACCCGGTAGTCACCTCCGCTGAACCCGGCGAGCAGTGGGCCTGGTGCTACCTGGATCAGCAACTGGCCGAATACTAGGCCTTGTAGTAAAACAAAGCCCCGTCACCTCTTGGCAGGTGACGGGGCTTTCTCGTTGTTGTGAGGCTAGTAAGCAAGACTAGGTCCTATTTGCTCTTGAAGTGCTGAATGGCTTTCCGGGTGAACTCCGACAGCACCAACCGGCCACTGATGGCCGCCCGCTCTACCAGCAACTGGTCCCAGTGTTCGGTGCCGGCCCAAATAACGCGCTTTAAATCTGTGAGGGCTTCCGGATTGTAGGCCGCCAGCTTAGTAGCAAAGGCTTGCACTGCCGCATCCAACTCTTCTTCGGTATCCAACAGTTCGGCGTACAGGCCTTTCTCTTGGGCCCAAGCCGCTGAGCGGAACTCGGCAGCATCCAGCGTCAGCTGCGCGTAGGCGGCTACGCCAATTTTGCGCTCCACGGCCGGCCCTACCACAAACGGACCAATGCCCACTACCAGCTCGCTTAGCTTCACTGAGGCCTGGGCGCTGGCAAAGCAGTAATCCGTAGAGGCGGCTACGCCCACGCCCCCGCCAATCGCCTTGCCCTGCACCCGGCCAATGATGACTTTAGGCGAGGTGCGGCAAGCGTTAATCACCTTCGCGAAGCCCGAGAAGAACGCCAGCCCTTGCGCTTCGTCTTCAATGGCAATCAGCTCATCGAAGCTGGCGCCAGCACAAAATGTGCGGCTGCCTTCGCTGCGCAGCACAATAACCTTAGCCGACGCGTTCTGACCTACGGTTGTTATTGTTTCGGCAAGCTCCGTGAGCAGCGCACTAGGCAGGGAGTTGTGGCTGGGATGAAAGAAGCTGATAGTGGCAATGCCTTGTGCATCGAGAGTGGTTTCAACGCGGCCAGCGGCTAGGGTATCGGTATTCATGGAGGTGAGTTGTTTAGATGCTATAGTTACAAACTAGCTCCCCTTCTCAGAAGAGGAGGGGTTGGGGGTGGTTGACTTGGCCTAGAACAACCTATACTTGATCGTCATTCCGAGGGGAGTTGAGGAATGACCGGCTGGGTAAACAACGATTGTCAACCACCCCCAACCCCTCCTCATCTGAGGAGGGGAGCTAGTAACTAGGGCTTACTTTATTCCTGGTTCTTTTTCTTGACCATTGTCAGGATGGTGGCTACGGCTACGGTTTCGCCGGTTTCATCCGATACATCTACCAGCCAGCGCACAATGCCTTTGGCTACGTCTTCAGCGTCACGCTTTTCCTGCCCTATTTTCTCTTTCACGGTCAGCTTCACGCCAATGGTCATGCCCGGGTACACGGGTTTGGTGAAGCGGCACTCGTCGAGGCCATAGTTCAGCAGAACGGGCCCTTTGCGCGGGTCCACGAACATGCCGGCGGCTTTGCTCAGAATGTAATAGCCGTGGGCCACACGGCCCGTGAAGAGTGTTCCTTCCAACGACGTAGCATCAACGTGAGCGTAGAAATTGTCGCCGGAAACCTGTGCAAAATTGGTAATGTCCGACTCCGTTACGGTGTGGCGGTGCGTGGTGTACGTCTGCCCAATTTCCAGTTCCTCGAAGTAGTGCTGGAAGGGGTGCTTGTCCTTCTCAATCTGCTTGGCTTTGGGCTGATATACTTCCGTAATGGCCGTAATCATGCTCGGCGAACCCTGAATAGCCACGCGCTGCATAAAGTGCTCTACACCGCGCATGCCGCCCATTTCCTGTCCGCCGCCCGCGCGGCCGGGGCCGCCATGAATCAGCAAGGGGAGGGGTGAGCCATGGCCGGTGCTTTCCTTCGCTACCTCTCCGTTGATAACCAAGATGCGGCCGTGGTGCGTGGCGGCGCCCAGCACAAAGTCCTGGGCTGTGCGTGGGTCGTTGGTAGCCACCGAGCACACCAACGAGCCTTTGCCCATGTTGGAGAGCGTAATGGCTTCGTCGAGGTTTTTGTACGGCATAAGGGTAGCAACGGGCCCGAAAGCCTCTACCTCATGCGAGTCAGTGTACTTAAACGGCTCGGAGTTCAGCAGCACAATCGGCGACATGAACGCGCCGGTTTTGCAGTCGCCGCCAATTACCTGCACGTTGTCTAGGTCGCCGTACACGATAGGCGTATTTTTGGCTAGCTCCCGCACTTGCTCTCGCACGCGGTTGGCTTGCGTCATGTTCACGAGGGCGCCCATGCGCACACCTTCGGCCTGCGGATGGCCAACGGTGGTTTGGGCCAGGGCCTTGCCTAGGGCAATCTGTACGTCTTCGAGCAGGTTTTCAGGCACAATAGCGCGGCGAATGGCCGTGCATTTCTGGCCCGCCTTTGCCGTCATTTCCTTCCGGATTTCCTTGATAAACAAGTCGAACTCTACGGTGCCCGGCACGGCATCCGGCCCTAGCACCGCCGCGTTCAGCGAGTCGGCTTCCATTGTAAACGGCACGGCTTCGGCCACAATACGAGGGTGCGCCTTCAGCTTGCGACCGGTTTCCGCCGAGCCCGTGAAGGTCACCACGTCCTGATACGTCACGTGGTCCAAGATGCCCTGGCCGGTGCCGCATACTAGCTGCAACGCGCCTTCCGGCAGAATTTTGGAGGCAATGATTTCGCGTACAACGGCCTCAGTTAAGTATGCTGTGGGAACAGCCGGCTTCACGATGGCCGGCATGCCGGCTAGTAGGTTCACGGCAATCTTCTCCAGCATGCCCCAAATGGGGAAGTTGTAGGCATTGATGTGCACGGCCACGCCTTCCTTCGGCACCAGTATGTGGTGGCCCATGAAATTGCCCGCCTTCGACAGCGCAATCGGGTCCGACTCCACGTAGAATGGCTTATCGGGGAATTTGCGGCGCAGGGAGGCGTTGGCAAACAGGTTACCGATGCCCCCCTCAATGTCAATCCAGGAGTCGGCGCGGGTGGCACCGCTGCGGTAGCTGAGCGTGTAGAAGTCTTCTTTCTTGCTGTCGAGGTACAGGGCAAGCGCTTTAATCATGCGGCCGCGCTCATGGAAAGTCATCTTGCGCAGGGCCTGGTTGCCGGTGCGGCGGGCGTAATCGAACATGGCCGCGTAGTCGAGACCTTCGCCATTGGCAATGGCAACGACCTCGCCGGTAGAGGCATCGTACAGCTCTTGCTGCTCGCCCGAGCCAGCCATCCAGCGGCCCAGAGCGTAGTTTTCGAGGGTGGGAGTCATATCGGTCGGGAGGGAATTAGGAGGTTTGAAGAGGAGAGGAGGGTAGGAACGCAAGCGCCGCCGTAACCAGCGTTTAGTGGGTGCTCAGCTACCCAAAGTTCTGCATTACACCTTTTCGATGATAGCCGCATAGCCCTGGCCCACGCCCACGCACATGGTGATGAGAGCGTAGCGTTTGTTTTGCTTGTGCAGCTCCAGCGCGGCCGTGTTTAGGATTCGGGCGCCGCTCATGCCTAGGGGGTGGCCTAGGGCAATAGCACCCCCGTTGGGGTTGATGCGTGGGTCGTTACCTTCCAACCCCAGGCCGCGGATGCAGGCTAGTGTTTGGGCGGCAAAGGCCTCGTTGAATTCTATTAGGTCGATTTGGTCGAGTATTAAGCCCGCCTTTTTCAGGGCCAGTTGCGAGGCTGGCACCGGCCCGATGCCCATGGTACACGGCTCTACGCCTGCTACCCCCATGCTTACGATGCGGGCCCGTGGGGTAAGGTTGTGTTGCTTGATACCTGCTTCCGAAGCCAGCAGCAAGGCCGCCGCGCCATCATTCAGGCCCGAGGAGTTGCCGGCCGTTACGGAGCCGTTCTTGCGGAACGCAGGGCGGAGCTTGGCCAGCCCATCGAGGGTAGTGTTTGACTTGATAAACTCATCCTCCGAAAACAGCAGCGGCTCGCCCTTCCGCTGAGGAATAGCAACGGGCACAATTTCCTCAGCAAAGCGGCCGGAGTCGCGGGCGCGGCCGGCGCGCTGGTGCGAGTCGTAGGCAAACTGGTCCTGGTCTTCGCGGCTGATATGGTATTGGTCCACGAGGTTTTCGGCCGTTTCGCCCATGGCATCGATGCCGTACAGCTCTTCCATGCGCTGATTGACGAAGCGCCAGCCGAAGCTGGAATCGTACATTTTAGAATCAGTGCCAAATGCTTTGGTAGGCTTCGACATGACGTAGGGCGCGCGGGTCATGCTCTCTACCCCGCCCGAGATAAACAGGTCTCCGTCGCCGCTCTGAATGCCACGGGCGGCAGCAATGCTAGCCGAAAGTCCGGAGGCACACAAGCGGTTCACGGTTTCGCCGGGCACGGAGGTCGGCAGGCCCGCCAGCAGCAGGGCCATGCGGGCCACGTTGCGGTTGTCCTCGCCAGCTTGGTTGGCGCAGCCCAGAATCACGTCAGCAATGGCAGCCGGATCAACGGAGGCGTTGCGCTTCAGCAGTTCCTGGAGTACAAGGGCCGCCATGTCATCGGGGCGAACAGCCGACAACGTACCACCGAAGTTGCCAATGGGAGTCCGGATGCCGTCAATTATATACGCTTGGTTCATGAGGTGTTTTCTCAATTTTAGAACGTCCTGCTGAGCTGGTCGAAGCATCTCTACCGCTTCGTTGCAGGCTTTATGAAGCTAGCCGGAGATAGAGATGCTTCGACCAGCTCCGCATGACGTTCTTTCATCTTTATAATATTTCCTGGCTCGTGCGGTAGGCTGTGCCTTTGAAGAGGGCTAGTACCACGCCGTGTTGGTTGGTGGCCCGGATCTGATACACGCCTACTTTGTGCTTGAGGCTTTCTTCGCGGGCCTCCACGGTAATGACGTCGCCGAGCTTACCGGCTTCTAGGTAGTCAATCGTGACGGTGAGGCCCACGCTTTGGCGGCCGTGGCTGTTGCAGGCAAAGGCAAACGCCGAGTCGGCGGCGGAAAACGTAACGCCGCCGTGCAACGCCGCAAAGCCATTAAGCATGTCGGGGCGCACGGTAAAGTGGAGGCGGCAGTAGCCCGGGCCGGTTTCATCTACTTCCAGGCCTAGCAGTTTGCTGAAGGCATCGTGCTGCAGCATGCGGTCCTTTACGGCCTCGGCTTGGCTGTTAGCGGCTGACAGCTGGCTCATGCTGAAAGAAAGTCTGGCCGGCCTTCACCATGCGGCGGAGGAGCGGGCTGGCGCGGTAGCGGTCCTCGTGATATTCCTCATAGAGGTCGTCGAGGGTCCGAAGTACGGTTTCGGGTCCTAGCTCATCGGCCCACGCGAGCAGGCCTTTGGGGTAATTTACCCCCTTGGTCATGGCTAGTTCCAGGTCTTCTTTCGAGGCGACGTTCAGGGCCAGGGCATCCACAGCTTCGTTGATGAGCATGGCTAGGATACGGTTTAGCACCACGCGACCTAGGGTCTCGTCGCGGGTTGGCGCGGTCTGCACGGCATCAGCGGCGTAGCTATAGAAGCCGCGGCCCGACTTACGGCCGTAGTAGCCGGCCTCAAACAACCGTTTCTGGGTAAAGGACGGCTTGTAGCGCGGATCAAAAAAGAACGACGTGAAAACAGACTCCGTAACGCGGTAGTTGACATCGTGCCCAATAAAGTCCATCAAGGCAAACGGCCCCATGCGGAAACCGCCCAGCTCGGTCATGGCCCAGTCTATGGTCGCCATATCGGCAATGCCTTCTTCCAGCACCCGAATCGCCTCGCCGTAAAACGGCCGCGCCACCCGGTTCACGATGAAGCCCGGTGTATCCTTGGTGAGTACCGGCAGCTTACCCCAGCTGTGTACTAGGTCGCGCACCTGTTCGGCCAGCCCAGCCCGGGTCTGTACCGCCGGAATCACCTCCACCAACTGCATGATGGGCGCTGGGTTGAAGAAGTGAATGCCGATAAACCGCTCCGGCTTCTGGCAGGCCGCGGCAATAGAAGCAATAGACAGCGAAGACGTATTGCTGGCTAAGATGCAAGCATCTGACACCAGCATTTCCACTTCCCGGAACAGCTGCTGCTTCACGCTCAAATCCTCCACAATAGCTTCCAACACCAGCTCACAATCTTGAAAAGTGCCGATATCTTCCGTCAGGTGCAGGCGAGTGAAGATGGCCGCCGCCATTTCAACCGTGAGTTTGCCTTTTTCCGCCAGCTTATCCAGGCCAATTTGGATAGACTTGCCGGCGCGTTGTAATGCTTGCGTATTCTGGTCGAGCAAACGGACGGTGTGGCCTGCGGTGGCTACCACTTGCGCGATGCCGGCTCCCATGGCTCCGCTCCCGATAATGCCGATAATCATTGGCCCGTGAAGCTAGGTTGACGTTTCTCGATAAAGGCCGCTACCCCCTCACGGTAGTCAGAGGTGCTGCCGGCGCGGAGCTGGAAGTCGGCTTCGTAGCGTAGCTGCTGGGTCAGGTCGTTGCTGAACGATACGTTCAGCAGCTGCTTGGTATACGCCAAGCCCTTCGTTGGCATGGCGGCTAGCTTCTTCACCAGGGCCTGGGCTTCCTGCTCGAATACGTCGTCGGGGAAGGTCTTGTAAATCATGCCCATTTGCACGGCTTCCGTGGCCGAAACCTTGTCGCCGGTCATCATCAGGGCCGAAGCGCGCTGCATTCCAATCAGGCGCGGCAGAAAGTAGGTGCCCGCACTGTCCGGAATCAACCCAATCTTGCTGAACGCCTGAATAAATGAAGCCGATTCCTTGGCTACCACAATGTCGCAGGCGAGGGCCAGATTGGCACCAGCACCGGCCGCCACGCCATTCACGGCCGCCACTACGGGTTTTTCCAAGGCCCGAATCAGCTCCACAATGGGGTTGTACAACTTCTCTACAATCTCGGCTACTTCTGGGCTATCGGGGCCGGTGATTTCTGCTAGGTCCTGGCCAGCACAAAAGGCTTTGCCGGTGCCAGTAAGCAGCACGGCGCGAACCTCTGGGTTTTGTTGGCACTCGCGCAGATGCTGTTGCAGCGCCAAGGCTACCTCTTTGTTTACGCTATTGAAAACCTGGGGCCGGTTGAAGCAAATGGTAGCTACGCCACCATCAATCGAGAAAAGTAGGGAAGGAGTATCGGACATGAGTAGTAGGGTGGGAGAGAACAAAATCGTCCGTCCTGCTGAGCTGGTCGAAGCATCTCTACCTCTGACTAACCAACTGGCCTAGCACCAGCAGCGCGCGAGATGCTTCGACCAGCTCAGCAGGACGTTCATGCGTATCGACTCAAGTTACGCATGGCATTTAAAGTAATCGAAGGGCTCAAGGCAGTCGTCGCACTGGTAGTGAGCTTTGCAGGCGGTAGAGCCGAACTGGCTAACCAAGTGCGTGTTCTCGGACTTGCAGAGCGGGCAACGTACGGCTGTGTCTTTGCCGAAAAGGTTGAGCATGTGGCCCGTAGCAGTGCCATCAACAGGTGGCGCAATACCATAGGCCTCGAGCTTCTCGCGGCCGGCCTGGCTCATCCAATCGGTTGTCCAGGCGGGGCTGAGTTGGTTATGGATGTGCACCTTGGTAATGCCTTCCGAGAGCAGGCGCAGCCGAATTTCGGTGGCAATTACGTTCATGGCCGGGCAGCCAGAGTAGGTGGGCGTGATGGTTACATGCACTTCCTCACCTTCTACCCGCACTGCGCGCACAATGCCCAGGTCCAGGATGCTGAGCACGGGCACTTCCGGGTCGGAAACCTCTTCCAGCAGCTGCCAGATGTGCTCCTCAGTCGGTGCCGCTAGGTGCTCTACCATTGCAAACCGGGATACGTACGCTGGAGGTACTGTAGCTCAGCCAGCAAGTAGCCCAAGTGCTCAGAGTGGCGACCCTCTTTGCCGCCTTTCTGCATAAACACGCCTTGGGGCACTGGCAAGGTGGCTTCGTCAAACACGCGGGCTACGTGGGCGTCAATCTGTTGCTGAAGCGCCGCGTAGTCAGGCACGAAACCGTCTGCCTGCAGGGCCTTCTCGGTGGCCGAAGGGGTAGTAAGCTCGCCCGAGTAGCGCCACAAATTATCAATGGCTTTTTCTACGCGGCGGCGGCTTTCCTCGGTTCCGTCACCTAGGCGAATGATCCACTCAGAGCTCCACTTGATGTGATACGCCGCTTCCTTCACCGATTTCTCGGCAATGGCCGCTAGGTGCGCATCTGGGCCCGATTTCAGCTGAAGCAGCAAATTGTAGTGGAAGCAGTCGTAGATAAACTGCCGTACGATGGTGCTGGCGAAGTCGCCGTTGGGCTGCTCCACAAGTAGCGGGTTGCGGTATTCCACGGCGCTGCGCAGGTAAGCCAAATCGTCTTCGGTGCGCCCTTTGCCTTCCAGCTCTGCCGCGTACTGATAGTAGCTACGAGCTTCTCCCAGCAAATCCAAGGCAATGTTGGCCATGGCTAAGTCCTGCTCCAGAATAGGGCCGTGGCCGCACCACTCCGAGAGGCGGTGGGCCAAAATCAGGCTGGTATCGGCTAGCTGCAGCACAAAGGAAAACAGGTTCGCCTGCATTTCGGGGGTAGTAGCAGCGGCGGCGACTTGCGCGGGCGTCGTGGAGTCCGTCATCATTACATGTGCTTGATGGAATCCGGCACCTGGTAAAAGGTCGGATGGCGGTAGATTTTGTCGTTGGCTGGCTCGTAGAACGCAGCCGCGTCATCGGGGTTAGAGGCGTGCACGTGCGTCGACTCCACTACCCAGATACTGACGCCCTCGAGGCGGCGCGTGTACACGTCGCGGGCGTTCTGGATGGCCATTTCAGCGTCGGCGGCATGGAGGCTGCCCACGTGCTTATGGTCGAGGCCTTGCTTGCTGCGGATGAAAACTTCCCACAGCGGCCATTCTTTTTGCGTCATTTCTCGGGAGTATTGGGAGCTTAGGGTTCCAGGAGTTCAGGCACCTAGTAAAATGGGCCGTTCTGCTGGGCTTATCCGAGCATTTCGCGAGCTGGAGTTGGGTGGGAACTCCGCAAACTCAAGCAAAATGCTCCGACAAGCTCAGCAGAACGGGTAATTCAGAACGGGCTACGCGGCTACGGCTTCGCGTTGCTTGCGTTTTTCGGCGTGGGCCAAGGCCGCTTCGCGTACCCAAGCACCTTCTTCGTGGGCTTGTACGCGGGCCTGCAAACGCTCTTTGTTGCACATGCCGTTGCCCTTCACCACGTTCCAGAACTCTTCCCAGTCCACGTCGCCGAAATCGTAGCCTTGCTTGGCTTCATTCCACTTCAGGTTGGGGTCGGGCACCGTAAGGCCCAGGAACTCGGCCTGGGGTACCATCATGTCCACAAACTTCTGGCGTAGCTCGTCGTTGGTAAAGCGCTTGATACGCCAATTCATCGACTGGGCCGTGTTAGGCGACTCGGAATCCTTCGGGCCGAACATCATCAGCGTGGGCCACCACCAGCGGTTAAGGCCTTCCTGCGCCATAGCCTTTTGTTCCGGTGAGCCCTCGCATAAGGTCTGCATGATTTCAAAGCCCTGGCGCTGGTGGAAGCTTTCCTCCTTGCACACGCGCACCATAGCGCGAGCATACGGGCCATACGAGGTACGACACAGCGGCACCTGGTTCAGAATGGCGGCACCATCTACCAGCCAGCCCACGCAGCCCATATCGGCCCAGCTCAGGGTCGGGTAGTTGAAAATGCTCGAATACTTGGCTTTGCCGGAGTGCAGGTCGGCCAGCATTTGGTCGCGGGAAGTGCCTAGGGTTTCAGCAGCCGAGTACAGGTAGAGGCCGTGGCCGGCTTCGTCCTGCACCTTGGCCAGCAAGATGGACTTGCGCTTGAGCGAAGGAGCCCGCGTAATCCAGTTGCCTTCTGGCAGCATACCCACCAGCTCAGAGTGCGCGTGCTGCGAAATCTGGCGAATGAGGGTCTTGCGGTAGGCATCGGGCATCCAATCTTTGGGCTCAATGCGCACATCCGCATCAATACGGGCCTGAAACTGTTCTTCCTGGGTGAGTTCTAGCGTTTCCATGCCTCTTTAACAAAGCTTAACTAACATTCGTTAGTTAAATGTAGAGAAAAGTTTGGGTTCTAACTCCTAAAGTTCTAAGTGGGCTAGTAAAATCTAATACTAGGCTGCTTACTGGTCAAAATCGACGGTTACTTTCTCCGAGGTAGGGCGGGCCTGGCAGGAGAGGACGTAACCTTTAGCTACTTCGGTGTCGGATAGAGAGTAGTTCACATCCATTTCTACGGTGCCTTCCGTCACGCGGCAGCGGCAGGTGCTACACATGCCGTTTTTGCAGGAGTAGGGCGCATCGGCGCCGGTCTCTAGCAGGGCATCCAAAATGGTGTCGCCGTAGTACGACATTTCCAGGATGCGCTTCGTGCCTTCGAGCTGCACGGTAACCTGGCTGTGCTTGTCATCTTCGCCGGCGGGGCGCTGGGCCTGGCGAGCAGCCGCACGCTGGGCACAGCCAGCCGAGGTGAACATCTCGAAGTGAATTTTCTCAGAAGCTACTCCCGCTTCGGTTAGTACGTCCCTCACATCGTTGATCATCTCCTCCGGGCCGCAGATAAAGCACTCGTCAATTTCGCGGGCAGGCACAATCTTCTGCAAAAACAGGCGGGCTTTCTCGGCGTTAATGCGGCCGAATAGCAGGTCGGTGTCGCCCTGCTCACGGCTCAAGATGTGGTAGACGCTGAGGCGGTTAACAAACTTGTTTTTCAGAGCCTCAATTTCCTCCTTGAAAATTATGGAGTTGCGGCCGCGGTTACCATAAATCAGGTACACCTGGCTGTTAGGCTCCGTCAGGAGCACCGTTTTGATGATGGACATCACCGGCGTAATGCCGCTACCCGCCGCAAACATCACATAAAGCTTCTGCTGATCAGGATGCAACTCCGTGTAGAAATGGCCCATGGGCGGCATCACCTCCAACTCTTCACCTACCCGTAGCTTTTCCACGGCCAGCGAGGAAAAACGGCCTTCCGGCACTTTCTTGATGGCCACGCGCCACTCGTTATCAAGCGGGCTGCTGCAAATGGAGTAGGAGCGGCGCAACTCTTCGCCCTCGTGTTCGCGGCGGAAGGTAAGGTACTGGCCCTGGGTGAATTTAAACGTCTCGCGTAGGTCGGCGGGCACGTCCAGGGATACGCTCACGCAGTCCGGGGTTTCGCGGACGATGCTCTTGATTTTTACTTTATGAAAACGGCTCATGGTTACTTTTTCTCCAGCCCGGTAAGGAGCATGGTAATAATGTTGGCTTCCAATTCTTCGGCCGATAGCTCGCGGCCGGGGCGGTACCACAGCTCTACCCAGCGCACGGCCGATAGAATAGTAAACAAGGCCACCGACACGTTCACGGGCTGAAACTCGCCGGCCGCAATGCCCTGCTCAATGAGGGCCGCAAAGCCTTTCTCATACTGCTTGCGTGTGTTTTTAAACTCCGTTAGGGCTGGTTCGGGCAGGTATTTCCAATCGTGGTTGGCTACCGATACGGCGGCGCCATCCTCAATCATTAGCCTGATATGGAGGCTGATCAGGGCCTTGATTTTCTCGACGTACGATGCGCTGGTAGCCTCAATTTCGGCCAGTTGAGAAATATACATGCCCGATACCCGAAAGCAGATCAGCTCCAGAATCTCGTCCTTGGACTTGATGTGGTTGTACATGCTAGCGGCCTCAATGCCTACTTCGCCGGCCAAATCGCGCATGGAGGCGCCACTGAAGCCTTTTTGCTTGAACAGCTTCGCGGCTTCTTCCAGAATAAGCTGGCGCTTGTTGGTTTTGCGAGTCGTAATCATAGGTGGGTGGTAGAGGGTCAGTAGCCGTACGCCAACGGCCTTCTAAAGATTGCGCAAATCTTTGACGCGGCTCAATTTCCCGCCTTCGCTACGCGGCAACTGCCCGTGCGCAAGCAGCGTTACCTTCATACTCAGGCCAATGTTGTCTTTGATTTTCTTGGCAAATGCTCCTTTCAGCAACTTCAGGCGGTCGTGTTGCTGCACAATGTCATCGGTTAAGGAGTCTAGGCCCAACTCCCGCATGAGGGTTTCCGCAATTTCTACGTTTACCTCCACCTCATCTAAGTTACCCCGACGCGAAGCCACCACCTGGTAGTAAGGGCTTACATGCTCTAGGCTGCTGATAATGTCTTCGACTTGCGTTGGAAAGAAGTTGACACCCCGAATGATAAGCATGTCATCGGCGCGGCCACGGATGGGACCCATTTTCACGTGGGTGCGTTTGTGGGAGTGCTCGTAAGAAAGGTTGGTGATGTCGCCGGTCCAGTAGCGCAGAATGGGCATGGCCTTTTTAGTGAGGGTAGTGAGCACCAGCACGCCATACTCACCCTCAGCTACGGGCTCGCCCGTTTCCTGATGTACTATTTCGGGGTAGAAATGGTCTTCCCAGATGTAGCTGCCCGTGCCCCGTTCGTCCACGTCTTCCTGCGAAACGCCCGGCCCCATAATCTCGCTGAGACCGTAAATATTAGTGGCTTGTACGTGCAGGCCCTCTTGCACTTGGTCGCGAATGGCCTCGTTCCAGGGCTCGGCGCCCAACACGGCGTAGCGCAGGTTGAGGGTTTCTAGCGGAACATGGCGCCGCTTTAATTCTTCGGCCAGCACCTGAGCGTAGGAGGGAGTAGCACAGATGATTTCAGGCTGAAAGTCTTGCAGCAGCTGTACTTGCCGGTCGGTACTACCCCCCGAAACGGGAATAACCGTCAGGCCCAGCTTTTCGGCGCCGTAGTGGATGCCAAGGCCGCCGGTAAACAGGCCATAGCCGTAGGCATTCTGGAGTTTCATGCCCGGTCGGCAGCCGGCAGCGGCCAGAGAGCGAGCCACTACCTCGGCAAAAATCTGCAAGTCCTCGGCGGTGTAGCCTACTACGGTGGCTTTGCCAGTGGTGCCGCTGGAGCAGTGTAGGCGCGCCACCTCTGGCTGAGGCACGGCAAATAAGCCAAATGGGTAATTGTCGCGGAGGTCTTTTTTCTGAGTGAAGCCGAGCTTTCCTAGGTCCTCTAAGCCCTTAAAGGTATTGGGGTTGATGCCCAATTCATCGAGTTTCTGCCGGTAAAATGGTACGCGCTGGTACACGTACTGCACCTGCTCCTTAAGGCGCACGTTTTGCAACGCCCGGAGCTGCGGGAGCGGCAAACACTCAACTTCAGGATTGAACAACATGGGTGGGAGAAGACAGGTGACGCAAGGACCAAAGTAAAGATAATAACGCGTACAAACTAATGTTTGTTAGTATTTCGAGGAACTCATTATCGGTTAAGCACCTGCCAGGGATTACTCATGAACGAGAGGGTAGTAAATCCTTCAGCCTATTGAAAAGTAAAAGCCCGCCGGACATCTGTCCGGCGGGCTTTTACTAGGGTTGGTTTGTTAGCTAATCTTGCTGAAACCGCAGTAGGAGTGGAGTACCTCCGGCAGATGTATACCGTCTTCCTGCTGGTTGTTTTCAAGCAACGCCGCCACAATACGAGGCAGAGCCAGCGCCGAGCCGTTGAGCGTATGCAGGAGCTGGGTTTTGCCGTTTTCGCCGCGGTAGCGCAGCTTCAGGCGGTTGGCCTGATAGGTTTCAAAGTTCGAGCACGACGATACTTCCAGCCAGCGGCCTTGGGCGGCGCTCCACACTTCCAGGTCGTACGTCAGGGCTGAGGTGAAGCCCATGTCGCCGCCGCAGAGGCGCAGCACGCGGTACGGAAGCTGCAGTTTCTGGAGCAGCCCTTCAATGTGGGCCAGCATTTCCTCCAGAATGGCGTAGCTCTGCTCGGGCAAGGCTACCTGCACAATCTCTACCTTATCAAACTGGTGCAAGCGGTTAAGGCCGCGTACATCGGCACCCCACGAGCCCGCCTCGCGGCGGAAGCACGGCGTGTAGCCCGCGTTCCGGATAGGGAGCTTATCGGTGGCTATAATCTCGTCGCGATAAAGATTGGTAATCGGCACTTCAGCCGTCGGGATGAGGTAGAGGTTATCCTGGGCGTCGTGGTACATCTGGCCCTCCTTGTCGGGGAGCTGGCCGGTACCGTATCCGGAGGCTTCGTTTACCAGAATCGGCGGCTGAATTTCAGTGTAGCCAGCGTCGCGGGCCTCATCCAGGAAGAAGTTGATGAGGGCGCGCTGCAGACGGGCGCCTTGCTTTTTATAGACAGGAAAACCAGCGCCAGTGATTTTTACGCCGAGGTCGAAGTCAATGATATCGTACTTCTTAATCAGCTCCCAATGGGGCTGAGCACCAGCCGGCAGCGTAGGCTGCTGGCCCACTTCGCGTACTACCTCGTTGTCTTCGGCGGAGCGGCCAGTGGGTACACTGGCGTGGGGTAAGTTAGGTAGTTTGTAAAGCTGTTCCTGTAGCGCAATTTCCACTTGGCTGAGCTCGTCGGCGTGGGCTTTGGTTTGCTGCTTGAGCTCGGCAGTGCGGGCTTTCAGGGTTTCGGCCCCGGCTTTATCGCCCGATTTCATCAGCCCGCCAATCTGCCGGGCCAGCTCGTTGGCTTCGGCCTGGGCCGAGTCATGAGCTGTTTGCAGTTCCTTGCGGCGCTGGTCAAGGGTTAGAATAGACTGCACATCGGCTTCGGCAGTTTTATAGTGTTTTTTGGCCAAACCGGCCAGCACGGCATCGGTGTGCTCTCTCAGGACAGAAACTTGCAGCATAACGGCAGAAAACGCGAAATGGAATCAGACAAAAGTAAACGGCTTATCTGTATTGATACGGACCGGCTCAAAAAAATCAAGCTGTCTTCGATTAAGGCTACTTTTCGGCCTAGGCCTTAATTGACAAATAAGTGGGGTTGGGAATGATAATGGGGCCGAGAAGGTTGCGGTATAAGCGGCTGGCTACCTGTATCCTTCTTGCCGTAACTTCCGTACTCAATCCAATCTGCAAAATCTGTAACAGGATTTGGCAGTTCCGGTGTATTGCGCTAACATTGCACGTATAAGCCGGAGTTGGCTGCCGGACCTGTTGGGGCTTTTTCCCGCGTCTGGCCTGAAGTTTTCTCTACTGCCGCCCGGCCCCCACCCAAGGATTTTTTATCACCGCTTTTCTTTGCGTCTGGCACCGCACTGCGGTTGCTCCCTGTGCCCAGAATGCCCTGTGCTGCCCATTTTGGCTATTTGCCTCCCCGCCTGATTTTTTCGCTCAGCTTCCTATATGTACACTATTGACGAGTTAAAGGACCGACTGTTGTCCGAACTAAAAGAAATTGCTGAAAACCTGAAAGTTGGCAATTTCAAGAAACTCAGCAAGCAGGATCTGATTTACAAGATTCTCGACCAGCAAGCTATAACGCCCCCAGATAAGCTTCCTCAAAAAGTTAAATCGGTCGCGGCCGCTGCGTCCGAGGTTGTAGCTGACCCGGTTGCGGAGCCTGCTGCCGCTCCGGCTGCCAAAACGGCTGCGCCGCGGGCACCCCGCGCGCCGCGCCCTGCCGCAACCCGCGCCAAAGCCCCGGCCCGCGCTACCGCCGAGGCGTCTGTAGCTGACGTAGCGGTGGCAGAGGCACCTGCTCCCGTGGCTGAGGTTCCGGCAGTTGAACCGGAGGCTGCGCCGCGTGTAGCTGCCCCGGCTGCCGAGGTACCGGAAACTCCGGCCCCCAACGCAACGCCTGAGGCAGATACCGAAGCCGGCCCGGAGCGCCCCGTGAAATTGTACCAGCGCCCTGAGCGCCGCGCCCGCACCGACCGTGCTGGCCGGCCCATTGTGGCTCCCTTGGCTTCTTCGGATGAAGCAGTTGCCGTAGCCGAAGTAGATGCGCCCGCAGAGGCTGCCCCAACTGCGGTACCGGAGCTAGCCCCCGTTTCCGCCGAAACCTATACTGCCGCTCCTGAAACCCGTCCGGCTCCGGCCCGCGAAGGCCGCCCTGAGCAGCCCCGGGTTTTCCGCGAAGGCCGCGAATACCGCAACGACGCGCCTCGGTCCGAGTTCCGGGGCGAAGGTGGCCGTGAAGGCCGGGCAGAAGGTAATGGCCGCGCCAATGACCAGCCCCGGGAGTCGCGCAATGATGCACCTCGCGCCGATTTCCGCACTGAAGGTGGCGGCCGTGAGGGCCGGATGGACCAGCAGCCCCGCGCCCTGCGGGAAGGCGGTCGGCCAGATGGCCGCGAGCAACGGGAGCAGCGCCGCGAAGAGCGATACGCCGCTCGCGAGTTGCAGCGTCAGCAACGGATGGAACAGCGTCAGCTGAACGGTGGCGTAGAACAGCCCCGCCCTGAGCGTGCCGAGCGCCCAGAGCGCCAGCCCGACCAGCGCCCCGCCCGTCAGGAGTTCGATATTACGATTCCCGGCGACGGTACCCTAGAAATGATGCCCGATGGTGGCTATGGTTTCCTACGCAGCCCCTTCTACAACTACTTAGCCTCGCCCGATGATATTTATGTGTCGCCGCAGCAGGTAAAGCAGTTCACTCTGAAGGCCGGCGACACGGTAAAATGCACCATTCGTCCGCCCCGCGACGGCGAGAAGTATTTTGCCTTGGTAAGCGTGGAAGGCATTAACGGCCGCAGCGTGGAAGAAGCCCGCGACCGGATTCCGTTCAACAACCTCACGCCGCTGTTTGCCGAGGAGCGTCTGAAGCTGACCACCAAATCGGGGCAGTACAGCACCCGCATTCTGGACTTGTTTGCTCCTATCGGTAAAGGCCAGCGCGGTCTGATTGTGGCCCAGCCCAAAACCGGTAAAACGGTGCTGCTGCAGGAAATTGCCAACGCTATCAGCGAAAACCACCCCGAGGTGTACCTGATGATTCTGCTGATTGACGAACGCCCGGAAGAAGTGACGGACATGGCCCGCTCGGTGAAAGCTGAAGTGCTTAGCTCTACCTTCGATGAAACGGCCGACCGTCATGTGAAGATTGCCACCATTGCCATGGAGAAAGCCAAGCGCTTGGTGGAATGTGGCCATGACGTGGTGATTCTGCTTGACTCCATCACCCGCCTAGCCCGCGCCTATAACACGGTGCAGCCAGCTTCCGGCAAAATTCTGTCGGGTGGTGTGGATGCTAATGCCCTGCACAAGCCCAAGCGCTTCTTTGGTGCCGCTCGAAACGTAGAGGATGGCGGCTCGCTGACCATCATTGCTACAGCCCTGATTGAAACTGGCTCCAAAATGGACGAGGTTATCTTCGAGGAATTCAAAGGTACCGGCAACATGGAATTGCAGCTGGACCGCAAACTGGCCAACAAGCGGATCTTCCCCGCCATCGACGTACCGGCTTCCGGCACCCGCCGCGAGGACTTGCTCATGAGCAAGGACGAGCTCAACCGCATCTGGGTGCTGCGCAAGTTCATGTCGGATATGACGGCCTCTGAGGCAATGGAGTTCCTGAAGGACCGCATGAAAGGCACCCGCGACAACGAAGAGTTCCTGATGGCCATGAATGGCTAACTAGTCAGAAACACACTAGGTCCAATACCAGCTTAAAGGCCCGTTCTGCAATTGCAGAACGGGCCTTTAAGCTGGTATTGGACCTAGTAAACTAACGGCCGCTTACTGCCGCATAAAGCGTTGCACCCGGTGCTTATCTCCGCTGGTGAGCTCCACGAAATACAGACCGGCCGGCACTTTCCGGATGTCAATTTCCGAGCCTCCAAGAGCTTCGCCGGTAACCATATTCTGGCCCGTGGAGGAGAAGATCCGATATTTCACTAGGCTACCAGTAGCAGGCAAGGTAACGGTGGTGTTGCTGGGGTTTGGGTAGAAAGAAGCTTCCAGCTCGTGGCTGCCGCTTACGGCCACTACTTGAGAATATACTTCGGTGCCATCCACGTCTACTTTGCGCAGGCGGTAGTAACTAGTACCAGAGAGGGGAGTGCGGTCAAGGAAGGAGTACGCCGCGCCCGTGGCGGTAGTGCCATTGCCGTTTACGCGACCCTGCGCAGTAAAGGCTTCTCTA
The DNA here is from genome assembly GCF_054780495.1 of Hymenobacter tenuis. Lineage (NCBI taxonomy): Bacteria > Pseudomonadati > Bacteroidota > Cytophagia > Cytophagales > Hymenobacteraceae > Hymenobacter > Hymenobacter tenuis. The sequence continues at coordinate 1,056,625 of NZ_BAAGWF010000004.1, forward strand.
TCGGGGCTGCGCTGCACCTCGAAGAAAGCATTTCCTTTTTCAGCAGCGGTTATCCATTTCAGCAAGATGCCTTGTGGCTGGCGGGAAGCGGAAAAACTGGTCAGCTCAACGGGCAGAGGATTATTGCCAGGAGCCTGACTTATCTGCGTGCTTGATAGTACAAAATCGCCCAGGGTGCTGAACGGAATACCGGAAGTGATGGCGCCGGCGTAATAAGGAGGAGTAATAGCCGTAAAGCTGGTATTGCCGCCCACGCTCACCCAATTGGAGCCTACGCTCTGGGCAATACGCAGGAAACCAGCATTATCAACCTGATCATCTGTCCCGAAGGAAAGCGTAATTCTGCCATTGTTAAAAGTCGCTCCTGGCGCAGTCAGGGTAAAGTAGCGGATGCGGGATACGCGCTTAATGCTGGCCGGATCGGAGGGCGGGAAGCTGCGGGCGGGCGGCGAGCCCTCAAACTGCTGCGCCGTATAGGAGCTGGCCGATGGCTGGTTAGGGTTGAACGTTAAGGGCCGGTACACCGGCGTAGTACCCCGAATGGCCCCAATGGGGTACACTATAGTCGGTTGGCCGGTTTCGGTGCCCGTAATAACGCGGGTAAGCGGGCCATTCACGAAACTGGTTGGGCTGCCCCCGGTAACCAGGGCATCGGAGCTGGAGTTAACCGCGAAAGGCACGGTAATTACGTTGCTGACTCCGCCGGTTGGTAGGGTAGTAAGAAGGCCATTGGTTAAGGTAAGCCCGGCCACTGTCACGGGCTTAAGCATCGTTACGCCACCCGTGGAGGTGTTGTTCACCACTAGGCGGGCCAGGCTGCCAAAAGTTAAGGTGCCGGAGCCCGTGCCGCTGCCAATTCCACCCACTGACTGTGCAACTGCTCCGTTCAGTGTTACATTACTAGCAGAGCCGGGATTAAATATGAGGCTGCCGGCGGTAGCACCATTGGCATTGATGATAATATCCCCCCCGATTGTGGTACCGGCTATTTGGGGTGTAGCCGTGGTAACCGGCGGTGTGCCCCCAATCACGTTGAGGTTGACCGTAGCGCCCGATACGGTAAGGTTATTGAGAATAATCAGGTTACGGGTGCCAGCCACGGTAGCGGCCGTGCGCAGCTCTAGGTTGCCATACTGCTGGCCCACCGGGGAAAGGGTGCCACCGGAATAAATATAGGTACTGCCAGCATTGAATACTGCAACTGGGCTAGCGCCACTGCTGAATGGTGTGAATGGATCAGTTCCGGAAAGTTGTTGAAAGGTGGCACCGGAATTAAACACGACAGAACCTGAGCCCCCAACTATATCATCATTAGTATTAGCATTACCACTGGGTATAGCTCCGCTAGTTCCGAAAGGGTGACCGTAAATACTGCGCGCAATGATAGAACCGCCAGTTTGCACCTGAATAGCATTGGCACTCACTGCCGTCAGGCGTTGCGGCAACGGCTGACCATTGGTATTACCGTTTAGGTTCACCACTCCATTTATTACGCCCGTAGCGCCAGATGTAAGCGAGATAACGATGTAACGGTTGGTGGTAGAGGCAGTAGACCGTAAGGTTAAGCTTGATCCTGATGGTACTAGCAAATCGTTTCCAGTCAGGTTGTTTACTAGTATAGTACCTGCTCCATTACTAGTAGAGGGCCCAAGCAAATCAACACTCACATTGTTGATTAGAATGATTTGACCCACTGTTATGCTGCCAATTTCTTTCTGCACAACGGGATTAGCTCTAGTGCTTCCGTCGAAAACTAAAATGTCGGCGCTGGTGGGGGCAGTTCCTGCTCCAGTCCTTACATAGGTAGTAGGGTTCACTGTTTCCCAGCTGCTAGCGTTGTTAAAATCAGTAGCTATACCGGAAGTGCCAATCCAACGCAATGTCGCTCCTAGTGAAGCCGATATTCCTCCTAGCAGGAGCGCTGCAGTAAAAGCGGCTCCCTTGGTGAGTGTGCCTAATGAGTATTTCTGCTGGCTCATGGTCGTAGAGAATTAGTTTGGTTTTCAAACAGCTATTCAGACTACTATCATTAAATAAACAATAAAAAATTGTCTTTTCTAAATATGTATATGATAATTTATATATAAAAGAAAAGTTGATATTAGCGCTGTTATATGGCGCATTATTAAGTACAACCTCACAACAGATTATCGGATAAACTTGGAGTTAGGCTTCGGTCTATGTGTTCTTTGTTTTATGGAACAGCAACCCGACCTCCCCGAACTTCTTTACATTTCTGATCCGCTCTGTGGCTGGTGCTACGGTATGAGCAGCGTTATCCGGCGCGCGCAGCAGGAATTTACTGGGCTAGTAGACGTATCGGTACTGTGCGGCGGGATGATAACAGGCGAGCAGGTTGGCCCTATCGGCGAAGAGTGGCCGACTTTATCAGGAGCCCTGCAGCAGATGGAGCGCGTAACTGGGGTGCCGGTTGGAGCGGCGTTCCGAGCTAAGGGAGAAGAGGGCAGCTACATGCTGAACTCCGAGCCCCCGTGCCGGGCCATCCATGCGTTTCGGCAGTTGCGCCAACCGCAGGCCGCACAATTTGCCCATGAAGTGCAGCAGGCCTATTTCCGCGACGGCGCCGACCTGAACGACCTGGCCACCTATGAGCCTCTGGTGGCCAAGTACGGCATTGACCCCGCTGAATTCCGGCAGGCACTAACTAAGCCCGAGGTGATTCGGGGGACGCTGCTGGAATTTGCCGCCGTGGGCAAAATAGGCGTGCAAGGCTTCCCGACGACAATTTTGCGCGTAGGCAGCCAGGGCTATGTGCTGGCACGCGGCTATGTACCCTACGATACGTTTGCCGCCGATTTAGCGGAAGCTCTGCGCCAGGCCGGTATCGAGTTCGATACGGAGTAAGCAGAACGATGACCCGCATAAAAAAAGCCGAAGCAGTAGCGCTTCGGCTTTTTTGTGACCTAGGGAAGGCGCACAACCTGCTTGCGCAGCGGCGACCAGGCAATGGTGTGGCGGTCTTCCTTGCCCACTAGATACTGAAAGCTGATGGCATCTGGGCGGCGCCGCAAATCGTCCCAGGCGGCGCGGTCGGAGCTGGCTGGTGCTTCCGTATCGGCCGGATATGTGGCTGTGGCGGCCACCGCTGGGCGCTGGAAGTTTTTGTCGGCAAAAAACTCCCGCACCCGGCGCCTGACGTAGGCTTCACGCTCGGCCTGGGTGGCAGTGGGTCCTTTCATTTCATATACCATGGCCGCCTCCAAATCAGTAGCGGGCAGTACCTCGCGGAAAATTACCTGGCCAGAAGAAGTAGTGACGGTGAACGTAGCTTCGCTGGTAAGCACCGCCGGCCCGCGCAACACCAGCGAAAATGCATCGGGGGTAGCTGCCGATGAAAACTTGTGCTGGCTGCGGGCCGTGAGCAGCGTATCGGCTTGCACTGGTATGGCGGCGGGGCGCGCTGTGTCCATGGGCTCTACTGGCTCAAGAGCAGCATCTGCGCCGCTGGCTGCCTCCGAAGCCGCGGCAGAATCTTGCTCAGTAGCAGGCGAGGAGCAGGCAACGGCCAGCGAAAGTAAAAGCAACAGCGGATACGGGCGCATGGGAGTTTGGGAAAAGCGAGAGGCTAGTACGTTGTACGCAAGCCCGACCATACTAGGTTATGGCAGTTGGGGTGTGCTTATCGACACATGAAAAGGTGCCTGATAAAGACGGATTTACTACCCCCTGGCCGGCCTTAAACCTACCAGAACAGCATCAGGATAAAGGCCGCGCTCATACACAACGACGACACCTGGTTCATGCGCATGGTGTGGTCGAAATCAGCGGCGGCTTCCTGCTGCCAAACGGCATGAGCCCACCGCCCAAACAGCAGCACTACGGGGCCGGTAGCAACCAGAAAAATCAGGAGATGCTGCGGCTCGTGGCGGGCGAGGTAGGTTGCGGCTAGCAAGGCTGCACCCCCAGCCAGCGCTACGCCAGCAAACACAAACGTGCCCCGAATGCCCAGACGTAAGCTCAACGTACGGTCGCCGCGCTGGGCATCTTCCGCGTGCTGATATACCTGGGTAAGCGGGTAAGAGCCGCACAGAAACAACGTGCTAACCAAGGCCAGCAGCAGGTTGTCGGGTGCGGAGAGGGTAATAAGGCTGGCTCCAACGCCGATTTGCGTCATCAGGAACGTATACGCCCCCTGGAATACCACCACTACTGCGGTGCTGAGCAGCGGATACTTTTTCAGCCGGATTCCTTCATAGCTGTACGCCTTCGAAACCAGCAAGTAAACGGCCACCAATCCCGCAAACAGCGGGCTCAGCAGCAGGGCTCCTAGCACGGCCAGCACATCGAAAAGCCAGACGAGGTGCAGCAACTCGCGCGAGACTTTGGGTGGGCGTCGCAATCCGCCGATGCTGCCTTCGTCGCGGTCGTAGTAGCTGTTGTAGCCATTGGAGGCCGGATATGCCAGCAGGTGCAGCACCACAAATACACCCGCCGCCCGAATGGGGCTAAAGGGCTGCCGCAAGGCGCTTAACCCAAACCAGAAAACCGGCATCAGATACACCGAAAAAGGAATGCGCAGTAAGGGCAGCGCGCGGCGGTAGGCAGCAAAAGACATAGAAAGGAGCGGCAGCTTCGGCAGAGGCAGGCGCCACGCGGCCCTAAGCCGCCGGCGAGGTGTGCAAGCTACAGCTTAGCCAGTAGTTTTGGCGGGTATGCCTATCAGGTAGGTTACCTTGGGTCCCCACCAGTGGCGCACTACCCCTGCCTGCCACACAAAGCTACCGGTTGGGTCGGCACGTTGGGCTAGGGCAAGCAACTGCTCGGGCGGATACATGCGCAAGATGGAAACGCACCCGTCCCAGATAGTGAATAAGGGAATCAGTGGGACCAGATAGGTGAAAAAGAGCCGGCTAAGCCGGAAAGGCCGGATAAAGGGGGTGATGAGCAGCTGCGCGATGGGCAGTACGGTGCAGGCCAGCAGAATTTCGCCCCAATGTTTGCCTGCGCCCTCAAATACGCCAATGCCGGCCTGCTGCCGTACCGCATCGGCCAGAATAGCTTCTGCAGCGGGCGGCGAGAAATGGTGAAACGCCGAGAAAATAGTGCGAAACCCAGTGAGAGAAGGTGCTACGGCGGTGGCATCAACGGCACTCCGCTCAAACGAAAGGCCCGGAGTGTGCTCTTGCAACTGCTGCCAAGCGGCCGGTTGGGGGTACAAATCCGTGAGTGTCACGCGGGCCTCCGGAAGGCCAGTGGTCTGCAGCCGGCGCAAGACGCCAGCCGTGCCGCCCCCGGCCCCGGCCCCTAATTCCAGCATGTGGGTTTGGTTGGTACTGCGTAGCGCCTGCTGAAGCAGAGGTACAATGGGCTGGTAGGTACCCAAAGTGGAAATCATGAACCGCAGATAATCCATCATGCCGGCCCGGATAACCGCCGGAAACCAAGGCAAATCTTCAAACTCAAATAACTGGAGACGCAGCTTCATGGCCGTAAGCTACGCGAAAGGGCGTGTTTTGGCTGAACGAAGGAAAGAAGGCACTTGTAGCGCACGGTCATCTGATGCCACGGTGTGGGGCCTACAAACGAAAAACCGTCATGTAGAGGCGGAGCATCTCACGTGCTGAGCTTGCAAAAGCAAGCCAACGACTTCAGCGAGATGCTTCAGCTTTGTATAACAGCTGGATTTGACAGCAGCAAGTTTTGCTGGCCTGCGCTACTAGGTACCTGAGCAAAGCAAAGTGGTTTTCAGCAAGACTTTACCTAGGATAGTCGAGACAAGCCGGATCAGGCTATTGGTGCTTTCCAGTATGCACTGATTTACTAGGTAGGTACGCTACCTAAACCTTCATTGCCAATTGGCTTTGCAAGGAAGTCAGAAGAAATTACCAAGTTCAAGCTAGGAAATAGCTCAATTCTTTTCTTGCTTTGCAATACAAAGTGCTTTTCAATTATGACGCAGCCCGCTACCGATCCACTTGCTCAGCTTACCGAGATTCGCGCCATTATGGAGCGGTCGTCCCGTTTCATCTCGCTTAGTGGCCTCTCGGGCGTAGGAGCAGGGGTAGTAGCGCTGGTAGGGGCAGGGGTGGGCCATTGGTATCTGGAGCAGCGCTACCCTACGGCGGGCTACCTACAGCTGCTGCATAGCACTCCCGAAGAGCGGCAGCAGATACTGCCGGCGTTGCTGGTGCTGGCGCTGGGCATAATTGGGGCTGCTTTAGCCGTGGCTATCTTCTTCACGGTGCGCCGCGCCCGCCGGGCTGGCCAGCCGGTATGGAGCGCCCTGGGCCGCCGCTTGGCCATCAGCCTCCTGATTCCGCTGGTGGCTGGAGGCTTGTTTTGCGTGGCGCTGTTTCAGCAGGGTGCTGTGGGGCTGGTTGTGCCGGGTTTGCTCTTGTTTTATGGGCTAGCCCTGCTCAACGCCAGTAAGTACACCTTCGATGAAATTCGCTGGCTGGGTCTGACTGAAATTGCCCTGGGTTTGCTGGCTGTGTTGCTCCCTGGCTTTGGGTTGGCGTTCTTTGCGCTCGGTTTCGGGCTAGGGCATATTGGGTATGGCCTGCTCATGTACAGCCGCTACGAGCGCACCTAACGTCTCAACCTGGCAGCTGGCTCCACTGGGGCGCTGCTGAATTTCGTTGCTTTTCCTGCTTCTGTGAAACACGTTATCCATACACTTAACAAGGCTTTCGACAACCGAGTGCGGCTGGGTGTCATGGCGGTGCTGATGGCCAATGAAATGGTCAGCTTTAACGAGCTGAAAGAAGCGCTAGACCTCACTGATGGCAACCTGGCCAGCCACGTGGCGGCTCTGGAAAAAGCGGGCTACGTGCTGGTAAGCAAGCAGTTTGTGGGCAAGAAGCCAAACACCACGTATGCTGCCTCCAAAGAAGGAAAATCGGCTTTTCAAGACCATCTGACGGCTTTAGAAAAGCTGCTGCGCGGTAACGGTTAAATTTTTTTGGGTATTAACTTTGAAATACAAAGTACTTTAATAATTTAGATTATGGCCTCCTTTCAAACCGTCGTGCCAACTGCTTTAGCCGCACCTTCCCAGCCTCCGCTACGTGCTGTACCGCTTTCTGCGCTGCAAAAGCTCCTGATTCCGTTGGGCGCCATTGCTTTTGATGTGCTGTTCTGGAACCAGGAGGTTGGACTAAATCTGGCCTTGTACACCTTGCTGGTGGTAGGGGCCCATCTGGTGCAGTTGCCCCGGCACGCGGCGGTGTGGCGCTCCGGTTACTTTCGTTTCCTGCTGTTTGGCGTGCTGCTGAGTGCAGGCGGCGTGGTAGTACTAGGCTCGGGCGTGGCCAAACTGGCGTGCGTAGCCTCACTGGTACTGGTGCTGGGGTTTCTTAATCAACCGCACTTGCAGCAGCTAGCCTTTGCCTTCCTGACGGCCCTAGGCAGCGCTATGCGGGTATGGCCCGGGCTGTTGCCCTACCTGCGGCTCCCACGAGGCGGGAGTGGCGGCTGGAGCCATGTTCGTTTCTATGGGCGGCTGTTGCTGCTGCCGCTGGTTATTCTGGTGGTATTTCACTGCTTGTTTGCGGCTGCCAACCCACGTTATGCGGCGCTGGCTGCAGCGGTACTCGCCAGGGTAGGGGAGTGGCTGGCTCTGCTGTTGCCCTCCATATCGGTGTTGCACGTGCTCTTTTTTCTGCTGGGGTTGCTGCTCACGGCGGGAGCAGTGGTAGTGGTTCCCTTTCACTTCTTCCTCGATCAGGAGTCGCGCCTAGGTGAATTTGTACGGCGCCAGCGCGACCGGGTGGCCTCCTTTGGGGTGCGGAACCCTAGCTTCCAAACGAAGGCGTTTCGCACGCTTGATCTGCGGAAAGAATACCTAGTGGCAGTAGCCGTGTTCGGCCTGATAAATACCTTACTGGCAATCGTGAATGTGATTGATATCAACTGGATCTGGTTTGGCTTTACCCCAGCTCCCGGCTTCGATCTGACGCAGTTTGTGCACGAGGGTACGTACGTTCTGATTCTGAGCATTCTGGTAGCTATGGGCATTGTGCTGTGGTTTTTCCGCCGGAACCTCAACTTCTATGGCCCCGGCTTAGGCTGGCTGCGCTGGGGCGCCACGGTGTGGGTAGTGCAAAATGCCGTGCTGGTAGTATCGGTGGCGCTGCGCAATTACTACTACATCGTGAATACAGGGCTAGCCTATAAGCGCATTGGTGTGTATGGGTTTTTGTTGCTCACGCTGTTTGGGCTGGGCACTGTGTTGCTGAAAATATGGCAGCGCCGCTCCGCTTTCTCGTTGGTGCGCTTGAACAGCCTGGCCGCCTATGCCTTGCTGCTAGGATTGGCCCTCGGCAACTGGGAAATCTGGATAGTGCGCTACAACCTGAGTCCGCGCTTTCAGCACATTGACCTGGGGTTTCTGCTGGAAATGCCCGAGCGGGCACTGCCTGAACTGGCCGCTCGCCAAAGCATATTGGGAGGTATGGATAATATCACCATCAGTTCGCCCGGTAGCTATACCACTACCAAGGCCGCAGCCAACGAAGCGCAAGCGGCCATTCAGGCGCGCGTGGCGGCCTGGAAGCGTACCTACCCGCGCTACCACAGCTGGCAAAGCTGGACGTACGCTGAGTCAGAAGCCTATGCGCAGCTGACGGCCCGCTAGCACTAGGCCTGCCCGCAAGGCAAACCGCTTCCTTATCTCTTTCACCCTTTCCCTTCAGCTTACCTCACCATGACCTTGTCTCAATTGGGTTTGACTCTGGGCGGTCTGCTCCTGTGTGCGCTGTGCCTGGCCGCTCTGGCCGTACTCCTTACCTGGCGCGAACGGGCACCTTCTACCACGGAGCGGTGGCGCCGCTTGATAGCGGTAGTGCTGCCCGGCTCGGCAGTGCTGCTGGGCCTGCTGCTCTGGACGCTGCTGCACGTGATGCTACTGTGGGCGCCCACCACGGCCACGCCCATTGCCATCCGCTGAGCGTGCACCTTGGCTTTTCCTCTCAAGTGCGCTCCACGGCTGTGTTTTTACTAGCCCCTGTAGTTGCCTGAACCCCTCATGAACGCACCTCCTTCTTCTTCACCTCCACGCCCCTCACTGGGTACGCAACTTGTACAGTTTGTAGTATACACGCTGCCGGCGGTGGCGCCGATTGGGTTGTGGTGGACCGGAGGGCTAGTAATTTTTAGTGTGCTGAACCTAGGGCTGGCGCAGGAAATCTGGCCGAACACCCCGCAGGCTAAGCCGGTACTTATAGCCCTGTTGCTGGGGAGCCTGCTCATCGCTCCGTGGCTGCTGGTTACTACCACCCGACGACTGACCAACCTCCTGGACAGCGGGTGGTGCTGGGGCTTCTGGAAGCTGGTAACCATCGGCTGCTACCTGGCCATCGGACTAGAGTTATTCGCAGCCTGCTTGGTACTCGCTTTCATCTTGCCAGACCTGCTTTTTTAAACCAGTAAGCGGCGCGCCCGGGCCGGTTTGGCCTCTGTGCAGGCCTAGTGCATTGAGGTGCGCAGCCACTAACAGACATACGGAGAAGTCTTTTCATCTGTGGGCCGGCCCGAACTGGTATATTTGCGCCTCCGTTGCTGGCTCGTCCAGTGTCGTTTGCTTCACTGCGCTCTGCATGTCTGCTCCTAAGTCGTCGAATACAACTCTTCCGTCTGCCCCGCCCCGCCGATGGCCTAACATTCTCTCGCGCACGCTATGGGGGATTTTTGTTATCGGGGCCGGTACCTTTCTGCTCTATCCTATTTTGGTGAGCATGAACTTTATGTTCTTGTTCGGGAAGTCGCCGAGCCTAGAAGAGCTGGAAAACCCCCGTGTTGAGCAGCCCTCAGAGGTATACACTGCCGATGGCGTACAGATTGGCCGCTACTTTCGCGAAAACCGCTCGCCGGTGCCGCTCAGCAGCATGTCGCCGTGGCTGATCAAGGCCCTGATTGCTACCGAAGATGTGCGCTTTCAGGAGCATTCCGGTATTGACCCGAAGGCCATTGCCCGGGCCGTGATGGGCGTTGCCAGCGGCGGCAATGGCGGTGGGGGCTCTACCATCACGCAGCAGCTCGCCAAAAACCTGTATAAAACCCGGCGCAAGGAAAATACCGGGTTGCTCGGCCACATCCCTTTAGTAGGCACCATCATCAGCAAAACCAAGGAGTGGCTGACGGCCGTGGAGCTGGAGCGCCGCTACACCAAAGACGAGATTCTGGCCCTGTATTTCAATACCGTAGAGTATGGTTCGCAGGCCTACGGCATTAAGGTAGCCGCCAAAACCTTTTATAGCACTTCCCCCGATAGCCTCACCATTGAGCAGGCCGCTACCCTGGTCGGGATGCTCAACAACCCTACCGCCTACAACCCCAAATTTCACCCGGTAGCCTCGCAGCGCCGCCGCGACCTGGTGCTTACGCGCATGGGCCAGGCTGGCGTGCTCACTCCGGCCCAGGTGCAAGAGCAGCAGGCCCAGCCCATTGTGCTGCAATACCAGGTTGAAAAGCACGTCGATGGCCCAGAAACCTACTTCCGGGGCGCCGTGAGCCAGTTCGTGAATGAGTGGTGCAAAAAGAACGGCTACGACATGTACCGCGACGGCCTGCGCATCTACACCACCATCGACTCACGCATGCAAGGCTATGCCGAGGAAGCAGTGCATAGTAAGATGAAGACGCTGCAGCGCTCCTTCGATAATTTCTGGCGCAACCGGGATTCAAACCCGTGGGTGGATGAAGACGGCAAGGAAATTCCGGACTTCATTGAAACCCAGATGAAGCGCACGGAGCAGTACAAACAGCTGGCGGCCCGCTACAAAGGCCGCCCCGATCTGCTGGACTCTGCCCTGCACCGCAAGCGCCCCATGAAGGTGTTTACCTGGAAAGGCGACGGTGACACCACGCTGGTAATGTCGCCGCTCGACTCGTTGGCCTACTACAAGCATTTTCTGCGGGCCGGTATGATGACGATGGACCCCTTCACGGGCCAGATTAAGGCCTGGGTTGGGGGCCTTGACTATCGTTTCTTCCAGTACGACCACGTGCGCCAGGGCCGGCGCCAGGCGGGCTCTACCTTCAAGCCCTTCGTGTACCTCACGGCCCTCGACAACGGCTACTCGCCCTGCGACCGAATCCGGGACCAGCGCGTGACCATTAACTACGTGGAAAACGGGCAACCCATGGAGTGGAAGCCCGACAACGTAACGCGCGAATATACGGGCAACAACATGACGCTGCGCCACGCCATGGCGCGCTCCGTAAACTCCGTTACGGCGCAGCTCACCGAGAAAGTGGGTTGGGATAATGTGGCCAAGTATGCCAATAAAGTGGGCATCCGGAGCAAACTGCTGCCGGTGCCCAGCATCGGACTAGGCTCGGGCGGTGACGTAAGCGTGTACGAGATGGTAAACGCCTACAGCACCTTCGTGAACCAAGGCTTCCGGTCGGAGCCTATGCTAGTGACGCGCATCGAAGACCAGAACGGCAACGTAATCGTGCAGTTTGATCCGCAGCAGAAGCGCGTGATTCCGGCCGAAACGGCGTGGCTGATGACCTACATGCTGCGTGGCGGTATGGAAGAGCCCGGCGGAACGTCGCAGGCACTCTGGGACTATGAACTCTGGAAGAAAAACAACCAGATTGGCGGCAAAACCGGCACCACCAGCAACTACTCCGACGGCTGGTACATGGGCATCACGAAGGACCTAGTAACCGGTGTGTGGGTTGGCGGCGAAGACCGGAGTATCCACTTCCTGAACTCGCAGCAGGGCGAAGGTGGCCGAACGGCGCTGCCCATCTTCGGTAGTTACATGGAGAAGCTCTACAAAGACCCCGAGCTGGACATCCGGATGGGTCCTTTCCCGCAGCCTACCGTTAAAATCAACAAGAAGTATAACTGCGTGACGGCCGCCGAGCCCCGGCCCCGGCGTGAAGCCGAAACCGTGGACACTATTGTGGTTGATAACCTGCTGGAAAACCTGAATAACGGGACCTTGGAAATACCCGATAGCTTAAAGCTATAGCCGTTACTAGGCCTAGAAAACGAGGAAAGCCCCTCGGTACAACGCACGTTTAGTGGTTTGTACCGAGGGGCTTTCCTCGTTTTCTAGGCCTAGTAAAAATCAGTCGTCGCCGTAAAACGATACCAGGGCTTCCCGGAGCTTCGGGTATTCAAACGAAAAGCCTTGGTGCAGCACCTTCTCGGCACTCACGCGCTGGCTGGCCAGCACAATCTCGCTCATTTCGCCCATCATCAGCTTCAGCCCGAACTCCGGTACTTTGGGCAATACCAGCGGCCGGTGCAGCACATCCGCCAGCGTTTCCGTGAAGGTTTGATTGGTAACTGGGTTAGGCGCAACGGCATTATAGGTGCCCTGCCATTGGGGCTCTTCCATGGCCTGAATAAACAGGCGGCATAAGTCGTCGAGGTGAATCCAGGACATATACTGCTTGCCAGAGCCTAGCGGCGCTCCTGCCATCATCTTTACGGTGCGGGCCAGCGGAACCAGTGCGCCGCCTTCCGGGCTCAGCACAATACCAATCCGGAAAATAGCCGTCCGGATACCATCCTCGGCCACATTGTGCGCGGCGGCTTCCCATTGCTGGCACACCTGCGCCAGAAAATCGTCGGTGGCCGGAGGAGTTTCTTCGTTTACTACCTCGTTGTCACGGTCGCCGTAAATGCCAATAGCTGAGGCAGAAATAAAGGCCTGTACGTGGTGGTTTTTCTTGGCCAGCTCGCGCGCCATCAACTGAGTTCCAGCCAAACGGCTCGACAGGATTTCGCGCTTGCGCTCCTGCGTCCATTTGCCATCCGAAACGCTGCTGCCCGCCAGATTAATAATGTAGTCGGCGTACGTAACAGCGGCCTCATCAATGGTGCCAGCCAGCGGATTCCAGCGGAAGCCCCGGTAACGGCTGGCTCCCGGAGTGCGGCTAAGCAGCGCCACTTCGTAGCCGGCATCAATAAGCATCTCGGCCAGGCGAGTGCCAATCATGCCCGTACCTCCGGTAATCAGAACTTTGCGAGACATGTAGTGCTAAGCCGTTAGCAGATGCCGCAAGGGCATATGCAGTAAATAGGTGGGTTGGAACTGATACGCAAGCTAGTGGCGCGGCGCCAACTTGCAAGCCGAAAGTTATTTTCCGATAAGCCGCAGAAACTCCTGCCGCAACGCATCGTCGCGCCCGAAAGCGCCACCATACTCAGCAGTTAGCGTGCTACTGTTAGTATCGTTTACCCCGCGGCTCATCACGCACAGGTGGTCAGCCTCAATAAGAACTGCTACATCGTTGGTGCGCAGGGTAGTTTTTAGCTCTTCTGCAATCTGGCGGGTGAGGCGCTCCTGCACCTGCGGGCGGCGGGCAAAATACTGCACTACCCGGTTCAGCTTGCTCAACCCTACTACGTGCTCACCGGGCAGGTACGCCACATGCGCCTTCCCAATAATGGGCACAAAGTGGTGCTCACAGCAAGAAAATAGGGTGATGTCGCGCTCTACCAGCATATTCTGGTACTGGTAGCGGTTCTCAAACAGCTTTACATCGGGCCGGTGCTTGGGGTCAAGGCCCTTAAACCACTCCTGCACGTACATTTTGGCTACTCGCTTGGGAGTGCCGCTCAGGCTGTCATCCGTCAGGTCGAGGCCCAGCACTTCCATGATGCCACGGAAATGTTCGGAGATGGCCGCAATTTTCTCGTCATCACTGAGCAGAAAAGCATCGGAGCGAAGCGGGGTGCGCAGGTCGGCGGGCAACTGAGTATCAAGGGCCGACCGGTCGGGGGTGCTATCCGCTGCAGTAGCGGCAGGCACGGAATTATCCATGGTATTCTACAAAATTGCGTTCAGTCTCATAGAGCGTAACCGCAAGGGCTAGGCGCTCCTCAACATGAGGACGTAGTCGGTTCCAAATTACCACGGCAATATTTTCGGCAGTGGGGTTCAGATGCCGAAATTCTTCGGTGTCTAAATTCAGATTCCGGTGGTCAAAGGTATCCAGAATCTCGCGTTTGATGAGGTCACTCAACCGCTTCATATCATAGACGTATCCCGTGGCCGGATCAATGGCCCCAGTCAACCGAACAATGAGTTCGTAGTTATGTCCATGATAATGAGGGTTGTTGCACTTGCCAAACGTGGCTTGGTTCTGCTCATCGTCCCAAGCTGGGTTGTGTAAACGATGGGCGGCGTTGAAGTGCTCTTTACGGCAGACGGTAATTTGCATAGTCGGGATTGAACCGGGCAGAGTTGCTTTTGTTTACGGCTGAGCTACGGAAAATGAGCAGGTTATGGCCGAAAACCGGCTTTATACATCCCTGTATAGGTATATTAGTATGGTACCTAAACTATTCTGAATATTAATTTTTTAACAAAAGCCAATATTCTTAAAAAAAAACAATCGGAGGCTCGGAAAGATGCGGGGAGTCTGGTTAAATTTGGTCAGTCGGACATAAGAGCGCCGCACACCATACTTGCAAATCATTTCTTTTCAACCCATTTCATTCTCTTATGAAACGAGGCTTACTCTTCTCTATGCTGCTGATGTTGGCAACGACGGTGACTAGCATTGCGCAAAAGTCGCCCGTTGACGAAACGGAAATGGCCGTCAAAGGCATTCCGCGCAAAGGTCAGCGTGTATCCGTGCAGCTTGACAGCAAGCGCGTAGAAGATTCCTGGAAAAAGCAGCTGGACGAGCAGTTCGGCAGCAAAGTAAAGGCCGATAAAGGCGTTTACACCATGGATGGCGTAGTTATCGAATCCATTTCGAAAACTCCCGTACGTGTAATCAGCAAAGTGGATGCCGTTCCGACTGGTACCACCATTTGGTGGTCGATTGACTTGGGTAATGCATACCTAGGCAAAGATGCTACTCCCGTGCAGTGGAAGTCGGCAGAAGGCTACCTGAAGGACTTTGCCCGCAAGCTCTACCGTGAGGACTTGGCTGTGCAGGTTGCTGAAGCTGAGAAAGCCCTGGTGTCGTCGCAGAACAACCACATGGCGGTTATCACCAAAGCCGATGCCATCAAGAAGGACATCGACAAGAACAAGCAGCGCAAAATTGAAATCCAGCAGCAGCTGGCTCAGAACGCCGCTGAACTGCAGCAGTACAACAACCAGGTTGACCTGAACCTGAAGGAGCAGGAAGCTGCCCGCGCCGACATTGTGAACATGCGTGTTGCGCTGGAAGCAGTGAAGGAGCGCATGAACAAGATTGAGTAGTCGGCCTCTGCGCTAGCACTACAAGTAAAAACCCCGCTGATTCGTCAGCGGGGTTTTTTTGTGTCCTGCAAAAGCTATTCGCATGGGGAGCGCCTGCTTATTTCATGTGTTTACGGATGTACTGTTCGGCCACCTTCTCATCTTTCCATCCTACAATGCGGGTTTCATTGGGGCGGATGCGGTGCCGAAACCATAAGCTTAAGCCAGCCCGAACGGCCGGGTAGCGTTGGGTAAGGGTGGCCCAGTCGGTGGCATCAGGCAGAATGCGCTGGGCGGGGCGGGCCGGAACGGCTACTACCACTTGCTGCAGGGTTCCGCTAATGTCAAGCAATAATAAGCTAATAGGAACTACCTCCTGTACGGTGCCAGCAGGTTGGGTTTCGGAAAGCACCAGAGCCGGCAGTGGCCCGCCACCGGCAGTAGTGCCGGCAGCGGGTGCTTGCGTACCCGGAATAAAGCCCAAATTGCCCGGTGCTGGCAGAAACTCCACCAACTGGATAGCACCAGCTTCCTGAAGAGGCTGAAATTGCTTGTTTTCCGGGGCGTAGCGCTGCTCTACGTTGGTGCCGGCAGGCATTTCCACCACCACCTGCAAAAGCTTGCGCTCCGCCGAAAAAGTAGGCAAATCGGCATAATCAGTTTGGCAGGCGGTTAGTCCGCTTACCAAGCCTAGTAACAGAAGAGGCACTACACGCATACAATGCTTCAGACAAGATTATTGGGCGAGCTGCTCGTTCAGAATCCGGAACGGGTTCAGCTGCTCTAGGTGAAGCACAAACCTGATTCGGTCCGTGAAATCCTTGCGGCTGCTGGGCAAACCGTTGGCGTATTGCGAGCCTGCTATTGGCAAGTACAACCGGAACACTTTTTTGATGGGCACTACTAGGCCGGCATCGTAGTAAAGCCGCTGACTCCCCCGCTCTGCTGATATCGTCTTAAACTCTTTGGTGGCTCCTAGGTCAGTAAATACCGCCAACGATGTAACGGGCAGGTCAGCCTCTAGTCCCAGCGTACTGAGCCAGGAGTTGCTGGTAGCGGGCAAGAAGGCTTTGAAGGCACCGTCACGGTCATCCGTCTGATGACGCTGCGCGGTGTATACATCAGAAATTTGCTGCCGGTCGAGGAAAGCAGTTTGCCGGCGGTAGTCGGGGCTGCCACTCAGGCCCATGACAAATGGGTTGGCTGAAGTAGATTTCAGGAAGCGTCCACCAAACAAGCGGGCCCGTACCTGCTTTTTAGCGTTGTAGTAGCGGCTATAGGTGGCAGTAGCACGCAGCAGCGCAGCCTCCTGTGTGCTAAGCTCAAGCGAAGTATTAGGCGTCAGGTAATTCAGCTCAACATGCGCCGACCAACTCTGGAGGGCGTTTTTGTGCTGTACTAGGTATTCCAGCGTTTGGAAGCTGCTGGTAGTGCCTTCATCTTGGTCGCGCACGGTGGTGTTGGCGAAACGCACTAGGTGCTGCGGACCCGCGAAGGCCGAGTGGGGGAGAAGCAGCGTGATGCTGGGCTCTATCTTGCGGTAGCGCTCAAAACGCTGGATCTGCACGCTGGTTAGCAGTTGCCTCGATACAGTGCGGGGCAGTACGTTCAGGCTCAGGGCGCCAATACCGTTCAACTCATTGCGGCTGAAGCTGTACATAGGCATAGCCAGGAAGTTCAGCCGTTTCGGGGCCAGCGCATTGTTATAAAACGCGGCGCCCAGCATAAACTTATCGGAGGTGTTGGCACCTGCCACGGGTATCCAGTTGAGCGTGCTCCGGTCCCAGCGCTCTATGCCAGCCAACGGTTTGATCTGAAGCGGCTCCCAGGAGCGGAACGAGCCGTTGAGCTTCAGGCGGTCGTCGCGGCGGTTGAGCTGGGGTGTGAGGTAGCCGGGGTCAACCACCACAGCGGCTACATTTTCGCTGCTGAAGTTAAGCTGGGTTTCGTCTTTGCGGTCATCATCGGTGCCACCGAAAGCGGGCGTCCATTTGGTTTCCAGTACCTTGCCTTGGGCATCGAGGGTAGCAACGGGCACAGCAAATGGGGCTGGTGAGTCATTGCGCACGAGCACCTTTACTGTCTTATCCGCCACCAGAATGTCGGATACGGAGGCTTCATACCGGTTTTCGGTCGTGAGCATGTCGCGGAAAAACCACGCCAGCTTTTGGCCGCTCACTTCCTCAAACACAGCCTGCATATCCTCGGGGTAGGGGTGCCGGAACTGCCACCGCTGGTAGTACGCCTGCATAGCGGCATCAAACTTTTCCTGACCTAGGAAACCCGCCAAATACTTAAGCAGAGAAGACGTTTTGCCATACACGATGAACCCATAGTTCAGCCGGCCAAATTCCGCCGAAGTAGGTCCACTGACGGCTTGGTCCAGGCCCCGGGAAGCCGCAAGCTGGTACGGAATCTGGTTTAGTGCCGCTGCTGGCAACCCATCCCATCCCAATTTAACCGCCAGTTCGGGGCGCTTGGCAAAGAAATCAAGCTGACTAGCCGTGCTATTGCTCAACTCGGCCACGCGTTGCTCCACGTAGGAATTCACGCCTTCATCCAGCCACGGAAAATCCCGCTCATTCGAGCCCAGGATGCCATAAAACCAGTTGTGGCCCACCTCATGCACAATGGCGCTGGGCTGGGTCACCGTCACCATGGGGTACTCCATACCGGAACCCGCACTCAGGGCCCCATCTACAGCCGTGGCTGATGCATACGGATATTCACCTACCCACTGCGAGTAATAGGTGAGGGCGTCGTTCACGTCCTGCAAACCTTTGATCCACTTCTGGCCTTCTTTGTTGGTGAACATTACCCAGGAGGTTACTTGCTTCCCGGAGGGTAGTGTAACGCCGCTTTTTAGCACATTGAAGCGCTTGTCGGCGAACCAGGCAAAGTCGTGCACGCGGTCCTGCACGTAGCGCAGCGTTTTGGTTGTAGGGGCCGAGGCCGGAAAGGCCAGGCTTTCGCCAAAGTCTTCCTGCGTTTTTTTCTGCGCCGAAGCGGCGGCTAAGGAATCGAGGCGCTGCAGTTCCTCGGGGTTTTGCAGCACGCCGGTCGCACCTACCACGTAATTGGCCGGCAGCGTAATGCGCACATCAAATGAGCCAAATTCCGAATAGAATTCGCCTTGGTCGAGGTAAGGCATCTGGTGCCAGCCTTTCTTATCGTATACCGCCGGCTTTGGGTACCACTGCGTAATCTGGTAGGCCTGGCCTACATGCCCGAAGCGGGAAAAGGAGTCCGGAATTTTCACCCGGAACGGCGTGGTAATATTGATGCTGTCGCCGGGAGCCAAAGGTTTCGGTAGCACCAGCTTGGCCATGTCTGGGTTGCTAGGGTCGTACTGAAGCTGAGCCGGCTGGCCGTTTACTTGAAAATCAAGCCCATCAATGAAGCCGCGCTGCTCGGGTTTGGCAAACTGAAACTTGCGGCTGCCGTTGCGAAGCTGTTGCCGGGCAAAGGCTGTCGTGTTGTCGCGGTACGCGTTCGGCCACAAATGAAACCAGATGAACGGCAGCTTTGCCGCGGAGTTGTTGGTATAGGTTATTTGCTCGCGCCCGGTTAAAATATGCTTGCTGTCGTCCAGCGTAACGTCAATAGAATAGTTAACCCGCTGCTGCCAGGCGGCTTTGCTGGCTTGAGCAACACTTATAAAAGGCAATACAGCTAGGCTTATAAGGCTTAGAATTTTCTTCATACTAAATTGAAAGAAGCGAATGAGGGAACGGATAAGCGAAAGTACTTCTTCGGTTGGGAAGATGCGCCACAACCTTTACCGCAGCCCCGCGTTTGCACGGGTATTCCTAACTGTCCTGCTGCTAGCAGCAGATTAACTTAGCCTACTATGTCTTTCCACAAGCAGCCCAAAGACGATACCCAGCATCAAAACCATTTAGACGGCGCCGTGAAAATTCTATCCGGCGACCTGCAGGATGAAGCGGACCGCGCTGGCCTCGATAATCATTTCCAGCGCTGGATTGAAGATCTGAAGGATGTAAATAACCCTGAGCTACACCAGATTGTCGTGGACATGCAGGCCCTGAAGGCACATTTCGGTGGCGGCACCATTGATAAGGATTTGGTAAGCCAGCTGCTGGCTCGCCTAGGTGCCAATACCACAAAAGCCGCAGTATTTGCCGATAATCCGAATACAGCCGAGCGAGTAACTAACTTAGGCGAAGCCCTGAGTGCAGCTGCCAAGCAGGTGCACGGCGGCGGTACCTCTACCCCCGAGCAGGATCTGCAGCAGAACTCCGCGCAGAACTCGTAACCATACAGCACTCCACAAAAAAGCCCGTTCCTATAGGAGCGGGCTTTTTTGTGGAGTGCTGTGTAAAAGGTAGTTGCATATCCCACTTAGCGCAGCAAGAGGCCTCTACTACCTGTTCAGTAGCTTTGTGTGCTGGGAGTAGTGAAAAACAAAAAAGCCGGCTTCTTCTGGGAAGAAGCCGGCTTTTGTAAGTGCAAAGAAGTTTATGCTGCAACTACAGCGCGACGCTTCTCCTTGATACGAGCAGCTTTGCCCGACAGGCCACGCAGATAGAACAGACGAGCACGACGTACTTGGCCACGACGGATAACTTCGATCTTGTCGATGTTAGGCGACAGAAGAGGGAAGATACGCTCGGTACCGATTTGGTTAGAAATCTTACGTACGGTGAAAGTCTCGCCGTTCGAGTTGCTGTTCTTGCGCTGGATTACAACGCCCTGGAACTGCTGAATGCGCTCCTTGTTGCCTTCCCGGATCTTAACGTGTACGTTAATGGTGTCGCCGGCGGCAAAAATAGGGAAGCTGGCGCGGCGCTCCTGGGATTCCTGCTGGATAAAATCGAGTAGTACGCTCATGGCTGGAAAAACTTTGAAAGGACGGCCGCGCCGTCCGAAGGGGTTTCGGGTAAAGAGGCGCAAATATAGCGCTCTGATTTGATGATTACAAATACGGCAAAGGTGAAGAGGATGAGCTGCGTAGAAAATGTGAATCAGGAGGGCGCGGGGCCTCTTTAATTTTCATATTACGTGGCAGCTTCACCAGAGCTGTATGTTAAGAAAGCAAGTCGGGCCGGCGCTGTTCCGTGCGGGCCAGGGCCTGCTCGTGGCGCCAGACGTCTATTTTCGGGGTGTTGCCCGAAAGCAGAATTTCCGGAACCATAAGTCCGCGCCACTCGGCAGGCCTAGTGTACACGGGTGGAGCCAAGAGGTTGTCCTGAAATGAGTCGCTCAGGGCCGATTCCTCGTTACCCAGCACGCCAGGCAACAACCGCACTACCGCATCTACCAGTATGGCTGCGCCTAGCTCACCACCGCTCAGTACGTAGTCGCCTACGCTGATTTCGTGGGTGATATAGGCCGCCCGGATCCGCTCATCAACGCCCTTATAGTGGCCGCACAGAATGAGCAGGTTACCAGCAAGTGACAAGCGGTTGACAAGGGGCTGCCGCAAGGTTTCCCCATCGGGCGTCATGTAAATGACGGCTTCATAGGAACGTTGGGCTAGCAACTCATCAAAGCAGGCCGCAATAGGCTCCACACGCAGCACCATGCCGGCGCCACCGCCAAACACATAGTCATCAATCTGACCGTGTTTGTTGATGGCGTAGCGGCGCAGGTCGTGCAAGTGGATTTCGGCCAGGTCTTTTTCCTGTGCACGCTTCACAATGGAATGCGCAAAGGGGCTGACCAGCAAATCCGGCTGGCACGTGACAATGTCAATACGCATGGTGTGTGCTACCCCCTACGGCTCTACAAACTCGTCGGGCTCATCACGCTCGCGCGAAGCGGGCGTCAGATACACGTCGAGGAGGCCATCGGGCAGGTTTACGTATAGTTTCCGCTCCTTCACGTCGGCATGAGAAACCAGCTCGTCGGCAACCGGAATCAGTACTTCCTGCCCTTTGTAGCGCATAGAAAGTACATCTTGCTGCGGAAGCTCATAGAAGGTTTCTACCGTGCCCAGCTCGCCCTGCTGCTCATCCACTACGGTGTAGCCGATGACATCATGGAAATAGAACTGGTCGTCGGCGAGTTTCGGCAGCTCAGACAGCGGGCGCCACAGCTTTGCATTACGCAAGGGCTCGGCGTCTTCTATCCGGTCAATGCTTTTGAACTTCACCAGGGCCCTAGCGTCGCTTTGCGGCTGAAGCTTCTCCACGAAAAACTCCGTGAGCTTACCAGGGGCTGAGGGCAACTCCAGCAGCACCGATTTTAGCTTGCGGTATTCATCGAGGTTATCCACGTCCAAGGCAGCCACTACAAACCCTTTCAGGCCGTGCGGCTTCACTACTGAACCTAGCTCGTAGCAGTCGTCGAGAGTCATGGCAAAGAGAAATGAGGAGGGAAAACGTGCGAAGGTGATGAGATAGAACCAAGGGATAGGCGGGGTGAACCGTCTGTACTCCTCGTTTTTACCTCATCACCTTCTTACGTAAGCCTGAAATTAGGCGCCAGCTTCCTCAGTGGTTTCGGCTGGAGCAGCAGCTTCAGTCGTCTCGCCTTCCGCCTCAGCAGCAGGAGCCGGAGCGTTAGCAGCCTCGAGGGCAGCCTGCTTGGCGCGCTGTGCTTCAGCACGAGCTTCTTTAACTTTGGTTTCGGCAGCCAGACGCTCTTTACGAGCCTCTTCCTTGGCAGTGCCGAGGGTAGTACGCTTGCCTTCGATCTTAGCGTCTTTCTCTTCTTTCCAAGCGGTGTAGCGCTGATCAGCAACGTCCTGCGAAATGGCGCCTTTAATTACGCCAAGCTGCAGGTGCTTGCGGTAGAGCACACCACGGTAAGAGAGCATAGCACGTACCGTATCGGTAGGCTGGGCACCTTTCATGATCCAGTCGAACGCCTTGTCACCATCGAAGTTGATGGTAGCGGGGTTAGTCTGGGGGTTGTAGGTACCGATTTTTTCGATGAAGCGGCCGTCGCGGGGCGAGCGGGAGTCAGCAACAACGATGTCGAACTGTGCGGCCTTTTTGCGGCCACGACGGGCGAGGCGGATTTTAACTGCCATAAACCGGTTTGGTTAAGCGACGCATCCCGTGCGTCTGGTTGAAAATGAGGTGCAAAGGTAGAGAAAAGAGTTGGGCTTTGGAAGTCTCTTCGTCTATTGCTGAGGCCTAGCAACTCAATTGCGGTTTGGCTTACCTAGCAACCTAGTAAACCTACTACCTCCTCTGACGCCGTAAACCCAATTTTGAGCTAAAAGAAAAAGGCTGCTTTCGTAAGAAAACAGCCTTTTTTGAATATTTAGCCACGAGTTACGCCGCCATAGGCACGGGTTGCTGCCACTTGCGTTTGACTTTCACCACGCCAATCTTATCAAGGCCCCAGATAAACATGTAGGTGGGGTCCAGCTCCCATTTCTTCACGCCGAAGTTGACGCGCATGGGTAGCTTGTGGTGGTTATTCTGGAATAGCTCGCCAAACGCCAGGAAGTCGAAGGGCAAGGTGTTCTTGGAATGGTCGTGGTTGTCGAAGTTCTGGTAGCCGTACTTGTGGCCGCCCCAGTTCACGATGGCGCCATGAATGGGGCCCATCAGGAAGTGTACGGGCAGCAGCAGGAACTGCCACCAAGCGGTAGCAAACTGCACATAGAACAGCACATACAACGCGCCCCAGCCAATGCGGGAATACCACTTGTCGCCGAGGTTTTCAATTGCTTTCCACTCGGGGTAGTCGCCTTCAAAACGCTCCGCCAGCTCGTAGTTGTGGTTAAGCACATCATTGTAGATGTTTTTGGTCTTCCACATCATCGTGAATGCATTGGAAGAGTACAAAGGCGAGTGCGGGTCCAGCTCCGTATCGGAGTAGGCGTGGTGCATGCGGTGCAGCAAGGCATATGCCCTAGGCGACAGGAACGAAGAACCCTGGCAGATGTAG
Organism: Hymenobacter tenuis; assembly: GCF_054780495.1. NCBI lineage: Bacteria > Pseudomonadati > Bacteroidota > Cytophagia > Cytophagales > Hymenobacteraceae > Hymenobacter > Hymenobacter tenuis. The sequence continues at coordinate 1,079,613 of NZ_BAAGWF010000004.1, forward strand.
GTGAACAGGAAGAAGAACTTCTCCCAGAACTTGTTCATCGTGAACATCTTGTGGGCCGCGTAGCGGTGCAAATAGAAGGTCTGCGTAAACAGCGACAGGTAGTAGTGCGCTATGAAAAAGAAAAGTATCGCCATGGGGCAGAAAGTTAGAGGTCGAGACCAGGAGCAGCCTTGCTTCTGTGCGGAGAAGCTTAAAAGCTGAGGTTAAGTTCAGCAGCCGTGTTACAAAACTACGGCCACATCTGCCTGGAGTGCAATTCGCCTCTACAAAAGGCCAAAATGTTGTTCAGGTTCAGCAAAGGTGTAGGGGTAGCAAATGACACCCAATGATTTTTGTCATCCGCTACCCTCAAAATTTTGGCAAAGCACCTTAGTAATATGCCTCAGCAGCTTCCCAGTGGGCTATATCCGGCAACGGCGCGCGGAAACACATTTCTTCCTTGGTAACGGGGTGCTGAAACTCCAGCTGCCGGGCGTGCAGGGCAATGCTTACATCGGGCAAAGGGGCTAGGAAACCGTATTTCACGTCGCCGACGATAGGAGTGCCGAGGCCTGAGCTGAGCTGCACCCTGATCTGGTGAGGCCGGCCCGTAATAGGGTTTACTTGTATCAACCAACGGTTGCCGGCCTGGCCCAATACTTTGTAGTCAAGGTCTGACTTCAGACCCTGACCGTGGCGCTCGGTGTAGGCTTTGGTGGTGTTGCGGATGGGGTCTTTTACCAGCCAGTGCGTGAGGTGGCCCTCGGTGGGAGAGGGGCACTTGCCGGTGAGGGCCCAGTACGTTTTATGCACCTTATTGTCGCGGAACATTTCGTTCAGGCGGCTCAGGGCTTTGCTGGTTTTGGCCAAGGCTACCACGCCGCTTACCGGCCGGTCGAGGCGGTGCGCTACGCCCACAAAGGCAGCGCCGGGCTTCTTGTACTTAAAGCGCAAATACTCCTCGGCCTTAGCCGAAAGAGGCTCGTCGCCGGTAGCATCGCCTTGCACAAGCAGGCCGGCGGGTTTGTTGATAATGAGCAGGTGGTTGTCTTCGAACAGAATTTCTTTCCGCTCCGACCACAGATTCGGACGATTCACTAGGGGTAAAATTTAAGCAACTGAAGTTTCAGCGGGGGCATCATCGGTAGCATACCAATTGATGTGCCGCGAGAGATACATCACGATGGCCAGTACCAGCAGCAGGCCCAGGCTGCCAATCAGCAGAGCATAGTCTTGGAGCTGAAGCACTACAAACACGAAGCCATACACTAGGGTCAGTACTGCGGCCGTGATGAGAATAAGGCGGCGCTGCCGGAATATGCTGGCCGCATAAGCCGTTACGAGCCCAATAATAGCGAGACCAGCTAGGGTATACGCCGCGTTAAATGACATATGCTCGGAGAGGGCCAGCAACAGCACGTAGAAAATAACGAGGCCCAAACCTACCAGAATATACTGAAAAGGATGGATTCGCTTGCGGTTAATCACCTCTACAAAAAAGAAAATCAGAAACGTTAGCGAGATGGGCAGCAAGGCGTACTTGGCGGCCCGCATGTTTTTCTGATACTCATCCACGGGCACAATCAGCCGGGCGCCGAATGCTGAGTTGTCGACATCGGGGCGGAAGTCGGCGGTGCGCCAGCGCTGGGGGTAGCTACGGTTTAGATGGAGTACGCGCCAAGTAGCCTCAAACCCTTGGGACGTTACGCTGTGCTGGCGCGGCAAAAAGGCCCCTCCAAAACTCGGGTCGGGCCACGGCGCCCGCAGCTGTACCCGCGTTTCCCGACCTAGTGGAGCAAAGAAAAGCGCCGAGCTACCGTTGAGAGCAATGTTAAATTCGAAGGTATGTTTCTGGGCCAGGCTAGCGGCGTCAGGGAGCGGCACCGGAGAGCTCATGGCTTCCGTTGCCGGGCCGTTGTTGCCAGCTGTCAGGTCAATTTCCGCAGTGCCAGCATAGCGGGTGGCCTGCTGTACTTCGGAGGTCAGGGAGCTGGTTTGGGGAGCCGAGGAGACGGGCATTACGTCGGGCGAGGGTACGCCCGGCTCAAAGGCGATGGGCCGCCCGTCCCACCGTAGTGAAATGCCATTGCGAATGCCTTTCATATCCGATAGGCCCACCGCTACAAAGGCTTCGGGCCAGCGGATGTCGGTGGGGTTAATATTCCAATCGGCCAGGGAAGCAGTTTGGAAAGTGCCCTTCACACGCAGCTGTGAGCTGTACACCACCACATCGTATATGCCTCTTTGACGCTTTTCAGGGGCTAGTGAGCCGTCAATCAGCAGCGTGTCAGGCAGAAAGCAGGCGTAACTCGTGCTTTCCAGCAGCTGGTTTTTGGCGTCGCGCTCCAGGCGGCGGTAAGGTACTACCAGCACCGGACCTGTAAACTGCTGCGGACCGCCCCATTTGGCGCTTACCTCCGCCGTAGCCATGTCACGGGTGGTGGCCCGCTCCTGCACTAGGTTCTCTACCATCGAGGCAGGAATCAGCAGCAGCAAGATCAGGATGCCAATAGACAGCAGCTTGATGGTCACCGAATGCCGGACCCACGTATTGAGGCGTTCGAAAGTAGATGGCGAAGACATGGGAAACGTCGGGCTTCGGGGCCGTAGGGCGTACGTATAACTGAATTTGGTTTTCTGCGGGCAGAAAACGTACTAGGTGGCCTACCCGCCCGAAGCAGACTTGCTGTTCTGAAGTAGCCTAGTATGCTTCGTCCTGCGTAGGAAACTCGCGGGCCTTCACGTCCTGAATGTACCGCTGTACGGCGTCGTGCATCAGGTCACCGAGCTCGGCGTAGCGACGCAGAAAGCGAGGCTTGAATTCTTTGGTGATGCCCAGCATATCGTGCACTACCAGCACTTGGCCGTCCACATCAGGCCCGGCACCAATGCCAATAACCGGAATAGTAAGCTTTTCGGCTACTTGCTTGGCCAGGGAAGATGGAATCTTCTCCAGTACCAGGGCAAAACAGCCAATTTCCTCCAGCAGCAGCGCGTCTTCAATCAGCTTCTGGGCCTCGGCTTCTTCCTTGGCCCGCACCGTGTAGGTGCCAAATTTATAAATACTTTGCGGAGTAAGCCCTAGGTGGCCCATCACCGGAATGCCAGCCGTCAGAATGCGCGTGATGCTGTCTTTGATTTCGGCGCCGCCTTCCAGCTTGATACCGTGCCCACCCGATTCCTTCATGATGCGGATAGCCGAGCGCAGTGCTTCCGACGAATTGCCCTGATACGAACCAAACGGCATATCTACCACCACAAAGGCCCGCTTCACGGCCCGCACCACGCTCTGGGCATGATAGATCATCTGGTCCAGCGTGATAGGCAGCGTCGTCTCGTGGCCGGCCATTACGTTCGAGGCTGAGTCGCCTACCAACAGCACATCCACACCCGCGCCGTCCAGAATCTGCGCCATCGAGAAGTCGTAGGCCGTGAGCATGGATATTTTCTCGCCGCGCTGCTTCATGGCCAGCAGTTGGTGCGTGGTCACGAGCTTAACTTCTTTGTGCTGGGACATTGTTAGGAGCTTTGGAGCATATGAATGAGGAAACCGGCGGCCACTACAGCAGTAACTCAGCCTTACCGAAAGCCAAAGCTGCGGAATTTTCCGAAAATAGCGGCGGCTTCGTCCTTTACTAGCCCTCTTGCATGCCCAAACCTGCCCAGGCTGCGGTTAATAGTTCAGGAAGGTGCGGTTGCGACTCAGCTTCAAGTCCTGCAGCAGCGACGACTTAGCTGCAATGGTTACAAAGTAGCCGCGGGTTTGACCAAAGGGCCGCCAGTTGCCCGTTATCTGCCAGCAGTGCAGGTCTTTGGTTACATCCAGGGTTGTGAAGGCCATGGTCTGGTTGGCAAAGTCGTAGTTGGTGCTGAAGCCAAAGCGCATGGTTTCGGTGAGCTTTACGGAGCCGTTGAGGTTCAGCGAGGCCGCCGTATACGGGCTGTTGCGAATGCGGCCCGGCCGCGAGGGCAGGGGCCCCTGGTCGGCGTAGGAGGCCGTGAAGCTGGTGTTCAGCTCCCAAGGAATATTGAAATCCACGTAATCCTCGTAAGGGTTTAGGCGGTCGGGCGAACCTAGTGTGGGGTCATTCACCGGCGCGGCATCTCGCTTAATGGTGGATTTGCGCGTGCCTTGGCTAGGGTTAAACTGGTAGGTAAGCGAGGCATTGGCCGTAGCCAAGCGGGCCAGCCGAATATTCTTCTGCTGCCACAGAAACTTGTTGCGAATGGTGCCCGACGAGTCGCGCTGGTAAAAATCGAAGTTACCGTTGATGGTAATGTTCAGCTTGCGCGCTACCTGCGTCCGAAACGTAGTACTGAGCGGAGCCAGCCGCAGGCGGTTTGCGGCAAAATTGTAGCCGGTGCTAAAGTCAAGCCCATCAATGAGGCTTACCTTGTTAAAAGGGGTAGTGCCGGTGGTGTCGTTGGAGTTGCGCACCTTCATTTCCACCGAGTTTTGCAGCGAGAAGCTCAGCTGCCGCACCTCGCTGGCCGTGGGTACCCCATACAGAAACCCGTTGAAGCGCGGAAACAAAAAGCCATTGTTGGCCTGGTATGTTTCCGCCTCCGAGTACAGCCGCCCGGTAGAAGGATCACGCAGGCCAGCCAGCTCAATGGGGCCGGTAAACGCCGGGTTGTTGGCCCGCGGGCCGGGCGCGTAGCTGAAGCTGAAGTTGGGGGTAACCTTGTGGCGGAGCGCCTGAATCTTGCGGGTGCCTTTCCGGTTGATGGTGCCGTAGAAGTTAGTGCTCAGGTTCAGGCCGGCCGTGTAGGTAGTAAGGCGGTTGAAGCTCGGGATGGTATCAACCTTAACTGCCTGCGCGGTTTCGTTGTACTGGTAGTCCAGCTTCTTGAAATACCAGATTTCCCCGTAGGTCACGCTCGGGTTCAGGTTGAAGTGCCGCAGCAGCGTGTAGTTGCCCAGCGTTATGCCAAAGTTGTGGCGCATACCCGTCTGGGAGTTTCGCAGCAGCTTCGAGAAGTTTGAGAACTGCAACGGGACCAAGGTCACGGAGTTCGAGCCCCCAATCAGAGGAATAGCGCCGCCGTTGATCTGCCGGGAAGGCAAGGAGTTAGTAAGGCGGTTCTGATAAGTTAGGTCGTAAGAAAAGGCTAGCTGCTGATAGAAGGGCTTCGGGTCAAGCCCCAGCAGCTCGTATACATATTGCCGGGCCACGCCTACCGTCACGTCGGGCAACGTAAAGTCCATGGTTCCGGTCTGCGTGTTCTGGCTTTGGCTCAGCTGCAGGGCGTAGTTGATGGGCGCATTGCGGAGTTGCTTAGAGTAGCTGATAGTAGAAGAGAAGGCCGGGGTCAGGAACTGGCGCGGATCGTAGCTATTCTGCCGGAAATAGTTGTTGCTGCTCACGTTCACGTTGGCCGAAAACCGCCCGCCCCCTGGGCGTGCCACCGGCGTGTGGTTCCAGGCCAGCTGGAAGGTGCGTGATGAGCGCGGGACGTTAAACGTGGGGTTTGTGTTTACGTCGGTGCTGCCCAGCAGGCGCTCCGTAGGTTGCGAGCTGTAATTAAAAGTGAACAGGCCGCTGTAGCGGTAGCGCGTGACGTACTGCATCTCAGCCGTACCGCGCCAGCCCCCGAAACGCTCCGCATTACCTGAGTAGATGTCGCCGGTGAGGCGTACCCCAATGTGCTCGTTGGCCGCCCAGTAGTAGCCGCCATTGCGCAGGAAAAAGCCCCGGTCGGCAGCCTGCCCGAAGGTAGGAATGATAAAGCCCGAAGCCCTTTTATTGGATTTAGGGGTAGGGAAGTAGCCGAACAAAAAGCCCAGCGGCGTCGGAATGTCCCCAATTACCAGGTTGAACGGACCCGTCACGACGTTCTCGCCCGGGGTCACCTTCATCTTGGAGGCATTAATGTAAAAGTGAGGGTGCTCGAGGTTACAGGTGGTGTAGCGCCCGTGCAGGCCAAAGAGCTCGTTGCGGTTATTCTTCTTGATGGTTTCGGCATGAATGTAGCCTTCGCCCTGCTGCGTTACTACATCCGTAATCCGGCCTCGCTTTGATTTGATGTTGTAGTCGATGCGGCCGGCCTGGTAGGTTTCGGCGCCTTGCTTGAACACGGGCTTATCCCGCACTCTTCCCGTCGAGTCAGGCGCTCCCTCGGCCGTTACAATGTTGCGGCTGTAGTCAACGGTTATAATGGCGGCCTTCAGGTTCATGTCGCCATAATCCACGTTGGCCTTGTCGTAGAGTATAGCGCGCTTGTTCTGGACCTCAAACCGAATAGAGTCCTGAGCCTTGTATTTCACCGTTGATTCCACAGCGCCTTTTCGGCCGCCAGCGGCTACGTTCAACGAGTCGGGGGTGCCGCCGGAGAGGAGGGTAGTATCGCGTACCGGAGCATTTGTGCGGGGTGGGTTAACCACGCGGGGCGCCGGCCGTACATCAGCCGGAACATTAGTTGTACGGGGCCGTTGCTGGCTGTAGCCGGGCCGTACTAGGCCTATGCTCAGCCCTAGGATGAGCAGCAAAGGCTGCTGACGCAACTGGTATAATGCACGCAATAATGAATGGATCACAGGCGCGAATGAGGCCACGTAGTTTTTATCGTTTATTTTGTGGCGGTTTGCAAAGGTAGCGGGTCGCTACCCCAACTAACGAACTCCGTGCGGAATATTGTCGCTCTGGGCGCGGCGGCCCTGTTATTTCTCGCCGGCTCTATTAGTTTCTCCACTCCGCGGGCTTCGGCGCCCGGCGGCCGGGCGCCCTATAAATATAAGCTCCGGACCGTAGTGTTGGATGCCGGGCACGGTGGCAAAGACCGCGGCTGCGCGGGTGTAAAAGCCCGGGAGGCCGATGTGGCTCTGAAAATCATTCTGGCCCTAGGGCAGCAGATTGAAGAAAACATGCCCGACGTGAAGGTGGTGTACACGCGCAAAACCGACGTGTTTGTGGAGTTGGCCGACCGCGCCGGCCTAGCCAACAAGCACAACGCCGACCTGTTCATCTCCGTCCATTGCAACGCCAGCGCCCCCTCCGCCTATGGTACCGAGGTCTGGACGATGGGCCCACACAAGACGGATGCTAACCTGAGCGTGGCCAAGCGCGAAAACTCGGTAATTCTGCAGGAAGAAAACTACAAAGAGCGCTATAATGGCTTCGATCCGACGTCGCCGCAAAGCCACATTCTGTTTTCACTGTTCCAGAGCGCCCACATGGTAAACAGCATTCGGTTTGCTCAGCAAGTCGACCGTCAGTTCCGGACTACAGTGGGGCGGCCTTCCCGAGGAGTAAAGCAGGCTGGCTTTCTGGTACTCTGGAAATCAACGATGCCGGCTGTCCTGATTGAGTCCGGATTTTTAACTAACCGTCAGGAAGAATTGTATCTGAACGATAAAACCGGGCAATCGTATATGGCCTCGGGTATTTACCGGGCCTTCCGCGACTACAAGAACGAGTTGGAAGCAAATTCCGGCGAATAGCCCTTTCAGCTCGGGTAACCGGGCCACTAGCCCCGCCTCTCTCATCAACTGCTGACTCCGTGTCGAAAGAAATCAAAGTAGCCCTGCTGGGCATTGTCGCTGTTGCCCTGCTGGTTGTGGGCTTCAACTTCCTGAAGGGAAGCAATCTGCTCTCTTCAGACCGAACGTATTATGCCAAGTATGATAACGTGGATGGTCTGACCATAGGCAATCCGGTGATTCTCAACGGCATCAAGGTAGGTCAGGTAAAGGAAATGAGCCTGCTGCCCGAGGAAGGCAACCGCGTGAAGGTAGCCGTGGAGCTTCAGAAGGGCGTGACGGTTGGCGACTCAACGGTAGCTAGTCTGAGTGGCTCGCTGCTGGGCTCCAAAACCATTACGCTGTTTCTGGGCAAAAATACCAAGGTGTATGATGGCGGCCAAGAGCTGAAGTCGTACACAGTAGCCAGCATTACGGATGCGTTCCAGGCCAAAGCTTTGCCGGTGTTGGGTACTGTCGACTCAACACTGATTAAAGTGAACAGCTTCCTGAGCAAAGATGCCAAAGTGAGCCTGCAGGCTACCTTGGTAAATGCGCAGGGCAGCACGGAGGCGCTAAAGAACCTGCTGCTGATGAACCAGCGCAACATTAACCAGATTACCACCAACATGGCTCGCCTCACATCCGACCTGAATAAGACCAGTGCGAAGTTCGACCGGATTGCCAGCAACTTTGCCCTGCTCAGCGACTCACTTAAGAACGCACCAGTAGGCCCGGCCATGCGCAAGCTCAACGCCACCATGACGGAAGCCCAAAGCACCATGACCACGCTTAACCGCTCCCTCACCGACCAGAAAGGTTCTTTGGGTAAGCTCATCAGCGACACGTTACTCTATAATAACCTCAACGCCACGGCCGCCAGCTCCAATACCCTGATTAAAGACTTGCAGGCCAATCCCAAGCGCTACGTGCATTTCTCGGTGTTTGGCGGTGGCAAGGCCAAAAAGAGCAAGCAGGAAGTAGAAACCACTACTACACAGCCCAACGGCAGCACCGTAGAAACGGAAGCTAAAACCACGGTGAAATAGCCTGCGGCCCTACTACTGCAATCTATTACCTTTGAATCCGCCCCTTTCGGGGCGGATTTTTTGTTCCCTCTTGTGGTGAAACCAGGAGGTAGTGAACAGCTAATGTTGGCTCTGGCCTGCGCTACTAGGTGCTGGCAGCCGCCAAACGTGCCTGTTCATCTGCCTGTTGTTTCACCTTTCCCACCCACACTACCCATCCCACCCGCATGGACCTCGAGTTCAACAAAAACGAAGACAGCATTAAGCAACTAACTTTTCAGCTGCAGCAGCGCCTTAAGAAAGTGCACCTTGGTGGCGGCGAAAAGCGCATTGAAGCTCACAAAGCCAAAGGCAAGCTAACAGCCCGCGAGCGAATTGAGTACCTGCTCGATAAGGACTCGGAAACCGTTGAGATAGGAGCCTTTGCCGGCGAGGGCATGTACCAGGAGGAAGGCGGCTGCCCCAGCGGCGGCGTGGTGGTAGTCATTGGCTGGGTGCAGGGCCGCCAGTGCGTGATAGTCGCCAACGACGCCACCGTGAAAGCCGGCGCCTGGTTCCCGATTACGGCCAAGAAGAACCTGCGGGCCCAGGAAATCAGCATCGAAAACAAGCTGCCCATTATTTACCTCGTCGATTCCGCGGGCGTGTATCTGCCCATGCAGGACGAGATTTTCCCCGATAAGGAGCATTTCGGCCGCATCTTCCGCAACAACGCCGTGATGAGCAGCATGGGCATTGTGCAATTGGCTGCCATTATGGGCCCCTGCGTGGCTGGTGGCGCGTATCTGCCCATCATGAGCGACGAGGCCATGATTGTAGACGGTACGGGCTCGGTGTTTCTGGCAGGTTCCTACCTAGTAAAATCGGCCATCGGGGAGTCTATCGATAATGAGACCCTAGGCGGGGCTACCACGCACTCCGAAATTTCGGGCGTGACGGACTATAAGTTCCAGAACGACGAGGAGTGCCTCGACCACATCCGGAATATCTTCGATAAGCTGGGTGGCCACGCTACCGCTGGTTTCTCGCGCAAAGCACCCGCTCAACCCAAGGAAAACCCACAGGAACTACTAGGCTTGCTGCCCGCCGACCGGGTGAAGCCCTACAACATGATGGACATCATCAACCGCTTGGTAGATGACTCGGAGTTTGAGCCTTACAAGGACCTGTATGGCCAGACGCTGATTTGCGGACTAGCGCGCATTGATGGCTGGGCCGTGGGCATTGTGGCCAATCAGCGCAAAATCGTGAAGACCAAAAAGGGCGCCATGCAGATGGGCGGCGTCATCTACTCGGACTCCGCTGATAAAGCCGCGCGCTTCATCATGAACTGCAACCAAAAGCGCATTCCGCTGGTGTTTCTGCACGATGTGTCGGGCTTCATGGTGGGCTCGCAGAGTGAGCACGGCGGCATCATTAAGGACGGGGCCAAGATGGTGAATGCCATGGCCAACTCCGTAGTGCCCAAGTTCTCGGTTATCATCGGCAACAGCTACGGCGCCGGTAACTACGCCATGTGCGGCAAGGCCTACGACCCGCGCCTGATTGTGGCCTGGCCCACGGCCCAGCTGGCCGTAATGAGTGGTGCTGCCGCTGCTAACACCCTCCTCCAGATTCAGGTGGCCTCTCTGAAAGCGAAAGGCGAAGTCATCACGCCCGAAGCCGAGAAGGAGCTGCTGGACCGCATCAAAGCCCGCTACGACGAGCAACTCTCGCCCTACTATGCGGCAGCACGCCTCTGGGTAGACGCCATCATCGACCCGCTGGAAACCCGCAAAGTCATTTCTCAAGGCATTAGCATGGCCAACCACGCGCCCATTGAAAAAGCCTACAACGTGGGTGTAATTCAGGTGTGAGATAGAGCCTAGATAGTGAATTTTTAAGTTGGCATTGTCGGCCCGCATGTACCACTTGGTGCGGCGGGCCGCGTGCTTTTTAGAGTAGTCAGCATTAGTAAGTTTCTAGATATATTTTGCGTCACTACTACTATTCGCTGCTGGCTGCTAAGACCATTATACACATGAAGAAAAGCTTATGCCTGCTACTATTGGCTGGCGCTATGAAATCGGCCTTAGGGCAGTCTGCCAGCAAGCAAAAGGTTTTTACGGAGGATGTTGACCGTTTCTGGGTAGCCTATGACAGCGTCCAAACCACCACAGACCGGACCAAGCAACTGGTCTACATTAACAATCTGTACATCAAGCCGGGCACAGAAGGATTGGTGGCGTTCATGAAAGCGCGGGACTACTCACCAGAGCTGTGGGTTGATTTGATCAACCAGCTTCCAAAGTATTGGGCGTCTATCCGGCCGAATACATTGGCGGTGAAGTCTCAAACAAAGGACATCGAGAAAAGCATCCGCCGGTTCAAGCGGCTCTACCCAGAGCTGCGGGAAGCCAGCATGTACTTCACGGTGGGCGGGCTGCGCTCAGGTGGGACCGTAGAGGGAAACAAGGTGCTCATCGGGACGGAAATAGCGACGGGAACTGCGCTAACCGATGTGTCGGAGTTTAAAAATCCGTGGCTGGCAACTGTGCTTAAGGAGCAGACGCTGGATAACATCGTGCCTTTGAACGTGCATGAGTATGTGCATACCCAGCAGCATGGCGGAGATGCCAGCCTATTAGGCCAGTCGCTGAAGGAAGGTGCCTGTGATTTTGTGACGGAACTGGTGATGCGCCAGCCGTTGCGGGCCAGTTACCTCACCTACGGGGCCGCGCATGAAAAGGAGTTGCGGGAAGCCTTCAAGCAGGAAATGTTTTCCTCGCTGTACTCGCACTGGCTCTACAACGGCGCCATCTACAGCGCTACCCCCGATTTGGGGTACTTTATGGGCTACGCTATCAACAAGGCCTACTATAAACAGGCCAAGAACAAGCGGCACGCCATCAAGGATATCATCGAGCTGGAGTACGCTAACCCAGATGCTGTGGAGCGGTTCGTGAAGCAGTCAGGGTACTACCCCGAGGGCTGGAACAAGGCGGAACTGCTAGCGGCGTTTGCGGCCCGGCAACCGCAGGTAGTGCGCACCACTCCGGCTACCAGCGGCAGCGCTACCCTGGATGCCAGCGTGAAAGAGCTCGTGATTCATTTCGACCGGGAAATGGACGATGCTACTTCCTTTACGCCAGGCCCACGCGGCAACGAGTATTTCCCGCTGAAGAAACCCGTCGGCTTTTCCCCCGATCATACCGCCTTTACCCTCGAAGTGGAGCTACAGCCCAACCACGAGTACGAGTTTGTGGTGACACCACGCGGCTTTAAATCCAAGGACGGTTACCCACTGCGGCAGGAGTACACCATTCAGTTCAAGACGAAGTAGCTATGAGATTTGCTACTGTACAGTTAGAGGAGAACTGATGGCAAGCTCTTACCGCCGGACACCCAAATTGTGCGTTACAACCGCCGAATCTGAGAAACAGGATAAGCAATACGCGAACCGATTACTGTGGCGGAAGGTGCGGCAGGGCCAGCTCTATCTAACGTTGCGGGACGTAAGCAATGTATGGGCCTTTGGCAAAGATGGGAAGACGTATCAGCTATCTGTGTCGCCAAAAGCCATGAGAAAGTAATTCTCACGCTTTTCGTTTTTACTACTAGGCTGCCTGCATCGCCAAACCCATAGCAAGGCCGCGTACCTTTGCCCTCCACCCAAGTAGCTTTCCACTCGTGACTGACGCCACCATCTCCGCCTTTGATAAAGCCCGCACCGGCCTCTGGACCAGCCTACAAAAGCACTTAGCGGCGGTGTACAGTGCCGAGAAGACCTTTCTGAAAGCCACGGCCTTTGTGGATGCGTTTCCGTTTGCGCTGCACACGGCAACCGAAGAGCAGCAGGCCGATTACCAAAGCGCCCGCCGTAGCCTCCGCGACTTGTACACCGATGAAACGGCGCAGCTAGATGTGTTGGTAAAAGCCATCCGGACCAAAGGCTATTCCGAGGACGAAAAGAAGCAGCTCTATCTGCTCATTCTGGGTTATATGGATATTGCGGCTTCAGTATTTGAGCTGCTGCACACGCACGTGGTTACCAAGCAGCCCGAGGATGAGGAGCTGGAAGCGGCGACGGCTAAGTTTGAGCGGGTCCGGAAATTCGCTCGGCTCAATGTGAAGGGTTTGGCTGGTTTGTTGGGCTAGGGAAGCACCGGCTGAGGCAATCGGAAAGACTGCTATATTCCACCAGTCATCTCAACCTCTGCTACCCCCGCCATGACGACCGACTACCTCACCAGTGTCCGCAAGCAGTTCGAGTACTACAAGCTGCTTGGGGATAACACCTTTCGTCAACTGCCCGACGAGGCTTTGTTCTGGCAGGTTAACCCAGAAAGCAACAGTATTGCTACCATTGTGAAGCACCTGTGGGGCAACATGCTCTCCCGCTGGACGGATTTTCTGACTACGGATGGCGAAAAGGAGTGGCGCCAGCGCGAAGCCGAATTCGACAACGACCTCCAAAGCCGTGCTGACATGCTGGCTAAGTGGGAAGAAGGCTGGCAGTGCTTGTTTGCGGCCCTAGATTCTCTGACGCCCGCCAACTGGGACCAGCTCGTGTACATCCGCAACCAGGGGCACTCGGTGGTAGAGGCCATCAACCGGCAATTGGCGCACTACCCCTACCACGTGGGGCAAATCGTGTTTATTGGCAAAATGGTGCAGACAGGAGCGTGGCAGTCCCTCTCCATTCCGCGCGGAAATTCGGCGGCTTTCAACGCTGATAAGTTTGCCCAGCCTCCGCACAAAGCCCACTTCACCGACGACTACCTGAACACCACACCGCCCCAAGTGTAGTAGCTTGTTGCTGCACTGGGGGCTACGCAATAATTCTTCCTGCGCTTGCGTACGTCAGCGACTGCGTTACTATATCCTTTCTGTCCTAACTCCACTTACACTATCCCGAATGAGAAAGAGCCTGCTGACCACGCTACTTGCCCTGGTGGCTGTTACCGGTAGCTACGCGCAAGACTACAAAACCGTGGTGAAAACCATTGCCGCTGACAAACCCAAAGCGCAGGCGCAGATTATGATACTGGGCTCCTCGCATTTCGGGCAGGAAGGGTTTTACAAGGGTTTTCCCAAAGGCGACTTGTTTAGTGCCCAGCGCCAGCAGGAGGTAGTCCAGGTAATCAAGCAACTGGCTAAGTTCAATCCAGATATTATCATGATTGAAACTACCCCTGAGGAGCAATCCAGCCTGGATAGCCTCTATACTCTGTACAAAACCGATAAGGTGAAGCTGGAGGATATTCCCTATGGCCGGGCCGAACGGTTTCAGTTTGGCTACCGGCTAGGTAAGATGCTAAACCGCCCGCGCCTTTTTTCCGCTGACTATTACGAGGCCGTATCGAACCGCATCCTGACTAGCGGGGAAAATTTTGAGCTGTATCAGACGGACGCGGCTAAATTCTCGAATGTAGGCAAGCAGGCGGAAACCCGTTTCAAGGAAGGCAACGCGACGCTCAGTGAGTTTCTACTGTTCATGAACGATCCGGAGGTGCTGGACTGGACTTACCGGGTGATGTTCGTGAATCCGGCGCGCGTGAAAAACGGCAAGTTTACCAACCCGCCGGCGCAGTACGTAGACACAGCGTATGTGAACAAGCAGTACATCGGGGCCGAATATATTTCCATCTTCAAGGAGCGAGACCTGAAAATATATTCGAACATTTTGACCACCCAACTGCGCGAAAAAGGCAAGCGTATTCTGGTGATTATGGGGCAGCGCCACGCTGCCACCTTGCCCAAAATATTTGCCAATGATCCGGCTTACAAAGTGGTGCCGGTGAGCGCCTACCTAAAGTAAGCAGGCAGTTCGCCTAGCTGTTTAGGTGCAGGAATGCCTAGTGAAAAACAGGTATGGTAGCTGTTACGCACTCGAATATATAGACTTTCGTTGGGCTGGCTTCCTCGGCGGAATGCGGCGGTTGCGGCCTGGCAGGAGGCTAGTACTCAGCGATAAAGGCGGCTATAATGCACCTCTACTAGCCCTCGAGGACGAATAAGGCCGGTTGGTTGAACAATATCACCTAGGGAATATGTTAATTCTTGGCAACCGACGACGGCAAAACCGCGTCAGATGCTTTTATTTGCCTCTTCCCGTACACCTGGTAGCCTACTCGGCTCCCGGCCGATCTGCTACATGACCAACAAAGAGATTAAAGCCCTTATCTCCCTGCTCGACGACCCGGAAATTGCCCCGCATATTCAGGAGAAAATCCAGACGCTGGGCGAGAGCATCATTCCGTTTCTGGAAGAGTCGTGGGAAGAAACGCTGGACTCGCAGCAGCAGCAACGCTTGGAGGATCTGATCCACCATCTGCAGTTCGAGGGGTTGCAGCAGCGCCTACGTGTGTGGCGCGAGTCGGGCGGCGAAAACTTGCTGGAAGGCATGTGGCTCCTGAATTCGTATCAGTACCCTGATGCTGATTTTCAGGTGCTGAACCGCGCCATTGAGCAGCTGCGGTTTGAAGCCTGGACGCTGCTGCAACCGGAAATGCACCCCGCCGACCAGGTTCAGACCCTTAACTACGTCCTGTTCCGGACGCACAAGTTTGCCGCTAACACCCAAAACTTTCATTCGCCGGCTAACTCCATGCTGCACCGGGTGCTGGAAACGCGCCGCGGCAATCCACTCACGCTGTGCGTGATCTACTTGCTGGTGGCCCAGCGCCTGAAGCTGCCGGTGTTTGGCGTGAACCTGCCGAACCTGTTTGTGCTGACGTATAAGCTCGATCCTCCGCTGGAGCCCTTCTACATCAATTGCTACAACCGGGGCCTGGTGCTTTCGCGCACTGATATTGAGCACTACATCGGGCAACTGAACCTGACGCCCAACGAAATGTTCTTTGAGCCCTGCTCGCACATTGATATTGTGCGCCGGGCCCTGCGCAACCTGCAACTAAGCTTTGAGAAGCTACAGGAGCCTAGCAAAGCAGCCGAGGTAGCCACCTTGCTCGCCATCTTAACCGATGAAGCCGGCCCCACTACCGATAGCCAACAAGACCCCGACGCCGAGTAGGTTGCGCTAAAACACTACCCTAGTAAAATGTACAAACCCCTGACTACTCCATGTAGTCAGGGGTTTGTACATTTTACTAGGGTAGTAATGGTGGCTAACCCTTAAAATTTCTTGATCAGGCAGCCAGCGGCGCGCTTATCAGCCACGCCGGCGGGGCGGCCGGCTAGCACGTTGTTGAGGGCCTGGGCCAGGTAGCGCTCCTTCACGTAGCCTTCTACCTGGGGGTTATCGTCAATGGCACCTTTGTAGCGCACGGCAAACCCATCGGCGGTGGGCTGGAGCAGCACTACCTCCGGGGTTTTGGTGGCCCCAAGCAGGGTGCTTACTTGTTGGCTCTCGTCAGTCAGCAAGGGCAGGTCAGCGCCTAGGGTTTTTACCTTCAGCTTTTCCGTGTCGGAGTCTGCGGCGCTGGCTTCCAGATTAATGGGAGTATTGATGAACAGAAACTGCACGCCTTTTGCCCCATACTCAGCGCTCAGCGCGTTCAGTCGGTTTTGGTACAGCTTAGAGAAGGCACAAGTTGGGTTCACGAACACCACCACTACGGCCTTGCTGCTGGCGTAACTTTTCAGGGCTACTTCGGTGTTCGCGCTGTTTTTGAGGCTGAAATCAGAGACGGAGCGGCTGCCTTGCGCGCGGGCTACACCTACTGCCACAGTGCAAAACAACAGGGCGGCGGCAGTTAGAATGGAAATGCGGCGAAGAGACATGCGGAAGAAAAGTGAAATGGTGACTGGCAAGATGAGAAAACGGTAACGAAAACAAGAGAGAGCCGCCGCAGGCACAGCGGCTTCCTCGGCATGCTACACTTTCACCACTTCACCTACGGCATACGTGAGTACGTAGCCCGGACTGGGGTAAGAATAGTGAATCTGGTGTTGGCTGCGGGAGTTTTCGAGCAGCAAGTGTCCCGTCAAAACACCAGCCTCCCGCAGCTCAAACGGATCGAGCAATAATTGCTCTTTAAACACCAGGCCCCGCCGATTATGCAGCTTATAAAGCGTCTCCTTGGCACTCCAGTAGAGACTATATTTCACTGCATCATCGCCGGCGTTGGCCTGCTCCGTTTCCGATAGAAACCGGCGAGCCAACTTTTGCGCTTTGGTGCGAACCAGTTCAATATCTGTGCCAACCGCTGCGTGCGTGGAAACTACTGCGGCAACCCACTCGCCGGAGTGGGAGAGCGAAACGCCAAAATCAGGCAGCTCCTGCAAGTACGGCCGTCCGTTTACGTCATTGGCGAGGGTAGCAGGCGCATCGTTTAGTTCCCGCAGCAATTGGTGCACCAGTACACGTCCCGCTAACCATTGCCGCGCCCGCAGCGCATCGCGCCCATCCGGAAACCGAGCTAGGTAATGTGCCTGCGCGGGTAGGGCGGGCCATAGTTCCTCGGCTGACTCGGTGAGGTGCCAGAGACCTAGTAAGCACGTTTGAGAAACTGGGGAAAGCGAGTGAAGCGGCACTGAGCAGAAATAAGCAGAAGAAGCAATACAGAAAAGTAAAGATAGGCCCAGCCACCTCAACCTGCTACAGTTGCGACGTTGTGCAGGCCTAGTAGGTAGTATGCCGCTGAAAATACTTTACTACCCGTGCATCTGCTGTAAACCGAACCGTAGGATTGCCACCTTCAACTACGTTGGGCCGCGTACCTTTGCGCTTCCGGTACCCCTAGTCCCACGTTACAGCCTATTTCATCTTGTCGTCACTTCCGCGCCCCCAAGTCCAGAAACTCGCCAGCCTCACCGGCCACCGCGACTGTGTGTACACACTAGCCGGCACAGTGGGGGAGAAGGTGTTCTATTCTGCTGGCGCCGATGGCATGGTAGCGGCCTGGCGCAACGCGGCCGAGGAGCAGGATGGGGAGCTAGTAGCTAAAGTTGAAAACTCGGTGTATGCGCTGCTGCACCTGCCGGAGCGCAATTTGCTGGTGCTGGGTCACAATTTTCAAGGGGTACAGGCTATTGATCTGGCCGAAAAAAAGCTGGTATTTGCTACGGCTCTGCCTCCGGCCGCCATCTTCGACATAGTGCACTCCGCAGCCCAGCAACGCCTATACGTTGCCCTCGGCGACGGTACGCTGGCCGTGTTGCGCACCTCTGATTTCAAGGTAGAAACGCTGCTGCGCATCTCCGAGAAAAGCCTGCGCTGCCTGGCCCTGCACGAAGAACGGGGTGAGCTGGCTATTGGCGGCTCCGATTGGCAGGTGCATGTGCTGGATACCGCCTCAATGCAGATAAAACAACGGATTCAGGGCGCTACCAACTCCGTGTTTACCTGCGCCTACTCGCCCGATGGGCGCTACCTGCTCACGGCGGGCCGCGATGCTCACCTACGCATCTGGGATGTAGCAGCGGAATATCAAGAACACCGCAGCATTGTAGCGCACATGTTTACTATCAACCACCTGGCGTTTTCGCCCGATGGGCTGCTGCTGGCTACCTGCAGCATGGATAAAAGCATTAAGCTCTGGAATGCCGAGTCGTGGGAGCTGCTGCGGGTAGTAGACCGGGCGCGGCATGCGGGCCACGGAACTTCCGTAAACAAGTTATTTTGGCCGGGAAGGCAGAATAGGCTAGTTTCGTGTAGCGACGACCGCAGCCTTGCCGTTTGGCAACTACAACTGAGAGACGAGGAGTGAGCAAGGGTCGAAGTTGATTGCCATCAGCTGCCGGTACTTCCTCTGTCCTCAGTGCTTACTGCTTATTGATCATGAAAATCACCGCCCTCGATATTCGGCAGAAAACCTTTGAAAAAGCCTTCCGGGGCCTCGACAAAGACGAAGTACAAGCTTTCCTGCAAACGCTTTCGCAGCAGTGGGAGCGGATGGGCGATGAAAACCGCGAGCTGCGCCTGAAACTGGAGCACGCTACGCAGGAGGTAAGCAAGATGCGCGAGGTAGAAACCAGCCTGTACCGCACCCTCAAAACCGCCGAGGATACCGGCAACAGCATTACGGAGCAAGCCCAGCGCGATGCCCAGCTCCGTATCCGGGAAGCCCAGTTGCAGGCCGAGCAACTACTAGCCGATGCCCGACAGAAAGCCCGCACGGTGGTAGAGGATGCCTACCAGCAAGCCGAGCGGACAGTGACCGATATGCAGCGGGAAGTAAACGGCCTGGGCCAGGAGTGCCACCGGCTGGAGCGCCTGCTTGATGGACTCACCAGCGACCTGCACAACCTGGCGTCTGATGCGCTGGATAAAGTAGAAAAAGCCCGCAACCGGCCAAAAGCCAGCACCGCCGCTATCCTTTCGCGCGCGGCTAGCGTAAAAGTGAACCGTCCGCACACTCCTGCGGATGACTCACCTAAACCCGACGCTGCCATGTACGTTAGCACTGCTTCCACTTCTTCTGCCGCGGCTATTGCCGGCGGTTCCGCAGCTATCCTGGGCGGCTCTGTTTCAGCTTCTGAGCGCCCTGCTGCTCCTGATATGGCTACTACCACCGGCTACAATCCCAAGCCCGGCCAACAGCCCGACCCCGGTGCGCCGGCTCAGGCGCCTGGCCCTGAAATTGAGCGCCCTGGTGCCCCCCGCGAAAACCCCGGTATTTCGCCCGCGCCCCACATCGATCCGCCGGCACCTTCGCAGGTGCCCGATCCGCACTCCCCGCGTGTAGAGCCAACCGCCCCGGATATTCAGCCCATTGGCCCCAACCACCCAGAAATTGCACAGCCTTCGCCCGCCACGCACCCGGGCCAGCCCGGCATGGCGGCCGCCGCAACTCTCAGCGAAAAGTCGTTTTTTGATGAGCTGTAAGCCGCTTGCAGAAATTTAAGCACACACAAAGCCTGCCTTTCGGGGTAGGCTTTGTTGTTTTGTAGGTGCCGGGCAGTTTTGCTCGGGCCTAGGGCCTAGGGTGCCTTCGCGCTTCAACCTCTTCACTAAGGGTTCGGGCGCCATGCAGCCCTAGCAACTCACCACCTCACACTTTCACTACCGAACTACATGGGCCAGATTGCACTGGAAGGAATGGAGTTTTTTGCCTTTCACGGCTACTACGACGAGGAGCAGAAAATCGGCAACAAATACGGCGTCGACCTATACATTGACACCGACTTGCATGCGGCCGGCACCACAGATCAGCTGCGCGAGACGGTTAACTATGAAGTGCTGTATCGGGTAGTGACGGAGGAAATGCTGGCGCCCGCGCGCTTGCTCGAGCACATTGGCCACCGCGTGATGGACCGGGTGCTGGAAGAGTTCCCCTACATCGAGAGCGTACGCGTCAGCGTTTCGAAGTTTAACCCACCGCTGGGCGGCATCTGCCACCGCGCCCGCGTGACGTTGGAGCGCCGGCGCAGCTAGGCCTGATTTTATCGAAATACGCAATGAGCCAAGCGGCTCCGTGGTGCCTGGCACTGCGGAGCCGCTTGGCATTTATGGCAACCTGAAAAATATTTTACTACCTCTGTAACGAATAGCAAACCTGGCGGTACCCCTCACAACTCTCCCGCAAACGCTCCTACTACTCCCGTGCAAAGCCCCAGCGACGAAACCCTGATGGAGCAAGTCCGTGACAACGACCTCGACCAGCTTTCCACGCTGTTTGAGCGCTATCAGGGGCTGCTGTTTGGTTTCCTGCTACGGTTGACCAATGACCCTGACACGGCCCAGGACTTGGTGCAAAATGTGTTTCTGCGCATTATGAAATACCGCACCAGCTACCAGCCCACGTACCCCTTCCGGGCCTGGATTTACCAGCTCGCTCGCAACGTGTACGCCGACCACTGGAAAAAGCACCACGTGCCGGCCGCCGACCTAGAAATGGCCGAACGGACGCCTACCATGCGCCGCGCTGCCATGGCCGGTGTAGCGGCCACCTACGATGGACAGGATGTGCAGGAAGCCTTAGCCCTGCTACCTGCTGCGCAGCGCGAAATACTAGTGCTGCACCGCTTCCAGGGCTTTGATTACGCCGAGATAGGAGAGATGCTAGGCTGCTCAGAAGGAGCCGCCCGCGTGAAAGCGCACCGGGCCCTGGAGGCCTTGCGCAAAATTTACTTCAGCTGATATTCCGACTACCTCGTGATGTTTACCCCCGAAAACCACCAGCCCACACCGCCCGACTGCTCTGAGCTAGAGCCGTTGCTGATGGACTATGCGGCCCGCACCCTGCCCCCCGCCGAGCGGGCGCAGGTGGCAGCACACCTAGCCCAATGCCCAGTGTGCCAAGAGCGGGCCTCGCAATACAGCACTCTGCTCACGGCCATTGATGACTTGCCGCCCGTAATGCCGCCCATGGGTCTGCGCGACGACTTTCAAGCCATACTGGCCGCTGAAAAAGCACGCCTGCCTGTAGCAGCCCCAGCGCAGCCGCACGAAGCGAAAGTAGTGCCCCTGCACGCAGCCTCTAGTGCGGCGGCATCCAATACGGTTATGTGGCTGCGCATAGCGGCCAGTATAGCGTTGCTTGCCGTAGGCACTGTAATTGGGCTGCTGTTGAGCCGGCCCGGCGCGCCTGTACTAGCTGTTTCGCCGGATATGCAAGCCCAAAGCCTGGCCGCCCGCCTTACGGCCGCCAGCCAGCAACCGGCAACGGCCAGCCACCGCATTCAGATGGTCAGTGAAGCATCGGGCACTTCTCGCCCCGGCGACCCCACCGTGCTCGTGCTCATCAATACGCTGAACTCTGACCCCAACCCCAACGTGCGGCTGGCGGCGGCTGAAGCGCTCTACAATCTGCGGGCCGACTCGCTGGTAGCCCCGGCGCTGGTGCAGGCTCTGCCCGTACAAACCGACCCCAACGTGCAGATTACGCTGATTGAGCTGCTCGTGAAGCTGCGCGACAAACAAGCCGTGCCCCAGCTTAAGCGCCTCTCGCAGCGCCCCGATGCGCTACCTGCCGTGCGCGACCAAGCCCGCCAGGGCCTCAGTATCCTGATTTAACCTTTTCCTACTTCTCCCATATGGCGTGGGGGCAGCCCTCGGAGTCCGCGGCTCCTGATGGCTAATCCACCGCACATCCGTAACGGACTCTTTCTCATGAAAAAGCATACAATTCTTCTGTTTATCAGCTTGCTACTAGCTAGTTCCGCAGCGCAAGCCCAAGAATACCGCACCAAGCTCGGCGGCAAAGACCGTAAAGTCGTTATCGAAATGCAACGCAGCAGTGAGGTAACGGTGGAAGGCTACGAGGGCGATGAAATTATCATCAAAGGCGATAAGGCCGAAGAGTTGCCCAAGCGCGCGGAAGGGCTACGAGCAGTGTATAACTCTGCCGAAGACAATACCCGCATGGGCCTGGCCGTGACGAAAGAAGCCAATAACACGGTGCGTATTGTGAAAGCATCGCGGCAGGAAGGGCACTACACTATTCGGGTGCCGCGTTCCGCCGATGTGGTGTACCGGGAAGTGCAATGGGGCGGTGGCGATGTAGTGCTACAAAACCTGCAAGGCAAGCTGGAGGTGATGATGAAAAGCGCCAGTGTGAAGATGCTGAACGTAACGGGCCCCGTAGTAGCCAGCAGCACCAGCGGCGACATTACGGTGCGTTACACTAGCCTCGGCAGTGGCCCTAGCGCCATCACCAACATCAGTGGCGCTATTGATGTGGCTTTGCCCGCGGCTACGAAAGCCTCCCTCATGATGCGCACCATATCCGGAGAGGTATACACTGATTTTGACATGGCCTTACCGAAACCAGCGAATGGCAGTGGCCTCACCCAAATTGGCGGCCAGACGCTAAATGGCGCTATTAATGGAGGCGGCACCTCTATCTCGCTGAAAAATGTGAGCGGCGACGTGTACGTGCGCAAAGCCAAATAGCCCATCAGGAGCCGCTATACTATTCTTTCACCCCTCTACTACCATTCCCATGTTTCGTTTCTTGCTGTTGCTGTCGGTCCTGCTTGGACTGAGCAGCCTGGGTGCCTACGCCCAAAAAGTACTCGAACAAAAAGCCACCTTGTCCTCGGGGCAACGCTTAAACCTGGAGCTAAAACACGCCACATCCATCAAAATGCATCCGGCCAGCGGCTCCGAGATGGTGCTGCGCGCTACTGTCACTATCAACGGTGGGCAACTAAATGAGGCCGTAACATTAACTTCCAACAAGTCTTCCGATGGCTTCACCATTACCTCAATTCTCGATGAAAAGATGGTGCAAAGCAGCCAAGCAACGAATTGCCCGGATGGGCAAGGAGTGAGCCGTTGGGGCGGCAACTGGAACAACGGCAAATCGAACGGCGGGGGCATATGCCTGAAGGTGGAGGTAGATGTGGCCGTACCTGCTGGCGTATCGGTGCGCGTGAACACCATTAGCGGCAACATTGAAGTAAATGGCCTTACGGCACCACTCGACGCAAAATCCATCAGTGGATTTGTAGATGTAAGCTGGCCTCCGCAGAAAGGGGCCGATGTGGCCTTCAAAACCATTACCGGCGAGGTGTACACCGATCAGGAAATTGCCTTCGCTAACCGCAAGGAGAATCCCATTGTGGGGTATCAGCTGCGGGGCACCCTAGGCAGTAGCGGCCCCGCAGTGCGCCTGGAATCAGTAAGCGGCGACGTATATTTCCGCAAGCGCAAATAAGGCGGGCTTTCTTGGCAGAAGTACCCTAGGCTTTCAACTAGCTCCTGAGTTTTCCTAACTTAGGAGCTAGTAGAGGGGTGATAATAAGTAAGATAAAACTCGAAAATGAATATAGTACGAAATAAATCGTAGGTTATACTTGCATCTACGATTGTATTCGTATATGTTTGAAGTACGAATGAATTCGTATAATATAGCTGCTCTGGCGGCCCTTGCGCAGGGGTGGCCAGAACCCGGGCAACGGTTCGGGGCAGCGCGGTGTCTTACTTACTGACAGGTTACTTTTTGGCCATGAGCAAACCCCCCATTCCCAAACCTACTGAATCGGAGCTGGAAATCCTGCAGGTTCTGTGGCAACACGGCCCTAGTACCGTCCGATTTGTGAACGACGAGCTCAGCAAGAAGCGGGAGGTGGGCTACACCACCACGCTGAAGTTGCTACAGCTTATGCTAGACAAAGGCATTGTGCTGCGCGATGACGACAGCAAAACCCACGTGTATCGCGCCGCCGTGCGCGAAGAAGAAACCCAAGGCCTGCTGCTCGATCGGTTTGTGGACTCCACTTTCGGAGGCTCTGCCATGAAGCTCGTGATGCAGGCGCTCGGCAACCGCCGCACTTCCCGGGAAGAACTAGCCCAGATCCGGCGCCTGCTCAACGACATTGAGATTCAGAACGATACTACCCCACCTTCAACCGACGATGCCCGATGAACTGGCTCGAACAACTTCTGCCTCCGGCGCTGGTGCGCGCCCTGGGCTGGACTCTGGTGCACTCGCTCTGGCAGGGTGCTGTAGTAGCGTTAGCGCTGGCCGGCTTACTGCTATTGCTGCGCCGCCACAGTGCGGAAGTGCGCTACCGCGCCGCCACGGTTGGCCTATTGGTGCTGCTGTTGCTCGCGGGCGTTACGTTTTTGCGCTACTACACGGCCACGCCCGCAACCGAGACCTCAGTAGCCGGCATTAGCATCGGCGACGAAGCGGCTTTGCTCGCCGATGGCCTATTACCTACCAATGCTGGCCAGGGCTTTAGCCGCCAACCTGCCCTAGTAGCAGGCACGGAACCAGCCGTGGCTACAACCTCAAGCTTACCAGCTTGGCTCCAGTATTTCGATCAGAATATTCCGGTGTTGGTAGCCGCGTGGCTTCTAGGGTTGCTGGCCATGACGCTTCGCCTGCTAGGTGGGCTGGCGTATGTGCAGCGCCTGCGCCGGTATCGGGTGCAGCCACTAGGAGCCGAGTGGCAAGCCCGCCTGGCCGCATTGGCTACGAAAGCCGGCCTGACACAACCCATAGAACTGCTGGAGTCGGCGCTGGTTCGCGTGCCGGTGGTAGTGGGGCACTTGCGGCCCGTGGTACTGCTGCCGCTAGGTACCGTTACGGGCCTAAGTACTGCCTATCTGGAAGCCATTCTGGCCCATGAGCTGGCTCACGTACAACGCCGCGACTACCTCCTGAACCTACTGCAATCCATTGCCGAAACGGTGTTTTTTTATCACCCGGCCGTATGGTTTATCACGGCGTGTGTGCGTACCGAGCGCGAAAACTGCTGCGACGATGCTGCTACCGCGCTTATTGGTGGCAACCCCCTTACCGTAGCGCGCGCCTTGGCCGCGTTGGCCGAGTTGAGCGTTGCTCCTGAGCCCGTCAATCAGTTTGCAATGTCGGCCCTGGGGCCTGATGGGTCGGTGCTGGGCCGCATCCGCCGGTTGGTACAAGGCCGCACGGCTCCCACGTTTTCCGAAGGGTTTATGGCGGCTTGCGTGGTACTAGGGGGCTTAGTGCTCTTAACCTCCGCCGTAGCCATGGCCGATCCGCGGCCGGTGTCTGCTGATCAGGATGCCGACGAAGGAACCTTGTCACGCCTACCATTCCTGGGCTTGGCCACCGATACCACCCGCAAAAAGCCCGAGGCCACTACCGATTTTGTACTTCCCGACGCACACATTCTGCAAACTGCGCCGCAAGCCCTGGCTCCGGCCGCAGAGCCCGAGTGGGCCGATGCTGAGCAACTGGAAGTGGATGAGCTAACCGAGGATAGTGGCCTCGGCTTCGCTACCAGCAACGATGCCGACGATAAGGATAAACCCAAGAAGCGCCGGAAGCGCGGCCAGCAAGTAGTGGTAGTGCAGGAGCCCCGGCGGGGTAGTGGCAGCACGGTGGTTATCGAAAAAGATAAGAAAGGCCGCCTGACCAACCTGACCGTCGATGGTCAACCCATCGACACCGGTAAAAGCAAAAAACTGAGCAAGAGCGCCGCTCAAAATGTGGAAGTAATTCGGCTTCCTGGCAATGGCCGCACCATCTGGTCGGGCAACTCAGGCTTCGGCTTCAACGGTAACACTAGCCGCAACTTTGTATTCACCCGGCCATCCATAAGCGAAAATGAGATTATCCGGATTCAGCGCGATGCGGATCAGGTCTTTGTTGACGCTAGCCGTCAGTTTGGCGGAAACCAGCGCGGGTACACCTTCGAGCGTGGGACTAGGCACCTGAGCGCACTGCAAGGTGCGGAGCGGGCCTTGCGCAACACCTTGCGCGACGGAAACCTCAATGACGAGCAGCGCCAGCGCATTAGTCAGCAGCTGGCCGAGGTGCAGCGCAAACAGGAGGAGTTCCGCAAGCAAAGCGGCACGGTGCGCATACTGGACCTGGAGCGCGGAGAGGAACTGCAAGACGGCGAACGGAGCGCTGATGATGCCCGCCGCGAGGCTGAAGCCGAGATGCGCCGCCACAGTGCTGAAATGCGCCGCTTGGATGCCGAGATGCGTCGGCACGAGCTGGAAATGCGCCGCAATGAGGTGGAAATGCGCCGCCTGGATAGCGAGTCCCGGGCGGAAAAAGCCCGCAGCAGCGAAGTGGAAGAAGCCCTGCGTCGTGAGCTGCGCAAAGATGGCCTGATTAAAAGCGAAACTAACTTCCAGATGGAGCTCAACGCCACTAGCCTCACGGTGAATGGCAAAAAGCAATCGGCCGCCCTGCGCGACAAATACCTGCGCTTGGTGGAGTCAAAAACGGGCCGTAAGCTGGGCCCCAAGAGCACGTTTGGCATCAACCGCCAG
Organism: Hymenobacter tenuis; assembly: GCF_054780495.1. Lineage (NCBI taxonomy): Bacteria > Pseudomonadati > Bacteroidota > Cytophagia > Cytophagales > Hymenobacteraceae > Hymenobacter > Hymenobacter tenuis. The sequence continues at coordinate 1,105,684 of NZ_BAAGWF010000004.1, forward strand.
GAAGCTAACCGCACGATAGTGAACGATATGGTGGCTCCTCCGCGTCCGCCGCGCGCTCCAATGGCGCCCCCTGCCCCAGATGCTCCGGCCCCCGGCGCCCCCATGGCCCCTCCAGCCCCTTCTTTGCAGTTGCCCCCGCCTCCACCAGCGCCTCCGGCTCCCCCTCGCTTTGACTCCGATGAGGTTCGGAAGGAGTTGCGCAAGGATGGGGTGCTAGGCGCTTCGGAAAAGTCCTTCCAGTTTCAGCTCAACGACTCGGGCATGACGGTAAACGGCAAAAAGCAACCAGAAGCGCTGGCCAAGAAATACCGCAAGCTGCTGGAATTGCCCGCCGAAACCGATAGCAAATCCCGTCGCAACATCCAGATTTCGATTAATGAATAAGTAGCCAACTACTAGCCTCCGGCCGCCGCTGCAACGGCGGCCGGTTTTTTTGTTGTAACATCTCCAAGTAGTGAGGCAACGGTTGAGACGGATAGCGCATCTATTGCTGCATTCCGCTCTAGCTATATATCAGGGCACCGGCTTCCAGGCCTGCTGACTTGTGAGTGCCTAGTCGGCGGCTATACCACCCATTCAACTACCCACCTGCTTGCTTTACATTTATTTACGTCATCAGATCGTGAGAGGCTTCCGTGTGTGCTTGTTCATCTGGCTGACGGCCTTTGCTAACCTGGCCTGGGCTCAATCGGCAGAAACCGTTGCCAACGCCGCGGCCGCGGTGCCCGCCCCCAAACGCCAACTACAGGCCCTGCGCATCACAGAAGGCATAAAGCTCGATGGTGTGTTGGATGAAACTATCTGGCAGCAGGCACCCATTGCCACCGATTTCATCCAGAACCGGCCCAACCCCGGCCCCCGCGAAAAGCACCCCACCGAAGTGCGGGTGCTTTATGATGACGCCAACCTGTACGTGGGCGCCATTATGCACGATGTCTCGCAGGATTCCATCATGCGGGAGCTGTCGGCCCGCGACGACATCGGCAACTCCGACTTTATCGGTATTTTCCTGGATACTTACCACGACCAGCTCAACGGCTACAGCTTTCTCGTGACCACGGGCGGCGTGCAGGTAGATGCCCGCTACTCGCCGGCCGGGGGCGAAGACGGCAACTGGAACGCCGTGTGGGACTCGCGCACCTCCATGCAAGGCACCGACTGGTTCTGTGAAATCCGGATTCCATACTCGGCCATTCGCTTTAGCAAAGCGTCGGAACAGGTGTGGGGCCTGAATTTTATGCGCCAGCGCAAGCGCGACAACCAGGGTTTTTTCTGGAACGAAGTGAAGCCCGCCGTGGATGGCTTCGTGAACCAGTGGGGTGAACTCCACGGCCTGCGCGATATAAAGCCGCCGCTGCGCCTTTCGCTCACGCCCTACATCTCGGCCTACGCGAATCACTACCCCTACAAGGAGCAGGGAACCCGCAACACCAGCACCAGCTTCAATGGGGGCGCCGATATCAAGTGGGGTATCAACGAGAGCTTTACCCTCGATGCGACCCTAGTGCCCGACTTCGGGCAGGTGCAGAGCGACAACCAAGTGCTGAACCTCTCGCCCTTTGAGGTGCAGTTTCAGGAAAACCGTCAGTTCTTCACTGAAGGCACGGAGCTGTTCAATAAAGGCAACCTGTTTTATTCAAGGCGCGTGGGCGCTACCCCCATTGGCTTTGGGAACGTGGCCGGGCAGGTGCGCCAGCGCGAAAGAGGCCTGGACGGCGCGTGGCGGCCGGGCGAGGAGGTTATCAGCAACCCGGGCGTAACGCGCCTGCTGAATGCCACCAAAGTTTCGGGCCGGACCAAGCAGGGGCTGGGCGTGGGTGTGTTCAATGCGCTCAGCAACGATGTATTTGCTACCCTCCGCGACTCGGTGGATGGTAGTGAGCGGCAAGTGCTGACGCAGCCGTTCAGCAACTACAACATCATGGTGCTGGACCAGAGCCTGAAAAACAACTCCTACGTGTCGCTCATCAACACCAACGTCACGCGCTGGGGCAGCACCTACGATGCCAACGTGACGGGCGGCCTGTTTCGCTTTGCCAACAAGAAAAACTCTTACGCCATCGACGGCCGCCTGGTGTACTCACGCCGGCGCGGCACTGAGTTTGGCTCGGAGGCGCAAATCGGGGACCAGAACGGCTACAAGTACCAGCTTGGCATTAGCAAAATCAGCGGTAACTTCACCTGGGGTCTGAACCACGGCATTGAGTCGGATACCTACAACCCGAATGACCTGGGCATTTTGTTTGGCAACAATAACATCAGCCAGGGCTTGTATGCTAGCTACAACAAGTATAAGCCCTTCTGGAAGGTCAATAACTTCTACTCGTTTTTGAATCTGAATCACTCGTTGCTGTACAAGCCCACGCGCTACCAGAACGCCAACATTGCGGCCGGTTTCAACACCACCTTCACCAAGAACTTTCTGACCGTTGGGGCCAACTTCGATGCGAACCCCGTCACGCACGACTACTACGAGCCGCGCCAATACCCACTGGGTAGCTACTATGTGCGCGTGCCCGTGAATGCCAACATTGGCGGTTTCTTGTCCTCAGACTACCGGAAGAAACTAGCCTGGGATCTGAACGCCGGCGTGCGCTGGTATGCTCAAGATGAGCGCTTGGACAGACCGCGCCGCATGGGCTACGGCTGGGCCATTTCGCCGCGCTACCGCGTCAGCAACCAGCTGAACTTCCGGTACAGCCTCGACTGGAACCTGCGCCAAAACCAGGTTGGCTACGTGAATGGCGGTATTGACACTAGCCTGCCCGACGACGCAGAGTTTCGGCGGAACAATCCCACGGATGTGTTGCTAGGGCGGCGGCGCGTACTAACCGTGACCAATACTATTTCGGGCGGCTACACGTTCAACAACCGCATGTCGCTGACTATCCGGACGCGCCACTACACCAGTACCGTGAACTATCAGGACTTTGCCCGCCTAGGTACTGATGGGCGCGAAACCCTGGTAGACTACCGCCGTAACCGCGACAACACGTTCAATGCCTTCAATGTGGATGCGGTGTACTCGTGGTGGTTTGCGCCCGGTTCGCAGGTGAGCATTGTCTGGAAAAATGCCAGTGCTTCGTTTCTTGAAGCGAATGAGGCTACCCCGCTTTACTTCGACAACCTGAGCAACACTGTGAACACGCCGCACAACAACAACGTGTCCATCAAAGTCCTGTACTACCTCGATTACCTGATGCTGAAGCGCCGCCGGAGCTAACTGGCGGCAATAGCCTCTAGCGCACATCTTGCTGCGCAGCTGGCGCATCAAGCTAGAGGCCGAAACAGCTGCGTGCTGATGCTAGTGGCTTAAATAATGGGAGAAGTGCTGCCGAAGCTGGTTGCTAGGGTTTACACCCGTTACAACCCTAGTAATTCCTCGGCTGCGCCAAAGGCCGATTTGCGTCCGTCCATTACCTGCTGCCGGATGTCGGGCAGGCGGGCAGCTACGTCGGGGCGAGCATAAAAACGGGTTTCCAGCGTTTCGCGGATGGTTTCATGCAGCCAGTGCAGGTTTTGCTCCTGACGCCGCTGCTGGAAGTAGCCGCTTTCCTGGGTTTGCTGCACGTACTGCTCCACTAGCTGCCACACGGCCGGAACCCCCGCTCCCGTCACGGCCGAAGAAACCGTAACGACCGGGCTCCATTGCGAAGGAGCTAGCGGAAACAGGTGCAGGGCATTCTGATACTCTACGCGCGCCCGGCGGGCGGCCTGCTCGTTGCCGCCATCGGCTTTGGTGATGGTCACGGCATCGGCCATTTCCATGATGCCTTTCTTGATGCCTTGCAGCTCGTCGCCGGCGCCGGCCAGCATCAGCAATAGAAAAAAATCGACCATGCCGTGCACAGCGGTTTCACTCTGGCCCACGCCCACAGTTTCCACAAAAATTACGTCGTGGCCGGCCGCTTCGCAAAGTACCAGGGCCTCGCGGGTGCTGCGTGTTACGCCGCCCAGGCTGCGGCCTGCCGGCGACGGGCGAATGAAGGCGTGCGGGTGCGCGGCTAGCTCGTTCATGCGGGTTTTGTCGCCGAGGATACTGCCGCCGCTGCGCTGGCTGGTGGGGTCAATGGCCAGCACGGCCAGCCGCTTGCCCTGCTCCCGCACCAAATGCAGCCCCAGCGCCTCAATAAACGTGCTTTTGCCAACTCCCGGTACGCCGGTAATACCCACGCGCACGGAGCGGCCGGCGTGGGGCAGTACGGCATCCAGCACTTGCTGCGCCAGGGTTTGGTCAGAGGGGAGCGTGCTTTCCACCAGCGTGATGGCGCGGCTGAGTAGCACCCGGTTGCCAGACAAAATGCCATCAATGTATTCGGAAGCGGAAAAGCGTTTGGCCATGAGAGCGGGAACGAAGCGAACCGAAAAGTAGCGGATCAGAAAGCAATGCTGGTGCAAACTACCCCATATCGTACATTTGAAAAACTACCCCGGCGCCTTGCCCGTCTGCTTATTTTTTCAACTACCTGGTATTATGGGTAAAAACTTCTACTTCTCGGTTGCGGCCTTATTGTTAGCTAGTGCAGCGCCCCTGTACGCTCAAAATGAGCTAAGTAACTTTACGGCCACCGGCCGCGGGGGCGTGGCCACCACCTTTGCCACCGATTACCAGTCCATTGGCATCAATCCCGCAAATCTGGGCCGGGTAGGCGGTTCTACGGTGGCGTTTACCATCGGTGAGTTCGGGGCAGGAGCGGGCTCCCAGTCGCTCACGCGCAAACAGTTAAGCCGGTTCGTCTTTCACCCCAACCAAACCCTCACGCTGGCCGATAAGCAGGAGCTAGCCCGGGCCTTCACCTCCGACAACGCCTTTAACTTTAATGCCGACGCGACTACCCTGGCGGTGGCCGTGCAGCTGCCGGTAATTGGCGGCATTGCCATCAGCAACCGGGTGCGCACGGCTGGGCATATAGGCATGAACCAGAACGCCGCCGAAATTGCCTTTTTGGGCCGGAATGCGTCTATTTTCGCCTCAACCAGCACCGGCAATGTGCCCTTGGTTTCAGAAGCGCTGGCGGGAACAGATGTGCAGCTGGCTGTGCTCAACGAATTTAACTTGGCCTGGGGCACTCGGCTGATTGATTTGCCCCTATTCCAGCTCTCAGCAGGAGCGGGGTACCGCTACATTCAGGGGGTAGGCATTATCGATGTTCGAGTGCAGCCTGGTAATCTGCAAAGCTTCACCTCTATGTCGCCCCTGTTCAAAATCGACTACGGCGACATGGTCAATGACCCCAGCTTTAACCTACGGGAGCGCACCAACGGCTTACAACCCGTAGGCAAAGGCCATGGCTTCGACCTCGGGCTAGCCCTGGAAGCAGGCAAAGCCCTACGCCTCGGCCTGGCCATTACGGACCTGGGCAACATGACCTGGGAAGGCAACCTCGTAACCGGCACCGACCAGAAGCTAAAGAAGCTGAACTCCGATGGTATTGGCAGCTACAACGTAATCCGGGAAGGCGCGGAGATATTTGCCGCCGGCACCGACAGCCTGTTTCAGTACCAAACCGGCCAGGAGCGCAAGGCCTCATTGCCCACCAAGCTGCGGGCCGGGGCTGGGGTGCGCATCAGTGAGTTTTTTGAGGCGGGGCTGGATGTTACGTTGCCCCTGAATGAAGTGGCGGGCAACCTCACCACTGCCTTTGTAGGCGCCGGGCTCGACTATAAACCAGTAAGCTGGCTGCGCCTGAGCAGTGGCGTTAGTGCCGGCGCCGGGTATGGCCTCAATGTGCCCCTAGGCATTACGCTGACCTCGAGTGTGTACGAAATTGGCGTAAGTACCCGCGATGTACCTGGCCTGTTCACCTCCCAGAATCCGTATTACTCAGTGGCTGGTGGGTTCTTTCGATTCAAGCTGGGCAGCAAGACTCAATAGAATACTGAATGCCGACGGTTTGCTTTTCTGTGGGGCCTAGGCCTTACAGAACGGCAAACCGTCGGCATTCATGGTTTTAGCGCCCAGCCGCTTTATTTGGGCTCCGTGATAAAGTTGGGCAGGCCCAGCTTACTGCGGCGGCCACCTAGCTTCAAGCCATTGTCGAGGTACTTGGCGGCGTCGGAGTTGGGGTTCTGAATGACACCTAGGAATGGGTTGTCTTCGCGGGCCACGTAAATGTTGCCATCGGGGGCGCGCTGCAGGGAGCCTACTTTGCGGTTAGCTGATTTGCCAACGACGGTGGCTTTGCCCGTTTTCAAATCGAACTGATAGATCTGGGCCATGCCGCCGCCTTCGCCATTGCTGGAGCCATAGAGCTTGCTACCGTCGGGCGAGAATTCCACCCCGTAGGCCTCAGGGTAGGGTGCAAAGGCTTTAACGTTGCGTACTTGGCCGGTGCTGCGGTCGAAGTCGAACACCTCGTATTTATTGGCTTCGCGCCAGAGTGCTACGGCCAGCTTGCGGCCATCGGGCGAGAATTTCATGGCGCCAATGGCGTTGCGGCCGGGGCCGGCGTGCATGCTGCCCACGTTGCTCATAATAGGCTTGCTCTGCACCCCATCGGCGGTTACCAAAAAGCTCACAAACGCGTTGGAGTTCCAGCGGTGGGCCACAATCCAGACGTCGCGGCCATTTTGGTGGCGCACGGCGGCTAGCTTTTCGGCCACGGGCGTGATAAGTAAGGCATTGGCGCGCGGCACGTCGCCGAAGCCGTTGTCGCGGGTCATGTCAACGGTGGAGTAGCGCAGGCCATTGGAGCCGCCCTGAGCTCCTACCGTGAACACATAGAACACGTTGCCGCTGCCGGGGTCAGGTACGATCAGCGCGCTTTGGGTGCTGGAGTTAGAGCCCATCAGCTTTTTGCCGTTGGGCATCACCTGATGCTTGCGGTTGAACACAAACTCGCCGTTGGTATAAAACAGCAGCTGGCCTTGCTGGTTGGTGGCCACGGCCGAGCCCTCGTAGGTAGTCATTTTGCTGGTGAGCAGCGGGGTAGGGGCGCCCCCATCGGCCGGAAACGTAAGGCCAGCCTGCTGTCCGAAAAGCCAGATGGATTGCTCGCGTTGGGCCAGCACCACGCCGGGTAGCAGCAACGCCAGCAGCAAGGGCAAAAGCGAAAGTCGTTTCATAGAAGTCGGAAAAATCAACAATAGGCTAGAATGAAATTTCGTGCCAACTATGCGGCTAGGGAGGTTCACCGCTTTGTTAGACCTAGTAAAGTTGGGGTGCGAAAGTAGCACTAGCCCTTTCTTGGCTCTAAAGCTCCCACTCGCCGGCCAGTAAACGCGGAATAAGGGGCTGAATGATCCGGTAGCTAGCGCCCCACAGCTGGTAGCCATTCCCGACGCGGTAGTACGGCACGAGGTGGGGCGTGGGCCAGCCCGCCAGCTGCCAGGTTTCCTCGGTGTGGTTGGCCGCATCCGCGAGGTGGCGCAGCGGTATTTCCAGCACCTCGTCTATTTCCGACGTCTGCCACTGCCATACCTCCGGCCTGCGAATACGACCCAGAAACGGCGAGATTCGGAAACCAGTGGGCACAGCAATAGTGGGTAAGGCCTCCAGGACTTCTATGTTGTCCGCGGCCAAGCCCACTTCTTCAAAGGCTTCCCGCAGGGCCGTGGCTTGCAGGTCGGCATCTTCAGGGTCGTGCTTGCCGCCGGGGAAAGCCAGTTGGCCGCCGTGCACACCAAAGGCGGCGCGGCGTACCATCACTACATGCAGCTCTTGGTCCTCATTGCGGAAAACCGGCACCAGCACGGCAGATTCGCGCAGGTTTTTAGGAATCGGGAAATCCGGCATAACGAAACAGCGCCGACGCGGATGGACCGCGTCGGCGCTGGAAAGGTACGGAGCGAACGGACTTTGGATACCGTTTGACCGTTTAGGAAGGCTAATACAATGCGTTCAGGGCCGTTACATCGTTGGCATTGAACGGACGGTTCTGGCCCGAGCCGATGCACGCCAGCATCCAGGAGTTCGGGTCGGCAGCGGCCGGAGTACCCGGAATCAGGATAGCGCCCACCGTGCTGGCCCCCTCGTTAGAGGTAGCGCCACCGCAGCTGTAGCTCCGGTCCATGTAGTCGGTGTGGCGGAAGCCGATGCAGTGACCTACTTCGTGCGCCAGAATGGTAGCAATGTAGGTAGTGGGATTCGCGGTGCCGATGGCGCGCGAGTTCACTTTCACTTCGCCGTAGGGGTTGCCGCCGGTTGGGAAACCTGCCGAAGCGAGGTAGCTGCCGCTGGCCCGTACAATATTGATGTTACCGCCCGTTGCAACGCGGCTGAACGTAATGGTCAGGCCCTCGGCATTAAAGCGGCGTACCACTTCATCAATTGCCGTAACATAGGCCGAAGGCAACTGGCTGGAAACGCTGATGGAAATGTTGCGTCCGCCGTTTACTAGGTTCGTGGTGCGGTATTGTTCGGCATCGCCTACGCGCAGCAGCTTGGTAGAGGCACCATTGCTCAAAGCCGAAGGGCTCAGGACAATATCACCTTCTACTAGGTAGTTGCCGGCCTCATCACGCTGGATACCAGCCGTGCTGAAACCCAACTGCCGAATCTGGCTGATAGCATCGGCGCTAATTTCCTTCGAGGTGTTTACTACTGCTTCTTTTTCTGAGCAGCCGCTGGCTAAAGTCAAGGTAGCCAAGGCAGCCATTACGAAGTACGAAGTGATTTTCATAGGGTGTTATTGGTTGTGTGAGAGTGAATGAGATTACAATGTATTCAAAATATTGATACAATAAGTACTTTAATTTTATTTCGTGATGAATAATATTGTAAAAATGGCAGCTTAAGGCGGGGTATTTCACTGAATGGCATAGGTCCCATCTTCGGCTACCGCCACGTTGGGGAGCTGGTGCGTGTCTTCAAAATGCTGGTAGCCGGGGGCCAGTTTCTGCCAAAAGGCTAAGTGCGGGCTCGCCATCCGAAGAGCCAGATTATCAGCCGTTAGCTCGAACGGGAAGATGTGCACCGGAATAGCGGTTTGCCCGGCGGCGCGGGCTTCCACGGCCAGCACATACAGCTCCCGAATGCCCGCGTCGGTGATGGGCAGGCACCCGATAGTGACATCGGAGCCATGAATAAAAATATCGTTGCCGGGGTCCAGAAGGCCGCTGCGGAATCGGTCGGCGGCATTGGGGTAGTCTAGGCCCAATGACAGGTGGTACTTGCTGTCGGGGTTAAACCGGTCGATGGTATAGAAGCCTTCCGGCACTTGTCCGTCGCCGGCTTTCGCCTTGGGCCCTAGCGTGCCGGACGTGCCCGCCAGCCGAAACGTGCGCAGCAATACAAACTGCGCGCTACCCTGGTTGCGGCCCCATACCTCCAGCCGGCGCCCTACTTTAAATGCCCGCAGAAACAGCTCCAGCCGCTCAGGCGCCAGACCGTGCCGACGCAGCAACGCCTGGGTAGCTGCTTCATGCAACCCATACGCCGCCCTAACGCGCGGGAAAAGCAGTTGGCCGGCCCGAAACGAAGGGTTTGGCTCTGGCTGTGAGGTTGTAGAGCGGGCATACAAAGCCACGAGCAGCGCGGCAGCGAGCAGAAACAGGGTGCGCATAAGAAGAGAAGGGAGCGGCCGGTAATAGCAGGTAGCCGCGTGTGCCAACTGAACGGCAAGGTACTGCCAGCTAGTATAGAAGCGCAGGTATATAGGAAGAAAAAAGTGTTTTTTAGGTAAGTTGATGAACCCGAAACCTCATCTGCTGCCGGCCCCTACCCGTACTGTTGCCATGCCTACTACCTCTGCCGCCTCCGCCACCTATCAGCCCGATCCACTAGGGAAGGATTTCGAGCAACTCGTCATCCTGCAGCCGAATGATTACGAAGGGCTGGTCCGGACGGTGCTGGTGCGCTACCGCCCGGAGCCCGCGCAGCCCACGCCGCGTGCCGTGCTATATGTGCATGGCTTCAACGATTATTTTTTCCAGCGCGAAATGGCCGCTGAGTACACGGCGCACGGGCACCGGTTTTTTGCCCTTGATTTGCGCAAGTACGGCCGCGCCCTGTTGCCTCACCAGCGCCCCAACAACGTGCGCGACCTAACCGAGTACTTCGCCGACCTAGATGCCGCCTTGCAGCAGATACACACGGAGGGCTACCCGCAGGTGGTGCTGAGCGGACACTCAACGGGCGGGCTGATTTCGGCGTTGTACGCGGCCCAAAAACCCGCTTCCGGCTTAGTGGCCCTGGTGCTCAATAGCCCGTTTCTGGAGCTGCATCAGTCGTGGTTGCGGCGCCACGTAGCGGTGCCGATGGCTACTGCGCTGGGTGCCCGCTGGCCCGATTTGCCACTGCCTTCCGGCCTGACAGATACCTACGGGCAAAGTTTGCACCGCGCCTACCGCGGCCAGTGGGAGTATGATCTGGCCTGGAAACCTAATCAGGTGTTTGCCGTGAATGCCGGCTGGTTGCGCGCCATCAGGCGGGGGCAGCAGCGCATCCGACGCGGGCTGGGCCTGCACCTGCCCGTACTCGTGCTGCACTCCGACCGCACAGCCGTTGGGCGTGCCTGGCACGATGATTTTCAGCGCACCGATATCGTGCTCAACGTACAGCACATTCGGCAGCTGGCTCCCCGCCTCGGAGCTAACGTAACCACCGAGGCTGTGCTGGGGGCCGTCCATGATGTCTTTCTTTCAGCGCCTGAAGTGCGGAAAGCAGCGTATCAGCGCGTATTTGAGTGGTTGCAGCAAATGGAAGGGCTAGTAACCCAACCCTCGAAAACCAGCCAACTAATAAGCAACTCCTAAAGCTAGGCAGTAAGTAAATACTTCGTCACGCTCAGCACCAGGAGCTGTCAGAAGGGTTAGCACGCAGCTGTGCTCCAGTCCATACAAATTAATTCGGCGTAGAGAAACAGGCCACGTGCCGCCGGGTTACTAGGGTGCGTATCTATTCAAACCGCTTTTGTTTATGCTATTTCAGACCACCCTTGGGTTACTGGTTGCGCTTGGCCTAGGCGGCAGCATTACGGCACTGGCCCAAACAGCGCCGGCTGGCTCGTTGGCGGCTACCATTAAGTCCAGCAAATGGCAGAAACGAGTGTTACTGCTGTGTGCCGGCAGCCCCGACGACACCAGCCTGCTTCGGCAACAGCAGCTGCTGGCGCCCGCCAAAGCCGACCTGGATAGCCGCGACCTGCTTGTGCGGGAAGTTATTCCAAGTCAGCTTTCCGGCTCCGACCAGCGCTACCTTCGCCAGCAGCTCAACGTGACCGGAACAGGGTTTATGGTACTGCTTATCGGCAAAGACGGCGGCGTAAAACGGCGCGAAACCCAACCCTTGGCGCCCGCGCAAGTGTTTGCCACTATTGATGCCATGCCCATGCGGCAGCAGGAAATGAGGCGCCCGAAATAAGTGTTGCAACGCCACAACCCACAATGCCTGCGTACTTTCGGGCGTGGCCTTGCGTACTGATTATGATGTGCTGATTGTAGGAGCCGGTCCGGCTGGGGCTGCCTGTGCCCTGGGGCTGGCAGCAAGCGGCCTGCGTGTGGCCCTCCTCGATAAGGCCCAATTCCCCCGCGACAAAGTGTGCGGTGATGCTATTCCGGGACCCACCCTGAAGGCACTGGGCCGCTTGAACCCACAGTATGCCGAGGAGCTACGCGCCCTCACCCAGGCTCACCGCACCGATGTACGTACCAGCCGCTTGGTTTCGCCGGCCGGCGCTGAGCTGCAGGTAGAGTGGAAGGCTCCGGCCTTCAACAGCCCCCGGCTCCATTTCGATGATGCCCTACTCACGTTGGTGCGGCGGCATACCACCACTGAAATTATGGAAGGCTGCGCGGTAAAAGTTGTGCGGGCCGATGCGGATGGGGGAGAGGTAGTGCTGGCAGATACAACACGGCTACGGGCACAGCTGCTTATTGGATGCGACGGCGCCAACTCAGTAGTGGCCCGCTGCCTGGCTCCGCAGCCCCTCAACCGCTTCCGCCATTGTGCCGCTGTGCGGGCTTACTACCAGGGCGTAATGGAAGCCCCCGAAACTACCAGCGACTTTCTCTTTCTGCGCCGCTACCGCGCGGGCTACTGCTGGGTATTCCCGGTGGGCGGCGGCACCTACAATGTGGGTTTTGGCATGCTCTCTTCCGACATTGCCCGGGAGAAAGTAGATCTAAAGCAGGTGCTGGAAGAACTGATAACCATGCACCCGCACTTGGCGGGTCGGTTCACGTCGGCGCAACGCCTAGGGCCGGTGCTGGGCTTTGGGCTACCGCTGGGCGGCTCCCGGCGGCCTATTACCGGGCCACGCACGCTGCTCTGCGGCGATGCTGCCGCCCTCATTGATCCGCTCCAGGGCCACGGCATCGATAAGGCCGTGCTGAGTGGAATACTGGCCGCCGAGCATGCCAGGCGCTGTTGCCAGACGCAGGACTTTTCAGCTCTTTCCCTGCTGCAGTACCAGCAGCAGGTACACCGCCGCCTGGGCCGCGACTTGACTCGGCGCTACCACCTCATGCAGGTGCTGGCCCGTGCCCCGTGGCTGGTAGAAGCAGCCTTCCGGGCCAGCCAATGGCCGTGGTTGCGGCAGTGGCTGGTGCGCAAAGTAGGGTAGTAAGGCATCGACTAGTCTAAATGACTTAACTAAGCTCCTTGCTGGTGGCTTTTCTTGCTTTTACTGAGAGGAGGCATCCATGCTGAAAGCTTAAATTTTAGCCAATGCTGCGAATCACGCCGCCATCAACCCGCACGGAGGCGCCATTGGTAGCAATAGAAAGCGGGCTGGCGAGGAAGACTACCATGTTGGCAATTTCCTCGGGCGTGATAAACCGCTTCAGCAACGACGAAGGGCGCGCATCGCGGAAGAACTCGTGCTCGGCCTCCTCGCGGGTTTTGCCGTCGCCGGCCAGCTTCTGCAGAAATTCCTCTACGCCTTCGGAGGCAGTAGGGCCGGGCAGCACCGAATTAACGGTTACCTCAGTGCCTTTGGTGAGTTCGGCTAGCCCCCGGGCTACGGCCAACTGTGCCGTTTTGGTGGTGCCGTAATGAATCATTTCTTCCGGAATCTGGAGGCCCGATTCGCTGGAGATAAACAGGATACGCCCCCAGTTCTTTTGCAGCATCAGGGGGAAATATTGCCGCGAGAGGCGCACGCCACTCAGCACATTCACCTCGAAAAAGCGCAGCCAGTCTTCGTCCGGAATTTCGGCAAACGGCTTGGGCTCGAATATGCCCACGTTGTTGACCAGAATATCAACAGCAGGCACTTGCTGCAGCAGGCGCGTTACCTGCTCGGCCCGGCCAAAATCGACGGGAACGGTGCGCAGCTTGGCGGACGGCGTTTCCTGTAAAATCAGGCGGCGAGCCTCGGCCAGGCGGGCTTCGGTACGACCCGTGAGAATAACTTCGGCGCCCTCAGCGGCAAGGCGGCGCGCAATGGCCAGCCCAATGCCGGCAGTAGAGCCCGTCACGAGGGCTAGCTTATCCGTGAGTTGTAAATCCATGCTAATGGAAAGTAGTGGCTAGGGAATGAAGGAAGTAGAAGAACCGACAACGGCCGATTTTGTAAGCCAGACACTGCTGTTCTCTGCCAAGGAAGGCTGGTAATCCATTTCGGGTGGTTGTCGTATGGGTTTTCTGGTGCTACTAGAACCTGCTCGGCTATCGTGCACTTGGCGCAGGTTACTGGCTTAGGTGCCGCAGTCGGCCCAACTTGTTTTACCGTTTTCGGTTGTTTACTCCTTATCAACTCTACCGCTCTTATGTCCTTTACCTCTGCCCGTCCCGAAGATTTGCTGATGAATGCAGCCCGCCAAGGCGATAAAGAAACCATTCAGGCGCTGCTAGCCGAAGGCGTTGACGTGAATTACCAGGATGGCCGCGGGTTCACTCCCCTAATTCTGGCCGCCTACGATGGACACATTGACGCCACGAAACTGCTGCTCGAAGCCGGCGCTAACCCCAACGTGCACGATGCCAGCGGCAACACGGCCCTAATGGGCGTGGCCTTTAAAGGGTACCCCGAAATAGTGCAGCTGCTTATTGACAACGGCGCCGACTTGAACGCCCGCAACGGCAACGACGGTACGGCCCTCATGTTTGCTACTCTCTTCGGCCGCCACAATATCGTGCCCATTCTGCTCAAAGCGGGCGCCGATGCCACGCTCCGCGACGTGCGTGGCCTTTCGGCCCGGGACCTAGCCATTCAGCAAGGCAACCAAACCGCCCTTGAGTTACTAGGGGAGCAATAGGCTTAAACCCCAGCGTATACCTAGTAAAGGCCCTCCTGAATGTGCTCTTCGCAGTATCAGGAGGGCCTTTGGTGTAGGTAGGTTGTAGCCTTTTGCAGTTGCTATTCTATCGTGATGGTGCGGTTAATTACTTCCTTGTTGTATTCTAGGCGCAGCACATAAATGCCCTTCGGCAGATTGGCGGTGTTAAAGCGCGCTTCTAGTTTCTGGCCAGCCGAAATGGCTTTCTGCTCCGCCACTACCCGGCCAAAGGAATTGTAGAGAGTAGCCCGAACGTCGGAGTTGGTATCAGCATTTTCCAGCGTCAGTACAAAGTGGCTTTGGGCCGGGTTTGGGTACACACTAATAGCCACATCCGACTGGCCGCTCGCCGAGCGGGAAAGCTGGCTACCATACCGGGCCAGGTACCCTTCAGTGAAGGTGCTGGAAATGGTTATTGGCCCGAACTGGTTGGTGCCGGTAAAGATGCCAATGGTATAAATGTTGTTATGTTTATCCAGGGCAAGCTTGGCTCCTGAACTGGTGCCTGGCCCACCTACCAGTTCTGTTTTGAGTGCTCCGGTTCTGGGCTGCAGCTCCGTCAGGAAGGCCTGTGAAGTATAGGGATAATCGTTGCTTAGGTTGAATGCCCCCGTTAAAAACACCTTCCCGGAAGTCGCATCCGCTTGTATGCCGCCGGGATAGTCGCCGTTGGCAGTACCCAGCGAAACGGCGCTCAAGGCGCGGCCTTTGTCGTTGTAGTGTGCGATGTAGATATCGGTGCGGCCTTTGCTGGTGAGGGTGCTGGAGCCAAAGTGAACCGTACCGTAATAGCTATTGGCCAGGTACAGCTCGTCCTTGCCAGCCAGCGCCAGACTACGGCCATCGCCAGTGCCCGGCACCGAAGTAGCCCACATCAGACCGCCTTTCTTTGCCTCAAAGCGGGCTAGATACATGTTGCTGTTGTTGTCAGCTGAGCGTACTGTAATTCCATCCAGCTGCCAAGCATCGTATTGTGAGCCAGATAAATACACATCGCCTGACTGATGTACCACTACTGCTCCGCCGCTGCTCGTTGAGCCAGGAGTGAACTCAGTACCCTGCGGAATTAAGCCCTCCATTACTCTAGCCCAGCGCAGTTCTCCTGTTGGCGAGTAGCTGGCCAGAAAGGCTTGATTGTAGCGGTCAGAAAAGGCGGTTTTAGCATCGAACTGCACCGTTGTGCCACTAATAGTGCCCGTTACATAGCTGTTGCCGGCCTTATCCACCGCAATGTTTTGGCCAACGTTGCTGCTATAGTAATAGTAGTAGGGCTGGGTGCTGCTGATTTGACGAAGCCATTGTACTGCACCATCCTGACCACACTTAAGTACGAACACATCCTGTTGGGGCTGTCCGTCAAACGTCGATTTAGAAGTTATACTCTGGCCTGACTTTGCGCTGAGAGAGCCTCGGAACGTTCCGGTAACGTACGCTTGGCCCGACGCATCAATTGCAACGCCAAACGGAATGGCATCAGATGAGCCCAGGAGCTTGGTTACCTGTATCACTTCGCCCGATGGCCTGCACTTCGCCACGTACACACACAGGCCAGATGCCGTAATGCGCGTGTTTCCCAGGTTAATTGCATCATAGAACCGCCCGGTAACATAGTAATTGCCACTTTGGTCCGTGGCTATATCCATTAGTCCATTTGGTTGTTCTACAGCTTGCACGGAGGTCCAACCGGGCGTTTGGGCTTGGGCGGAAAACGTTAGAAATGCGGCAATGAGAAGTAAAAGCTGTTTCATAGAAAAGCGGATATAGGATGGGGTGGAAACTGAAATCGATGAGTAAATAGAGTGGCGTTGGCGCCTAGGGTAATGTCGTAATGGCCGTATCAGCTGCGTATCCTTCCTCCTGCCCGAGTCTGGCTGCCATGCGTATAGCGGTAGCCCTTATTATCAATAGGTTGGCCTCTTATGTCGCCCTAGTATTCTTAGGTACTTGGTAAGAACCAAGCGCTCAGCCTATCGGGTTAAAGCTACAGTAAAGAGAGGATATAAATAGGAAAATTATCACTTTTTATATGACTAAAATATTTGTTGACTTTGGCTGTGCTATGCACCTATATATGCTCTTTGTAAGCACTTTGAGCAAACTAGTGGGCTAGTAATGTTTGCTTTATGCGATGAGTCAAGGCGTAGCTGCACAGCAGTAAAAAGCCCGCTTACCTGTAGTAGCAGGCAAGCGGGCTTACAATGAGTAGTTAGTAACTTCGGCTGGCGTTTTAGGGGAGGTGAGTGTCGGAAGTAATTGCAAAAAGGCAGGTTTGGGTTGGCAGACGACCTAGAAAGGTGCTACAGCGGCTGCCATACCACATCAGCCACGGCCGAGGTGTTAGTAGAAAGGTACTGTCTATACAAGGCCTGCGCCTGGCCCTGTTCGGGCTCACTGCCATCGGAGTGCAGCACGAGCAGATGCTCATCGGGGCCTAGGCCTAGTCGCTTGCTTAACTGTTGGGTGAGTGGGGCCGAGATGCTGAGCCCATCCTGCAGCTTCACTACAGTCACTTGCTGTCCATCTTGCTCAATGCGGGTATACACGCCGGCGGGACCAGCAGAAAAAGTTTCGGTGTCGGTTTTCATAGGGTACGAGCTTGGGTTGAGCTAGCCTATACGAAAACGGCTCCTGCGCCGTCGACTTTCCGCAGGGTTCCTAGGTCTAGGGTAGCGCCTGCTTGTAAGGTATGCACCGTTACGCCGTCGGCAGGAGTGAGGTGGGCCTGCAGCTGCTCCGGAGTGCCTAGCAAGGAAGGGAAGGTGCCAAAGTGAAAAGGTACTAGGTGCCGCACCCGAAGCAACCGGGCCGCATGGGCAGCCTCCAGTGGCCCCATGGTGTACCGGTCGCCGATGGGCAGCAGGGCAACGGTTGGCTGGTAGAGGTCGGCGAGCAGGCGCATATCCCCGAACAGGCCCGTGTCGCCGGCGGCGTACAGCACGGCGCCATCAGAGAAGCGCACTACAAAGCCCACGCCTTCGTGCGGGAAACCGGTTTTGCCGCCGGGCAAATCAACGTGGGCTGCATGGTGGGCCACGGTCATGGTCAGGCGCAGGCCTAGTAGCTCAATGCTACCGCCTACGTTCATGGGCTCGCACTGGGCGGCTGGTACGCCCTGCTCCTGCAGGTAAAACCGAACCGGCGCGGGTGCGGCCACCTTGGCTCCGGTGCGGGCGAGTAGTGCTGGAAGCTCCGCGTCGAGGTGGTCGTCGTGGCCATGCGTGAGCAGCACCAGGTCGGCGCGCTCCGGCTGGCGCAGGTGTTCCGGCACGTAGGGGTTGTTGCTC
This sequence comes from Hymenobacter tenuis, assembly GCF_054780495.1. Lineage (NCBI taxonomy): Bacteria > Pseudomonadati > Bacteroidota > Cytophagia > Cytophagales > Hymenobacteraceae > Hymenobacter > Hymenobacter tenuis. Next base: position 1,123,128 of record NZ_BAAGWF010000004.1, read on the forward strand.
AGCCAAGGGTCGAGCAGAATAATGTAGCCTTCCGGCGTGGTGATGCGGAAGCTGGCGTGCCCCAGAAACTGAAGTTGCGTGGTAGTTGGCATAAAGCAGATAACGTCAGAAAGCAAAAGCTGCCGAAAGCGTGAGGTGCTACCGTAGTTGCATCCGACCAGTGATGGTGAGCAACGCCTCGGGCAGCGGCTCAAAGCTCGTAATTTCCGCTACGTGCGCCAGCAGCCGCAACCCCGCAAACTGGTTCAGCCACACAGGCCGAATCCCGACCTGCAGGGCACCCACTACATCGGCGTGCCAGTTGTCGCCTACCATCACGGTTTCGGCCGCGTGGCTGCCTAGGCGCTCCAGGGCCACCTGAAAAATACGTGGGTTGGGCTTCGTCACCCCAATATCCTCGGAGGTGATGAGGGCATCAACCAAGTGCGCCATGCCCAGATGCCGCAGTTTTTCTTCCTGCTCAGCGGTACGGTTATTCGTGACGATGCCAATTTTGTAGTGGGGCCTGAGGGCTTCCAGCAACGCCAGCGCACCCACAATGGGGTGGCGCAGGCGTTGGTAATGGCTATAGTGCCGCTGCGCGAAGTGAGCCGCCTCGGCCTCGGTAGGTGCTACCCCATATGGCGCCAGTAACCGCTGAAACCGCAGGCGGCGGGCATCTTCATAGGTGAATTCGCCGGCCAGCACCCGCGGGTGCATTTCCTCCAGTATCTCGCTGTACTGCTGATATAAGGCCTCTAAATCAGCGCCCGCAAACTCCGGCAGTCCGGCCGTGCTGGTCGCCAGCGCCGCGCGGGCCGTGTTGGCGTGGTCGAATAAGGTGTCGTCTAAATCGAAGAGGACGGTGGTGAGGGGCATAGGGCTAGGGGGCAGCTAGGGCCGGATGACAAGCCAAGCAAATAACGGCATGAAAGCACTGGTACACGAAACAGCCCCGCTTGCAACGGGGCGGTTTCGTGTACCAGTGCTAGTATCTTTTCCTAGGCCATGGATTTTTGCAAACCGCTCTTTCGACTGATTCCTGAGCCCTACTCAACGTGCAATCTGGCCTACAAGCCAAAGAGTCGGCCTCAGTGCCATTCGTGACCTGATGATTACTGCCAACCGGGCCGGTAGTTGCGCTTGACGAAACGGTTTACTTCTTCGAAGTTGGTTACGCGAAGCTGTTTGGGGTCCCAGAGCAGTTCAATGCCCCGGCCGGGGTAGTCGACGCCGGAACCGGTGGTTTTGGGCCGCTGCAAATCGTAGCCCCGAATAGCGAGGTTGGCCATCAGCAGAGCCTCCGTTAGGGGGCCGGCCGTTTCAAAGGGCGCACTCAGGTAGTGGTTGCCATAACCGGCCAAGCAGGCTTCTACCCATTGGGCATAGTGCCCGTCGGCGCCGCCCGGCACGCGGGCCAGGGTTTGCTTCACCTTTACCTCCTGGTTGCGCGAGGTGGGCAGCAGGCGCGGATCGGCGGCGTAGGTGCTGGCCATCATCTTGCCCTTGGTGCCCACAAACAGAATGCCGTTGCCGCCATCGCCGAACAGCTCGTTCGGGCCCAGCTCCTCGGGGCGCTCGGGCTGAATGCCGCCGTCCATCCAGTGCACGGTTACCTCGTGCTTGGTTTTATCGGTTTTCGGAAACTTCAGGATAACGTGACTGGAGGGCGGGCAGCTTTCCGGGAAGTAGCCGCGCTTAAACTCATCTACGTACACGCTGCCCACGCTGGCCTGCACGGCGCTGGCGTATTGCAAGCCCAGCACCCGGAAGGGCGCTTCCAGTAGGTGGCAGCCCATGTCGCCGAGGGCGCCGGTGCCGTACTCCCACCAGCCGCGCCAGTTGAAGGGCACTAGTTTATCTACGTAGGGGCGAAATGGTGCCGTGCCCAGCCACAGGTCCCAGTCTAGCTCCTTGGGCACGCTGGCCGTCGTGGTGGGCCAGGCAATGCCCTGGGGCCACACGGGGCGGTCGGTCCAGCAGTACACGGTGTGCACTTTCCCTATTTCGTTGGCGTCGTACCACTCCTGAAGCTGGCGTACGCCGTCGCCGGAGGCGCCCTGGTTGCCCATTTGCGTAACTACCTTGTGGCGCTTGGCGGCTTCCGTGAGGGCACGGGCTTCGTAAAGGTCGTGGGTGAGGGGTTTTTGCACGTACACGTGCTTGCCCAGTTGCATGGCAGCCAGCGTTACGGCGGCGTGGTTGTGGTCGGGCGTGGCCACCGATACAGCATCAAAGTTCTTGCCTTCCTTGTCTAGCAGCTGCCGCCAGTCTTTGTAGTACTTGGCCTGCGGGTAGGCTTGCACGGCACGGGCGGCCCGCCGGTCGTCTACGTCGCAGAGATAGGCAATTCGGGCCTTACCCGATTGCACAAACGACGCCAGGTCGCTTTCCCCTTTGCCGCCTACCCCCACGCCGGCAATCAATAGTTGGTCGCTGGGGGCGGTGTAGCCTTTGCCACCCAGCACAAAGCGCGGCACAATCATGAAGGTGGCTACGGCGGCGGCGCTCTGCTTAATAAACTCGCGGCGAGAAGGCAGAGAAGGATTCTGACTCATAGAAGATGAGAAGGACGTTGAAATACGAATAAAATACTCCCAAACAAGTGGGTGCACTAGCCCCACTGCTACAGCCTGGGCCACTCAGGATAAGGCGCTTAAGGTAATGAAATCAAGCAAGTAGCCAGCCTAAAAACAAACCGGCCCGCTAGGAGCGGGCCGGTTTTTATAGAATGGTTGCTACATCCAGGGTGGTTTGCCCCGCCACAGGACCTAGCAGCTGGGTGCGACGCAGCAGCGTGGCTATGTTTTTGGGCAGCTCGGCTACCATAAGCGGGCGCAGCGGCTGGGCCACTAGGTAGTACCGTGCATCAGACCGCTCGTGCAGGCGGGTTTTGGTGAAGGAGTACAGGCCGCGCCGGGCGTAGCGCGCGAAACCTTGGTAGCTGCCTTCATTGGTGTCATCAGCCACCTCAGCCACCACCGCCGAATCGGTTTCCGGCAGCGTCAGGAAATACTGGTGCAGCTCCAGCAGCACCTCCTGCGAAGCCGCCACCGATTCGGGCAGTATCCCGCCGCCGGACGCTACGTGCAGGATATAGCCGTTGCTATCCGCCGCAAACCAGTCAATGTCCGCGTCTTCTTGGTCTATTTCGTCAATGCGCATACCGCATATATTGAGTGAATTATGTAACGATACCTACAATGCCAGTTTCTGATTCTAATTTATTAACAATTTGGAATAATTCTGGAGTTTGGTATATACTATCAAACGTATAAATGACATTCACTAATAAATTTTGTCTACTTAATTCTGTGAATAATAATTCTGTTATCGTCTTATAATGCATGTTCATAAAATATGAACCAGGCTTGTTGAAACCAGATAGGCAGAACTGTTTGCAATTGTTGTTGAGTGCTTGGCTATAAAATTCTGCAAAAACATTCGCAGGTACACCATAGTCATTTCCTGTATAATTAAAACGAAGCTGATTATAATAGGAGAGAAAATCAGGGATTTTATCCTGTTCTATGCTACAATCTACTGCTTTATCATAAATCCAACTAAGTGTTTTAGTTTCGATAATTGAAGATTTAAGGATATTAGATATAATGCCCTGTAAATAATCGATAGATTGCTCTTTGTTTAAGTTGATATGTATATAATAGCTTTCAGTCATATTGCAATTAATATCGAATTATGTATAAAATTTATCTGAATCTACCGTGCTATGGTATTCTGTAACACGGTAGATATATAAAGATACTTTGTCTATGTTGCTAAGACGCATCAGTGGTTAAATCGTTCTTGACTATTTGTATTCTGAAAGACTTATTCCTGCCATTATTGCTTATGACGTTAGGAAGGCTTTCAGCTTCTTTATGTATCGTTCTTGGCTTAATTTGATTAGCCACTCTTTCCGTATGTATGCGCCGAAGAAAGCCCAAGTATGGTATTTATCTAATCGCTTTTCTAGCCGCTGAATGATAAAGGTCAGATGCTGACAATTCCAAGCCCACACTTCTTCATCGTGCAACACTAGCTTATACCAAAGTTCGTAAGCTTTCAATTGTTGCCAGTCCGCCTCCCGGCGAAAACCGCAATGGAAGCAGTTGATCAGCCAAAGATTACGGAAAGAAGAAATATCTAAGAAGTGTGCATAGTCAGCAGGGCAGTCAACATTGGTAGCTGAAGCCTGCCGACCACATGTCGCACATTTTAACGCCACTTGTCGAGGAAAATGGAAATGGCCGTAACGTACGTGGCTATCCATTCCAACTTATTCGCTCAACTTCTCTAAAATCTCCTGAGCCGCCACAGCAATGACCGTCCCTGGGCCATACACACCGACTACTCCAGCGTTGTAGAGGAAGTCGTAGTCCTGAGCGGGGATGACGCCGCCGGCAATTACTAGGATGTCTTCCCGGCCAAGCTGCCGGAGCTCCTCAATGAGCTGCGGAATCAGGGTTTTGTGGCCGGCGGCGAGGCTGCTCACGCCTACCACGTGTACGTCGTTCTCGGCGGCCTGGCGGGCTACCTCGTCGGGGGTTTGGAACAGGGGCGCAATATCCACGTCGAAGCCCACATCGGCGAAGGAGGTAGCAATAATTTTGGAGCCGCGGTCGTGGCCGTCCTGGCCCATTTTGGCTACCATCATGCGGGGGCGTCGGCCTTCGCGGGCGGCAAAGTCATCGGCCATCTGGCGGGCCTTGGCAAACTGCTCGTCGTAGTTCATTTCCTGAGAATACACGCCCGAAATAGCCCGAATAGTAGCCTGGTGGCGGCCGTACACTTTCTCCAAGGCATCGGAAATTTCGCCGAGGGTAGCGCGAAGGCGGGCGGCGTTTACGGCCAAGGCCAGCAGGTTGTCGTTGCCGGTGCGGGCGGCTTCGGTGAGGGCCTCCAGGGCTTGCTGCACGGCGGCGTTGTCGCGGGAGGCTTTAATCTGGTTTAGGCGCGCAATCTGCGACTCGCGCACGGCGGCGTTATCGATGTCAAGCACCTCAATTTCGGTGGCCTCGTCGATGCGGTACTTGTTCACGCCTACCACAATCTCCTTGTTCGAGTCGATGCGGGCCTGCTTGCGGGCGGCGGCTTCCTCGATGCGCATTTTGGGCAGCCCGGTTTCAATGGCCTTGGCCATACCGCCCAGCTCTTCCACTTCCTGAATCAGGGCCCAGGCTTTGTCGGCCAGCTCGTGGGTAAGGGTTTCCACGTAGTAGGAGCCGCCCCAGGGGTCCACCACGCGGGTGATGTCCGTCTCGTGCTGGAGATAAAGCTGGGTGTTGCGGGCAATGCGCGCCGAGAAGTCGGTGGGCAGGGCAATGGCCTCGTCGAGGGCGTTGGTGTGCAAACTTTGGGTGCCGCCTAAGGCCGCGGCCATTGCCTCGATGCAGGTACGGGCCACGTTGTTGAAAGGATCCTGCTCCGTGAGGGAATAGCCTGAGGTCTGGCAGTGCGTGCGCAGGGCCAGGCTTTTCGGGTTCTGGGGCTCGAACTGCTTGATGAGCTTGGCCCACAGCAAACGACCGGCCCGCAGCTTGGCAATTTCCATGAAGTGGTTCATGCCAATGGCCCAGAAGAACGACAGGCGCGGGGCAAAGTCGTCAATTTTCATGCCTGCGGCCAAACCAGCCCTCACGTACTCCAGCCCATCGGCTAGGGTGTAGGCCAGCTCCAGGTCGGCGGTAGCGCCGGCCTCCTGCATGTGGTAGCCCGAGATGCTGATGCTGTTGAACTTGGGCATATTCTGAGCCGTGTACCCGAAGATATCGGCAATGATGCGCATACTCGGCAGGGGCGGGTAGATGTAGGTGTTGCGCACCATGAACTCCTTCAGAATATCGTTCTGAATAGTGCCCGCCAGCTTATCGGGCGTTACGCCCTGCTCCTCCGCCGCCACAATATAAAACGCCATAATCGGCAGCACCGCCCCGTTCATGGTCATCGACACCGACATCTGGTCCAGCGGAATCTCATCGAACAGGAGCTTCATGTCCTCCACCGAGTCAATTGCCACGCCGGCTTTGCCCACGTCGCCTACCACGCGCGGGTGGTCGGAGTCGTAGCCGCGGTGCGTGGCCAGGTCGAACGCCACCGACAAGCCCTTTTGGCCGCCCGCGAGGTTGCGGCGGTAGAAGGCATTGCTTTCCTCGGCCGTTGAGAAGCCCGCGTACTGCCGGATGGTCCAGGGGTTCTGGATGTACATGGTGCTGTATGGCCCGCGCAGATACGGCGCCTGCCCCGCGCCAAAGCCCAGGTGCGTGAGGTGCTGCACATCGTGGGCGGTGTAAAACTGCTTGAGTGCAATGCCTTCGGGCGTGGCCGTTTCGGGTGCTTCCGTGGTGGGGGCAGGCAGCTGGGCCGCGTCGTAGGCTATCTGAGAGAAGTCGGGCTTCATCGGGAGTTGGGTGGGTGGTGAGGGGTAGTGAGCGGGCAGCTTGCCGCAGCGCTTAGTGCTGCAGGTGGTAAGCAAACTCGCCTACACTCATACCAAACCGAAAAATGAAATACGCCGACACAGCAATGAGCACCGCCTTACCGGGCTTGGTATCGAGCAGATAGAAATAGTTGGTGAGCTTCTGCATGATGATTTCGTGTTTATTTCTTGCCTTGCAAACGGGCCAGCACATCCTCCGTGCTGTAGCCTTGTACCGAAAACTCCTTTAGGCCAAATACCTGTACGGCTTCCTGCATGGTAGCTAGGTCGGCGGTAAGCAGCGCCGGCGGAATAAAGTTGGGCTCATCAATGGGTACCCGACTGATGGCCCGCGCCAGCCTCCCGAACTGCTCAGGGGTAGCGTACATCAGCGTAGCTTCCTCGGCCGAGGAAAACAGCACCGACAAGGTGCCCTCAGGATGCGCTTCGTGCAGTGCTAAACGCTCCTGATCCGGCAGCGTCAGCAGGAATGACTCCAGAATGATTTGGTTGGTGTGAGCACCTAGCAACACCAGGGCGGCGCGCTTCTTTTTCTTTTCGCGCCGCTCAAAGTGCAGGGCCGTGGCCAGGCGCAGTACCTCGGTGGGGTAGGTGGCGCGGGTGCTATCAAAGTCCCGGCTGCGCAGCAGGCGCTTGGGGTTGTAGTCGAACTTCTCATTGGGGTTCTGGTACTTGTTGGTGCCCACTACTATCTGCTCGCCGTTGGCAATGCGCCGGAACTGGGCCTGCGCCGAGGCGTGGAGCTCTTGCATTACTAGGCCTGTAGCAGCGGGCAACCCGCCAGCTTCCTCAATCTTCTGAAACAGAGCCCACGCTTCGCGGGCAATCTGGTCGGTGAGGGTTTCGAGGTAGTACGAGCCGGCCGCGGGGTCCTGCACTCTATCCAGGTAGGCTTCTTCGCGCAGCAGCACCGGCAGGTTGCGGGCCAGGCGCTCGGCAAACTCGTTGGGGCCATGAAACAGGCAGTCGAAGGCACCCACGCTAATGGCATCGGCGCCGGCCATCACGGCGCTCATGGCCTCGGTGGTAGTGCGCAGCAGGTTGGTGTGCGGATCGAGGGTAGTCTGGCTCCAGGTGGCGGTAGTGGCAAAAATGGTAAGCTGCTGGGCTAGCTCAGCTGGCAGCTCAAAGGCATGCAGCAGGGTAGCCCACAGGCGCCGCAAAGCCCGCAGCTTAGCTATTTCAAAAAAGTAATTGGGCCCGACGGCCACTTTCAGGTGCATGGCAGCTGCTACTTCCGCCAAGGGCAAGTCAGTACTAGGCAGTGTGCTGAGGTAAGCCGCCGCTGTAGCCAGCGTGAAGGCTACCTGCTGGGTGGCCGTAGCGCCCCGGTTACCATAAAAGGCCGCATCTAGCCCCAACGCCCGGAACTCCGGCCAGCTCCGGCTGATACGGATTGCTTCCCGCAGTTCCTTTTGCTGCACGGCCATGTCAGGCGCGTGGCGCGACAAGGGGTCCGAAATCAGGAAGCCACGCATCGGAATGTCGGTGGTTGCCAGCTGCTGCATCAGTTTGGCTGCCCCTCCGCGCACGGTGTAGCCAACGTAGGTTTCGGCGAGCGGCACGCGCTGCGAAAGAAGCTCCACATCAAAGGCTTCGGCGTGGGCCAGCACAAAGTGGGCGCCATCGGCTCCCCGGCTGAGGGCCGATGCGGCGCGCTCAATGGCCGAGTGTCCGCGCTCAATGGCTGCCACGGAGTATGTGGGCACATTGCGCCAGTGAGTGGTTGGGCGAACCTGCGGGGCAGGCGCGCCGCCTAGCTCGTTTAGCGCCTCCAAGTGGTAGAAGGGCTGCACCGGAAAGCCGTCGGGTGTTTCCCAAACCAACGCGGCGGGGTCTTTGCCCTTCAGGTCGCGGGCAATGCGCTCCTGCCACTGCGGGGTAGAAACGGCATCAAACTCGGAAAAGGAAACAGGCACAGAACGCGGCGAATCGGCCATAATACGGCGGGGTGGGGATGGTAAGGGAATGCCCAAAGAGGCGCGCTAAAGATACTGGTTCGAAGAGAGAATGTTGGGTAGTATCTATTGAAGCCGCTTTCTACCTTTGCGCGCCTATTTGGGGTGTGGATAGCTGTATTAGCTAGTTCTATCTTTTTCAATCTTTTGTGTAGATGAGAAAACAACTACTCCTGTTACCCCTACTACTAGGGGTTGTTTCGGCGTATGCCCAAACCAATTTTCGCCCAGGCTACGTGCTGCCGCTTTCCGGCGATACCCTGCGCGGCGAAGTGGACTCGCGGGGCGAGCGGCGCAACAGCATTATGTGCCGCTTCCGGCCCGCAGCAGGCGCCGAGGTAACCGAATATAAGCCGGAACAGCTGCGGGCCTACGGGTTTACCCAAGCCCGGAAGTACCAAACCCGCCTATTGCCTACGGCCGCCCGCTCCGCTGCATTTGTGCAGGTGCTGGTCGATGGCCCGCTTTCCCTGTATCACTTCACCAACGAAGACGACAAGGAACTCTATTACGCTCAAAAAGGAGCAGAAAACGCCCTGTTGCCGCTGGTGCAGCGCGATACGACCATTCTGCAGTATAACCAGCAAACCAGGTCTCAAACCAAGGTTCAGAACCGGGTATACTTGTTTCGCAATACCCTGTGGAGTGTAATGGCCGATTGCCCAAAGGTGCAGTCAACGCTTACCCGCACGGAGCTGACGGAGTCGCAGTTGATGAAGGTAGTTTCGGCGTACAATGAGTGTGTTGGCGGGCAGCAGTCCATTGCCCCTACGGCCAAGTCCAAGATGAATCTGCAGGTGTTTGGCGGCGGCTTTCAGGCCAAGGTGAACTATAACTTCGATGGCGAAAGGGAGCTCAGCTCGTCTATGCGCCCTACGTTTGGCGCCGGCGTGCAAGTACACCCCAGTCGGTTTAACTACCACCTCTCCCTAGTAGCCCAGGCCCTGTACGTGCAGCAGAAATACGCTACGGCCTACACCGGCAACGGTTCACTAGGCCCAGGCTATAAGCGAACCGCCAGCATTGAGTTCTCCTCGGTTCGGATTCCGCTGCTGATGCGCTACAGCCTGACGAAAAGCGTTATCCGTCCCTACTTCCAGGCCGGACCCGTTTTCGCTCTGAATATGGGCCGCAATGCCTACCGCACCGATCATCTCGAGCGTTTCTCGGCGGAGCCAACCGTTACTCCCATCGACCTTCGTTCCTACGGCATTGGCGGAACCATCGGGGTAGGTGTAGCCATTCCAGCAGGAGCAGCCGGCTACTTCAACCTAGAGGCCCGCGCCGACCGGTTTGATAACACGTCGGAGGAAACAGGGGTTATTTCCGGTTCCACGGGTCTGTCACTGCTGGCGGGGTTCACTTTCGGCAAGTAAGCAGGCCAGACAGTGTCTGAAAACTCAAGCTCAGCATGACGTTCAGGCAGAGTAAATCAGCTTTTCAGACACCTCATTAAATTTTGAAGTGCAAGCAGCGCCCGGGACCAGTTTTCCGGGCGCTGCTTTGTTTATAGGGCAGGGGCGGGGGCCAACCACCAGCTTTTTAGCAACTCCCGCTGCGCCGCCGTACCTTTGCGGCTCGCTTTCCTATTTCTTCTTACCCGATGCAACTTCTTCGTTCCCGTCTGGCGGCTCTGAGCTTGCTGGCTGCTGTAGCCTTAGCTCCGGCGTGTCAGCGTGGCGCGTATCAGCCTAAAGCGCAGCTAGCGCCCGTTACGGCGCAGCCCGTTGGCGCTACCATTACCGAAGACCCCAAAGCCGCCTCCACCATTGCCCCATACCGCCAGCGCGTTACCGAGCAAATGACCACCGTGCTGGGCAATGCGCCGGTAGCGATAACCAAAAATAACGGCGAGTCGCCGCTGGCTAACTACGTAGCCGATATTCAGCGGGAGCGGGCCAGTAAGGAGTTGGGCCAGCCCATCGACCTAGGCGTGATGACGAACGGCGGCCTGCGCGCTCCACTGCCAGCCGGCCCCGTTACGTTAGGTTCGGTATTCGAGTTGATGCCATTCGAGAACGAGCTGGTGGTGCTGGATGCGCCCGGCGCCGTGGTGCAGCAGCTGTTCGACTATTCCGCTCGCATCAAGATGGCCGTGGCGGGTGCCGTATATACCGTTTCGCCGGAGGGCAAGGCGCAGGATGTGCGCATCGGGGGAAAACCATTTGACCCAACCCGCACTTACACCATCGCCATTTCAGACTATCTGGCCGGCGGCGGCGACAACTTGGTGTTCTTCAAAACGATTAAGCCCCGCGGTACCGGTGTGCTGTTGCGCTCCGCCATTGCTGAGTACATGAAAGAGCAAACCCGGCAGGGCAAGCCCATTGAAGCGAAAGTAGAGGGCCGGGTAAAAATTTAAGCTGAACGGCACGGCCGGTATGAGTGACGTGCTACTTCCGGCTGAAGCATTGGGCTGAAGCCGGGGATGAAACAACCTCACTGATTTGTTGGCACTGCTTTGGCGCTGCCAGTATCACATTTCCACATCTAGCATATTCTTTCCGTGGATCGTCGCGAATTTTTGAAATATACCGGCCTGGGGGCCGCTAGTCTAGGGGTGCTAGGGCTTACGGGGTTGCCAGCCGCGGCCGCCGATAAGAAGGGCCACCGCCTGACCATCCTGCACACCAACGATATGCACTCCCGCATTGAGCCCTTCCCCGACAATGCAGCCCAGTGGGCTGGCCTGGGCGGAATGGCCCGACGCGCGGCGCTCATTGAGCAAATCCGAAAGCAGGAATCGAACGTGCTGCTGCTGGACTCCGGCGATATCTGGCAGGGCACGCCATACTTCAACTTTTTCCAGGGCGAGCTGGAGTTTAAGCTCATGAGCCAGATGGCCTATGACGCCAGCACCCTCGGTAACCACGACTTCGATAATGGCCTGGAGGGCTTGCAAAAGCAGCTTCCGAACGCCACGTTCCCGTTCCTGATTGCCAACTACGACTTCACGGGCACCATTCTGGCCGGCAAATTCCAGCCGTACAAGGTATTCGATAAGCAAGGCATTCGGGTGGGTGTGTTTGGTCTGGGCATTGAAATGGCCGGGCTGGTAGCCGACAAAAACTTTGGCGCCACCAAATATCTTGACCCGGTAGCGACGGCCAAAGAGATGGTAGCCAAGCTGCGCGGCCCCGAGAAGTGTGATATGGTTATCTGCCTCTCGCACCTGGGCTATAAGTACGAAAGCGCCAAAATCGACGACCGGAAACTGGCCGCGCAGGTCAGCGGTATCGACCTGATTCTGGGAGGGCACACGCACACTTTCCTGGATGCGCCTCAGCCCGTAGCCAGCCCCAACGGCCAGAACACGCTTATTAACCAGGTCGGCTGGTCGGGTATCAACCTGGGCCGCCTCGATTATTCGTTTGAGCGTGGTTCGCGGCGCCCGGCAGTTGCCGCCACCGCCGTTCTGCCAGTGGGGCTAAGCTAGCCCCAAGTCAGAACCCGTAATAATATACGGTTGAGGTTTCTGTGTGGTAAAAGCGTGTAATATGCAATAGCCAGGAGCGTTTTTTTGTCTCCTGACTTTTCCACATTTTTGTCTCCCCCTAAAAAAACAGGCCCCCTGAAAGCCTGCGGCCGGCTCATTATTCCCCTCACCTGCACACCTGTTGCTTTTGCCCTAACGTATTGATGCTGAAGGATTGCCGAACCGTATGGGCCAACTGTCTTCGCGTCATCAAAGCAACAATTGGTGAGCAGAGCTTCCGAACGTGGTTCCAACCCATCGTGCCGGTACAGCTCCACAATAACGTTTTGTTGATTCAGGTGCCCAGCACCTATTTCTACGAGTTTCTGGAGGAGCACTATGTGGAGGAGCTTAAGCGCGCCATCCATCAGGAGCTAGGCCCGGAAGGACGATTGGAGTATAGCATTGTGGTAGATCAGGGCAATGCCCAGCAGAAGCCGCGCACGCTTAACCTGCCCACCACCCGCAAAACGGCGGGCCCGGCAACCTCTAATTCGTACGCGGCTACCTCCATGGCGGCCAGCGCCCAAACAGCCTCGGCCCGGAATGTGGCAGCTGCGGCCGTAGCGCCCGCGCCTACCCCCGCCACGCTTCGCAACCCGTTTGAGGCTAGTAAAACGATTGAGCGCGACTATCTTAAGTCACAGCTCAATACTACCTACACCTTCGAGAACTACATTGAGGGCGACTGCAACCGGTTGGCGCGCTCAGCGGGGTTGGCCGTGGCCAATAAGCCGGGTACTACTTCCTTCAACCCGCTCATGGTGTATGGCGGGGTAGGACTGGGCAAAACGCACTTGGTACAGGCCATCGGCAACCACATCAAAGCCACGAACACCGATAAGTTTGTGCTATATGTGTCGGCGGAGAAGTTTACCAACCAGTTTATTGAAAGTCTGCGCTCCAACCAGGTGCAAGACTTTGCCAACTTTTACCTACTCGTTGATATCCTGATTCTGGACGACGTGCAGTTTTTGTCGGGCAAAGACAAAACCCAGGAGATGTTCTTCCACATCTTCAATCACTTGCACCAGGCTGGCAAGCAGATTGTAATGACCTCGGACCGCCCGCCGCGCGATTTGGTGGGCCTGGAGGACCGGCTGCTGTCGCGCTTTAAGTGGGGCCTGACTGCCGACCTGCAAAGCCCCGACTTTGAAACCCGGATGGCCATTATCCAGAACAAGATGCAGCAGGATGGCATTGATATTCCGCCGCAAGTAGTGGAGTACCTGGCCCATTCGGTGAACACCAACGTGCGGGAGCTGGAAGGTGTGCTGATTTCCTTGGTGGCTCAGAGTAGCCTGAACCGTCGCGAAATTGACATGGAAATGGCCAAGCAGGCGCTGCGCCATATCATTGAAGAAGTAGAAGCGGAGGTGAACCTGGATTTCATTCAGAAAGCCTGCGCCGAATACTTTGGGGTGCCCCTGGACCTACTGAAAGCCAAAACCCGCAAAAAAGAAGTGGTTACGGCCCGGCAGGTGGCTATGTACTTTGCCAAGGAGCACACCACGCATTCCCTGAAAAGCATCGGCCACCACTTTGGCGGCCGCGACCATAGCACCGTAATCCACTCCGTCCAGACGGTTTCGGACCTAATTGACTCCGACAAGAGCTTCCGTAGCACTATTGTAGAGCTGCGCAAGAAGTTTGCCGGCCGATAAAGCCTAATAGCCGTTTGGGTCATGTCAATAAAAAAGCCACCTGCTAGCAGGTGGCTTTTTTATTGGTTGCCGGTTGAGCAAGGCCTAGGCCTGTCCGTCGCGGAAAGGGATGTCGTGCTTGGCGGCAAAGGCCCGCACCTGCTCGCGCATGAGGCGCTTGCGTTTGGCGCCTTTTACTTGGCGCAGGCTCAGGGAGTAGTTGCCACCTTCCTTCAGCTGCAGGCGCAACAGTTGGGGGGCCAGCTCCATGGCAGAAATTCCCTCAGCTGCAAATGCCTGCTTGGGCCGAAATAGGCCGTCTTTATGCACTATATAAGCTGGCGTGAACTCTAGGTAGCTCTGCGTACCGAATACGGGCGCGTTATGCACCAGCACGTAGCCCAAGTACACCAAGCTAAACACCAGGAACACATAATGCAGGAAGTGCATGTCGCTGGCGCCTTCGCCCGTTACAATCAGTGCGATGGTGTACCCAATCCATAACAAGCCCAAAAAGAGCTGGCCGAGGAAGGGGATGCGCTGCGTGTTGGCGGGCTGCAGACGAATGCGAGTAGAATCTGGATGCATAAGGGCGGTAAAGTCGCTGGAGCCGACAAAAGTAAGAAGTTGTTGTCGGTTCAGCGTTGCCGGAGGGGTAGCGTATTCCGAGATGGCGGCGAAAAGCAGGCGGCTACTGGCGGTTTGGCCTGCGCCATGGCCTAGCAAAGCCTAGCTCTTCAATTGGGCCGAAGCTAGCTCCATTTCCGGTACGGCACTCAGCAGCTGCGAAATAGGGCACTCCTTTTTGGCCTTTTCGGCGAATTTCTGAAACTCCTCCTGCGAGATGCCCGCTACCTCGCCTTCCGTGGTAAGCGTGATTTTGGTGATTTTCGGCACCTCGCCGGAAGTATCCAGCGTCACCTTCGATTCCGTCCGGATCTGCTTTACCTGCTTGCCATCCTTGCTCAGAATGCTGGTCAGGAACATGGTGTAGCAGCCGGCATGCGCCGCTCCGATCAGTTCTTCGGGATTCGTGCCTTTCTGGCCTTCAAACCGAGCTCCTACGGAATACGGTGCCGATACAGTTCCGCTTTGGGTGCTGATGGTGCCACCGCCTTTGATGTCGCCGTTCCAGATGGCGTTGCCACGTTGATTTATCATGAGGTGTGGTATAAGTGTGGAATGATGAGGTTAGGTACGATACTCGTGTTAAAAAGGCTGAGCCAGCCGCATACAGCCAAGTTAGCCGGAAGCGTATCTTTGAAGACTTCCTACTGTACATAAGTAGCCCGCCGCGCTTCTTCACCTCATCTTTTCCCTGCCAATGGGCCTGAAATCTACCCTGAGTCGGCCGCTGGCTGCCTACGTTGTTCGCCAGTACCAGCAGTGGCAGCAAGATCCGCTCGGTACCCAGCACCGGGTATTCCAGAAGCTGCTGGCCCAAGGTACGCGTACGGCCTTTGGCCGCGACCATCATTTTGAAGGAATCCGGACGCATCAAGATTTCGCCTGGCAGGTACCCGTCCGCGACTACGAAGCGCTGAGCCCATATTTTAACCGCGTGAAAGCCGGCGAGCCGGATGTGCTCTGGCCCGGCAGGCCGTTGTATCTGGCCAAAACCAGCGGTACTACCTCCGGCGCCAAGTATATCCCGATTACCTCAGACAGCATCCCCAACCACATCAACGGTGCCCGCGATGCCCTGCTTCACTACGTGCACAAAACCGGTAAAAGTCGTTTTCTGGATGGTAAGTTGATTTTTTTATCGGGCTCACCGGAGCTGGAAAAAGTCAGTGGCATCAACACCGGCCGCTTATCGGGCATTGCCAATCACCACGTGCCGGCTTACCTGCGCCGCAACCAGCTGCCTAGTTACCAGACCAACATCATCGAAGACTGGGAAACCAAGCTCGACCACATTGTGGACGAAACGCTGGCCCAGCCGATGACCCTGATTTCGGGTATTCCGCCGTGGGTGCAGATGTATTTCGACCGGATTGTGCAGCGCACCGGCCGGCCAGTGGGAGAGGCGTTTCCACAGTTCGACCTGTTTGTGTACGGCGGCGTCAACTTCGAGCCCTACCGCAAAAAGTTGTTCGATACCATCGGGCGCCCCGTAGACAGCATCGAGCTGTTTCCGGCTTCCGAGGGCTTCTTGGCCTTTCAGGATGAGCCCGGCAACCCGGGCCTGTTGTTGCTGCTGAACGCCGGTATTTACTTCGAGTTTGTGCCAGCGGAGCGTTTTTTCGAGAAGAACCCGCCGCGCCTGACCTTAGCAGAGGTGGAGTTGGACAAGCAATATGCCCTAGTACTGAGCTCGAATGCGGGCCTGTGGGGCTACAGCATTGGCGATACGGTGCGCTTCACCCAGAAATATCCGTTCCGGGTGGTGGTTACGGGTCGCATCAAGCACTTTCTCTCGGCCTTTGGTGAGCACGTGATAGGTGAAGAAGTAGAGCAAACCCTGCGCGAAGCCATGCGGTTGCACCCCGAAACGGAGGTAGTGGAATTCACGGTAGCACCCCGCGTCAGCGACAACCCCGCCGTGCCGTCGCGCCACGAGTGGCTCATCGAGTTTGCCCGCCCACCGCATGATGCCGCCGCCTTTGCCGCCGCCCTCGATACTGGCTTGCGTCAGCGCAACGTGTACTACGATGATTTACTCAGCGGCAACATTCTGGCCCCGCTGCTACTCACGCCCCTGCCAGCCGGCGCGTTTCAGCGCTACATGAAAAGTCAAGGCAAGCTCGGCGGCCAAAACAAAGTGCCCCGGTTGAGCAATGACCGGAAGCTAGCAGAAGGGTTAAGTCATATATGAGGAGCTTAAACGTAGTAGTTTCTGGCATGCTGGGGCTGTCCTGTGCGATACTAGCCGCGGTGTTTTATCTAGGCACGCAAGAGCAACACGCTGAATTACTACACCAATCGTTGTGGAGCACCTTCACGGGCCGTTTTTATGGTGTTGTTGCATTAGGTTTGATCTGTTCTACCTCATGGTGGATACTAAATCTAGCATTGCTAAAGGCCCGGTTAGTAAGGGACATTGAGCTCGGCCAAACGGCTATGGTGCTCATTCTAGGCCCCATTATCGGTTCTTTGGTTGGGACAATTATATTCTGCTTAAGATAAAGTTTGTGCTCATACACATGAGCTAGCATTTGCTGAACTGGCAAGTGAAACACGACTCTGAAATACTATGGCAAGTCCAGACCAGCTAATCAAACCCCAACTCCACACCGCTTGCCTCGCCTACGTGCAGGAACGCATTGAAGCCTGTGAGGCCGCTATGCGCGCCGCTCAGGAGTCGGCCAACTCTGAAACCAAAAGCAGTGCCGGCGACAAGTACGAAACCGGCCGCGCTATGGCCCAGAACGAGCGGGACCGCAACGCCGTGCAGCTTCAGCAGGCCCGGCAGCTACTAGCCGAGGTAGAGCGCATCAACCCCGAGCTGCCCTGCGACACGGTGCGCCCGGGTGCCTTGGTGGCAACCAGCATGGGGCAGTTCTATATCAGCATCAGCGCCGGTAAGCTTTCATTGGATGGCCAAGACTACTTTGCTGTGTCGGCGGCGGCGCCGGTAGCTGCTGCGCTGGCTGGCAAGCGGGCGGGCGAGCAAGCCCTGTTCAATGGCAAACCCGTGCATATTTCGGCCATTCAGTAATGTTTTGGGAAGTTAATAGGCACCAACGGTTGAGGTTAGGCCTGCCGCGTCAGCAACTGGCTGGGCTTCGTGTACCTTTGCTCCCGTCCTGCCTTATCTGAATATGCTTTCTACCTTTCCCAAACGCGTAACCCTGCTCGGTTCAACCGGCTCCATTGGCACCCAGGCCCTAGAGGTAATACGGAGCCAGCCCGGCAAATTCACCGTTACGGCGCTTTCCGCGCATTCCAACGCTGAGTTGCTGGTGCAGCAAGCCCGCGAGTTTCGGCCCGCTGCCGTGGTTATCGGCGACGAAGCGAAATACGCCACTGTGAAGTCGGCGCTGGCCAACCAACCAGAAACCGAAGTGCTGACGGGCGCTGCCGCGCTGGCCGATGTGGCTGGCCGCGAGGATACCGACGTCGTGCTGACGGCCATGGTAGGCTACGCCGGGCTGCTGCCCACGGTGCGCGCCATTAAGGCCGGCAAAACCATTGCCTTGGCCAACAAAGAGACCCTAGTAGTGGCTGGGCAGCTGATTACAGAGCTGGTAAAAGAGTGCGGCGTAGGCCTGTACCCCGTCGATTCAGAGCACTCGGCCATTTTTCAGTGCCTAGTAGGAGAGGAGCAGAACCCGATTGAAAAGATAATCCTGACGGCTTCGGGCGGGCCGTTTCGGGGCCGCAGCCGCGAGCAGTTGGCGTTGGTTACCAAAGCGCAGGCCCTCAAGCACCCCAATTGGGACATGGGCGCCAAAATCACCATCGACTCAGCTTCCTTGATGAATAAGGGTCTGGAGGTAATTGAAGCCAAATGGTTGTTTGGCCTCCAGGACAGCCAGATTGATGTGGTAGTGCACCCGCAGAGCATCATTCATTCCCTGGTGCAGTTTCAGGATGGCTCGTTGAAAGCCCAGTTGGGCCTGCCCGATATGAAGCTGCCCATTCAGTACGCGCTTGGCTATCCGCAGCGGTTGCCGAGCAACTTCCCGCGTTTTTCATTCCTCGATTACCCGCAGCTTACCTTCGAGCAGCCCGATACAAGCACGTTCCGCAACCTAGGCCTAGCGTTCGAGGCCATGAAGCGTGCCGGAAATGCGCCGTGCGTGCTCAACGCCGCCAACGAGGTAGCGGTGGCCGCCTTCCTGCGCGACGAAATAGGGTTCCTGGAAATGTCGGACCTAGTAGAAACCAGCCTCGCTAGGGTTTCGTACCTTGCCAGCCCAATCCTTGACGACTATGTGCAGACCGACCGCGAAACGCGCCGCATCGCGCAGGAGCTGCTAGGTGCCCGCACCTGACACCCTGACCGAAACACGGCACTAGCTGGCGAATCGGTGCGTTGTTTGTAGCAAGGGCACTAGCCAATCTTGTTACGCTTAGTCGTCTTTGGTTGGCGCCTTCTCCACAATAAGTGTCTACTAGCTTAGGTACCTTGCTTCGGCAACCCAACTAAGCTCACTGGCAGCTTGTTGCATCATTACTAATCACCTAATACCCTACCCCCTTTGGAAGGACTTATCATGGCCGGGCAGATGCTGCTGGGCCTTTCAATTCTGGTTGGCTTGCACGAGTTCGGACACTTTGCAACCGCCAAATACTTCAAGATTCGGGTCGATAAGTTTTACATCTTCTTCGACTTCCTGTTTCCGCTGCCCGGCGTGATGAACTTCGCGCTGTTCAAAAAGAAAATTGGCGACACGGAATACGGTCTGGGTTGGTTTCCGCTGGGTGGCTACGTAGCCATTCACGGCATGATCGACGAAACCCAGGATGCCGATAGCCTATCTGCTGAGCCGCAACCCAATGAGTTTCGGGCCAAGCCAGCCTGGCAGCGCCTCATCGTGATGCTCGGTGGTATCATCATGAACGTGATTACGGGCATTGTTATCTTCACACTCCTGACGTTTAAGTACGGCGAGAGCTATCTGCCGGCCTCTGAAGCTCGCTACGGCATTGTACCGAACGAACTAGGCAAGGAAATCGGCTTCCGTACCGGCGACAAAATCGTGAAGATCAACGGCCGCCCGTTCACGGAGTTTAACGATGTGTACAGCCCCGACGTGGTACTAGGTAACAACGCCTACTATACCGTCGACCGCGCTGGCCAGATTGTGGACGTGCCCGTGCCAGCCAACTTCATGGACCGCCTGGCTGATGAAGGCCAAGCCGCTTTCGTACTGCCCTTGGACCCTTTCGTGGTAGATCAGGTGGTAGCCAGCAGCCCCGCCGCCAAAGCCGGTTTGCAGCCCAACGACCGCATCCTGAAAGTAGGCGCCCAGCCCATTCAGTTCTTTCCGGAACTTCAGAAAGCCCTGAAAGACCAAGCTGGTAAAACGGTGCCTGTACAAGTGGAGCGTGCCGGCCAGCCCGTCACGCTGAGCGTGAATGTAGATGAGGATGGCAAAATCGGGTTCCTGCCTAAGTCCCTCTTGCGCTTTGCCACGCGCCAGTACAGCCTCCTGGAAGCTGTGCCGGTAGGCACAAAACAGGCTTTCGGAGTTGTTACTACCCAGATTAAGGCCTTCGCAAAGATTTTCCGGGGCGAGGCTTCCTTCCGCAAGTCCATTGGCGGGCCTATTGAAATTGCCCAGCAGTACGGCGGCAAGTGGGATTGGCTGCGCTTCTGGACCCTCACGGGTATGCTTTCCATGGTGCTGGCCTTCATGAACCTGCTGCCCATTCCGGCCCTCGATGGCGGCCACGTTATCTTTCTGCTCTATGAGATGATAGCTGGCCGCAAGCCGTCGGATAAATTTCTGGAGAATGCGCAAAAAGTGGGCATGATCATGATTCTGGGCCTAATGGCTTTCGTGCTGATTGTGAACCCACTGCTGAAGGCGTTTGCCAAATAAGAAATCAGTAAATTAGTTGCTGCTGAAAGCCGTGCTGCCTTGGGGTGGCACGGCTTTTATAATAGAAGGTAGCAGCGGTTTTGCTGCAACTGCCTGCCCCGTTTTCCACCTTTCGGTTATGTTCCCCTTTAAATACGCGCGTCAGCTTTTCCTACTTACCGGCTTTGTGCTGCTGGGGCACCTAGTAGCTTGGGCCCACGCCTACCACGTCAGCATTATGGAGCTGCGCTTCAACCCCGAAAAGCAGCGCCTCGAAATGGCTATGAAGGTATTTATTGATGACTTAGAGAAAGGCTTATCGGCAGGTAAGCCGGCAACGGTTCGGACCGATTTGCTACCTAGGGCTCAACTGAATCCTATGCTTACGGAGTTGCTGAACCGGTCTATTCAGTTCAGCGCCCGGCCTGGTGAAACGCTGCCCCTTACGCTGGTAGGTATGCAAAAGGAGTCCGATTCGTACTGGCTGTACTTTACGGCGCCGCTGCCTGCCTCCGCTACCGGTGTTAGCCTGCGGCACCAGTTTCTGTTCAGCACCTTCCCCGATCAGATGAACATCGTCAACCTGGAGGCGAAAGGGCAAAAGCAAAGCCTGCTCTTTCGAGCGGATGAAGCCCAACAGCAGCTGAAGTGGTAACTACCCCTTTAAAAGCCAGAAGCCGCTCGGAACAGTGTTCCGAGCGGCTTCTGGCTTTTATATACACCTATTACACCCAGGTTACTACCAGCCGCTGCCTGCGCCGGAATCTTTCTTGCTGCTATCTGCATCGCCTTCGGGTTTGATGAGCCGGAACTCTACGCGGCGGTTGGTGCGGGCGTCTTCTTCAGTGGCTTCATCCTGCTTCAGGGGCCTAGTAGAGCCGTAGCCGAAGCTGTCAATGCGGTTAGGTTGGAGCTTGCCTTTCTGCTCGATGTAGCGCCGGATGGCTTCGGCCCGCTCCTGCGAAAGCCGCTCATTGAAATCAGGGTCGCCTTTAGAGTCGGTGTGGCCGGCAATGCTCAGGCGGAACGTGGGGTGGTCGACCATGAACACGGCAATGCGGTCAAGAACGGGGTGCATGCTTGCCCGGATAGAGGCCTTATCCTGATCAAACTCGATGTTCTTGAAGATAAGCGGCAGCTTATAGTCAATGGAGTTGGTCATCAGCGTCATCACGGTGTCGCCCTCCAGCGCAAACTTCTTTTCTACGCTAAAGAAATCAGGGCTCTGGATTAGCAGTACGTAATGCGAGCCCTCAATCAAATCGAAGTCAAAGGAGCCGTCATCGCGCAGGTATTTGCTGGCTACCTCAATTCCGTTATCGGTATCAATAATACTGACAATGCCGTTCAAGGGCCTACGGCTAACCGAGTCAATTAGGGAGCCTTCTACGTGGGTGGTAGCCAGCGGCTGGGCTTCCATGGGCAGTGGGAAGGAAAAGAGGTCGAGGTTTTTCATCTCCTTTTCCTCGGAGCGCGCATAGTACAGGTTCTTCGACTCAGAGTCGATGGTGAAATAGTACTCCGAGCCCTTGCCATTTACTAGGGGCCCAATATTGATGGGCTCCTGCCAGCGGCCCCGCACACGGTACGTTTTGTAAATATCGAAGTCGCCGAAGTTGAGTAGCTGTCCGCGCGAGCTGAAATACAGCACGTGGTACAGCGGATGATAGAAGGGGCTTACCTCACTTTCGCGGGTATTCACGATGGGCCCCATGTTCTCGGCGCGGCCCCACTGCCCGTTTTTCTGCTTCACAGTGTACCAGATGTCAGAGAGGCCAAACCCACCGAGGCGGTCAGAGGCAAAGTACAGCGTATCCTCGTTGGGCGAGAGGGTAGGCTGCGAGTCCCAGGCATTTGAGTTTACGTTGGCACCTAGGCTTTTGGGCATCGTCCACTGTCCGTCCTTGAAAGTAGACGAGTACAAGTCGCAGTTGCCGTGGCAGCTTGGGCACTCGCACCGCGCGAAGTACAGCGTCTTGCCATCCTTGCTGATGCAGGCAGAGCCTTCGTTGTAAGTTGAGTTGATGGGCTTAGGTAGTGGTTCGGCTTCCGTCCAGAGGCCGTTTTCGCGGCGTGAGGTGTACAAATCCTCATCGATAATGCTGTTAATACCCCGCATCTTTCGCTTTGAGGTAAAAATCAGCTGGTCGGCATCAGCATTCAGGGTAGGGCCGTAGTCCTCTACCGCTGAGTTAATGGCGTCGCCCATAGTAGTGTACACGCCCTTGGGCGGCCGGAAAGCCGCAATATTCTTGCGGTACTCTACAATCTCGTAGTACGTTTTGAGCGGTACGTACAGGTCTGTCTCTTTTTGCTCCAGGGAGTCGTAGTAGAGCTGCACCTTTTTCATATCCTGGCGGCGGTGCTTCAGGGCAAGGCGGAAATAGGCCTTGGCGCGGTCCTCATTACCCGACTTCTCCCAGAGCTGACCCAGGCGCCAAAGCATGTTGGGGTTCTTGTAGAAATTCTCGATGCCGAACTGGCCTACATACGCTTCCAGCAGGTTGCGAGCAGCTGTCCAGTTTTTGCGTTTTTCGGCGCGCTGAATTTCCCGCAAGGCCTTCTTATCATTGAAATAAGCAATGCGGTTGATGTTCGGAAAGTCGGGAGTAGCATCGGTGCGGGCCCGGGCTGTGCGCACCATCTTGGCCGTGAGCTTGCGCTGAGCGTTGGGCAAGTTGCTTTTCTGCTGGGCAAAAACATAGCCAGGCAACAGGAATAGCAGAGCAGCCAGCAGATAAACGGAGGGCAAGCGAGAAAAGGGGAGCATAGTAACAATAGGGCACAAAGCGGTGGGAAACCGGCAAGCATCAAAAATAGGAATTTTTGGATACTGGTGCATGTTCCCTAGGGCACAATAAGGCGCAAACTTGCCAGAAAGCGTACAAGCTCAGGCAGCAACCCTGCCGATGTGGCTGCCTGGCTGGATGGCACGGCACTTGCCGAATCAGTACCTTCGAAAAATAGTCCCGTAATAGGGGTCGAAACCATTAGCTGCTGCTGTCATTCTGGCACCTGTGTTTCGTTTTTGCCCGCCTTTCCCTGCATGAGTCAACATAATTCCTCTAAGTCGCCGCTTTCTTCCTTACTGCTTATGGCTGAAGATGCTGAAGAAATGGTGTCCATTGTGGCCGCCGACCCCGACCAACCCCTTGGGCCCGATGAGTCGCCGGAAGTGCTGCCGCTGTTGCCAGTGCGCAACACGGTGCTGTTTCCGGGGGTAGTACTACCCGTTACGGTCACGCGCAAAAAGAGCATTCGGCTGGTACGCAAGGCCTACCGCACCAACAAAATTGTGGGGGTAGTAGCCCAAAAGAACGGCCTTAGCGACGACCCGAACCTTCAGGATCTGTTTCAGGTAGGCACCATGGCCAAAATCCTGAAGCTGCTGGTGCTGCCCGATGGCAATACCACCATCATCATTCAGGGCCAGTCGCGCTTCCGGATTGAGGAAGAAGTGCAAAGCACGCCCTATCTCACGGCCCGCGTGAGCTACACTCCGGAGGCATTCCCAAACAAAACGTCGAAGGAAGTAAAGGCGCTGGTTTCGTCGTTGAAGGAAGCCGCGGCCAAGATGCTGAAGCTCAACCCCGAGATTCCGCAGGAGGCCCAGATTGCGCTGGATAATATTGAGTCGCCGTCGTTTCTGACGCATTTTCTGTCTTCCAACATCAACGTAGAAGTAAGCATAAAGCAGAAGCTACTCGAAATCAACGACGGTGTGGAGCGCGGCACGCACCTGCTGGAGCTGATGATGAAGGAGATTCAGCTACTGGAAATCAAGCGCGAAATCCAGACCAAAGTCCACACCGACATCGACCAGCAGCAGCGCGACTACTTCCTGCGCCAGCAAATTAAAGTGCTGCAAGATGAGCTCGGCTTCGATGGTCCCGACCAAGAAGTGGATAAGCTGCGCCAGCGGGCCAAAGCCAAAAAATGGCCTGAAGCCGTAGCCAAACACTTCAACAAGGAACTCGATAAGCTCACCCGCATTAACCCGCAAGCCGCTGAATATCCGGTGAGCGTAAACTACGTGGAGTTTCTGCTGGACTTGCCGTGGGCGGAGTACACCAAAGACAACTTTAATCTGAAGCGCACCCAAAAAATCCTCGACCAGGACCATTACGGTATGGAAAAGGTGAAGGCGCGCATCATTGAATACCTAGCCGTACTGAAGCTGAAGCAGGACCTGAAGGCCCCGATTCTGTGCCTGTACGGCCCGCCCGGCGTGGGCAAAACTTCCCTAGGTCGTTCTATTGCCAAAGCCCTCGGGCGGCAATATGTGCGCATGAGCCTGGGAGGTGTTCGTGATGAAGCCGAAATCAGGGGCCACCGCAAAACCTACGTGGGCGCTATGCCTGGCCGCATCATCTCGCAGATCAAGAAGGCGGGCGCTTCTAACCCGGTTATTGTGCTCGATGAAATTGATAAGCTGGCTTCTGACTTCCGCGGCGACCCTAGCTCGGCGCTGCTAGAAGTTCTGGATCCTGAGCAGAACTCGACCTTCACGGATAACTACCTGGAGGTAGAATACGACCTCTCGCGGGTACTGTTCATTGCCACGGCTAACTCGCTGGATACCATTCAGCCGGCCCTGCGCGACCGGATGGAGATTATCGACCTGACGGGCTACACGCTGGAAGAGAAAACCCAGATTGCCAAAAAGCACCTGTGGCCTAAGTTGCTGCACGAGCACGGCTTAGGCCCCAAGGATTCCAACATCAGCACGCCCGCTTTGCAGCGCGTGATTGATGACTACACCCGCGAGTCGGGAGTGCGGAGCTTGGAGCGCAAGCTGGGTGCGGTGGTGCGGAATGTGGCCAAGAGCAAGGCCATGAAGGAAACGTACCCTAGCACGCTAGAGCCGAAAGATATTACCCGCATCCTGGGAGCCGCCATCTTCGACCGCGACCAGTACCAGGACAATGAAACCGCCGGGGTAGTAACCGGGCTGGCCTGGACCTCCGTGGGCGGCGACATTCTGTTCATAGAAAGTCTGCTGAGCCGCGGCCGGGGCAAGCTGACGCTCTCGGGGCAGCTCGGCGACGTCATGAAGGAATCGGCCGTGACGGCTCTGAGCTACCTGCGTAGCCGCGCTGAGGAGTTGGATATCGATTACCGACTTTTCGACCAGTACGACCTGCACATTCACTTCCCGGAAGGGGCTGTACCTAAAGACGGACCTAGTGCTGGTATTGCCATCTTCACCAGCATTGCCTCGGTGTTCACGCAGCGCAAAATCCGGAGTCATTTGGCCATGACCGGCGAAATCACGCTGCGCGGTAAAGTGTTGCCCGTGGGCGGCATCAAGGAAAAAATTCTGGCGGCTAAGCGTGCCGGTGTGCGCGACATCATCCTGTGCCCGAAAAACAAGAAGGACATCGACGAAATATCGGCCGACTACCTCAAGGACCTCACCATTCATTACGCCGACCGGGTAGATGATGTGCTGCGGGTAGCGTTGCTGAAAGAAAAAGTAGCACACCCGATGAAGCTAATTGTGCGCGATGATGTTCCGGTTCCGGCTTCTCCGAGCGTAGAAGTCAGCTAGTAAACGCGCAGGCCCTTTCGGCTGGCTTAAAGGCTAGGCAGCAGGGCCTGCGCGTGTAAGTGGCTACCATACAATAAAGCTTCTTCGGTCGGCGTCTTATCCGGCAACCTGCTTTATCTTTCGTCTGATGACCCGACCGTTACGCTGCACTATAGCGCTTGTTGCTTTACTAGGCCTGGCTTTGGGCGTAGCCTCGCGGGCACATGCGCAAATTGGCGGCAAACAGGCCTTTTCGTTTCTGAACCTGCCTACCAGCGCCAAGCTAGCCGGATTAGGCGGCGTGAACGTATCGGCCCGGGATGCAGACCCCACGATGCTGTACGG
Organism: Hymenobacter tenuis; assembly: GCF_054780495.1. Classification (NCBI taxonomy): domain Bacteria; kingdom Pseudomonadati; phylum Bacteroidota; class Cytophagia; order Cytophagales; family Hymenobacteraceae; genus Hymenobacter; species Hymenobacter tenuis. The sequence continues at coordinate 1,148,970 of NZ_BAAGWF010000004.1, forward strand.
TAACCCGGCCTTGCTGAACCCCGACATGGACGGCACCCTGGCCTTGGGCTACGTCGATTACCTAGCGGATATCAAGCAAAGCACGGCAGCCTACGTGTTCAATACCCAGAAAGCCGGCCGATTTGGGGTGGGCCTCACCTATCTGAACTATGGGCAGTTTGACCAGTTTGATGCGGCTGGAAATTCACTAGGGCAGTTTTCGGTGAATGAGTACGCGCTTAGTATTGCCGACGCCTACACGACCGGGGTATTCACGCTCGCCGGTACGCTCAAGCTCGCCGGCTCCGGTATTGCCGGTAACCACTCGTTTGCTGCGCTGGCTGATGTTGGGGGTGTGTTCAAGCACCCGGAGCAAGACTTCACGGTGGGGCTGGTGATACGCAACGTAGGCATTCAGCTTAAACCCTATGACGGGGCTAGTAGGGAGCCGATGCCGCTGGATGTGCAAATAGGTACTTCCTTTAAGCCCGAGCATCTGCCGTTTCGCTTTTCCTTCACGGCCCACCACCTCCAGCAACTGGATATCGTGTACCTCGACCCCAACCAGCGCGGCCAGCTGGATGAGAATGGGCAGGAGGTAAAGCCTAAAAAAAGCCTAGGCGACAAAATTGCCCGGCATTTTGTGGTAGGAGGGGAGCTGCTACTTAGCAAGAACCTTAACGTGCGGGTTGGCTACAACCATCTGCAGCGCCGCGAGCTTCGCCTGGATAATACCTCGGGCGGCGCGGGCTTTTCGTTTGGCGTGATGTTGCATATCAGTCAGTTTCAGCTTGATTACACGCACGCCGGCTACCACGCATCGGGCGGCGCCAACTACCTTACCGTTTCCCGTAACCTGAATTCTTTGTTTAAAAAAGTACCAGCATCCGCTGCGCCCGTTACTCCCTAGGCTCAGAACTACGCTAAACCCTCCCAACCGCTGTGGCGCTGTGTATTGGCTTGGTCCGCGCCCGGCTTACCCTACTTGCTCTATGCTCGAATCATCTGATTTTCTGACCCCGGCCCAGATTGTGGCCGAGCTTGATAAATACATCATCGGCCAGCATGATGCCAAGCGGCACGTGGCTATTGCCTTGCGAAACCGCTGGCGTCGGCTGCACGCGCCCGCCGAAATGCAGCGCGAAATTGTGCCCAACAACATCCTCATGATTGGCTCGACGGGTGTTGGTAAAACTGAAATTGCCCGCCGGCTGGCCAGCATCTCCGGCGCTCCGTTCACCAAAGTAGAGGCCTCCAAGTTTACGGAAGTGGGCTACGTAGGCCGCGACGTAGAAAGCATGGTCCGCGACTTGGTAGAGCAATCCGTGAACATGGTAAAGCTGCGCCGCAAGGAAGAGGTGAAAGTACAGGCGGCTCAAATGGTCGAAGACATTATCCTCGACATCCTGATTCCACCCGTTACGGCCAGCAATGGTGCTACCAAGCCTGCGCTGGGTTTTCCTACCACTACCGGCACTGAGCTGCCCGACTCCGATCAGGAGCTGAATGAGCGCACCCGGGAGCGGTTTCGGGAGAAAATCCGCAACGGTGAAATGGACGAGCGCAAAATTGACATCCGGGTGCAGCAAAGCAACAATCCAGGCATCGGTGTTATTGGGGGGCCTGCCGGCATGGATGAGGCGAGTATGGCGGGCATTCAGGACATGCTGGGCTCCATGCTCCCGAAAAAGACGCGTAAGCGCAAAGTAACCGTAGCCGAGGCCCGCAAAATCCTGCTGGATGAAGAGGCTGCTAAGCTCATCGATATGGATGAGGTAAAAGACGAAGCCATTCGTCACGCTGAAAACGCGGGCATCATTTTCATCGATGAAATTGATAAGGTTGCCAGTCGCAGCGGCAAAGGCGGTGGCGGCCCCGATGTAAGTCGCGAAGGTGTGCAGCGCGACTTGCTACCTATCGTGGAAGGCTCAGCCGTCAGTACCAAGTATGGCATCATCCACACTGACCACATTCTGTTCATTGCCGCTGGTGCCTTCCACGTCTCGAAACCCTCAGACCTGATCCCGGAACTGCAGGGACGTTTCCCCATTCGCGTGGAGCTGCAGAGCTTAACGAAAGACGATTTCTACCGCATTCTAAAAGACCCCAAGAATGCTCTCACCAAGCAATACGAAGCGCTCTTGCAAGCCGAACAGGTGTTCCTGACCTTCGACGATTCAGCCCTGGAGCGGTTGGCGGAAATTGCCTTTGAGGTAAACAGTGAGGTAGAGAATATTGGCGCACGCCGCTTGCACACCGTTATGAGCCGCTTGCTCAATGATATTCTCTTCGATGTTCCGGACCTGATCGGGCCGAACGCCCGCATCCAGATTACGCGTGAAATGGTAGAAGAGCGGCTTAGCGGCATGGTCAAAAACCGTGACCTGAGCCAGTATATCCTGTAAGAATTGCTAGGTTCTAAAGAGGCTGAAACCTCCCGAAAGAATAAAAAAGGCAGCACACGCTGCCTTTTTTGCGTTTCCCGCGTACTTTTTAGCTGTCTGCCATCTTCCTTTCTCCATTCCCATGCACTACTATATCATCACCGGAGCCAGCCGTGGCCTAGGTAAAGCGCTAGCCGAAGCAGTACTGCGCCAGCCTGCTAACATTGTTATTGGTGTTTGCCGCCACGCTACCATCGAGCACGAGCGGTATTGCCACCAGCCACTTGATTTATCGGATATGCTGGCCGTGCAGAATAATCTATACAAAGTATTTCCGCACTGGTCTGATGCCGACAGCATCACGCTGATAAATAACGCCGCCGTGCTTGGAGAAATTGGCTACCTAGGAGAGCACACCAACGAGCACTTTGAGTTTGTGTTTGACGTGAATATAGTCGCGCCGGCTATGTTAATGAACACCTTCCTTAGTGCCTACAGGGGCAGTACGGTGCCGCGAACTATCTTGAATATCAGTAGCGGAGCCGCCCAACGCGCTGTCGATGGTTGGGGCGCCTACTCCGCCTCCAAAGCAGCCCTTGATGCCCTTTCCCGCACGGCGCAAAAGGAGCAAGACCTGCGGGGCAGTGGCGTGCGTATTCGCAGCCTGGCGCCTGGCATCCTTGATACCCCTATGCAGGAGCACATCCGGGCAGCCGACACGCATAGCTTCAGCGAGGCCGATCGGTTTGCAAGCTTTCACGCCGAAGGCAGGTTAGCCGAGCCTAATGAGGTAGCAGAAAAGATTGTCAGTTGGTTACGCCACGTACCATCAGCTACGGAAGAGGTAGTGCTACGAATAACGGATATCTGATGCGGATAACATAAAAAAAGGCTCCCACATTGCGTGAGAGCCTTTTTTGGAACGATAAGCGTGCTGTTGACTAGTAACCAGGGTTCTGAGTTACAATGCCACCGCTAACCTGCACTTCCCGCTGCGGGATAGGCAACACGTTGCGGAATGCTTGCTCATAGGCCGGAATAGCCGTCTGGATCATGTTCGTACGGCGCAGGTCGAACCAGTAGTGGCCTTCATACGCCAGCTCCAAGCGGCGCTGCAGCATGATGTCCGTAATCAGGTCCGCTTCGGTTTCAGCCGTAGTAGGGGCTAGGCCAGCGCGTAGGCGAATCACATCTAACTTTGCTTTAGCGTTTACCAAGTCGCCAGTGCGGGCGTAAGCTTCTGCAAGGGTCAGCACCACTTCTGAGTAACGTACCATGCTGAACTGATCATCGCCAGTAGAAGTCCGGACAAACTTAGCGGTGGTTCCAGTCGGGGAAGTCTGCGAGTTGATAACGCGACGCAGGTCGCCGGTTGGGTGAGCTGCTATCAACGAAGGAGTTGGGTCAAACTCATTCCGTCCACCTGCGGTAGAGGGGAACCAGTAAAACGCCATAGCGTTTTGGTCGGTAGGAGAGAAGAACAAACGCCAGATAGCATCATTTGCTGGGGCCGCAGTAACTGCGCCAGCCGCATTAAAACCAGCGGTGGCCGGGACTTGTAGCGCGAACGTGAGAGCATCGGTGTAGTTGCGCATCCGCAGCTCCAGACGAGCCCGCAATGCTTGCGCCGAGTTCTTGGTGATGCGGTTGCCGTTGCCAACCGGCAGATTGGCAATTGCAAAATCCAGGTCAGCCCGGATGGCTGCTACTACTTCGGCTTCGCTTGCCCGAGCGGTGGGCTTGGTCGGTTCGCCAATCTCAGTAGTTGGGGTTAGGCGCAGCGGCACACCTAGGCCGTTAGGATAGCCGTACCCTTCCGTGGTACCACCCCAGAAAGCCAGCAGGTTCATGTAGTGGAAAGCACGGAGGGCGCGAGCTTCACCGAGGGTAGCATTCTTAGCGAATGCTGGATCGGTAATGGCTTCGCTCTGCTGGATAACATAGTTGGCGCGGTTGATGGCGTTATAAATAACGTTCCATGTGTTACCTAGCTCAATGTTATCAGGCAATACCTGGTTCTGGCCTACGGCACCATAGGTAGTATTGAAAGTACCCACGTGCAGGATGTTGCCCGAAATCAGGTCGGCAAACGCCGGATACGAAATGCCATAGTAGCTGGCATTCTGTACAGCATCGTAAGCGCCTAGCAGGCCAGCTGCCGCATCTTCTTTAGTTTTGAAGCCGGTGTCTGAGCTAATGCTGTTGCGGGGCTCAACTTCCAAGGCTTTGTCGCAGGCTGCAAGTCCTAATCCAAGGGTCAGCAGAAGGGCTGAACGAGTGGCCAGTTGACGAAGGGAAAATATTTGCATGACTATATGTGCGTCGAAGAAATGAATTAGAACCCGAGCGTGATGCCACCCGTGATGGTGCGGGCTTGTGGGTAAGTGAAGAAGTCGGTGCCGAGCGCCGTGTTATTACCGCTGAACGTGCTCACTTCTGGGTCAAGGCCCGAGTAGTTCGTGAACGTTACCAGGTTTTGTGCCTGGGCGTAAATGCGCACGGTGCGGATGCGGGCGCGGCTAGCCAAGGCGGAGGGCAGAGTGTAACCCAGCGTCAGGTTTTTCAGGCGAGCATACGAGCCATCTTCCAGGAAGCGGTCTGACGTACGAGCGTTGTTGTTGGGGTCGCCATATACGGCACGGGGCATATCCGTATCGGTGTTAGTAGGCGTCCAACGGTCCCGAACGGTAACATCCTGTCCGTAAACGGTGCTCATACCTTCCGTGAACGAACGGCTGCTGTTGTAAATGTCGTTGCCAACGTTGTACTGCAGGAACGCCGTCAGGTCGAAGTTCATGTAGCGCAGAGTGTTGGTAAAGCCACCATAAAACTTCGGCTGCGCATTACCAATGATTTCCTGGTCCGCTGCCGTAATCCGGCCGTCATTGTTCAAATCACGGAACTTGATGTCGCCAGGACGGGTGTTCAATGACTGATAGGTAATGCCAGCACCGTATCGGGCTGCGGCAGCATCATTCAGGCCCTGAAGCTCTTCCTGCGTCTGGAAAATTTTGTCTACCCGGTAGCCATAGAAAGCACCCAGCGGCTGACCCTTGATCAGGCGGCTAGCAAAACCAGAAGCCTGGCCTAAAGGGTTGGTCTGCTCGTCAGCCAGCTTGGTTACTTCGTTCCGGTTGATGCTCAGGTTGAAGTTGGTTTCCCAGTTGAAGCCAGTTCCTTCATTGCGAACGTTAATCGTGTTCAGGGCAAATTCAATACCCTTGTTTTCGATGTTACCAACGTTCTGTTGGTAGCTTAGGAAGCCCGAGCTGCCAACAACGACCTGACCCAATAGTAGGTCGTCGGTCTTGCGCTGATACACATCAGCCGATACATACACGCGGTTTTCCAAGAAACCCAGGTCAATACCTGCGTTTGCCGTGCGAGTACGCTCCCACTTCAGGTCAGGGTTAGCCAACTGTGAAATAGTCAGACCACCTTGGTCAAGGTAGTTGGCACCGGGGCTGATAAGACCACGGGAAGCAAAGTTACCGATGGCCTGGTTACCGGTTTCGCCATAGCTACCACGCAGTTTCAGTTCACTTATTAGCGTCTGATCCTTCAGGAAGCCTTCTTCCAGCACACGCCAGCCAGCTGAAATAGCCGGGAAGTAACCTACTTGGTTGTTCGTGCCAAAGCGCGACGACCGGTCACGACGTACCGTAGCGCCGATCAGGTATTTACCTTTGTACGAGTAATCAACTTTACCCAATACGCCGAACAATGCGCTGAGGGTAGTAGATGAGGTAGCGGCTGTCTTCTGAGCGCCTGCTGCCAGCTCCCGGATGGTGTTACCAGGGAAGTTAGTGGCTTGGGCATACGTGTCGCTATACACGTCACGCTGGTATTCTGCTACAGCCAAGGCGCTGAGCGTATGGTCAGAACCGAACGTTTTGGAATAGTTGAAGGCGCTGACGTGGTTGTAGTTCGGGTTCTGGCTGGTGGCTACCGTTGCTTCACCCCGTACACCAACACCACCGTTGAGCAGCGTTGATATAAAGCGGTCGTCGCGGAAGTACACATAGTCCAGACCGAAGGTAGCGCGGTACTTCAGGTTTTTGATCAGCTCAAACTCCGTGTACTGCGAAGCAACCAGGCGGTTGCTGACACCTTTAATGAAGGGCTCCTTGGCGGCAGCTACAGGGTTTTCGATCGAACCAAACTTGGCATAGGTGCCATTAGGGTTATAAATCGGAATGTCGCTAGCCGTCAGGCGGGCGGTGGTTAGTACGCCGTAGATGCTGTTGTCGTTGATGATACGGTTGTTCACGCTTTGGCTCAAGCCCATCGAAACACCCATCCGAATTTTATCCGACAGCTTGTTATCGAGGGTTACGCGGGCACTGCCACGCTTGAAGCCCGAGCCAACTACTACCCCTTGCTGATCGAAGTAGTTAAGCGCTACGCGGTAGCGGCTCTGCTCAGTACCGCCCGAGAAGGTCAGGCCGTAGTTGCTGATAGGAGCCGTACGGAGTACTTCGTCGTTCCAGTTAGTGTTAGGCGACGTGGTTGGATCCTGGAACTGAGAAAGCGGACGAATAGCCCCTGTGTTGTTAGAGATGTACAAGCCATTTGAAACAGCCAGTCCTCCAGGACCATACAAATAGTTAGCTAGGTCAGCATTGCTGCGGAATGTAACGCCCAATGCTGGTACCGTACCATTGGCTGCGGCCGGATAACGGTTCGCAGTAGCCTCCAGAAACAGACGCGTCTGCTCCTCGCCACCCAGTACCTCTGGTTTTTTCCACACTGACTGTGAGCCCGTGTAGTAATCGAAGTCAATTTTTGCTTTACCAGCCTTACCACGCTTGGTAGTAATAAGTACTACCCCGTTGGAAGCCCGCGAACCGTAGATAGCCGCTGAAGCAGCATCCTTCAGAACTTCGATAGACTCGATGTCATTCGGGTTAATATCGGCCAGCGCGTTGGTTTGCTGGTTACCAGTGCCTAGCTGCGAATAGCTACCCGTATTAATAGGCAGGCCATCTACTACATAGAGAGGCTCGTTGCTGGCACCAATAGAAGCTGCACCACGGATACGAACGGCAATACCAGAGCCGGGCGTACCTGAGTTCTGGTTAACCTGAACACCAGCTGCCCGGCCTTGCAACGCTTGGTCGACACCTAGAATAGGCTGGTTCTGAAAGTCAGTTGATTTTACTGTGGCAATGGCGCCAATTACATCGCGCCGCTCTAGTTGCTGGCCGTAGCCCGTTACTACTACTTCGCTGAGCTGTTTGCTGTCAGCACTCATGGCTACCTGAATGTTGCCATCCGTGATAGGCTGATCCTGCGCCACAAACCCAACTGAGCTAAACGTGAGGGTAGTAGCTGAAGTAGGGGCGGTAAGTGTAAAGCTACCATCAGAGTTGGTAGATACACCAGTAGTAGTTCCTTTTACAAGTACCGTGACGCCTGGTAAGCCCTCTCCAGTGGCCCGATCGGTAACCCGTCCGGAAACGCTCCGGGTTTGAGCAACTACTTGTGTTGCCGTAATAGCAAGCAGGGGTAGTGCTACAAGTAATGTTCTTTTCATGAAAAAGGTAGATGTGTTGAAAAAGGCGTGATTTTTAGCAGCGTGGGTTGCGGAAATGCTAAAATAGTTATGGATTCAATACTTCCATCACTTAAAATCTGGCTAGTTTCAAAATCTCCTTATATTCTCGATGAACGCATACATTTTCTAGGTGAAAGATAATTTATGCCCCAATTTTTTTGCTTTTCATCGGGCCAAACAAATTCTGATTTCTTCTTTAATGTTGAATATATTGACAAAAGGATCTACGGAACTTCAGCTTGATTTTGAACTTGTTTGATATGTTACATAATTTAACTTAGCTTACTGCACGTTGCTATACAAATTTCCTTCTTATGGTTTCACACTTGTTAACAGAAGCAAGAATGTATAATGCTAATGCGTAGTGCATTACCAAATAGTAGCAGGCATTAAGAATTTCAGCCGATAACTCAGTCGGCTAGACTTGAAGTTATGTAAGGTAAATGATATTAAAAATAAATTAATATTTAATATAAGCAATTGTCATTGGATGCGCAGTTCTTTAAATAGTGTATGGTCTAAACAGAATATGTTCTTGCGTTATATATAATTAGTATTTAGAGTAGATTCATTAGTCTTTATGTCATGTTTTATATAATATATAGTATATATAGAGCAATTGTAAGACCGTGCACTATTAACTAAGTAATGTGTTACTCAAATTGTACACTGATATCTAAGTAAGTACTAACAAGATGAACACCAATAATTCAAGATTAATGGTGTACTAGCAAACGGCTACTAATCCTCTATTGTCAAGCCTATATACAGATGCTTATTGTGGAGCATGCACATTGCTTGAGGCGGCCAGAGCAGCAGCACTTGACAACTTACTAGGCTCTTGGAATCAGTCAACTCCTCTTGTAGGCTAAAAGCATATATAATATCAACATAAAGAGTAGTATCTGGCTTGGCTACATACTGCTAAGTAACCTTGTAGTTAATACCTAAGAAGAATCAATAGGTGGGTTTGAGACCATTACTGGCCTAGTGCAGGGTACTTATGCTAGTGTGGAGACTATACTTGCTGCGTATTTGGCTCCTCTGCTACTGTTATCTAGAGCTGGGTATTCTTATTTTGCGAAAAAAAAGCGGTATATTAAGCCAGTATAGTTAAGTGAAGATCCTGCTTTAGTTGGATTGTAAGCTCAATACCCTGTTTTGATATGAGCACTTACTATAGCGAATGACGAAGTACAGAAGAAGGCAGGGTAGGCAGAGAGGATATGGAGTAGGGGAGAGGTCTTAATCATACATCTACGATGACAAAGCTAATTTGACTTTGCTTCCTATAGGTGGCTAGTAGATGAAGCCTATATGAGAAGAGGGAGAAAGCCCTGTTGCGTTGCCAACTTCTGATGATATATAGGAGAGTAATTTAATTTTTTTCAGTTTTGAGCAGTAAATCCTAACTTGGAGCTCAGTTTCAATTCACCAAACTCTTTTCACTCACATGCGGAAAATTTTATTGACGGCGGCTCTGACCGCGCCCGTACTGTTGCAGCAGGCGGCCGCACAGAACCGGCAAGTCTCCGGACGAGTTACAGACCGTACTACAGGTCAGGGACTTCCGGGGGTTACGGTTCTCGCAAAGGGTACTAATAATGGGGTGTCGACGAATGCAGATGGTACTTACACACTATCCGTACCGTCTTCAGCTACTACCCTAACCTTCACCTCTATCGGCTTTGTATCGGTAGAGCGTGCAATCGGCGATGCTTCCTCCATTGACATTGGACTGGCTCCCGACACCAAGCAGCTGGGCGAAGTTGTAGTAACCGCCCAAAACGTAGAAAGAACCCGCAACTCGCTGCCATACTCGGCAACGCAGGTTGAGGGTGAAAGCATTACCAAGGCTCGTAACCCCAACTTCATCAACGGCCTGTCAGGTAAGGTTGCTGGTGTGAACGTTCGCCAAAGCAACACGCTGGGTGGATCAACTAACGTATTGATCCGCGGTACCAAGTCTATCTCGCGCAATAACCAGCCTCTGTTTGTTGTGGATGGTGTTCCGATCAGCAATGCCAACACGAACTCTGCCGATCAGCAGACTGGTCGTGGTGGTTATGACTATGGTAACGCTGCTGCTGACATCAACCCTGATGACATTGCTTCAACGACGATACTGAAAGGTGCTGCCGCTACGGCTCTGTACGGTGAGCGTGCTGCCAACGGTGTAATTCTGATTACTACCAAGAAAGGCCGGAAAGGCTTGGGTGTAACCATTAACTTGGGGGCTACCGCCGGTCGTATCGACAAGAAGACCTTTATTAAGTATCAGGATCAGTATGGTGCCGGTTACGGCCGCTATTATGAAGACGAGAGCGGCTTCTTCCTGTCCCGCGACATCGACGGCGATGGTACAGATGACCTGGTAACGCCTTTGTCAGAAGATGCTTCTTATGGCGCTCGTTTCGATCCAAATTTGAACGTGTACCAGTGGGATTCTTTCGATCCTACTTCGCCAACCTACCGGAAGGCTACGCCTTGGGTAGCTGCGAAGAACGGCCCAGAAGAATTCTTCAAGACGGCTGTTACGCTCAACAATAGCATTTCTATTGATGGTGGTAACGATAATGGCTACTTCAAACTGGGCTACAACAACATCCGCGACAAGGGTGTTCTGGAGAACAGCGAAGTAAACAAGAACATCGTCAATTTCGCTGGTTCGCTGAACCTAACCCCTAAACTGACTACCTCGGCTTCCATCAACTACACCCGTGTAGATGGCAAAGGCCGCTACGGTACTGGCTACGGCGATGGTAACGTAATGACGAACTTCCGCCAGTGGTGGCAGACGAACGTTGACCTGAAGGAGCAGAAAGCTGCTTATGAGCGCACCGGTCAGAACAAGACGTACAACTACTCTGATCCAGACGATCTAAGCCCAATCTACTGGAACAACCCATACTGGGTACGTTATAAGAACTACGAGACCGATAGCCGCAACCGCTTCTTCGGTAACGTAGCCGCTACGTATAAAGTAGCCGACTGGTTTAACATCCTGGGTCGCGTAACTTCTGACTCGTACGACGAAATTCAGGAAGAACGTAACGCTATTGGTAGCGTTGGCTTATCGAGCTACAGCCGTTTCAACCGTACCGCGCGTGAATATAACTACGACCTGATCGGTAACTTCAACAAGGACATTACCGAGACGTTCAACGTGAAGGCTCTGATCGGTAGTAACTTACGTCGTGTCTACGAAAGCTCTGTTTTCTCGGCTACGAACGGTGGCTTGGTTGTACCTGAGCTATACGCCTTGTCTAACTCGGTAAGTGATCCGCTGCCTGCAACGGAAAACGAAACCAAGGTTGCTGTAGATGGTGTTTTTGCCAGCGTTACGTTGGGCTTCCGGGACATGCTGTTCCTAGACCTGACGGCTCGCCGCGATAAGTCTACTACGCTGCCTTCTGCAAACAACACCTTCTACTATCCCTCTATTGCCGGTGGTTTCGTGTTCTCGGAATTGCTGAAGGACGTGCAGTGGCTCTCATATGGTAAAGTTCGTGCTAACTACGCCGAAGTAGGATCTGGTGCAAACGCTTTGTCTGTAAACGATGTGTACACGAAAGTGTCAACCTTCAACGGCACCGCTCTTTACTCTGTTCCGGGCACGAAAAACAACCCTGATCTAAAGCCTGAGCGCACAAAGAGCGCCGAAGCGGGTTTGGAGATGAACTTTCTTCAGAGCCGCCTTGGCTTTGACCTGACAGCATATCAGTTGAATACTGTTGACCAGATCATTGCAGTTGCTCTTTCTACGGCCACTGGTTACAGCCAGCGTTTCGTAAACTCGGGTGAGGTTCGGAACCGTGGTATCGAGCTATCGGCTTTCGTAACTCCAGTGAAAAACGAAAACTTCACCTGGACCTTGAATGCCAACTGGACTCGTAACCGAAACAAAATCCTTTCGCTCTACGAAGGTGTTGACAACATTGTATTGGCCAACTACCAGGGTGGTGTGAGCTCCAACGCAACGGTAGGTGAAGCCTTCGGCTCAATCCGCGGCGGGGACTTTGTTTACCTGAACGGTGAAAAGGTGGTAGGTGCTAACGGTTACTATGCGCAGACGGCAACAGTTAACAATGTGATTGGCAACCCTAACCCAGATTGGACGGGTGGTGTATCAAACACGGTGAGCTACAAAGGCGTGTCGTTGTACTTCCTTGTTGACATCCGCCAGGGTGGTGACATCTTCTCGCTGGACCGTTATTATGGCCTAGCTACAGGTATGACTCCTGAAACGGCTCAGCTTAATGATTTGGGTAACCCATCGCGTAACACAATTGCCAATGGTGGTGGTGTAATTCTGCCAGGTGTACTTGCTGATGGTACTCCTAACGCACGTCGGGTAAGCAATACCAACTACGGCCTGTATGGTTACTTGCGTAATCCTGCATCTGCATTCGTATACGATGCCAGCTTTGTGAAGCTACGTGAGGTGTCTCTGACCTACTCGTTGCCTACTACCATTGCCTCGAAAATCGGTGGCGTGAAAGGCATTGATTTCTCGTTGGTAGGTCGTAACCTGTGGATTATTTCCAAAAACCTCCCGGACGCTGACCCAGAGGATGCATTGAGCTCGGGCAACCTGGGCCAAGGCTATTCTTCGGGATCTTTCCCAGCCGTACGGACGTTTGGTGGTAATATCCGCTTTAGCTTCTAATTACTTCTAGAAATGAAAAAATCGCTTCTTTACATCCTGCCAGCGCTGGTACTAGCTACCTCCTGCGTTGAGACCTTGGATGATTATAATGTTGACCCTAAGCGCCCACAGTCTGGCCAAGTACCTGGCCCTACTCTGGTTTCGAGCGCTGAACTAGCTTTGGCTCGCACGGTAGTTAGCCCAAGCGTAAACCTTAACCCTTTCCGCCTGTACACGCAGTATTGGGCTGAGACTACCTACTTCGACGAGAGCATCTACGATATCAAGACCCGCAATATCAATGGTGGGTTCTGGACGTCGATCTACCGCGACGTGCTGCGCGACTTGCAAGAGGCCAAAACGATTATCTCGGCCAATAACGATCCGTTGTTTGACCCGGCAGCAAAGGCTAATCAGCTTGCCTCTATTGAGGTGCTGGAGGTGTATGCGTGGGCAACGCTCGTGGACACATTTGGTGATGTGCCTTATTCGGAGGCGCTGGACTTTTTGAAGGCACCTAAGTATGATGACGATGCCGCCATCTATACCGACCTGATTGCTCGTCTGGATGCCGCTATCGCGAAATTTGATGAAGGTGCAGGCTCTCTAGACCAAGCTGATCTGTTATATGGTCAGGGGCGTGGAGGAGTTGAAGGTTTCGTAAAGTTTGCCAACTCGCTAAAACTGCGTCTTGCCTTGACTATTGCTGACAAGGATCCAACTACGGCAGCGAAAATGGTTAGTGAAGTGAAAGGCAAGCTTATCTCCTCTAACGAGGAAAATGCTATAGTTTCCTTCCAGTCTTCTAACCCAAACACGAACCCTCTGTTTGAACAGTTGGTGCAGAGTGGCCGGAATGACTTTGTTGGAGCCAACACCTTCATCAACAAGCTGAATGAGTTGAAAGACCCTCGTATCGACAACTACTTCAAGCTAGCGAAAGATGGTACCTTCAAAGGTGGTGTGTATGGCACCAGCAACAACTACGCTACTTTCTCAGCTCCAGGTACAGAGCAGGAGAACGCTACTCACCCAGGCACTCTCCTTTCTTATGCTCAAGTTGAGTTTCTACTAGCAGAAGCCGTTGAGCGTGGATTTGATGTAGGGGGAGGAACTGCTGAGTCGCATTACAATGCAGCTGTTACGGCTTCTATCCTTGAGTGGGGTGGAACGGAGACAGAAGCTGCTGCCTACTTGGCTCAGCCATCTGTTAAGTACACAACTGCTGCTGGGGACTACAAGCAGAAGATTGGTGTTCAGAAGTGGATTGCTCTGTATGATCAGCCTGTTGATTCATTCAGAGAGTACCGTCGTCTGGACTCGCCTACGTTAACGGCTCCTGCTGGTGCTCTGTCGGCTTTGCCGAAGCGCTTCCCATATCCAGTTGTTGAGCAGAACCTGAACGCTACGAATAACACCGCCGCTGCCGCCGCAATTGGTGGTGACAACGTTGAGACTCGTGTGTTCTGGGATGTGAAATAACCCTTCACAGAACAAACCTAAAAAGGGCTGCCAATTTTGGCAGCCCTTTTTTGTGTCTTGGTACTAACAAAATCCTAGTTCTGCATCAGGTAAGCTTTGATGTATTCCTCCAGATCACCGTCCAGCACGTTCTGCACGTCGGTGCGTTCTACTCCGGTGCGTAGGTCTTTGATAAGCTTGTATGGGTGCAACACGTAGTTCCGGATTTGGGAGCCGAAGTCGATACGCTTTTTGCCGGCCTCCACTACAGCCCTAGCCTCATTGCGCTTATCAAGTTCCAGTTGGTACAGCCTGGACTTAAGCATACGCAACGCATGCTCTTTGTTCATGAGCTGGCTGCGCTCAATCTGGACGGCAATGATGATGCCCGAGGGCGCGTGGGTGAGGCGTACGGCAGTTTCTACCTTGTTTACGTTCTGCCCCCCAGCACCACCTGCCCGGTAGGTATCCCAGGTTATGTCGCTAGGGTTTATTTGGATGTTAATCGTGTCATCAACCACAGGGTAGGCAAACACGGAGGCAAACGAGGTATGCCGGCGGCCGCTGCTATCGAAGGGGGAGATGCGCACCAAACGATGCACGCCGATTTCGCTTTTTAGGTAGCCGTAGGCAAATGGCCCGGTTATCTCCAAAGAAGCTGACTTGATACCAGCGCCTTCTCCCGGCTGATAGTTGACCTGGCGCACGGTGAAGCCTTGCTTTTCGCCCCACATGATATACATGCGCATAAGCATCTCGGCCCAATCCTGGCTTTCGGTACCACCGGCCCCGGGATTGATGTCGATAATGGCAGAAAGCTGGTCTTCTTCATCAGACAGCATGCGCTTAAACTCGAGGCGCTCCACAGCCTGCTGAGCTGTGTTAAACTCACGCTGCATCTCATCCTCGGCAACGTCGCCTTCGCGATAGAAGTCATAGAGTACCTCAACGTCGCCGAGTAGCTTTTCAACCGCTTCGTATTCATCTGTCCAGACTTTAATGGACTTGATGTCTCGCATTACGGCCTCGGCTTTCTTAGAGTCATCCCAGAAGCCGGGGGCTGTGGTTTGTTGTTCGGTCTCTACGACCTGGGCTTTACGGGCATCGTAGTCAAAGATACCTCCTCAGGGCCTCAGCGCGGCCCTTCAATTCCTTCACCTGGTCGTGGGTCATGGGAAAGGTTAAAAGTGAAAATATGTGTGGCTCAAAGGTCGGCAAAAGAAAACAGCCGACTCATATAAGAGCCGGCTGTTTCGGGTTTAAGGCAAAGAAAGACCTAGTAAAATGGGCTTCTATTACGTATATCTTGTTTACACGCGCACCATCCAGCCGTGCGTGTCAGGCGCTTCGCCGCTGCGGATGGCAGCAAGCGCTGCAGATACCCGGTGCGAGAAAGCATCAGCAGCAGGAGTAGGAAGGGAGTAATCGTGGCCTTGGTAGCCAATTACGGAGATAGGCGCGATTGTAGCGGCAGTACCCACGCCAAAAGCTTCCTCTAGAGTGCCATTTGCCTGAGCGGCCATTATCTCAACGGCCGATACCTTGCGCTCTTCAACCGGAATACCCCAGTCTTGGGCCAGCTGGAGCACGCTGCGGCGGGTAATGCCATCCAGAATGGACGTGCTGAGCGCTGGCGTGATAACACGACCATTAATCACGAAAACGGCATTCATGGTGCCAGATTCTTCTACATATTTATGCTCTGAAGCATCGGTCCAGATGAGCTGATTGTAGCCTTCCTGCTGGGCCACTTTGGTGGGGTACATGGCCGCGCCGTAGTTACCGGCATTTTTAGCGTAGCCAGCGCCGCCTTCCGCCGAGCGTACGTACTTCTCTTCGAAGCGCACACGCAGGGGCTTATTGTAGTACAGGCCTACCGGGCACGTGATGATCATGAAACGGTAAGAGTTGGAGGGACGCACACCCAAGAAGCCATCCGTAGCAAACATGAAGGGCCGGATGTACAGCGCACTGCCAGCAAAGTTGGGTACCCACTCGTTATCAAGCCGAATGAGCTGGCTTAGTCCCTGCATAAAAATCTCCTCCGGTATGGTGGGCATGCACATGCGCTCAGCCGAAAGGTTTAGCCGGTTCAGGTTATCGTAGGGGCGGAAAATGAAGACCTCATCCTGCTGATTTTTGTAGGCTTTCATGCCTTCAAAAATAGCCTGACCATAGTGCAGTGCAGAGTTGGCCGGGCTTACCGACATGTCGCCGTACGGTACAATCTGGGGCTCCTGCCATTCGCCATCATGGTAGTCGACTACCAGCATATGGTCGGAGAAGGCCTTGCCGAATTCCAGCGTGTCGAAGTCTACTTCCGCGCGGCGCGAGGTAGTAGTACGCTGGGTGTTGATGGTGAGCGTGTCAAGCATAGGGAGTGGGGTGGGGAAAAGGGTAACTGGGACACAGCAGGTAGAGGCCTCTAAAAACGGAAGTGAGGCTACACCAGTTGTGCTGGAGTGGGTGGGACGAGAAGGTGATAAGAGCGGTTAAGTAAAGGTGCAGAATTTCTTCCGAACACTTGTTAGTCTGGCGTAACTGCCGCAGCTACATGCGAGGTTCCCACTTCACTTCTTCCGCCTGAAGCTCATGAGCCATCTGGCGGCTGAGCACAAAAAGGAAGTCGGAAAGGCGGTTCAGGTACACGATGACCAAGTCGGCTACGAAGGAATCTTCGCGGAGCTGGATTACCAGCCGCTCGGCCCGGCGGCATACGCACCGGGCTACGTGAGCAAAGGAAACGGACTGATGACCACCAGGAAGCACAAAAACCCGCAGTTCCGGCAGCGTTTCATTCATGCGGTCCATTTCCTGTTCCAGCAGGGTAATGTCCTGCTCGTGCAAATCCGGAATCTTCATCTTCGACTTTTCCGGGTCGGAAGCCAATGAAGCGCCAATGGTAAACAGCCGGTCCTGGATTTCCTTGAGCAGGTCCCGGCGCTTGGCATTTACTTCTTGGTCGCGCACTAGGCCCAAGTAGGAGTTTAACTCATCAACGGTGCCGTAGCAATCGATACGAAGGCTGGACTTTGGAACGCGCGTGCCGCCAATAAGCGAGGTGAGACCTTTGTCGCCGGTTTTGGTATAGATCTTCAACTGGAAAAGGAAGAAAAAGTGGGCAGAAAGATCTACTACCAACCAAGCGCCTTAGTTGTTAGATGCAAGCCTCCATTTATAGCGCCTGGGTAGCTTTAATGACTTTCTACTGGCTGATAGCTAGCCAGATCTGTATTCACCACATCGGACTCCACCAGGCCATCGCGCAACCGGACAATGCGGTGCGCGTGGCGGGCAATGTCCTCTTCGTGCGTTACCATAATGATGGTATTGCCGCGGACGTACAAGGCCTCAAAAAGGTCCATTATCTCGTGGCTGGTGCGAGTATCGAGGGCGCCGGTAGGCTCGTCGGCCAGGATAATGCTGGGGTTATTGACGAGGGCACGGGCAATGGCCACGCGCTGGCGCTGTCCACCGCTTAGCTCGTTGGGCTTGTGCAAAGCACGGTCGGCGAGGCCTACGCTGCGCAAGGCTTCACGGGCCAACTCTTGCCGTTCGCTTTTGCCATAGCCCGCATAAATCAGGGGCAGGGCTACATTATCGAGGGCAGTGGCCCGGGGCAGCAGGTTAAACGACTGGAATACGAACCCAATCTCGCGGTTGCGCACATCGGCCAACTGGTTGTCGGTCATGTTGCTGACGTCCTTGCCATTGAGGATGTAGCGGCCACCCGAAGGCGTATCCAGACACCCTACAATGTTCATGAGGGTTGACTTGCCGGAGCCCGATGGACCCATAAAGGCTACGTACTCACCGCGCTGGATAGTAATAGTTACTGATTGCAGCGCGTGGATTTCCTCTGCCCCCATCCGGTAGACCTTGGAAATATCGGTAGTTTCTATAACAGGAGGCAGCATAACCAGAATACCGGGGTTAGTTCCAGGGAGCAGCGGACGCTACACGCGACGCCCGCCGCGTTTCGTACTCTTTACGAAAGGTAGCGTAATCTGCGGGGGAAAGCAATGCCCCTAGGTGCTCAAGCGGCGTAGAGGCATATTCGGTTAGGCCCACCGGAATGGCAGCCAGCACATACGCCTTCAATAACACCACCGACTCCGGGTTGTAATCGATGCCGCGGAGCAAAGTGTTGTAAGCCGCCGGAAAGTCGCGGCGGCGGGTATGGAAGTTGGCGGCGGCTACCAGGCCGGTTTCCACGAATGGGGCTTCACGCACGAGCTGGTCGTAGAGACGAGCGGCATCTTGGGGTTGCTTGGCTGCTTCAGCTAGGGCCGCCCGGAAGTAAAGCCGGTAAAACACATCGAAGCCCGTGAAGCTGGCATTATCTACCAATTTCTGGAGTTGCGGCCACTGCTGCTGTTGCACCAGTAGCTCGCCCCGCCGCACGTTCCAGGCTGAGGCCACAGAGCCTGGAGCCGTTGGAGCCGGTGCGAATTGCTGTACTACACCTTGTGCGGCCGTGAACTCTCCGGCCTGAATAGCGCGGGGCAGTTGGGCCAGCAGCGCCGTTTCGCGCAGGGCCGGGGTTGTAATGGTTTGGGCCGAAGGCAGGAGTTCTTTGGCTGGCAACTCGTCGCCGCGAAGTACCAGATAGTCGGTACGGAGCGAGTCGGGAGCTTGGGCATATTC
The DNA here is from genome assembly GCF_054780495.1 of Hymenobacter tenuis. Classification (NCBI taxonomy): domain Bacteria; kingdom Pseudomonadati; phylum Bacteroidota; class Cytophagia; order Cytophagales; family Hymenobacteraceae; genus Hymenobacter; species Hymenobacter tenuis. Next base: position 1,167,646 of record NZ_BAAGWF010000004.1, read on the forward strand.
GGTGCGCAACTCTGGCGACAATACCGCTGACAAGCGCCGTGCGGCCCGGAATGCGCTTTGCTCGGAGCCTGCCAGCACCTGCCGAATGACGCGCTGGGCTGAATCGGGGCGGTTGCTGAGGGCGAGGGCGTAAGCAGCCGGTAGTGCGGCAGTGGTGGCCCCATTCTGCCGGGCCTCGTTGAGGCGGCTGGCGGCCGGAGCAGGCAGGTGCTGATCCAGAAGCCACAAGCCTTGCAGCTGTTGGTAATAGGCAGTAGTGGGGCCTGAGCCGGTAGCAAGGGGTAGTAGCGTGGTTTGGGCCGCTACCGGGCGGCCACCATAATGCTGCGTGTACGCCTGCAAAAACGTCAGCTGATCATGAAAGTCGCTGTTGGCGGCGCGCTGGTTCAGGTGCTTAAGTAGAGGTGCGTAGGTAGTGTCAGCAGCCGGTTTACTGCCTTTCGCATGCACCCGAAAGAGGGCCGCATGGTACAGATGCGCAAACTGGGCCGGCGTGAGGTCGGTACTAGGTGCTGGTTGCGGCCAAACCGGCGTAGCAGTACCGGTTGGGCCCAGATGATATGCTAGCAACATATTACTGGCCAAGGCATCATCTGAAGTAGTGGAGGCCTTTTGCATAAACTCCGAAACGGAGCCAAGCTGAGGGTCTCGCAGTAAGAAAGCCAGCCGATTGGCCTGCAGAACCGCGCTGTTGGGAGCTGCTGCTTCGGCGCGCTCCTGATAAAACTCTACGGAATCAGTGACGGTGGAGCGGCTGTACAACTGGGCCATATCGCCGTTGAGGCGGGCGCTGCCGGGCGCTGCTTTCAGGGCATCGCGCAGCACGGCCAGGCGGTCGAAAAAATCGCGGGGCTCGTTGTACAGCGCGGCCAACCGCAACGATACTTTTTCGGAAGGGCGACGGCTGAGCGCCCGGCGTAGAATGTTGATTTCGTTTTGGCGCTGCAGGCGGAAGCGGTAAAGCGCCGCCCGGCCCAGGCTGGCTTTGTGGTTGTGCTGATCCAATACGTCGCTTTCGGCGTAGTAGCGCTCGGCTAGCAAGGCCTGCGAAAGGTCATCGGGCTGCAGCTCGCTTTGCAAGCGGGCTAGGTCGCCGAGGTTGTTGTAGTAGCCCGCGCGCACCTGGTCTACTATCGAAAAGTTGTTGCGCAGCAATACCAAGCCCAGCAGTACAATCCCGAGGGTGTACATGGCATAGAAGGGCAGCCGGCGCGGCTCGTAGGCTACCCGGTATACCGGCAGTTTCTTGCGTAGCAAGGGCCCGAAGTTCAGCAGTACATACAGCAGAAACGCCACGCCCACGCACAGAAACGCCAGCGCCGTGAAGTCGCGGCTGGCCATGAGCAGCGGGTCGTTGGCAGTGGCCAGCGCGTAACCCAGCGCCGCCGCGGCAAATACTACCAGCACCGGATACAGGTAGCGCATACCGGTGTGGTAACTAACCCAAGGGCCATAAGTCGCCGCCCGACGCTTCAGGCCAAACCAGCTAATGAGCACAGCCGGCAGCAACAGCACCAAGGGGTCGAGGTGCCAGCCCGGGAAAAGCAGCACCTCGCCGTTGTTCCAGTAATACAGAAACAGCGTGCCCAAATACAGGCCACTAGCCAGCAAAAACGGGAAAAGCCCGAAGCGACCCGCCGGCGAATCAGACTGCGTGTTCAGCCAGAGCAAGCCGTACACGTTCTCAAACGCCACCCACAGCACCAGCAAAACCACCGCCACTGCCCCGGCCATGGTTACAAACGCGGTTAGGTGCAGCGCCGTTACCTCCGCCTGATTGGGGTTCAGTCCGAAAAGCAGCGCGCCCATCGACAGCACCAGTACGCCAAACAGCAGAATGCGCTGACTGATCGGTACTTCGGGCCGGAAAGCGTGTAGATAATATGCTGGCAGACCCAGCACGGCCAGCGTCAGAATCAGAAAGTACTGCTGGCTTGCATCAAATATCCCCAACAAGTCCGCATTCAAGGACATGAGCAGGAAGATGACCAGTGCCATGCCGGCCACGAAAAAGGGTCGCGTTAGTCCGCTCACTACCGCCAGGAAATATGCCAGCGCTACCCCCAGCAAACCCAGAAAGGCAAACGCAGCTTCGGTCCGCAGGAAGGGGCCGGCTACATCATGCGTTTGGGTGATGAGGTAGCCGTTGGCTTGCACAGGCAGCCTGGTAAGGCCAACCGCTACCTCACCAACAGTCAGGGGAACGGGAGCCAGCTGCGCTACCGGTTGGGCTGGCAGTACAGCGTCATCGGCAGTAAAATAATGCCAGCCAGCCAAGCCCAGGGCCAACACGGCACAGGTCAGCAACAGAAACAGCAGGCCATGACGACCAGGGTTGGGCCGGGCCGCGGGGGTATTAGGAACGGAAGTGGACACCAGCAGTTATTCCAGCACTTTGGGTACGCGGAAGTAATCAGAGTCTTTGCGCGGCGCATTGCTCAGGCCAGCCTGGTGGCTTACTGAGTTGTGGGCCTCATCGGGGCGCATCACGTTTACTTCCTGCGAAAGGTGCACCAGGGGTTCTACATCGGTGGTATCCAGCTGGCGCAGCTGGTCAACCCAATCCAAAATCTTGTTCAGGTCGCCGAGCATCTGCTGCTCTTTGGTGTCGTCGAATTCCAGGCGGGCCAGGTGGGCCAGGCCGCGGAGGGTAGCTAGGTCGGTGCTCAAGGGTAAGGCGTTATAAAAAGATGATACTTAGGAATTGGACGAGGCCAGCTCCGTTTCTTTGGTTTCCGGCGAGGCCGGTTTGCCCGGAACGAAGCGGCGCCAGGAGCTAGCCTCCGGAATGCCGCCGCCATCGGGCAGAAACCCACTGGCAATAGCATCGTGGGCCTGCTGACGAACACTAGGTGCATCGGCGGCAGTAAGGCCAGTGGTTGGAATAGGCTCGTGCAGGGTAATGGCTAGGGGCGAATACCGCACCCGCAGGCCTGCAACATCGGGCATGAAGCGGTGGTTCAGCGGCATGGTCACTGGCACGATGGGCACGCCCATGGCAATGGCCAGCTGAAAGGCACCATCCTTGAACGGCTCCATCTGCACGCCTGGCGTCTTGGATATCTTACCTTCCGGAAAGATAACCACCGAGCGACCCGCTTCCAGGGTACGCCTAGCCTGCACCATGGCCCGGCCCCGGCTCACGGCACTGTCGCGGTCGACGGTGATGTAGGCGCGGCCGAAGATAGGGCCCCACAGCGGCACCTTGGCTAGGGAGCTTTTGCCCATGATATTCAGCCAGCCCGGAATAGTGCGGAACAGCAGCGGAATATCAATGTAGGAGCTGTGGTTAGCCACGTACACGCACGGCTGGCTGGCAGGCAAGGGGTTTTTCCAGACGGTTTTGACCGGTACGGCCCACATCCGGATGAACAGCTTGCTCCAGTACCGGTTCAGGTTGTGCAGGTGGCGGTGCCCCCAGGGCTGCTTGCTCAGCAGCCACTGCACCGGATACATCAGCACGAAGGGCGCCACAAACCAGAACGTAGCCCAGGTGGTGTACAGGCGATGGCCAAGAAAGCGGAGCAGGCGCGACATACACGCAAAAGTAGCGCTAATGAAAGGAACCGCCGAAACCCGGCGAGTGGTACTGGCACTTTGGCCCGGCTACACCCCTAGTAAACGAGCCGCTTTCAACAGGCCCGCCACACTGATGGCATCCGTAATGCGGTTGTCCATGATGAGCTGCACGGCCTCAGCAAGCGGTAGCTTCCAGATATGCAGTTCCTCGGTTTCTTCCGGCTCTAGTTCGCCTTGCTCCAGGTCTTGGGCCAGGAACACAAAGCCTTCCTCATCGGTAACCGAGTTGGAGGTGTGCAGGCGCATGATGTTGGTCCAGCGGCGGGCAAGCAGGCCGGTTTCCTCACGTAGCTCCCGCTGCGCCGATTCCAGAATATCCAGCTCCACGGGGCCGCCACCCATCGGAATTTCCCAGCTGTATTCGCTCAGGGTGTAGCGGTACTGGCCCACCAACCAGGTATTGCCCTCGGCATCAACCGGCACAATGCCTAGTGCCTTGTTTTTCATTGAGACTACCCCGTAAATGCCTGGGTTGCCGGCGGGGTTGATGATTTGGTCTTGCCGCACCCGGATCCAGGGGTTTTGATAAACTATTTCCGAGCCCAGCGTTTGCCAGGGGTTGCGGGTTTCATCAAGGTTCGGGTCGGGAGTGGCTGCCATTGGGTAGTTAAGTAAAGAAGCATCAGGGCTGTAAAGGTATAGCGCCGGCTGCAGTTTGCGGGGCAAGATAAGCGCCCCGCCGTTGGATTCGCCTGATTGACCGGGCCTGGTAAGCAGTTGGTCCAATAATGCCGCGCTGGCCTGCCTCATCCTATATCTTTGACTTACTAATTATTCAGCGCGCGTCAGGGTTAATGGAAAGGAAGACTCTCACCGCGTAGTGTTGCCACCGGCAAAAGGAGTAGGGTGGATGAATGAAATTTGCCGGCCAATGCGACGGAAAAGGCCGCTACCTCGGGTAGCGGCTTTTTTATTTTCCGGCGGGCGCAAAGGCGGAATCCTGTAAGCAGCCGAAGCCAACCTCTACCATGAGTGGTGCGTACGAGACCTTACACAGCTGTTCACTTCCCGGCTGTTGCCTTATTATTTATGGCTAACCAACCCAAAAAGCAAGCTTCTCAGCCCCAGGAAGGGGATCCGCTATTCAACTTAAAACACGCCCAGGCTGAAATGGAGCTGGCACAGAAAACCGGCGGCCTCGGCCCAACCTCTAACGTATACACCACCAACGATGAAGACGAGGCCCTGGACGAAGGCCCCCGTGATAAGCAAGGTTTCCGTCGGGGAGAATCATCCGGCCCCGAAACCGGCTCTACTGCTGGCAGTCACTAGCCTGATTTATCCGGCCTAAGCGCCGGAAAACCATAGAAAAGCCTCCGCGGGTGCTACGGCCACCGCGGAGGCTTTTCCCGTCTTTAAGGTATTTTACTAGGTGTTCACTTAGCCTAAAGTGGTGCCCTATTGCAGGCGGAGCTGTAGTTTTGTGGCTATGCTACTTGTTTCACATACGGGCGAACCGCTGGAAGCCGGCCTCGATGAAGCCGGGCGAGGCTGCCTGGCCGGGCCGGTGTTTGCCGCCGCCGTTATCTTGCCGCCCGATTTCGCGCCCCGCTACCTCAACGACTCCAAGCAGATGACGGCTAAGCGCCGAGACCAGGTGCGCGAAGAAATATGCCGTGAGGCCGTAGCCTGGGCGGTAGCAGAGGCATCACCGGAGGAAATTGCCAGCATCAATATTGCGCAGGCCAGCTACCTGGCTATGCACCGCGCTGCCGCGCAACTACAGCCGCAACCCACACACTTGCTTGTCGATGGTAACCGGTTTCGGGCGCACGCCACGCTGCCACACACCTGCATTATTGGGGGCGACGGTATTTACCGCAGCATTGCGGCTGCCTCGGTGCTGGCCAAAACCTTTCGGGATGAGCGCATGAGTGCGCTGGCTCAAACGTTTCCGGAATATGGCTGGGAGCAGAACGCAGGCTACCCGACCGCAAAACACCGAGCTGCTATTCGGGAATTTGGGCCCACAGAACACCATCGCCTAGGATTCCGGCTACTTTAAGGCCTAGCGTGACCTAGCAAAAAAGCCTCGTTTACTTCAGTCGCAGCAAATCCAGAAACAGGCTGAAGCCATCCACAGTAGTGCCGCCTTCCCCAAACGTATCAAAACTCAAGGGCTTGATGATGTAGCCGCTCACGGCTAAGTCTTGGGCTTTTAGGCGGTCGGTTTCCAGATCGGAGGTAGTGGTGATAAACACGTTCAGGGCAACAAACTCAGGGTCGGAACGGAGGGTTTCCAGCAGTTCTAGCCCGTTCATGCGGGGCATGTTCAGGTCCAGCATCACTACGCTAGGTTTCGGAATTTGCTGCTGGCCAGCTTCGCCGCGGAGCATGTTCAGCGCCTCGCGGCCATTGCGGGCAATGTGCAGCGGCACTTCAATATTATGCTTACGCAACTCGCGCTGCACATTTATAATATCCATTTGGTCGTCCTCGACGAGCAAAATGCTGGGCTGATCTAGGTCGGCGTTCATGAGCAAGTAGCGAAAAATGATGCCATAGGAGTGCAGTATACGGCAAATAGCATGTTTGGGCGGAAGTTGAAGGCCGGAACCAGCTTATTCGCGGCGGCGCAACGGTTCCTTGGGCCAGGTAAAGATGAAGTTGGCACCTTGGCCTTCAGTTGATTCAACCCGAATGGTGCCACCCTGGCGCTCCACTATTTTCTTTACAATAGCCAGCCCTACGCCGGTACTTTCCACCGTGTCGCGCTCCGTGAGGGTCTGGAAAATCACGAAAATGCGGGAGTGGTATTCGGCTGCAATGCCCGGGCCATCATCGGCCACAGAGAAGGTGTAAAACTTGGGGCCTTCTACGCAGCCTATGCGCACGTTGCCGTGTTCCGGGTTATGATGATATTTGAGGGCGTTGCTGATCAGGTTCGTGAATACCTGCTGCATTTGCACGCGGTTGGTGCGCAGGGTGGGCAGGTAGAAGGGCAGCTCCACGTTGAAGCCGGCGGGCAGCTCAAGGGAATCGATGATTTCACGCAGCAGCTGGCGCACAAACACGGGTTCGTCGGCCTGCGGAATGCGGCCCACCCGCGCCAGGTCCAGAATGCCCGTAATCAGGTTTTCCATTCGGCTAACCCTAGTGCGCATCAGGCGCAGAAACTCCCGAATGTGCTCGGGCAGCTCTTGGCCCATGTCTTCCTCTATCCAGCGGGAGGCTGCTTCAATACCGCGCAGCGGAGCCTTCAGATCATGCGACACCACGTAGGAAAACTGGTCCAGCTCTTTGTTGCGGTGTTCCAGCTGCCCGATGTTGGCATTAATGGTGTCCGTCATCGTGTTCAATGAGTCCACCAGCTCCGTGAGCTCATCCTGCTCCGTATCTTTTACCTGGGTCGTGTAGTCGCCATCGGCAATGCGCTGGGCTTGCTTTACCATACCGCCAATGCGCCGGGAAAGCTGCCGCACTAGGTACGACGCATAGAGCAACCCCAGCAGAATACTAATCAGCGTAATGCTCACCGACAGAATGCGCGTTTCGCGGATGCTGTCCTGGAGCTTGCGCCGCTGTTTTGCCCGAATCTCGGTTTCCTCGCGTTCAAATACCCCAAACAACACCCGAATCTGATCCATCAGGATTTTGCCTGTGAGGTCGGTAGTGAGGTTGCGGTGCTCTAGCCCATCGAGGCCGGTTTGGTTGGGGTTCCGACGTAGGGCTTCCCGCTTTTCGCTGATCAGCAGATGCGAGTACGCCGACCACTGCTGAAACAGTTGCTGGGTCCGGATGATGCGCTGGTATTGGGGCTGGCCCACCGTCAGGTCGTTGCGCAACTCGGCAAAGCGGCCCAGCAGGTTCCGCTCACCTTCATAGTACGGCGTCAGCACAGCTTCATTCCCAATGAGCAGGTAGCCCCGGAAGCCGGTTTCCATATCAATGATGTTGCGCAGCAGGGTAGTGGCCTCGCCTGTAATGCGCGTAGAGCGCTCCACGCGCTGGGAGTTGCGCAGTACCGCCCTTGAAAGCTGGTAGTTGATGAGGGCCACCACGGCAAACAGCACCGAGATGGCTACAAAACCCGCAAATAATTTAGTAGAGATTTTTAGTTTCATGCATGAGCGGCAACAGGGCGGCAACCGGCTGGCTTATTGGCCGGTTCGGAGTTTTTCCTCCATGGTACGCAGCAGACGCGTAATGTGGTCGGCTAGCGCGTTTATTTCCGAAAGTCCGGCAATAGCCTGCTCCTGCTGGCCCTGCTGCTTCAGGTCCATCAGCCGGTTGGCTACGGCGTGTATCCGCAGGTGCACCTGGTCCAGCTCGCGGCTTTCGGGCAAGTGCCGGAAGTCCTTGAGCACGCGTTGCGCAATCCATTGGCCAAACGCGCACACCTGTGCATCCCGAATGGGGGCTTCATCGATATTGCTGCCATAGAGATAGGAGCGCACTTTGGATTTGAACAGAAGGTGCTTCACACTCACTGAATCAAATTCCTGCTTGAGTTCGACGGACATAGAGGTAAGGACTCTTTCGCTAGGATAGAGAATGAAAAGCGACGGATTAACCTACGAAAGCTGGGCAGAGAGGGTCGGCAATGCCGCTGAGCCATTCCAACAAAGATAACTGAAACCCGACGGATGCCTCCCGGCCAGAATTGGCTACTTTCGTCCGTTCATTCGGCCCGGGCCACTGAAAGTACCTGCTTTCAATGCGCAGTGCAGCGGCTGTTTACTAGCTGCTGCCGGGCCTCAAACCTGCTCATCACTTTACCACCCACATGTCCGAAACTCTCAAAACCGTTCCGCTGAATGATGTGCACCAGCAGCTAGGTGCTAAGATGGTGCCGTTTGCCGGCTACAACATGCCCGTTCGTTACTCCTCTGACCTCGATGAGCACCACACGGTGCGCCGGGCGGTGGGTATTTTCGATGTGTCGCACATGGGCGAGTTTCGGGTGCGCGGCCCCCAGGCGCTACCCCTTATTCAGCGCGTAACCTCCAACGATGCTAGCAAGCTGGCGCCCGGCAAAGCCCAGTATTCCTGCCTGCCCAACCAGGAAGGCGGCATTGTAGATGACCTGCTGGTGTATATGCTGGGCGAGGAAGACTACCTGCTGGTAGTAAATGCCTCCAACATTGAGAAAGACTGGAACTGGATTCAGCAATTCAACACCGACGGCGCCGAAATGCAGAACGTGTCGGATGAGATGAGCCTGTTTGCGGTGCAAGGCCCCAAAGCCATTGCCGCTTTGCAAAGCCTGACTGATGCTGACCTAACCAGCATTCCGTACTACTCTTTCGTGCAGGGCACCTTTGCGGGCGCGCCCAACGTCATTATTTCAGCTACGGGCTACACCGGCGCCGGTGGCTTTGAGTTGTATGTGCCCAATGAGCACGCCCAGCAAGTGTGGGCCAAGGTGATGGAAGCCGGCCAGCCCTACGGCCTGAAGCCCATCGGCCTGGGTGCCCGCGACACGCTGCGCCTGGAAATGGGCTACTGCCTCTACGGCAACGACATCACCGACGAAACCTCGCCGCTGGAAGCTGGCCTAGGCTGGATTACCAAGTTCACGAAAGACTTCACCAACGCCGACAACCTGAAAAAGCAGAAGGAAGCCGGCGTAGAGCGCAAGCTGGTAGGCTTCCTGATGGACGGCGCAGGTATTCCGCGCGGACACTACGAGTTGGTGAATGAAGCCGGCGAGAAAATCGGCGACGTAACCAGCGGCACCCAGTCGCCGAGCTTGAGCAAGGGCATTGGCCTAGGCTACGTGAAAACCGAGCTGAGCACGCCCGGCAGCAGAATTTTTGTGCAGGTGCGCGGCAAGAACCTGCCGGCCACCGTTGTGAAGCTGCCCTTCGTGAAAGGCACCGAGGAGGTTTAATCCTGCTTATACCACAACAAGCAGAACATCATGCTGAGCGCAGCCGAAGCATCTCGCGTGCGGTCGTTGCCTTGATAACCGTTTTGCTATAATAGAATGTCATGCTGAGCTGGTCGAAGCATCTCGCTCGCGTCGTTGGGGTTACTCCTGCAACGACGCGAGCGAGATGCTTCGACCAGCTCAGCATGACGTTCTATTTTACATTAGACTACTACACCCAACCTGGCTTTTATGCCCTCTATCGACATTTGTTTCTCCCCGGAGTTGCTACCCCTCTTCGACCTGCGTGGTAGGGTAGCGGTGGTGGTAGATATTCTGCGGGCTACGTCGTCCATTGTTACGGCTTTGGCGCAAGGCGTCACGCACATGGTGCCATTCAGCGAGCTAGCCGACTGTCAAGCCATGGCAAAGGAAGGCTACCTGACCGCCGCCGAGCGCGACGGACGCCAAGCCCAAGGCGTGGACCTGGGCAACTCGCCCTTTGGCTACCTCGATGGGGTAGTAGCCGTGCGCGGCCGTGGTGTGGCTATCACTACCACCAATGGCACCCGCGCCCTGCACCTTTCTGCTGCCGCTGATGAAGTGTTGGTGGGAGCCTTCCTGAACATTGGGGCCGTTGCTGACCACTTGCGCCGCCTAGGCAAAGATGTAGTGGTCGTGTGCGCCGGCTGGAAAGGCAACTTCTGCCTCGAAGACACGCTATTCGGCGGTGCGCTGGCGGCCCGCCTGCAGCCCCACTTCGATACTACCAATTCCGATGCTACCCTAGCGGCCCTCGACCTGTGGCAAGCCGCCGAGCCTGATGTAGCAGGCTACCTGCTTAAATCCTCACACGTGCGCCGCCTCAACCACCTGGAGGCGCACAAAGACATGGAGTTCTGCATTCGGCAGGATGCGTATGCCATAGTGCCCGTGTTCCGGAATGGCCGCATAGACGCGCAGTTGTAAAAGGACTTTTTCGGATTATACAGACAGCCTGAACCTACAGCACGCACTAGCCCTCCGCTCATAACAAAGGCCTCGCAAAGCAGCGTGGCCTTTGTTTTTAGAGGTTATCTGGCTCTAGATTGTCAACCCAGAAATCCGTTTCAATCGGTGATTTAGTGCTGGAACTGGGCTTCCTCGGTGCTGCCTACTAGGGCGCCGGTGCTGGTAAGGCCCGAGGTTACTACGTTCTGCACCGCATCAAAGTACCCAGTGCCTACAAAAGCTTGGTGCTTCACGGCTTTAAAGCCTTGCTTCTGGAGAGCAAACTCACGCTCCTGCAGCTCTGAGTAGCCGGCCATGCCCCGGTCGCGGTAGGCGGCGGCCAGCTCGAACATGCTGGTATTGAGGGCGTGGAAACCAGCCAGCGTGATGAACTGAAACTTATAGCCCATGGCCGCCAGCTCCTCGCGGAAAGACTCCATCTGCTCAACGCTCAATTTGGCCGCCCAGTTGAAGGATGGTGAGCAGTTATACGCCAGCAGCTTGCCCGGGAACTGCGCATGAATGGCATCGGCGAAGCGGCGTGCCTGCTCCAGGTCGGGCGTGGAGGTTTCCATCCAGATCAGGTCGGCGTAGGGCGCGTAGGCGAGGCCCCGGGCAATGCCGGCTTCTACCCCGCACCGCACCCGGTAAAAGCCTTCCGAAGTGCGCTCGGCTTCCTGCAGAATGAACGGTTTGTCCCGGTCGTCTACGTCGGAGGTGATAAGGTCGGCGGCATCGGCATCGGTACGGGCTACTACCAGGGTCGGTACGCCCATTACGTCGGCTGCCAGGCGGGCGGCAATCAGCTTATTGATGGCTTCCTGCGTGGGCACCAGTACTTTGCCGCCGAGGTGGCCGCACTTCTTGGCGGAGGAAAGCTGATCTTCGAAGTGTACGCCCGCAGCGCCGGCCTCAATCATCATCTTCATCAGCTCAAAGGCATTCAGGTTGCCCCCAAAACCGGCTTCGGCATCGGCCACAATCGGCACCAACCAGTGCACGTTGCCTTCACCCGATACGCTCTGAATCTGGTCGGCGCGGAGCAGGGCGTTGTTGATACGGCGCACCACGTTGGGTACGCTGTCGGCGGGGTAGAGGCTTTGATCGGGGTACATCTGGCCGGCGCCATTGGCATCGGCAGCCACCTGCCAACCCGAAAGGTAAATGGCGTTGAGGCCCGCCTGCACTTCCTGCACGGCCTGGTTACCAGTGAGGGCGCCTAAGCCAGCTACGTACTCTTCCGTGTGCAAGAGTTTCCAGAGCCGCTCCGCACCCTGGCGGGCCAAGGAATATTCAATCTGGACGGAGCCGCGCAGCTTCACTACTTCCTCAGCGGAATACGGGCGCTTGATGCCTCTCCAGCGGGAGTTAGTGGACCAATCCTGTTGCAATGCGGCAATACGTTCTTGCTTGTTCATGGCGAGTAGTGGTAAGGAAGTGAAGGGTAAGAAAAGGCAAAGCGGTGCCCGGCCACCACAGAAAGCGGCTTTTTAGGGCTTTGAAGCACAGAAGGGGCTAGTACTTGCTGAGGTTTAAGAGACCTCAGAGGCTAGCAGGAGGCAGCTTACGCCAGCTGGTCGTAAGCCGGAACGGTCAGGAATTCGATGAACTTCTCGCTGGATACGAGCCGGTCGAAGAGGCGGGCGGCTTCTAGGTAGTTGCCGCGGCTGTAGCGCTCTTCCCCAACCTGAGCCCTGATTTTCTCTAGCTGGCCGGGCACCAGGGAGCGGTACAGCTCCTGCGTAACGGGGCGGCCATCGTCGAGGGTCGTGCCGGGCGTGTGCAGCCACTGCCACACTTGCGCCCGACTGATTTCGGCGGTAGCGGCATCTTCCATCAGGTTGTAGATGGGCACACAACCGTTGCCACCTAACCACGACTCGAGGTACTGAATGGCCACATCGATGTTGAGCTTGAGCCCGTCTTCGGTGATGTGGCCTTCGGGCGCTTTTACTAGGTCAGCAGCGGTTACGTGCACGTCCTCGCGCTTATTGTCGATCTGGTTGGGCTGGGGCATCAGCTCATTGAACACATCAAGGGCTACTGGAACCAGGCCGGGGTGGGCCACCCATGTGCCGTCGTGGCCATTGCGAGCTTCCCGAATTTTGTCCTGGCGTACTTTCTCCAGGGCCATTTCGTTGGCTTCGGGGTCGTTTTTGATGGGAATTTGGGCTGCCATACCACCCATGGCATGCACGCCGCGACGGTGGCACGTCTGGATAACGAGCTGGGAGTAGGCCGCCATGAACGGCACCGTCATGGTTACTTCGGCGCGGTTGGGCAAGCGGAACTCCGGCTTGAGGCCCAGGCGCTTGATATAGCTGAAGATGTAGTCCCAACGGCCGCAGTTCAGGCCGGCCGAGTGTTCGCGCAGCTCCCACAAAATTTCGTTCAGCTCGAAGGCCGCAGGCAGCGTCTCGATCAGCACGGTGGCCTTAATGGTGCACTTCTGCATTTTCAACGACCACTGCGCAAACCCAAATACGTCGTTCCAGAGGCGGGCCTCCAGGTGGCTTTCAATCTTGGGCAGGTAGAAGTACGGGCCTGTGCCGCGGGAACAGAGTTCGTGGGCGTTATGGAAGTAGTAGAGGCCGAAGTCAAACAGCGACGCGCTTACTGGCTCGCCATCTACTAGCATGTGTTTTTCCAGCAAGTGCCAGCCCCGTGGCCGCACCATGAGCACGGCGGTTTCCTCATTGAGCTTGTACTCTTTGGTAGGCGTGCTAAGCGAAATAGTGCGGCGCACGGCGTCGCGGAGGTTGCGCTGGCCTTCCACTACGTTCGCCCAAGTAGGGGAGTTCGAGTCCTCCAGGTCAGCCATGAACACCTTGGCACCCGAGTTCAGGGCGTTGATGATCATTTTACGCTCTACGGGGCCCGTAATTTCTACGCGGCGGTCAAGTAGGTCCTGGGGAAGCGGCGCTACGGTCCAAGGCTTTTCGCGAATGAGGCGGGTTTCGGGCAGGAAGTCGGGCAAAATGCCGGCCTCAAACTGCAGCTGGCGCTCCTCGCGGCGCTTCAGCAACGCGCGGCGGGTGGCATCGAAGCGGCGGTGTAGCTCTGCTACAAAAGCCAGGGCCGAGGGCGTCAGGATTTCGGCGTACTCAGCCGTGTACTCCCCCACAATTTTTACGCGCTCCGGGGTGAGATAAGCAGGCGGCGAAACTAGGGTCTGGGGCTCGGCGAAAGGCGACATAACAAGGTGGTTTGGTAGTGACGGGAAAGGAACTCGTTCACACTGAACACTTCAAATATGCAAAAGCGAATTTTATCAAACAAGCGAATATTCGCTAATTTTTAATAAAGCTAGCAGAGGCGTAGATTTGCAGGTTTTTGATTTAGTTAGTTGTTTGCCTTTGGGTAAGAAGAAATTGCTAAACCCGGTCATTCCAGGCAAAGCCCAGCCTCCTTTATGTAGCACGAAGCATTGCCTTGATGCTCATTCTATCGTAGGAGGTTCGGTTTGTCTTGTCTGGATACCTAGCAGCGTCGTTTCTTCTGCTCCATCACTTTTTACTTCCCCTCTATGCTGAGTCACGGTCAGGTCGTCCGGTTGATTTTTGGGCTTAAACTGCGGGAGCTGCGCCAAGAGCGTGGCTACACGCCCGCCGAGCTGGCCCGCGCCTGCGACGTATCGGTTTCCTACCTCAATGAAATTGAGAAGGGAAAGAAGTATCCGAAGGCCGACAAAATTCTGAGCCTGAGCAAAGTGCTGGGCGTTACCTACGATCAGCTCACGTCCCTGACGCTGAGCCGCCGCCTGGAGCCCATTTCGGAACTACTGCAATCAGACCTGCTCAAGGAGTTTCCCTTGGACATGTTTGGGCTGGACCCGTTACGGATTGTGGAGCTGATTGCTGATGCGCCAGCTAAGATGAATGCCTTCATCAGCACCCTCTTTGAAATCGCCCGCAACTACGAAATGCGCCAGGAGCACTTTTTCTTGGCCGCGCTGCGCTCCTTCCAAGAGATGCACGACAACTATTTTGAGGAGCTGGAGCAGGATGTGCGCACGTTTATGGTGGAGCACAAGCTGCCTGCCGCCGCGCCGTTCGACCGAAGCCAGCTGGAGCGTGTGCTAGTAGAAAAGTACGGCTATACTATTGACCGGGCAGGGTTGGAGGAGTACGGGCACCTAGGGCGTTTGCGCTCGGTGTTCCAGCCCAAAACCAAGCGGCTGCTGCTGCGCCCCAACATGAGTGGCGCGCAGGAAGGGTTTGTGCTCGGGCGGGAGGTAGCGTTTAATTACCTGAATCTGCGGGAGCGGCCCTACGTGAATGCGTCGTTTCCGGTCCGTTCGTTTGAGGAGGTGCTCAACAACTTCAAGGCGAGCTACTTTGCCGGAGCGCTGCTGATGGAGGAGGAAATGCTGGTGCGTGACCTTACTCGGTTCTTTAACACCAAGAAGTGGGAGCCCAACTTGCTCCTGGAGCTGCTGGCCAAGTATGATGTGTCGCCGGAGATGTTCATGCAGCGCATAACCAACCTGCTGCCGCGCCATTTCGGCATCCAGAGCTTATTCTTCCTGCGTTTCGACCAGGCTAATGCCTCAGCGGGATATAAGCTGACCAAAGAGCTGCACCTGTCGCGCCTGCACAACCCGCACGGCAACGAGCTGCACGAGCACTACTGCCGCCGCTGGATTTCGTTGCGCATGATTGCCGAGCTACGCCAACAGCCTGCTACTTCGGCCCCAAACTATACCCTAGGCGCTCAACGCTCGCGCTACCCCAACAACGACGAGTATCTGTGTCTGACACTGGCCCGCGCCGGCTCGGCCACCGAGCCCGCCGTGAGCGTGACCGTGGGTTTGCTCTGCGACGACAACCTGCGCCAGAAGGTGCGCTTCCTGGATGATGTAGTCATTCCGCAGAAAGAGGTAAACGAAACCTGCGAGCGGTGTACCATTCCGAACTGCGAAGTGCGCGCCGCCGCCCCAGTGGAGGTGGAGCGCCGCCAGCGCCAGAAAGAGCTAGAGGAAGCTGTGGCAGCGTTGGTAAACGGCGGCTAGCCGAACCGCTAGCCCTGTTTAACGCAGCAACTGCACCACAGCACCCATCAGGCCACTGATACCAATCCAGAGAATCAGATTGACGTTGAAGCGACGCAGGGCTACTACGGATATTACTACCCACACCAAAGCCAGCCAATCGGGTGAAGCGGCCCAACCGGCCGGCCACACCACGGCTTTGGCCAGGAACAGCGTAAGGTTCAAGATAACGCCTACCACCGCCGCGGTTACTATGCTGAGGGCAGCCTTTACGCGGCCATCTTGCCTAGTCTTTTCCACCAGCGGCGCTCCGGCGAAGATGAACAGGAAGCTAGGCAGGAAGGTATAGAAGGTAGTCAGGAGCAAACCAGCCGTGCCCCACGCTATGGAATGGCCGCCTTGCTGCCAAGCGCCCATAAAGCCTACAAACACCAGCACCATAATAAGTGGGCCTGGCGTGGTTTCGCCCAAGGCCAGCCCATCTACCATTTGGGCCGAGGTCAGCCAGTGCAGCTTTTCGACGGCTACTTGCGCCACGTAGGGTAGCACGGCGTAGGCGCCGCCAAACGTAGAAAACGCGGCCGTAGTGAAGAAGCCTGCTAGCTGCCGCCAGAACGCCCAGTCGCCGAAAAGCAGGCCAGCGGCCACCAGCGGCAAAGCCCAGAGACCCAGGAACACCAGCACCAGGCGTGCGGCCCGCGCCCACAGGCCGGAGGACGAAGCAGCAGGGGAGGGCGCTACCGCAGGCACTGTTTGCCGGAGCCACTCCGGCCGCCAGCGGAACACGGCCCAGCCCAGCAGCAGCGCCGTGAACACCACCACCGGAAACGGAATGTGCCCTAGCGCCAGCGCCAGAAAACTCAGTGCCGCCACTACCACGTGCAGCGGCCCCAGTAAAGCTTTCTGGCTAATCTTAAGCAAGGCGCCAAGCACAATGGCAACCACGGCTGGTTTCAGGCCATACAATAGGCCTGCCACCACCGGCAATGTGCCAAACGTAACGTAAGCCCAGCTCAGCCCCAGCAGAATAAACGTAGACGGCAGCACGAACAAGGCGCCCGCTGCCAGTCCGCCCCGAATGCCGTGCAGCAGCCACCCGATATAGGTAGCCAGCTGTTGGGCTTCGGGGCCGGGCAGGAGCATGCAGTAGTTCAGCGCGTGCAGAAATTCTTCTTCCTGTAGCCACTTGCGGCGCTCCACCACATATTCGTGCAGAATGGCAATCTGGCCAGCCGGACCGCCGAAGCTGATGAAGCCCAGCTTTAGCCAGAAGCGAAGCGCCTCCCGAAAAGAAACTGCAGAAACCGTAGCAATGGGCATGAATCAAAGGCAAAGTGCTGCCGAAATGTACGGGCTTCTCACTGCACCTGAATGGGCTTACCACTCAAAGTTGACCTAGTCCGTTAGAGGTTAGGTGGAAGCTGCTAGGTCTGCGTTTCAGGAAGAGGGGTTAAATTTGACCAGTTGACCTTTTGTATTTCCGTTTGACTGCTGCTCCTCGTTCTCCTTTTCGTCGCCTGTTGTGGCCCCTGGTGTTCCTCCTGTTTCTGCTGCTTGGGGGGCTAGGCGCGGCCTGGTATATACTCTGGAAGCCGAATGTGCGCTCTTCGGCTTTCGGGCCGGCGTACCTCTATATTCGCACGGGTACGGGCTTTTCGGCGGTGCTCGATTCGTTACGCAAATACGAGTTGCTGCACCATGAAGGTACTTTTCAGCAGGTGGCCGAGTGGCAGAACTACCCGGCGCAGGTAAAGCCCGGCCGCTACCTGCTGCGCCCCGACTTGGGCAACGCAGCGCTGGTTGAGATGCTGATGCGCGGTGAGCAGGATACGGTGCCCTTTACGCTCGATGCCTTCAAGTACAAGCCCCAGCTGGCCCGGCAGGTAGCCCGCCAGCTCGAAACAGACTCTGTAAGCCTGCGCCGTTTGCTACAGGACAATGCCTACTTGCAGCGCCGCTATCAGCTTGATACCACTACCATCCTGACGATGTTTCTGCCCGGCCCGTACCGCCTGTTCTGGAACACCTCAGCCCCGCAGTTCCTGGATTCCGCCGCGGCCATGCACCGCCGCTTCTGGACGCCGGCGCGCCGGCGCCAGGCCGATTCCCTTGGGTTGTCAGAGGTTGAAGTGCATGTACTGGCTAGTATTGTGCAGCGCGAAACGGCCAAAAAGGAAGACAAGCCGCTGATTGCCGGTACTTACCTTAACCGCCTACGCCGGGGCATGCGACTGCAGGCCGACCCCACGCTGCTCTGGGCCATCGGTAACTTTGGGGTGCGGCGGGTGCTGAACAAGGATAAGCTCGTGGACTCGCCCTACAACACCTACAAGCACAAAGGTCTGCCACCCGGTCCTATCACCTCGGCCAACCGCCAGAGCCTTGATGCCGTGCTTAAGCCCGCTCAGCACGACTACTTGTTCTTCTGCGCCCGCCCCGGCGGCAGTGGCTTCTCCGACTTCGCCGCCACCTTTGCTGAGCACAAGCAGAACGCCCGCCGCTATCAGCACTGGCTGGACAGCTTGGGTGTAAAACGCTAGGTAGGCTGGGGCAGCAAACCGGCTACAAAGGAAGCAGCCGCAGCTGCACCGAATCCTGGCGGGCCGCTTGCTGGAGGTTTAGCGTTTCGCGGTAGCCCAGGCCCGTAAACTCGGAGTGTTCCAGGAAAAGTAGGGGAGAGGTCAGCAGCGGCTCGGTCCAAGTGGCTACGGGTGCTAGGTGCCGTAGCGAGTCAAACTGCGCCACATTCGTAACGCGCCAATACCCGTCGAGCAGCACGTAACGGTAACCTTGTTGGCGTAGGGCAGCAAGGTCGGCGGTTGAGTTGATTACCCGTACTGTATCAGAAGAGGCGCGAAACGGAGCGAGGCCCAAGCTTACGGTGCTGGCCACTTTTCCGCCGCCATGCGCCTGCAGCCAGGAGGCTACTGCGGGGTAGTTGGTAGGCGCGAACGCGTAAATCTCGCGTTGAATTTGATAGATGTTCAGGCCTATTGCCCCAAATACCAGCACCACCAGCGCAACAAGCGGCAATCGGCGCAGCTGCAAAAAAGCGAGGGCATACCACAACCCATACGCCCACAAGAGGCCCCGCGGCGCCTTCAGCAGCAACGACATACCCGCCAGTAGACACCAGCCCCATACGGCTAGGTATAGCTCCATCGGGAGCGGCACCCCGCGCCGAACGCGGCGCAGCAGCAGCACGGGCCCCAGCAGCCCTACCCATACTATCGGTGACTCAAAATCCCAGAGGTAGCGCAGGTAGTAAAGAAAATCAGGTGCTAGAGTAGTGCTTCGGCCAGCTGCGTTGGCCGCATCCGGGAATGCTACTTTATAGTAAATGGCCGGCCACAAATACCACTTCAGGCCCGCCGCCACCCCCAAGGTGCCTAGTACCACGTAAGGAGCTGCTAACACCAGGGCCACCCGCCACCAGTGCCCCGCCCGCCACAATAGGCCATCGGCTCGCCACCACTCCAAAACCGCCAAAATGGGCAGTGTCAGCAGAAATTTGTAGTTGAAGCACAGCCCCAGCATCAGCAAGAAAGCTGCGCGGTATAGCGTTGCCGGAGTGGCCAGGTGCAGCCGCTGATAGTACGCCCGCAGCAAACCTGCAAAGCACAACAGACTCCAGGAACTCATGGTGAAGTCGCGGCCCGAGAAGGTAAGGAACACGCTGGTTCCCATCAGCAGCAGCAGCAACGCGGTTTGCCAGCCGGGGAGCTTGGCCTGGCGGGAAACGAAATCGGAAAGCAACGCTAGCGCTACTAGGGCTACCACGGCATTCAAGTACTGAAACACCCGGTAATCACTTGTGAGCCACACTACCGGCGCGTACACCAGGTAGAATGCTGGACTGCCGTGCCGAAAGAAATGGCTGAGGTTGCCGTGGCTTACTTCCTGAACAATCTGCCAGTTGCGCACCGAGTCGTAGTCGGGCAAGGCGGCACCTATCAGCCCGTGCAGACGTACGGCCGCAACCAGCCCTAGCGCCGCCAGCAGTAAAAGGACCCGAGCTAAATAACGTGACACGTGGGATGGAAACGGAAGGGTTACTAGGTGCCGACCAAGCCAGAACCCGTTGCGAAGGTAGTTTTCACCCCTGAATATTGCGGATTGCCAGCAATAGCGCCGTACTTGCGCGCCCGCTGCCCGCCACCACTCAGGCAGTAACAGCTGTACTACCTCACTTTTCGTCTTAACATATGCGCATTGTGCTGCAACGCGTCAGGCACGCTAAAGTAACCGTGGAGGGCCGCATAACCGGGCAAATTGGGCCGGGGTTGCTGGTGCTAGCTGGTTTCGCCCCCGATGATGATGCCCGCGCCCTTGACTGGATGGCCCGCAAGCTGGTGCAACTGCGGATTTTCTCCGACGAGGAAGGCAAAATGAATCGCTCCGTGCAAGATATTGGCGGTGAGGTGCTGGTAGTAAGCCAGTTTACGCTGCTGGCTGATGCCCGCAAGGGCAACCGCCCCAGCTACATTGGTGCCGCGCCGCCACCCGTGGCTATTCCGCTGTACGAACAGTTTGTAGGCGTTGTGGCTACGTTGCTGGGCCGCCCCGTGGCAACCGGCGAGTTTGGGGCCGATATGCAGGTAGAGCTCCTCAACGACGGTCCAGTCACGATTGTGCTCGACTCGCCGGAGTAAGCCGCCGCACCCTGTTTTGGTAGTATCCATTTTCCTGCTTTCTACTAGCCCATGACAATCGAAGAAGCCCAGCAAACCGTCGACCAGTGGATTCAGACCACCGGCGTGCGCTATTTCAATGAACTCACCAACATGGCCATGCTCACGGAAGAGGTCGGGGAGGTAGCCCGCATCATTGCCCGCCAGTACGGGGAGCAGTCGTTTAAGGAGTCAGACAAAGACAAAGTGTTGGCCGACGAGCTGGCCGATGTGCTGTTTGTGGTGATTTGTCTGGCCAACCAAACCGGCATCAACCTCACCGATGCCCTACAGCGCAACCTCGAAAAGAAAACCCAGCGCGACGCTACTAGGCATCAGCAAAATGAAAAGCTGCGCTAACTGTGTGCCTCGCACTACGCAAAACCGCGCCGGCAGCTGTAGCTACCGGCGCGGTTTTGCGGTTTAAACGATATGCAGGCCTAGCCCTGAAAATCGAACGGATGCGCTATTTGCTGCATATCCAGGCCATGTTTTTGCGCAGTTTCCATTAGCAATTGATGTTGCCAGGGCTTCAGGGTGTGGTCGGTGCCCTGTTCAATGATATCGGCAATAAGCCGGTTGCTAAGCACTAGGTTAGCCATAATAGGGCTATGATCTTCGGCCAAGTGAGTTTTCAAGGTCATCAGCAGGGCTTCGCGAGCATCGGCCTGGGCGGCTTTGGCCCCGGTCAGGCGGCGGCGAAACGGAAAACGGCGCTGCTCACTAGGCAGCGGCTGCTCCGGCTCCCGGTCGTCGTTCCCAATGCTGATGAGTCGCTCGGCAAACGGGCTGCGCTTCAGCTCCGGGTGCAAGCCCGGCGCATTGCGCAAGTGCCCGGTGCTTTGCAGGGGCAGGCGGGTAAGCTCGGCTAGCCGGTCGTTGCTGGCCACCATATACGAGGGGCGGTCGATGTGGCGGGCTACCTCATCGCGCAGCAGGAATAGGTCGCGGAAAACAGGCATTTCCTGGGGCTGAATGCGGTATTTGCCGGCCAGCCGCAGGTATGGACGCTCGTCGCGGGTGTAGCGAACCTCTTCCAGGGCCTTGTTTTCCTGCTCGGCCCACGCTGTGCGGCCCAGAGCCTCCAGCTTGGCCGTCAGGCGGTCAGCTAGCTTAAACAAGTACAGCACATCATTGGCCGCGTAGTGCTTCTGCGCATCGGTAAGGGGGCGCTTCAGCCAGTTCGACTTCTGCTCGCCCTTATCTACTTCTAAGCCAAGCTCTTGCTGGATCAAACGACCAAGCGAGATGTTATTGTCAGCTTCCGCTAAAAGTGTATATTGTACACTGGTGTCATTGATGGTACGCACGTGCACGCCGTAGAGCTCATCCAGCAGCAGAATATCGGATTTGCAGCTGTGAAATACCTTCTCTACAGCGGGGTCGCGCAGTACGGCCCACAATGGCTCCAGTTCCTGTGCTGGGTTGGTAAGCGGCAGCGGATCAATGAGGTAGACGGTTTGTCCGTCGAAAATCTGAATCAGCGCCAGGTTCCGACCGTAGCGGTGGCGCATGTCGTCGAATTCCAGGTCTACGGCCAGCCGGGTGCAGTGGTGCAAAGCCTGCGCCGCCTGCAGTACAGCGGGGCCGTCAGTGATATAAAGAATATCAGCCATTAAGTAACAGTTGTTCGAGAAAGAAGGGGTAGCGTCTCGTTCAGGGCAGGACACTGCAGTGCGGGTAAAGGTAGGCAGTACGGGGGTGCTAAACCACACGTCAGAGTATCCCCTTATAAAAAGCAGCGGAAGTACAAGTTTTATGTTGTTTATTACCACCGCTGTTTCGGGTATCCGTCTACCGGCATAGCACAGGCTGCGCAAATACAACAAAAGACAGTGCAACGCTTTTGATTTGGTTTGACGGATAACGGTTTAGCTTTTTTTCACTCTAATCGGCCTCAAGGAGGGTCAGGTTGTATGAAGCATAATTACTTAGTTCCTCTGGCATGTGGGATGCTCTTCGCAGCATCAGCCACTGCCCAAACGCGCGCTGTAAGCGGCCGCGTTACCGATGCCAGCGGCTCCGGCTTACCCGGAGTTACGGTGCTGGAGCAAGGCACCTCCAACGGCACCAGCACCTCCGCCGACGGTAGCTTCACGCTAACTGTGCAGCCAGGTGCGACACTGGTCATGAGCTCAATTGGGTTTGGAACTCAAAACGTGGTAGTAGGCGACCGTACTACACTGGCCGTAACCCTGAAAAGCAGCGCTACAGAGCTGGGCGAAGCGGTAGTAGTAGGTTACGGTACGCAGGCCAAAGCCGACGTAACGGGCTCTATCACGCAGCTCACCGGAAAAGACGTGGCCAATACTCCAGTGCCTAGCTTCGAGCAGGCTATTCAGGGTAAAGCGGCCGGGGTATTCGTTGAAAATACCAGTGGTAAGCTGGGCCAGGGCATTAAAGTCCGGGTGCGGGGTGCTACCTCCGTAAGCGGTGGCAACCAGCCGCTGTATGTGGTAGATGGCGTGCCCGTTATTTCGGAAAGCCAGTCAGGCATTAGCGCCGAAACCAACCCAATTGCCGATATCAACCCCAACGATATTGAGTCTATCAGCATCCTGAAAGATGCGTCGGCGTCGGCCATTTATGGTTCGCGGGCTTCCAACGGGGTAGTGCTCATTACTACCAAGCGCGGCCGCGAAGGAGCTACCCGGTTTAACCTGAGCTACCAGACCGGTACCAGCAGCCCTACCCGCAAGCGCGACTTCCTGGATGCCACGCAATACGTAGCCCTGGCCCGTGAGGCCGCCGCAAACGTTGGCCTTGAGGCGTTCACTGAAACTCGCTTGCAGCGGTATGCAGCCGGCTCTACGGATGTAAATGCGTACAGCACCGATTGGCAGGAAGAAGTATTCCAGGATGCGCCTTTCCACCAAGTTGATTTAAGCGCTAGTGGAGGCTCCGATAAAACCAAGTTTTTCGTTTCGGGCGGCTACAGCGACCAGAAAGGTATTCTGGTAGGAAACCAGTTCAAGCGTATTACTACTAGGGCCAACCTCGACCACAAGGCTTCTGACTTTGTAAATCTGGGCTTGAACTTCTCGCTGAGCCGCACGGAAAATCAGCGCCTAGCCGCCGACAATGCTTTCTCCAATCCGATGCAGATTGTGGCCTTGTCGCCGATTACGCCGCTAATTGACCCTAGGACCAACCTCATCAGCGGGGCCCTCGATAACAACACCGGCCTGCCCAACACCAACTATCCGGTATATTACAACCCGTTGCTCAATACCATCGGAGCATCATACCTGGCTACCGTGTACCGAAACCTCGGTAATATTTACGGCCAGCTGAACTTCACCAAGAACCTTTCCTTCCGCTCAGAACTGGGAGTTGACTTGCTGAACCAGGAGGAGGACTCCTACTACGGCCGCCTGACGGCGCGCAACACGTCGTTTGCCGACAACGGCAACGGCCAGAACCGCACGGTTACGAATGGGCGCTTTATCAGCAACAACTTTGCTACGTATCGCCCCGTGTTCGGGGAGCTGCATTCCCTGGATCTGGTGGGCGGCTTTTCGTTTGAGAAGCGGCGTGTGAAGTCGAACAGCGTTACCGGTCAGCAGTTTCCCAGCGACGCCTACCGCCAGATTACAAGTGCCGCCCTTATCAGCGAGGGCTCCTCTACGCAAACGGAAAGCTCGCTGGTATCTTGGTTCGGGCGGGCTAACTACGCGTTCAGCAACCGCTACCTCGTGAACGTAAGCTTCCGCGCCGACGGCTCGTCGCGTTTCGGGGCTAACAACCAGTTTGGCTTTTTCCCGGCTGCGTCCGTGGGCTGGATTATCACGGAGGAAGATTTCCTGAAGGATAACGCCTTCATCAGCCAACTGAAGCCACGGGTAAGCTATGGCGTTACCGGCAACCAGTCGTTCCCCGACTTTCCGTGGCAGGCCTTGTACTCCGATGCTGGCTATGGCGGCGTACCGGGGCAGGCGCCCATCCAGATTGCCAACCCAGACCTAAAGTGGGAGTCAACCAGCCAACTTGATGTGGGCTTGGACTTTGGATTCTTCGATAATCGCCTGACCGGTGAGATAGATGTTTACCAAAAGAAAACCTCTGACTTAGCACTGAATGTGAACGTGCCCGGCATTACTGGCTTTGCCCAGCAGTTCCGTAACGTAGGTGATCTGGAGAACAAAGGCTTGGAAGTGGTGCTGAACACGCGCAACCTAGAAACCACCAACTTCACCTGGACTACTAGCATCAACGCCGCCGCAAACCGTAACAAAATCACTAACCTGCAAGGCCAGATTATTGAGGGCGGCTACCTTAACCGGGCCCAGGAAGGCCAGCCGCTGGGCGTATTTTTTGGGGTAGAGTATGCCGGTGTTGACCCTCAGAACGGCGACGCGCTGTACTACCTCAACACCACCAACTCCGATGGCTCGTTGAACCGCGGAACAACCAATGACTACAATGCTGCGCAGCGAACCATCATTGGCAACCCCAACCCCGACTGGATTGGGGGGGTAACTAACACGTTCTCATTCAAAAACCTGATCGATCTCTCCTTCACGTTCCAGGGTGTATTCGGCAATCAGGTGTATGATGGCGGCGGTAAGTTTATGTCGGTTGGCTTCAACAACGGTTTTGATAACCAAACATCTGACCAATTGCGCCGCTGGCAGAAGCCCGGCGACATTACGGATGTACCCCAGGCACGCCTGTTTGGCGGTAATGGTATCGGTGAGTCGTCTCGTTTCCTGTATGACGCTTCCTATGTTCGGCTACGCACCGTTACAATGGGCCTGAATCTGCCCAAAGGCCTCGCCTCCCGGGCCAAGCTTAACTCCGCCCGCATCTTCTTCTCAGGAGTTAACCTGCTCACCTTCACTGACTACAAGGGCTGGGACCCTGAGGTAAACACCGACTATCTGGCCGGTAATATTTCGCAGGGTAATGACTTCTACTCAGCGCCACAGGCTCGTACGTACACCTTTGGCCTCAATCTGGGTTTCTAAACTCTTGCAGACTCAACGTCATATGAAATATCTAATTCGTACTCTGACGGCCGCTGCCTTGCTAGGCATTGCGCCGCTCACTAGCTGCAATGATCAGCTGGATATTGACCCTCGCAACACCGTATTAACTGGTAATGCCCTCCAGACCTCTGCCGATGTTGAGGCCGCTATGGTAGGTGTGTATGATGCTCTCGGCAGCCAAACCCTCTATGGCGGGCAGTTGCAGTTTATGGGGGAGATGCTGGCTGATGATGGCGATATAGCTTTTGTAGGTACTTACAATGAACCAAACGAAGCCTATAGAAAAGCTATTCTGAGGAATAACGCGTTTGTATCGCAATCCTGGCTGGCTGGCTACCGCACCATCAATACCGCTAACAGCGTGTTGGCTGCCATTGAGAAGGTAAGCGAAGCCAAGCGCGGCCGCATCCAGGGCGAAGCGCTGTTTGTGCGTGGCCTGGTTTATTTTGATTTGGTGCGCTACTACGCCAAGGCTTGGAATGACGGCAACCCCCAAACAAACCCTGGGGTACCGCTGGTGCTCACGCCTACTTCCACTCTCGACGCCAGCGCCCAGATAGCCCGTAACTCAGTGGCAGAAGTGTATGCGCAGGTGCTGAAGGATCTGGAGCAGGCGCGTACTTTACTACCTAACAGCAACGGTGTGTTTGCTTCCAAAAATGCTGCTTCGGCCATCCTATCAAGGGTGTACTTGCAGCAAGGACGCTACGCTGATGCGGCCACAGCGGCCACGGAAGTTATTGCTTCCGGCCGGTATCGTCTGGATGAGTCGGTGGAAGCCGTGTTCACCAATACCAGCGCTTCGCCGGAAATCATCTTTGCCTTGCAGGTATCAAACCAGGATGGTAGCAATGATCTGAATACGTATTTCTCAGAGCAAAGCCGCGCCGACGTGGAGGTACAGGACCAGCACCTCGACCGCTACGATGCCAACGATACGCGCCTGGACCTATTCGGGAGTTCCGGTGGCACCAACTACCTGCTCAAGTATGACGATCCGTATGCTAACGTCGTCCTTATTCGACTGGCAGAAATGTACCTGACCCGCGCTGAGGCACGGTTCCGGACGGGCGATGCGCCAGGCGCACTTGCCGACCTCAACCTGATCAGAACCCGTTCGGGCTTGGCTCCTCTAACGGCGGCTCAGCTCACGCTGCCAGCTATTCTAGCAGAGCGTCGGCTGGAACTCGCCTTTGAAGGCTTCCGCCTACATGATGCGAAGCGCAACCAAGAGGCCGTAATTAATACAGCTCCTAACGTGGACGTAAATCTGGCCTGGAACTCTCCGCGCCTGATATTCCCGATTCCGCAGCGCGAAATTGACGTGAACCCTAAACTGGTTCAAAACGAAGGCTACTAACTTCAAGTGCGAAGAATACCTAGTAAAACAGAAGAGCCCCTGCGCACTGCGCAGGGGCTCTTCTGTTTTACTAGGTATTGAAAGCGGTTAAACCTTCGGGGAAGGCTAGTCTTCGTCGTCTTCCTCGGTCAGGTGGCTGAAGTCGAGGTTGGGGGCGAGCTTGAGGGCTTCCCGGATGACGTCATCCATCAGGGGCTGCGAGTCGGCGTCGAGGGCGCGCTCGAAGAGGTTGAGGAGCAGCTCGCCTTCCTCGTTCACGTAGAGGTTTGTATAGAGCTTCTCGAAGACGTTGGCTTCCTTGGTGATGGTGGCATCAATGGCACTTACAGAGGGCGCACGCAGGGCTCGGTGCAGCACATCCAGCACCCGGCGGCTTTCTTCTAAGTCGCCGAGGTCAGAAAGCAGCTTCATGAGGGCCAGCGCCACCCCCAGGCGCACGCGCTCAAAGCGGTAAGCTATGTCCTGCGGGGCCGCTTGCTCAAACGTACGATACGCCGCCAGCGTGGTGGGGTGGAGGTATTGAGCCGCATCGGCTTCATTGGCAAACGCTACCTGAAGCAGCCGCTGGTAGGGAGAAAC
This sequence comes from Hymenobacter tenuis, assembly GCF_054780495.1. Classification (NCBI taxonomy): domain Bacteria; kingdom Pseudomonadati; phylum Bacteroidota; class Cytophagia; order Cytophagales; family Hymenobacteraceae; genus Hymenobacter; species Hymenobacter tenuis. The sequence goes on from NZ_BAAGWF010000004.1 coordinate 1,194,614, forward strand.
AAGCATAGAAGGCAGAAAAAATAGGTCGGCTTAAACCGGAGCCTACAAAATATAGTTGGGCTTGTATGTAACCCGATGCTGCAAAGGTACGATTGTGTATTTTGACGGGGACGCAAGCCCCCTGCCGCATCAACTACGTATACTGGCTCTCTCACTTCCAACTTCCCTACACACCCATGACGCACAAAGAAAAATGGTTGGCATTTGCTCCCGCCGGACTGGTAGTAGTTGGGCTGGGCACTTGCTTGGTTCAATGGGCCTCTGATAAAAAGCGCAATGGACACTCAACCTCCGAATGGGTATCAGCCGGTACGGCAGCATTGGTAGTGCTCAATGCGGGCTTAAGCCTGTTTGGGCGCGGCGTGGCAGAAAGTGTACTGTATCAGCTCAAGGAAAAACCCGACGAAATGGACTACGACAACATTGGCCGGCTGTAAGTAATAAGAGAGGCTGAACTGCACGGTTCAGCCTCTCTTTTTGCCTAGAGAACCTTCACGGTAAGCTGCGAAGGATGCTGGGGAGAGTGATATAGCCGGTGCGTGACCGCCTGGAAATCTTTTTCGTCAGCCTCAAAAATGTTGGGTACGAACGTTTGCGGGTTCCGGTCCACGAGCGGAAACCAGCTGCTTTGCACCTGCACCATGAGGCGGTGCCCTTTCCGGAACGTGTGGCACAGGTCCTGTACCGTGAATGGTACGGCCGTTACCTGATCTGGCACAAAGGCCTCGGGCTTCGAGAAGCTGTTGCGGAAGCGGCCGCGCATTACCTCTGAGCGCACCATTTGCTGGTAACCGCCCAACTTCACCGCCGGGTTGGTGCGCGGATTGTTGGGCGTATCGTCAGGATACACGTCAATGATTTTCACTACCCAGTCGGCATCGGTGCCGGTAGTAGCCACTTGCAACAGGGCCTGAATGGGACCGGCCAGCGTCAGGTCTTCGGTGAGTACCTCCGTCTGGTAGGTCAGTACATCGGGGCGGCGGCCGGCAAAGCGCTGGTCGTCGGTCATGTACTCGCGGGTCATGCCGGTGGCGGTGGCTTCGGTAAACGGTACGGGGTGTGCTGGGTCGCTGAGGTACTGATCATAGGCCGGCCCATCCGTGGGCTGCTCGAATCCGATTTTGCCGTTGGCCTGGAAATAGAGCGTGCGGTCCTGGGCTTGCTTGGGCGGCCAGGTATCAAAGGTGCGCCAGCGGTTGGTGCCACTTTCAAACACCGTAGCCTCGGGCGTTGCGGCGGGCTTACCTTCCTTCAGATACGACCGGAAAAACGGCGCTTCAATTTCCTTTTGATAGTAGAGCGAAGGCGATTCGCCGTAGGCCACGTTGCCTACCATTTCGCCGGTTCCGCGGGCCCAACCGCCGTGCACCCAAGGGCCCATTACGAGGCCGTTGCGCATGCCAGGGTTTTGTTTTTCAATGCTGGCGTAGGTGTTCAAAGCGCCAAACAGATTTTCGGCATCGTTGAAGCCTCCAACGGTCAGCACGGCGGTGCCTTTGTTTAATTTTCTGAGGTGCGGACGCAGGTTGCGGGCCTGCCAGAACTCGTCGTAGTTGGGGTGGCGGGCCATTTCGTTCCAGAAGGCCACCTTGCCTTGGTAATATTTGGCATCAGCATTTTTCAGGGGGGCCATCTTCAGGAAGAAGTCGTAGCCATCGGGTGTGCCGTGCTTGAAGCTAGGGTTGCCCGTGGGCGTGGGCTGGGGCCGCGCCAGACCAAAGGAGGCCAGGAAGTTGAATGCGTGAGGCAGGAAGAACGCCCCGTTATGATGAAAATCGTCCCAGAACCAGTCGGCAATTGGCGCCTGTGGCGAAGAAGCCTTCAGCGCCGGATGACGACTCAGCAACCCCGTAGTTGTGTAATAGCCGGGGTAGCTGATGCCCCACTGGCCTACGCGGCCGTTGTTTTTGGGTCCTTTTTTCAGGAGCCACTCAATGGTGTCGTAGGTGTCAGTGCCTTCGTCGATATCGTTCTTGCCTTGGTGGGTGTCCTTTTCCGGGCGCACATCTACAAACTCACCCTCCGACATGTAGCGCCCGCGCACATCCTGATACGCAAAAATGTAGCCCTCATGCATCATAAGGCTACTAGGCCCCAGGTTGAGCTTATACTTGCCTGGGCCGTACGGGCCCACCGAGTAGGGGGTTCGGTTCAGCAGGATGGGGTAGCGAATTTTGTCGGCATCCTTGGGCGCATACACTATGGTGTAGAGCTTCACGCCGTCGCGCATCGGAATCTGGTATTCCGTTTTGGCGTAGTGCTGCTGAATGTAGGCTGTATCGGCCAGCACAATAGCGAGCTGGGCTTTCTCCGCTTCAGAAGCCAGCGGATAAGAAGCCGGAGTTTGGGCCTGTGCCGCCGTAAGGCTAGTCAGCAGCAGTGCCGCCAGGGCAGCAACGTAGGGAAAGGGTTTGGGCATAGGAGAGGGGTAGGGGAAGGATGCTTCTAATGTAGCTTATATTCAGTAACCTATATGCCCGCAATGCTACTAGGCCCGGAAGTGGCGCAAAGTGCTCAGCAGAGGCTCCGGATGTAGAGTAGCAGAAGGTTTTGCTGTTTTATAGCGGTCCAATGGTTCTTTCTGCTTTCTTTGGTCTTCACTTGTTCTCTGCGGGCCAACGCCTGCGCAACCTGCCTTTCCGTGCTATACTCTCGTCTCCGGGCTGTCTTCCTACTGCTGTTGCTAGTGTGGGCGCCCCGTGTTTTTGCCCAGGCCCCGGCCACCACGGCGGCCGGTCCGTTGCTTACGCCCCGCCAGTTTTTGGGCTATGAGCTGGGTACCCGCTTCACGCCCCATGCCGAGTTGCTTCGCTACGTGGAGCACGTAGTGCAGCACAGCCCCGGCCGCATGCAGCTCCAGCGCTACGGCAAAACCTACGAAAACCGCCCCCTGGAACTGGTGTACGTGGCCTCGGCTGATAACTTCACCCGCCTGGATGACATTCGCCGCAACAACCTACGCCTAGCCGGGCTGGAAACAGGAGCCGTGCAACGCCAGCAGCCCGCCGTGGTATGGCTGAGCTATAATGTGCACGGCAACGAGGCCGTATCGTCTGAGGCCGTGATGCAGGTGCTCTATGATTTGGCTAACCCCCAGAACGAGCAAATGCAGACGTGGCTCCAGAACCTAGTGGTAATTGTGGACCCCTGCGTGAACCCCGATGGGCGCGACCGGTATGCCCAGTGGTACAACCGCGTGGCCAGCCAGCAGTCTAATGCCTCGCCTCTGAGCTGGGAGCATCACGAGCCCTGGCCCGGTGGCCGCTACAACCACTACTATTTCGATCTGAACCGCGACTGGGCTTGGCAAACGCAGAAAGAAAGCCGCCAGCGCATTGAGGTGTACAACCAGTGGCTACCGCAGGTACACGCCGATTTTCATGAAATGGGGCCCAATAATCCCTATTACTTCTCGCCGGCGGCCAAACCCTTCCACGCCGACCTCACGGAGTGGCAGCGCAAATTCCAAAACATCATTGGCGACTACAACCGCAAGGTGTTCGACAAAAACAACTGGCTCTACTTCACCCGCGAAACCTACGACCTGTTTGCTCCTTTTTACGGCGACACGTGGCCTTCTTTCAACGGGGCCATTGGCATGACCTACGAGCAAGGCGGCGGCGGACCAGCAGGCATCAGCTACGTGAAAACCGACGGCGATACGCTCACGCTCACGCAGCGCATTGAGCACCACCATGCCACCAGCTTGGCTACTATTCAGGCCGCCGCCGACCGCCACGATGAGCTGATTCGAGAGTTCCAGAAGTTCTATACCGATGCCCGCACCAAGCCCCGCGGCGAGTACAAATCGTACGTGCTGGCTGGCTCCTCCGATCCCGGTCAGATGCTGGCACTTACCGAGTACCTCGACCGCCAACAGATCAGCTACGGGTATGCCACTAAGCGCAGCAAGCTGAAGGGCTATAACTACGCGTCGGGCAAAACCGAGAATGTACAGGTAGAGCCGCGCGACGTGGTAATCAGTATGTTTCAGCCGAAATCTACCCTAGTAAAAGTGCTGTTCGAGCCCCAGTCTCAGCTAGAAGACTCGCTCACTTATGACCTTACGGCGTGGTCGTTGCCGTATGCCTTCGGACTGCAGGGCTACGCCTTGCGCAACCAGCTGGCCGTTACTACGGCCGCGCCGCCTGTAGCTACGGTGGTGGGGCAAAACAATCAGCCCGTGACCAGCCCGGCCCAATTGGCCGCCGACCGGCCCTATGCTTACTTGGCGCGCTGGAATAGCCTGCAGGACATACGCTTCCTGAGCCGACTGCTACAGCAGGGCGTGAAGCTGCGGGTGGCAGCTGAGCCCTTCGAAACGGAAGGCCAGCAGTATCAGCGCGGCACGCTCATCATTCCGCGCACTGGCAACGAGCGGCTGGGCGCCCGCTTCGATCAGCTGGTGCAGGCCCAGGCCGATTCATCAGGGGTGCGGGTGCGCGCCGTGCAATCAGGCCTTTCTACCACCGGCGGCGACCTGGGCTCCAGCTCCGTTCGGCCCCTGAAACAAGTGAACGTGGCTATTCTGGCCGGCCCGGGTATTGATGCCACGGCGTTTGGCGAGGTGTGGCATTTCTTTGAGCAGCAGGTTGGCTATCCCGTTTCCGTTCTTGGTACTGACTACTTTAATACGGTGCCGCTCAGTAAGTTTGATGTACTGATTCTGCCCGACGGGAATTACGACAATGTGCTTTCGGAGCGCGGCCTGGAAAACGTGAAAACGTGGGTGCGCGGCGGGGGCCGACTCATTGCCTTGGAAGGTGCCTCGCGCTTTTTGGCGGGTAAAAAGGACTTCCTTCTGAAAACCAAGCCCTCCGACTCGGCGGCTACTGCCAAAAAGGCCAACCCCTATGCCGCCCTGCGCCGCTATGCCGATGCGGAGCGCGAACAGATTGGCGAACGGGTGCAGGGCAGCGTGTACCGCGTGCAGCTCGACAATACGCATCCACTAGCCTTCGGCTACGGCTCAACCTACTTTGCTTTGCTCCGCGATACGCCCAACTACCAGTTTCTGCCCCAGGGCGGCTGGAATGTAGGCGTTCTGAAGAAAAACAGCTACGCTTCCGGTTTCACGGGGCGCAAGGCGCAGCGGGCGCTTACCGACAGTTTCGTGCTCGGAACGCAGAGCCTAGGTCGGGGGCAGGTGGTGTATCTCGGCGATAATCCGCTGTTCAGGGCGTTCTGGCAGGGTGGAAAACTGCTGTTTGGCAATGCCGTGTTCATGGTTGGGCAATAGGCAGGCCCTAGTACATAAAAAAGCCCCGCTGACTAAGTCAGCGGGGCTTTTTTATGAAGAGCAATAGATTAATCTACTACGTCCTCAGTCTTGTTTTTCACGGCTTTAGCACCTTTTTTCACGGCGTGGCCGGTCTTTCTGGCGCCTTTCTTCACTACCGTGCCGGTTTTGCGAGCCCCACGGCCTACCGCGCTGCCCGTTTTCTTACCAGCCTCTTTTACGTCTTCTTTGGTGTTATAAGCCTTCTCGCCAGCTTCCGTACGGCCGGTGCGGGCTTCTACTTTCGTGGTGCCGTTGTCGCGGGTAGTAATGGTGGTTTTAGCACCAGTAGTAGAGTCGCGGACGGTGGTTTTTTCGCCTTGGGCGAAAGCAGCCGTCGACAGAGCAACAGCTGCGGTAAGCATCAATATCTTTTTCATGTGGAGAGTCAGATTTGGTAAAGAATCTGAGCCTTATACGGAGTGGCGAAATTAGGGATAACAATGCAGGGGAAAATTGCCAACGTCTAAACCGTAAAACACTGATCAGAGGCTAGTAAACTTCCTCGAAAAAGTGTCTGTGTGAAGATATATAAGCCTTTTGAGTGGGTTGCTGCTCTGCACTAGGGTAACAGCAACGATGAATCGCCGTAGCTCAGGAAGCGGTAGTTGTTTGCCAGCGCATGGTCGTATACGCGGCGCCAGTCGGGGCCAATAAGCGCGGCTACCAGCAGCAGCAAGGTGCTTTCAGGCTGATGAAAATTGGTAATAAGTCCGCTGATTAGCCGGAAGCGGTAGCCTGGCGCAATTAGCAGTTGCGTGGTCGCGTGTAATGAATCGGCACCGCTAGCTTCCAGGTGCTGCAAAAGAGCCGTCAGAGCTGCTGCTGCCGGCACATCAGGCTGCTCTTCATAGGGTTGCCACTGGGTTACGTGCCACTGGGGGCTAGCGGCAGGCTGCTGCACCAGCCGGGCGCCCAGCCAATATAGACTTTCCAGAGTACGCAGGCTGGTAGTGCCAACCGGAATGATGGGCTGGGGCAGATGCGCCAGCAAAGTGCGCAGCGTGGCTGCCGTAATGCTGATTGGCTCGCCGTGCATAGGGTGGCCATCCATGCGCTCGGCCTTTACGGGCTGAAAAGTGCCCGCACCCACGTGCAGTGTTACCCGCGCCGATGGAATCTGGCGGGCACTAAGCTCTGCTAGCACGGCATCAGAAAAGTGCAGACCGGCAGTGGGCGCTGCTACAGCGCCTTCGTGAGCCGCATACACCGTTTGGTACCGGATGGCATCCACATCAGTATCGGCGCGGTTGAGGTAGGGCGGCAGGGGCAAATGCCCAGCACCGCGTAGTACTTCGGCAAACGGTAGGGTACTAGGTTCCCAACTGAACTGAACCAGCGCGTAGCCCTCGCCTTGCTCTACCCGCTCCGCTGATAATGTGGCAGGCTGCCCTAGGTCTTCAAACTCCAGCGTAACCGGGCCTTCTTTCCAGCGGCGGCCATTGCCCACCAAACACTTCCAGACGCAACTGCCCGTTTGCTGCATGGCCGGTTCAATGGCACGGTGTGGAGCCACGGGTTCCAAGCAAAATAGCTCTACCATGCCACCAGTAGGCCGCTTAGCAAACAGCCGCGCCCGCACCACTTTGGTATCGTTAAAGACCAGTAGGCTACTAGGGGGCAGCAGGCCGGGCAACTCCTGAAAGTGCCGGTCCGTTAGCTCGCCGCTGCGGTACACCAGCAGCTTGGAGCTGTCCCGGTCGGGAAGGGGCTCCGGGGCGATGCGCTCGGCCGGCAGCTGATACGTGAAGTCGTGAATGGAAAGCTGGCGCGGATCAGGGGTAAGAGCAGACATAGCCGCAAAGGTAGCGCGCCAAGCAACGTTGCGCCGACTAAAATGCGGCAGCTATTAGCGCTGAAAAAACAGCAAATGCTGCTGTGGCAGCGTCTCCACTGAGTCGGTGAGGCGCAACCCTATGGCGGCCATTTCGCGGCGGGCTTGCGCAATGCTCATCTTATGAATGCGTTTGATGGGCACCTTGGGATCTTCAGCGCGATATTCTACTAGGGCAACCCGGCCCGTAGGGGTAAGTGAGTTGCGAATTTCCCGCATCATTTCCCGTGGGTGGTCAAACTCATGGTACGCATCTACCAGCAGCACCAGGTCAACACCATTGGCTGGCAGGTTGGGGCTTTGGGTGGTACCACGCACGGGCACCACATTATTGGCCTTCAGCTTCTCCTTGGTTTCGCGGAGGGCCGTAAGCATTTCAGGCTGAATATCAACGGCTAGTACCCGGCCCTGCGGCACCAAGGGGCTGATGCGGAATGTGAAGAACCCCGTGCCCGCACCAATATCGGCCACTACATCCGTTGGTTTCAGCTTCAGTTCGCGCAGCAAAATGTCGGTGCCTTCTTCCTGCTGCCGGTCAGAGCGCTCCAGCCAGCTTGAGCCCTCATGCCCCATCACGTGCGCAATCTGGCGGCCCAGGTAGTACTTGCTGATGCCATTTGGGTCCTGCGGCGCCCGCTTCTCATAGCCGCTGGTATCGGGCTGCGCGGAGCGGCGGGTTTCGGCCAGCTGAACGGTGGTGCTTTCGGTGAGAGGCTGCGTGCAGGCCAAAGGCCAGAGCAGGAAACCGGCCGCACTAAGCCGCCGCAAGTATTTTGGGAGAAGGGACATGTGCACAGGTACAAATAAACAGCGAACCACTAACATACATAGTGGCTTAACCGTTCAGCTGAACTATTGGGGCTTTAAAATTGCCGCCGCCATAGTCATGAAAGTCAGCGCGCTACGTGCTTGATTTAACCTAAGGAAAATAGAATAAATTATGTTTTCTATTTCTGTTTTATAATTTGGCCCGTATAAACCCGATTTTAAACTATTCACCCTAATTCCTTTCGCTCATGAAGCACCTATCCGGACTCTTGAACAAGCTGACGGCCGTAGCCGCTGTAGCCGTAGCCCTGACCAGCTGCAACCGCGCCGAGTATGCTATGTTGCCCAAAACTTCATCGGCCTACCATGGTACCCAGCGGGGTGTTATTGTGAAGCCAGCGCCAGCTACGGCTGTCGTTACTCCCAAGGTAGCAGCTCCTGCCGTTGCAGAGGTTGAAGCGCCCGTTGTGGCTACGCCAACTGCACCAGTTGCCGCTGAGAATCCTGTAGTAGCCTCAGCTCCGGCAGCCGCGCCCAAAGTGGCCGCTCCAGCAGAAGCAGTGCGCCCCGAGGCTAAGAAAGCATTTAGTGGCGTGAAGCTGAACGCAGTGCAGAAAGCTGCGCTTGCCAAAATTGATAAGAAAGCCGACAAGATTGCCGCCAAGCTGACCAAAAAGGACACGGCTTCGGCCAACGCCATCAGCAGCAACCTGAAGCTTGGTATTATTCTGGTGCTTATCGGCGCCCTGATTACGATTCTGCCCGGCGGCATTTTTGACCTCCTCGGTAGCATCGTGGCCATCATCGGTATCGTGTTCATCATTCTGGCCCTGCTGGACATGGCGTAAGCCACCCATAAACTCAGTTTGTAAAAAGCCCCGGCTACTCTGGTAGTCGGGGTTTTTTGTTCGGCAAATATTGCTGTGCTTAGCGTCCGTTATATCTAATCAAGTTTACAGGTTACCCATAATGTTCAAGTCAGGATTACAATTGTGGATTGGGATAGTACTAGGGCTAGCGGGGTGCCAAACCACCCGTGTATCTGCTACTTTACCCGCAGTGCGGGAATATAACGAGGTTGTAAGCCGCACTTCCACCTCCAGTTTTGAGGCAACTCAAGCTCCACCACTTGCTACGCTGGTGGCAGCAAATCTTCCGGACCTGGCTTCGACTAGCCCCGATAGAATACTTCGGAGTGGAGAGCCGCAAGTGATTGACGTGGCAAAATGGCACCCTAGGTCATCGGATGAGCTAAAGGCGCCCGGAGGGAGTGCGTCACCGCACGTGTCAGCCGTGCCTGATACCCTCAAAATGCCCCCAACATTGCCGCAGACAGTGCAGGAGATAAGCCCGAAGCCCGACCGAAATACGACTATTGTAAACCTATTTGGAGCGGTCATCACGGCTCTCGGGCTAGGAGCGATTATTACGAATGCTTCTATGACCGCAACCGGATGGGGTGGACTTACGCTGTTGGGAGGTGTTTGGCTTGGTATTATATTGAGTATTGTCGGGATAGCCCTACTGTTCTTTCAGGGCAAGAATGGGCGGTGGCGGCGCTTACGTGAGGCGCGAAAACGAACGTAATCGTAGGGTATTCACGACTACTGGGCCGGCTTGAGGCAACCTGAGAGCCTAGTAACTTTCAAGCAGACATCGAGTTTTACTGTGCCTGCTGCGGAAAGTAACTTCAAACTCCTTACATCGGGTCTACATCGGCGGCAATGCGCACCTGCTTGAACTCCTTCTGGTCCCGAACGATGTCGATGGCAGCTTGAATATCGGCTTTGGCAGCGCGCAGCACAGTGTGTTCGCGGCTGAGCTTGATGGTGATTTCCTGCAGATAGAAATTCCGGATACGGAAGATATACGGCGCCTCGGGGCCTAGTACTGCCTCGCGCCCTAGGCGGTCAACCAGCTCCTGTGTGAGCAAAATGGCAGCCCGCTCACCGGCTGTAACATCCATGTGCTTTACCGTGAGCCGGATAATACGCATAAAGGGCGGGTAGCCATGCTCGCGCCGTTGCAAAATCTCGTATTCATAAAACTCCAGGTAGTCGTTGCGGATTACCTTATCGAAGATAACCTGTTCCGGGTCGCCGGTCTGGATGATAACGCGGCCTTTTTTGCCTTTCCGGCCCGCGCGCCCGCTCACCTGCACAAACATCTGGAACGCCCGCTCGTGCGCCCGGAAATCGGGGTAATGAATAATACTGTCGGCGTTGATGATGCCTACCAGGCTCACATTGGCAAAGTCGAGGCCCTTGGTTACCATTTGGGTACCTACCAACACGTTAGTCGTCTGCTTCTCAAAGTCGGAAATGATCTGCTGATACGAGTTTTTGGCCCGGGTTGTGTCGAGGTCCATGCGCTGCACATTGGCCTGGGGCAGCATCACCTTGAGGTCGTCTTCCAGCTTTTCGGTGCCGAAGCCCACCGTCTTAACGTTGCGCGAGCCGCAGGCGGGGCACTGCACAGGCATCCGCTCGTGGTAGCCGCAGTAGTGGCAGCGCAGCTCGTGGGCGTGCTTGTGGTAGCTTAGGCTCACGGCGCAACTCTTGCACTTCGGTATCCAGCCGCAGTCGAGGCAATTAATGAACGGAGCGTAGCCACGACGATTCTGAAACAGAATAACCTGCTCCTTCATGGCCAGCTTCGTCTCCATTTCCGTCATCAACTCCGGCGTGAAATGGTTGTGCATGGTTTTCTGCTCCCGGCTTTTGCGGGTATCCACCAGCACAATTTCCGGCAGGCCAGCTTCGCCAAAGCGCTTGGTCAGAGATACTAAGCCATAACGGCCGGCGCGGGCCTGGTAATATGTCTCAACGGCAGGCGTAGCCGAGCCCAGCAGCGTTTTAGAGCCCTGGAAGTTGGCCATCATTAGGGCAACCTCACGGGCATTGTAGCGCGGAGCCGGGTCGTACTGCTTGTAGCTCGACTCGTGCTCTTCGTCGACGATCGTGAGGGCTAGGTTGTCGAAGGGCAGGAAGATGGACGAGCGCACGCCAATCACTACCTGAAAACGACCCGAGAGCACGCCGTTCCAGACTTCTACCCGCTCGTTATCGGAAAACTTGGAATGGTACACGCCCAGGCGCGAGCCGAATACCCGCATCAGGCGCGTTACAATTTGGGCCGTCAGGGCAATTTCGGGTAGCAGGTACAACACCTGTCCGCCACCGTCCAGGGCCTGCTTGATCAGCTCAATATAGATTTCGGTTTTGCCAGCGCCCGTCACGCCGTGCAGCAGCACAATGTCTTTCTCCTGAAACTGCCGCATGATGTCGTCGCGGGCTTCCTGCTGGGCTTCACTCAGGGTGAAGTGCATCTTGGCCTCGGCGTCGTCTTCATCCAGCGGAAAGCGCGACACAATGGTATCGAACTGCTCGAGCACGCCGTTTTTGATGAGCGTGTTCACGGCGGAAGGGGAAAGGTGCGGTGCGCTGGTAAGGGCGGCTTTCTCCAGGCCCTTGTGGTTGGCATGCTCACTCTGGTACACCGGCACCCGCTGCAGGTAGCGCATAAGCACATCCAGCTGCTTCGAGCGCGAAGCCAGTTGCGCAAACAGCTGCTCCAGCGCCGCTTCGGCTACGTAATGATGGGCTAGGCGCACCTTCTTCACCACTTTGGGCGAGTACTTATCCTGCAGGTGCTCGAAAAGGAACACTACGTCTTTCTGCATCAAAGACTTGATGTACTTATGGAACGACGCAATGCCAAGCAGTTCGCCTACCTCCGTAAAGGTCATGGACTTTCCTTCCTCGCCAGTGCTCAGGGCATCTACTACCTTCTGTTCCTGCTCAGATAGGGGGTAGGGATTGGTTTCAGGCTCGAAGGCGGGGTGGAGCTGTACGCGGCTTTCGGAGCTAAGTTTGAGCGCTGAGGGTAGGGCCGCATTGATAACTTCGCCTAGGGTGCAGAGGTAGTAATCGGCCATCCAGCGAAACAGCTTCAGCTGGGGCTGCGTCACGACGGGGGCGTCGTCGATAAACTCGAGGATGTATTTGGCCTGATACAGCGCCGGGGGCGTTTCGTGCACGGCCGCCACAATGCAGCTCAGCGTTTTCTTGGCCCCGAACTGCACAATCACGCGGCCGCCTACCACCACCTGGTCGTTCAGCTCGAACGGAACGCGGTAGGTGTATAGCTTAGGCAGCGGAAGCGGCAGAATCACATCGGCAAACAGCGTAACGCGGTCGGCAGCGGGTTCTGGCTGGGGCTGAACAAAATCAAACGTGAGGCTCAAAGGAAATCAGACTGGAAGCGGACAGTAAAGATAGCACCGCGGCGCCCGGAACCCGCACTATAACTGGCGCAACGCCTCGGCCACGGAGTGTACCGGCTGCTGGCAGGCACGGTTAAAGCAGACATAGAGGGTAGTCTGTTTGTTCCGGGCTTCGCGGCCTTGCAGTAATGGTAATGTGCTGGTTTCCGTAGTTCCGGCTAGCACAACACTAGGCAAGTAGTGGCGGCTCAGCTGTTTGCGAAATTCTTCGGCTTCCGGACCCACAATGGCAATTTCAGCGGTGGGCCGCAACTGAGTGGCGTACAGCCGAGCCCAGTTGCTGAGGCTTTGCGGCTCGTTTGCCACTAGGTCCTGAACTTGCTGAAGCATAGCGGCGGCTAGGTCCGTGTACTGCTGGTTTCCGAGGTGCAGGCCTAGGCGGTGCAGGTTGTGCGCCATCACGGAGTTGGAGGCGGGAATAACGTTGTCGAACAGCTCCTTCTTGCGGGCTATAAGTGGCGCGCTTTGTTTATCAGTGAAGAAAAACAGCTGCTCACTAGGGTCGAAGAAGTGCCCAACCGCATACGCCGTCAGCCGGTCGGCTTCTTGTAGCCACTCTTCGGCGAAGGTGGCCTCATAGAGGCTGATGTATGCCTGAATCACTAGGGCATAATCTTCGAGAAAGCCGGCAATGGTAGCCCGACCGTTTTTGTAGTTGCGACATAGTCCTTCCGCAGAAGTTAGCTTATCGCGCAGAAAATGGGCGTTCTGTAGCGCCAGCGCCAGGAATTCGGGTTCGACGAAGGCACGGTACGCATCGAGAAGCCCTTGTAAGGTTAAGCCATTCCAACCGGTCAGGATCTTATCGTCGAGACCAGGGTGAGGGCGGGCTTCGCGGGCCGCCAAGAGTTGCTGTTGCCAGTTGCCCACCAGTTCCTCTACCAAAGCCGGCGCTAGGTTGTGTTCCTGCGCAAACTCCTCATCAAACATCCGGCGGTGCAAGATATTCACGCCGTGCTCCCAGTTGCCAATTGCTGTGCAGTTGTAGTACGCCGACGCTAGGGCTTCCTCCTGCCCCAAGACCTGGCGTAGCTCCGCCATCGTCCAGACGTAGAACTTGCCCTCCACGCCCTCGCTATCGGCGTCCAACGACGAATAGAAGCCGCCTTCCGGACTCAGCAGCTCGCGCTGTAGAAACCCAACGGTGTCGTATACTACCTGCCGATACAGCTCCACCCCCGTTACCTGGTAGGCTTCGGCGTAGAGGCTCAGGAGCTGGCCATTATCATACAGCATTTTCTCGAAGTGCGGTACCAACCAGTTTTCGTCCACGGAGTACCTAGCAAAGCCGCCCCCTATCTGATCATAGAGGCCGCCCCAGGCCATTTCGCGCAGGGTCAGGTGTAGTTGCTCCAGCATGTTGGGGCTGCCTGTAAGGGCGTGCGTGTGCAGCAAAAACCGCCAGACACTAGGCATCGGAAACTTGGGAGCCGTACCCAGGCCGCCCTGCTGCCGGTCAAACTTCGCGGCCAGGTTATACACGAGCAGCTTGAACTGCTGATCGGAGAGGGTCTCGGCAGTGCTCGATGGGCGGTACCTTTCCAGTTCACTAGCCTGCAACACCTGCCTAAACTGCTCCGCAGAGGCATCCAGCTCCGCCCGGTGCTCACCCGCATATCCTTGCCCAATGCTGGTCAGCAGCTGCAGCCAGTTGCGCGGTGGGAAATACGTGCCGCCATAGAACGGCTTGGCCTCCGAAGTGAGAAACACATTCAGGGGCCAGCCACCCTGCAACCCCATGGCATGCAACGCCTCCATGTACACCTGGTCCACATCGGGCCGCTCCTCTCGGTCTACCTTGATGCAGATAAAGTGCTGGTTCATGACGGCAGCTACCTGCGGATTCTCGAACGATTCGCGCTCCATTACATGGCACCAATGGCACGCTGCATAGCCAATACTCACCAGAATAGGCTTTTGCTCGTCGCGTGCCCGTAGCAGTGCCTCCTCGCCCCATGGGTACCACTCCACGGGGTTGTGGGCGTGCTGAAGCAGATACGGACTTGACTCCTGTGCTAAACGGTTGGTATGCGTAGGCATGGCAGATAGATTTCGGATAGCAGATCAGGTAAATTCTGAGGTTCAGAGTACAGGGCAGAGGCAAGGCTAGGCCACTGTAGAACAGAAAACCCGGCCGAAGAGCCGGGTTTTCTTAATTACGTTGTTTCCGGGGCGGGTGTGTCAGCCCCTGGTTTACGCCGTGGCGGGCGGGGCTTGCGCTTGGGCGCTGCACCTGTTGGGGCGGCTTCTGCTGGCACAGGGGCTTCCGTTATAGCCGGAGCGGGTGCCAAAGCTTCAGTGGCCGCTTTCGGGCGGCGTGGTGGCCGTTTGCGAGCTGGTTTAGCCGCAACCGGAGGTGCTTCAGCGGCTGGTGAGGGTGCTGCTTCAGGCGTAACCGGTGGCTTGGCGGCCGGGCGCTTGCGGCTGCGAGCCGGTGCTTTTGCCGGTTTTGGTGCTGCTTCGGGGGTAGCAGTTACAGCTTCGGGAGTAGCGAGTACGGGGGCCGCGGGTGAGGGCGTTGTCACAGATACAGCTTCAGGCGGCGTTATTGCATCTGGTGCTTCAACTGGAGTAGCACGCGGCGCCCGTGGCTTTGCTGGCGGACGCTTTCGGCTGCGTGTACTAGGGCTAATAGGCTCCGGAGCAGCGGCAACCGGTGCTGTTTCCAGTACCGGGGCTTCTGCCTCGAAAGGAGTAGATGCCTCGACCACGTCCGGAGTTACGCTGGCAGCAGGAGCAAGAGGTAGCTCAACTGCTTGGTCCTCGGTAGGAGCAGAGGCATACAAGGCAGGTCGTTCGGTACGCCCGCCAGAACGGGCAGGGCGTGGAGCCCGCCGGTTATTCCGCTCCCGCCGCGGCTGGTTATTAGCAGGCATTTCGGGGGCAGGCGCCTCTTCCTCCGCTGCAGGCTCTTGCTCGTCAGTAGTTGGCTGGATAGAAGGTGCAACCTCAGCAGGAGCTCGTCGACCGCGCCGCAACTCATCTTCCGTGATGTAGATGACCTCGTCAGCCGGAGTAGTTTCTTCAACCTCATCCTGGATTTGGTCCGGCTGAGTACCTGAATCAGAAACAGCGGCTGGCATGCTAGCCGTAACGGGCTGGTTTTGCGCAGCTTCGGCACCTAGTTCAGCCGCCAAACGAGCATGCTTGCGCTTGGTACGCTTAGCTCCACCGCGGGAACGGCGCTTTTTCTTCCGAACAGGTTCTTCTCCTTCAACAGAAACTTCATCAAAGTCAGTCGCTGCGTCTGTTTCTACTTCCTCTTCGTCGGCTGAAGCAGCTGTGTAGGCGTGCTCGTACGCTACTTCCGATGAAACTTCAATTGCATCTTCGTCCTCATCCTCATTATCCGTTTCCAGCAGTATACCGGCGCCGGCGCCATCCAGAGAGGCTTCCTGCCGGCTGCTTACGCTTACTTCTACCGCGCTGGATACCCCCACATCAATACGCTCCTCGTCATCGTCATACTCTTCCTCTTCCGGCACCATCGGAGCAGGAGGTAGGGGCAAGCCGGCTAATTCGCGCTCCAGATGCAGTGTTTCCATCCTAACATCTGCTAGGCCGCTAACTTTATGCAACCGCTCCAGCGTGCTTTCCAGGAATTGCCGGTGCTCAGGAGATGCCGCGTAGAGCGGCCGATGCCCCAGCGCCTGCCGGATGCCTTCCCATTCTTTCTTAAAACGCCCAAAAGCGGTATCGAAGAAAGTGCGAGTAAACCGCTCCCAAATATAGTTTTCTGCCACTTCCGACGGATGCAGCATATCCGAAGCATAGAACCGGTAGTCGCGCAGATCATCTACCAGCAGTTCGTAGGCTGGGAAATACGACACATCAGGCAGTAATTCGCTCAGGTAATGACAAGCAACCCGCAGCATTGCTTTGCTGGCCGAGTTCAGCACCAGCGTTTCCTTTACATGGCGCACAGGGCTAACCGTCAGAACAAAGCGTAAGCGCGGATTGATGCGGCGCAGATACGCGTGTGTTTCTGCTACAGCCGCAATAATCTCGTCAGCCGTGAGCAGTTCCTTCTCAAACTTCTCAGCAGGTACTTTGTGGCAGTTATTAACGATTTCGTCGGTTTCTCGCAGTCGGTACGCGTAGGCCGTGCCCAGCGTCAGAACTACTAGGTCAGCAGTAGCCAGAAACACGCCGGTTTCGCGCGTTAGGGCCTGAATATGCTGGAGCAATTCTACCGGCGAGCTAGCGCCCACCTGGGCATGCAAGTCATAGCTTTGCCAGCGGCCCCGGGCCTCTACTAGGTGCTGTTGCCAGTCCATGTCTTCACCCGCCGCGGCACGAAGCAGCTTGCAGGCTGAGATAGGGTTAAATACGGTGCCAAACGGATTAGCCATCGTCGCGACTTTAAAGTCAGCGAGACGAGAGCCGATAGAGTCCGAAAAGCAGGAGCCTATCGTCAGCACCCGCGCCGAAAGCGGCAGCTGTTGCGGATGGGGCGTGAGCGGGAGTTCGGTTCGAAACATTTCTTATAATACGGCCTTTTTGGGGCCAACGGATAGGCAACCTACTCAACATCCCTCGTTCGGCCAAAATCCTGACCTAGGCGCTGCCTAAGCAAGGCGAGGGAGAGCCAGCGCAGAAAGGGTAGTACTAACGGAAACTGAGGGACTTCGGGCGCCCGTAAAAGCCCGCTAGCAGGTAGTAAGAAGTAAAAAAGCGCCCGGTTGCATGGGCAACCGGGCGCTCTATACTAGGCATGCAGCCCAACCAGTAGCTTATTCAGCCACTACGTTGAAGCGTACTTTGTGCTTCACCTCGCGGTGCAGATCAACCGTAGCGGTGTACTCACCAACTGCGCTCGGATCAGTATCAAACGACAGACGCTTGCGGTCTACGTCAACACCTTTCGCTTTCAGCGCGTCAGCCAATTGCAGCGTGGTTACACGACCGAAAATGCGGCCGCTTTCACCCACTTTAGCAGCAATGTCAAGTACTACGTTCCCGATTTTGTCAGCGATGCTCTGGGCATCAGCTTTCACCTTCTCGGCTTTATGAGCAGCCTGACGGATGTTTTCGGTTACGATCTTCTTGTTGCTTTTGTCGGCCAATACTGCCAGACCCTGCGGGAGCAGGTAGTTACGGCCGTAGCCTGGCTTTACCACGACGATGTCGTTCTTGTAGCCAAGGCCTTTAACGTCGTCTTTCAGAATTAATTCCATGTCTTTCTTTAGTATTGAGTAGTGAGTAGTAAGTATTGAGTAAGAACCGAGTGAAATGAATTCACAGCTGTCTCACTACTCAATACCAACTATTCAATACTAATTTTCTATTTCAAAGAGTCAGTTACGTAGGGCATCAGAGCCAAGTGACGTGCTTTCGCAACGGCCTGGGCTACTTTGCGCTGAAACTTCAGGCTAGTACCGGTGATGCGACGGGGCAGGATGCGGCCCTGCTCGTTCACAAACTTCAACAGGAAGTTCGGGTCTTTGTAGTCTACGTACTTAATGCCGTTCTTCTGGAAGCGGCAGTATTTCTTGCGCGTATCCTGCTTGTGGATTTTTTCGTTGGCGAGGCTCATCTTCTTGACTACTGGGCTACAGCTTCCGATTGTTTAACTTTCTGCTGGTTCATTTCGCCTTTACGACGACGCGTGCCATAAGCTACAGCATGCTTGTCCAATACAGTGGTGAGGAAACGGATAACCCGCTCGTCACGACGGAACGCAAGTTCCAGCGTGTCTACGACGTTACCTTCGCCGGTGAACTCCACGAGGAAGTAATACCCGGTGTTTTTTTTCTGAATCGGATACGCCAATTTCTTGAGGCCCCAGGATTCAGTGTTGATGATGTCGGCGCTATTTTCCTTAAGCACCTGAGAGAACTTCTCGACCGTCTCTTGCACTTGGCCCTCGTTTAGAACGGGGGTCAGAATGAAGACCGTCTCGTAATTTCTTACTGCCATTACGACGGGGTGAATGATGTGTGAAAAACTAAATGAGGGGCAAAGATAGCAGTATTTATGGCAAGAGCTACCCCTTGTATGTACTTTAATTAGTATAAAGTGGCAGGCTAATAATTTGAGTGTCAATTCCCAAACCTTCTCTACTAATAGGAGTTAGCAAACTAAGGGGGATAAGACGGTGAGCATTGCACTCAGCACGCTAAAGCACTGGCAAGTGCATTAGCAGGAATAAGTGTAGTTGAGTTGTGGTTCTTAGAATGATTCTAAGCTAGCTAGCAAGGGCGAAAATTAGCCAAGGCTGGTTTGTTCTCTGGGTTTCCCGACCTACATTTGTGGCCTTGAAGCACCCCCGAGTTTCTTTTTTCCAGTCAAACTGTGCTATGAATAGCATCCGACTTCGTCCCCTTTCCCGTCTCTTTCTCGCTCTGTTTCTGACCGTTGCTTCCCTGGGTGATACCCTTGGGCAAGCAGTTGGTTCAGCTCCAGCTGTGAGCAAAGAAGGCGTGGCTCCCGGCGCTACTGATGGCGCAACTCCTGCTACGGCAACCGCTCCGGCGGCTGGTGGCGGCGATGCAGCGGCTATTGCCGCCGGCGATGCCCTGTTTAAAGGCAATTGCGCTCAGTGCCATGCTGTCAACGATGTGATAGTAGGTCCGGCTTTGGCTGGTATCACCAAGCGCCGCCCCATGTCCTGGATTATTCCATGGATCAAGAATTCCAGCAAAATGGTTGCCGCTGGCGACGAGTATGCTGTGAAGATCTACAATCAGTATCAGAAACAGCAGATGCCAAGCTTCCAGCTGTCTGATCAGGAAATCACATCTATTGTAGCATGGGTAACTTCGCAAGAAGGTAATGCTAGCCCAGCTAACGGCAATGCGGCCGGAACTGGCATTAAGCCAGCCGATGGCAGCGAAACACCTGGCGTTGCTGGTGCTGAAGCTGGCGATGGTAAGTACATGAACGTGCTGCTTATCGTGCTGGTAGTAGTACTGATTGTGCTAGTAGTGACGCTGGTTATCATTGCCAACATCATGAAGGATGTCCTTCGCGGCCGCAAAGACCTTGATGGTCGCGACCGGGAAGTATTAGAGCAGCGCTTCGATTTCTCTAAAATCTACAAGTCAACGGCTGTTCGCGCAATCGTGGGGGTAGTATTTGTGCTAGCTGTATTGTATGAGACAATCCAAGGTGCAATGGGTGTTGGTCTGACCCAAGGGTATCAGCCTACCCAGCCCATCGCTTTCTCACACAAGCTGCACGCTGGCGAGCATCAGATCAACTGCGCCTACTGCCATACCTCGGTGTACAAGAGCAAGTCGGCTAACATCCCCTCGGCTAACATCTGTATGAACTGCCACTCGCAGATCAAAACGGAGTCCCCTGAAATCAAGAAAATCTATCGTGCTATCGAGCGCAAGCAGCCAATTCAGTGGGTGCGTATCCACAATCTGCCTGACTTGTCGTACTTCAACCACTCGCAGCACACCCAAGTAGGTGGCCTCGAGTGCCAGACGTGCCACGGCCCGATCCAGAATATGGAGGTAGTATATCAGTACTCGCCGCTCACTATGGGCTGGTGCATCAACTGTCACCGCGAAACTCCTCTCAATACGAAGGGTAACGCGTACTACGACAACCTGGTGAAGCTCCACGACAAAGACAATAACGCTGCACCATTCACGGTGTCGTCGAATGGTGGTACGGAGTGCTCGAAGTGCCACTACTAAACTGATAGACGCTCAGAAATCTCAGGCCGTGGTCATCTTGTCACGGCCTGAGGTCTCTAGGTTCAGATCAACCTTTAAAACAGCCTACTTGGAGACTTTAAGGACATATACCCCCAAGTCCCTAAGCCAACAAGACCCTAAGTCCCAAAAACACGATGCAAGAGTCGCCTAAGTACTGGAAGGGAATTGAGGAATTAGAGAACTCACCGGAGTTTGTGAAGAATGCACTCACTGAGTTTGCAGACTTCATGCCAGTGAAGGACTCGCATGGCAGTTCCGATAGCACGGTTGCGCCGCGTCGCGACTTCCTCAAGCTAATGGGCTTCGGCCTTGCTGCTGCAACCCTCGCCAGCTGCGAAACCCCTATTAGAAAAGCAATTCCCTACCTCAATAAGCCTGAAGAGGTTGATCCGGGTATTGCCAATTTTTACGCTTCTAGCTTTTTCAATGGCCAGGACTACAATAGTATCCTGGTAAAGACTCGCGAGGGTCGTCCAATTAAGCTGGAGGGTAACCCTGAGTCGCCCGTTACACGTGGTGGTTTGTCGGCCCGGGCGCAAGCTTCGGTGTTGAGCCTCTACGATGGCGGCCGTCTGCAGCACTTTGCTAAGAAGGGCGCTAAGATTGATAAGGATCAGCTGGACCAGGAGGTTCGCAATGCCCTTGCTGGTGCTGGTCGTATTGCCATCGTATCACCTACGATCATCAGCCCTTCTACTAAGAAGGTAATTGCTGAGTTTGCTGGGCGCTTTGCTGGTACTGAACACGTAATGTATGATGTGAACTCAGTATCTGGCTTGCTCCGTGCAAACGGTGGCGTTCTACCTTCTTACGACTTCAGCAAAGCGAACATTATCGTGAGCTTTGCCGCTGACTTCCTCGGTACGTGGATTTCACCGGTAGAGCATGCTGCTCAGTACGTAGCCAACCGCAAGGTTTCGAGCGAAAAGCGCGCTATGTCGCGTCACTATCAGTTTGAGTCTAACTTCTCACTGACTGGTGCTAACGCTGACATTCGGGTGCCATTAAAGCCCTCCGAAATGGGAGAGGCAGTTCTGGCCCTGTATAATGAAGTAGTTGGTGGTGGTAGCGCGTCAAGCTACAAGAATGCTCGCTTGTCTAAGGCAGCCGCTGATTTGAAAAGCGCAGGAGCTGCTGGCTTGGTAGTTTCCGGTTCAAATGATCCGGCTGTTCAGGCATTGGTAGCTGCTATCAACCAACGGTTAGGTTCTACAGCAGTTGATGTTGTCAATCCATCTTTGGTGCGGCAAGGCGATGATGCTCGCATGAACCGCTTGGTGAATGACATTATCAGTGGTCAGGTAGGTGCTGTAATATTCTACCATGCTAACCCTATTTTTGATCATCCTAAAGGTGCTGAGCTAGCTGCAGCCTTGAAAGGCGGCAAGGTGAAGACCACTATTTCGCTGAATGATCGTCTCGACGAGACCGGCGAATTGTGTACTTACGCCGTTCCTGACCATAACTTCCTTGAGTCTTGGAATGATTATGAGCCTAAGCGCGGCTTCCTGAGCCTTGCTCAACCTGTAATCACTCCATTGTTCGCCACTCGTCAGGCTCAGGATTCTCTGCTGGCTTGGGCTGGAAACCCTACCACTTATTACAACTATCTGCGCACGCAGTGGAAAGCAGTACTAGGTGGTGATTTTACCAAAGCTTGGGACAAGGCAGTACACGATGGTGTTGCTGCGGGTACTGCTTCGCCGGCTACGGTGGCTCAGACAGGTGCTGCGCTTGACGTTAACGGTGCCATTGCGGCCATTAAGTCAGCCCCAAAGCCATCAGGCGTAGAGTTGGTCATCTACGAAAAAGTAGGTATCGGCAATGGAGCCAACATTTTCGCTAACAACCCTTGGCTACACGAACTGCCAGACCCAGTGTCTAAAGCAACTTGGGGTAACTACGTAGCCGTGCCACGCAGCATGGCAGTAGAGCAAAAATGGGAGCAGGGAGATGTTGTTAAGGTAACTGCTAACGGTAAATCCGTTGAGCTTCCAGTCCTGATTCAGCCAGGTCAGGCTGCTGGTACGGTTGCTATCGCTCTTGGCTATGGTCGTACCAAGGCTGGCCGTGTTGGAAACGAAGTAGGTGCCAATGTGTTGCCACTAGCTCAAATGCGTAACGACGCGCTGGTGTTTAGCAACGCAGTACAGATCACGAGCACTGACGCTAAGTCTCCAATTGCTCAGACCCAGACGCACCACACCATCATGGACCGTAAGTCGGTGGTGCAGGAGTCTACGCTGGCCCAGTATATCAAGAATCCGAAGGAGGTAACGGAATACGAGAAGATTTCTACCCCGGAAGGATTGGAGAAGCCCAACAAGGTTTCTCTGTGGCAGGATTACGAGTACAAAAACCACCATTGGGGTATGGCCATTGACCTCAACTCGTGCATCGGCTGCGGCTCATGCGTGATTGGGTGTCAGGTAGAAAACAATATTGCAGTAGTAGGGAAGCAGGAGGTACTAAACCGTCGGGAGATGCACTGGATGCGTATCGACCGGTACTATGGTTCAGATCACCACAAAGACGAGTTCGAAGAAGCTGGTAAGCTTAGCACCTACGCAGCTATGGAAGACCCTTCGGAGAACCCGCAGGTGATCTTCCAGCCAATGATGTGCCAGCACTGCAATCACGCTCCTTGCGAAACGGTATGCCCCGTACTGGCTACTACCCACAGCTCGGAAGGTCTCAACCAAATGACCTATAACCGTTGCGTTGGTACTCGCTATTGCGCAAACAACTGCCCATACAAAGTGCGCCGCTTCAACTGGTTCTCTTACTACTCTAATGAGAAATTTGAGAATGTAAACGGTCACATGTTCACGGACCTCGGCCGCATGGTGCTTAACCCTGACGTTACTGTACGGGCCCGCGGTGTGATGGAGAAGTGCTCACTCTGTGTGCAGCGTATTCAGCTTGGTAAGCTGGAAGCTAAAAAGCAGAAGCGTCGTCCGAAAGATGGCGAAGTTGTTTCAGCCTGCGCCCAGTCCTGTCCAACCCAAGCCATCGTGTTTGGCGACATGCGTGACCCTAGCTCTCGCATTTCGCAGATCCTGCGTCGCGAGGACGGAGAGCGTGCCTTCCACGTGCTAGATTCGATCAACGTACAGCCGAACATTACTTATCTGACGAAAATCCGCAACTCGGAAGCGTCGGAGTTCAACGCCTAGCAACAGAGCTAAGGGGAAGGGCAGGAGTGCCCACCGCATTATTGCCCTTCCCCGATTCACTCCTTTAAGTTCATAAACTATGCAGCACGTATCGCCTGTACGGGAGCCGCTCGTTACCGGGGGGAAAACGTACCACGACGTCACCCAGGACGTGTGTCGCCAGGTAGAAGCCGCGCCGAACATTCGGTGGATGGCCGCCCTGAGCGTCGCCCTTGTTCTCCTCGGCGTTTTCTTTTACTCAGTATACCGTACCTTATGGTATGGTATTGGGGAGTGGGGTCTGAATAAAACAGTGGGCTGGGCCTGGGACATTACCAACTTCGTATGGTGGGTAGGTATCGGTCACGCTGGTACTCTTATTTCAGCAGTGCTTCTACTGTTTCGTCAGAAGTGGCGGACCTCTATCAACCGCGCTGCAGAGGCAATGACCATCTTTGCTGTAATCTGCGCCGCTATGTTCCCGGTGTTGCACATGGGTCGTCCATGGCTGGCATATTGGGTATTCCCTCTACAGAACACCTTTGGTTCTCTATGGGTAAACTTCAACTCTCCTCTGTTGTGGGACGTGTTTGCCATCTCGACTTACTTCTCGGTGTCGCTGGTATTCTGGTATACTGGTCTTGTTCCTGATTTTGCTACCATCCGTGACCGCGCCAAAGGTCCAATTGCTAAAGTGGCTTACTCGCTACTTAGCTTCGGATGGAAAGGTTCGGCCAAGCATTGGTCGCGCTATGAGACGGTTTCTCTGATTCTGGCTGGTGTATCTACGCCCCTAGTACTTTCGGTACATACCATTGTATCGATGGACTTTGCTACTTCGGTGGTTCCAGGTTGGCACACTACCATCTTCCCTCCTTATTTCGTTGCTGGTGCAATCTTCTCCGGCTTCGCAATGGTACTTACCCTGATGCTTATCACACGGGTGGTATTCAAGTTGGAAGACTACATCACCATTGAGCACATTGCCCTCATGAACAAAATCATGATGGTTACCGGCTCTATCGTAGGTGTTGCTTATATCACAGAGTTCTTTATTGCATGGTACTCTCAGGTTGAGTTCGAGCAGTACGCTTTCATCAACCGTGCTACTGGTCCTTACTGGTGGGCATACTGGTCGATGATGACCTGCAACGTAATCACGCCGCAGCTGGTATGGATTCGTCGGGTGCGTTACAGCATTCCGCTTACGTTCATCCTCTCTATTATTGTAAACATCGGTATGTGGTTTGAGCGTTTCGTAATTATCGTAACCTCATTGCACCGCGACTACCTGCCTTCTAGCTGGGTAATGTTTTCGCCTACCATTATCGATATCGGTATTTATGTAGGTACCATTGGTCTGTTCTTCACTCTATTCCTGTTGTTCGCTAAGTTCTTCCCAGTGATCAACATGGCAGAAGTGAAGTCAGTACTGAAATACACGGTAGATAATGGCCCTACTTATACCGGCCATGATCCTCACCACGCTCCTCAGCCTGCTACCACCCACGGAGTTCCAGCCTCGGCCTCTGTAAACTACGATAAGCATGACTAAGCGCTTCGCCCTCGGCATCTTCGACGACGAAGACGTGCTGCTGCACGCCGTTGAAAACGTCCGCGAAGCGGGCGTTAAGATCTACGAAGTATTCACGCCGTTCCCAATCCACGGTATCGACGATGCTCTAGGTATCGAACGGTCGCGCCTCCCGATTGCAGCGTTTTTCTTTGGCCTTACTGGCCTAAGCTTCGCGCTCTGGATGCAGATCTACATGCTGGGTTTTGACTGGCCGATGATTATTGGTGGTAAGCCACACATTGCTTTGCCTGCATTTATCCCGGTTGCGTTCGAGCTAACAGTGCTCTTCTGCTGCCATGGTATGGTCATCACGTTCTATACCATCAGTAAGCTCTATCCGCGCTGGAAAACACCAGTTCTTGATGTACGCTCCACAGACGACAAGTTCGTGATGGCCATTGAGGTAAACGAAAGCACCGACATGACCAAGCTTACTCAGTTGCTGCGTAACAATGGCGCTTCGGAGGTGAACCAAAAAGAAATGTCTAAGTTCTAATGACGCATTCGCTGAAAATAACTCTGCAAGCGTCGGCGGTTCTGCTGGCATCGGTGTTCACCACCGCCTGCAACCGAGCCGATGACCCTGGTTTGGAGTATGCTCCTGAGATGTACCACTCCATCCCATATGAGCCGCTAAAGCAGGAAAGCTCTAATAAGGTGAACCCAATGGGGTTGAACATGCGTGTTCCTGCCATTGGAACCGTACCTAGAGGTAAGGTTAACTACTTTACGCACATTGGTAAGGATGATATTGCCACAGCTGAAACCAGTCTGCGTAATCCTTACACGTACACTAAAGCAACCCTTGAAGAAGGAAAAACGCTTTATGCACGTAACTGCCAGCATTGCCACGGTGAAGCTGGTGCCGGTGATGGTCCTGTAGCTGCTAAGTTCAAAGGTGTTCCTAATTATTCAGTTGGGGCATATAAAACCATGAACGATGGCCACATATACCATGTGATTCAATGGGGCAAAGGCCGTATGATGCCACATGGTTCGCAGGTTAATCCCGAAGAGCGGTGGAAGATTGCTATGTATGTGCGCATGCTTCAGCAAGGTAAGGGCCCTGATGGAATGACTGATTTTCTGAAGGCTAGCGGCGCATCAAATGCCGTAGTTGCAGACTCATCTCAGACTACAGACACCCAGAACCAGAAACCAGTACGCGAGGCGCAAGCTGACAAAGCATCTGAAACTCCTGGTCAAGGTGACAAGGCTCGTAACGGCACGGCAATTTAATCTGCTCCTATGGCAACTCTGACGCATCAAGAAAGCGTTACGGCTGAATACCTGGAGGTTTCGCCGAACGCTAGAAAAAAATTCATTACCATCATCGTTGCTGGTGTTGTAGTGCTAGCCATTGGTCTGCTTATGGCAGCATTTGGTGTCGGTGCTGAGCACCACGAAGGTGCAGCCGCAGCTCATGGCGCTGGCCATGGTGCCGGAGCTGCTGAAGGGCATCACGGAAGTCCTACCTGGCTGAAGCGACTGATTGTAAGCCTATGGCATAATAACGTCTTCTTTACCGGAGTGTCTGCTATTGGTACTGTTTTCATGGCTATCCAATATGTAGCATATGCTGGCTGGTCAGTTCTGATCAAGCGTATTAATGAGGCACTAAGTGCTTGGTTAATTCCCGGTTTGGTAATCATGGTAGCAGTTTTCCTGGTAAGCTTGATCAATAATGATCTTTTTCACTGGACTCTGCCAGGTATCATGGAAAAAGGCAATGCCAATTATGATGCTATCATAGCTGGTAAATCAGGCTTCCTGAACATTCCCTTCTACCTGATTCGGATGGTTCTGTTCTTGGGTTTGTGGGCGTTCTTCACCAAGCGACTTCGTGATCTATCATTGGCCGAAGACCTGAACGGTGGCACGGAGTACTTCCATAAAAGCATCAACGTTTCGGCAATGTTCTTGGTAGTTTATGCCGTTACATCATCGATTGCTGCATGGGACTGGGTAATGTCAGTCGATACGCACTGGTTCTCTACCATGTTTGGATGGTATGTATTTGCCTCGTGGTGGGTATCAGGTATTGCTGCTGTGACCTTGTGTACTATCCTTTTGAAACAGGCTGGCTACCTTCCCTTTGTAAAAGAAGGTCACTTGCATGACTTGGGTAAGTTCATGTTCGGTTTCAGTATCTTCTGGACTTATGTATGGTTCTCGCAGTTCATGCTGATCTGGTACGCCAACCTACCAGAAGAGTCGGTTTACTTTAACCAGCGTCTAGGAGGCTTCGGTGGACGCTATACTTGGCTGTTCTTTGGCAACCTGTTAATCAACTTCGTATTCCCCTTCTTGGTGTTGATGACACGTGATGCTAAGCGTCAAATGATCATGATGAAAATCGTGAGCATTGCCATTTTGGTTGGCCACTGGTCAGACTTCTATCTAATGCTGATGCCCGGAACAATGAAGGCCGACAACGGGTTTATAATTGAAATCGGGACTGCGCTTATTTTCTTGGGAGCGTTCCTGATTTTAATGACCAAGCGTTTGTCGCAAGCCTCTTTGGTTCCGGTTCACCATCCGTTCTTAGACGAGAGCGTTCACCACACTACCTAAATTTTAGTAGCTAGAAGTCAGAAGCCACTACGTAAGAACTCTTACTACGCTTCTGGCTTCTGGCTTCTAGCATCTAACTTCCTCTACAGTATGACTGCTCTTGGTATTCTTCTGGTGCTGGCGTTGCTACTGGTCGTATTCGGCCTGTTGTTCCGCCTCCAGATTCTGACCTCTATCTTCTCGGGTAGCTCTTCCCGAGAAGTAGGCATCAGCAACCGTGTCAACGCCATCTTGTTCGTAATATTTCTAGTTGTTGGCGGCGCTGCTTTTGCATGGTCGTTCATGGACAACTATGATAAGATGAACCCACCCATTGCTTCGGTTCATGGCCATGCCACTGAGCGGATGTTCTGGACCACCATGATTATCCTGGGTATCGTGTTTACTCTGACTCAGGTGCTGCTATTTGTGTATTCTTACAAGTATCAGCATAAAGAGGGCCGTCGGGCATTCTTTTTTCCTCACAACAACAAAATTGAAGTTATATGGACTTTGATTCCTGCCATTGTAATGGCTGGACTTGTGTTTGCTGGTTGGAAAGAGTGGTCTCGAATTACGGGCCCTGCCCCTAAAGACGCTATTGTGGTGGAAGTAATGGGCAAGCAGTTCAACTGGCTTGTGCGCTACCCCGGTCGTGACCAAAAACTAGGATTGGTTAACTACCGCCTCATTGATGCTACGAATGAATTTGGCTTCGACCTGAGTGACCAGAATGGCATTGATGATTTTGTGGCTCCGGAGATACACGTACCCAAAGGGCACCCCGTGTTACTGAAGATCCGTTCGCGTGATGTATTGCACGCAGTATATATGCCTCATTTCCGTGTGCAGATGTACGCAGTGCCGGGCATGCCAACCAAGTTTTGGTTTACTCCTACCAAGACTACCGACGAAATGCGTGCTCAGACAGGTAATCCTAAATTCACCTATGAGCTAGCCTGTAACCAAATCTGCGGTCGTGGTCACTTCGCAATGAAGCTGAACATTGTGGTGGACGAACCAGATGACTATGTAGCTTGGTTTGGTCAGCAAAAGTCTTTCTCTGAGCAAAACCCAGAAGTATTAGCTTCTTTCAAACAGAAGTCGGAGAAACTGGTTGAGAATGGAGCTGCTGCCGTAGTTCCTACTGCCGCAAAGGCTTCGCTCTAATCTAATTTAATTGCACGCTTCTACTATGGCTGCTAATTTTTCCAATCAAGCGCAAGTGCAAGGTGGTATCGGGGCAACCGAGCCCGGTATTTCGCACGATGAGCACGCGCATCACGACGAGCACCACGAGCAGAGCTTTCTGCAGAAGTACGTCTTCAGCACTGACCACAAAGTAATTGCCAAGCAATTCCTGATTACAGGCATTATCTGGGCAATCATTGGTGGTACGCTGTCGAGCCTATTTCGTTTGCAGCTGGGCTGGCCCGAATCTACTTTCGAGTGGTTGTCGCCTTTCCTAGGTAAGTGGATTGAAGCTGGTAAGCTTAATCCCGAGTTCTACCTAGCATTGGTTACGATGCACGGCACCATCATGGTGTTCTTCGTACTGACGGCTGGTTTGTCCGGAACGTTTTCCAACTTCCTAATTCCTCTGCAGATTGGTGCCCGTGATATGGCATCAGGCTTCATGAACATGCTCTCTTACTGGTTCTTCTTTGCCTCCAGTGTTGTCATGTTTATCTCTCTGTTCATTGAAACAGGCCCTGCTTCTGCTGGCTGGACAATTTATCCTCCGCTGAGCGCCTTGCCTCAGGCTATTCCCGGTTCGGGAGCTGGTCAGACGTTGTGGCTAGTATCAATGGCACTGTTCATTGTTTCGCAGCTGCTGGGTGGTGTTAACTACATCACGACGGTTATTAACCTTCGTACCCAGGGTATGAGCATGAGCAAACTGCCGCTTACCATCTGGTCGTTTTTCCTGACTGCTATCCTGGGCTTGTTGTCGTTCCCGGTGCTTTTCTCAGCTGCACTGCTGCTGATCTTTGACCGCTCATTCGGCACCTCGTTCTTCCTATCCGATATCTACATTGCAGGTCAGGCCTTGCCAAACACAGGTGGTTCGCCGATCTTGTTCCAGCACTTGTTCTGGTTCCTAGGTCACCCTGAAGTGTACATCGTTATCATGCCTGCAATGGGTATGGTATCTGAGATTCTAGCCACTAATGCTCGTAAGCCTATTTTCGGCTACCGTGCTATGATTGGCTCACTCCTCGGTATTTCGCTGCTTTCCTTCATTGTATGGGCTCACCACATGTTCGTAACGGGTATGAATCCGTTCTTGGGCTCGGTGTTTATGTTCCTAACATTGATTATTGCAGTGCCTTCGGCTGTGAAGACCTTCAACTGGCTTGCTACACTGTGGCGTGGTAACATCCGCTTCACGTCGGCTATGTTGTTCTCGATCGGTTTTGTGTCTTTGTTCATTGCTGGTGGTCTTACTGGTATTGTACTAGGTAACGCAGCACTGGATATCCAAATGCACAACACTTACTTCGTGGTAGCTCACTTCCACTTGGTAATGGGCTCTTCGGCTTTCTTCGGTCTATTTGCTGGTGTTTACCACTGGTTCCCGAAGATGTTCGGCCGTATGCTGGACGAGAAGCTGGGTTACATTCACTTCTGGCTGACTTTCCTAGGTGTATATCTGGTGTTCCTGCCAATGCACTATGTAGGTATTGCCGGTTTCCCCCGTCGCTACTACGCTTGGACTGGCTTTGATACATTCAGCCAATTTGCTGATCTGAACAAATTCATTTCAGCTGCGGCAATCATTGCTTTCTTCGCTCAGTTCGTCTTCATTTTCAACTTCTTCTACAGCATTTTCCGCGGCCGTCGTGCTACCGAGAACCCTTGGAACTCGACGACGCTGGAGTGGACTACGCCGGTAGTACCTGGTCACGGCAACTGGCCTGGTGCTATTCCAGCTGTTCACCGCTGGCCTTACGACTACAGCAAGCCCGGTGCAGCTGAGGACTTTATTCCCCAGCACGTACCATACTCGCAGACGCAGGCTTCCAACCTGCCCTATGAGAAAGAGATGGAGTAGTAGCCGCTAGGCTCTTATAATATGAAAAGGGCTGCTGTACTAACGGCGGCCCTTTTTCATTTCCTATACAGAGAAATCCAGCTTCGGCGCAGCCGGCCCGGATTTCTCTTTTCTTTTTAAGCAAACTGCCTCTCAAGTGGTTTGTAGTATGATCACCCTTGCATAGTCACATTGAGCATGGTAGTTCCTGCGTTTGTACGTCGCTTTCGGTTTGTTGGAATTTTAACGGTGGTAGCCGTCTATGTATTGATTTTGGTGGGCGGTATTGTACGGAGCTCGGGCTCTGGTATGGGCTGCCCTGACTGGCCCAAATGTTTCGGTACTTGGGTGCCGCCAACTCATATCAGTCAGTTACCAACCAATTACAAGGAAATCTATACTGCTCAACGGGTAGAGAAAAACAAAAAACTAGCTACTAAACTAGAGCAGTTAGGG
Organism: Hymenobacter tenuis; assembly: GCF_054780495.1. NCBI lineage: Bacteria > Pseudomonadati > Bacteroidota > Cytophagia > Cytophagales > Hymenobacteraceae > Hymenobacter > Hymenobacter tenuis. Next base: position 1,225,223 of record NZ_BAAGWF010000004.1, read on the forward strand.
TTCCATCAAGTGGCAGGAGACATATTTTCGCATCCTACGCAGTATATCGAGACCGATTTCAACCCTGTCAAAACCTGGATTGAGTACATAAACCGGCTAGTAGGAGCACTGATAGGGGTGTTTGTATTTCTCACCCTAGTGTTTTCCTTGCCTTACTGGAAGCTTGACCGGGCAGTCTTCTGGTTGGCATTTGGTTCGTTTATCCTGACGGGAGTACAAGGCTGGCTAGGCTCGTTAGTAGTATCAACCAATCTGTTGCCCATCATGGTCACAATCCATATGGGACTGGCTCTGCTTATTGTGGCCATGCTCTTGTATGCAGTTGATCGATCACAATATGCTAGTAATGAGGTTCAGGAGCGAGTGCACAGTGTGCCTGGACTGACTGCTTGGTTATGGGTGGCTATAGTGCTGACGTTTGGTCAAATCGTACTAGGCACTCAGGTGCGGGAGCAGATTGATTTGGTGGCTTCTGCGGCCAATTACCTTGACCGAGCTGAATGGGTGGAGCAGTTGGGAAGTTCTTTCCGGTTTCATCGTACGTTTTCAGCTTTATTGCTGCTCATTAACGTGTACTTAGCCTATCGGCTATACCAGCTCGCTTCACGGCAGTTACACTACCTAGCAACGGCCATATTAGGCTTAATAGGGGGGGAGATACTGGCTGGCATTGTCCTGGCATACTTTTCATTTCCGGCTGCAGCACAGCCAATTCATCTCACATTGGCTACTATGCTCTTTGGAGCACAGTTTTTAGCATTGGTAGCCTATCAGCGTGCCACGAAGTTGCAGCAGCAGGTGGCTACTACGGCCGTTGTTGCGTAACTTTGCGGCCCCATTTGGCGGACTTTTTCGCCGCGCAACCTGTTTCAGCAGTTGATGACTAAGGCTAGGGCATATTTTCAGTTAATCAAATTCCGGCTGGCGCTTACGGTGGCATTCTCTAGTGCCATCGGCTACCTGCTGGGAGCCCATGAACTGGATTTGTGGCGTGCGGTACTCGTGATGTTAGGCGGATTAGCCGTGACGGGCTCAGCCAATACCATCAATCAGGTCTTCGAAATAGATCTGGATAAGTTGATGAAGCGCACCGCAAAGCGCCCTTTGCCACTGGGAATATTGAGCGTGCAAGAGGCATGGGTATTCACGATTATCCTGGGGGGATTAGGCCTTGGCTTGCTGGCATATTATTTTAATCCTCTGGCAGCGGCGCTGTCGCTGGTTTCCTTGATTCTATACGGGTTCGTGTATACCCCGCTCAAAACTATTTCTCCTATATGCGTAGCTGTAGGCGCTATACCGGGGGGGATGCCACCACTCATTGGCTGGGTTGCAGCCACTGGCTTTCTGGGAGCGGAAGGCTGGATCCTGTTCGGAATACAGTTTATGTGGCAGTTTCCACACTTCTGGGCCATTGCTTGGGTATTGGACGACGATTACAAGAAAGCCGGCTTCAAGATGCTGCCTACGCCTGGAAAAAAGGATCTGCGCACTGCTTTCCAGATCATGACCTACACGCTGGTCTTAATTCCGCTGAGCTTGTTGCCGTTCTACTTCGGCATGACGAATACCACATATCCGATGGTGGCGGCTATTTGCGGAGTCCTATTTCTGATGCAGACATTTTACCTCATGCGCACCGTCAGTAAAAAGGCCGCCATGAGCATCATGTTTGGTTCTTTTCTGTACCTGCCTATCGTGCAAATAGCTCTGGTGCTGGACAAAATATAAAGTAGACAAGAAGTAAAAAGTAAGCGCAGTTGACCGGGACAAACACCCTAGCAACGATGTTATAAGAGCAGCTTACTTCTTTTTTTCGTATTCCTGATTTTTCAACGATATGCATCCTTCTGAAGCATTGACCTCTAAGCAGCCCGCTACCGGCATTCATCCGTTGCGCTTTGTACTGTGGCTAATGATGGTGAGCATCACCATGATTTTTGCCGCCTACACCAGCGCATACATTGTGCGCCGTGAGGAGGGCAACTGGCTGGAGTTCGATTTGCCCTCTGGCTTTTTGATTACCACCCTACTGATTATCGCCAGCTCGGCCACTGTGCAGTGGACGTGGTTTGCAGCGCGCAAAGATGAACTTACGCAAGTGCGGTTGGGCCTTATCCTGACCCTAGTGCTGGGAGTAGCCTTTTTGGTTGGCCAGTACCTAATGTGGGGGCAATTGGTAGACAATCGTATCTTTTTTGGTGGAACAGATGCCAACCCTTCTGGCTCATTTCTGTATGTATTAACTGGTGTTCACGGATTTCACCTGATTACGGGATTAATCTTTCTGCTGGTAGTTTTGCGTAAAAGCTTTAACTATCAGGTGCATTCCCGTCAGATGCTCTCTGTTGGCAACGTTACTATCTACTGGCACTTCCTAGGCGCGCTTTGGTTGTACCTGTATTTGTTCCTACTTTTGAACCATTGATTTTTGTCAACCCCCGCACGCTATGTCCACCATTTCCACGACGCAGGTAATTTCTGATTCCGCCCTGGATAAGCCGCGCACCGGCACCTGGGACGGCGGGAACGAGCCATTTAAAGCGAGCTACGGCAAGCTGATGATGTGGTTCTTCCTGTTGTCGGACGCCTTCACGTTCGCCGCCTTCCTGACTACTTACGGTCTGATCCGTCACCGCCACGAAGTTTACGGCGGCACAGCAGAGAATTTCAAGTTCTCAACCGAGTACTGGCCCATTCCGGAAAAGGTATTTGATGCCTTTCCTGGCCTGCACGGTACCCACTTGCCGCTAGGTTTTGTGGCGCTGATGACGATGATCCTCATCTTCAGCTCCGTGACGATGGTATTGGCCGTAGAAGCAGGTCATCGCTTCGACAAGAAGGACGTGCAGAAATGGTTGCTCTGGACTATCTTATTTGGTGCTACTTTCCTCAGCTGCCAGGCTTGGGAGTGGGGCCACTTCATTACGGGTACTGAAGAAGGTACTCTGATGAACGATGGTACCGTATTTCACGGTGCTAATCTGGCCATGAACCAATATGGGCCAGTGCTTTTCGCTGACCTGTTTTTCTTCATCACTGGTTTCCACGGTACCCACGTATTCTCGGGTGTTTGCCTGCTGGTTTGGGCTTTTATAGCCACTACCAATGGTACGTTTGAGAAGCGCGGACACTATGAAATGGTGGAAAAGATTGGCCTATACTGGCACTTTGTAGACTTGGTGTGGGTATTCGTCTTCACCTTCTTCTACCTCGTTTAATTGAAATCTTGAGTGATTAAAAGTTGAAATCTGGTTGGCATAGGTTGTTAGCCAGATTTCAGCTCTTATCCATTCGCCACTCAGCATTTATACTAATGGCCCAGCACGCAACTCCCCATAACGGTCCAGCCGACGAGATTCCAAAGCCCAATACTGCTTGGATCTGGAAAACCTTCTGGATTATATCGGCCATCACGGCCCTGGAATTCGTTATTGCCTACGTTATGCCGGCAAGCACCATGCGTAATTCCATCTTCATCATCCTGACTATCTTCAAGGCCTTTTTCATTGTGGCTGAGTTCATGCACTTGAAGCATGAAACCAAAGGCCTGATCTGGACCATCTTGATTCCGATGGCACTGCTGATTTGGTTGCTGGTAGCCTTGATTACTGAAGGCTCTTACATCGGCGAAGCAGTTCAGAACCTGCTCCGCTAATCGTATGCGGCCCCAACAAATTTTGGTGTTGGGCCTCATCCTGCTGGTTCCGGTTCTGGCTTTTCTCTTCTTGAAAAGCTTCGGCACAAACCGTTACGCGCTGCCAACTTTCCTGCCCGACCGAGTGGACTCCACCCAGGTTGACGGAAAGTGGCAGCGCGATACTGTTTTCCACCAAATTGGAGACTTTCGGTTTTCGTCGCAGCTAGGAAGGGAAGTGTCAGGAACCGAACTGCGAGATAAAGGCCTGTATGTAGCCAGCTTTTTCTACACGGCGTGCCCTGGCGGCTGCCAGCGAATGAATGGCCAGCTAGTGCGAGTACAAGAGAAATTCAGGCAAGATGCGCGGGTGCGGCTGGCCTCCTTCACTATTGACCCTGCCCAAGACTCGGTGGCTGTACTGGCGCGCTATGCAGAGCAGTACGGCGCTATTGCCGGCAAATGGTTTTTCCTGACCGGAGACAAATCGGCACTTTCCCGGTTAGCTAGTGAGGAGTTTAGAGTTTCCCTGCCTGCTGGTGCCAATTCAGCCCTAGGGCACAACCAGGAAGTTTTCCTGGTTGACCGCAACGGACACGTACGGGGCCGTTACGATGGCACTAAAGAACGGGACATGAACCGCCTCATCACCGAAATTGAAGTGTTGCTTTACACCTATGAACACCCCTGATTCAGCTGCTAATCCGGCCGGCTTCACCAAATACAAAATCATAATGGCAGCGTTGGCTGCTATTATCCCCATTGCTGTTGCCATCCTGTATTTTTTTCCGGGCGTGTTCGTCATTCCGGGTGTTGATGTCAGGATGTTACCCGCTGTGAATGCGGTGTTGAACTCTTTAACGGCCGTATTCTTGGTAATCGGATATTATTTTATCCGGCGTAAAAATGTGGCGCGGCATCGGGCCATGATGGGGCTTGCGTTCTTGCTGGGTTCCTTGTTTCTGGTTTCGTACGTGGCGTATCACTCTCAGGTACCTAGTACCAAATTTGGCGGAGAAGGCCTAATTAAGGGCGTTTACTACTTCATATTGATTACCCATATTCTGCTGGCTGCTATTACCGTGGGCCTAGTGTTGTTTACCCTATACTACGCCCTTACGGAGCAGTTTCAGAAGCACCGGCGCATTGCTCGCTGGACGTACCCCGTGTGGTTGTACGTCTCGGTGACGGGCGTTATTGTGTATTTCATGATTGCCCCGTACTACACGTAAACCCAAAGGCGCTAAGCGAACTTCCGTGATACATACGGTCGTTATCCTTTCAACGAAATCAGACGAAATCATGAAGAAGATACTGTGTAGTGGAATGTTGGCGCTGTTGCTAGGTGTGCTGCTAAGTGCATTGCCCCTAAATGTGCAGGCGCAATGCACTATGTGTAAAACCCAGGTGGAAGCCTCGCGTCAGGAAAAGGATGGGTACGATACGACTGGTCTTAACAAAGGCATTTTGTATCTGATGACGATTCCTTACGTACTCATCGGAACGGTAGGTTATTTTTGGTACCGTCATAGTCAGCAAAAGAAAAAAGCGTCACATGGCTAATAACAGCTCCGCCCTGTTGGGTATTTTGCAACAGCGCTGCCCGCGCTGCCATCAGGGTCCGCTGTTCACGCACTCGGCTGCTAACCTTGCACACTTCACCGAAATGCCTGCGGCTTGTCCGGTTTGTGGGCAGGTGTACGAGCCGGAGCCCGGATTCTACTGGGGAGCTATGTACATCAGCTTTGCCTTTTCTACCGGTATCATGCTGGTTGTGGGTTTTGCGGTGTACTACCTGCTCGGCGACCCGGATACTTGGGTCTATATATCGGCCGTGGCAGTGGTGTCCTTGCTGCTCACGCCGCTAAGCTTACGGTACTCCCGCACCCTGATGCTGTACTTGTTTGGTGGGGTTCGGTATGATGAACGCTACAGTGCGCCGCGCCCGTAAGTATCACTCGCTTTACCATAGCTAGGAAATGCCGCCTTCGGGCGGCATTTTTGTTTGGTATCAAGCTTGTACTATCCTTTTCTCACCTTCCGCTCGCCCCATTGAAATTATTGCGTCGTCCTCCGGTTCTGTTGCTGCTCCTGGCTTTGCTTTGCTTTGCCGGGGCGTATATCAGCAACCGGTACAGCCAGAATCCGGAGCTAGTGCTGAAGGCCTCGGCCACGCGTCTGCAGGAACTGCTAATGGAGGCCGAACTGACGGGGGAGCGGGAATCGACGGAGGTACTGCAGCGCCTGGCTACCGGGCAAGTGAGTTTTCAGAGCCTGAGCAGCCATACGTCGTACCCGACCTTTGTTTTTAAAGGTGAGCAGATCATCTATTGGTCAGACCATAGCGTGCGGCCCGACTCGGAGCAAGCACTGCAGCGCTACCACGAGCGGCTGGTGGAAACGCGCTTCGGCAAGTTTCTGGTGCTGCGCCATACGGAAGGCGCATACATCGTGCTGACTTATATCCCGCTGGAAATAAGCTACGGCATTAGCAACCGCTACCTCCGCGACGGGAACGGGCAAGGGATTTTCCAAGGGCAGAATGTGCGTCTGATTATCGAGAAAAAGAATTCTAACCGGCCACGACTGGTATCCAACGAAGGCAACTACCTTTTTTCTATTGAAAGCCTGCAGGCTGACCCTATTACGGGTAAATACCTGCCGCTCGTACTGCTGTTGCTAGGCTTCGGGTTCTACTTGGCGGGCTGGGGGGTGGTGGCACGCCAGCGGTTTAGCCAAGGCGAGGTGCTAGTAGGCGCGCTGGCGGTGGTGCTGCCGCTAACGGCTTTTCGTGCCGTGCTGCTATACTTTGGATTGCCGTTTTCCTTTATCGAACTGCGGCTTTTTGATCCTAGGGTGTATGCCGCCTCCTGGTTGTCGCCTTCCCTCGGCGACTTGCTGCTGAATGCCATTCTGCTGGTGATAATGGCGTACTATCTCCGGCTGCTGTTTCGGCGCTACGGCCTGCTGCGCATCACGCAGCAGTTGCGGCGGCTGCCGCAGCGCTTTGTAGCAGGGTCGGTCATTGTGCTGTGCTTTTATGGCTTGCTGGAGCTCCTATTCGATTTCTATACAAGTACGTTCAGCAACTCACAGCTTATTCTGGACATCACGCAGGATATCCAGGTCAGCACGTTTAAGGTGCTGCTCTTGCTGGCTATTGTATTGCACACGGGCGCGTACCTGGTTGCGTTCTACCTCTTATCAAGGGTGTTCATCAGCATTGTGCGGCCATCCAGCCGTAATGCGGCCCTGTTGCTGCTACTTGGCACGGCCGTAGGCTTTTTGTCGGCGGGCTTGGTATGGGGGCTAGTGCACTGCACGCTGCTAGGTATTGCGCTGCTGTTTTTCCTGGTACTGCGCTTTACGGGGCTGCGGTCGGCCGGCGTGGTGCTTTCGTACCAGATCTACCTATTTATCTTTTTGATGCTGGGAGTTAGCTCAGCAGTAGGAGCACTAGCCCTGTATGAGCACTTTAACCGGCAACTGCAGCTGAACAAGCAGGATTTGGCCAGCAATCTGCTGGAGGATAATGACTTGAAGGGAGAATACTTACTAGTGGAACGCGGACAGGAAATGGCCACTGACCCCGTGCTCCGGACGATGCTGGCCAGCCCATTCGTTAACCAAGACCTGATTCGGCAAAAGGTCGTTAAGTATTACCTGCGCGACTATTTTGATAAGTATGAAGTGCGGGTCATCCTGTTTAACCCGGCGGGCCGTGGGGTAGGAGTGGGCGGCAGCCTGGAGCAAACCCGCGAGTTTCTGCTGCAAAACGCTACCCCCACTGACCACCCCAACATCTACCTCATTCGGGGCGGAAATTCCTTTAGCTCGCGGCGCTACGTGGCTTTTGTAGCCGTGCCTACTCCTGAGCTGGACCCTGAAACCGGCTCCGAAGCAAGCACCATTGTACTGGAGCTGAAGCTCAAGAAGCTCACCAATAACAGCGTGGTGCCAGAGCTATTAGTTGATCAGAAGTACTTCCGGCCCAAGCTAGGGACGGAGCTCAGCTACGCGGGCTATGAAAATGGGCAGCTAGTGTACAGTGAAGGCGACTTTGACTACGTGAATCGGTTGCCAGCTAGCTTGTTCCGCGATTCGCGGTTTTATACCACTGGCGTGGCCCTAAACGGCTTTCACCAGCTAGCCATTCGGGGCGCAGGGCAGCCGGAGCGAGTAGTGGTAGTAACTACATCTACCTACTCCTTCTCCGACTGGCTCTCCAACTTTTCGTTTCTCTTTCTGCTGCACAGCTTCTGCTGCCTGCTGCTAATGGGCGTGTTTCTGCTGGTGCGCGGCCAATATCGGGAGCTGCTGCACACAAACTTCAGTACTAAAATTCAGCTCTTTATCAACTTTGGTATTCTGGTGCCACTTATCGTGGTGAGCATTGCCATTGCCAGCCAGGTTACCAACTCCTACAAGCGCGACCTGTTGCGCACGTACCAACGCCGGGGGCAGGCAGTGCAGGAAAGCTTGCTGAAGAACAGCAACCTGCTGACGGATTCCTCTAACCGGGCCGATCTGGTTGATTTGGCCGAAAACGTATCAGCCCTAACCGAAACCGACCTGAACCTGTACGATGCCCGCGGAGAGCTGTTGGTGAGCAGCCAGCCGCTGATTTTTGAGGCCAGCCTGCTGAGCACGCTCATGAACCCGCAGGCCGTGTCGGCGCTGACGGAGGAAGGGCAGCCGCGAATACTCCTCACGGAACAAGCCGGTACACTCTCGTTTAATGCCCTGTACTTGCCGCTACGCGCTACCCTAGTGCAACAGGGGCGGCCGGGTCCGGTACTGGGCTACGTTGGCATTCCCTTCTTCGACTCCGAAAAAGACCTCGATAACAAGCTTACAGAGTTGATTTCAACGATTCTGAACATCTTCACCGTGATGTTTATCCTGTTTCTGGTGCTAGCCTTCCTGGCCTCCCGCATCCTGACGGAACCACTGAAACTCATCACGGAGAAGCTAAAGCAGACGACCCTGACCGGCCAAAACGAGATGCTGGCCTATGAATCGGAGGATGAGATTGGCTTGCTGGTGCGCGAGTACAACCAAATGCTGCTGAAGCTGGAGGAAAGCAAAGAGGAACTGGCCATTCAAGAAAAGGAAGCCGCGTGGCGCGAAATGGCCCGGCAGGTAGCCCATGAAATCAAGAATCCGCTCACGCCCATGAAGCTGAGCCTACAGTTTCTGCAGCGCGCCATCCAGGACCAACGCCCTAACCTAGACGAGCTGATCAACAAAGTGTCACAGACGCTTATCACCCAGATTGATGTTCTGACGGATATTGCTACCTCCTTCAGCAATTTCACCAACCTGCCAGCCATGCGCCCCGAGCGGCTGGATGTGGCCCCCATTCTGAAGCGTTGCGTGGGGCTGCACCAAGGGAACGTTGGGGAAGGCAGCATCCGGCTGGTGGTACCCAACGATGCGGAACTGGGCCGCTACATGGTGTATGCCGATGAAAGTTTGCTAGTGCGCACCTTTAACAACTTACTCATCAATGCACTGCAAGCCATTCCGATCGGTCGTGAGCCAGAGGTGGAAGTACGCTTAGAGCCACAGGATTCAGGTAAGGTACGGATTTGTATTCAAGACAACGGGACAGGAATTCCGGCAGATACGCGCGATAAAGTGTTCGTGCCCAACTTCACGACCAAGGAGAAAGGTTCGGGAATTGGCTTGGCCGTGGCTCGACGCGGCATAGAAAGTGCAGGCGGTAGCATCTGGTTTGAGTCCGAAGAAGGGGTAGGGACTCTGTTCTGCATCGAGCTTCCTTTGGCCGGATAGGCTTGTGCGCCGCTTCCCATCATGAGGTGCTAGATAGCAGCTAGGCATGATGTGAAAGCAAACCGGCAAGCAAAATCACGGCACGAATCAGGCGGCTTGTAGCGTTATGGTAGCCACGAATTTCGGGCTTCGTATTTTTACTGAATGACCAGCAGCTTTACGCCTTACTTTCTGCGCTTTGGAGGGCTGCTGGTGCTACTGTTATGGGCTGCGGTAGGGCAGGGGCAGGTTCGCTCGGATGCACCCCCTAGTACCCGGCGCTGCACATGGGTGCGCCTCACACCTGGTCACGACACCACGGATTTCGCCCTTAAGGATACGCTAACAATTGTACCAGCCTCGGTAAGCGTGGAGGGCAGGTCAGTGGGTTACGATCGGCAACGTGACCTTTACCGCTTCATATGCCCTAGTACACGCTTTCCGAGCCCAGATCCGGGGCAGCCGGATTTGGTGCTGCCGGGTGGGGCTGACTCTATTTTAGTCTGCTACCGCGTACTGCCGTTGCAACTCTCGGCGGAGCGCTACCTGCGGCCCCGTCGCCTGATGGACAGTGTAGAATTCTGGCGGCGACCGACATTTGGCACCGAGGATTTCGCCGTGAAAGAGCAGATTCTGAGCACGCCGGGCATCAACAAAACGGGCAACCTTTCGCGGGGCGTTTCCTTTGGCAACGCACAAAACGTGTTCGTAAACTCCTCGCTGAACCTGCAGCTTGAAGGCCAGTTAACCGATCAGATCAACCTCACGGCCGCCATTTCGGACCAGAATGTGCCTTTTCAGCCCGAAGGCAACACGCAACAGCTGCAGGAATTCGACCGAATTTATATTACCCTCACGCATCCGCGCTGGAACCTCACGGCCGGCGATGTGGTGCTGCGCAACAAGCCCGACTACTTCCTACGATTCTATAAAAACATCCAGGGGGCAGCAGTAGAAACGAATTTCGGGCAGCTGCCGGTTGGTGGGTTTGGCGGGGGTAGTGGCCCCGGCGTCAGCAATCCGCAGCTGTTTCAGTACCCCAATGCGGCGGGCACCAGCACCGGCACGTTCATTACGGTTCCGCCCACGGTACCCCCACCCGCCGGCACAGGCGCGGGGCAAAATACTACCCCTGCTGGCAGCACCAACCCCAACGGTATCAGTCCGAACGGCGTGGGACCCAAAGGCGTCAGCCAAACAGTAATTACTAGCCCTGCCAGCGCGGCAAAGTCCACTGGGCCGCAGCGGTTCTCTACTACCTCAGTGGCGGCAGGTGTAGCCAAGGGAAAATTTGCCAGCATCGATATTCAACCGCTGGAAAACGTGCAGGGGCCGTACCGCCTACGCGGGCCCAACGGCGAGCAGTTCATCATTGTGCTGGCCAACTCCGAGCGGGTGTACCTGGATGGGCGGCTGATGGTGCGCGGCTTTGATTTCGATTACGTCATCGACTACAACCAGGCCGAGCTGACCTTTTCGCCTAGGCACCTGATTACCTCTAACTCGCGCATCAAAGTCGATTTTGAGTATTCTGACTTCAACTATGCCCGCTCCCTGCTTCAAGCCAGCCACTACCAGCAGGTGGGCCGCCTGCAGGTGCACGCTAACTTCTACCGCGAGTCCGATAACCCCGATAACTCACCCAACCTGACCCTCGATGACTCCGCCCGGGCTGTGCTCCGCCGCATCGGTGATAACGTGAGTCGGGCCGTTACCTCGGGAGTCGATTCGGTGGCCTATGACCGCCAGCAGGTGCAGTACCGCCGCGAAGTTCAGCTCGACCCCGTTACGCAACTGCCTGTACCCGTATTTGTGTATCCGCCCACCGATACTACCCGGGGCGTGTATAATGTGCGCTTTACCAGCGTGGGCGCGGGCCAGGGCAGCTATCAACTCAGCACCGATGACCCGGGCGCCAATGGGCGCGTGTACAAATTTGTGGGGCAGAACCGTGGCGACTATTCTCCCATCCGGATTTTGCCCACGCCCTTGCAAAAGCAGCTCATGACGGTGGGCACTAGCTACCGGCTTGATTCCACGGCCACCCTATTCGTCGACTTGGCCGCTTCTAACCTGGATCTGAACCGCTTTTCGCCTGAATCGGCTGAGGGGCGGGCTATGCGGATCGGGTATGTGGTGCAAGATCGTCCGGTGAATCTGCCGGGCCTGAAGGGCTATAAGCTACGCAGTGCCCTCGATTACGAATACACCAGCCGCCGTTTCGCACCCATTGACCGCTACCGCGACATTGAGTTTGACCGCAACTGGAGCACTTCGAACACGCTCATCACCAACAACCAGCAGCCGCGCGAAGAGAATATTCTGAACGCGGCAGTGGGCGTGGTGAAAGATGCCGACAATGCCATCGGCTACCGCCTAAGCCGACGCTACCGGGCCGGGGAGGTTAGCGGGGTGCAGCACTGGGTAGATGTGGCCCAGCAGGTAGGCGCGGTGCAGATGCGCGGCAACCTGTTTGTGCTGACTTCTGAAGCCGGACGCCGCCAGTCGCGGTGGGCGCGAGGCGAGGCGACAGCGCGCTACGTGGGCGCCCGCGTAATTCCGGGCTACGCCTACCGCTTCGATAAAAACCGGGTGGCGCTACCCTCCGGCGACTCGCTAACCTCGGCGAATTACTACGATGAACACGCCGTGTTTGTGCAAAGCCAGGACTCCGCCCGTACCCGCTTCCGTCTCGACTATAGCTACCGCCGCGACCAAACCGTAGCGCCCGACCAAACAAATCTGCGGGAACGGGGTCGCGCTCAAACCTGGCAGGGCACCCTAGCCTCTCGCATCAGCCAAACCCAAGACCTAGCCATTCTGGCCACCTACCGCGACCTAGCAGCTCTCGATTCGGCGCGGCAACGCACGGTGCTGGGCAAGCTTGACTGGAACGCCGGTTTCCTGCAGAACACGCTTCGCTCGGAGCTGAGCTATGCCATAGCTACCGGGCGGGAGCTGAAGCGCGACTACACCTTTCTGGCGGTGCCCAATGGCCAAGGCACCCACTACTTCCAGGACCTGAACAACGACGGACGGCAGGAGAAGAACGAGTTTTTTGAGGCCCAAACGTCCGATGCGCAGTATCGGACCCACATCAAGGTGTTCCTGCCTACTGATGACTATATCTCGGCTTTCACTAACCGCTTCAGCTACCGCCTAACCACCACCGCCCCGCGTGGGTGGCGCGAGTTGCCGGGCGTGCGCGGTTTCATAGGGCGATTTTCTACCCTAAGCACCGTTACGCTGGACCGCAAAACCACCGACAATACGCTTTCATCACGCCTGAACCCATTCGCTTTTCAAACCGCTGATTCACTGCTCCTGAGCCTGAACAAGCTGCTGCGCAATACCCTGTACTTCAATCGGTCAAACCCGATTTTTGGAGCCGAGTTTACCGTGCAGCAAACCCAGCAAAAAGTGCTGCTCACGCAGGGCTCCGATACGCGCAACCTGGCCAGCCAGAGCCTGCTGCTACGCCGGACGCTGGCGCAGTCGTTTACGGGCCGGTTTATCACTACCCGCAGCATCCGCGAAAACCTCTCGAACTACTTAGAGAACCGCAATTTTCGGGTGCTACAATACGAGCTGGCTCCGGAAATCAGCTATCAGCCTACCAGTGTGCTGCGCCTTACGGGCATGTACCTGCACACCTCTAAGCAAAACACCGCCGGCCCCGACGAGAATACCAGTGGCACCTTTAATGAGCTAGGGCTGGAGACTCGGGTAAGCCAGGTGGGCAAGCGCACCCTTTCGGCCACTACGCGCTATGTGCGCGTTGGCTTCGAGGGCGACCAGGGTTCCTTGGTGGGGCTGGAAATCCTGAATGCGCTGCGCCCAGGCAGCAACTTCACCTGGAACCTAAACCTAGAGCAGCGCCTCAGCAACGGCCTTAACATCACGCTAGCCTACGATGGGCGCAAACCCAACGGGCTGAGCTCCGTGCATACCGGCCGCATGCAGGTATCGGTGCTGTTTTAGCCTGTAGTAGAGAGTAGATCTGTACTACCTTCGTCGTTCCTGAAAACCGATAGAATAACGAGGTATGCATATGCTTAGCGGTAAATCGTCGGTGCCAACGTATCCGTTCGAGCCGGAATCCGCCACCGGGAGCAAGTTGTTTTCAATAGTACCTCTGGCGGGTGGGCTATCGTACGAAGCTGATGTGCTGCTACCCCATCGGAAGGCGTACTACCTGCTGGTGTTTGTGCGGCACGCCCCCGGCCGGCACTGGGTAGATGCAGTACCCTACGTGCGCAAAAGCAATGCGCTGTACTTCACTGACCCCAGCCAGGTATTGGTAAAGGAGGAGCCCGTGCCCGCTTGGGTTACGCGCCTGACGTTTACGCCCGAGTTCCTGGCTCTGCCGCACAACGCGGTTCTGCGGGAGTTGCCGCTGGTCCAGAACCCGTACAATGGGCACGAACTGGTGCTAACCGAGGCCGATCAGGAGTTCGTGGACGACTTGCTGACAAAGCTTGAGGCCGAATACCAGCGCCCCAGTGAGTGGCAGCTTCGCATGCTCAGCGCCTACTTAACCGTACTACTCACCCACCTGAGCCGGCGGTACACCGAGCAATTTGCGGGCGAAGAGCGAGCTGCCGACCGCCACGTGCTGAAAACCTATCTGGCCAGCATTGAGGAACACTTTCGGGAAGTGCACGAGGTAGGCGCCTACGCCGCGCTACTGCACTTATCGGCGGGGCACCTGAGCGAGGTAGTGAAAGCACAAAGCGGTAAGCCTGCCATCAAGCATGTGCACGAGCGACTGGTGCTGGAAGCCAAGCGCCTGCTGTTTTACACGCCGCAGTCGCTCAAGGAAATTGCCTTCGACCTGGGTTTTTCGGAGGCTTCTTACTTCAACCGCTTCTTCAAGCGGGAAACTGGCCTAACGCCGGCCGAGTTTCGCGCCACCATCCGCGAAATGTACCAGTAATACCGCGGAATGGGTCCTGTGGGCGCCACGTGGGCCCGGTAGTTTTGTGCCGTTCATCATTTGTAACTCCTTCATCATGAAGACAGCACTCATTACGGGCGCCAACAAAAGCATTGGGTACGAAGCCGCCCGGCAACTCCTCCAGCAAGGCTACTATGTATATGTAGGTAGTCGTAACCTAGCCAACGGGCAGCAGGCTGTTGCCCAGCTTAATGCCGAAGGGCTTACCCACGCGGAGCCCATCCAACTGGATGTTACGGACCGCACCTCCATTGCTGCCGCCCGCCAGGCAATAGGCCAACAAACAGCGGTATTAGATGTGCTTATCAACAACGCAGGCATATTAGGGGGGATGTCGCAACCAGCCCTGACCACAAGCATCGGTACTATCCGGGAGGTGTTCGATACCAACGTGTTCGGAGTAATTGAGGTGACGCAGGCATTCATCGACTTGCTGCAGCAGTCTTCCGCGCCTCGCATTGTGAACGTTACCTCGGGCCTGGGGTCGCTCACCTTGCACAACGACCCTTCCTGGAAATACTACGCCGTGAAAGGAGCCGCCTACCAGCCTTCTAAGGCAGCCTTGAATGCGTATACCATTATGCTGGCCTACGAGCTACGCGACACGCCCTTCAAAGTGAATGCCGTAGACCCGGGCTACACCGCTACTGACTTCAATCACCACCATGGGCCCGGTAGCATAGCCGATGCGGCTGCTCGCCTGGTAAAGGCCGCCACCCTCGGCCCAGATGGTCCTACCAGTCAGTTTTTCAGCGACGACAACGCCCCGGAAACCGGTATTAGCCCTTGGTAAGTAGGAAGCTCAGCCACAAGAGGCCGGCCGGGAGTTCCTGCTTATTGGCGGAACAACCAGCCGGCCTCTTGTGGCTACATTTCAACCGGGTCCTTCTACTTGGCTTCTACCAACCGCCGCACCGCCGGCACTACTGCCAGCTCGGTTTGCCCGGCCGGTGCTTTTGCGGTATCAAGCTGTTTGAGGGCGTTGGCTTGCCAAGTAGGGCTAGGGGCCTGGTTTTTTTCCAGCATGGCAAGCCGCTCAATCCCGAGGGCTGCAATGGTTTTCAGGTTAGTAGAGTGTGGTGCGTATTCTTTCAGGCTGGCACTTTGCTGCAAGAGCGGCTGAAGGAGGGCGTCGTTGTTTTGCCACCGGCGCAACTCTGTGTTAAGATAGCTAAGCAATGCCCGGCTCGGAGTGCCTTTAAACCGGTCGGTGGCGGGGGCAGTGCGCAAGTATTCTAGCAGTCCATCCACAGCCACGCTAAACTCACGCGCTTCTTCCGACTCAGCGGGTGCCGCATCTACTAGGCGGGTAAGTGGGGTAGCTGTGGTGTATTTGAAGCCCTGGAAATGGCGCTTATATTCCTTCACCGGCTCTAGCACGCGCGCCAGCGTACGCAGCGGTAACACCGCCGCAGGTTGGCCGGCAAGAGCGGTCAGAAGTTTCTCGGGGGCTTGGCGGTGTTGCAGACCTAGTGTTTCCAGCTGTTTGCTCACGAGGGCTAGGCGCCGATACATATCGGGTACGTCGCGCACGGTTTGGGCGCTCCAGAGGCGCTCGGCCACAGCGGCGGCCCGTGGCCAAATACGGGAATCAACCATGACAGAATCCGCAAACTCGCTCCACATGGTGGCCTCTCCGCCCAAAATTAGCTTCTGCTGCTCTGGGGTTAGGGGCGCATCCTGGGGTAATGGATCGGGGGCGTAATGGGAAGCTGCAGTCAAATTCAGGTCAATATAGTAGCCGTTGGAAAGCAGGGCTCGGTGGCCCAGTTTGGCCGCTTCGTACAGGCCCTTCTTGCCCCGCCAGCTCTGGATAACGGCATCTTTCGGCAAATCCGGACCTAGTATTTCGTCCCAGCCAATCATCGTTTTCTGGTAACGAACCAACATGTCCAGCACCCGGCGGTTAAAATAGGTTTGCAGCGCGTGCTTATCAGGTTGGCCTTTGTCAGTTACAAAGCCTTTCTCTTTCATGAAAGCCACAATGCGCGGGTTTCGCTTCCACTGCCGACCATCGTTTTCGTCGCCCCCAATGTGAAAGTACGGGTCCGGAAACAGGCGCGTCATCTCGCCCAGCAAGGAATCAATTAAGGTGTAGGTAGTTTCCTTGGTGGGGTCCATGGCAATGTTGAGCACGCCCCATTTGTGCGCTACGCCATACACCGAGTCATTGGAGGCCAGGCGCGGGTAAGCAGCCAGCCAGGCCGTAGCGTGGCCCGGCATATCGAACTCCGGAACTACGCGAATCCCTCGCCGGCTTGCGTACCGAATCACATCACGCACTTGGGCCTGGGTGTAGAACTGACCTTCGCCGCCTACCGTGTGCAGGCGCGGAAATAGTTTGGTTTCAACCCGAAAGCCTTGGTCGTCGGAGAGGTGCCAGTGCAGCACGTTGAACTTAGTGGCCCACATGCCATCCAGATTGCGCTTGATAACTGACACGGGCATGAAGTGGCGGGCCGGGTCCAGGAGCAGCCCGCGCCACGGAAACCGCGGCGAGTCCAGCACATCCACTTCGGGCAGCCACACAGCCTTTTTCTCCGCCGTTGCTAGCTGCCGCAACGTGGCCAACCCGCGCAAAATCCCGAGGTGGGTATTAGCGTTCAAGGCCACGCCCATGGGCGTTACGCGGAGCGTGTACGATTCGTCTTCGCCTAGCTTAAGCACATTACCCGGCCGGCCGTATTGGAGTACCAAGCTGGCGGTAGGCAGCGGCGAAATCCGGCGCCGTGAAGCCGTAGGGGCCGGACGGCCAGGGAGCAACGTCGGCAAAACAAGTCGTTCGACGGCCTCCGCCACGGCCGAGTCAGCTGAGAGAGAGGCAGCGCTTTGCGTGGGCGTAAACACCTGCCACGACACGTCCGGCTTCACGGTAAACCGCCCTTGGCCCCAGTTGGCTTGGGTAGGTACGGGTAGTAAGGTGCGGGTATCGAGAGTAGGAGCCGCAAACGGGCTGAACAGGTTAAACAGAAATAGTAGCAGCAAGGAATGCATCGGCGGATGGGGCTAGGGAGCGGAACTAGGAACGAAGCAAGCCCCGCGCCAGATGCAGTTTATAGCTAAAATCTGAAAGAAAAAGCCTTTTCTAGGGAGGATAAAACGCTAAACTGCCAAGCAATGCCGCGGCTAGATCAGTCCCCGGGCCTTGAACTCAAGGTACTTGTTAATGGTGCTGACTGTTAGGTTTTGAGGAGCCGTTAGCAGCGAATGAATGCCGTAGCGGTTCAGATCGCGTACAATCTGCCGCTTTTCCTGTGCGAATTTCTCGGCCACGGTTTGGTTGTACACATCCTGCACGGAGGCGGTTGGGCCTTCGAGGTAGGCTAGTAGCTCAGTATTTTCAAAGAATACGACCAGCAGCAAATGGTCTTTGGCCATGCGGCGCAGGTAGGGAAGCTGCCGCTGCATGCCATACAGCGTCTCGAAATTGGTGAACAGAATCAGCAAGCTGCGCTGGCGGATATGCTTCCGGACGGAGATGTAGAGCCGTTCGTAGTCGGTTTCGAGGTACTTGGTTTTCTGGCGGTAAAGCACCTCCAGCAGCTTGCGCAGGTGGCCGCTGCGGCGCTCGGCCGGCACCATGGCGCCGGGCTGATGCGAAAACGTGAGAAGCCCAGCCTTATCATGCTTGAGCAGCGCAATATTACTGACTACTAGGGTCGCGTTAATGGCATAGTCGAGCAGGCTCATGCCTTCGAAGGGCATCCGCATCACCCGGCCTTTATCAATCAGGCAGTACACCTGTTGGGCGCGCTCATCCTGGTAGTGGTTGACCACTAAGGAGTCAGCTGCCTCAGGCGAGGTAGCGCGGCGGGCAGTGGCTTTCCAGTTGATGGCGCGCGGGTCGTCGCCCGCCACGTAAGGGCGTATTTGCTCAAACTCCATGCTCTGGCCCACGCGTCGGATGCGCTTCACGCCCACTTCCGTCAGGCGGTTATGAATGGCCAGCAATTCGTACTGGCGCATTTGCAGAAACGACGGATACACTGGCACCACGCGCTGCTCATCAAACCGGAACCGGCGCCTAACCAGTCCGAGTGGCGAGGCAGCGTACACATTCACGGCGCCAAACTCATACTCGCCGCGCTTGGTGGGCCGCAACTGATAGCGAATTACACTGGTTTCAGCAGGTTTGATACGCGTTCGGAACAGGACGTCGCGACGCTGAAACTGATGCGGAATTTCATCAATGGTTTCGGTGCTGATAGGGAAAGGGTAGCGGTTTTCGAGGTACAGCGCAATGTCATTATCGGAGCCGTTTGCCAGCTTATCACCCAATACGCGCCGTCCAAATACGCCACCCGTGCCGCGGGCAGCCCCGTATAGCAGGGCGGTATCCAGAAGTACCAGTACCACGAGCACCGCAAGCGCCAATTGCACCGGAACCAGCCAGCCTGGCAGGAAAAAAGCCACCACCAACCCCACCACTAGGGCGGCAACAGCCAAGAAGAAGCGGGAAGTCAGAAAATAGCTCATGGGCGTAGTTGGTCGCGCACTTCCATCAAAGCAAACCCTAATAGGTTGGTCCCTTTCCAGCGTTCGGGGTGTTCTGCGTCAGGTGCATCGGCTGCTAAACCAATTCCCCAAATAGCGTCTACCGGGCTGGCCTCCACCAATACTCGGTCGTTGGTTGCAAGTAGAAAGGTCGCTAAATCAGGGTGCTGACTAAACTTGTGTAGGTTACCCTGCAGCACAATTTTGTATTTGTGCTCCTCCCATATCTCTGGTACAAACCCCCGAATTTCTCGTCCTAGCTTTTTGGCTTCGGCTGGGCTAGGCGCAGCCAGAATACGGGCAAGTAGTACATGATCCGAGAAAAGCCGCGCCTTTTCAGCCATCATCCAATGCTCAGCTGATGGATACGTCACATCAGAAACCGCAAAATTGGTTACCCACCACTGGCTAAGGCAAGACTTGGTGACTTCTCCGGATTTGCTAGGTTGGTTTCCCCAGAAAAACAGATACTTAACACGCTGGCCTTGGTCTAGTTGGTCCAGAAGCCACTCGGTGGAGTATTTCATTTAGCGCGGTACCTCTATCTGCTGCAAAATCTGCTTTACTACGTCATCGGGGGTAGCGCCTTCCATTTCGCGTTCAGGCGTGAGCTGAATCCGGTGGCGCAGCACCATAGGCATCAGGTATTGAATATCCTCGGGAGTCACAAAGTCGCGGCCGCGGAGGGCTGCCAGGGCTTTGGAACCGTTGAGCAAGGCCAGAGACGCCCGGGGCGAGGCACCGAGGTACAGGCCTTTATGAGCACGCGTCTGGCCTACCAAGCGGGCAATGTATTCCAGCAGTTTGGGCTCTACGTGTTGGCGGCGCACCTGCTCCCGTAGCAACTGCAAATCTTCTGCCGATACCACAGCGCGCACAGCTTCCAAAGGCGTGCCACCAAGGCTTGTATGATGGCCCTGCAAAATGGCTATTTCTTCCTCTACGCTGGGGTAGCCCACGCTTAGCTTGAACAGAAACCGGTCGAGCTGGGCCTCAGGCAGGCGGTAGGTGCCTTCCTGCTCAATTGGGTTTTGGGTAGCCAGCACCACAAAGGGCGTGGGCATGGGGTAGCGCGTGCCATCCTGCGTTACTTGCCGCTCTTCCATCACCTCAAACAGGGCCGACTGCGTTTTAGCTGGGGCACGGTTAATCTCGTCAATCAGGACGACGCTAGCGAAAATGGGGCCGGGCCGAAACTCAAACTCCGATTTAGTAGGCCGGAAAACGGACGTGCCCAGCACATCAGATGGCATCAGGTCGGGCGTGAACTGCAAGCGGCTGAAGGGCACATCGAGGGTGCGGGCCAGCAGTTTGGCCGTTAGGGTTTTGGCTACTCCGGGCACGCCTTCCAGCAGTACGTGGCCATCAGCAAGCAGGGCAGTCAGCAGTAGCTCGGCTAGGGCCTGCTGGCCTACTATTACTTTGCTAAGCTCCTGCCGGATGGCCTCCGCATGGCGGCTCAGGTGGCTCAGGTCAGTACGCGACCCAAAGGAGGTTTCAACCATATCAGCACCTAGTGCCGGAGCCGATGAGGACAATGCTGGATCAGGTGATGAAGTGAAATTATTTTCCATATTTGAAGCAGTGCAAAACGAAGGGGCGAGAGGTGTAATAATTACATTTGTTTAAATGAATATTTAAGAGAAATACTCATTTAAAAAGCTTCTGGGTTGTTATTAAAATAGTTATAAAATGGTTTATTGCAATTGTATAGATAAGTGCAATTCTCTATGCTGACTTTTCTCGGAAGGAATTAATGGCGCTAGTTAAGGCAAGTAAGTCAGTATCCGATACCTGAGGCGCGGTTCGTACTAGGTTCATGCGACGCACCAACTGGTCGAGTTCAGTGCGGGGAACACCGGTTTTCTGGGCGAGTCTTTCCCGGAGTGCTTCATCGTTGAAATCAAGGCTTGGCTCGTGATAGCGGGTGCGCACGTATTCTTCAAACAGCCCGATCTTCTTTTCCGCAATAAGGGCGTGGTTGGTGCCCTGCCGATATAGGCCCGCTACGGTGCGCGTAAACAGCAGCGTAGTGTTGGGCAAAGGGTTCTGAATGGGAATAATGCGCTGGCGGCGCCGGGCTTCAACCAGCACAAACAGCAACCCGCCTAGCAGGCCTACTACCAACGCCCACCGCAGCGCCTGGTGCTGTTTAAGCACGCGCAGTAACGATTGCTCGCCTAAGGGGCCTTGCTTCTGATATTCATCCCAAAATATAGTCCGGTTGGCGGGTAGCAACGATAAAGCCGCGAAAGCAAAGCCAGCCGTGGCAGGTTGCAGCAAAAGCAGGTTACTAAAGGCGGCGGGGGTAGTGCTGAGTAGCATCCCGCCGCGGCCTACAGGCACCCACACCAGCACTGGGCGCTTGCGGGCATCATGGGCCAGCACAGTAGCTTTAGAGCCCGCCCGAGCCTTAAAATAAGCCGGTACTTCGCGCTCCGGGAAACGGTAACGGAGGGCGGCGCCTTGGGGTGGGTTTACCAGCGTCAGGGAGGTAGTGCGGCTTCTGTTGGGGCCGCCTTCCAGGCGACGCATCAGCAAACTATCCAGGTCCAGTATTGCTTCGATTTCCAGGTGCAGCGTATCAAGCAGCAGCTGCGAGATACTCTCGGCGGCGATAAACGCTTGGTTGCCCTGGGCTAGGTAGCGCAGCAGCGCATCCTGGTCGAGGCGGGAGCACCGAAACGCGTCGTCAACAAACAGATACGTGGCCGCATCACGACGAAGGGCTGGGCCCGAGGCTGTAAGTGTAGTGTCGCGGTTGGCATCAGTACCGAGGGTAGGCAGCAGCTGATTGGCGATGGGCCGCCGCGTGGCTTCAATCTGTTGCCCCGGAAACAACGTTGGCAACTGGTCATACAGCACGTAGGTGCCATACGGAATCTTGTCGCGGTTGATAAAGGTGCGGCTCCAGTTAGTAGGCTGGGGGCGGAAATACTCCACGGCCACAAACGCTACGAACAGCACGCTCAGGCCTACCAAAAAAGCACGGAAACGGGTCATGACAGAAAGCAGGCTTAGGCCGCCGCGCGGGAAAGTTGACGAATGAATTGCTGTCGGGCATCGCGCAGGGCGGGGTACTCGGCCTCAGAGATGCCTAGCTCGCCATACCACACAAACTCAAACTGATGCGTCAGGGTCCGGAAAGAGGCTGTCCAGGGTGTGCCGCTCAGCTCGCGTAGGTACTCGTGGTTGGTTTTGTTGGGCTGCCACTGAATCAGGTTGCGCTCAGTGAGTTCACGCAGTGAGAGCAGGTAGCCCAACCGAACCGCCAAGCGGTAGTTGCCGGCAGCTTCCGCCTGGGCCAAAGCCGCGTCGAAATCAACCCCATGAATATTCTCGGCGGCCGCATCGTAGGGCAGCGGCACCGTACGGCTGCCTCGCCGGAACAGGCCCGTCAGGTCGAGGCGCAATAGCCGTAGCAGCACATATAGGAAAGCGCCACCAAACAAGGCGTATACCACGTAGCGCCCGCCGTTCTCGTAGCGCGGCCCCGAAAATAAGCCCAGAATCCAGCGGCCCACTTGCTTCCAGAAGCGTGTCCAGAGGCTGTTGTCAGCTTCCTGGGCTTCGGGCTCGGCGTACTGAAATTCTGGCTGGCGACTCAGCTCCCGCAGCCGTGCGGTTTGGGGTGCGCGTAGCTTTCCGGCCGGCCGAGTATCAGCGGGCAGGGGGATAAACCGGGTTTGAGGTGAGGCAGGGGCTAGCGAATCAGAGGGAGCCAGCAGAGGCGGGCGGGATGGGGCCGGCGTTTGAGCCAGGCTGCTAAGGCCGGCGAGCATACCAACCACCAGCAAAACCCGCCAGCTGCTACCCCGCCGCTGCCGATTCACCTGATTAATATTCGCCCTCATCGTCGGGGCGCAGGGCTTGGGCAGTTGCCAGTGGCACCTGCTGGCCAATGGAGTCGAGGAGCAGGCGGCTGCCTTCGCCCTCGCGGCGCTCTACCAGATTAAAATACTGAAAGCTAATGGCAATCATCACCAAGGGGTAAAATGCCAGCGAAACCAGCACCTGAATGCCTGAATATACAATCAGCAGGATACGGCTTAGCGAGGAAATTTCAGTGGCGCCTCCACCGGTCATCAGCTCCGTAAAGGGCAAGCCAATGGCTGAAAGAGCAACAACTACTAGCAGCATAATCAGCCACAACATCATCGTCATGACCATAATAAGGCCAAATGTAGACCACCATTTGCCCCAAATAAGCTGGAAGCAGCGCTTTACACTACCAATAAAGCCACGGCCTTCGCGCAGCCAAATCACAAAGTACAGGCTGAGTGCTACCATGGCATAAATCATGGCGATATAAATCACGAAAACGGTCAGGAAGATTACCCAGGAGCCCAGCAGAGCGGAGAGAGCCGCGGAAACCAGACCAATTGCCATGGAAATGGCCAGCGCACCTACCGTGAAAAGCAGCCCTAGACCCAGAAAGGATCCAATCATGCCCAAGAACCTGGACTTCACCACCTGCCACACATCCGCGGGGGTAACGGGCGTTTCTGGGTCGGTTTTGCTGGCGTTCAGCACCACGTAGCCATACACCACCAAATGAAACACCACAAACAGCAGCAAGCTGCCCAGCATCGTGAGTAGGAAGCCCGCTGAGGTAAATATCGGAGGCAACACACTCTGCACGTCGCCCATCCGGCTGCGGCGGGCCATGTCGCCGAAGGTGCCTAGCAACTGGTTTTGCATCAGGCCCAGGCCGATGCCGGTGAGCAGGGCTAGCGGAAGTACCAACGTGGCCATCACGCGGGCCAGGGGCGTAGCGTGGTAGCGGATAAAGTCAAACGTAGCCTCAATTTTCTGGCTGAAGTCCCGCTCGCGCAGAAAATCAGTGGGCTTGGTAAACGCGAGATGACGCATAAAAAGAGTAGAGTGAAATCGATAAGCAGAAAAAACAGGACAGTATGTTATGCTCCTGCCGACTGTCGGTGGAGCCACCAGGGATAGGCTACAAAGTACCCCAGAATAAAGGCGCCGGAAGTGCCAATAATGGCCAGGCTGGCTAGTAGCGGCATTTCGGTGTGGCGCGTGACGAAGCCCTCCAGAAAGCCGGCCACAATAAAAATCGGGACGAGGCCCAGCACCAGCTTCATGCCGTCGCGGGCGCCGCGGCGCAAGGAGTCGCGGCGGGAATACGTACCCGGAAACAGGATGCTCTGCGCCATTACGGCCCCTGCTCCGCCGGCCAGCACAATAGCGGAGATTTCGAGGGTGCCATGAATCCAGATGGTGAGTACCGAGGGCAGTAGCACGCCTTTCTGGTAGAAGAAATACTGGAAAGAGCCCAGCATTACCCCGTTCTTGAACAGCATAATAAGCGTGAGTAAGCCCCCTGTGATGCCGCCGGCAAACGCGTAGAGTGATACTTTTACATTGTTAAGCGTGATAGCCAGAAACATCAGAGTTTCATCGGCACCCTTGTACACGGCCATGGGGTCGCCTTTTTCTATATTAGCCAGGGTTTGGTTTACGTAATCGTCGCTGAGCACTACGCGCACAAAGGAATCGTCGCGGGAGGCGGAAAGCGCCCCAATGAACGTGGAAAGCAGGAAGAAGACCAGGGCGCCCAGCAATACGCGGTGGTGGCGCACCACCAGCAGGGGCAACTCTTGGCGCCAGAACGCGACAAAGCGGCCGGTTTCCTGCTTTTTGTTTTTGTAGAGGGCCTGGTGTAGCTTGCTCGTCAGAGTATTGAGGTAGGCGGTAGTGGCGGAGTCTGGATAAAACGTCCGGGCATACGACAAATCATCGGTCAGCTCAATGTAGCGCCGGGCTAGCTCATCGGGGCCATGGGCCGGGGCCGTTTCATATTGCTGCCACCGGGCCTGGTTTAAGCGCAGGAATACCGTTTCGCGCATATCACTACCTACCTATTCTTTAACGGGCATTTCCTTACATTTCTTGGCTGGTGCCGAAGCGCGCCGGGCTAAATATACAGGTTTCGGGCGGCCTCTAAGCGCCCAATTTTCAGCAGCATGAGTACGATTCGAATTCACACAACCCAGAACGTGGTTCTGGAATATGAAGCGGCCAGCGTTGGCGACCGGGTGTTGGCCCAACTGATTGACCTAGTGGTAATGGGCTTATGGGCGCTGGTGCTAAACTTTCTGATTGAGCAGCTGACTAACTCCTCCGATGAGCGCCGAATTTTGCAGTACGCGCTTATCTCTGCTCCCTTGCTGATTTATCATCCGGTGTGCGAAACGTTTTTTAATGGGCAGAGCCTGGGCAAGCACGTGCGCCACCTCAAGGTAGCCCGCCTCGATGGTAGCCGCCCCGGCCTCGGCGACTACCTGTTGCGCTGGCTGATTGGGCTAGTAGAAATCGGCATGACCATAGGCTCGTTGGCACTGCTAGCTACCCTTCTCAACGGCCGCGGTCAGCGCCTCGGCGATATGGCGGCCGGCACCACCGTGTTTAGCCTGCGTCCGCGCACGCCCGGCGTAGGGGCAATAGCCGCCGAAACCGCCATTCCGACCGGCTATATGCCCGTTTTCAGTCAGGCCGCCGTGCTCACCGATCAGGATGTGGCCATGGTGCGCCGCCTCTTCCATCAGGCGGCCCGCCGCCACGACTACATGCTGCTGAATGAAGTGGCTAACAAAGTGAAGGCCGTAACCGGCATCCGGACGGAGCTCGAAGATGAGCCCTTTCTGCGCACCGTCTTGCGCGATCAAGCCTACTTCGCGGCCCAGGAAAGCGCCCACGGCTAGGCCTCGGGTGCCTGCAAACCCTGCTTTACGCTATAAAAAAGCCGTGCTGCCAACGAGGCAGCACGGCTTTTTGCCTAAAATGCTAGGTCCGTAATCTTACTGAACCACCAGGCGTTGGGTGCCGGCCGTTTGGCCATCCACGGTCAGGCGCAGGAAGTATACGCCGGCCCGCTGGTGCGTAGGCTGCCAATCGAGGGTGTGCGCTCCCGCCGACAACGCGCCGGTAGCTTTGCGCTCTACCGTGCGGCCTAGGGCATCGGTGAGCACCAACTCGGTTTGGCCGGCGCGCGGCAGCCGGAAGCTGATTTGCGTGGCTTCGCTGAGCGGGTTGGGGTAGAGGCTGAAGCCCGTAGCTACCTCGGGGCGGCGCGTGCCGGTAGTAACACCGCCCGCCGCTGCAATGGCTATATCCCGCACAGCAATGCCATTCCCGATTACAGTAGGGGTAGTAGCGGCGCCGGTGGTCAGGTTCAGGGCATACAAGCTGGAGTTGGTGGAGGCGCCCGATGCGGCTACCAGGTACGCTGTGTTGGTGCCGGCCGCCGAGCTAAAAATGTCGATATCCACGTTAGGGCCGGCCGTGGCCGTAATGCCTGATGCCCCGATGGTCGTGAGCGTGCCTACATTAGGCGGATCCTGGCGCACCAGCACGTTCAGGGCCTCATCGTAGCCAAACAGCGTAGTAGTGCGGGGCGTTTCGGTGGTGCCGGCCGGGCCGGGGTAGCTGTTGGTATAGGCCACAGAGCCAATAGCCGGTGTGGCGCTGGCATTCGCATCGGTAGTGGCGTACGTCAGCTGCCCATCGTTGGTAGGGGCGGCGGTGCCGTCGTTGGGGTTCAGGCGGAAGTTGCCGCGGTTGGCTCCTACTACCCGAATGCGGTCTACGGCCGGGTTGAAATCGAAGCCAATGCTGCCAGTGCCCAGCGCCAGCGGTACTAGGTTGCCGGTAGCAGTTGCCACGCCCGTAGTGGGGTTGATGGTATACAGCTGGCCCATTTGCATGGCGGCATCATATCCTAGTCCATACAGGCGGTTATCCAGCGGGCGCACGTCCATGCCCACCAACGTTTGGGAAGCCGCTACCCCCGTAATGCCCACCGAAGTCCGGATGGTACCAGGCAGGGCAGTGTCAAACGAGAGAATGTTGCTGCCGGCCAACGCATAGGCCAATTGGCCGGTAATGGCGGGCAGCGTAGCCGGGCGGTTTATCTGGAAGGCAATATCCGTGATGGCCACCAGCGGGCCCGTGCCTACCGGCCCCACCGCTGTAGCGGCACCCGTAGTGAGGTTTACGGTATAAAGCGTGGTAGTAGCGGCCGTGAGGCCGGTAGCCGTAGCCACCGTCATGTAAGCCGCGTTGGTACTGGTAGTGGGGTTGAAATAGATATCCAGATCAGAGACTTGGGCCATGCCGTTCAAGGTAACGCCCAGCGGGGCGGTGCCTACCGTGTTCAGAACGCCGTCATTGGGTGGGAGCTGGGTAACGAGGCGACTGTTGGCTTCGTCGAGGTTATAGAGCGTGGTACCAGTAGCCCCGATGTAGCTGTTGGTGTAAGCCGAAGAGCCTACGGCTGGGGTTTGAGCCGTATTAGCATCTGCAGGAGCGTACGTAAGCTGGCCATCAGTAGCCGCTAAAGCGCCATTGTTAGGGTTTAGCCGGAAGTTGGTGCGGGCTCCTGAGGTTACCCGGATGCGGTCTACTGTAGGATTAAAGTCGAAACCAATACGGTTCAGCTCCGTGCCCAGATTCAGGGTGAGGGCCGGGCCTATAGTGGTGGCAGCACCTGTGGTGCGGTTGAGGGTGTAGAGCTGGGCCTGAGTGCCGGTAGGGTTATAGCCCAGGGCAAACAGCTCGCCGGTGTTCGGCCTGAAGTCAATGCCTACTAGGTTCTGGCCCGCGGTAAGGCCCGTTATCGGAAGCGCGGCCGTGAGCGTGCCCGGCGTTGCCACATCAAAGGTTACCAGACTGGCGGTTATCGGAATTCCGCCTTGGGATATGCCGTACACGGTTTGAGCCGCAACTGGCGCAGCAGTTGCCAAGAAGGCGGCCACTCCTAGCAGGAAGCCGCCCCGCCGGGCCGTCATGCGGCGAGTAGAAGTTGTAAACATGAATACGTAGAGGTTAGTGAATGAGAATGGAGTTAAAATGGGTAGCCTATATAGGCTTTCGTAGATACGGAGTTGAGCGCGAGAAGGCTTTTAGCTCCGCAGTAATTAATCTGGTTTTAATGCTAGTGGGCTAAAAAGGCTGATTGTCAGTAGGGAAGCCTAAAAATTACACCTTGCCGCACACAAAAACGACCTGTCAAGCGCTTGACAGGTCGTTGGAAGTACAGAAAGCGGAAGTCTAGTTCAGAAGAAGCTAAGGCCTAGCCCGCCGACACTGCTTTGCGGCGGCTGGCAGTTTTGGGGGCTCGCTCTTCGCCTTGGGCTAGTAGCTCGTCGTCGCGTTCGGTTTTCTTGGCCCAGCTCAGCGAGTACAGGTCCTTGCGCCGGTCACGGAGGTTACGCACGGCCCCGCTGGTGTTCAGGTCCTTAAGCAGGTCTAGGTCGAGGTCGGCAATGAGGGTCATCTCCGTGTTCGGGGTTGCTTCGGCCACAATAGCATCGTGGGGGAAGGCAAAGTCAGAAGGGCTGAACACGGCACTCTGCGAGTACTGGATGTCCATGTTCTCGACGCGGGGCAGGTTGCCTACCGAGCCGGTAATGGCCACGTAGCACTCGTTTTCAATGGCCCGGGCTTGGGCGCAAAGGCGCACGCGCTGGTAGGCGTTTTTGGTATCCGTCCAGAAGGGCACAAACAGGATTTTCATGCCTTCATCCGAGAGCATACGCGAAAGCTCAGGGAACTCCACGTCGTAGCAGATGAGGATGCCGATTTTGCCGAAATCCGTGTCGAAGCAGCGCAGCTTGTCACCGCCGCGCATGCCCCAATAGCTGGCCTCATCGGGGGTTACGTGCAGTTTATACTGCTCGTCTACGGTGCCATCGCGGCGGCAGAGGTAGCTCACATTATAGAGCTTGCCATCATCGTAGAGCGGCATGGAGCCGGCAATAATATTGATGTTATAGCTCACGGCCAGTTCCATCATTTTCGTTTTGATGGGCTCTGTGAAGGCCGACATCGAACGAATTGCCACCGACGGCGACTCCTCGTTGGTAAGCGCCATCATCGGCGCGTTGAAGAACTCCGGAAAGAGCACGCAGTCGGCCTTGTAGCCCGAAACCGTATCGACGAAGAATTCCATCTGCTGGAAGAAGTCTTCGAGGTTTTTGGTGGCGCGCATTTGCCACTGCACAATGCCAATGCGCACGTTCGACTTCTGGTTACCGATTAGCTTGTCGCTTTCCTCGTCGTAGTACACGTTGATCCACTCCAGCAGAGTGGCGTAGGCTTTCGATTCGGAGTCGTAGGGCAGGTAGCCCCGGATGAGCTTGCGGACGTAGAAGTCGTTGGAGAGCTGGAAGGTGAGGATAGGGTCGGTGAGCTCCTTGTTGCGCACCATTTCCACGTACTTGGCAGGCGTCATTTCGTTGGCGTACGCGGCGTAGCCCGGAATGCGGCCCCCTGCTACCATAGCTCGCAGGTTTAGGTTTTCGCAGAGCTCCTTGCGAGCGTCGTACAAGCGCCGGCCCAGGCGCAGGCTGCGATACTCAGGGTCCACAAACACGTCTACACCGTACAGCGTGTCGCCATCGGGGTTGTGCGTGTTGAATTTGCCGTTGCCCGTAATTTTGGCGTAGGTGTGTCGGTCGCCGAAGTCGGAATACTGCACAATGATGGCCAACGCAGCCGCCACAATCTGGCCGTTGTCTTCAATACAGATCTGGCCCTCCGGAAACTTCTTCAGCAAGGCGTTATACTCTTCCTGCGACCAGGAGCCTTCCATATTGGAGTACACCTTGTCCATGATTTCCTTCACGGCCTTAAAATCGGAGCGGCGCAGTGTGCGCAACACGAGTTTGTGGGCCGGAATAGCAGTAGGCGTCAGCAGCTCAGGAGTGGTGGGCATGCCAGGAAGCGTATTTTTTTTGGCGGAGCCCCCGCCGGCTTTCCCATGTGAAGTGGTGGACATATGTGTCAGAAAGAAAGTAGCAAAACAAGGTCAAAGATACCCACCCGGTAGCCGGGCGCGGCACCTCTCTTACGGGTGCACAACAACTTTAGTAAAGAAATAGATCAGCCGCGCGATTCTAGCTGGCCTCGGGCGGTGTGAAGAACGAGAGGAAATAGGCACGCGTGCTACTCCCGAACCACACGCCGCACGGCAACTCCGGCTGCCGTTTGCACCCGCAGAAGTACTACCCCCCGGAAGGAGCCAAAGGCACTGGAAGGCAGCAGCAAGGTGCGGCCGGGTCGGGTAAGTTCTTGCCGGAAAAGCAGGCGCCCGGTCACGTCCGTAGCGGTAATGGTTACTAGCCCTGCCGATGCGGGCAACGTCAGGCGCAGCGGCTCGCCGGAGCGCACGGGGTTAGGAAACACCGAAACTGCCGATTCAGACAGGGGAGTGCTGTTGGCCAGGGGCCCGCTGAGGCGGCGGTACACGTCGCGGTATTCTAGTAGCGCTACCGTTTCGCGACCGGCTACCACTTGCGTGGTTATTTGCAGCAGCGGGAGCCCCTGCTTCAGGCCCAGCCATTTGTACTCGCGTGTTACCCGGTCGAGGGCGGTGCCGGGCTGACTTTGCACCGAGAGGCTGTCGTGGGCAGTGAGCGTGCTCACGACCCGTAGCGCAGCAAAGGTGCCAAAAGGCGTGATGAGTGTGCCCCAGCCATCGGCGTGGTTTACGCGTTTCTGCTTTTCCCGCAGGTAAGCTAGGGTAGGTACACTGGCCGTAAAATCGGAGTTGCTGGAGTCTTTTTGGCCATACGTGAGCGGAAACCGGTACACCACATCCTGCAGCTGCTGGCTTTGATACGTGGCGGGCAACCCTGTGCCTTGCAGCACCGCCCCAAAGCCTACCTGCCGGTAATCAGCGGCGGAAGCATTAAAAAACTGATACACCTCGCTTACAGGTAAGCCGGCTTCGGCCAGTGGGCCCAGGTCTTGACGAACGGCCTGGGTTGCACGATTTACGCCGGATAGTGGCCCAAATGTTACAGGCAGGAAGCCGGGAGTACTAGCCACGTTTTCAATCCGACCCACCCGCTGGCTGACCGGCGTTAGGCCAGAAAAATCCCAGGTTTGATTGGGGCCAGTTTGGCTGAGCGATACGCTCGTGGCTGCGCCGGCCTGGCTTAGCCGGAGCGTATCGCCTACGCTAGGCATGTCAGCCAGCGAAAGGCTGATTGCCTGCTGACTACGGGCCGGAGCCACTAACCCAACAAGCAGCAACGAGACCAGAACCGAGGCGTAGCGGTAGCACATAAGCAGGCAGAGAGAAAGTGGCCGGATTTCCGAAGATACACCACAGAAGGAGTGAGGCAACATCTCCAAGCGCCCGTATCCTCGTACCTTGCAGTATGCTGCCGCCCGAAGAACGACGTATGCAAACGCTAGCCCGCATCTTATCAGCTCCGGAAGTTTTCCCGGGCACGGCGTGGCTTTGCGCCCCGCCGGAGGTAGAGCGCTGGGTGCCCGAAACGCCGGCGGCCGTATTGCTGACGGCTGTGGCGGGGCAACCTGTGCCGGCCCCACATGGCTTGGTGCGCACGCTTTTTATGGACGAAGTGCAGCTGCTCATGGAGCGCCTGGTGCGGCAAGTGCCCGGCGCATCGCCCTGGCTTCGGGTGCAGATACTGAGCCGCTACCATTTGCACGACGAGTTTCCGGCCCTCACTGGCCAACCCGATACGTTGGCTTACTACCTCGTTGATGCGGTCAGGGCCGGTTCGCTCACGCCACCGGAAGCGCTGGCTCAACTACGCCGCTATTTTTCCCACTTCACCCTAGAAGCCGCCCAGCGCATACTAGCCAAAGCGTTTTTGAGCTCGAAGTGAGGTAGGGTAGGTAGACGCTAAGGATGTATAACCAAAAGTTGCCGGTCACGCTGAGCGCAGCCGAAGCATCTCTAAATCTGGCTAATCAACTTGCCTAGCGAAGTGGTAGAGATGCTTCGGCTGCGCTCAGCATGACCGGGGAGTAGTTACTGACGCCACGCTCATAGCAATCAACCGGACCGATATACAAAGCCCCGCGCGACACTTTACGTTCTGAGGTAATTTGCTACCTAGTATCAGAACGTAAAGTGTTGCCCGGGACTCATGTACTTTAGCTGGCTGCTGACTTACAGCGCCATTTCTGGCACGTCGTCGGGGATGACGAGCTTGCCGGCGGTGGCGGCTTTAATCTGCTCTACGGTAACGCCGGGCGCCCGCTCGCGGAGCACAAAACCGTCGGGCGTAACGTCCAACACAGCCAGCTCCGTCACTATTTTCTTGACGCAGCGCAACCCTGTGATGGGCAGCGTGCAGGCGGGCAGCAGTTTTGAGGAGCCATCTTTGGCTACGTGCTGCATAGCCACAATGATGTTTTTGGCCGAAGCCACTAGGTCCATGGCGCCGCCCATGCCCTTTACCATCTTGCCCGGAATCTTCCAGTTGGCGATGTCGCCGTTCTCGGATACCTCCATGGCGCCCAGAATGGTCAGGTCCACGTGCTCGCCCCGGATCATGCCAAACGAATCGGCGGAGCTGAAGATGCTGGAGCCAGGTAGGGTGGTCACGGTTTGCTTGCCGGCGTTGATGAGGTCGGGGTCCACCTCGGCTTCGGTTGGGAACGGCCCCATGCCTAGCAGCCCGTTCTCCGACTGCAGCTCCACATTGATGCCTTCCGGAATGTAGTTGGCTACCAGGGTTGGGATACCGATGCCCAGGTTGACGTAGGAGTTGTTTTCTACTTCCTGCGCAATGCGCTTGGCAATACCGTGTTTATCTAACATGATGGGGTGGGAAAGTAAGGTGGGAGAGAGCAGCACTTATTTCACAGGTGTTGCTTTCGATTGGATTACCGTCTGGCGAACCAGACGCTTAAATTTGTCGCCCAAGTCGCCGTAGCTGTTGGGGTGTTTCTGGGTGTAGAGCAGGGCCACAATCTTCTCCTTAGGGTCAACCCAATAGGTAGTCCCGAAGATGCCGCCCCATTCAAACGTGCCTTCCGAAAGGCTAGAGGGTGCTGCGCCTTTTGGTGTAATAATGCTGAAGCCTAAGCCGAATTTATTCAGGCCCTGCTCAACTGAGCCAATCTGGTTGCTGGTCATCAGGCGCACCGTGGCGGGCTTGAGCAGGCGCTGGCCGCGGTATTCGCCCTCGTTCAGCAGCATTTGCAGAAACACGGCGTAATCATCAATAGTCGACGATAAGCCCGCGCCGCCCGCGAAGTAGGTACCGGCCGTGTTGGGGTAATTGGGGTTGATGTTGCCTAGGGAGGCTAGCTTGGCCGGGCTTGGAATGGTGTTTTTGCTGGCATCCTCGGTGTAGAGCTTAGCCAAGCGGGTCTGCTTTTCTGCGGGGAGGTAGAAGTAGGTGTCGCGCATGCCGAGCGGCTCAAACAGGCGCGTGCGCAGAAACTGATCCAACGGCTGCCCCGATACCACCTCAATCAGATACCCAAGCACATCGGTGTTCAGGCCGTACGTGAACTGCGCGCCGGGCTGGTGCATGAGGGGCAGCGGGCCCAGCGCCTTCATGGCGGGCGCCAGCAACCCCGCCGGCGTTCCAATGCCGCTCGGAACGTGAGCCTTAGCGTAAATAGCATTAGCCTCCGGCGAGCCAATAACGGCGTAGCCGATGCCCGAGGTATGCGTCAGGAGCTGGCGAATGGTTACCTCGCTGCGCGCAGGCACAGTGGTGTAGCTGGAGTCTCGGGCGTTGAAAGTGGCCAGCACCTTGGGGTTTCGAAATTCCGGCAGGTACTTCGATACGGGGTCGTCGAGCTGAAACTTGCCTTCCTCGAAGAGCATCATCACGCCCACGCTGGTAATGGCCTTGGTTTGGGAGGCAATGCGCACAATGGCATCCTCGCGCAGCGGCTTTTTACTAGCCACATCATCGAGCCCAACCGCCTTCCGATAAATGATTTTACCGTCGCGGGCAATCAGGGCAATGGCGCCGGGCACCTTGTTGGCGGCCGTGTATTCTTGCAGCAGCGCATCAATGGCCGGCAACGAAACCGGCGCCGAGGTTAAGGCCTGGGCGTGGGCTTTAGCTACGGCGGGTTTGGCGGGAGCGGCAATTTGCGCCACCGCGCCCCAGCCGCTGAGCAGCAACAAAGCAAGCGTCGGGTATTTCATATCAACCTCAGGAAAGCCAGGAATGCACTAGGTAGAAAACGGCGGCAAACCGGTGCTTAGCCCTGCCGAACCGTGCGCTGCTCAATGCGCTTCTCGTAGTTTTTGCCCTCGAAAATGCGCTGCACAAAAATGCCGGGCGTATGAATCTGGTTAGGGTCCAGCTTGCCGGCGGGCACCAGTTCTTCTACCTCGGCCACCGTGATTTTGCCAGCCGTGGCCATCATGGGGTTGAAGTTTCGGGCCGTGCCTTTGTATATCAGGTTGCCGGCCGTGTCACCCTTCCAAGCCTTCACGAAGGCGAAATCAGCGTGTAGCGCGGTTTCCAGCAAATACATTTTGCCGTTGAACTCCCGGCTTTCTTTGCCTTCGCCTACCTCGGTGCCGTAGCCGGCTGGCGTAAAGAACGCCGGAATGCCGGCGCCGCCGGCGCGTACTCGCTCGGCTAGGGTACCCTGCGGAATCAACTCTACTTCCAGCTCACCGCTCAGCAGCTGCCGCTCAAACTCAGCATTTTCGCCTACGTAGCTGGAAATCATTTTGCGCACCTGCTTGGTCTGCAGCAGGCGGCCAATACCGAAGTCATCGACACCGGCGTTGTTGCTGATGCAGGTGAGGTTTTTTACACCTAGGTTCAGAATTTCCTGAATCGAGTTCTCGGGAATGCCGCACAGGCCGAAGCCGCCGAGCATCAGCGTCATGCCGTCGGTGAGGCCGCGCAGGGCTTCGGCCGGACCGGCTACCACTTTGTTAATCATAGGTTGGGTGGGAAAAGTTTGGGGCGGAAAGTTAGGCTTTCTCGCAGGCTTTCCCACTCAACAGGTAATTGAAGGCCGAATTGCTAGGGTGCTAGGTGCCTTAAACTGCTTAGGCCCCCAGCAAATGTCGGCGGGCGTCGGCGGCATCCAGGCTTAATTGCTCTTTCAGAGCATCTAGGCCATCAAACTTCTGCTCCTCACGCAAGCGGGCCACAAACTGCACCGTTAGGGGCTGGTCATATAGGTCGCCATCGAAGTCGAGCAAGTGGGCCTCTACCGTTTGGGCCAGGTTGCCGCCTACTGTGGGGCGCACGCCAATATTGAGCATGGCCGCGTGGTGCGTGCCAGCCGCAGTGGTAGCCATTACGGCGTACACGCCCCGGGCCGGAATCAGCTTCAGAGGTTCCTCACACTGAATATTAGCGGTTGGCCAGCCGATGGTGCGGCCCAGTTGCCGCCCTTTCACTACAGTGCCGGTGAGGGGGTAGGAG
Organism: Hymenobacter tenuis; assembly: GCF_054780495.1. NCBI lineage: Bacteria > Pseudomonadati > Bacteroidota > Cytophagia > Cytophagales > Hymenobacteraceae > Hymenobacter > Hymenobacter tenuis. Next base: position 1,260,288 of record NZ_BAAGWF010000004.1, read on the forward strand.
TAGCCCAGGTAGCGGCTGGCAGTAGCCACATCGCCGGCTTCCAGGGCCCGCCGGATGCGCGTGCTGCTCACGCCCACGGCATCTATATCTTCGCGCGGAATTTCTTCTACCGTCATGCCATAGCGGTCGGCGTGTTGGCTCAAGTATTCGAAGCCGCCTTCGCGGTTTTTGCCAAATCGGTGGTCGTAACCAATAACTAACTGGCGCGTGCCCACTGTGCGCAGCAGAATATTCTGAATGTATTCTTCGGAAGTCCAGGCCGCAAACTCCTTGGTGAACGGCACAATCAGCAGGTAATCAACGCCTAGCTCCGATAGCTTCGCAATGCGCTCCGGCAGGGTATTCAGCAAATGCAGGTCAAGCGGCTCCGGGTGCGAGGGTGGCGGGGCCAACACTAGACGCGGGTGCGGCCAGTAGGTGATAACCACCGAAGGACCACCGCTCTGCCGCGCTACCTCAAGCAGGCGCCGCAGAATCTGCTGGTGCCCCACATGGACCCCGTCGAAGGTGCCGCTGGTTACTACGGCATTGCCTAAGTGCGGAAACTGCGCGGGGTCCTGAATAACGTGCATAGGAAAAATAAGCAGATCAGTGAACTAAAAAGAGCTGCGCGAAGGTAGGGTTGGGCTCAGCAGCACACCTAGGCAGCAGAGGCCGCAAGTATACTACGTGAGCAAGTGGCTTTACGCTGCCGGTTCCGGTGTTTCGTCGGCGGCAGGCGGTGGCGTGTGGTTGGCCTGGAAGTATTCGAGTCCCGCGCGGCGCTCCGGTTTGCGTTGGCGCTGCCGGCCGCCCGAGCGTTCGGGTCGCTCTGCCTCGCCGGCGGGGCGGGGCGGGCGCAGGGCTTCAATGGCCTCCATAGTGAGGGCGTCGGTCAGCTGATACTCGCCAATGCGGGTGCGCACCAGCTTGGTTAAGTGTGCGCCGGAGCCTAGGGCGGCGCCATAGTCGCGGGCCAAGCTGCGGATATAGGTGCCTTTGGTGCATACCACCCGGAAATCGACGTCGGGCAGGGCAATGCGGTTAAGCTCAAACTCCCGAATGGTAATCTGCTTGCTTTTGATTTCGGCCTCGCCACCGCGTCGGGCTACCTCGTAGGCGCGTTCTCCGTTTACTTTCACCGCCGAAAACAAAGGCGGCGTTTGCTCGATTTGGCCGATGAAAGGGGCTAGGGCCGCCCGCAGGTCCTCCTCGGTGAGGTGCTGGTAGGGCGCTTCGTGGTCAACGGGGGTTTCCAGGTCGAAGCTGGGGGTAGTCTGGCCCAGGCGGAACGTGCCGGTGTACTCTTTTTCCTGAGCCTGAATCAGGTCAATCTGCTTGGTCATTTTGCCGGTGCACAAAATCAGCAGGCCGGTAGCCAGCGGATCGAGGGTGCCCGCATGCCCGATTTTCTTGATGCGCAGTGTGTTTTTCACCTTGCGCACCACATCAAACGACGACCAGGTGAGCGGCTTATCCACGAGCAGCACCTCGCCGGTTTCAAAGTCGAAGCGAGCAGCGGCGTCGGTTGAAGGTGTCGGGGTAGGTAGGGAGTCTTCCATAAGGCAAGGCTAGCTGCCGTTGAGGAAGCCAGCTGGTTGGCAGAACGCAGTACGCCGACCGGGGTTGAAAAGAGCCGCCTGAGCAGCGTGGGTTACAGAATGTGCAGCGGAATGCCCAGCGCAATCATTACCAGAATAATTACGCCTACGCCAATGCGGTAAAGGCCAAAAGCCCGAAACCCGAAGCGCGACACAAAATCGACAAATGACTTCACGGCCAACAGTGCCACAATAAACGCGACTACGTTGCCAAACAGCAGCAGCTTGATTTCGTTGGCGCCGGGCGTGGCAATTTTGAAGGTTTTGTACAGCTGATAGGCCGTAATGACAGCCATAGTGGGCACTGCCAGCAGAAATGAGAAGTCGGCCGCGGAGCGTCGGTCGAAGCCCTGCGACAAGCCACCGATAATGGTAGCTGCGGAGCGCGATACGCCCGGAATCAAGGCAATGCACTGAAACAAGCCAATGCGCAGCGCCTGCCCAAAGTTGGGCGTAGTTACTTCTTTGCCGGGGTTCTTGAACAGCTTATCAATAAATACCAGCACAACGCCGCCAAGTACCAGCGCCCAGGCCACCACCGACACATCCTTTAGCAAGGCCTCAATTACGTCCTTGAGCAGAAACCCCAGGATGCCAAATGGCACAAAGGCCACTGCTAGCTTTAGGTAAAAGTCAAAGCTCTGTAGAAAACGCCGCCAGTACAGGGCTACTACTGAGAGAATGGCCCCAAACTGAATGGACGTGATAAACGTGTCAGTAAAGGAAAGCTGGCCGATACCGAGCAGGTTGGCCACGATAATCATGTGCCCCGTGCTAGAAACCGGCAGAAATTCAGTTAGGCCTTCAACAATAGCTAGCAGCAGTGCTTGCCAATACGTCATGGAGGGGAGAGGTAACGACACGAGGCCAGGAATACGCTCGGTGCTTCCGGCATATTCCTGGCCCACTAAGCCAGATTAGCGTTTATAGGTAGGAGCCTGCTGGGGCGCGGCTACTGGGGCAGCCGGAGCAGGCTGTTGGGCCACAGTGGCCGTAGTGGTAGCATCCTGCGCTACAGGGGCGGTGGTGCCTGAGCGGGCCATAATAGCCCAGAACTCAATACCAAACCCAATGGCCAGCAGAATAGGCCCTAACGTAATTCCCAGAAAACCTTCACCGTAATCGGCCGTGTCCAGGGTCATTGTGATAAAGCCGGCGGCCAGCACGGCCAGCCCAATAAACATCAGCCGATAGTTGCGCGGCCCGAAGGCAAAGCGGGGAGTGTTCGGTTCCATAGGGCAAAGGTACAAGGTTAGCGGAAGGGAAGCGGGAAAAAGCAGCAAGCAGGCCGCAAGCAAGTTGGGTGTGGCCCTAGGCCTAGCGCTGAGTAGTGTACGGGTTTGAGCTCTAATAGGAGCTAGTGCGGCGGACTGCCAGGTGCGGATGTTAGTACAGCTCATCCAGCGACATACCCGTGTACTTGCGCACGGCCCGCCAAGAGCTCAGAAAGCCAATGCCCATGCCCAGCACCATCAGCAAAATGCCCAGCGCTCCAAACAGGCGCACATCCTGAAACAGGCGCAGGTCGGCGAGCTGCAGGTAGGCGTATTGGAGCACTACCAGCAGCAGCAGGCCCGCCAGAATGCCGCTTACCAAGCCCTGCCACACCGCACGGCGCAGAAATGGCCACTGAATAAAGGAGGGGGTAGCGCCCACCAGCTGCATGCTCCGGATGAGGAAACGTTGTGAAAACAGCGCCAGCTTAATGGTATTGTTGATCAGGACGACCACCACAAACGTGAGGATGGTAGCAAAGCCCAGCAGCACCAGGCTTACGTTGCGCAGGTTCTTGTTCACGGAAGTAATCAGGCTTTCCACGTATTCTACCTCAAACACGCCTTCTTCCTGCCCTAGCTCCTTTTTGATGCGGGCTAGGTTATCGGCGGTGGTAAAGTCGGCGTTGATTTTCAGCAGGTACGCATCACGCAAGGGGTTGTCGCCGAGGAATTGCTGGAAGTCTTCGCCGGTCTGGTCGATGAGCTGCTTGGCTCCTTCTTCTTTCGAGAGAAACCGGACTTGCGGCTGCCCATCCTTCACGGCAATGTAGGGCTTGCGGGAAAGGTCTTGCTGCAGCCGCAGAAGCTGCGTTTCGGGCAGGCCGCGCTCCAAATACACCTGCATTTCCAGGTTTTCCTTTACCAGCGTTGAAATCTTGTGCGCGTGAATCAGCAGCAGTCCAAACAGCCCGATTACTAGCAACGCCAGTGTAATGCTGAACACCACCATAGTGTGCGGGTAGCTGCCTAGCTTTTTCTTACGAGTCGGGCGGGGTTGCGGCATTGGTGAAATTGTGAGAAGTGAAGTTGTGAAAAAGCGTGGAGAGTGACTGGTGGTATGCACAACTTCACCCTTCACAATTTCACCTTTACATTACGGTACGAGGATCATCGTCAATCTGTAGTTCGCGGGCTTTGCGGGCATTCCGGTCGCGGCGACTGAGGCGCTTACGGGCAAACAACTCGCGGAAAGAGTCAAACTGCTCCGTGTGCAGCAACGAGACGCCAGCCCGCGCCTGGTTGGTGTTCTGGTTCAGGCCCGTAAGGTCGCGCGGCGTGGTTTCGTAGCGCAGCTTGGCCCGAAACTTACCATCGGGTCGCAGGTAATATTCCAGGCTCAGGTCGCCGAGCACCGAGGACTGGGCATTCGGGATAGGCTGCGGGCCGTTGGTGCCGTTGGAGTTGTTGCCGAAGCTGCCTTCCCGCGTAATGCGTAGGCGTCCGTTCATAAACGAATAGCTCAAGCGCAGCTGCAAAGCCTGCAAGTCTTCGGCTGTAAGGCCCGTCAGGTTAAAGCTGATTTCCAGGTTTGGGTCGATTTGAGACGTAAGCAGGCCTAGCTGGGTGGAAATAATCTGGCCCAGGCTGTTGCCGATGGCGTTATTTTCTCCCTGCAAGCGCGTCACGGCCAATGAGCCAATCGGGGTCAGCTGTCGGAATACTACTAAGCTAAATACCTGTCGGTTCAGCTCCTGTTCATCATTTCGCAGCGCCGAAAAGAAGGCCGCCAAGTCTCCTTCCAAGGAGGATGGAATGTCGTTGAACTCCAGGTTAAGTCGAATGATGGGCTGCAGCAGTGGCCCCGTCAGGTTCATGACGGCCGTAACGGGTACTACGGCCGTGTTGGTAGCCAGTACAGGGGCTAGGGAGGTGCGCTGGGTATACGTGGCTGTTACGTTCATCTCGCCGGCCAGCGGGTCGCCGTTCCAGGAAATGGTGCCACCGGGCCGCACCACAAACTCCTTATTCACGAGGCCTTGCAGCGTGAAATTGTAGGCTCCGCGCACAATCTCTACCTGCCCGTACATGTTAAAGTCGCCGCGGGTATCAATGTTGAGGCGCAGTTGGCCGGCCGCCGTACCCCGGATAATGTCGCCGGTACTTTCATCCAGCAGCAACTCCACGTACGCATCCGGCGTGATATCCAGGTTCATGTTCAGCCGAATGCCCGATAGGTCGGAGGTGCCGGCTATTTCCACTGGCCTGGTGCGGGCCGTATCCGGAATGTTGCGGTTCACAAACCGGATGTACTTGGCCTGCTCGGCTTTGGCGGCGTTGTCAAAGGGAAGCGAAACGCGAGTGCCCGCGTCGCTACGTGCCGTCACGTTTATGAATAAGTTATCGGAGGGACCGCGCACAATGGCTGTGCCGGTGGCATACGCCTGCCCAAAATACAGCTCGTTGTCTTTGCGGGTGGTATTAAGCACCTGCAGCTTTCGGAAAGAGGCATTCAGATCCAGCCGCATGTTCTGGAAGCCCTGTTCGTAAATGCTGCCGCTTACTACCCCCGTATTGCCCTGCGGGTCGCGCAGCGTGATATTCTGCAGCGCAATCCGGTCTTGCAGGAAGCTGATGCGGTCCGAGAACGTGTACGTGGTGCCTAGGTAAATAAACGTGAGCTGCCCATCGGTAACATCAATATTGCCGGTGAGCACGGGCGCTTTCAGTAGGCCACTCAAGCGCAGCGTGCCGCGGGCGCTACCCCCCAGGTCGCGGAAAATCGTGTTCAGAAAAGGCTCCGCCAGCTTTACCGGCGCATCGGCCAGCACACCGGTTAGGTTGAGTTGCTGGGTTTCAGAGCCTGGGGAATAATAGCCAGTAAGGGCCACTACTCGTGTCTGGTCGCGCTCCACATCTAGGTTCACGGCCAGGCGTTTGGACCCGTTTTCCCAATCACCCCGGCCTTTCACGTTGCCAATGAGCACGTTGTCCATGCTCAGAGAATCAACGCTCAGTGTGGAGTTGATAACCAGTGGGCCAAATACGCCACTGATGGTGCTGAGCGCATTCACCCGCCCCCCAAATTTCTGACTGCCGGTTAGCCCGTTGAGCGTAGCTAGCTCGAAGTTACTTACCGTCAGGGCCAGCGGCTTGTTAACGTTTTCCGACAGAAAGCCTTGGGCACTAATGCTCTGTGGCCCGTTGCTGAGCGTTACATTCTGAAAATCGAACTCGCGACCGCCGCCCGAAATTACCAGGGAGTTGTCGGGGGCAATAGCCCATTCCTTGCCCAGCACATTCACGCCCGACTGTCGGAAGGTAATTTTGATGGCATCTTCCAGGAAAGCCAGGGCACCGTTGATCTGGGCTTTGTTGGTAGTGCCGGTTTGAGCTAGGGAGGTAGAGAAGTTGATGCGTTCCTGGTCCCAGACGCCTTCTACATAAAACTTCTCAGTAGCGCCCAACCCCGGCACTCGCTGTTGCTCTGAGGTCACGCTGGCCTGGGCCAGTATTTCGGGTCGATAGGGGAGCTTGGAGGTAGTCAGGTCAAACTCGTTGTTGCGCAGCTGCACACTATCGTAGCGCAGCTCGCGCACGCGGCCACCCAGCTGTAAAATAGAAGTCTGGCCGTTGCGGAACGTGCCATCAATGCGGGTGGAGTCGGAAATGGTAAGCTGCGGCACAAACAGGTGCAACACCGGATTCGGCTGCTTCAGATACAAATCCAGCGCAATCTGGTAGTCTTTCAGCGGCACCTGGCGCTTGCGGCGGTAGTAGGCAGCCAGTGCTGCGTCGTTGCTCTCAAAGTTGAGGCGATACTCCGTCAGCAGGGTGTTCACGTCCCGGATGACGGTGGTGGGTGTGAAGTTGCCGTCGAGGTTCAGGTTTAGTACTTCGGAGCGAACCGTAAGGCTGCGTTGTCCGGCTTTGTAGCGGCTGAAAATGTCCAGCGTGTCAACAGGCACGGTGCGGCCCGCGTAGCTGATACGGGAGTTTCGCAGGCGCGCATAGCCTAGCAGCGCATCCAGGCGCAGGCCTTCAAACTTGACATCAGCCGTTGTTGCCACCGTTACACTTTGTCTGGTCAGGCCAAGCGCGCGCAGGTCGGCGCGCCGGATGCGGGCGCGCAGGTCGAAGGCCTGGCGAGCTTTATTGAGGCTGATGGTGCCGTCGGCGTCAAACTGCAGGCTAGGGTCGTTGGCGGCCAGCTTGCCCGTGAACGACTCGCGGCTGAACTGCCCGTTGGTGGTGATGTTGCGGTAGCGGTAGCCATTGAGCCAAATGCTCTGCACTGTGGCGTTGGCCGTGAGGCGGGCCGTGCGCATATCAAAGCCCACGCCCTCTACCTTGCCATTCATGGTGATGTCGCGAATGGTCCTTTCATCACCGAGCAGCTTGCCCAGCTGGAAGCCGGTGGTGCGCACTTGGCCTTCGTAGCTGGAGTAGCGCGGGTCGGTTTTGAACTTGAGGTTAACGTCGGAGACGACTGAACCCAGGGCCGTTTGGAACGAGCCATTGGCCACAAAGTCGTTGTAGAAACCGAGGAATTGGCCTTTCAGCTTTACTACCCCTAGGCGCTGCACATACGGCCAGCCCGAAGCCGGAATGTAGCGCCGGATGTCGCGCCCATCGAGCACCGAGGGCTGCAGGCGCATTTCCACGAAGCTTTCCTTGATGTTAGGCAAGCCCTCCACGTTGATGTCGCCTTTCACGCGGGAGTTTTTGCCGTACTGGATGTCGAGGTTTTTGGTGGTGAAATTGCGCACGTAACCTTTGGCCTCGCCCGAAATCAGCACGGTTTCCTTCAGGTCGCGCATGAACGGCTGAGGCGCAAACTTGGCAATATCATCGGAGTACACGCGGCTGGGCTTGAGCCGTGCCACTACCCGCACGGAGTCGTTGAAGTCTGTGAAATTCAGGAAGTGCTGGTATTCAAAGCGCAGATAATCATGGAGCTGACTGTTTTGCACGCGCAGCATCAGCTTATCAAACTCCCAGAATTTATCGGCGTAGGTCATGTTTGCCGTCAGCTCGCGCAGGCGCGTGCCGGAAGGCGTATCCACGGTGCGCAGGCCCCGAATATTGGCGTGAATGGTGTCGCCTTTAATCCACAGCTGGTCAGCATCGGCATAGATGCTGTCGAGGTACATATGGGCGTAATCCATGGTGCGGCCGTATTCCGGAATGCGGGGCACGTGCTGGCGGTCGAGCACAAAACGGCCGTTGCGCAGCCCAATAGCGTCAATCTTGAAGTCGAAGGGCTTGCTGACTTTGGTCGTGTCTGAAGGACCAATCAGGCGCTTTACCGACTTGATGAACTGATCGAGGGTAGTGGAATCAGGCTGATCCTTATAGGTGATAAGGTTAAAGCGCGGCTCTTCCAGCGTGAGCTTGCCCACGTGCAAGTGGCTAGGATCCAGAACGGTAAAAAGCCGGATGTCGGCATCGGCCCGCCCAATGTTGAAGAGCTCGTTGCCGCGCCGATCCAGTACTCGCACGCCTTCCAGCAACACCCGAGAGAAGGGGCGAACATCTACGCGGCCTACCAGCACTTTCTGGCCCAGCTTATCGGTAAGGATGCGGGCGGCGCGCTGAGCAATATCCGTCTGCACACTCGGAATGCGCAATGCCACCAAGGCACCCACCACCGCCAGCACTACCAGCAGCAGCAGAGCAAACAAGACCTTAAGGGTGACGGATAGGAAACGAGGCACGAGCGGCAGATAGGGAAAGGTCAGCGGCAGACCGCAACAAAGATACAGGGTTAGGCCCGACCGTTGCCTGGGCAAAAAACGTTTCTGCGGCAGCGAAGGTTAGCTATAAAACGCACCTAGCGGCAATCTGGTGTTTTGCTCCGACCTTTGCTAGTAAGTTTGGTATTCCGCCGACTTTTCTGGTGGCGCGGGCCGCAATGGGTTTGCGGCGCCAGATAAGTTAGGGGGCTGCTTGGGCATCAGCCCCCGTCCTGCGTTAGTGGTGGTTACTATGCTGCTTCAGCAAGCAAACCGCCGACGCCTTTACTTTTGACACTTACTATAGTAGTATGCATCCTGTAATTCTGGCCATTGAGTCTTCCTGCGATGATACCTCGGCAGCCGTGTTGGTGGGCGGTGAAATCCGCGCTAATGTGGTGGCCACCCAGCAGGTACACGTGCAATACGGTGGCGTAGTGCCCGAGCTGGCCTCGCGGGCCCATCAGCAGCACCTGATTCCGGTAGTAGAAGCGGCCCTGCAAAAAGCCGGCGTTTCAAAGCAGGACCTCGATGCAGTGGCCTTCACGCAAGGCCCCGGCCTGCTGGGCTCTTTGCTGGTAGGTGGCATGTTCGCCAAAACGCTGGCCCTCGCCCTGGGCAAACCCTTAATTGCCGTAAACCACATGCGGGCCCATATTCTGGCGCATTTTATTGACGCGCCCCGGCCAGTATTTCCGTTTCTGTGCCTGACCGTGAGCGGCGGCCATACCCAGCTGGTAGTAGTGCGCAGCGCGCTGGATATGGAAATCATCGGCCAGACTATTGACGATGCCGCCGGCGAAGCCTTCGACAAAACCGCCAAGCTGCTAGGCCTGCCGTACCCCGGAGGCCCCCACCTCGATAAGCTAGCGCGCCAAGGCAACCCCACACGCTTTCCGTTTCCGGTAGGCGCCATGTCTGGCTACGATTTCTCATTCAGCGGGCTCAAAACGGCCGTGCTGTACTTTCTGAAAAAGGAAACCGCTCAGAACCCCGACTTTGTGCAGGAAAACCTAGCCGACCTCTGCGCCAGCATTCAGTACACCATCATCCAGACTCTGTTGCGCCAGCTGCGCCGCGCCGCTCACGATCAAGGCCTGACTCAGATTGCCCTGGCGGGTGGGGTTGCGGCCAACAGCGGCTTGCGCGAAGCATTACAGCAGGAAGCCGAAGCGCAAGGTTGGCAGGTGTTTATTCCGGCCTTCCAGTACTGCACCGACAACGCCGGCATGGTAGCCATGACGGCCCAGTTCCAGTACGAAGCCGGCGACTTTGCCACGCAGCTCGTCAGCTCCGATCCGCGCCTGAAGCTGGCCTAGGCCGCTGCTGCTCCTAAACCCCTCGTTTAAATTCGCAACCTTGCTGCCCGCATTTGCGAATCCTGCTTACGCCGCCTCTTCTGCGGCTCCTTTCTCATGGCCAAACAAAAAGACGATACACCCAAACGGGTAAATATTTTAAACCGCCGTGCCAGCCACGAGTATGCTTTCCTGGTGAAGTACGATGCGGGCATTATGCTGCAAGGCACGGAAATCAAGAGCATTCGGGATGGCAGTGTCCAGATTCAGGACGGCTTCTGCAGCTTCCACCCCGATGGCAGCCTGTGGGTGCATAATCTCACCATTGCCAAATACACCGAGGGCACCTACAACAACCACGAGCCCACTCGCCCCCGCAAGCTGCTGCTTAATAAGCGCGAGCTGAAGCAACTGGCCAACAAAAACCAGGAGCAGGGCCTCACGATTATCCCAATCCGGATGTTTGTGAACGACCGGGGGTTTGCCAAGTTGGAAATTGCCCTGGCCAAAGGCAAAAAGCTGTTCGATAAGCGCGACGACCTGAAAGCCAAAGACCAGAAGCGCGAAATGGACCGCGCCAAAGACTACTAGCCTACCGGGCGAGCCAAAGGTGTTTTCCAGCAGAAGTTTGGCTAGCTGGAGTTTAAGCAGCAGCTTCGTGCAAAAATCAAAAAGTAGACGCGGCCTCCGGCTTACCTTTACGCCCGATGAGCAGCCAGCTCATCGTGTCACTATTTCACTATTTCACCACTTTGGAACACGGAGTCTGCGCTCTGAGCGCCGTGCCAGTGCGGGCCGAACCGACAGATAAGGCCGAAATTGTTACTCAGCTCATCTTCGGGGAGTGCTATTCTATTCTGCTCACCCAGGGCAACTGGTATCAGGTGCGTCTAGCCGCCGATCAGTATGTGGGCTGGATTGACGTGAAGCAGCATTTGCCCGTGTCGGCGGAGTACTTGCACGCCTGGCAAGGCCAAGACCACCCCCGCACCTTAGATGTGGTACAAATGGTAAGCGACCATGGCTCGCGGATTCCCGTCACGCTAGGGGCTAGGTTGCCGTTTTTCGATGGCATGACGCTGCGCCTCGGCGAGCGGCAGTTTTTCTATAACGGGGCCGCTACTAACCCCCAGAACGGGCACGGTCCGCACGGCCCCGTTGACCAGCGTCTGCGTTTGGTGGTCAAAATGGCCCATACTTTTCTGAAATCGCCTTATTTGTGGGGCGGCAAAACGCTATTTGGTATTGATTGCTCGGGCCTGATGCAGCAGCTCTATGGCCTGGTAGGCGTGCAACTGCCCCGCGACGCGCATCAGCAAATTAATTTGGGCCAGCCGGTCCATTTTGTGGCCCAAACCCGCCCCGGCGACTTGGCCTTTTTCGATAATGCCGACGGTCGTATTGTACACGTGGGGCTGCTGCTGGAAGACCAGCAGATTCTGCATGCTAGCGGGGAAGTTCGCATTGACCCCCTAGACCATAACGGTATCTTCCGCCGCGACTTGCAGAAGTACTCCCACAAACTGCGCCTCATCAAGCGCATCCTGCCCGAGGATTAAGCTGTTTCGCAGCATAGCGGGGCTCGGCGTAGCTGCCTTCGTGAACTAGGCTTGGCCCATCTCGGATACCTAGTAAATGGCCACGACCACTTGGCCGAACTAAACGGTTTGGCTATTGTTAATGCGCTAAGAATCATCTAGCTTTCTGGCAGACCAGATTCTTTTCTCTTAGCGTGTATGGACCAAAAAGTGCTTGTGTTGAACGGTGACTACACGGCTATTACGCTGTGCAGTGTACAGAAGGCCTTCGTACTTCTGTTTTTGGAGAAAGCCGAATTGATTGCCAAGTCGGATGGGGTGTTGCGTTCGGTCAGCAAAGCGTTTCCGAAGCCCAGCATCATCCGGTTGCAGCGCTACGTGCGTGTGCCCTATAAAGGCATTGCGCTGAGCCGGCATAACATCATGAAGCGAGACCATTTTGAGTGCCAGTATTGCGGCTCTACAAAAAACCTGACGCTAGACCACGTACTGCCTCGAAGTAGGGGCGGCGACTCCAGTTGGAGTAACCTGCTGACGGCCTGCTCCCGCTGCAACCACGCCAAGGGCCACCGTACCCCGCAGGAAGCTGGCCTCACCATCAGGCAGCAGCCCAAAAAACCAACCCTCACGGGGTTCCTCAAACTCAGCGCCGGTACCCTCGACCAAAACTGGCACCCCTATCTGCACTAAAGCCGGCAGCCCTCTGGGCCGACCGGCTTTTTTGTTGCTTGCTAGGGGTATGGCTATATAGCTACCTAGCTGAACAGGTGTATAAAAGCCAAAACGCGTCGTTGCAAGAGCAACAACGCGTTTTGGTAGTGCAGTAAGTAACAGCCTTTAGCTGGCGCTATTAGATACTTTACCTCCGCTCGCAAATGCAAGCAGGTCGCGGTTCAGGCGCTCTTTCTCTGTTACGAATAGGCCGTGAGGCGCACCGCTGTATTCAATAAACTGAGCGTGCGGTACATATTGTGTCATCCGCTCGCCGCTTACTTTGGCCGGTACTGTTTCATCAGAACTGCCATGAATAACAAGGGTAGGAACCTTCAGCGCTGCTAGGTCTTCGCGGAAGTCAGTAGCCGCAAAAGCATATACGCACTGTTCCGTTGCGCGGGGCGAGGCTAGTTGGCAGATCGACTGCATCCAGTCGAGGGTAGCTTGGCTTACGGGGTGTTTGATGGTGCCCACGCCAAAGAATTGCTTGCCAAAGGTCTGCAGAAAGTCAAACCGGTCTTCCTGAATACCAGCAACCATTTTATCGAAGTTGGCTTTAGCCGCACCGTCGGGGTTATCGTCGGTTTTAAGCAGAAAGGGCGTTACGGCCGAGACGAAAGCCACACGGCTCACGCGGGCACCGCCGTAGCGGCTCATGTAGCGGGCCACTTCGCCGCCTCCCATCGAGAAGCCAACCAGCGTTACGTTTTGTAGATCCAAAGTATCCAGCACGGATTTCAGGTCGTCGGCAAACGTGTCATAGTCGTTGCCTTCCCACGTTTTCGAGGAATTACCGAATCCTCTGCGAGTGTAGGCAATTACGCGGTTGCCATGCTTAGGTAGCTCGGCCAATTGGTATTCCCACATTTCGTAGGTAGCTGGCCAGCCATGAATCAGCACGATAGGATTGCCTTGACCCTGATCGATATAGTGCAGTTTGACGTCGTTGCCATGGGCATCGGTGCCCGCCTTTATGTAACTCATAACCGAAAGAAAAAGTGGTGTTGGTGAATAGGTTAGGGGTAGTATGTTGCTACATACGGCCGTGCTTAATGCCACGGATAAGCAATGCCAAGATGTTGCACCCGGTTGGAAGGCTAGCCTGATTCTGCTTTCTTTGAGCTAATGAGCAACTCGTATTCCTTTCGACTCCCCGCTTTGGCCCGCTTTCTGGCTGCGCCACTAGGCCTTGGCTTACTCCTGACCGCCTGTAACTCAGGCTCCGATTCCTCGGCCTCGCAAACTACGGCTACTACCCCCGCTGGCCCCGCCGACTCTCCTGGCACGTGGTACCGCCAATACCGCGGCTTGCTGCCCGGCTCCGCTGATAGCGTTACGATTCATCTGCAAAACCTGGGCGACATTCCCGAAGAATCTACGCTGGGGCCGGTAGTGGGCTACTATGCTACTTCCGATGGGCGCCCCTACGAGCTATCCGGTGTGCCCGGCATAAACCCCGACAGCCTGTACTTGCGCGATGTAAGCGTGGAAGTAGTAGGTGACAAGGAATCGGGCCCGCGCTGGATGCTCAAGCAGGACGGTACGCGCCTGGTAGGCACCCGCGACGGGCAGCCCGTGGTACTGCGGCGTTTGCAGCCGCCCATTGGCGTCAGCTTTGTTTCGCGCAGCTTCTCTTCGGAAGTTCCGGCTCGTCCGGGTCAGCCACAGGATAGCGTTTCAGGCCGCATTACCATGCAGGCACTTATTCCGGTTTCGGGAGCTAGTAAAGATGCGTTGGCAGCCAACATCGTGCGTGGCCTGCGCGGCGACTCCGTAGAAACCAAGCCAGCTCCGGCGCTGGAAGATGTATGGAAAGAGCAGTCGGCCACGTTCACGCGTGACTATCAAAAGGAAGTTGGTCCTCTGGTTGCTAAGCCTAAAACACCGGGCGAATACAGCCCCCAGGCCGCGCTAGCCTATGAGCAGTCTTCCAACACCTATGTACTCTGGAACGCCGGCAACCTGCTGAGCCTGGGCTATTTCGGCTACGACTTCTCGGGGGGCGCGCATGGCATGTATGGCACCTACGTCCGGAGCTATGATACCCGCACCGGCCGCGGCCTGGGCTATGATGATATCTTCCGCGAGGGCACCAAAAAGCAACTGGAAGCGGTAATCGGCCGCTATGCCCGCCCGGCCTTGGGTCTGCAGCCCAATGAGCCCCTTTCAACCGAACTGACGACGAACACGCTGCCCGTTACGCGCAATGTGTACCTGACCAGCGGCGGTGCGGTGTTTGTGTATCTGCCTTTTGAAGTGGCCTCGTTTGACCAAGGTGAAATCAAAGTGTTTGTGCCGATGGTAGCGTTGCAGTCTTTCCTAAAGCCTGGCCTGCCGATTGGCGGTGGGGGAGCGGTAGCAACGCGGTAGGTCCGGTTACTACCCCCTCCAATCAGTTAAACTGCTCTGTTTGCTTGCTGCCCTACTGGCCGAAGCAAACAGAGCAGTTTGGTTTATAACGGTATGTATTGAACATAGTGTCGAGCCTAGGCGTTAATGAATGAAATAAGAACCCTCCCTGTACGCTTGTGCAAAATCCGGCCCTTTTCTGGCTGTTCATTCGGCAGCTAAGCAGAAGCGGTATCTTTGTAGCCGTTTCTCTTACCCACCCCGTATGCAAGCACCCAAATTCGCAGCCTCTCGTTCCTTTCATCAGGAACTGAAGCGCCGCACTAATGCCTATTTCCAGGAAGCTGGCAAATCCACCACTGGCGATGCTAGCTTATTCATCAAGGCCGTCATCCTGACGGTTTCGTTTGTGGCAGTATATCTGCACCTGGTTTTCCTTACGCCCTCTACTTGGGTTGCTCTGGCTGAGTGCGCGTTACTAGGCCTTATTGGCTCGGCAATCGGTTTCAACGTCATGCACGATGGCGCCCACGGCTCGTTCAGCAAGAAGCGTTGGGTCAATCAGTTTGCCTCGTTCACGCTTAACGTGCTAGGCGGTAACAGCTTTATGTGGAACGTAAAGCACAACCTCATTCACCACATGTACACCAACGTGGACGGCGTGGATGATGACCTGGACGCGCAGCCGTGGCTGCGCCTGAGCAGCACGCAGCCTCGCCACCGCCTGCACCGCTTTCAGCACCTGTATTTCTGGTTTTTCTATGCCCTGCTGTTCATTGCCTGGGTATTCTTCATGGATTACCAGAAGTACTTTAAGGGCAAAGTAGGCGAGATGCCGCTTAAGAAAATGACGGCTGCCGACCAGGGCGTGTTCTGGGGCTTCAAAGCCTTGCACCTGTTCCTGTTTGTAGCACTTCCTATTTACACTACTGGGTTTGTGGCGTGGCTGCTTGGGTTCATCGTGTTTACCACAGTAGTAGGCTTCACCATGAGCATCGTGTTTCAGTTGGCACACACGGTAGAGCACACTGCCTTCCCGATGCCCGACGAAATCACGAACAAGCTAGAAGATGAGTGGGCTATTCACCAGATCAAGACGACGGCCAACTTCGCTACCGACAGCAAGGTTATCAGCTGGTTGGTAGGTGGCCTGAACTTCCAGGTAGAGCACCACTTGTTCCCGACCATCTCGCACGTACACTACCCCGCCCTGAACAAAATCATCCGTCAGGCCTGTGAGGAATTTGGCGTTGAGTACAACGAGTATCCGAAGATGCGCTACGCTGTTGCCTCACACGTTGCCCACCTGCGGCAGCTAGGCCGAGTGTAAGCTGAGAGTACATTAAAAAAGGGCTGCTTTACCAAAAGCAGCCCTTTTTTAATGTACTTATGGTCTGAAGCAACTAGTTATTTGTATCTGCCTGTTTCTATTGAGCTTCCACTTGTCTTGGGGCCAAACAGGAAGTATCCGGGGTGTATTATTTAACAAACCTGAAAATAAGGGCTTTGCATACAACGCTACGATTGTATTACCTGAGTTGAAGATGGGGGATATGTCAGACTCGTTAGGGCATTTTGCCATTAAAAACATCCCTATAGGTATTTACGAAGTAGAAATTTATAGTCCTGGATATCGTGATACAACGATTACAAGCGTTCGAGTCGTTGACAATACGGTAACGCCATTGAATATCAATTTCCCAATAGGATGTCACGTACTCAATCATGAGAATGGTAGGTGCCCCTACTGTAAGAAATCTGATGAATCAATTCCTATCATTTATGGCTTTCCTAATAAACGGATGATGGATCGTGCTAAAAGGAATAAAGTGAGGCTAGGAGGTTGTCAGCTAACGGGTTGTGACCCTCAATGGTATTGCAAAAGAGACGAACGGGAGTTCTAACACAACTTATTATAAACACAAATACTCTGCGGCAAACTCCTTATCTTTGCGCCCCCGCCAGGGTGGCGAGGCCGGTGCAATAGCGCTGTGTATCAAACAAAAACGCGTTCCGGAGGCGGGCCCTGCGCCGGACGTGTACACGAGGGCCAATGCTAATATCATGGCAGAAGTAGTAGACAACTTCGACTGGGACAACGTTTCAGCCAGCAGCTTTGGTGGTAACTATACCGCTGAGCAGCGCGCTGAAATGGAGCAGATGTACAGCGAAACGCTGACCACTGTTCAGGAGGAAGAAGTAATCAAAGGCACCGTTGTAGGCATCACTGAGCGCGACGTAATCCTGAACATCGGCTTCAAATCCGATGGTCTGGTGCCCCTTTCTGAATTCCGCGACCTGCCCGAGCTGAAAATCGGCGACGAGGTTGAGGTATTCATCGAAGACCAGGAAGACCAGAACGGTCAGCTAATCCTGAGCCGTAAGAAGGCTAAGATTAAGCAGGCTTGGAAAGCTATTTACGACGCTCTGGAGAACGACACAGTTCTCGAAGGTGTAGTAAAGCGTCGTACCAAAGGTGGTCTGATCATGGATCTGGACGGCGTTGAAGCCTTCCTGCCCGGCTCGCAGATTGACGTGAAGCCTATCCGTGACTTCGACATCTATGTTGGTCGTCGTATGGAAGTGAAAGTGGTAAAAATCAACGCCGCTTTCGACAACGTGGTAGTTTCGCACAAAGTCCTGATCGAGAAAGACCTCGAGAAGCAGCGCGAAGCCATCCTCAACAACCTGGAAAAAGGCCAGATCCTCGAGGGCGTTATCAAGAACATGACCAACTTCGGTGTGTTCATCGACCTTGGTGGCGTAGACGGTCTGCTGCACATCACGGACATCTCGTGGGGCCGCATCGCTCACCCGAGCGAAGTACTGCAGCTCGACCAGAAGCTGAACATCGTAGTTCTGGACTTCGACGAAGCTAAGAAGCGTATCAGCCTCGGTCTGAAGCAGCTGACTCCTCACCCATGGGATTCGCTGCCCGCCGATATGGGCGTAGGCTCGAAGGTGAAAGGCCGCATCGTGAACGTTGCCGACTATGGCGCGTTCATGGAAATTATCCCTGGCGTAGAAGGCCTGATCCACGTTTCAGAAATGAGCTGGAGCCAGCACCTGCGTAACCCGCAGGACTTCATCAAGCAGGGCGACGTAGTAGAGGCTCAGATCCTGACCCTCGACCGCGAAGACCGTAAGATGAGCCTGGGCATCAAGCAACTGAGCGAAGATCCATGGACTCGCGGCGACTTCGGCACGAAGTACGCTGTAGGTACCAAGCACAACGGTCTGGTGCGTAACCTGACCAACTTCGGCCTGTTCGTAGAGCTGGAAGAAGGTGTGGATGGCCTCGTGCACGTTTCGGACCTGTCGTGGACCAAGAAGATCAAGCATCCTTCAGAAGTTGTGAAGGTAGGTGACCGTCTGGACGTAGTAGTTCTGGAACTGGACGTAGCTAACCGTCGTCTGGCCCTGGGCCACAAGCAGCTGGAAGAAAACCCCTGGGATACGTTCCAGACGGTGTTCACTCCTGGCTCGGTGCACAAGGCTACCATCACCGAGAAAAACGACCGTGGTGCCGTGCTCGAGTTGCCATACGGCATCGAGGGCTTCGCATATCCTAAGTCGCTGGTGAAGGAAGACAACAGCAACGCTGAGAACGGCGAGACGCTGGACTTCCGCGTAGTTGAGTTCTCGAAGGATGACCGTCGCATCGTGCTGTCGCACACTGCGGTGTTCAACCAGCAGCAGGAAGAAGATAGCCGCGCTGCCAAGTTCGCGAAGAAGAAGCCCGCTACTGGTGCAGCTGCTGCCCAAGGCGAAGGCAAACTCAGCGACCTGAAGAAGCCTGCAACGGCTGAAAAGTCGACCCTCGGTGACCTGGACGCTCTGTCGGCTCTGCGCGACAAGATGATGGGCAACGAGCGTGACGCTGAGTAGTCATGGCTTTAGCTCTCCTGCCTACCTAGGAAGGAATAGCTAGAAGTTGTAACAAGAGGCCCCGGAGCAATCCGGGGCCTTTTTGTTGCGGCCTAGTTGAAGGCGGTACGGTTGGGGCGAATGCAAGGGGTAGTAGAAAATTTCCTGCACAATGCCAAGTACTTACCCAAACACTAGGCTAAAAACCGGTGTCTATCTTGGCATAAGTCAGATTAAGCCGTATGTTTGCATCCTCAAAACCACTGGTGACGTGACCGAGTGGCTAGGTAGAGGTCTGCAAAACCTCCTACAGCGGTTCGAATCCGCTCGTCACCTCTTTTCCTGTTTTCAGAGTGCCTAGTGCCCCGGTTGATTAGCCCCGACCGGGGTTTTTTGCGTGTAGGGGGGGTAGGGCACGAGAAATTTTTAGGTGGCATATTGCCTGAAAATGACGTAGGTACGGGAAGCGACTAGTGAAAGGCGAAAATGTATTTCCTGACGCATTATCCCTACATTTCATTCTCGCGTAGAAACGCGCACGTAAGTATAGTTTCCACCTCTCTCCCGTATGAAGATAATTGACCTCCGCACTATGCGCGGCCCCAGCTACTGGTCCGTGAAGCATCACAAACTGATTGTGATGAAAGTGGACTTAGAGGACCTAGCTGATGTGTGGTCGAATAGCGTGCCGGCCTTGGCTGAGCAACTGCCGCTGCTGCTGCCTGAACTAGGCCAGCCCCAGCCCGCAGAAACTGAGAAGTCGCTGCAGAAGCACCCGCCGCTTACCGAAGAGCAGCTGACGGATGGTGAGCCAATCGGCCATGTCATTCAGCACGTAGCACTGGCGTTGCAGCGCATGGCCGGTATGCCCGTGTACTGGGGAAAATCGTATCCGGCATACCAGCCAGGTGTAGAATTTGTAGTATTCAGCTACCAAGAAGAGCGCGCCGGCCGAGTAGCAGCCGAAGCTGCCGTACAGCTAGTAGACGACGTAAGCCAGGGCCGCCCGGTAAACGTGAAGGCCATTGTTGATGAGCTGCACGAGATTCGGGAGGATGAGTTTTTCGGGCCCAGCACCTGGAGCATTGTTTCTGAGGCTGCCTCGCGCAACATTCCATACATCCAGCTTAAGAACAGCAGCATCATCCAGCTTGGGTACGGCGTCAACCAGAAACGCATCTGGGCCACTACCACTAGCTACACCTCGCACGCAGGGGTGGAGGTAGCCGGCAATAAAAACCGCACCAAAGCCATGCTCAAAGACTCCGGAGTGCCGGTACCTAATGGTACCACGGTGTACTCGGAGGATGGGCTGCGCGACGCGGTAGAAGAACTAGGCTTCCCAATCGTAACGAAGCCCCTAGACGGCAACCACGGCAAAGGCGCCACCATTCGGATAATGAATTGGGAAGATGCCGTGGAGGGCCTTAAAGCAGCGCAGAAGTATTCGCGGGCTGTAATTGTAGAGCAATTCATTGAGGGCCACGACTACCGCATGCTAGTAGTGAACGGGCGACTGATTGCGGCTGCCAAGCGCACTCCCGCGGCCGTGAAAGGCGACGGCAGCAGCACGATTCAGCAGCTCATCGATAAGGTAAACGAAGATCCGCGCCGGGGTGTGGGCCACGAAAAGGTGCTCACTAGCATCAAGGCTGATCAGCACACCCAGGACCTGCTGAAAGCCAACGGGCTGACTCTTGAGTCGGTGCTGCCAGCTGGGCAGGAAGTGTACCTGAAGAGTACCGCTAACATCAGCACCGGGGGCACCGCTACCGATGTAACGGACCTAGTGCATCCGTACAACGTGCTGCTAGCAGAACGCGTGGCCGGCATCGTAGGCCTAGACATTTGCGGCATCGATTTGCTGACCTCCGACATTGCCATTCCGCTGAATGAAACGCGCGGTGCCGTTATCGAGGTGAATGCGGCCCCGGGCTTCCGGATGCACATTTCTCCTACCGAAGGCCTGCCGCGCAACGTAGCGGCTCCGGTGGTAGATATGCTGTTTCCGCAAGGTAGCACGGCCCGCATCCCGATTATTGCCATTACAGGCACCAATGGCAAAACCACCACTACTCAGCTTATAGCGCACATTGTGGGCTCGAAGGGGTATAAGGTGGGCCACACCACTACCAATGGCATCTATATACAAGGCGTGCAGCTGCAAAGCGGCGACTGTACGGGCGGCCAGAGTGCGGAATTTGTCCTGAAAGATCCGACCGTAAACTTTGCGGTGCTAGAAACGGCACGGGGCGGAATGCTGCGCTCGGGGCTGGGGTTCCATACCTGCGATGTGGCTGTGGTGACCAACGTAGCCGCCGACCACTTGGGCATGCGCGATATTTACACGGTAGAGGAAATGGCCGCCGTAAAAGGTGTACTACCCCGCACCGTGCGTAAAAACGGCTGGGCCGTGCTGAATGCCGACAACGACCTAGTGTACGCTATGCGCGAGAAACTGGAGTGCCGCGTGGCGCTATTCAGCATGAATGAGCACAGCCCGCGCATCAGGGAGCATGCTGAAAATGGTGGCCTAGCTGCCGTGTATGAGGAAGGCTACATCACGATTTATAAAAACAGCTATAAGCTCCGTATCGACCGGGCTTCCGAGTTCCCCATCACGTTCGGTGGGAGGGCCACGTTTAACATTGAAAACTCGTTGGCGGCGGCCCTGGCCTGCTATTGCTACGGATTCGATAAGGACGATATCAAACAGGCGCTACGCACGTTTGTGTCGTCGGCGGCCAAAACGCCGGGCCGAATGAACGTGTACAAATTCCCGGACTTCGAGGTGATTGTCGACTACGCGCACAATACGCACGGTATCGAGAAGTTCGGCGAATTCTTGGAGGCCACTCAGGCAACACGCAAGGTGGGCGTCATTTCAGGGCTAGGCGACCGGCGCGACGAAGACACGATAGGCTTCTCTCGGATAGCCGGCCGTATTTTCGATGAGATTGTGCTACGCCAAGACCGTGACCTTCGTGGTAAAACGGCTGAGGAACTGAAAGAAATTATGACCCGCGGCCTGCGGCTAGATGCTCCGGAGGTACCCATTACATACATCGAAAACGAGATGGAAGCCATTGACCACGTGTTGCATACCGCTGTGCCTGGCTCCGTTATCGTGCTCTTCACGGAGAATATTAAAGGCACTATTCAGAAGCTAGATGAGTTTGAGGCTTCTTTGAAGGTTTAAGCCCAAAAGACACCTAGTAGCTACACAGAAAAAGCCCCGACTGGTACCAGTTGGGGCTTTTTCTGTTTTGGGTACTTAGCAGAATGGCTTTCACCATCTGCTAGGGTTCAGGATAGGCTACTTCAGCGTGAACGTGGTTTTGCCGATCATCACACCACCTTCGTAGAGTTCTACAGTGTGCAGACCAGTTTTGTACGGAGCACCTTTGGCGTAAAGGAACTGCACGGGCTGGCGGGTATTGTCATACACGATGTCTTGCTTAGCTGTGTAGAAGGCTTCAGCGCCATCAATCATGAAGGTGCCACCGCCAGTGCTCAGGTTGTACAGAGCAGCGCCATCGGGCTCAATCAGACGCATCATGATCTGCTTGGTTTCCTTCGGCGATACATCGTTGCGGGCCAGGTTGAAGGTCACTTTAATCTTTTCGACCCGCTTCGCCTTGAATTCGTTGTCCTCATCCGCCTTTTCTTTCTCACGGCTGTTTACCACGCCAATGCGGATGTTTTCAGCTTGCAAGCGCGAGGCCACCGCTACTTTTTCGCTGAGCTCCTGGTTGGAGCGAACTACCGTCGAGATGGTGTCTGTCAGTTTGTTCTGACGCTCTTTCAGGGTAGTAGTTTCGGTGTACAGCGCTTCGTTGTCAGCTTTCAGCTGGGCGATTTCCTCGTCTTTCTTGCGCAGTTGTACTTCGAAGTTAGCGGCCCGCTGCTTAAAGCGGCGCTGCTCCGTAATGCTGAAGGAGCCGGCCCGGAAAGAGCGCAGCTTCAACAGGTCAGCATTGATCTGAGAGAGTTTGGCTTCCAATGAATCGTTGGCCAAGCCCATGCCCTGTACTTCCTGGCTCTGGCGCTCGTAATCGGCTTTCAGGGCCTCGTATTGTTTAATCTGCTCCTCCAACTTCGCGTCCTTCGTCACCACGTCAGCCTGGAGCTGCTCGTTCTGCTTGGTCTTTTGCTGGTTCATATAAAACAGCAAGCCATTGATGCCAAGCAGCACCAAGATAAGGGCCACAATCAGGAGTACGCGGTTATTGTTCTTCGGCTCGGGGTTGTGGTCTTGTTCCATCGAAAGAGGGGTTAAGTGAAGCCCGGAGAGTCCGGGCGCAGGTAGTACCTTTAGGGCAAAAATAACGGAGTTCCGTACCCAGGCAAGTGCCGAAGGTACAACCCTGCCACAATATGTCCCGGAAACTGCAATTTGATGCTGCGTATTGGCAAAATCGCTACACCACCAGCCAGACCGGCTGGGATGTGGGGGGCATAACGCCGCCGCTACAGGAATATTTTAGGCAGCTCGGCCCGCCTGATGACCGCCGCATCCTGATTCCGGGCGCGGGTAGGGGATATGAGGCTGAATTCCTGCATACGCAGGGCTGGCCGAATGTATTCGTAGTTGATCTGGCTCCGCAGCCGCTCCAAGACTTGCAGGCCCGCGTGCCGGACTTTCCGGCGGAGCATCTGCTGCTTCAAGATTTTTTTGACCTAGCGCCAGACCAGCCTTTTGATCTGCTGGTAGAGCAAACTTTCTTTTGCGCCCTCGACCCCAGCTTGCGGCCCGCGTATGCCCGGCAGTGCTCTACCCTCTTGCGGCCCGGCGGAACCCTGATGGGACTGTTGTTCGATACGGAGTTTACGCAGCCTGGACCCCCATTTGGCGGTACCCGTGAGGAATATCGGCAGTACTTTGAGCCGTACTTTACCCTAGTACATTTCGATACGGCCACAAACTCCATTCCGCCCCGCCAAGGCCGCGAGTTGTTTATTTGCCTTACCAAAAAGTAGCGCGCATTCCAGCTTCGTGCATTCTGGCTTGATTTCACTAGCTAGGCTACTTTCACTACTACCTTGGGCGCGGCGCTGGAGCTGCGCGCTACCTACTACCCTCCAAAATGCTTGAAACCCTCGCTAAAGCCCTACCAAACTTTCGCCATACTGATTCCGGCCAGTTTTTTCTGATGGCAGGCCCCTGCGTGATTGAAGGCGAAGATATGGCCCTGCGTATTGCGGAGCAGGTGCGCCAGCTCACCGATAAGCTCCAGATTCCGTTCATCTTCAAGGGCTCGTACCGCAAGGCCAACCGCTCCCGCCTCGACTCTTACACCGGCATCGGCGACGAAAAAGCGCTGCGGATTCTGCAGAAGGTAAGCCGCGAAATTGGCGTGCCCACGGTCACGGATATCCACGAGTCGGATGAGGCGGCGCTGGCGGCTGAATACGTAGATGTGCTCCAGATCCCGGCTTTCCTGTGCCGCCAAACCGATTTGCTGATTGCCGCCGCCAAAACCGGTAAGGTGGTTAACATCAAAAAAGGCCAGTTTTTAAGCGGCGAATCAATGCAGTTTGCCGTTGACAAGGTGCAGCAGTCGGGCAATGAGCACGTAATCCTGACGGACCGTGGCAACTCGTTCGGCTATTCCGACCTAGTAGTGGACTTCCGTAACCTGCCCGCCATGCGCGCGTTTGGCGTGCCTGTAGTGATGGACGTAACGCACTCCTTGCAGCAGCCCAACCAAAGCAGCGGCGTGACGGGCGGCAAGCCGGCTCTCATCGAAACGATTGCTAAAGCGGCCATTGCCGTAGGTGCCGATGGCCTGTTCATCGAAACTCACCCAACGCCCGCCACAGCCAAATCTGATGGCGCCAATATGCTAGCTCTCGACCAATTGGAGCAACTTTTAGTGAAGCTAACCCGGGTGCGAGAAGCAATTCGCTAGGGTCTAAAAATTAGCAAACAGGTTTCCTTTTAGCTGAGCTTAAGGGCAGCCTGATTGTGAAAACATCCGGTATATTTGTTTCGTTGTAAACGAAAGTAGCAGGAAGCATACGCCTCCTGCTACCGATGCCACTAGGTGCTGAACAAGAGGTAAAGTCCTCCTATTCCGCCTAGCGCGGCCACTACCCTTACTACAAAAGTAGTGGTGACATGGAGTGAGCATTGGAAACGAAGCCCATCCATATCAGTACGACCCTGTCCCATACCAATGGATTTGAGGGTGGCCAAATCACCCACTTATCCTGAAGCCCGTGCTCGCAACACGGGCTTCACTGCTTTTTAAGCAGCCGCATTGGCGGGGTGACAACCGTACGCGTGCTAAATATAATAGTATTTAACCGGTTTGTTTTGCTATTAAATTTAGTAATCAGTCATTTGCTAGATGCGGTTTAAGCAGAAAGCCACTTTGTCTTTTCTAACAGCATATCTACCACGTTATCAAACCGCAGTGAGAAGTGCTGCTTTGGCTGATTGCGGCGGAAGAAAACCAAGCCGATATAAAACAGGTCAATAGTCAAGGTTACGTCAGGATGCTGCTTGATGGCTTCCCAGGCTCGTTCCATTTCCGCTGACCAGTGAATGTCATCCAGCACGAACACGCTGTGTTCCATGCGGTGTTGGTTCATGAGCTCAAAGTAGCGCAGCGTCGGTTCGTAGCGGTGGTTGCCATCGAAAAACGCAAAATCGACGGGGGCTTTTAAGGCGGCTAGGGCGGGGGCCAAGGTAGCATCCAGGTTGCCTTCTACCAGTTCCACATTCCGCAGGCCAAGCTTCGTGAACGTATCCTGGGCCACTGATGCTGTTTGCGGGCAGCCCTCAAAGGTGAGCACGTGGGCGCGGGTGTTGGCGGTGGCCAAGTAGCTAGTCGTCAGGCCCAGAGATGTGCCGAGTTCCAGCACCGTGCGCGGTTGGAAATGATTGACCAAGCGAAACAGCAGCTGCCCTAGCTTGGGCGGTTTGGCGGCTGTGCGCGCAATGTCGCGCACCTGACGTACGCGCCCGGCGCCCGTGTGCGAGCCGGCCCCAAAATCTTGTACCTGAATGCTGCCTGGGTCAGCCAGTAGCTCTTGCCGCCTGGCTTCTACGGCGTCGTAGGCTCTAAAGTGGCCGGTGTGGTTTACTACGTGCGTATACAGCCCAAACACGAATGGAGAGTGCAATCCGTGCGCATTGCCGGAATGAAGTAAAAAGCGGAGGTAGCTAACAGCCTGAAACAGCAACGGCAGAAGTAAAACGTGGGCAAAGCGATGCTTCGGCCTGATTTGAAAAAGGAGGGGGTAGTGGGCGGATGTTCTTTCTCACGAAAAGCCGCGGCCCGTGCGGCCGGCGAAGATACCGAACGCCACAAAAAAAGCCGCCCCGATCTGCATCGGGGCGGCCTGAAAGAAGTGCGCCTAGGGTTAGTTCAGGCGGTAAGGCACCACCAAGGTGAACTCCGGAATATCAACCGTGAATTCGCTGCCGTCCATAACGCGCTCCATCTGGTAGGTGCCACGCATCTTGCCCAGCCCCGATTTCAGATTACAGCCAGAAACGTACTGGTGTGCTTCGCCGGGTTCCAGCACGGGTTGCTGGCCCACCACGCCTTCGCCCTCCACCTCGCGCACTACGCCGTTGGCATCGTAGATGTACCAATGACGGCGTAGTAGCTTTACAGTGAATTCGCTGTTGTTGCGGATATCGATTTTGTAAGCAAAAACGTAGTGTTCCTGACCCGGGCTCGAGTAATCGGGCAGGTAGTTGGTGGTAACGCTGACGGTTACTCCCTGGGTGGTGGTAGTATTCATAACGCCTGGGGTCCGGGGTAGAAAAAAGCTAACAGCCGTATGCGGGATTTGGTTTATCTACGCAGCCGGAGCACACAATGGCCTACCAAACTGAAAAAATAATCCTCTCCTGTATGTCTGTAAAGATAGAAGAAAGCTGGCGCAAGGTACTAGCTCCCGAGTTTGAAAAACCGTACTTCCAACACCTGATTGCCTTCATAAAAGGCGAATACGCTACGGCTACGGTATATCCGGGCGGCTCGCAAATTTTTCACGCCTTCGATGCTTGCCCCTTCGATAAAGTTAAGGTAGTGATTCTTGGTCAAGACCCCTATCATGGTAAGGGTCAGGCGCATGGACTTAGTTTCTCGGTGGCCGATGGGGTGCGTACGCCGCCTTCACTACAAAATATTTTCAAGGAACTGCAGAGCGACTTGCCCGGTACGCCGCCCGCTCCGAACGGCAACCTCGACCGATGGGCGCAACAAGGAGTGCTACTGCTCAACGCAACGCTTACCGTTCGGGCCGGCGACCCAGGTAGCCACCAGAAGAAAGGTTGGGAGCAGTTTACGGATGCCGTTATTCAGCAGATTTCAGACCTCAAGGAGAACGTTGTGTTCATTTTGTGGGGCGCGTACGCTCAAAAGAAGGGCGAGGTAATTGACACCCGTAAACACCTAGTCCTGAAAGCAGCGCACCCCTCTCCGTACGCTGCGGACCGCGGCTTTTTTGGCTCCCGTCCGTTCAGTCAAACCAACGCCTACCTCGAACAGCACGGCGAAGCGCCCATTCAGTGGTAAATTAAATCACTGATTGAAACGGATTACACGGATTCAGTGATTTGGCTGATGCTGTTCAAAATGCAAAAGGCCTTTCTCCTAGGAGAAAGGCCTTTTGCATGCGCTGGATTTACTAGGTAGCCAAAGCAGGCAAACCCACGGTAACACGCTAGCTTAGTCAACCAAGTTAAACAGGCGGTTCCAGCGGATTTTGTTGGCGAACGTAGCATTCGGGTCAACGGACAGCCAGATGAGCACGGCTTTGCCCACGATGTGGTCTTCGGGTACAAAACCCCAGAAACGCGAGTCAAGAGAGTTGTGGCGGTTGTCGCCCATCATGAAGTAGTAGTTCTGCTTGAACGTGTAGCTCTGCAGTGGCTTTCCGTTCTGCAAAATCTGGCCATTATCAGCCACGCTCATACCCTCGTTGTGCTCATAGCGCAGAATGATTTTCTGGTATTGCGGCGAGTTCTGGGGCGTAAGCTGCACCGTCTGGCCTTCTTTCGGAATTTGGAGCGGGCCGTAGTTATCCTTGTTCCAGGTTGGGAAGGGCGGAGAGGCTAGTGTTTGGCTGTACGGCGAGTCGGGGTTGTTGGGGAACACCTGCTGGCGCTCCGGCTGACCGATAGGCGTTTTTAGATCCACAATGCCCTTTACGTAAGGCTGCTGCTTGAAGTACTCATACGCCGCCTGCGTCATGTGCACCTCGTAGCCCTGCCCATACTGAGCAGTCATCATCGGATACGGCAGCCCGTCGGGCGTGCTTTGTTCCCACACGCCAAAGCGCTTGAAAGCGTCGTTCAGGTCGTCGTTGGGCTGGGGCACCTGCATAAAGTAGCTGCTCTGCATTTCCGGGTAGTTCTTGGCGGGCTTGCCGTTGATGAACACCTGGCCTTGCTTGATTTCGAGCACGTCGCCGGCAATGGCAATGCAGCGCTTGATGTAGTTCGTCCGCAGGTCAGCGGGGTGCTCCGCCTCAAAAGGCACATTGAACACCACCACATCGTTGTTTTTTATTTCCGAGAAGCCCGGCAGGCGGTAGCTCGGCAACTGAATCAGCTCGGAGTAGCTCTTAAGGCTAGTGCCCCAAATAGTTTGGTGCGTAAGCGGCACCTGCAGTGGGGTTTGCGGTGTGCGCGGGCCATAGTGAAGCTTGCTTACAAACAAATAGTCGCCGACCAGCAGGGAGTGCTCCATGGACGGCGTCGGGATGGTGTATGCCTCGAAGGTGGCCCAACGGATAAGGGTAGCGGCAACTACCGCAAACAGAATGGCGTCGCCCCACTCACGAGCGGCGCTTTTACGCTTCTTCGGTGCCCCGTTGGGGGTAGCGGGCGGCGTCGACTTATTCTTTTCGAGGTATTTCTCCCAGGATTGTACTGCCATAATGAGTCAGAGGCCAGAAAAAACGAGCAGCCGGCACACGCCAGCTCCTTTCCGGTTTGAACGCCGGAAGATGCGAAATAATGCGTGAAGTAAGATGAAATAGTAGGGTCGTACTACTGTAGTTGGCCCTAGGGCACCGCCAGCACGCCAGAAGCGCCGGTTTACTACCCCCTTGCCGAGCTTAAAGCCCGAGCAAGTCGTTCATCCCAAACACGCCTTGGCGGCCCGGCAACCACTCTGCTGCCAGCAACGCGCCTTGCACAAATCCGTCGCGGGTGTGTGCTTCGTGCTTCAGCTCAATGGTATCGGCCGGGGAGGAATACGTGACAATGTGAGTACCCACCACGGCGCCTTCGCGCTCCGAGAGAATGGCCAGTTCCCCGGCTGCTTCCGTAGCCTCGTTGCGCCACGTAGTTTTGGCTGGGAAATGACGCAGGATTCCTTCGGCGGCCGTAATGGCGGTGCCGCTGGGCTGGTCAACCTTCTGGGTATGATGGATTTCCCGAACCTGCACATCGTACCCGCCAAACTGGTGCATTTTGGCGGCGATGTACTCATTGAAGTGAAAGAACAGGTTTACGCCCACACTGTAGTTGGAGGCATAGAACAGCGGAGTGCCGGTTTGCTGGCTTAGAGCTTGGGCTTCGGGGAAATGGTGAAGCCAGCCCGTAGAGCCGCACACCACCGGAATGCCCTGGCGCAGGCAAGCCGTTACGTTCTGGAAAGCAGCATCAGGGTGCGTAAACTCAATGGCGGCGTCGGCTTCAGCAGCGGTAAAATCGGAGATGCGTACATCGGGCCGGCTAGGGTCGACGATGCCGACAATCTGGTGGCCCCGGGCAATGGCCTGGGCTTCGATGGCCCGGCCCATTTTGCCGTAGCCAATCAGCAGGAGCTTCATGAGGAAAGTTTAGGTAGAAAGAACGGCGGGAGAGTTGGGTTCGGAAAAAGCAGCCCCGCCGGTTTATTTGAAATATAATGTAACGGCCAGGCCCGTGCGGGGCACTGCCGTAGTGGTGGGCAGCAACGCCGGATCAAGGCGCAGCCCTAGGTCGTCGCTGATGTCAAAGTCGCGCAGGTGGGCATCAACCAGTGCATCCAGCACCGTAATGCCATAGGCCAGAGCCGTGTAAGCAATATAGGTGTCGCGGTTGCGGCGATAAAATACAATGCCCCGCTGCACATTTTCGGCGCTGGTTTCCTTGCGCACGTTTTCACCCGAAAGTTCGGCTAGTGGCACCCCCTTCAACAGCTGCTCTTTGCCTTGTACGTACTCCTTGTAGCGACTCTGGTAGAAAAACAAGACGTAGCCCGTTCCACCCAGCGCGCCATACACCAGCGGTAATTTCCAGTAGCGGTGGTTATAGATCTGGCCGGCTCCCGGCAACACCAAGGCTAGTAATGTAGCCTTCTGAGGCCGCGTGACGCGCATACCAAACAACCGCTCCGTACGCCGAAGTGAGTCTGACACGGCCGATGACCTAGTGGCTACCCGAGCCGAATCGGGACCGGTGGTAACCGTTTGGGCATGGGTTGAAACGCTTAATAGCAGCAGCACTATCCCAAGCCCCTGCCGAAAAAAACGGAATGCCTTTGATGGTGTCATAAGCAACGGGTGGTTTTGGCTGGCGCCTTTATTCGAAGTTGCCATTGCATACTAGGCGCTACGCTTCCGGTGGCAATCAGTTGAAGAGTAGGCCGCATATGCAGGGTCAGATTATCATTGACATCAAAGTCATGCAAGTGGGCATCTACCAGCGCATCCAGCACCGTGATGCCGTACGCTAGGGCCGTATAACCGATAAACCTATCCCGCTGCGTGCGGTAACGGTCTAAGCCAACCAGCACCCCTTGGTTGGTAAGCTCCAGCCGAACGGTAGAGCCGCTGAGGTTCTTTACGGAGCTGCCTTCTAGCAGCTCACGCTTGCCGGTAGCATATTCCTTATAAAGCCGCTGATAATGAACCAACCCATAAGTGGTTCCGCCCAGCAATCCATACACAATCGGCAGCTTCCAGTACGTGCGGTTGTACACCTGTCCGGCACCTGGCAGTGCAAGAGCTAGTACCATTGCTATACGCGGCCGTGTGAGGGCGCGCCTCAAAAACCGCTCGGTGTACTTCGTTGAGTCTGGAGTAGGCACTATTTGCTGCGCTTTGCCACTGAGCGGAAGCGCTACCAACAGCGGACTCACAAGCAAGGCAAAAGCGCGGGCGGAATACATGGCAGTAGAAACAAAGGGGCGGAACTAGGTTCCGCCCTTCATGTCTGGTTAGGCTGGTTGCAGGATGTGGAGGATGCGTTGCATGTCTTCCACGGAGTCAAAGGCAATTTTGATTTCGCCTCTTCCCTGTGGCCCAGGCTTCACGAGCACCCGGCTGCCAAATCGTTCGGAAAGGTGGCGTTCGGCGCGTTTCAGCTCAGCGGGCGGCACGGCAGGCGTGGCGGGCTGAGCAGGCTTCTTGTCCGTTTCTGGGCTAGCACCGGCGCCATTGCGTACCAGTTGCTCTACGCGGCGCACGGAAAGGTCTTCATCTACAATGCGGCGGAACAGGTTCAGCTGCTGCTCCGTGTCCTCTACGTTTACTAGGGCGCGGGCGTGGCCCATGCTGATAACGTTGTCGCGTAGGCCAATTTGAATATCGGGCGGGAGCTTGAGCAGACGCAGGTAATTAGTTACCGTAGAGCGGTTTTTGCCAACCCGGTCGCCGAGTTCTTCTTGCTTGAGGTTACACTCGCTTACTAGGCGCTGGTAGCTCAGGGCAATTTCAATGGCGTTGAGGTTTTCGCGCTGGATATTCTCGATCAGCGCCATTTCCAGCATCTGCTGGTCATCAGCCTTCCGGATGTAGGCCGGAATGGCATCGAGGCCGGCTAGTTTAGAGGCCTGTAAGCGCCGTTCTCCACTAATGAGCTGATAGGAGTTGGTGCCCATCTGGCGTACCGTCACGGGCTGGATAATGCCCTGAATCCGGATGCTTTCGGCTAGCTCCTGCAGCGCTGCTTGATCAAAGTGCGTGCGGGGCTGGTAGGGGTTGGCTTGGATGTGGCCCACCTGAATCAGGCCCACCGAGTTCACCGGATGCGGAACTAGGCCCAGCCGCTCGCTTTTCTTTTCGTAGCTGCCTTCAATCAGGGCATTCAGGCCCCGGCCCAAACCACCAATTTTGCGCTTTGCTGGGGCAGAAGCTGCTGCCGGAATATTCTTCTCTTCGTTTTTCTCTGACATACCTGCAATCAGCCCTCGCCCAATAGCACGGGGCGAAAGCGGGATTCAAAAATACACAAACGCCCGGGATGACCCGGATATTTTTGTTCCACGCCAAAAATAACGTGGAACATAGGAGTAAAAGAAAAGTCGGCCAGCAACTTAAGCTGCTGGCCGACTTTTATAATAGGGTCTGTATGGTGACTATTTGATGAGTACGAGCATCAAATTATGCGAGTAGCCCACGCATTTCGTGTGCAAGAGGCAACGTCTGCCAAGTGGTGCGTTTGTCCCAAGAAAGTGACTCGGCAGTCGAGATTATAAGATATATTCTCGACCAAATCCCACCTGATGATTACGCCGCCGTATCCTCGGTAGCCTGTTCTGGCTCGTCGGCGGCTTCCACATTCTTTTCCACGATTTCGCGGGCCAGGTTGAGGTAGCTGATGCTGCCCTTGCTGTCAGCATCGTGCAGAATAACCGGAATGCCAAAGCTCGGTGACTCCGACAGCTTCACGTTGCGTGGAATGATGGTATCGAACACCAACTGCTGGAAGTGCAGCTTTACTTCTTCTACTACCTGGTTGCTGAGGCGCAAGCGCACATCGTACATCGTGAGCAGAATGCCTTCAATTTCGAGGTTCTCGTTGAGGCGGCTCTGAATGATTTTGATGGTGTTGAGTAGTTTCCCCAAGCCTTCCAAGGCAAAGTACTCGCACTGCACCGGAATAATAACCGAGTGGGCAGCCGTGAGGGCATTTACTGTAATCAGACCTAGCGAAGGGGAGCAGTCAATAATAATGAAATCGTACTGCTCGGCGAGGGGGCGCAGGGCCTCCTTCATTTTTTCTTCGCGGTTAGGCAGGTTAATCATCTCTACCTCAGCGCCCACTAAGTCAATGTGGGAAGGCATTAGGTCGAGGTGAGGCAGGAGGGTAGTTTGCAGGATGATATCCTGGGCATTAATGCCATCTACCATGCACTCATAAATGCTATTCTGAATATCCTTCGGGTCGAAGCCCACGCCGGAAGTAGCGTTGGCCTGCGGATCGGCGTCCACGAGCAGGGTCCGATATTCCAGCGCGGCCAGCGAGGCTGCGAGGTTGATCGAGGAAGTGGTTTTGCCCACTCCGCCCTTCTGGTTGGCTACCGCAATGATTTTGCCCATTTTCGTCAGTTGTGAGTTGTCAGTTGCCGGTTGTCAGTGGGTGCAAGCTGCGATTTAAGCTACTAAATAAGCAACGGGCAACTGACAACTGGAAACTCATATGGTAATCGTTTCGCCAATGTTCAGCAGCACTAGCTCTTTACCAGCCTGCTGAGCCTTGGTTTTTACTTCGTCGTGGTTGATGGTAATGGGCGGGAAGGAGTCGAAGTGCATCCCGATTATTTTAGAAGCGCCGGTCCAGTCGGCGGCAATCAGCGCGTCATCGATGCCCATAGTGAAGTGGCCACCGATTGGTAAAATGGCAAAGTCGAGCTGGTGCCGCTCACCAATCAACTTCATGTCGTAAGTCAGGGCGGTGTCGCCGGCAAAGTAAAAGGTTTTGCCTTCCGCCTCTACCACAAAACCCGCCGCCAGCCCGCCGTACGAGCCATCGGGCATAGAGCTAGAGTGCGCCGCTGCTACCATTTTCACGGAGCCGAAGGGCAGCTGTACGGTGCCACCTAGGTTCATGGCATAAGTAGCTTTCAGGCCTTTCTGCCCAAACCACCCTAGTACCTCCACCATACCTAGCAGCTCAGCGCCAGTGCGCTTGCCAATTTCCTCAGCATCAGCTACATGGTCGGCGTGGCCGTGGCTAAGCAGAATATAATCCGCCTGAATTTTGTCCACGTCAATGGCTGCAGCCAACGGATTGGGGCGGATAAACGGGTCAAAAAGAACGTTGCTGCCGCCGGCCTCGAGGAGGAAGCAGGAGTGGCCGTAGTAGGTCAAGTTCATAAAGTGTGGGCAGTTATGCGGCGTGGTGGCTGCAAACCCCGGATGTGGGATACCTTTGCAAATATACACTGTTTCGTCGTTCCCATGCTCCCGTTTTCGCGCTGTGCCGCCGGTTCTGCTTTGCTTCTGACTTGCCTGCTCACGGCCTGCTCTGAACCTGCCACTACCACCGATGCGCGCCGCGTATTTCGCTACAACCAGCCCGAAAGCCTGACTTCCTTGGATCCGGCTTTTGCCCGTAATCAAGCCAATACCTGGGCTGTGACGCAGCTCTATAATGGCCTAGTGGAGCTGGATGATCAGTTAAAGCCGGGGCCTTCCGTAGCCCGCCGCTACACCATCAGTCCCGATGGCCGCCAGTACACATTTACGCTGCGCCCCGACGTGTTCTTTCATGATGCTGAGGTGTTTCCGGGTGGCAAAGGCCGGCGCGTGACGGCGCAAGACTTCGTGTATAGTTTTAAGCGCCTGCTGGATGGGGCGACGGCTAGCCCGGGCGGCTGGATTTTCCGAGGCAAGGTGCTGGAAAACAGCCAAGGCGAACCGTCGGATACCTGCTTTGTGGCGGTAAATGACACCACCTTGCGCATTCATTTGAAAGAGCCCTTCATTCCCTTTCTGGGTATCCTGACGATGCCTTACGCCTATGTGGTGCCTAGGGAAGCGGTGCAGAAATACGGAAAAGATTTTCGGGAGCATCCGGTGGGATCGGGGCCGTTCCGGTTTAAGGAGTGGGATGAAGGCAACGCCATCATCTACCACCGCAACCCAACCTACTGGAAGAAAGACGAAAAAGGCCAGCAGCTGCCGTATCTGGAGGCCGTGCAAATCAGCTTTGTCCAGGACCGCAAAACCGAGTTCCTGACGTTTATGCAGGGGAAGCTGGACTTTCTGAGCGGCATCCGGAGCGGCTCCCGAGACCTGATTCTGTACCCCGATGGCACCGTGCGTGAGGACTTCCGGGGCAAGTTCCGGCTCCAGAAGGTGCCGTATCTGAACACTGAATATCTGGGGATGCAGCAGGACCCCGCCAACCTGCGCGGCGACAACGCCGAAACCGGCCGCGCCCTCCGCGATAAACGGGTACGCCAAGCCCTGAATTATGCGCTTAATAAGCCTGAGTTTCTGGCGTACTTCCTGAATAATGTGGGCAAGCCCGGCAGCTCAGGGTTTGTGCCGGCTTCGCTGCCTTCCTTCAGCCAGCAACTGGTGCCCGGCTACACCTATCAACCCGACAAAGCCCGACAGTTGCTCAAAGAAGCCGGCTACGGCCCGGGCAAGCCGCTGCACTTGCGCCTGAGCACCGTGGCCGAAACCAAAGAGTACTGCGAGTACTACCAGAAAAAATGGGCCGAAGTTGGGGTGCAGGTAGATATTGACGTAAACCAGGGCGCGGCCCATGGCGAGCTGATTGACAACGGACGCGCTGCCTTTTTCACCCGCAGCTGGCTCGGCGACTATCCTGACGCAGAAAACTACCTCGCCCTGTTCTATAGCAAAAACTTCGCGCCGGCGGGCCCCAATAAAACGCACTTCAAAAACGCGGCTTATGACCGCCTCTACGAGCAGGCCAAGCTGGAGCAAAACACTGAAAAGCGCTACGCCCTCTATCAGCAAATGGACCGCCTGATAGTGGAGGAAAGCCCAGTTATTGCTGTGTATTATGATGAGGTAGTGCGCCTCACCCAAAACAATGTTCAGGGCCTAACGCCCAACCCCATGAACCAACTAGTGCTAGAGCGCGTCCGGAAAGAGTAAGAATAGCACTAGAATTGGTCCTCAATTACAAAAGCGCGGCGCATCTCAATACGAGAGATGCGCCGCGCTTTTGTAATTGAGGGAGGTTTAGCTCTTTTCCCGCCCTAATGTCTTGCTACTACCGTTCAGCCAACACACCGAGAGCTTTTTCCACTTCAGTATTTACTAGGGTATACAGGCGCTGCAAGGCCTCTGGCGTGCCATCTTCGGCCCGCACGGCTTTGGTCGTTCCGTTGGGGTAGCGAATACTCAGGGTAGTGGATGGCATGTCGGAGGCGCCGCTGGAATACTCGGCTTTCAGCTTGCGAAAC
The DNA here is from genome assembly GCF_054780495.1 of Hymenobacter tenuis. Taxonomy (NCBI): domain Bacteria; kingdom Pseudomonadati; phylum Bacteroidota; class Cytophagia; order Cytophagales; family Hymenobacteraceae; genus Hymenobacter; species Hymenobacter tenuis. The sequence continues at coordinate 1,295,706 of NZ_BAAGWF010000004.1, forward strand.
CCGATTTTGTCGGCCTCGCGCAAAATGCGCTCTATGCTGGCTACCGGCATTTTTACGTCGTGCTTGCCCTGTACCGGTGCGTGCTCAAATCCCTCATATTGCACGCGGCCATCGGGGAAGATGCGGGCCGTGAAGTGGGGGCAACGGCCTAGGCAAGGCGTACGGCCAAACGTAATAACCGGCTGCGTGGCAGCGGCTGGCTTGGCAGTCAGGGGTTTCGGTTTCTTGCTTTTTACTTTGGCCTTAACCATTTTCTGGTTTTTAGGCGCTTGCTGCGCCCCGGCTGAACAGGCAAGCAGAAAGAACACGAGCAAAAAGGAAGACCAACGGAGTTGCATATGCAGGGAGGTTAGGAGAAGCTGAGCGGTAAATGCCAAAAACCAAGCCGAAACGCAATCAGCATGAGCCTAAAGGTAGTCCTGCGCACTAGGTGCTTGATTACTTTAAACCCAAACGCCCCGCTGCCGGAGGGGCAACAGGGCGTTTGAAGGTACTAGAATGCTAGCTTACGAGCGGCGCGTTTTGCGCGGCGGCTTCGGCGAAATATCAGAGGCGCCAGTGCCGGGCTCCGAGTCCGTGTCATCGTTGGTGTTATCCGAAGCAGCGGAGCGGCCACCTTTGCGGTCCTGGACTTCGCGCTCCTGAGCCGTTTTCATGGCTTCGGCCAAGCGTGCCTGGAAACCGCCGGGCTTCTTGTCTTTGTTTTTCACCTTGTTGGCTTCCAGCTTGGCGCGCACCTTGTTGTCATCCACAAAGCGGCGCGTCAGGGCTTGCTGGCCCAGGGTTACTAGGTTCGAAACGAGGTAGTACCACGTAAGGCCGGCAGCGAAATCATTCAGCACAAAGAAGAACACCAGCGGCATGAGGTAGCTGTAGAACTTCATCGGGCCCTGCATGGCTGAAGGGTTCGTCTGGTTGGTCTGGTACGTCATGGCCAGCGTCGAAATCGTCATCAGCAGCGTGAACAGGCTGATGTGGTTTCCGAGGAAGGGCAGGCTGAACGGCAGCTTAATCAGGTCGTCGTAGGTGCTCAGGTCATTCGCCCACAGGAAGTGCTCCTGCCGCAGCTCAATGGCGTTGGGGAAGAACTGGAACATGGCGAACAGAATCGGGATGGTCAGCAGCGTGGGTACGCAACCGCTCAGCGGCGACACGCCCATGGTCTGGTACAGCTTCATCTGCTCCTGCTGCTGCTTCATGGCGTCATCAGGATACTTTTCCTTAATGGCGTCCAGCTCTGGCTTCAGCACTTTCATGCGTGCCTGCGACTCGTACGTTTTGTACGTGAGGGGCCAGGTAACCAGCTTAATCAGCACCACCAGCAGCGCAATGATGATACCGTAGTTGCTGATGAAGTTCTCCAGGAAGTGGAACACGGGCAGAATCACGAACTGGTTTACCCAGCGGAACAGGCCCCAGCCTAGGTACACGTTGCGGTCGAAGCCCGGCGTCACATCTTTCAGGATGCTGTAAGAGTTAGGGCCGAAGTAAAAGCGGAACTGACCTTTGCCACCCAGCACATCGGCTGCCGGAATGGTCAGCGTGGTGCTCAGCGTTTTGATGAAGGTGGTATCTTCTAGATTAACCGTAGAGTTGAACTGGCCGTTGCTGAACTGGTTATCCGCAATGATGCCGGCTACAAAGAAGTCGTGCTTATGAGCCGCCCACTTCAGGGGCTCAGCAACCTTTATTTCCTCGGGTTTTTCTGAGGCCTCGGCCTGCGCATAGTCGCCGGAAACGAGGTAGTGGTTGATGGTGGTATGGTTGCGGTTCTGCTTGGCCTCCTTTTCCGTCTGACGCACATGGTCGAGGAAGGTGAAGGTGATGGGCTCCTGCGCTACAGCGTTGCTCAGGTTCACCATCCGCAGGTCGTATGCCACTTCAAAGCTGTTGGCCAGCAGCGTGTAGCTCTGCTCAATCTGGCCGCCGGCCACGGGCGCCGAGAACGTCAGGCGCTGGCCCTGCTTATCGCCAACCGTAACAGCCTGTACGGCCGAGGGCTGGAAATACAGGTCCGACAGCTTCACCTGGCGGCCATCGGTCGTGCGGAAACGGGTATCAATCTGGGCACTGCGAGCGTCCAGCAGGTCGAGGGGCAAGCCCCGGAACGTCTTGTATTTATTCAGGCGTACAGCCTCCACGCGGCCACCCTTCGAGGAGAAGGTAACGGTCAGGTTTTCGTTCTGAAGCTGGGTAGTCTGGGCCGTGCCTTGGGCCGCAGCAGCAAACGAGCCAAGCTGGCTCGCTAAGGCCGCCGAATCAGGAGCCGCAGGCGTGACGGCAGTAGAGGCCGTGGCAGCGGCTGCGGTGGTTTTCGCGGGGCTGGCTGCCTGCTCCGGTTTCGGCTTAGGCGCAAACTGAAGGTAAATCAGAAGCAAGGCTGCCATCAAAAACAGGCCAATTGCTGAATTTCTGTCCATTAGAAGAGGGTAGTACGGAAAAAAAAGTAGTGCAGCACGTACAATGCAGGGCTGAGCCGTAGTCAATAATCCGGCTACACTACCGCAAAGGTCGGACTTGTCAGGCGAATATTTTTCGCGCCGGCATTTTTGTCAGGCGAAATGGCAAAATAGTGCGGGGCCGTGGCCATAACTGCTATAAAAAAGCGGTCATGCAGCATGCTGCATGACCGCTTTTTTATGGGCCGGAACCTGCGCTAGCCCTTCCGGAACTGGATAGCCGCCCGCACGAAGCGCACAAACAGCGGATGTGGGTTCTGAACGGTGCTTTTAAGCTCGGGGTGAAACTGGCCAGCCACAAACCACGGGTGGTTGGCAATTTCTACCACTTCTACTAGGCCAGTTTCGGGGTTAAGGCCCGAGGGAATCATGCCGGCTGCCTCATACTGCTCCAGGTACTCGTTGTTGAACTCGTAGCGGTGGCGGTGGCGCTCACTGATGTGGTTACGGCCGTAGGCTTTGGCTGCTTTCGAGCCCTTCCGGAGCTCACACGCATAGGAGCCCAGGCGCATGGTACCGCCTTTCTGAGTAATATTCTTTTGTTCCTCCATCATGGCAATGACGGGGTTCGGTGTCTGCGGGTGCATTTCCGTCGACGAGGCTTCGGGCAACCCGAGCACGTTGCGGGCAAACTCCACTACCGCTACCTGCATGCCCAGGCATATGCCGAAGAACGGAATGTTGTTTTCGCGCACGTGCTTCACCGCCAGAATCTTGCCCTCAAAGCCCCGCTCGCCAAAACCAGGGGCCACCAGCACGCCGTCTACGCCGTGCAGCAGCGTCGCAACGTTGTCCTCGTTAATGTGGTCTGACTGAATGCTGCGCACAGTTACCTTGCACTCGTTCTGGGCGCCGGCGTGCACAAACGACTCGTTGATAGACTTGTAAGCATCGGGCAGCTCTACGTATTTGCCTACCAGCGCAATGGTCACTTCTTCGGTTGGGTTCTTCAGCCGACCTAGGAAATCTTTCCATGTTTCCAGATCCGGATGCACCGCGCCTCCGCTCAGCTTCAGCTTCTTGATAACCCGGTCATCGAGCTGCTCTTTCAGCATCAGCAGCGGCACCGAGTAGATGCTGTCCGCATCCAAGGACTCGATAACGGAGTTGATTTTTACGTTGCAGAACAGCGCAATTTTGCGGCGCATATCCGCTGGAATCGGGTACTCAGAGCGGCACACCAAAATGTCGGGCTGCAGGCCGGCTTCGCGCAGGTCGCGCACAGAGTGCTGGGTAGGCTTGGTTTTCAGCTCGCCGGCCGCCTTCAGGTACGGCAGCAGCGTGAGGTGAATTACGAGCGAATCGTTCGGGGGCAGCTCCCAACGCAACTGGCGCACGGCCTCCACAAATGGTAACGACTCAATATCGCCAATGCAGCCGCCAATTTCAGTGATGACCACATCATAGTTGCCCGTCTCGCCGAGCAGCAGCATGCGCCGCTTAATCTCGTCGGTGATGTGCGGTACTACTTGCACCGTTTTGCCGAGGTAGGCGCCCTCACGTTCCTGCCGAATTACGTGGTCGTAGATGCGGCCCGTGGTAACGTTGTTGGCCTGCGACGTCGGGACGTTCAGGAACCGCTCGTAGTGGCCCAGGTCGAGGTCGGTTTCGGCCCCGTCGTCGGTTACGTAGCACTCCCCGTGTTCGTAGGGGTTGAGCGTGCCCGGGTCAATGTTGATGTAGGGGTCAAACTTCTGGATGGTCACCCGGAAGCCCCGGGCCTGCAGTAGCTTGGCCAGCGAGGCCGAGATAATGCCTTTGCCCAGTGAGGAAGTAACGCCGCCCGTTACAAAAATAAATTTGGCCGTAGTGGCAGCCGCGGAGGTGGGGGTTCGGTCTGGCATAACGGGAAACAAAGGTAGAGGTTATATCCGGCGGAGCAGGGTTGCAACTTGTTTTTTTAAGTGTAAGAAGACCCGCTAATAAGATTTTATGAGGCCTATACTGCCTGAGTATAAAGCCCCCACAAAACCAGCCGCGGTAAGCTGAACCAGACGCGGACTAGTTCATGCCCGCCGACTGGCTAGTGTTTTTTTCTAGTGGGCCGGCGCTAATCAGCTCCCGTCGTAGCGTGTCAGAGGCCGCATTCAGTTTGGGCCGAATCTGGTCAAGGGCCAAGCGCAAGGCCTGCACATCGGAAACCCGCGGCGCGGCGGTTTGGGAGTACCCGTGGTACATAGCTACGCGCACTTTGCTGCGTCCGGTGCCCGTGTAGGAGGCTAGTAGATTCCCTTTGGCATCCAGAATTTGTACCTCCGCTTTCACGCTGGTACGGTACCACTCCAGAGGCAGGCCCAGTAGGCTGGGGGTCATTAGAGTCAGCATTTGGAAGCCCTGCAGAAACCGCCCTGTTCGCTCTAGTTTGGCCTGCGTTACCACCATCCGGGCATGGCCGTAGGTGTTGGAGTCGGGCTGCGGCTCGGCAAGGTGGAATGCTAGTTCCTGCCGAAATACCTTGCTGGCATCATCGGGCAAGGCCCCATCGGTGGCGGCCAGCGGCCCTGGTTCAATAATGGCTTCCAGGCGGGGCAGGCGCCCTAGCTCCACCGAGTTGTTGGAGCGAATAGCATGGAAGATGGCTTTTTCCGAAGACTTACAAGACCCTAGTCCCAGGCTCAATACCGATAGCAGCAATAGGTAGCGGGACGTCATAGGTGCTTATGTTATAAGATAGCCGCTCAGGCGATGTTCAAAATTACACCGCAAGCCGCCAGAAAGGGTTAGAGGCAGGTAGAATTACGCAGAATACCGATGAAAGCCTCAGGAACAAGGCTAAAAAGCAACTATAAACAAGCAGCGCCCCCACAACCGAGGCTGTGAGGGCGCTGCATACCATTGCTTACGTGCTGTTTCTCGAGCAAGAAGACAGCGTTTAGTAAGTTCTTAATGAGGTTGGTGGACTAGGGCGCTATCGGCTTCCGCAAGGTCATCTACCGGGTCGGGGGCCACGTAGTTATCCACGAACTCACCTTCCCAGCGGGCTACTACGGCCGTGGCCAAGCAGTTGCCCATTACGTTAACGGCGGTGCGGGCCATATCCATCAGGGCATCAATACCCAGAATGATGAATACCGGCCAAGCGGGCAGGTTAAACGAAGCCACGGTAGCCAGCAGAATCACAAGCGAGGCGCGCGGCACCCCTGCTACACCCTTCGAGGTGAGCATCAACGTGAACACCATCACGAGCTGCTGCCCAAACGACAACTCCACGCCCGCGGCCTGCGCCACAAACACAGCCGCTAAGGAAAGGTACAGCGTGGTGCCATCGAGGTTAAAGGAGTAGCCCGTAGGCATCACGAAGGCCACAATGCGGCGCGGTACGCCAATGCTTTCCATGGCTTCCATGGCGCGGGGCAGCGCGGCTTCTGAGGAGGTAGTAGCAAAGGCAATGCTAACGGGCTCTGCAATGGCCTGCACGAAGCGCTTCAGCGGGATGCGGGCAATCAGGGCAATTGGGACGAGCACCAGCAGCACGAAAACGGCCAGAGCGCCATAGAGCGTCAGGAGTAGCTTAAAGGCATTCAAAAGTGGCGCAAAGCCCATTTTGCCCACCGTATAGGCCAGGGCGCCGCCTACCCCAAACGGGGCAAAAAACATCACCACGTTGGTGAACTTGAACATTACTTCCGAGAGGCTTTCCGTAACCTGCAGCAGCGGAATGCGGTGGCGCTGGTGCACCATGGCCAGGCCAATGGCGAAGATGATGGCAAATACCACTACCTGCAATACCTGACCCTCGGCCACCGACTTGGCAATGTTTTCGGGGAAGATGTGCAGGATGATGTCGGCGGTGCTTTGCTTAACGGTTTCCAGTTTTTCGGTGTCGGCGGCAATGCCGCTGCGGTCAACACCTTCGCCGGCCCTTGTCAGGTTGATGGCGCCTAGGCCAATGAACAGGGCAAAGGTGGTGACTACTTCAAAGTAAATCAGGGCCTTGAGTCCCATTTTGCCTACCTGCTTTAGGTCAGCGTGGCCCGCAATACCTACCACTAGGGTAGCGAATACCAGCGGGGCAATAATGGTTTTCACCAGCCGCAGGAATACGTCGCTGAGCACTTTCAGCTGTACGGCCTGGGTTGGGAAGTCATGACCAATTTCGGCGCCTACCAGCATGCTGACCACAATCCAGAAGGTAATAGAGCGGCGCTGCGTGGCAACGGCAATGATACCAAGCAGCGCAATCCAGCGGGAGGCCATCGCAATGCTGGGGTCGAGCGCTAGCCAACCCTGCGCGGTGGCTGTGGTCAGGAAAGCAGCTAGTACAAAGAGGATAAGGACTAGGGGGGCGAGTCGCGAAAACTTCATGCGCGGCAATTCAAGGAAAAGAGGGTAGCGGGAATGCAGCAAAGATAGGTTTCTGCGGGCAGTAGTGTGGCGTTAGCTGCGGCGTTGCCTACTTGCCTGTAGCGTACCACCAGCAACACTAGCCCCCGCAAGCCACTAAACCGGCGGTAGTTGCCGCGCCAGCCGTATCTTTCGCTACCCTCTGTTTTCTTCCAAACCCCACTCAATGCTCACCTGGACGCTTACGCCGCTGGAGTTACCGCTACGCTACACCTGGAAAATTTCGCGCAACGCATCCACTACCAAAACCAACCTGCTGGTGCGGGTGCAAGGCGTAGGAAGTGCCCTGGTAGGGCAAGGCGAAGCCGCCCCGAACGTACGCTACGGCGAAACGCCGGAAGGCTTGCAAGCGCAGTTTGAGCAGTTGCAGGCCGCAGGGCTTGGCCACTGCAAGAGCTTAGTAGAGCTGACTGCTTTCCTGGCCGAACACCAGCCGGCCCAGGCGCTGCGGTTTGCGCTGGAGTCGGCGCTGGTGCATTGGGAGGCGGCCCGAGATGGCCAATCAGTAGCGCGCTGGCTCGGCATTCCGGAGCCATCGGGAGCGGTGCCAACGGCTTTTTCGCTGCCCATTATGGAGCCGGGCGCCATAGCAGCCTTTGCGCGGGAACAGGACCTAGGCCGTTTTCCCCTCCTGAAAATAAAAGTAAACCGCGACGGCGCCCTAGATCTGCTGCGCGAAGTAACCCGCCTCTTTCCGAGGCGGCCGCTTATCATTGATGGCAACGAAGCCTGGCCTGATGCCGACAGCTTGCGCTACAGCTGGGAAAGTATTCAGCAATTGCCGGGCCTGCACGTGCGCCTGCTCGAGCAGCCCATGCCCGCCGCCTGCCACGATGATTACCGCGCGCTGAAAGGCCAGCTCAACTGCCCCATATTTGCCGATGAATCCGTCACGGATGACGCTGATTTCGCCGCTATTGCCCGGCAGTTTGATGGCGTGAACATGAAGCTGATGAAGGCCGGCGGCTACCTTAACGGGCTGCGCATTCTGCGTGAAACCCGCACTCACGGCCTCCAAACCATGCTCGGTTGCATGGTCGAAACCTCCTTGGGTATTTGGTCGGCGCTGCAGGTGAGTAGCCTTGCTGATGTGTGCGACCTAGATGGCTTTCTGATTGTGCGGGATGAGCCATTTGGGCTGGTGCGCGAGACGGAAGGCCGGCTGGAAGCCGTAGCGCAAAACAACGAGGTGCCAAACCAATAGTACCAAAGCGCATGTTGGCTTTTTCCTACTGGTCTCGCACCTCGTATTGGGCGCGGCCACTTGGCAGCTTACTTCAGCTTGGCGTCAATGGCCTGGATTTTCTGGTCAATGGCCGAGGTTTCAGTAGGGGTTTTTGCGTTGGAGCTCAGCAAGCTGATTTTTTGGTTCAGCAGCTGAATTTTCTCCGCCATCAGGCTGATTTTGGTGTTCATCTCCGTGAGACGGCTTTCCATGGCAGCCGGGGTAGCGGGGGAGGGGCGCGGGTCTATGTAGGTGTCGAACTTAGCCGTGGCGGGCACGGAGTTGTCGCCGCGAGCCTGAGCGGCGCTAGCAGGGGTAGCAAACACAATATCGCCGTTGGGGCGCACGTAGTCGCCTTCTTTCAGCGTGGTTTTCTTGCCGCCGGGTAGCTCAACAATGCCGCTTTTGTAATTGATTTTCGTTCCGTTCGATAACAGCACGTTTTTTGTAAGCGGAGTTGGGCGCTTATCCTGTACTAGCACCACCTCCCCGTTTTGTAACATAAACCGGTCGGAGGGGTTGGTAGCAACGGGGCCGGCTACTGTGGAGCTGGCCGCAGTTTGAGCCGTAGCAGCCGTAGCAGTTAACAAGCTGAAGGCTACGATGGGGAGCAGCAGTTTCTTCATGATAAGTAGGGAAGAGAGAATGAATGCGCTTGCTTACGGTATTTGCGGTGTGGTGTTTACATTTTTCTAATGTGCTCACTCGCAGACCATAGTTAAGGAGGATTATTATTTTTGATCAAATTTTCAGAACTGTGTTGTTACATTAAATGTATGTACATATATTTGCAACGCATTCTGGCATTTCCATATGCTTATGAAGATAGAGGACGAAATCAAACAGCCCACCTTTAAGGACCAACACCAAAAAGCCTACATCAATCTGGTGTTTACGGCCGGGTGGCTGCAGCTGCGGCAAGGGGCCATGTTCAAGGAGTATGGTCTTACACTGCCTCAGTTTAACGTTTTGCGCATCCTGCGAGGACAGCACCCTAAGCCGGCTACCGTGAATCTGCTAATTGAGCGAATGCTTGATAAAACCAGCAATGCTTCTCGCATTGTAGATAAGCTGGAAGCTAAAGAGCTGGTTACCCGCAAAGTGTGCCCTAGCAACCGCCGCGCTGTGGATATCCGCATAACCGAGGCGGGCCTGGAGCTGCTGCGCCGCATTGATGCGGTGATGGACGTGCAAAGCAACGGGCTTCATAACCTTACTCCTGAGGAAGCTGCTCAGCTCAGCGACCTACTCGATAAAGTCCGCGACTAGCGGTTACAGATTTTCCCTATTGCCATTTTCTTTTTTCGTTAAAACCCATGAAAAAAATCATTCTGCCAGCTCTGCTGGTCGCCTCGCTGCTAGCTGCTCCGGCCTTCGCTCAACAGCCAGCGGTAAAGAAAACCAACGCGGGCACCTCTAAGGCTGCCTCTACTGCCTACAAAGTGCAGCCACAGCTGAGCACGCTGGGTTGGGTAGGCAAAAAAGTAACGGGCCAGCACAACGGCAACGTGCAGATTCAGGGCGGCGACGTGCTGGTGCGTGGCAACCAAATCGTAGGCGGTACTTTCACCGTTGACATGAACTCGCTGAAAGTTGAGGACATCAAGGAGAAAGAGTACAACGATAAGCTGGTGGGCCACCTGCGCTCCGATGACTTCTTCAGCATCGACAAAAACCCAACTTCGACGTTCAAAATCACGAGCCTGGCTCCGCTGAAAGGCGATGCCAACGGCAACAACGCCACTGTTACCGGCGACCTGACCATCAAGGGCATCACCAAGCCTGTTTCGTTCCCCGCTAAAGTGGGCGTGAAAAACGGCGTGGCTTCAGCTAGCGGCACCGCTACCATCGACCGCACGAAGTACGACATCAAGTACGGCTCTAAGTCGTTCTTCGAAAGCATCGGCGACAAAGCCATCATGGATGAGTTCACCATGAGCTTTAACGTAATTGCCAAGAAGTAATCTGAGGTGCCTTTCCTAGGTGCCGAAACAGTAAAAAGCCCCGCCAACAGCTGTTGGCGGGGCTTTTTGGGTTTAAGCGGAAACGCTACCTAGTCAGGCAGCTCCAACTCCCGGGGCAGCTCAAACTTTAGGCTGCGGCTTTTGGCACGGGCGTGTAGCTGCTGCAAAAAGTCATCAACCTCGGCTTTGTACTCCAGCCAAAGGTCTTCGTGCAGGTTTTGCAGAATCAGTTGGGTAGTGCGCGCCGCCAGCCGGGCCGTACTGGTATAGAAACCCGCGTACACGCTCTCAAACTGGCCCGTATAGTTTTCAAAGATGTGGCGTAGCGTGTAGAGGTTCAGATCTACCTCCAGGCGCTTGTCTTTGGTGATGCGGCGGGCGCGGGCTACTTCTTTGGTGGCTTTCTGGAGGGCTTTGGTGAGGCTGCGGTTGAGCAGGCGGCCGGTAGCGCCCACCGAAAACAATTCATGAATCTGGTCAGAGGCCTGCTCAAACACGGTTTCGCTCGTCACGTCGGGTAGCAGCTCAAAGCAGAGTGTATCGTAGAGCTCGGCGTCGCGGCGGGAGGCGCGCAGGAGCAGGGCTTCCTTCTCTTTGTCAGACAGGCGTTTGAGGGCGCGCTTGAACTCAGCGGACGGAACAGGCATAAGCAGAAGGGAGGCAAATAGAGCGGAACGGAAGAATAGAACAGGAAAAGTACGTACGGAACGCAAAAATGAACTGACCCGCCAGGTGCAGCGGCCAGGTTCCGCACACTTTAGCAACACAAGAGGCCTAGCAGGCTACCAGCGTATTTTTCAGCTATAATCTTTCCGAAACCGGGAAACGATTCAGCCTTTCAGCGGGTTATACTAGGCCGAGTCAAACTAAGAAATCCGGCTTTCTGCCTGTTTCTCCGTATTTTTGTGCCATGAACACCAATCCACAAATCGAGTACGACGAGGACGTTCTGCTCCTGGAAGAAACCATCGATGTGCGTGACCTGATCGTGTACAATGATGACATCAATACCTTCGACCACGTTATCAAAACGCTGATTGATGTGTGTGGCCACGGGCCGGAGCAGGCCGAGCAGTGCACGCTGCTGATTCATTACAAAGGCCAGTGCACCGTAAAGCACGGCTCTTACGACGAGCTGGCCGGCATGTGCACCGCCATTCACGACCGGGGCATCTCGGCCGATGTTATTTAGTTGTCGGGAGGTAGTTGTTAGGTAGGGGCGTTTCAGTACGCTGCACGCCAACGTCCGTCCTGACAACAGGCAACTAAACACGAACTACTTACAAACTGAATGGAATTTCCTTCCAAACTGATCGAAAACGCGGTTGGCGAGTTGTCGAAGCTGCCGGGGGTAGGCAAAAAAACGGCGTTGCGGCTGGCGTTGCACCTGCTGAAGGCCGAAGCTGATACTACAGCTACGTTGGCGGAGGCCTTGGCCAAAATGCGCTTCGAGATTCGGTACTGTGATACGTGCCACAACATTTCGGATACGCCGGTGTGCAGCATTTGCGCCAACCAGCTCCGCGACCAAAGCACGGTTTGTGTGGTGTCGGATATTCGCGACGTAATTGCCATCGAAAATACGGCGCAGTACCAGGGCATGTACCACGTGCTGGGCGGCGTGATTTCGCCTATCGAGGGTATCGGGCCGAGTGACCTGACCATTGACTCGTTGGTGGAGCGCGTAACCAAAGACGGCTCGGAAATTCGGGAAGTGATTTTGGCCATTAGCCCCACCATGGAAGGCGACACCACGGCATTCTATCTTTCCCGCAAGCTCCGCGACCTGCCCGAGCTCAACGTCAGCACCATTGCTCGCGGCATCCCGATGGGCGGGGAGCTGGAATACGCCGATGAAATTACCCTGGGCCGCAGCATTGTAGAACGCCAGCGCCAAGCGCGGTAACCGCGCTAAAGCAACCGCAGGCGCATTTTCAGGCTATCTTCGAAAGTACTAGGCCCCGAAAAACAATAACCCCCTGATGCTTGTCCGAGTGTCAAGGGGTTATTGTTTTTCGGGGCCTAGTACTTTTGCCAGCTGGTTTGCGTTGCGCCACCTCAACATTAACCGGCACTCTGTGTACCTTTCGTGGTATTTGCCTTTTTCTTGTGCCGCCCACCATTACGCTGTCCGTCGTTATTGTTAACTACAACGTGTGCTTCTTTCTGGAGCAGGCGCTGCTGTCGGTACGGTGGGCTATAGAAAAGCTGGGGCAGCCAGTGGAGGTATTCGTGGTGGATAATAACTCCGTGGATGGCTCGGTAGCTATGGTGCAAGCGCGCTTTCCGGAGGTAATTCTTATCGAGAACAAGGAGAACCTAGGCTTCTCGAAAGCCAATAACCAAGCCCTAGCCCAGGCGCGCGGCCAGTATGTGCTGTTGCTCAACCCCGACACCGTAGTAGAGGAAAACACGTTCCGGTTGTGCTGCGAGTTTATGCAGCAGCACCCTGAGGCCGGTGGGCTAGGGGTAAAGATGCTGGACGGGCAAGGCAAATTTCTGCCCGAGAGCAAGCGCAGTCTGCCCACGCCGTGGGTAGCGTTTTACAAGATTTTTTGGCTTTCTAAGCTGTTTCCGAAGTCGCGGCGGTTTGGGCGCTACCACTTGGGTTTCCTGAGCCCCGAGCAAACCCACGAGGTGGAAGTGCTCAGCGGCGCGTTTATGTTTATGCGCAAAACGGCCCTGGACCAAGTAGGGCTGCTCGATGAAGATTACTTTATGTACGGCGAGGATATTGACCTCTCGTACCGGCTCACGCAAGGCGGCTGGAAAAATTATTACTACCCCGGCACGCGCATCATTCATTACAAAGGCGAAAGCACCCGGCGCACCAGCGTAAATTATGTGTTCGTGTTTTATCGGGCCATGGTGATTTTTGCGCGGAAGCACTTTGCCGCCGAGCAGGCCGGCACGTTTAGCTTCCTGATAAACCTCGCCATCTGGATTCGGGCCGGCGCAGCCATTGTGCAACGCTTGCTGATGCAGGCGGCCCTAGTGCTGCTGGATGCGGGCCTGATTTACGCCGGCATGTACTTTCTGAAAACGTACTGGGAGCAAAACCACCGCTACGTAAACGAACCGTACCCGGCCAACTACTTGGAGGTGGCCGTGCCGGTATACATTGCCGTGTGGCTGCTGTCGGCGTTTTTTAGTGGGGCCTACGATAAACCCACTCGCGCCGGTCGTATTGTGCGCGGGGTGTTTGTGGGCACAGTGCTTATTTCGGCGTTCAGCAACTTTCTCGATGCCTGGCGCTTTTCCAAAGCCCTGATTGTACTAGGGGGCGTGTGGGCTGCAACCGCGCTGCTGTTGCGGCAGCTGGTGTTCAACTTCATTCGCTACCGCAAGTTCAGCCTCTCCACGCATTACCTAAAAAACGTAGCCATTGTAGGCTCGCGGGCCGAAAGCAGGCGGGTGCGGCAGCTGCTGGAGCAAACCGGCGTGCCGGCGCGGGTAATCGGCTACATTGAGCCCGATGAATCGGAAAGTACCGCCGGCACGCATCCGGATGATTTACTAGGGGAGGTGCGCCAACTGGATGATATTATCCGCATCTATGGCCTGAACGAGCTGATTTTCTGTGGCCGCGACTTATCGGCCAGCCAGATCATTGAGCTGATGGTAACGCTAAACAGCCAGCCGCCAGTAGCCTACAAAATCCTGCCGCAGGGCAGCGAATACATCATTGGCAGCTCGGGCCGCAACTCGCCCGGCAACTATTATGCGCTTGATATCACGCTGAACCTGTTCCGGCCCGCCCAGGTGCGTAACAAGCGCCTGCTCGATATTGGGGTGAGCTTGCTGCTGCTCTTTACCGCGCCTGTCATCATCTGGACGCAGCAACACAAAGCTGGCTTCCTGCGCAACTGCCTGCGCGTGCTCAGCGGCTTCCGCACGTGGGTGGGCCTCCGCTATGCCGCCGACCCAGGCCGTGGTGCTCGCGCCATTATTTCACCCGCTGAAGCAACCCGCACCAAAGCCGCAGCCCTAACGGAACCTACGCGCCGGCGCCTGGAGCTGCTCTATGCCAAGGACTATGCCCCCAGCACCGATATGCGCTTGCTTTTGCGCCGCTTCCGGTGGTTGGGCCGGGAAAGCTAGCTAGCGGGTGCCGCCAGCAAGAGCGAAATTAGCGTGACACTCCGTACCTTCCGCGTACTTTTGCGGCCGTCCCTAACCACCCAATTCCCATGTCTGAAGCTACTGCCCTCGCGCCCCTAATTCTCTCTGATCGTATCAATGCCATGCAGGAGTCGCAGACAATTGCCATGGCCAAAAAAGCCCGTGCGCTGGCCGCCGAGGGCGTAGATGTGATTAGCTTAAGCTTCGGAGAACCTGATTTTCAGACGCCGCAGTACATCAAGGACGCCGCTAAAAAAGCGCTGGACGATGGTTACACGTTTTACACCCCCGTGCCCGGCTACCCCGATCTGCGCCAGGCCATCTGCGACAAATTTAAGCGCGATAATCACCTCGAATACAAGCCCGAAAACATAGTAGTAAGCACTGGCGCCAAGCAAGCCCTTGCCAATGCCGTGCTGAGCCTGGTGAATCCCGGCGACGAGGTGATTGTGTTTTCGCCGTATTGGGTAAGCTACGAAGAGATGGTGCGGCTGGCCGAAGGCACCACGGTGCAGCTGATGGGCTCTCTGGAAAACGGCTACAAAGTGACGGCCGCCGAGCTGGAAGCCGCCATTACGCCCCGTACTAAACTGGTTATGTACTCATCCCCCTGCAACCCCACGGGGGCTGTGTTTTCGCGCGAGGAGTTGCAGGCTATTGCCGAGGTAGTAGCCCGCCACCCGCAGGTGTACGTGCTGGCCGACGAAATCTATGAGTACATCAACTTCGTGGGCGAGCACACCAGCCTGGCGCAATTTGAGGAAGTGAAGGACCGCGTAATCACCGTCAACGGCTTCTCGAAAGGCTATGCCATGACGGGCTGGCGCGTGGGCTACTTGGCAGCACGCAAGGAAATTGCCAGCGCCTGTGAGAAAATGCAAAGCCAGATTACCTCGGGCACGTGCTCCATTACGCAGCGTGCGGCTCTGGCCGCCTTGCAAGGTGGTCGCTCCTCCGCTGACGAGATGGTGGCTGCCTACCGCCGCCGCCGCGACTTAGTGTTGGAGCTCGTGAAAGACATTCCCGGCTTCCGCACGCCTACGCCAAGCGGTGCGTTTTACATCTTCCCCGACGTGACGGGCTACTTCGGCAAAACCACCCCGAGCGGAGAGGTAATCAACAGCGCCTCTGATTTGGCCATGTTCATGCTCAATGATGCGCACGTAGCGGCCGTAGATGGCGGCGCTTTCGGCGCTCCAAACTGCATCCGATTCAGCACGGCCGCCGCCGATGAAAAGCTGCGCGAAGCGTTTATTCGCATCAAAAACAGCCTGGCTAAGCTGGTTTAACCCAAAAAGATACCTAGTGCAGCGCGGACTTTGTAGTTACAGTGCCCCACGTTTGGGCGGTGCTGGTTACCTGCAAAGTTCACGCTTGCAGGCTACCTTTGCGGCTTCGTTTACCCTGAATCTGCCGTAATGCCTGCTGCTGCCGTTCTGCCTGCTTCCCTGCCTGAGTTATTTGCCGCCTTCAACCACCTCACGGTGCTCATTGTGGGTGACGTGATGATGGATGCCTATGTGTGGGGCAAGGCGGCCCGCCTCTCGCCTGAAGCTCCGGTGCCGGTCGTGAACGTGAGTCGTACTGAGCAGCGCCTGGGCGGGGCCGCTAACGTAGCCCTGAACGTGCAGGCCTTGGGTGCAACGCCGCTGCTCTGCGCCGTAATCGGCGATGACCAGGGCGGCGACCAGCTACTAGGGCTGCTCCAGACCTCAGGCCTTTCAGCTGAGGGCATTGTGCGTTCATCATTTCGGCCAACTACCGTGAAGCAGCGCATCCTGGCCCACGGTCAGCAGTTGCTGCGCATCGACTCCGAGGTAGAAACCAACCTAAACCCAACCGAAAACGCCGAGCTTACCGCCCGCTTCGAGCAGTTGCTGAGCAAGGCCGACGTTGTTATTTTCGAGGACTACGACAAGGGGGTACTGAACGAAGCCAGCATTCAGCACTTTATCGGGCTGGCGCGGCACCTCAATATCCCAACTGTAGTCGACCCCAAGAAAAAGAACTTTCTGGCCTATAGTTTCTGCACCCTGTTCAAGCCCAACCTGAAAGAGCTTCGCGAAGGACTGAAGCTGGAATTTGGCGACACCGATGCCGACCGTCCGTACTTCGAGAATGCCGTAGCCAAACTGCGCGAGCTGCTAGTGCCGGAAATTGTGCTGGTTACGCTCTCGGAGCGCGGGGTATTTGTAGAAAATGGCGCCTTGGAGCGCACCTACATCCCGGCCCACTTACGCACTATTTCTGATGTATCGGGCGCCGGCGACACCGTTATCAGCATTGCGGCGCTGTGCGTGGCCCTAGGTCTCTCGGCGCCGGTAACCGCCGCGCTGGCCAACTTAGGTGGTGGGCTGGTGTGCGAGCAGGTAGGCGTGGTGCCCATTGAAAAGCAGCTGCTTTTGGCCGAGGCCGAAGAGGCCGGCTTGGCATTATAAGCAGGCTAGTACATATAAAAAAAGCGTCCGACTGAACTCAGCCGGACGCTTTTTTTATGGCCAGCACACTTACCGGCGGCTGTGTTCCTTTACTGTTTCGATAAAGACTTTTACGTTATCGGGATTGGTATCGGGGTACACGCCGTGGCCTAGGTTGGCAATGTGGCGGTGCTTGCCAAACTGGTTGAGCATCTGGAGGGTAGCGGCGCGCACCTGGGCCGGAGTACCGTAGAGAGCACATGGGTCGAGGTTGCCTTGCAGGGTTTTGTCGCCTACTAGGGGGCGCACGGTGCGTGGGTCTTGGTTCCAGTCGAGGCCGATGGTGCGGCAGGGCAGCTGGGCAAAGTCCTCCACGGCCCAGAAAGCGCCTTTAGCAAATACAGTTACTGGCACTTCCGGAATGGCCGCGCATATTTCAGCAATGTAGCGCGTGCTAAACTCCTTATAGTGCGCGGGCGGCAGAATGCCGGCCCACGAGTCGAATACCTGAATAATGTTGGCGCCGGCTTGCACCTGGGCGCGCAGGTAGGCAATGGTTGTAGCCGTGATTTTGCGTAGCAGCTCGTGGGCCAGTTCAGGCTCGGTGTAGAGCATGCGGCGGGCTTTGCTGAACGTTTTCGAGCCGTGGCCCTCCACCATGTAGGCCAGAATCGTCCAGGGGGCGCCGGCAAAACCGATGAGCGGTACGCGGCCGTTAAGCGCGCGTTTGGTTACCCGAATGGCTTCCAGTACGTAGCCCAGGTGCTCCTCGGGGTCAGCGATGCGCATGCGGGCTACGTCGTGCGCGGTTTTGATAGTTTCCGGAAACAGCGGACCGCGGGCTTCTATCATCTCGTAGGTAAGGCCCATGGCTTCGGGCACCACCAGAATGTCGGAGAAGATAATGGCAGCGTCCACATCCAGCGCATCAACGGGCTGAATAGTTACTTCAGCGGCTAGTTCAGGGGTTTCTACCAGTTCCTTGAAGCCACTCAGGCGGGCGCGCAGGGCGCGGTATTCGGGCAGGATGCGGCCAGCCTGGCGCATGAGCCACACCGGGGTGCGCTCGGTTTCTTCGCCACGGGCGGCACGGAGGAGGAGGTCGTTCTTAAGCACAGAATTTGCTGATTAGAGGCCGGAAAGCGGCGCTGGCCGCAAAGGTAAGCCTAGTAGCGCAGGAATACAGAGACTGCTCCCGCGAAATGCCAACTAGCTTGCCTACCGGCTCAGCCCCGGAAACAGCGCGACGATAGCTGTAGCCAGGAAATTAACGCCAATTGCCAGTGTAATAAAGCCCATGATGCGGGCCAGGGCTGCCATGCCGGGCCGACCTAGGAAGCGCGTTAGGCGCAACGACGACATGAGGATGATGTAGGCGGCCAGCGCTACCAGCACGAAGCCCAGGGAAATCATGCCCATATCCAGGATGCTGAGCTTCTCGGTAAACAAGCCGATGCACACGGCCATGGACCCTGGGCCCGACAGCATGGGCATGGCTAGCGGCGTGAAGCTGATATCGTCTTTGTGGCGGCTTTCTTCCAGGGTGGCATCCGAAACCTTGGCGCGGTTACCGCCGGGCGTAAGTAAATCGAAGGCGGAGCGCATAAGCAAAATACCGCCGGCAATGCGCAGGTGATGAATATTGATGCCGAAAAACCGCAGGACATATTGCCCCGCAAAAAACGATACCAACAGCACTCCAACCATGTAAAAACAGGCTCGCAGGCCGGTATTAGCGCGTTCAGCGGGCGAGTCTTCTTCTGTTAGAGTCAGGAACACGGGCATGGCCCCAAATGGGTTCACGACCGAAAAGAGGGTAGTAAAGGTGGCAACGAGAATTTCCATTCGCAGAAAAGCACAGCGGTACTGGGTAAAGGTACGAGCCTTTGAGAATCAGCAAACAGGGAAAATGCTATGTTTATAGGCTCAACCGCCGCTGCGTACGCTCGTAGAAGCCAATCCCGGCCAGGTTAGTCCTGTTTGCTACTCTCTTCCATGCATACCACACTTCCCGCCGCTACCGCGGCCGATGTTCCTGCTCCCCATGATACGCCGCTAGTGGGCATTATTATGGGCTCCCGAACCGATTTGAAAATAATGTCGGCCGCTGCGGAGGTGTTGCAGCAGTTTGGCGTCACCTACGAAATTACTCTGGTTTCGGCCCACCGCACGCCCCATCGGCTGATTGAGTACGCCGAAACGGCGCGCAAACGTGGCATACGGGTTCTTATTGCCGGTGGGGGCGGAGCCGCGCATCTGCCCGGCATGGTGGCTTCCCTTACTACGCTGCCTGTGATTGGAGTGCCCATCAACTCCACTACCTCCTTTCATGGCCTCGACTCTATTCTCTCGATGCTGCAGATGCCGGTGGGGGTGCCCGTGGCTACCGTGGCCCTAGATAGTGCTGCCAACGCGGCTGTGCTGGCTACCCAAATTCTAGCCCTGAGCAACGCCCGCCTCACCGATGTGCTGGAAAAGTACCGGACTTCGCTGAAAGATAAAGTTATGCGTACAATTGAGGAGCTTCGTAAAGGTGGTTTCAATGATGATTGAGCCTAGTAGACTGTATCGGAATACTTCTGTTTGACCCTGCCCGCCCCTGATTTTCCACACCCACCTCTCCTCCAGTGCCAGACCTCGACGTTCCCCTTTGGTTGCAATTTGCCCATGGCCTCACGCTGCTGCTGGTAGTGTTGAGCCTGATTGCAACGCTACTACCCCTGCTGCGTGAAACCGCCTGGTGGATTCGGGTGTTCGATTTTCCGCGCCTCCAGATTGTGGGCCTGTTGGCGGTGGTGCTAGTCCTGGGTTTCTTGCTAAAGTGGCACCAGCCGGTAGACGACACGTACTGGGGGCCCATTCTGCTAGGGGTGGTAGCGGTAGCCATTGGGTATCAGGCTTTCCGGATTCTGCCGTACACGCCGGTAGCCAAAAAGCAGGTCGGCGATAGTACCCACAAGGATGGCCGTCGCCACCTGAGCCTGACCATGATGAACGTTCTGCAGTACAACAAGCAAGGCAAAAAGGCCCTGCAGGTACTCCAGGAAACGAATTCGGACATCATTATGGCAGTGGAAACCGACGCCTGGTGGCTGGAGCAGCTAAAGCCGCTGGAAGAAACACACCCCTACACCTGCCACGAGCCCTTGGATAATACCTATGGCCTGCTGTTCTTTTCGCGCTTGCCGCTGCAGGGCTGCGAAATAAAGTACCTGCTGGATGATGACGTACCCTCGGTGCATACGCTGGTTGAGCTGCCCGATGGCCAGACCAAGGTGCGGATATATGGGTTGCACCCGAAACCACCAGCACCAGCCGAGTCGAAAACCAGCACTAAGCGCGACGCGGAGCTGCTGTTGGTAGGCAAGGCCATTGATAAAAACGATGAGCCCACCATTGTATTCGGGGATATGAACGACGTGGCGTGGTCGCACACGTCGGAGCTGTTTCGCCGCATCAGTGGCCTCATGGACCCACGCGTGGGCCGCGGCCTGCTGCCTACCTTTCACGCCGATTATCACCTGATGCGCTGGCCCCTCGACCATGTGTTCGTGTCAGCCCATTTCAAAGTAGATGATATGGAGCGCCTGCCGTACGTGGGCTCCGACCACTTTCCTATCTACATCAAGCTCAGCTATGAGCCGCATGACAAGGAAGTTCAGGAAGAAAACAGCGAACAGGCTGACGCCGATGACCACGAGGAGGCCGTAGAGAAGATTAAGGAAGGCTTTGAGGAAGAAGTAGAAGAAGAGGCTGAGGAGGCCGCCGACGAAACGCGCAAACAGGAAAAGCTGGTGCAGGCCCGCCAGATGCTAAAGGGCATCATATAGCCACGCCATTTGGCTTCGGCTCACCGCGGCAGGTAGCAGCCGCATCAGGCCGTTGCGCAGAGTAGTAAGCACAGGGTTCTCGAGCTGTCCGACCCGGCCCAATTGCCAGGAGGTTTGTACTACGCGGGTGGTACGCTTCAGGCGGCGCTGCTCAAATTGCAGGAAAGCGGCCGCTACATCGTCAGGGGTTTGCGCTATGCACTGGCCTAGTACGGCCGCGTCTTCAATGGCCATGCCGGCGCCCTGGCCCATATTGGGGGTAGTAGCATGGCCGGCATCCCCGAGGAGCAGCACGCGCCCATACGCTAGGTGCCGCAGCGGCTTCAGGTCCAGAATATCATTCCAGAGCAGCTGATCATCGTGGGTCAGATCCAGTAGTGCCGGAACGGGGGGCTGAAAGCCGGCGAATTCGCGCCGCAAATCTGCCGCCCGGTAGGCCTGGTATTTGGGGTTTCGCGGCTTCGCGCTGTTCAGGCAGGCAAACCAGTACACGCGCCCCTGGCCCACGGGTACGTAGCCAAACCGCCGGCCCCGTTCCCCCCACATCTCACACGATTCTCCCGCAGGCAACTGCAGCTCATGGGCATCGACTACGGCTCGCCAGCAGGTATAGCCGGCATACCGCGGCTCCGTGCTAGGCAAGAGCTGGCGCCGAACCCTCGAGCGAATGCCATCAGCCCCAATTAAGGCATCGGCCATCAAGGAGCTGCCGTCGGCAAAGTAGGCCGTGATACCAGCCGCGGAAGTCTCAAAGCGGTCGAATGCGCACCGAAGGCGTACGGTGTCAGTTGGTAAGCCAGCTAGCAGGGCGTGTTGCAGGGCTGCGCGGTGCAGGCCGAGGTTGTCGAAGCCGAGCTGGCTAGTAAATGCCGTAGTATCGGCGGCCTGAAGCAGTCGGCCGTGCTGGTCACGCAGATCAAGGCTTGTAACCGGTGAGCCATGCGGCTGCACGGCCTCGTGTAAGCCCAGGCTGCTGAGGGCACGCATAGCATTAGCCCCCAGTACAACGCCGGCTCCCACTTCGCGCAACTCCGGAGCCGCTTCCACAACTTGCACTTTGTGGCCCTGCCGGAGCAGGGCGTGGGCCGTGGCTAGCCCCCCAATTCCGGCACCTACAATCAGAAAGTCAGCCATAGTTTGAAGAGTTGGGCACGGTAGTGGAATAAAAGGATATAACAGGATTATCAATGAAAAAGCGGCTTTACTGTTGGGCTACGTGTATTTTGTGTCATATTATTAGGTAACTAGTATCACATTAGCTGAACTTTGCCTACGTACAGCGTTGTCCTTTCCTCCTGCTCTCCTTTCCATGCCCGGATCTACTACTCAATTTAAAATGCAATTGTACTTTGAGAATCCGTCGGGGCGCTTGCTAGAGCATACAGATGGCTATTTGATAGTGCAATATCACCCCGGCAAACGAAATTTTGCTGAGCTGCAAACGTTCCTCAACAAAGCGAGCGAACTGTTGCAGCGCCGAAGCTGGTATAAAATCCTCGGCGACCAGCGTGCCATGGCGGCTTTCACGGAAGAGGAGCGCCTCTGGATTACCGAAAACTGGCTGCAACGCACCTCCATTACTGGCAAGCCTTATTATGGCGCCGTATTGCTCTCGCACGATGTTTTTGCGCGGCTTTCCATGAATCTGGTGATGAATGAAGCCCGCGAGTCGAGCCTGATTTACCGCTTGTTTGAGGATGAGGCTGCTGCTATTGCATGGCTACGGCAGTTGCCGTAAGTACTAGCCCTAGCGCTGCCTCGAACCGCAGGATAATGCCCAAAAACAAAAAGGCCCGAAGCAATTGCTTCGGGCCTTTTCTGTGCTTCTGAGGCTAGTCAGCAATTACTTGCCTACTTCCTCGTAGTCTACGTCCGTCACGTTGTCGTGCGGCTGGCCTTGCTGGCCATTGCCACCGGGCTGGCCGGCACCACCGAAGGGGTTGCCACCGTCAGCGCCAGGCTGGCCCTCAGCACCACCTGCGGCGTACATCTCCTGCGAAGCAGCCTGCCATGCAGCGTTGATAGCCTCCATCGACGAGTCGATAGCGCTGATGTCCTTGCTCTCGTGTGCCTTCTTGAGGTCCGCCAGGGCATTTTCAACAGCCGTCTTGTTGCCTGCACTCAGTTTTTCACCGTACTCTTTTAGTTGCTTTTCCGTCTGGAAAATCATGGAGTCAGCGGCGTTGATTTTACCGATGCGCTCGGTTTCGGCTTTGTCGGCTTCGGCGTTGGCAGCAGCTTCATTGCGCATGCGCTCAATATCAGCGTCGGTGAGGCCGGAAGAGGCTTCGATACGAATTTTCTGCTCCTTGCCGGTGCCTTTGTCCTTGGCCGATACGTGCAGAATGCCGTTGGCGTCAATGTCAAAGGTTACTTCGATTTGCGGAACACCACGGGGTGCTGGCGGAATCGAGTCGAGGTGGAAGCGGCCGATAGTACGGTTCTGCGAAGCCAGCGGACGCTCGCCCTGCAGTACGTGAATCTCTACCGAAGGCTGGTTGTCAGAAGCCGTCGAGAAAGTCTCCGACTTCTTGGTAGGAATGGTCGTGTTCGACTCGATCAGCTTGGTCATTACGCCGCCCATCGTTTCGATACCCAGCGAAAGTGGGGTCACGTCGAGCAGGAGCACATCCTTCACTTCGCCGGTCAGTACACCACCCTGAATGGCAGCGCCCACGGCTACTACTTCGTCGGGGTTAACACCCTTTGAAGGCTTCTTGCCGAAGAACTTCTCCACTTCCTCCTGAATGCGGGGGATACGAGTCGAGCCACCTACCAAGATAACTTCATCGATATCCGAAGTGCTCAGGCCGGCATCTTGCAGCGCCTTTTTGCAAGGCTCCATCGAGCGACGCACCAGGTTATCAGCCAGCTGCTCGAATTTCGCGCGGCTCAGCTTTACTACTAAGTGCTTCGGGCCCGAGGCGGTAGCCGTTACGTAGGGCAGGTTAATTTCCGTTTCCGTCGAAGACGACAGCTCTACCTTGGCTTTCTCAGCGGCTTCTTTCAAGCGCTGCAGGGCCATTGCATCTTTGCGCAGGTCGAGGCCTTCGTTTTCGCTGGCGAAAGTCTCCGCCAGGAAGTTGATGATAACTTGGTCGAAGTCGTCGCCACCGAGGTGAGTGTCACCGTTGGTGCTCAGTACTTCGAATACGCCATCACCCAACTCTAGAATCGAGATGTCGAAGGTACCACCACCTAGGTCGTACACGGCAATCTTCTGGTCTTTGTGCTTCTTATCGAGGCCGTAGGCTAGGGCAGCAGCAGTAGGTTCGTTGATGATGCGCTTTACGTCGAGGCCGGCAATGGCACCAGCTTCTTTCGTAGCCTGACGCTGCGCGTCGTTGAAGTACGCAGGAACCGTAATTACAGCTTCCGTTACGGGCTGACCCAAGTAATCTTCAGCCGTCTGCTTCATTTTCTGAAGCACCATAGCCGAAATTTCCTGGGGCGTGTACTGCCGGTCGCCGATTTGTACGGCCACCGTGTTATTAGAACCACGCACCAGTTCGTACGAAACGTGCTTCGACTCTTCCGTTACTTCACCGAAGCCGCGGCCCATGAAGCGCTTGATCGACTGCAACGTGTTCTTGGGGTTGGTAATGGCCTGACGCTTAGCGGGGTCACCTACTTTACGTTCGCCTTTACCGTTATCGAGGAACGCCACGATCGAGGGAGTCGTGCGGCGGCCTTCGCTATTCGGAATCACCACCGGCTCGTTGCCTTCCATTACGGCCACGCACGAGTTGGTGGTGCCGAGGTCAATACCGATTATTTTGCCCATGTGAATGGTTGTTATAGAGGAGTTGAGGTGTCAGATACTACATGCGAATTACTCGCACAGGGGGAATTACAAGACGCGTACCAGCCCCAGAAAAGCGGGTTTTTCGTGACAGATTGTCACTTTGGGATACTACACCAGAAGTATTCGCGACGGTCTGACTTTTACGGGAACTAGTAGGAGAGGATAGCCTGACAGCTGGGCAG
Source organism: Hymenobacter tenuis (assembly GCF_054780495.1). Taxonomy (NCBI): domain Bacteria; kingdom Pseudomonadati; phylum Bacteroidota; class Cytophagia; order Cytophagales; family Hymenobacteraceae; genus Hymenobacter; species Hymenobacter tenuis. Next base: position 1,320,054 of record NZ_BAAGWF010000004.1, read on the forward strand.
CAAGAAAGAATGAGTTTGTGCTGCTAAGTGGTTAGAGGTAGCAAATGCGTTGACGGTTTTAATAAGAGTAGCACCAATCCGCCACTGTCTGTTCCCAGAGTGCCTTATGCTTCCACCAGTAGGGCTCGTGGCCGGACCTAGGAAAATCCTGCCGTCGCTTGGGGCCGCGCAGAGCTGCAAAAACGGCGTCGGTTTCTTGGCGCGTTACGCGTGGGTCGGCTTCGCCCCACAGCAGTAGGGTAGGGGTAGTAATCTGGGTGGCATAGTGTGTCGCATCTAGGTCGAAGGCCCAGAAACGGTTCTCGAGGCCGCCCCACAGCACCAAGAGGTTTGCCATTGGGAAGGAGGGCACATGCATGGAGCGGAAGCGGCTTTGAGCCGTTTCGAGCATGCTGCCGTAAGGGCACTCCAGCAGGTTGGCGGTGGGCTTTACGCCTAGCTCGGCTTCAGCCCGCAACGTGGCTACTGCGCCCATAGAGTTAGCATAAATGAATACTAGGCCTGACCGGCGCTGCAACCACTTGGTAACGGTGGCAACGTCCTCGGCTTCATGGTGCCCTACGGTGCAGACGTTGCCTTCCGAGCCACCGTTGCCTGCAAAATCAGTGAGCAGCACATTATAGCCTAACCGACGAAACGTGCTGGCCTCGGTCAGGAGCTTGCTTTTGGAGCTGGTGTAGCCGTGAAAAAGTGCCACCGTACCACGGGCATTGGGCACCGCACTGTACCAACTTTCCAACCGGCCGTTCGGGCTCTGGAGGTAGATGGCGTTGTACGGAAAAGGCGGCCTAGTAACGTTTGCCGGCTTAGGGTTCTTGATGCCCGTGAGCAGCACCCATAGCTTTTGTGGCCCCGAAAGGTGTTCGGGATTGTTGGTGTGCCGGGCAGTTTCAATAGTAAAATGCGTGAAACGCCACGCGTGAAAAGCCGCTACCAAATTGAGCATGAGAAACCCCAACACGATCAGCAACAGGAATTGCCGACGGCGTTGGGGTTTACTGCGAAAAGAAATGCTAGGCATTAACCACGGCCGTTGCGCCCACCACCAGCCGGGCCCGGCTTGCGAGTAGCACCGCCTCGTCCGGCAGGTTTTGGACCGGGCTTGCTACCGGTTTTGCCTGCTGTGCCTTTGCCGCCCGCCGACTTGCTACCGGGGCCTTTGCCACCAGTTGGCTTGGCATTGAACGTATTTGCTGCGCGGCTTGCGCCGCGGTTACCGGCAGAGCGGCTTTCCGGAGCGCCTTTCTTGGCGCCGCCAGCTGTTCCGCCAAAACCGCCGCGGTTATAGCCGCCGGTGCTGTTTTGAGCAGGTTTGGCATCGGCAGGCCTGATGCCACCGGGCCAATACTCGGATCCTTTATTGGGCGTTTTGAATGTGCCGGCTGCGGCCGTTTGGGCCGCCATGTCTTCGGTGAGGGCCTGTACCTCGGCTTTAGTCAGCTCGCGCCACTGGCCGGGCTGCAGGTCTTCTACTTTCAGATCGGCAATGCTGGCGCGTACAAGGCGTAGCGTGGGGTAGCCGACAGCGGCCGTCATTTTGCGTACCTGCCGGTTCATGCCCTGCGAAATCCGGATCTGCACCCAGCTCGTTGGGATGCTGGCCCGAAAACGCACTGGCTTGCTTCGTTCCCACAGCTGCGGTTCCTCTTCCAGCAATACCACCTCAGCAGGGCTCGTGTAGCCGGTTTTCAGATCCACGCCGCGGCGCAGATTCTCCAGTGCTTCTTCTGTGGGCACACCTTCAACCTGTACCCAGTAAGTTTTAGGTACCTTAAAGCGCGGCTCGGAAAGGCGGTGTTGGAGCTGTTTATCGTCGGTGAGCAGCACGAGGCCTTCGGAGTCATAATCCAGACGGCCGACGGGGTAAATATTGGGAATGCTCACGAAATCCTTCAAGGTTTTCCGGCCGGTTTCGTCGGTAAACTGAGTCAGGACTTCGTAGGGCTTGTTGAGTAGAACGTAACGCATGCTACAAAGTACGGCATCTTTCGCCCATCCGTAACTACGGTAAGGCGGGCTTACAAGCCCGAAGGTGCCTAGCGTTGCTGCAAACGTTTCTTCCGGATACTTTCCGCCATAAGCACACGCACCTCTAGGTTAGGGCGTACCACATATTCGCCGCTGTCCTGAATCATGAGGCCATTGCGCATTTCGTCACGGTAGGCGTGGCGCACTAGGGTTCCGATACGGACGGTGTCAGTGGGGCCCGGAGCCGGCGGGGCCACCGAGCCGTTGATTTGCGCCATCTGGCTTAGGTACAGCAACGAGTCGCGCTTGGTGTACGGGCGGAAGGTAAACTTGCCGGGAAAGTAATTTTTGGGGTCGGAGATGCGGTTTCGCACGAAGTCCTGCACGGCTAGCTCCGCCTGTTGTTCCGTGGTTTTTTGGCAGCTAGCTAGCAGTAGGGTAGCAGGTAGTAAGATCAGAAGGGCGCGGTTCATGCAGATAAAATAGCCTGAAAAATGGGGTAAGATGGGTTGCGCGGCCAACAGGACTTAGTACTGTTTCGGGTTGGCGCGGCTCGAAAACAGAAGCCAAACTTAGTGGGCTGGCAATCAGAAAACGGTATTTCCGTTTAGGTTTCGTGCTCTGGCTAGGGTAGTAAACAACACAGCCGCGGAAATAGAGCCGAAACCTGCCCGGCTAATCTGTAATTTTACGCCAATGTTTCGATTATCTGCTGCCTGCCGCTTGCCTGTTGCCCTTCTTTTGCTTGTTCTGTTGCTAGCCCCGTTCAAGGCCGCAACCGCCGCCGATGCGCCGCCAAAGCGCGAGTTGCGCGGCGTCTGGATTGCTACCGTAGAAAATATTGACTGGCCCAGCAGCCGGGCCCTCAGCCCGGAGCAGCAGCGCCGTGAGTACCGCCGCATGCTCGATGAGCACCAGAAAAGCGGAATTAATGCCCTGTTTGTGCAGGTTCGGCCCGCTTCTGATGCGTTTTACCAAAGTAGCCTGGAGCCCTGGAGTAAGTGGCTGACCGGCCAGCAGGGCAAAGCGCCCGCTCCGTTCTACGATCCGCTACCCTTCCTGATTGAAGAAGCCCACAACCGCGGCATGGAGTTCCACGCCTGGTTTAATCCCTACCGGGCCACCATGGATACGGTTACGCGGCGGCTGGCGCCCAACCACCCGTACCGCCAGCACCCGGAGTGGTTTATTCGTTACTCGGGCAAGCTCTTGTATAACCCCGGCCTGCCGGCGGTGCGCAACTACATCAGCCAGGTGATTCTGGACGTGGTGCGCCGCTACGATATTGATGGCGTCCACTTCGACGACTACTTTTATCCGTACCCCGAAGCCGGCCAGGTTATTCACGATGAAGACGCCTTCGCCCGCTTTAACCCCGACCGCCTGCCACTAGCCGCTTGGCGCCGCCAAAACGTGAATACTCTGGTGCGCGACCTGCACGACACCATTCAGCACACCAAGCGCTGGGTGAAATTCGGCATCTCGCCCTTCGGCGTGTGGCGCAACCAAACCTCTGACCCCAACGGCTCAGCCACCAAAGCCTTCCAGGGCTACGACGGCTTGTATGCCGATGCGCTGGAGTGGCTGCGCGAAGGCTGGGTTGATTATATATTGCCGCAGCTGTACTGGAGCACAGGCTTTAAAGTGGCTCAGTACCCGGTGTTAGTAGAGTGGTGGGCGCGCAATAGCTACGGCCGTCACCTGTACATCGGGCACGGCGCGTACCGGATGCTAGAAAACACCAAGTCGGATACCGTGTGGCGCAACCCGCGGGAACTGCCGCGGCAAGTACGCCTGAACCGGACCTTCCCCACAGAAGTAAGTGGGAGCGTGTTCTTTAGCTCAAAGTCCCTGATGGCCAACGCACTGCATACTACTGACTCGTTGCGGCAGCATGAGTTTCGCTACCCAGCCTTGGTGCCGACCATGCCTTGGCTGGATGCCGTGCCGCCCCGCCCAGCCGAAAACCTCAACATCACCGTTTCGGGAGCCATTAATACGCTTACTTGGCAGCCCAGCCCCGAAGCCGCCGACGGTGACAAAGCCGCCTACTACGGCCTCTACCGATTCGAGTCCGACCAAACGCCTACCCCCGACGACCCGCGCAACCTACTGGTAGTGCTGCGGCCTCAGCCCGGCCGGGGCCTGGTTTTTGTGGATACCACGGCCCGCGCCGGTCAAGCTTACGCCTATTACCTCACTGCCTTCGACCGCCTGCATAATGAAAGCCGCCCGATATCAGTACGTACTACGGGTCGCGCCGCCGAAATTATAGTGGCCCAAACGGCGCCACCCGAGCCGGCTCCTGTTGTGGCATCAGCTCCGGTTCCTAGCCCAACGCCGCCCGCCCGTCCGGTGCCGCGCCCCGTGGTGCCACGGCCAACCCGAGTAGGTAGCGCCACTGGCACTACCACCAAAGTGAAAGTAAAAACCAAGTCCAAGCGTCGCGGCGGCTTCTTCCAACGCATCTTCGGACGGTAAACTCGAAGTAGAAATACTACACATGGTATAAAAGCTCCTTTCTTATCACAGAAAGGAGCTTTTTTTACAAAACACTTTCAAGTTACTAGCTCTCTTGGTCAGTCAAAGTGTTGTAGTGTCTTATAGGATAGGTTAAGTAGCTATGGCCAGTAAGTTTTAAGTTTCTGCCACTGTGTGGGTTCGTTAGCTTTCGTATTTTCCCGAATGCAAACCACTACGCAGGCTGCCCAGCATACCACTCATACTACTCCCATCGCGGAAGCATCGCAACCCGGGCGCCTCGTCAGCCTCGATGTGTTTCGGGGCATCACCGTCATGGCCATGATTTTGGTGAACAACCCCGGCGACTGGGGCCACATTTATGCCCCGCTGGAGCACGCGCACTGGCACGGCTGCACCCCCACCGACCTGATTTTTCCCTTCTTCCTGTTCATTGTCGGCGTCAGCATTACCTACTCGCTCGATGCTGCCCGCCTCCGGCCCGAAATGCACAGCCGTACGATGCTGCGGATTTTAAAGCGGTCGGCCATTCTGTTTGGGCTAGGGCTTTTTTCGGCGCTGTTTCCGGCTTTCGATTTCAGCACGGTGCGTATTCCGGGTGTGTTGGCGCGCATAGCAGTGGTGTTTTTGGTATGTGGCATCCTCTTTCTGAAAACTTCGCGCCGCCAGCAACTCGGGCTGTTGGCGTTGTTGCTGATTACCTATAATGTGCTGCTACAAGTGGTGCCTGTGCCCGGCAACGGCCCCGCTAACTTGGAGGCCAGCACCAACCTAGGAGCCTGGCTCGACCGCACTCTACTCGGCGAAGCGCATCTTTGGAAACAAAGCCGCACTTGGGACCCCGAAGGCTTGCTGAGCACTCTGCCAGCTATTGGCACGGGCTTACTTGGCTTGCTGGCCGGTCAATGGCTGCGCCGGAAAGACGTAGAGCCGGCCACCCGAGTAGCCTGGCTGTTTGTGGCCGGTGGCGCTTGCGTACTGCTGGGCCTAATCTGGAACGGCTGGTTTCCCATCAACAAAAGCCTCTGGACGAGCTCCTATGTATTATACAGCGGCGGCCTCGCGCTGGCTACATTGGCCGGCCTCTACTGGCTTACCGATGTGCAGGGCTACCGCCGCTGGATACTGGCGCCGCTGGTGTTCGGCGTCAATGCCATTACCGTGTTCTTCCTTTCCAGCCTGATTCCGCGCCTGCTGAACATGATACCGGTGACGGGAGCCGACGGGCAGCCAACTGGCCTACGCAACTGGCTCTACGACACGTTTTTCGTACCATACTTCAGCCCCGTAAACGCTTCCTTGGCTGGCGCGCTGGTGTGCGTACTGATCTGGCTGGTAGTGCTGTGGCTGATGTATCGGCGCAACATCATTATTAAGGTTTGAGCCGATAGAGGACCTAGGCGGCGCAGCCTAGTCCGATAATTTCTCGTACTTCGGGAGATGAAAAACTTCCTGATGTTGGCTGCGATGCTGGCCTTAGTCACCCCGGCTGCTACCGCCCAAACTTCCGGTGCTACTACCAGCACGGCCGCGCCGCTTTCGGCCGGACAGCGCAAAGCTGCCGAAGACCTGTTGGTGGCCACCGACTCTGAAAAGAACCTGGCCACTACCATTGACCGGATGCTGACCTCCCAAATGGAGCAGAACCCGGGCATGAAAGTAGTGGAGCCGGAAATGCGTGCTTATCTCAACAAGTACATGAGCTGGTCCTCGATGAAGGAGGATATGGTGCAGCTCTACGCCCGCGAATTCAGCGAGAAAGAGCTTAAGGAACTAGCCAAGTTCTACCGTACCCCAACGGGGCGCAAAACCATCACCAAAATGCCCGAGCTGATGCAGGCCGGCATGGAAATAGGGCAGAAGCGTATGCAAGAGCACATGCCCGAGCTTCAGCAAGCCATTGCCGAAAAAATGAAGACACAGTCGCCAACACCCGACGTGAAATAGGATCCTGCGGGAACGCTAAGAAAGCGGGCGGTTTACCGTACTGCTGGCCCTAGGTCCGGCAGTACGGTAAACCGCCCGCTTTCGCGTTATAATGCTTATAGGTTTTAAGTGAACTCGTACCCCTCGAAATCTAGTCGGAGCTTGGTTTTAAGCAGCTTGCCGGTAGCCGTGTGCGGCAGCTGCTCCACAAATTCTACAGCCTCCGGAATCCACCAGCGGGCTACTTTTCCTTCATAGAAAGCGAGCAGCTCCTCGGCGCTGATGTCCGTTTCCTGCTTGCGCACCACTACCAGCAGGGGCCGCTCGCTCCATTTGGGGTGCGGTACGCCAATAACGGCCGCTTCTGCCACCGCCGGATGCCCTACGGCCAGGTTTTCGAGCTCAATGCTGGAAATCCACTCGCCGCCCGACTTGATGACGTCCTTGCTGCGGTCCGTGATTTGCATGAAGCCGTCTGGGTCGATGGTGGCTACGTCGCCGGTCCGGAACCAGCCGCTTCGGGTTAGCTCACCGGGGTGCTCGGCTCTGAAATAGTCGGCCACAATGAAAGGCCCGCGCACCAGCAAATCGCCGAATGCCGCGCCATCGTGGGGCAGCTCACGGCCTTCGTCGTCCACAATCTTCATATCCACCCCGAAAATAGAGCGGCCCTGCTTGGTCTGGATGGCAAACTGTTCGTCGGGACTGAGGCTGAGCTGTTGGGGCTTTAGGGTGCACACGGTGCCTAGGGGCGAGGTTTCCGTCATGCCCCAGGCGTGCCGAATTACTACCCCTAATTCTTCATCAAAGGCCTTCAGCAGCGCCGGTGGGCAGGAGGCCCCGCCCACAATCATTTGCCTGAGGGTAGAAAAATGCAGCTTTTTCTCCCGCATAAACGTCAGCAGGCCAAACCAAATGGTAGGCACGCCGGCCGTAAACGTTACACCTTCTTGCTCATACAGCTCATACAGGCTGGCCGCATCAAGGCCGGGGCCGGGCATCACGAGCTTGCAGCCATTCATGGGCGCCGCATACGGAATACCCCAAGCATTAACATGGAACATGGGCACCACCGGCAATACCACGTCGCGGGCGGAGCAGTTGAAGCCATCGGGCAGGGAGGCGGCGTAGGTGTGCAGCAGCGTGGAGCGGTGCGAGTACAACACGCCCTTAGGCTGATCGGTAGTGCCGGAGGTGTAGCAAAGCGAGGAGGCCGTATTTTCATCGAACACGGGCCACTCATACGCGCTGTTCTGGGCCGATAGTAGGTCTTCGTAGCAGCGCAAGTCGGGTAAGGTAGTGGCTTCCGGCATGTGGGCTCGGCCGGTCATCAGAATCCAACTTTCTACTGTGGGGCAGCTAGGGGCAAGCTTTTCCACGAGTGGCAAAAACGTCAGGTCGAAAAACAGTAGCCGGTCTTCGGCGTGGTTGATGATGTACACCAACTGCTCGAAAAACAGCCTAGGGTTAATGGTGTGGCAAACCGCCCCCATGCCCGAAATGCCGAAATACAGCTCGAAGTGCCGGTGCGTGTTCCAGGCCAACGTGCCTACCCGGTCGCCATTCCGGATGCCTAACTCCGTAAGCCCATTGGCCAGTTGCTTACTACGCTGATGAGCGGCGGCATACGTGTAGCGGTGCATGCCGCCCTCCGGGAGCCGCGACACAATTTCAGTATTAGAATGCCACTTGGCGGCGTGTTCCAGCAGCCCCGCAATACGCAGGGGTTCGTTCATCATGAGGCCTAGCATAGCAACAGAACAGGTTGGAGTGGGAAGTTGCGGATTAAGCTACCGAAAAACTAAGGGTATTCCTTACTGGGCGGGTCATAACAAGCGCGGCACTTGCACCTTAGTAGTTTATCGAACAGTTCCGGTTACTAGTCATCCGGTAGTAAGGACTACGCCAGGCATATGCTTAAGGATCAGTAGTTGTATTATTTCATGTATTAACATATTTATATTTTTATTATATATAGGAATTAAGTAACATAATATAATGGTAATCCGAACTAATGGAGCAATTAATGGCATACTAACCTCTACCCTGATAAATTTGGGCTAGGCATTTACAGTAGTATTATGTTGATGCTTTATAGTAATGATTTGTACCAATACCTGATCTGTTTACATGAAAACAACCTTACGATTATTAGGCGCTTTTTGGGCGCTGCTGCCCTTGGGGGCACAAGCACAGGGGGAATGCGGGGCAGCCTCTAACACCTTTAATTTTACCACCGCCGCTGCGCAAGATTGGAAGACCCGGTCGGCTAGTGTGGGCGTTACCACATTTACTACCAGTGGATTCAGCCCCACCGGCAGTGTTGCAACCTTTGCAACGGTTGGCACTTCGGGAATCCGGTGGGCAGCTGATTATGGTAATCAAACCAACAACACATCTTCGGTTACCATCACGTTTAGCCGCGCGGTGTCCAACCTCAAGATTGTTGTGAATGGCATTGATCGGAATGGTCAGTCAGGAAACCAAAACGACTATCAGGATGCGGTAACGTTCAATGGCTACACCTCGGATGTGGTAGCTCCTGGCAATCTTATTTCTTTGGCTTCGGCAAATATTGCTCGGCCCGCCCGCCTTACCGTGGCTGGTAATACGGTAAGTGACCAGTCGGCGAACAATCAGGGAACCGGAGCCACTACAGTTACCTTTCCGAGCGCAGTTAAAAAGCTGGTTCTCACTTTCGCTAATACGCAAACGGCCGACAATAATCCCGGCAGTCAGGAGGTGGCTATTGCCTCGCTCTCTTGGTGCAAGCTAACCCCTACGGCGGCGAATGATGCCCTGACCGCCTCCTACACCGCAAGCCCAACAATAGATGTAGCTGCCAACGATGCGGCAGATGGCAGCTTCTCGCTGGACTTAAACCCAGCCACCACCGCCATTGATGCAGCTTACACTGACGCGAATGGAATTACGTACAGCGCTTCGGCAGCCGGGGAGATAGTAGTAACTAACTCCGGCAAGTTTGTCGGAAACGCGGTGCTCCCGTATGCTTTCGTTGACAACGCGAATCAGAAGGCAACGGCTAACCTCAGCCTTACGCTGACCAATGCCGCTCCCGTAGGAGCTGATTATCAAGTAACGCGCTCTTACAACACCACTACGGCCATTAATCTGCTGCAAAATGTTGCGGATGCAGATGGGGTAGCTACCATACTAGGAGCCACTCTTGATCTTAACCCTGCTCTGGAGCGTCGGCAGGCAACTTATACCATTGCCAACCAAGGCACGTTTACGGTAGATGATAATGGCCTCGTGACATTTGCGGCCAGCAATAGCTTTGTTGGTACTAGCACCCTAGCGTATACCATTCAGGATGAGAAAGGGCTGGTGTCGGCTCCGAAGCAGCTGAGACTTACTACAACGAGTGTGGCCCCAGTGGCCGTGAATGATGCGGCTACCCGCTCTAACACGGCTCGCTCAGTTATCTATATTCTGAGCAATGATACGGACGCCGATAACGATATTGATCCGGCTACGGTAGACCTGAACCCTGCCACTACCGCCCGCGAGACGAGCTTTACGGATGGCAGCAAGGGCACGTACACAGTTGATGAATTCGGCCTGATTTCATTTGCGGCTCAAGGTACCTACACGGGCACCAGCACGCTCTCCTACATTGTTCGAGACGCCAAGGGCAATGCTTCTAACGCGGCTACCCTCACGCTCACGGTGGTTCAGACGCTGGCAAACAACGACTCGAACGTAACACCGAGAAACAACGCCGTGTCAGGTAACGTCCTGATCAACGACAACAACCGAGTTGGTACTAATCTAACGGTAGCTACTACAGCGGTTACGGCTCCCACAAAAGGCAGCGTAACCATCTCAGAGGATGGTAACTATACCTACACGCCGAATACTAACTATGTAGGAAATGACTCTTTCGTATATCGGGTAAGCGACGGCGGCCTGTCGTCGGTAGCGACGGTAAACATAACCGTGTACGACCCGGCAGTAGCCTGCACCCAGGCTACCGGCCCCAACCTGCTGAAAAACCCGGGCTTTGAGCTAGGCAACACCGGCTTCCAAACCGACTATGTATATGTTGCCAACCAAAGCGGTGTTACGAATGAACTGGTTCCGGAGGGGCTGTATGCAGTAGGTACCAGCGCCGCCGACTACCACCCGAACTTTGCCCAGACGGGTAGGAGTGGGAACTTCCTAATGATCAACGGCAGCAATACCATCAAGAAGCTGTACTCGCAGACGATTAAGGTACAGCCCGGCAAGTACTACAACTTCTCGGCGTGGGTAAACAACATTCTGGCTAACACTACCACTACTACCGCCGACGACCCGGTATTTGGTTTCGTAATCAACGGGGTGGCTACCTCCGAAATTACCTCCATTCCGGAGGCGCCTAACTCCTGGGTAAAGCTCAGCGACATCTGGTTCTCGGGTACCAACACCACAGCTACCTTCGAAATCGTAAACGTATCGATTGTACAAGGCGGCAACGACATGGGCATTGATGATGTGTACTTTGGGACTTGCAACGAGGCCCCCAAGGCGCAAGACGACCTTGTGCTAGTGCCTTCTATTGTGCCTACTACTTTCTCGGCTCTCGATAACGACATTGACGATGGTGGCATTGAGGGCAACAGCCTACTGCTATTCAGCTCGAAAGCAGCTACCGGCAACGGGGCCAAGTCTATCGATAAAGCGGAAGGAAAGTTTAACGCAGATGCCGCTACTGGCAGAATTACCTTCACGCCCGCGAGCGGCTTTACAGGCTCTACTAGCATTGCCTATAAAGGAAAAGACGCTGCCAATGCTGAAAGCACGGTGGCTGCTATCACGGTGCGGGTAGGCCCCATCACGGCCGACGACAGCCAGGATATGTCGGGCAGCCGCGTGGCTACGCTTGATGTCGTTTCCAACGACCAGGACGTAGATGGCGTGGACCCTGCTACCGTGGATCTGGACCCTGCTACCCCTGAGCAGGACGTAAACCGCGTGGTGCCTAACGTGGGAGTATATCGGGTGAACAGCGCGGGTGTAGTCACCTTCACGCCCGTTGCCACGTTTGCCGGCACTACCACTATCCAGTACAGCGTGCGAGATTTTGTGGGGGCACCCTCCAGCCCCTCTACCATTTCCGTGAAGTTGTCGCAGCCGTTGCCTGTTGAGCTCACGCAGTTTGATGCCGTAGCCAAGCAGGATGATGCTCTGGTAACCTGGACGACTATCATGGAGAAAAACAGCGACCATTTTGACATCGAGCGTTCCGTAGATGGCCGTTCGTTCAGCAAGGTGGGTACGGTAAAAGGCCAGGGCTCTACCACCCAGGAACACCGCTACCGCTTCATTGACGGTAAAGCCCGCTTGGTAGGGGCGCTGCTGTACTATCGTCTGCGCCAGGTAGATACTGATGGTACTTTCCAGTACTCCTCGGTGAAGACCGTGAAATTCGCTGAGCAGCTGCCCACTTCCTACACGGTAGGGTTGGTGCCGAACCCCACCCTAGGCAGCACCGTCCTGGACCTGAGCAGCCTGCCCGCCGGTACCTATACAGTTGATATTATTGATGTAACGGGCCGGGTATTGCAGATTGGTAAGGCCACTGGTGGTGCGCTTTCCGCGCTGGATGTGCAGCAGTTTGCCAAGGGTGTTTACATCATTAAGGTGCACAACGCCGCCATCAGCATCACGCAGCGGCTAGTGAAAGAGTAGCCTAGCGCAGAGTAGTTAGCGATACAAAAAGCCCGCCAGATGATTCTGGCGGGCTTTTTTTGTTTTAACCGGCAGGGTTAACTGGTCAATCGGGGCTAGGAGGACTACTAGGCAGCTGAAACTTCAAAAGCTACTGTTCAGGTGCTAGGTGATATTGTACTGTTGACTTGTACAAAATTGGGTTTACACAGAAGGTGACCAATAAGATTCATATAGAAGCTGTTAGCGAAGTTGCAGCGGTTCAGCTTATCCTGGTTAAGTTGTATATAGAGTTAAGAATAAGCCTGAATTATTGAAATAATTTCATGTAATAGATGCTATAATGATTAATATGATAATATATGGACATAATAATTGCGAAAATTGTTAAAAAAGTTAAAACCACGGGCAGAGGGTTTAGCGTAGATATGGCGCTGCCACAGGTATAGTAGACTCGGAGTGAACTGCTCTTGCTCCCGATAGTACTCTGCCGATAGATGAGCGCCTGAGCAGAGGAGCCATATCAGTAGCACGCCAAACTTCTTTCTTACCCTCCCTTCCACAACCTTATGAAGAAACTTTTAGTGGTCTTCGCTTTCGCTAGTGTGTCAGCCGGAAGCGCATTTGGTCAGGCAACCATTGATCCGGCCTTGCAGGCTGCCTTCAAAAGCAGCCCCGTAGCGCAGGTTGTCGTAACATTTAAGGGCAACGGAGCGCCATTGCTTTCGCAAATTGGTCTGTTGCGCAGTCTGGGCATAACGCAGGGTATTACATTTCAGGCCGTGCCGGTTGCCGGCGTACTTGCTACCGCAGCCCAGGTAAATGCCCTCGCCAAGAATCCTGAAGTTAAATCACTGTATTTCAATAAAAAGCTAACGTACTACAACTACAACGATACACACCTGACCGGAGTAAAACGCCTGCGGGTAGATCAGGAAATGACGGCCCGCAACAAAGGAGTTCCGGTATCGGGACGCGGCATTGGGGTGCTCATTAATGACAGCGGCGTAGATGGTACGCACGAGGACATTAAGTTTGGAACTCACCTAGTACAGAACACGCTCGGTAGCACCAACCTCAATGCCTTGAGCGCTTTGCTGCCCGTAACCTACCTAGAAGGAGTAGCGAATACCGACACCAACTCGGGCCACGGCACGCACTGCGCAGGCACCGTAGGCGGTAACGGCTCCAAGTCGAATGGCAAATACGAGGGCGTAGCTCCCGGGGCATCCTTGCTTGGGTATGGTTCCGGTGGTGCTCTGCTGGTGCTTGATGCCATTGGTGGCTTCGATTACGCGCTTACGCACCAGTACCAGTATAATATTCGGGTGGTAAGCAACTCTTTTGGCTCCAGCGGTGATTTCGACCCCAACGACCCAATTAACGTGGTGACCAAGAAGGTGTATGACCGCGGTATGGTGGTTGTGTTTGCGGCCGGCAATGAAGGCCCGGGCGCTGATACGCACAACCCTTACGCCATTGCCCCCTGGACCATCTCGGTGGGTGCCGGTGACAAGGATGGGAAACTAGCCGACTTCTCGTCGCGTGGGGTGCGCAATGAGGGTGGCATCTTTACCGTGGATGGCCAAACCTGGACGTATAAAAATGAGCCGGTTATTGTAGCGCCTGGAGTAGACGTGGTTTCAACGCGGGCCATAGCGCCGGTTTCGTCGCTAGGCACTCAGAAGGACGTAGAGCTGCTGCAACCTGCTGAGGTTCCGTTTTATACCCACATGAGCGGTACTTCTATGGCTACGCCGCACGTAGCCGGGGTAGTGGCGCTTATGCTGGAAGCGAACCCAGCGTTGGCACCAGCCCAGGTGAAGCAGCTGATTCAGGAAACGGCTACCAACATGCCCGGCCGCGAAACGTGGGAAGTGGGCTCTGGCTACATCAACGCCTATGCGGCCGTAGACAAAGCCTTCCGAGGCTCTGCCTTTGGCTCGACGGTGAATGCCAGTCGCCGCTTCAACAGCAGCGTGAACTCGCAGAGCACTACCGAAACCTACTCCATCAACTACAACCCGGCGCTGGCGGCCGGTAACCAGACCACCTTTGCGGTGGCATCGGGCACCAACAGCCTGGAGGCTAAAATAATTGCCGGTGGTATTTCGGGGCTGAGCGGTAATGCTCTTAACCTGATTCTAATTGATCCGAATGGCGTGGAGCATCGCTCGGGCATTCCGGCGGCTTTTGCCCTGTACCAAGATAGGAGCGTAGCCGTTGGCTCGCCTGTTGCCGGAACCTGGACGCTTAAGGTAGACGGGTTGAATGGCGTGGCTATTCCCGAAACCGTAACGGCCTCTCTTACCAAACTTACGGTGAGCGGAACCACAGGCCTGCTGGATATTGCAGGGCACCCGGCCGAAGCATCTATTAAAGCTGCCGTAAACAGCCGCCTGATGGATGGCCTGAGCAACGGTTTTAAGCCCGATCAGAACCTGACGCGCTTGCAGCTGGCTGACTACCTCATGATGGGCCAGGGCATCCGGCAACTGCTGCCAACCACAGGCGCCCGCTCTTTCTCCGACGTATCAACTGTTGCCGACATTTTGCTAACGGAATCAGTGGTAGCCAAAGGTGCCGCCCTGCGCGACCGTTTTCATCAGTACAATGGGGTGATGCTGCCGAGCGCGCCGGGTACGTTCTCGCCGAGCGGGGTAGTTGATCGGGCGGCCCTAGCGTATTCGCTGGTGCAGGGCCTGGGCTTCCAGCAGAATGCCTTGGAGTGTAATGGTAAGCCCGTAACGGTGCAGGCCGCTGGTAAAACGCTGGTAGTAGAGGATGCCGGTACCATTCCGGCTGGTCTCGAAGGCTACGTGAGTGTTGCCCTGGAGCTGGGGCTGATTAACGCCTACTACACCCTGACGCAGGGCCCCAACGACCTAGAGCCTGTGCTGCACGCCACCTTCAAGCCCGCTCAGCGTGTAACCCGGGCCGATTTTGCCGTTATCGTAACGCGCACCTTCACGCAGTGGGAAGCCCTGACGCAGCCGGCTATGCAGGCCCGCGGCACTGCCGCTACTACTGCATCAGCTACTAGCCTGGCTAAGCTCAGCAAAGAGGTTGCCGCTTACCCAAACCCCTTCTCGGGCCGCACCACCATCAGCTACAGCCTCCCACAAGAGGGCGCCGTAACGGTAGAAGTGTACAACGTGCTGGGACGTAAAGTGAAAACCCTGGTTGACGGAGCACAGTCGGCGGGTAGCCACCAGGTTGAGTTTGACGGCAGCAGCCTGTCGCGCGGTACGTACCTGTTTAAAGTGAAAACCGGCAACCAAGTGTCTTCGCAGCGCCTGGTATTGCAATAAGCTTCGGCTTGATAGTCACACAAAAAAGCCCCGGCCAGTTGGCCGGGGCTTTTTTAATTCTCGTGCGGGACGGTGCTTTCCACGGCTTGTTTCTGCGGCTGGCGGATGCTTTCTAGGGCTACCTGCAATACGCCGGAGCGCACACTCAGCTCGGTGATTTTGTTGTTGCGTCGTGTTGGGTTCACGCGGTTGGTCAGCACAATGCAGGTTAGTTCTTCCTTGGGGTCAACCCAAAAGTAGGTGCCCGTAAAGCCGGTGTGGCCATAGCTGAGCTGCGACACGCTTTTGGCTGAGTTTAGGGCCGGGTTGGTTGCGGGCCTATCGAAGCCTAGGGCGCGGCGGTTATCGGGGCAGAACTGGCATTTGGTGTACTCAGCTACAGTTTCGGGCTTTAGAAGCTGCTGCCCGCCATACTTGCCATTCCAGGCGTAGAGCTGCACCAGTTTTGCTAAGTCATTGGCATTACCGAACAGACCCGCGTGGCCCGAGAGGCCCCCAAGCAAAGCAGCACCTTCATCGTGCACCGTGCCGTGCAGCTGGCCGTGACGAAACAGCGAGTCGTATTCCGTGGGCGCGATGCGGCTGCGCGGGAAGCGGCGGGTGGGGTTGTAGCCGAGGGTAGTAGCGCCCAGCGGCCGGTAGATTTCGTCCGTCACGAATAGGTCCAGCGACTTACCCGTGGCCGACTTGATGAAGCGCGGATACATGATAAACGACAAATCGGAGTACACATAGCCCGGCTTCTCGTTCAGCGGCGACTCGGCAATGGCTTTGGTGATGCGCTCCGGGAAATCTTTGCGGGCCCATAGGTTGGGGCCGGCGGGCAGCGGGAACCGAGCCGAGGAATCGGGGCGGAAGAAGCGGCGGTTTAGCTCCGAAGGTTGGGTAGCAGATACCTCCTTGGCATCGGGGCTTTTACCCAGGAGCGCGTTGAAGAGGCCGCGGGGCTTGGTGTAGTCTTTCCAGAATGGTATCCAGGCTTTCAGGCGGGCTTGGTGCGTGAGCACATCGCGCAACTTCAGGTCCTGCTTGTTGGTGCCTTGGAACTCCGGAAACAGCTGGCCTAGGGTCATGTCGGGCGAAAACTTGCCGGCCTCCTGGAGCTTCATCAGGGCGGGCAGCGCGGCCGTTACTTTCGTTAGGGAGGCTAGGTCGTAAAGGTCGGTGTTGCGGACGGGGCGGCTGGGCTTGCCAGCCTGGGCTGGTGAGTTCTGGAAAGAGTGCGTGCCGTAGCTTTTGCGCAGCACTACCACCCCGCGCCGGGCAATAACCACCTCGCCCCCAGGAAACGCTTGGGCGGCCACGGCGCCATTCATGATGGAGTCGACGCGGGCTTCGAGGTTGTTGTTCATGCCCACGGCCTCGGGGAAGCTGTAGCGCAGCCGCATGCCACCCTGGGTTGCTAGCCCCGTGCCGTAGCTAAACCGATCCGAAACTGTAACGGGCAATTTTCCGCTAGCCGAAACGCCGCCAAAAATAACTTCGGCGGCTACTTCCTGGGCGTTTCTGCTTTCCTGGTAGGCCAGCACCACAGCATCGGCGCGCTCCAAGTCCCGGACTTTGGCCACGGCGTAGGCATTGCCAAATACCGTTACCACCATCTTCTGGCCTTTACTGCCCAGCTCACGCAACAGCACATTGGTTTCAGGAGTCACGCCGAAGTTGGTGGCGGGCAGTCGGCCCAGGTTGTTGAGGCCCACCAGCACCGTGTTGTAGGCTTTCAGCGTTTCACGCATGCTAGTCAGCTCATCCATGCTCGCGGTGGCCGACAGCCAAAAGTGGCGCACCGGCGCGTAATCAGCCACCATGCGCTGAAAATCGGTGGTGTCTTTGGTGCCGATAGTGAGGGTAGCAAGGCGCAAGGTGTCGAGGCGCTGCAGGGGTAGCAGGGTTTTCTGGTTGCGCAGCACCGTCATGCTCAACTCCGTGAGGTGCTGGCTTAGGTACTGAGCGCGGGGCGTGTTCAGGTCGGCCGTGATGTTCTTGAGCTCAATGGGGCGGTACTTGTTCAGGCCTGCCCATTCCTTGAGGGCTAGTACTTTGCGGCAGCGGGCGTCCAGGTCTTCCTGGCTCAGCTCGCCGCGGTTGATGGCCGCGCGCACCATTTGCAGGGCCAGCGGAATATTCTTTGAGAACTCCAGCACATCGTTGCCGGCAATGAGCGCGCGCAGGTCGGCATCACCGGGAGGATACTTGCTGATGACGCCCTTCATGTTCATGGCATCGGTGAAGATGATGCCCTCAAAACCCAGCTTCTGCTTGAGCAAGCCCTGAATGATGGGCTTGGATAAAGTGCTAGGCATGCCGGTGGTGTCAAGAGCCGGAATGTTGAGGTGCGCCACCATCATGCCGCCAATACCGCGCTCCATCAGGCTTTTGAAGGGGAACAGCTCCAGCGTATCGATACGCTTTTTGTCAATGCGGAGCAGGGGCAGGGCCAGGTGCGAGTCGGTGTCGGTGTCGCCGTGACCGGGAAAATGTTTGGCTACGGCTAGCACGCCCGCATCCTGCATGCCCTTCATGTAGAGGTAGCTTTTCTCGGTTACGTTTTCGCGGTTTTCGCTCCAGCTGCGGTACCCGATGACGGGGTTGGCGGCGTTGTTATTCACATCAACCACCGGCGCGAAATTGACGTGCATGCCCAGGCGTTTGAATTGCGCGGCTACCTCCGTACCCATATCATAGAGCAGCTGGTTTTCCCGGATGCCGCCCATGCTCATCTGAAATGGAAAGCGCTGCACGCTATCTAGGCGCATGCCCACGCCCCATTCGGCATCCATAGCTACCAGCAGCGGTACTTTGCTTTGGCTTTGGTAGCGGTTTAGGAGCTTACTCTGGCGCACCGGTCCGCCCTGAAAGAAGATCAGGCCGCCAATGCCGTACTGCTGAATCAGGGCCGACACGGAGTCTTCATCAATACGCTTACGGTTGGAGTACGCGGCCACCATAAAGAGCTGGGCCACGCGCTGGTCGGGCGTCAGGGTTTTCATCACCGAGTCAACCCACCGCGACTGAGCAAGCTGCGGTGCAAATGGCACCGGCAGGTTACGGGTTTTTGCAACGGGTGCCGGCTTTTTGGCGGTTGCGGGCTTGGGGGCAGCTAGTGCTTTCTTCGGGGCAGTTGGGCGCCGAGATGCCGAAACAGTAGTTTTCTTTTTGGTGGGTAGCTTTTTGCGGCGCTGGGCCGTACCATCGGTGGCGCTTAGCAGCGCTAGTAGCAGCCACAAAAGCGAGAGGAGACGAGGGAAAGACAAAGGAAGTCGCGGCAAGTGAAATGGGTAAGATGCGAATTTAGGTGAAACACGGAGGATAGAAGGCATGAGGGCAACGGGCAGTCCTCGAAGCGGTTTCGGAAGGAACGTTCTGCTGCGCTGGCCGAAGCATCTCGCTCGTATCGTTGAATTAGCGTTACAGCGTCAGCAGGCAAGATGCTTCGGCACGTTGACTTCGGAAAACGACCTAGCCTTCTGTTGAGTTTAGTGCCTAGCTATTTACCCAGTTCAATCTCCTGCGTGTAAAACGTCTTGCCTTCATCGCCGCGCAATGAGGCCGTCACGAAAAGCTTGCGACCCTGCTGCCGGAACCGGAACAGCGCGTAATTCAGCTGATTAACGAGTGGGCTGACGCGGTATTGGTTGGGCTCGGAAGTGTTGTGCGTGGCGGTGTGTGTGAGGCCGCTGGAGGTTATTTCGTACACCGGATACGGCACGCCCGGCACTGGTACCTTGGAAATCTCACCAATATGCCGGTCGCCGCTGATGAGCAGCACGCCTTTGGGCCTAGTGGAAGCTAATAACTCCAGAAAGCGCTGCCGGGCCACCGGAAAATTAGCCCACTTCTCAAAACGGTGCTCCTGGGGCAAAAACTGAATACCCGAGGCAATAAGGTGAGCATCGGCATCGGAATTCTGGAGCTGCTCCCGGAGCCACTGCCACTGCGCTTCGCCGAGCACGTCGCCGGTGGGGTTGGGGTGGTATACAAGAGCCGAGTCACGGAAGAGCTTGTCCTGAAAATACCGGTCATCGAGCAGAAGTACCTTGATTTTCTTGCGGCCGGCTTTGTAGGTGTATGAGGTATAGATGCCTTCTTGTTGGCGGCGCGCACTGCCCGCAGGCTCCTCCAGGAAATCAAGGGCTAGTTGCTGGTTTTGGGCTTTGAAGGGGTAGCTTTTATCGCCGTCGTTGCGGCCGTAGTCGTGGTCGTCCCAGGTGCCAATTACGGTAGTGCCTTGCTCGCGCAGTGCGCGGTAGCCGGGCTGGTTAAACTGGGCCGTGTACTTGGCGCGCAGTACGTTGGGGTCATCAGAGTCGCCGTATATATTGTCGCCCAGCCAGATCCACACGTTAGGCTTCTCCCGTGCAATATCGTCCCAGAGAGGTTGCGGCAAATCGTGGCGGTTGCACGAGCCGAAAGCAATGCGCAACTCTTTTTTGGTTTGTTGCGCCGCGGCTGGTGGCGATGTAAGCAGTAGGGTTGCGGCCGCCACTAGCCAGCAAAAGGTCGTTTTCATGGTACAAAGATGCCTTGTAGGGCCTTCGGGCTGCGTTAAGGCTAGTAATTACCTGTTGAGTTTGCGCAGAAAGCTGTTTTGCCGCTGTATGACAGCTTCTACCCCTATACAAACAAAAAACCGCTCCCGGAGTGCCAGGAGCGGTTTTCAATCATAGGTTCAGCAAACCCGGAAAGCTAGCTTTTGCTGGCTTCATCGAAGCGGCGGCCTACCTCCGTCCAGTTTACTACGTTCCAGAACGCCTTCACGTAGTCAGGACGTTTGTTCTGGTACTTGAGGTAGTAGGCGTGTTCCCACACATCAAGGCCCAATAGTGGTGTGCCGTGCTGAATGCCGGCCACATCCATCAACGGATTGTCTTGGTTTGGAGTGGAAGTAATAGCGAGTTTGCCCGCCTTCTTATCGTGAATCAGCCACGCCCAGCCTGAGCCGAAGCGACCGGTAGCGGCCTTGGTAAACTCTTCCGTGAACTTCTCATACGAGCCGAAGTCCTTGGTGATGGCCGTAGCCAATGCGCCGCTGGGCTTGCCGCCACCTTTCGCCGACAGAATCTGCCAGAAGAAAGAGTGGTTCCAGTGCCCGCCGGCGTTGTTGCGGATGGCATCGGGTTGCTTGCTGGCCGAGGCTAGCAACTGCGCCAGGCTCAGCTTTTCTTCGGGCTTGCCTACCACCGCTTCGTTGAGCTTCGATACGTAGGTTTTGTGGTGCGCATCATGATGGATTTCCATCGTTTTGGCATCAATATGGGGCTCCAGCGCATTGAAAGCGTAGGGCAGCGCGGGTAGCGTAAACGGGCCATCGGCCATAGGAGTGGCCCGGGCTTCGCGGAGTAGCTTTTCTTCGTGAGCGGCAGCCAGGAGGGCGGGGCTTACAAGGGCACCCACCATGGTAAGCACGCCATTTTTCAGGAAATCTCGCTTCAGCATGACAGTAGGAGAGGAGGAAAAGTGGAAGGACAGATTGCCGGCCAAACGCTGGCAGTATGCCCTAAGGTACATTACTTACCCACATTAAGGCTTTCCAGTTGCGTTTGCGGGCTACTTTTGTGCAGGTGGGCACGGTTTTGGGTCGGGCCTGCGTTAGGTAGAAGCGCTCTGCCTGCTTTGTCTTTTCCGCTGCTTATTTCTGTACCGATGCTTGATCTTCTGGCCGTAGCCTCTCCACGACTTTCTTTGAGCCGTTTTCCGCTTGCGTATGTGTTGCTAGCCCTGTTGCTGAGCGTAACCCAGCTCAGCCAAGCCCAGGTGCAGTTACGCGGCACCGTGCGCGACAAAGACACTAAAGAAGCGTTGCCTTTTGCCAGTGTGGCCGTGCCCGGCACTAGCAACGGCACTACCACCAACCTCGAAGGCGAGTTTACCATTACAGTGGCCAAGCTGCCCGTAGTATTACTGGTTTCGGAGTTGAGCCACGTACGCGACACAGTGCGGGTAACTTCCGGCGCCGATGCCCTAACGGTAGCTTTGGCCCCTGCTACGGTAGTGCTGCCCGAAGTGAAAGTAGGCAGCTATGCCTATCAGCTCGTTGACCGGGCCTACCGCAACCTGCAGCGCAACTACCGCCGCCCCTACTACGGCAAGGCCTTTTACCGCCAGATAACTCGCATCGATAATGCGCCTACGGAGTTGCAGGAAGTAGTCTGGAACGTAAAGTCGAACCCAGCCCGCATTGAGGGGACTACGGTGGCCCAGGGCCGCTATGCCGCGCGCCCGGCTCTCACCAACTTCAGCAACTTCTCTATTTATACCCGCTCCTTTGGCCTCTTTGATCCGCGCCAGGACAGCACTAGGTCTCTGGCGCTGCTCAGCCCGAATGTGGAGAAAAACTACCTGCTAGAGCTGGTTGGTATTGTGGGCCAAGACTCAACAGGAGGAGTAGCCGAAATCAAGTTTGAAACCCGCCCTGAGCTGACCAAATACCGCTCGCAAGGCACCATCTGGGTGGATATCGACAGCTACCAGGTGATGCGCTACCACATGACGACTCCCAACTTCACGGCGGCTTCCAACAACCCCAAGCAGAAGTACCGCAACCCCAAGCTGGATATTGAAATGACCTTTCAAGATGGCGAAGCGACCATTGCACCGCTGGAACTCATGAAAGCCAGCCTGACCGCCGAACTAGTAGAGCCCGGCAAGCCTACCGCTAATATCAACGTGTCGTCGTTTACGTTCTTTTTTGAGCAGGATACCAAGCCTACAGGCATTCGCTATGCCCCCGTGAGTGTGGATGACCGCGACCTAGATGCCATCAAGGCCAAGCCTTACGATCCGGAGTTCTGGGCCAACAACCCAGTCGTAAAACGCACTCCCGCCGAAGACGAAGTAATTGCCGCTTTCGAGCAGAAAGGAGCCTTCGGGACCATGGTGAAGAAAGCCGCCCCCAAAGCCGATGTCCGGATTCGGGACGGCCGGATAGAGTAGCCGACTCAGAAACAGAAAAAGGCTTGCATATGCAGGCCTTTTTCTGTTTTACTAGGTACTTAAGCGGCCGGAACTGCCTAGGGGTTGGTGCTCCACATGCCGGCTTCCTTGATAAAGATGCGGCGGTTGAGCTTCAGCTGCGAAACAATGAACTCGGCTAAGTCCTCGGGCTGCATTACCTTTTCGGGGTTACCATCGGTGAGGTTATTGCCGATGGCTAGCTCCGTAGCCACCGTGCTGGGCGTAAGCGCCGAAACCCGGATGTTCTGCTTGCGCACTTCCTGCATCAACGACTCTGTAAGGCCCAGGATGGCAAACTTAGAGGCACTGTAGGCGCTAGTAGTAGCGGCGCCGCGCTGGCCTGCCGTGGAGGCAATATTGATGATATCGCCGGTTTCGCGCGCAATCATCTGGGGTAGCACGGCCCGGGTGGTGTAGTACGTACCCATCAGGTTTACCTGAATAATCTTTTCCCACTCGGCGGGGTCCATGTCTACTAGCTTGGCAAACGTGCCAATGCCGGCGTTATTAATCAGAATATCAAGGCTGCCTAGCGTGCTGAGAGCTTGGTTAACTGCCGCTTCTACGGCCGCCCGGTCGGCTACATCGGCTACCAGCGTAACGGCCTTCACGCCCAAGGCTTCAATTTCTTGCGCTACCTCACGCAGCTGGCTTTCCGTGCGAGCCAGTAGGGCCACGTTCACGCCTTCTTTGGCCAGAGCCAGAGCTATTGCTCGTCCGATACCTTTGCCAGCGCCTGTTATCAGCGCATTTTTACCTGTAAGTGCTTCCATGTTTCAAGTTGTATAACCGAAGTATCGCTGTATAACTCCGAAATGTGATTTCGGTTATAGCGCTGCTTCCAACTTAATGCTACAGTTAGCACATCAGGCTTTAGATATTTCGTTGAGCAGCCATACCTGCCCTGAAGCTGCTAGGGTGGTATCTTTTTTAAACCAGTTATCAGAGGTTAGTAGGCCCTACTTACTGGAATTTTTGGGTTTATACAAAGATTTTTTTGTCCTCTTACCTGTTGAGGCTATTGTATATTAGTTAAAATATATGTAATAAAAATTATAAAAAA
Source organism: Hymenobacter tenuis (assembly GCF_054780495.1). NCBI lineage: Bacteria > Pseudomonadati > Bacteroidota > Cytophagia > Cytophagales > Hymenobacteraceae > Hymenobacter > Hymenobacter tenuis. The sequence continues at coordinate 1,343,430 of NZ_BAAGWF010000004.1, forward strand.
TATGTCTAAAAAACGTATAGATAAACAATGGCAGTGAAAAAATAATATATGACGACAGGCAAATAAATGATAATAGTTATATTTATATAAATCAATAAACTGCCTAGGGTCTGTCTGTGGTAGGCATCACAATGTAAGGATAATCGTACAAATGCCCAGTATAGAGCACTACTGTTTGGCATTAAATACGAATCCAATGAAAACGAATATACTCTCTTTTGTCCTGTTTTTGGCTGGCACCTTAGGCGGTCTTTCTCAAACTCAGGCCCAGGTCAGATTTGTCTCGACAAGTGAAGGCAACTGGAACAACCCAGCCATTTGGGAAGTAGATGGCGTGGCCGGCACCCAGCGCTACCCCGGCGACTCAAAAAGCAGCTCCGATGAGATTGTAGTTATTGGGTCGGCGGTGAAGCTAACCCAGAACTACGCCGTAACCGGTAAGGCCGGAATGCTCACCATCACGGAAAACGGTTCGCTTACTGAAGACCAGGCGGGCCGCAAGCTGGACTTTGGCAGCCAGAGTGGCCCTGATCAGCTTCGGCTGGTAACTAACGGCCCTCTCACGGTTTCATCGTTGAACTTCTACAAAGCCGACGCGGACATTAATGCTCCGCTAGAAGCGGCCTGTAGCATCATGCTGGCTAACCAATCGACGCTAAACGTGGAAAGCCGCGTGAGCATAGAAGGCAACCTCGTGCTGATGCAGGGCAACAACAGCATCACGAATGAGTCGGGTACGGTAGAGGGCACAGGCGAACTGGCTATTGAGGGCTGCGTAATGACCCGCGGCAACGGGGCCGGCCTGGTAAAAGGCTTGTTTGATGCCGGCCTGAAGGTGTGCATCAAAGGCCAAAGCTCCGACTGTGGCATTGCCGAACTTCAGAACATGGATTGCAACTCCTATGCTCTGGAAGCCATTACGGTAAATGGCTGCGCCGGCCCGCTGCCAGTTCAGCTGGTAAGCTTTGATGGTCGCTTGCAGGGCAACCGTGTGCAGCTCAACTGGAGCACCGCCGCCGAGCTACAGTCAGCCAGCTTCACGGTGCAGCGCTCCGCTGATGGCAAGTCGTTTGAGGATGTAGCTACCGTACGCGCCGCTGGCACCAGCACTTCGGTGCGCAACTACACCGCTACGGATGCTAGCCCCCGCCAAGGCGTGAACTACTACCGCCTCCGCCAGACTGACCTCGATGGAACTACGGCTTACTCGCAGGTGGTGCCGGTAGAGGTGAGCAGTGCCCGCCTAGCCCAACAGGCAATGTCAGTGTACGGTAATCAGTCGGTGATGAACATTGACATGCAGATTGGCGGCGTTTGCCAAAGCATTAGAATTATGGATAACATGGGCCGAGTGCTGCGCACGGAGCAGCTGCCCGCCGGCACTACCGGTGCCTTTAGCCGCCAGGTAACCCTAGGCCAGCAAGCTCCCGGTGGTGTCTATATTGTGCAGGCCTTCACCAGTGAGGGAACCGTAAGTCAGCGGGTACTGCTGCGCAACGAGTAGGCCCTGCTTCCAGAGCCGAATTACAAAAGCCTGACCGTCGGAAAGCCTATTTCCGACGGTCAGGCTTTTTGATACTAGGCCCGTATTGCCTTCCAAGTGTTATAAACAGCAAATTCTTGGAGCAGAAGAGCGGTGCAAAGACTGAGAGTGCTTGGGGTTTGGCCGTGGGGCGTTACCTTCCGGCTTCACACCAAACTTTCTCCGGTTAATGAAACGAATTGCCCTGACCGGCCTGCTAGCTGGGGCCCTGCTGGCTAGCTGCAACCAGCAAAAAGACTCCAACGCTACCACCGACAACGCCGTCATGACCTTTGAAAAGGTGAAGGACCTGCCTTCCTTGTTTGACGCGTATTGGGAAGAAAACAGCCGGTTGTTTCCGCTGGAGGCCACTGCCCAAGGCGATAACCGCTACAACGACCAGCTGCCCAACGACGGCACCCGCCAGTTTCGGGAGCAGCTGCGGGCGTTTTACCAGAAGTACCTGACGCGGCTGCAGAAATTCGACCGGGCGGGCTTGTCGGCTAATAATAAAATCAGCTACGATATATTCCGCTACGACCTGGAAAACAAGCTGGAAGGCCTTAAGCTGAACACCTGGATGATACCGTACCAGCAGTTTTGGGGCCTCCCAATTAGCATGGGCCAGTATGGCTCCGGGGAAGGTGTGCAGCCCTTCAAAACCGCCAAGGACTACGACAACTGGCTAGGCCGCGTGAAAGGCTTTAGCGTGTGGGCCGATACGGCCATCAGCAACTTTCGGGCGGGCATGAAGGCTGGGGTGGTATTGCCACGGACCTTGGTGGTGAAAATGATTCCGCAAATGCGGGCCATGGAAACCCAGGATCCTACCACCAGCTTGTTCTACGGCCCCATTACCCGCCTGCCCAACGACATATCGGACGCCGACAAAACCCGCCTGACCGCGGCGTACAAACAGGCCATTGCCGAGAACCTGGTACCAACCTACCGCAAGCTCGCCGACTTCCTGGAGAAGGAATACTTGCCCAAATCCCGGCCTAGTACCGGTATTTCGGCAATTCCGGGCGGGCCTGAAATCTATAAGTATTACGTTAAAACCTGGACGACCACTTCTAAAACCCCTGAGGAAATCTACCAGACAGGCAAAGCGGAAGTAGCGCGCATTCGGGGTGAAATGGAGAAGGTGAAAGCGCAGGTTGGCTTCAAAGGCGACTTGAAAGCCTTTTTCCAGAGCCTGAAAACCGACCCCAAGCTGATGCCTTATAAGATGCCGGAGGAGGTGCTGGATGCTTTCCGGGCTATTCAGGCCAAGATTGAACCAAACCTGAAGAAAATGTTTGGGCGCACGCCCAAAACGCCGTTCGAGATTCGGCAGACGGAGGCGTTCCGGGCCGCATCCGCTTCGGCGGAATATAACGCGGGCAGCCCCGATGGCTCGCGGCCAGGTGTTTTCTACATCCCGATTGTAGATGCCACTACGTTCAACGTCACGTCGGGCATGGAGTCGTTGTTTTTGCATGAAGCCATTCCGGGCCACCATTACCAGACGTCGCTGCAGCAAGAAAACACCGATATGCCGAAATTCCGGCGCTTTGCCTGGTACGGCGCCATGGGCGAAGGGTGGGCACTGTATGCTGAAAGCCTGGGCAAAGAGCTTGGCCTCTACACCGACCCCTATCAGTATATGGGTGCCCTAGGCGACGAAATGCACCGGGCCGTGCGCTTGGTGGTGGATGTGGGTATGCACACCAAAAACATGACCCGCGAGGAGGCCATCAAATACATGATGGCCAACGAAGCCATTAGTGAGGAGGGTGCTACCGCGGAAATTGAGCGCTACATGGCTATTCCGGGCCAGGCACTGAGCTACAAAATCGGGGCCCTGAAAATCCGGGAGCTGCGCCAGAAATACGAGAAGCAGCTGGGCCCGCACAATGACAAGCTGCGTGAGCAGTATGCCGGCCAGCACCGCGCCCACTTCCGCCTCAGCGACTTCCACGACGAGCTCCTGAAAGATGGCGTGATGCCACTGGATGTGCTGGAGCGCAAAATGGATACCTGGGCCGCCAGCCAGAAATAAGCATGTACTACCCCTTTCCACAACGGCTACCCCTCGGATTGCCGTTGTGGCGTTTGGCGGTTTTGCTTAGGGTTTGCTCCAAGCTAGAGGCTAGGGAATAGAGCTGAAGTGGAAGTAACCCAAGAACAGCTTGACACTCTACAATAAGTTGCCCGATAGACATGCTTAGCTATAAACGGCAGTACTGGCAGAAAGCAGGCGAAAAACGCTTGATCTAAAATATCCGACCATTCCGGAGCAGGGCCCGTTAAAAGAGCAAGACATTCTGAGCTTCATCTAGCGCATTCCTTTTCAACTATGAGCAAACATCTTTGGCAAACCGTTGGCCTTGGCGCCCTCGCCGGCTTCCGGAGCATGACGGCGCCCGCGCTGCTGAGCAGCAATCTGCTCACCTACCGGCCCCAAATACTTAAAGGTTCCCCGTTACGGTATTTGCAAAAGCCTCTGGTGGCCCACGGCCTCAAGCTGATGGCAGCCGGCGAAATGGTAGGCGACAAGCTGCCTCAGACCCCCAACCGCATTGCGGCCCCTATACTTTTGGGCCGGGTGGCTTCCGGGGCGCTAGTAGGGGCTACACTCTATAAAATTAACCACGGCAAAACGCTGCACGGCGCATTGCTAGGTAGCGCAGCGGCAGTAGCAGCTACATATCTGAGCTTTTTCCTGCGCCAAAAGGCCGATAAGGTGACGGGCCTGCCCGATGGCATTGTGGGTGGGTTGGAGGACATATTGACCCTAGGCAGCGGTCTGCTTCTTACCAAAGGTACCCACGCCGGCGAACCAGAATCGCGCCGCTGGGCACTGTAAGCAGCTATCAGATTGCCGCCCCATCAAATCAAAAGGCCCTCAGGAAGTATCCTGAGGGCCTTTTTAGTTCGGGTAGCTAAGAAAGCTGAGCGGTTACTGCTCGCGGGTGCTGGCGTTGGCCTCCGAGTTATTAGAGGGAGCAGCAGTAGCCGGCGAGTTAGCGTCTTTCGGGGCGCCTTCCATGGCCGCGTCCACTGACTTTTTCTGATCGACTGGCGAACCGGTACCAATGGGCGTGTAGGCCTCGTCGCCGCCGCTAATGCTGTCGCGGTTGGTGTCCGTTGCGTTTGCAGGCTTTCCCTGTGTGAAGTCCTGGCTGGTTTGCGGGTCTCTTCCGGGAGTGTTGTTATAATCGCAGGCTGTGAGGGCAGAAAGCAGACCGCCGGTTAGCAGTAAAGCAAAAGAGCGTTTCATAGGGGAAAGGTGTAGGTAAGAGAAATCCGAGTGTTAGGTAAGGCTAGTCTCAGCGGCATTTCGGTTGGCAGCCCCACGCACCGGTTGGGCATGTGCGGTGGCCTAGTACTTGCCCTGTAACTTGGTTTCAGAAATGAGCCTACCTAGTAGCCACCGAAAGGCAACCTAGTTAAGCGGCTAAAACCTTGCTTTAGGCAAACGTGCACAGCGCGGCTGCGGTTGCGTTGGAGCTTGTTTGTGCTGGGAGGCGGCCTACCTTTGGATATGTCTGTTTCTGCCCTGATGAACTGGAGCGGTGGCAAAGATTCGGCCTTGGCCCTTTACCACGCCCTCCGCCTTCCTAATCTTTCCGTTACCAATTTACTCACCAGCGTCAACGCACACTATGGTCGGGTATCAATGCATGGGGTGCGGGTTTCCTTGCTGGAAGAGCAGGCTCAGCGCATTGGGCTACCCCTCACGCTGCTGGAGCTACCCGAAATGCCCGATATGGCAATCTATGAGCAGCGCCTGCAAGCTACCCTAGCCCCATTGCTGGCCCAAGGCGTGCAGCAATCTATCTTTGGGGATATTCACCTCGAGGATTTGCGCCAGTACCGCGAGCAGCAATTAGCCAGTATAGGCATGCAGGCCGTATTCCCGCTCTGGCAGCGCCCCAACGCCGATATACTGCGCGAGTATCTTGATCTGGGCTTTCAGGCCGTAGTGGTATGCGTGAATGAGAAGTACCTCGACCAAAGCTTCTGCGGCCGCCTGCTCGATGAGCAGTTTCTGCGCGACTTGCCACCCGGCGTTGACTCCTGCGGAGAAAACGGCGAGTACCACACCTTCGTTTTTGATGCGCCATACTTCAGCAGCCCCATTCCCTTCGAGCGCGGTGAGCTAGTACGCCGCACCTACCAAGCGCCCGCCAGCAGCCCAGCCGCCGAGCAAACAACAGACAGCCCTTTCAATACCGGCTTTTGGTACTGCGACTTGCTGCCTCACTCGTGATGCGGTTTACTCGTTTTCTGAGCTAGTGTCGTCTTCCGCCTCTGCGTCAGTGGCTTCATCCGCGGTAGCCGGGGCCTCAGGTGCGCAGGAGCAGAGCACTTCTTTGGTAGGGCGCACGGTTCGGTAGTCAGGCTGCGTCACCTCTTTCATGTACACCACATCCAGCTGGCGCAGGCGCGGGTGGCTGGGGTCTTCTTCCCAAATGCGGCGCAGGTAGTTGCAGTAGTAGGGGCGCATATAGCCGTTCGAAACAAACAGGTAGTTCTCGGCATATTTGCGCCACCTATCATTTTTGAACAGCGACACTACCGACGCGGGCTTTTGGTAGCTGGTAGGCGCTCCGTCGCGGTTCAGGTCGAGGTGCCGGCCATCTTCGGTGATGCCATCCAGAATGTACCAGCCATCGTCTTTGAAAACGGTAGGCGCGAACATGCCCCAGTGCTGGTCAACGCGCACTAGGTAGCCTAGCCACCGCAACGGCTGCTGCATGGTCCAGCGCGGGCTCACAATGCTGTCGAGGTTCCACCAGCACACGTACAGCAGCACGCCTACTACCAGCCCGTCGCGCAGGGCCCGGAGCAAGCGCCGCAGCCCCGAGGAAACTTCTACGGCCGTTTGTAGCTGGATGGTAGTAGTGCCGCGCCACAAGGCCACTTTCGCCCAGATGGGGGCTAGCCGTGCTACCAGCCGCTGCACCGGAGGCACCAGCCGCCGCTCCAGCCAGTCCATGCTCGCCGCCGGCCACAGCCCCATCACGGACACGATATTGATCAAGAAAAACAGCCCTACAAATAGCGTGAGGCTAATGCCAATATGAAAGCCGATGATAACGCCAATGAACACCCAGCGCCACCACGGCACCCGAAACGGGATAAACAGCGCGAACGGAATTAGGAGCTCAGTGTAAAAGGAAGCAAAGGTTAGGAAGCGCAGCAGCTCAGGGTACGGATAAATCAGGCGCCCGCCGGGCATCAAAATCTGGTCGAGGCTCAGGGCGTAGTAAAGAGCAGTGCCGTCAATGCGCCATTCGGGGCCACTTTTCAGCATGGCAGCGCACCAATACACCAACGCCAGCTGCACCATATAGGCCACCGTGGCCGCACTGAAATAGGAATAGCTGCTGGGAGCGGGCCGGGAGCGGGCATCAAGGGAGTACACGCGCCCCCAAGGCAAAAAGAACCCCCAAAACAGCAGCATCCGTAGCAAATCGTCGCCGCCCTGCAGAATCAGTTGGTTGCGGTTTTGCACCGATATGAGCAGGAGCCAGGACAGGAACGTGGCGAGGCGCGCGTGGTAGCCCAGCAGCAAGGCCACAGCCACGGCCGCCTGCACCAGAAACAGCACGGCCTGCACCTGCCACAACCCACTGCTGTTGTGCAACGAAAACTGGTACGGGTTCCAGCTGTACTGAAACAGCACGTGCAGGGGCATCACGCCCATATTGGAGTAGTGCGCCTCCAGATCAGTGGCCCGAATGCCGATGTCGAGCAGCAGAATGGCAGCCACGCAAGCCCGTAGTAAGGCCAGCGCCCGCAAGTCAAGTACGAAAGGGCGGCGAAGCAACGCCAGTAAGTGCAGCATACCTAGCAGGGGTAGCAGGAATAGGTATCGGAAAGAGGCAAGGTTTCTCGGCTGGAGTGGCCTAGTTAGCGTTGTGTTTCGGCGCCAGCCAACTCCCTGCTACTCGGTATCGGATACAGTAAGAACGTAGATTTTTTCATTGCCAGACCGAATAAATGTGCCTTGAGGTAAAATTTTTGCCTTTCCATACGCAAGTCCTGCCAATTTTGCTGAACGCATCCGGCGCATTTCCGGCTGGCTACCTACTAGGTCGGCTAGGGGCCTCAACCTCCGGGGGCTTCGGTTGAGGCGCTGCAAGAGCGAGCGGCCGGAAAGGCTACTAAACATTGGCCTTAGGCGGAGGGTTTGGCCTTAAAAGTACCCTAGCCGCACCAGCTTACGTAGGAAGCGGTTCTTACTCCCTCTGCTTATGCCTGCTACCATACTTTTCGATGGCGTCTGTAATCTGTGCAATGGCTTTGTGCAGTTTGTGCTCCGGCACGACCCGGAAGAGTATTTTCGCTTTAGCTCCCTGCAGTCGGAGGCCGCGGCCGCTTTGCTGGCAGCCCACGGCAGCGCCCCGGTGCTGGAGCCGGAAACGGTGATGCTCATTGAGAACGGCAAGGTGTACACGCATTCAGAGGCAGCCTTGCGCATCTTGCGCCGCTTGAGCGGGCCGTGGTCGTGGCTGTATGCCTGCATGGTGGTGCCGCGGGTGTTGCGCGATGCCGTGTACCGCATCGTGGCCCGCAACCGCTACCGGTGGTTTGGCCGCCAAGATGCCTGCTGGCTACCAACGCCGGAGCTGGCCGCCCGCTTTCTGTAACTTTCCACCTCCAGATTTCCACCCTACTTATCTACTATATGCAAGCACTCGTGCTCGAAGGAATTGGCCAGAAAGCGGCCCTGCAGCAGGTTCCCACCCCAAAGCCTGGCCCTGGCCAGGTACAGGTGCAGCTGCATGCCGCCGCCCTAAACCACCGCGACGTCTGGATTCAGAAGGGCCAGTACGCCGGCCTGAAATTCCCCATTATTCTGGGCTCCGATGGAGCAGGCGTAGTATCGGCGGTGGGGGAAGGGGTAGAAGCTGGCCTGCTGCACCAAGAAGTGCTGATCAACCCAGGTCAGCAGTGGGGCAACAACCCCAATGCCCAAGGCCGCGACTTCCAGATACTAGGGCTGCCGCAGGACGGAACCTTTGCTGAGTTTGTATGCGTGCCCGCCCAATACGTGCATAAAAAGCCCGCGCATCTGAGTTTTGAGCAAGCCGCGGCGCTGCCTTTGGGCGGCGTTACGGCGTACCGGGCGGCTTTCACGCGCGCCAACCTGCAGCCCGGCGAGCGGGTGCTGATAAGCGGGGTAGGTGGCGGCGTAGCGCTGCTGGCCCTCCAAATGGCTGTAGCCATTGGCGCTGAGGTGTGGGTGACATCCAGCTCGGAGGAAAAAATTGCCAAAGCCGTAGAGCTAGGCGCCAAAGGCGGCATCAGCTACAAAACGGAAAAGTGGCCCGCTACGCTTACCAAGCAGGCTGGCGGAGGCTTTGATGTACTTATTGACAGCGCCGCCGGCCCCGGTTTCAACGACCTAGTGGACGCGGCTTTACCCGGAGGGCGCATTGTGTTCTACGGCGCTACGCAGGGCGACATTCCAGACATGGCCGCCCGAAAAATTTTCTGGAAGCAGCTGTCGGTACTAGGCTCCACGATGGGAACCGAAGCCGATTTCAACGCTATGGTTGAGTTTGTTGAGCAGCATAAACTTGTGCCCGTGATTGACGAAGTTTTTCCGCTGGCTGATGCTGAACAGGCGCTACGCCGCATGGACGACGGCCTGCAGTTTGGTAAGCTTGTTTTGTCTATAAAGGGCTGATAATCAATGGTGATAATATAGGTAAAATGGTAAAAAAAGCCGCTGATTTCGGAATGAAAAGAGGCCTCGTTCTGTTACATTACCGACAACTGATACTAGCCCTACTGCCTGATGAAAACGCCTGCTGAATACTTGAATTGCCCCGTTTTTGAGCTGACTTACCCTACTGGCGAAGCTGCTGAATCAGTACCGGTAGTAGCGTATAACGATGCCGTAAATGCCGTGGAAGCTGCCTTGGCCGACGCGGAGAAATACAAATACTTGCTGATGCGGGCGCTACGTCGTTCCGCTGCTCAAACCCAGACCGCGTATCCGGCTATGGCCACGCTGCCGCTAGCTGAGGAAACCCCTGAAACCCAAGTGTGGCCGTTGTACCCCGATATGGCCGCGTAATACTGATAGACAATGGACTACAAGAAAGCCGCCCCTGATCAGGAGCGGCTTTCTTGCTTTTCAACGGTCGGAGTGAAGGCCGGGTACCTGTGGCGTTACTGGATTGCGCGCATGCGGGAGCCTAGCTCCTGGGCTAGTGCTACTACCTGCATCCGTAGTTCAGGTACGGCCGTCGACTCGAAGAAAGCGGGGCGCCTGCTAGGCCCTAGGGTAAACAAAAGTGGCGAGGCTGCTCCGGCGGCATTCAGCAAAGCGCCGTGCTCATCTGTCTGGATGCCCAACCGCAAGGCATCAGGCTGCAGATGGCCGCTTTCGCGCAAGCTTATGACGGCCGGGTTGGCAGTGCGGCTGTAGTCCAGCAAAGGTCCTGTGCAGGTGATGACGTGCTGAGCGCTTAGGCGGCGCTCCGGCGCACTGCCCGATTGGATAACGACAGAAAAGCCGGACTCCGTTACCTCAATGTGTTGAACGCGCCCTTTTTCTTGGTGTAAGAGGCCTTCATGAAACATTTGCTGCACAGTAGCGGCACTCTGGGGTGGGCACCGGTGCCGTATCACCGACCAGAACCCCGCCAGATGCCGAAGAAAACGGTCCTGCTCTACCAAAGGCCAGGCTGCCCATATGTGGCCCAGATCAGGGCGCATAGAGTCAATAACGGCCCGCCAGTCGAGGCCCTGTTCCTTGGCTGTTTGCACGTGGCGGCGCACTACCCGCACTACCTCGCCTACGCTCCGCAGGCCAGCCAGCTCCGAGGCATAAAAACTCGGGTAAGCGCCCGTTGGTTTCGTGTGCTCTCTCGGCCACCGGCCATGGCCCGAAACCACCGTAATGGTTCCTTGGTGACCATCGGCCCGGAGGCCCATCAGCATATCAACGGCAGTCAGGCCCGTACCAATTATCAGGACGGTGTCATCGGTTCTGATGGTTTCAAGTGCGCCCGGAGCCCAAGGGTTGCCGTGGTAGTTAGGGTGGGTGAGGTAACTTAAATCGGAGCGGGTGGGGGGCAGGGGCGGAAAGTTGCCCAAGGCCAGCACTACATAGTCGCTTATAATTTCCTCATTATTGGAAAGGCGCACCGTAGCCGAGGTACCATCAGCAGCTACCCGCACCGACTTGGCCACATAATTATGCCAGTGGCACCGGATGCCATTCGGCGAGGGCCACTGCAACACCTGCCCGATGAGTTGCTGCAGGTACCGGCCATACGTTTGGCGCGAGCAGAACTCGCTGGGGCACTGCGGCTGGTTGGTGGCGCGCAGCCAGTTGATAAAGTGGTCTGGCTGATCGGGAAACGCACTTAGATTCTGGCTCCGGACGTTCAGCAGGTACTCGGCGCGGCGAGCCGTGTACGCGGTGCCGGGCCCGGGCACCAAGCGCGGCTCTACTAGGTGTACATCACAGGCAAAGGGCCGGCTACCTGCCAAGCGGGCCAGCTGCACTGCCAGCATGGATCCGCAGAAGCCGCCGCCCAGAATCGTTATGGTTTTTCGTTGCACCAGCCTGCGGATAGAAGAGAAATGGGGAGGAGAAGTAAGCTGTAAGTACGCCAGATAAAGCTAATTCTGCCAGATTTTATTCTTATGCTCTGTTTTCGGCTTTGGTCCTCTGGAACACCGGTTGGTTGCAGCCAGAAAAGACGCCTTGCTCCGGCAAAAGCAGAACAAGGCGTTGTAATTCTAGGGCTTGCTAGGGTCCGGAAGGGCATCAAACCTCCCTAAGCCAACTTTAATAATAGAGATTAGGCACTAGGTAGTTGCGCACGTAATCGGTAATCCCGTCTTCCAGCTTCGTAAAAGGCCGGTCGTAGCCAATAGCGCGCAGCTTGCTCATGTCGGCCTCCGTGAAGTACTGATAGGTGTCGCGGATATCCTCGGGCGTGTCGCGGAAGTGAATGTCGGCGGTGCGGTCGAGGGCCGCGAAGGTGCTCAGGGTAAGGTCGAGGAAAGTGCGCGCCTCGCCGGTTCCCAGGTTGTAGATACCGGAGTTACGACGGGTTTGCATCAGGAAAAAGCACACTTCTACTAAGTCCTTCACGTACACAAAGTCGCGTTGCTGCTCGCCGTCGGCGTAGTCAGGGTTGTGCGAGCGGAACAAGGTCATCGAGCCCGTTTCCTGAATCTGGCGGAAGGCGTGCAGAATCACCGAGGCCATACGGCCCTTGTGGTATTCATTGGGGCCGTAGACGTTGAAAAACTTCAGCCCAGCCCAGAAAAACGGCTTTTCCGGCTGCTGCACAGCCCAGTTATCGAAGTCGTTTTTGGAGTCGCCGTAGGGGTTTAGCGGCCGGAGCAGGGGTAGCAGGGCATCATCATCGGAGTAGCCCAGCGTGCCGGAGCCGTAGGTAGCGGCTGAAGATGCATACACCAGCGGCAATTGGTAGCGGCAGCAAGCCTGCCACATTTGCTTGGAGTACTCCAGGTTCAGCACCTTCAGTACGTCCCGGTTCTGCTCCGTGGTATCGGTGCGGGCCCCTAGGTGGAAAATAAACTCCACCTGCTCGTGATTGCTATCAAGCCAAGTGAAAAACTCTTCCCGGTCCACGTATTCGCGCAGGTGCTTGCCCTTTAGGTTGGCTAGCTTACGCTCCGAGGTGAAGTTATCAACCACCACGATATCGTTGAAATTGGCGGCATTAAGGCGGGTAACAAGACAGCTGGCAATAAAGCCGGCGGCTCCGGTGACGACGATCATAGGGCAGAAAGTTTGAATCAAAGGTAAAGCACTCCGGCGGCTGATTGCGTGCGGCGGCTGGTTTTTATACGCGAGGCCAGCTTAAATGCAAGGTTCAGGTTGCAGTAAGAACAGTTCCCGGCCGGTGTTGGCCTAGTAGCTGGGCGTTGAAATCTAGTGGACTGCGCATATTAATACGTGGGGTGGCGCGTATGGCTACCCGCCGCGCTTTACCTTTGATGCCATGCTTCGTTTGCTTTCTTTCTGCTCCCAAGCGCTGGTTTTGGCCGTGCTGGCGCCGCTGGTAGCCTGCCAGCCCGATAAGGCGACATCGACTACTAGCCCTACGGCGTCCGCCACCTCTCCCCAGCAGCTTCAGGATGACTTAGGCCGCCAGCTCACGATACCGGCCAACCCTCGGCGCATTATGGCCCTGGCCGCTTCTATGACGGAAATGCTGTACGCCGTAGCCGACACCAGCACCATCATCGGGCGCACGGAGCATTGCGATTTTCCCGCCGCAGTAGTCTCTAAGCCCATTGTTACTACCTACCCTCTCGACTTTGAACGCCTGGTAGCGCTGCACCCCGATGTTATTTTTACCACGGATGGCATCACGTCCTTGGCTGATGCGGCGCGGCTCCAGGAGCTGGGCATTCCGGTATATTATCAGCGCTACAACACCGTAGAGGACTTGTTTCAGGGCCTCCAAACCCTAGGGCGGATTCTGGGCCGCAAGCCACAAGCCCAGCGGGTGGTGGACTCGTTGCGCACGGAGCTAACCCACGTTACTAGCCCCAAACCAGCCGGCAGGGCGCCGCGCGTGCTGGCCATTACTTGGCACGACCCCATTTATGTGTACGGCCAGAATACGCTGTTTACGGATAAAATTAAGCTAGCCGGCGGACAGAACGTGGTGCAGGAAAAGTTTGCGCAACCCTACCCAGCGCTCAGCCGCGAATACATCCTCAAGCTCAACCCGGATATTCTGATTGGAGGCCGATTTGGCAAGATGGATAGCACATTTTTCAAGCTCTACCCCGAGCTCAAGCGCATCCGGGCCTATCAAACCCGGCAGGTCTATGACGTGACAGATAACCTCATGTCGAGGCCCACGCCGCGGGTAGTACAAGCCGTGCGGGAATTGCGGGCATTGGTGGAACGGGCGCAACCCGCTGCACAATGAACCGCCCGGCTTGGCCCTGGTTGCTAGCTAGTGGACTCCTGATGGTGGCCTTGCTAGCCGTGGGCCTGCGCATTGGCAGCTACCAAACTGATTACAACCTCATCCTGAAGGCCCTGCTGCAGTATGATCCCCGTGACCCCGCCCAAGTAGTGCTGGTGGAGCTCCGCCTGCCCCGGCTTCTCTTGGCCTTGGTGGCGGGCGCGGGCCTGGCCATGAGTGGCTACCTCATGCAGGCCATGGTCAATAATCCCCTTGCTGACCCTTACCTGCTCGGTACTGCCTCCGGCGGCGCGCTGGGTGCCATTCTGGTGTTTGCCTATGTGCCGGCGCTTACCGTAGCCGGAATTTATGCGCCGCCGCTGGCTGCACTGGTGGGCGCGTTGGGCGCTACACTTATGGTAGTGGTGCTAGGCAGCCGAAGAGGACGAATTCTGCCAACCCAACTGCTGCTGGCTGGGGTGGCGGTGGGCTCGTTGGCCACTGCACTGGGTGGTTTGCTCACCTACCTGGCTGCTACCGAGGAAAAACTTCGCTCTATTTCTTTTTGGTCTATGGGCGGATTTGAAAAAGCGAGCTGGACTGTACTGCCGTATCCGGCAGGGGCCTTGCTGCTCGGGATGGGGGTAGTAAGCCTGCGCCGCAACGATCTGAATTTGCTGCTCCTAGGCGAGGAGCGCGCCACCGCCCTAGGCCTTGATGTGGCTCAAACCCGCTGGTTTCTGCTGCTCACGGCCTCGTTGCTGACGGGTTGTGTAGTGGCGTTGTGCGGGCCCGTGGGATTTGTAGGGCTAGTGGTGCCGCACATCACGCGCTGGGTACTAGGCACCGTCGGGCGCGGAAACCTGCTGTTCTGTGCCCTGCTTGGCGGCAACTTCCTGCTATTCTGCGACCTGCTGGCACGCGCACTGTATCCGCCAGCTGGCCTGCCAGTCGGCCTCATCACGGCCCTGTTTGGCGTACCGTTCTTCGTATATTTGCTGCGAAAACAAGGGTCTTAGGTTTTCAAAACCCTGAAGCCAACCAAACCGGGCGCCTTCCGGCTTGTTCGATAGCATTGTATCTGAACCCTGGTTTCGTCCGGCGTAGTTCGCCTCCAAGCATTCACGACGCCAAGACCCCTAGTCCTTTAGTCTTTAGAAAATGGTTTACATCAGCCGACAGGAACACTTCAACGCGGCACACAAGCTCTACAACCCCACGTGGAGTGAGGAGCGCAACCGCGAAGTCTTCGGCCCCTGCGCCAACGCCAACTGGCATGGCCACAACTACGACCTTATTGTGACGGTGAAAGGCAAGCCCGACCCCGAAACGGGCTTTGTCATCGACCTTAAGCAACTCAGCACGGTTATTCGTACCCACGTGGTGGATCAGGTAGATCATAAAAACCTGAACCTCGATGTGCCCTTCATGCTCGGCCAATTGGCCAGCACCGAAAACCTAGTTATTGCCTTCTGGAACATTTTGAAGCCGGAAATTGAGGGCATCTCCACGGCGAAGCTGCACAGCATCAAACTCTACGAAACGCCTCGCAACTTCGTAGAATACTTCGGCGAGGAGTAGGTGATTAGTATAAAGTAAAAGCGAGATGCTGAGCGCAGCCGAAGCATCTCGCTTGCTAACCTTGCCAAAGTAAATCATACGATTATTCGAGCGAGATGCTTCGGCTGCGCTCAGCATGACGTTCTGAGAAGGCGTATTTGTATAGGAACCCCATGAAGTATTACCTGATAGCTGGCGAGCGTTCCGGCGACTTTCACGCCGCCAACCTGATGCGCGAGCTGCGCCAACAGGACTCAGAAGCTGAATTCCGCTTTTGGGGCGGCGACATGATGCAGGAGGCCGGCGGCGAGCTGGTGCGCCACTACCAGGAAATGGCCATCATGGGTTTCTGGGAAGCGGCCACTAGCATCCTGAAGTTTCGCGGCTACCTAAAAGAATGTCAGCAAGATTTGCTTGTTTACAAGCCCGATGTTGTCATTTTAGTTGACTACGCGGGCTTTAACATGCGTATTGCCAAATTCGCGAAGGCAAGCGGCCTGAAGGTGTTCTACTACATCTCCCCAAAAATCTGGGCTTGGAACCAGAGCCGGGTACACAAGGTGAAAGCCCTCGTAGACAAGATGTTCGTGATTCTGCCTTTCGAGGAAGAGTTCTATCAGCGCTTCGAGTATAAAGTAGACTACATTGGCAACCCAACTTCTGATGCCGTAGCCGAACACCAGAAGTCGGAGGATTTCTATGAGCGCAACAACCTCGATCCGCTTCGGCCCATTATTGCCGTGCTACCTGGCTCACGCAAGCAGGAAATAGAGGAAATGCTCTACGAGATGGTAGCCATTCTGCCACCTTTTCTCGATTATCAGTTCATCGTGGCCGGCGTCGATAACCTCGACCGGAACTACTACGCCAACTTCGAGCGTAACAACGTCCGTATCCTCTTCAACCAGACCTACGACTTACTAGCCCACGCCACCGCTGCTCTCGTTACCAGCGGCACCGCTACCCTCGAAACGGCTCTATTTGATGTACCACAAGTAGTGTGCTACCGCACCAGCGCGGTTTCTTACGCCATCAGCAAGGCCGTAATTAAGGTTTCCTACATCTCACTCGTTAACCTTATTGCTGGTCGCGAGGTAGTAAAAGAGCTGATTCAAAGCGACTTCAACGCCCGTAACTTGGTTGTAGAGCTCAAGAAAATTACCGCCGACGAAGCCTTTATAGCCAAGCAAAAATCCGGCTACGCCGAAATCCGCGAGAAACTAGGCCAGCAAAAATCCGCTGAGAAGGCTGCGAAGCTGATGGTAGGGTATTTGAAAGGATAAGCAGTTACCAAATACAGCGCTAAAAAGCCCGAGGGCTGGGAGTCAACTTACTCCCAGCCCTCGGGCTTTTTAGCGCTTTGGTCTGAACGAATGCCTACGCGGCCCTCAGTTGCTTCAGCGCCGTCTGCTCAAATTTGCTGCGGGCATACTCTTCATCGATTACCAACTCTTTCACTCCTTCTTCCGACGGCATATCGAACATGGCATCGGTCATGATGGCTTCGCAGATGCTTCGGAGGCCGCGGGCACCTAGGCGGTATTCGTCGGCTTTCACCACAATGTACTCCAGAGCGCCTTCCGAGAAGCTCAGCTGAATATCCTCCATATCGAAGAGTCGCTGGTACTGCTTCACGATGGAGTTCTTAGGCTCCGTCAGGATTTTGCGAAGGGTGGCGTGATCGAGAGGGTTCAGGTGCGTAAGCACGGGTAGGCGGCCAATCAGCTCCGGAATCAGGCCGAAAGCTTTCAGATCTTGCGCCGTTACATAGCGCAGGAAGTTATCCGTATCCACTTTTTCTTCCAGCTGTGTCTTGGCAAAACCAATGGGCTTGGTGTTCAGGCGGTTTTTGATGATGCGCTCAATACCTACAAAGGCGCCGCCGCAGATGAAGAGGATGTTTTCGGTGTTTACCGTAATCATCTTCTGCTCGGGGTGCTTGCGGCCGCCGTGCGGGGGTACGTTTACGGTAGTGCCTTCCAGTAGCTTCAGCATAGCCTGCTGCACTCCTTCGCCACTCACGTCGCGCGTGATGCTCGGGTTGTCACTCTTGCGGGCAATCTTATCAATCTCATCAATGTAGACAATGCCCCGCTCGGCAGCTTCCACGTTGTAGTCAGCAGCTTGCAGCAAACGAGTCAGGATGCTTTCTACGTCCTCGCCTACGTAGCCAGCTTCGGTGAGCACAGTAGCATCGGCAATACAGAAGGGCACCTGCAAAATGTTGGCTAGCATTTTAGTCAGGAAGGTTTTGCCCGTGCCAGTTTCGCCTACCATAATAATGTTTGACTTTTCAATCAGCACATCATCTTTCTGGGGCTTTTGCATCAGGCGCTTGTAGTGGTTATACACCGCCACCGACATCACCTTCTTGGCTTCATCCTGCCCTACCACATACTGGTCGAGGTACTCCTTCATCTCGCGCGGCTTGACGAGGTTAAACTTCGGGGTCTTGGAGTTAGCCCGAATCTTATTCTCCTCGTTCAGGATTTGCTGGGCCTGCCCCACACAACGCTCACAGATGTGGGCGTTGATGCCGGAAATCATGACCGTCACATCTTTTTTGCTCTTGCCGCAGAAGGAGCACGTAATATCTGCCATTGCCAAAGTAACTCTCAGAGTAGGGGAGGATAGGTAGTTGCTGCTAACCTACCTCAAAGGTACGAAAAGGCCAACGCCCGGCGTCGTTAAAAAAGTGCCGCTGAGCTAGGCCTCTATTTAAAATGAAAAAGCCCGCCTAGGCGGGCTTTTTGCGGTAAGTTCGTCAGGGTGAGGTTATCAACACTTCACGGTGGAAAAGAAGCTAGGCTTTCTTTTTTTCCAGAACCTCGTCAATCAGGCCGTACTCTTTGGCCTCATCAGCGCGCATCCAGTAGTCACGGTCAGAGTTGTCGTGAATTTCCTGGTAGGTTTTACCGGTGTGCTCGGCCAAGATATCGTACAGCTCTTTCTTGAGTTTCAGAATCTCACGAGCGGTGATTTCGATATCCGACGACTGGCCTTGCGCGCCACCCGAGGGCTGGTGAATCATGACGCGGGCGTGGGGCAGAGCCGATCGCTTGTCTTTGGCGCCACCAGCGAGCAGCACAGCGCCCATAGAAGCAGCTAGGCCGGTGCAGATAGTAGCTACATCGGGGTTCACGTACTGCATCGTGTCGTAGATGCCGAGGCCGGCGTACACGGAGCCGCCGGGCGAGTTGATGTAGAGCAGGATGTCTTTTTTGGCGTCTACAGACTCCAAGAACAGCATCTGCGCCGTCAGGATGTTCGCAATATAATCGTCCACGGCCGTGCCCAAGAACACAATCCGGTCCATGATCAGGCGCGAGAATACGTCAATCTCAGCAAAACGCGTAGGGCGTTCCTCAATTACCGAGCGGGTCATGCCCGTAGGTAGCATCATGCCGGAACGCACCTGGCCTTCCATGTGCTGCAGATACTGATCTACACCCAGACCACTGAGGCCCTGGCCCTTAACGGCAAATTTGCGGAACTCTTCTTTATTCAGCATGGCAGAAAAAGTGGGAGATGAAATAAGTCAAACGAAATGTATGGGCAACAAAAAAGCCCATACGACAAGTAAGGGCTTTTTTGTTGGTTCGAAAACCGAAATGTTAGCGCTTAGCCAGCATTCTGATTGCGGAAGTCCTCAGCCGAAATCGGGTTGTCATTAACAACAACTTTGCCGCGCAGGTTTTCTAGCACTTTCTCTGCCAGAATGGCTTCGTATTCGTTTACGTAGTTCTTGCCGTTCTCCTGACGCAGGAAGTTGTCAGCAAAACCACGGATAGACTCTTCCATTTCAGGCGTCATCTCCATATTGAACTGCCCCAAGATTTTCTGCATGGTGCGGTCAACAATCTCGTCGTTCGATACTTTCAGCTCCTGCGCTTCTACTACCTTATTGCGGATCAACGACCACTTCAGCTCCTTCTCGTAGTCCTCGTAGTGCTCTTCAACCTGCTCGGGCGTCAGTTTGCCGTTGTTAGCACGTACCAACCACTTCTTGAAGAACTCCTTTGGAATCTCGATGGTGGTGCTTTCCAGCATCTTATCGATGATCTGGCGGTTCACCAAGTTGTCTGACTCACGGTCATAGTTCTCCTGTACCGTCGAGCGAACCTTTTCATCGAAGTCTTCTTTCGAGGTGACGATGTCCTTACCGAACACTTTGTCGAACAGCTCCTGGTTGAACTCAGCTGGGGCCGAACGCTGGATTTTGCCTACAGTCAGGGTATACTCGCCTTCTACGCCCTCCGCTTCCTCTTTGCTCATGCCTGAGAAGCTCGAAATAGCAGCTGCGTCGCCATCGAAAGCGTTTTTCAGATCGAAGCTGATTACGTCGTCGGTTTTGGCACCTACAAACTTGTCAGCATCGTTCTTCAGCTTGTTGGTGGGCAGCAATACTACGCGGCCTTCACCTTCTTCGTCAGCCTTCTTCAGCTTGCCGGAAATGTAGTCGCCAGCTTCAGCAGTTTCAGGCTCGGAGGTTTCGCCAAACTGACGCTCCAACTGCTCGTAGGTTTCCTTCAGCGTGTTCTCGTCCAGCTCTACTTTGTGACGGTCTACATTAACCGACTGATCAGCAGGTAGTTCAAACTCGGGCAGCAAGCCTAGCTCAAACTGAAACGTGTAGTCTTTCTGGGTATCGAAATCAACATCGGTTGGAACCGGCAGGGGCTCACCGAGGATTTTCAGGTTGTTTTCTTTGATGTAGTCATCAACAGACTTGCTGAGCAGGCCGTTGATTTCTTCCACCAAAATGCCTTTGCCGTACATTTTGCGCACCAGCGTTACCGGCACTTTGCCCGGGCGGAACCCTTTGATCTGCGCCTTTTTGCTGTACTCCTTCAGCTTCGACTCCACGGTGGGAGCATAGTCAGCCTCCGTGAGATTTACTGTCAGGATGGCATTCAGCTGGTCGTCTTTTTTGTCGAGGGTAATGTCCAAAACGGGTTGTCGGTTAAGGGTACTACTACGTTGATGTAAACAGGGGCAGAAACCCGGTAAAAAGGAAACCCCCAACGTGTGGGTTGAGGGTTAAGGGTGGTTTTCTAACTCAAAAACCTAAATAAGTGCGGATGGAGGGACTCGAACCCACACGCCTTGCGGCACCAGATCCTAAGTCTGGCACGTCTACCAATTTCGCCACATCCGCGTCTGAGGCCGTCTGCCTCGGGGCCGCAAAACTACACAAGGCAATTTTAAAAACAAGCGTCTTTCATAAATTAAGATGCGGCACGACGTACTTTTTATCTGGCAACCTGCAGTATCTGCTCGAGAAACGGTTTTGTTTCCTGTCGGGCCTAGGCGAAACTAGGTTGGCCACTATCCTTACGCACTAACGCTTTTCTTACTTTGTTGCGGTAGTACTGAGGCTTGGCACTGCCGAAAGACCTAGTGCATATAGCCAGCTTCAGCTACAAGCCGTACCTTAGCAAGCAGTATTTCGGTGCTTTTAGGCGCCGCCCGCGTACCATGTCTATTGTCATCGATCCTGAAGTAGAACGCCAGGAAATCCTGCGTCACTACCGCCGCCTGCTCCGCACCGCCAAGCCTTACTTAAAAGAGGGCGATGCGAAGCTCATCAAGAAGGCCTTCAATACCTCTCTGGAAGCGCACAAAGAGATGCGCCGTAAGTCCGGGGAGCCCTACATTCTGCATCCGCTGGCCGTAGCTCAGATTGTGGTGGAGGAAATCGGGCTGGGCACTACCAGCATTATTGCGGCCCTGCTGCATGATGTAGTGGAGGACACACCCTGGGAGGTAGCCGACGTGGAGCGCGAATTCGGGCCGAAGGTGGCGCGCATTGTAGATGGGCTCACCAAG
Organism: Hymenobacter tenuis; assembly: GCF_054780495.1. NCBI lineage: Bacteria > Pseudomonadati > Bacteroidota > Cytophagia > Cytophagales > Hymenobacteraceae > Hymenobacter > Hymenobacter tenuis. Next base: position 1,364,253 of record NZ_BAAGWF010000004.1, read on the forward strand.
ATTTCCGGCGTATTTGAGTACGGCACCTCGGAGCAAGCGGAAAACTTCCGCAAAATGCTCCTGACGCTTTCCGATGACGTGCGGGTTATCCTGATAAAACTGGCTGACCGATTGCACAACATGCGGACGCTGGACTCGATGCCGCGGCACAAGCAGCTGAAAATTGCTTCTGAGACAATTTACCTCTACGCGCCGCTGGCTCACCGCCTAGGTCTCTACACCATCAAAACCGAGCTGGAAGACCTCTACCTGAAGTATACCGATACTGAAATCTATACGGAGCTGGTAAACCGCGTGCGGCAAAGCCGGGCCGCACGGAACCGCTTCATTAAGGATTTTGTGCAGCCGATTGATGAGGAGCTGAAAGCCCAAGGCTTTGAGTACGAAGTGAAGGGCAGGCCCAAAAGCATCTATTCTATTCTGCGGAAGATGCGCAAGCAGAACATCACCTTTGATGAGGTGTATGACTTGTTTGCCATTCGGGTAATTCTGGATGTGCCGCAGGAGCAGGAAAAGGCAGCCTGTTGGCAGGTATACTCTATTGTGACGGACTTCTACCAGCCCAACCCCGACCGATTGCGTGACTGGGTAAGCACGCCCAAAGCCAACGGATACGAGTCGTTGCACACCACGGTTATGTCGCGAACCGGGCAGTGGGTAGAGGTGCAAATCCGAAGCCGCCGCATGGACGATATTGCCGAGAAAGGCTACGCAGCGCACTGGAAATACAAAGACAACGGTACGCCTCAACCAGAGTCAACGCTGGAGTCGTGGATAAACAAGGTGCGGGAGATGCTCGAAACCAATAACTCCAGTGCCCTGGAGTTCATGGACGAGTTCCGCCAGAACTTGTTTGTGAAGGAAGTGTATGCCTTTACGCCCAAAGGGAAGCTAGTAATTCTGCCAGATAAGGCTACTGCCCTCGACTTTGCCTTTGAGATACACACGCACATTGGGCTGCAGTGCCTAGGTGCCAAAGTAAACCAAAAGCTCCAGCCCCTGAGCTACCAGCTCCGCAACGGCGACCAGGTGGAAATTCTGACGTCGCAGAAGCAAAAACCGACGGAAGAATGGCTGCAGTATGTAACCACTTCCAAGGCCCGTACCCGCATCAAAGACTGGCTACGGGACGAGAAGCGCACTAAGGCCGAAGATGGCCGCTTCCTGATTGAGAAGCGCTTTGAGCTGCTAGGCATTGAATACTCGCAGGATAACATTAACCGCCTACTAGCCCACTACAATACCCACAACCTGCAGGAGTTTTTCTACCGCGTGGCGATTGGGCAAATAGATGGCCGCGAAATCCAGAAAGATCTTTTCGACCCGAACGTAGAGGCGCCACGGCTGCCCTCAATGCTAGAGCCCAAAGCCTTCGACCATGAGGTGCAGAAAGTGCGGGGCGTAAATGCCAATATGCTGGTTATCGGGGAGCGGACCGACAAGTTCGATTACACTATTGCGCCCTGCTGCAACCCCATTCCCGGCGACGATGTGTTCGGGTTTGAGACGGACAACGGCATTGTGATTCACCGAACGTCTTGCCCCAAGGCCGTGCAAATGATGTCGAACTACGGCAACCGCATTGTGCGCGCCAAATGGACGGAACAGCTGGAGCTGGCTTTCCTGGCCGGTATTCGCATCAAAGGTTCCGATAGAGTAGGACTAGTGAATGACGTCACGCGCATCATTAGCAATAGCCTTAAGGTGAACATGCGCTCCATCACCATCGACTCGAATGACGGTATGTTTGAAGGCCAGATTATGGTGTTCGTGAATGATACCGACCACCTCGAAAAGCTGATCCACCGGCTGTCCAAAGTAAACGGAGTATTGCTGGTAGAGCGTTTTGATTCGTGAATTGGTTTTAAAGAGTTTTCCTGAAAATGGAAGGTACAAAACAGTATAAATAGAGTTGGCACAGCTTAGGGTTTAGCACAGAAACGAACCTAGGCCGAAAGGTTTTCAGGGAATTCACTAGGTGCACATCCATCCTAAAGCCCCTTCAAACATCCTCTCTTTTTTGCTGTTTTTACTCCTTGTATATAATGCCTCATAAAATGCCTGTTACTGAGAAGCATCTGGATAAAGAGAAGTATGAGGAAGTGAAGAAGATCTTCACGGCCTATCTTGAAAATAAAGGCCTGCGAAAAACGTCGGAGCGGTATGCCATATTGGAGGAAATATACTCCCGTAACGGCCACTTCGATGTGGAAGAACTATATGCCGGAATGAAGGAGCAAGGCCTGCAGGTAAGCCGCGCCACTGTATACAACACGCTTGACTTGCTGGTTGAACATGGCCTAGTAAGCAAGCATCAGTTTGGCCGCAACTTAGCGCAGTACGAGAAAAGCTATGGTTACCGCCAGCACGATCATGTGATCTGCACAGAGTGTCATAAAGTGGTAGAGTTTTGTGATCCGCGCATTCATGGCATTCAGACTATGGTAGGGGAGTTACTCAACTTCCATATCTTGCACCACTCTTTAAACCTTTACGGTGTGTGCGGCGACTGCCGCGCGAAAGCCGCCGCCCGCTCTTTAGCCGAATGAAAACTGATACCGCCGTCCAGGACGGCATTCTCTTTGTGCGCCTTTCCGGCGACTTAATCGGTAGCCCCGACACCCAGCAGCTCCTTCAAAGCGTTGATCAGCATCTCGGCGACGAGCTTCGCCATTGCACCGTTGATTTGTCGGGCATCCGCTATATCAATAGCACCGGCATCGGAGTACTTGTATCACTGCTCACCAAGTTCCGCAGCCGCGGGGGTGAGATGATACTGATCAACCCCGCTGACCACCCACGCAAAATGTTGGCCCTGACCAAGCTGAACGCTATATTTTCCATTGCGGACGATGAACAATCGGCCGCTGAACAGTTGAAAGCCGCAAAATAATGCCCGTTGACGTACTAGTAGGATTACAGTGGGGGGATGAAGGCAAAGGCAAAATTGTCGATGTGTTAGCCCCCACCTACGATGTAGTAGCCCGCTTCCAGGGCGGCCCCAATGCGGGCCACACCCTAACTTTCGATGGCATCAAGCACGTGCTGCACCAGGTGCCCTCCGGTATTTTCCATCCGCACATTATTAATGTAGTGGGAAATGGGGTAGTTCTTGACCCGGTGGTGTTTCGGCAGGAACTGCAAAAGCTCACGGACCGGGGTGTTAATTGGGGTGCTAACCTCTATATCTCGCGTAAGGCCCAGCTTATCCTGCCTTCACACCGCGCCCTTGATCGTATCAACGAAGAGGCGCGTGGAGGTGGAAAAATCGGATCAACGCTGAAAGGCATTGGCCCTACGTACCAGGATAAGATTGGCCGTACCGGGTTGCGGGTTGGTGATATTCTCCTTCCCGATTTTCAGGAGCGGTATAACGAGGCAGTAGCCCGCCATGCTACCCTAGCTGACTTTTATGGTAAAGGCCTCGAAATTGAAGAATTTGAGGCCGATTTCTTTTCTGCCGTAGAGTTCCTGCGCACACTTCAGCTCAGCGATACTGAGTATCTGCTGAATGATTTGCTGCGCCAGGGCAAAAATGTACTGGCCGAAGGAGCCCAAGGGTCTATGCTGGATATAGATTTTGGTACCTATCCTTATGTGACTTCCTCCAGCACCATTGTGGCTGGCGCCTGCACTGGCTTAGGTATTGCCCCACGGCATATAGATAAGGTGTATGGAATCAGCAAGGCGTATTGCACGCGGGTAGGCAGCGGCCCATTCCCAACTGAGCTTCATGACGAGGTAGGGGAGAGGATACGGACTGCCGGCCGCGAGTTTGGTGCTACTACTGGTCGCCCCCGTCGTTGCGGCTGGATTGATTTACCGGCTTTGCGCTACAGCATTATGCTAAATGGCGTAACAGAAATTCATTTGATGAAGGCTGATGTATTGGACGAGTTCGATGAAATTCGGGTCTGCACGCATTATCAGCTGCCAAATGGTGAGCAAACCGACCATCTGCCAGACCACGGCGACCTCCAGAATCTGACTCCTGTATATATCACCCTCCCAGGTTGGCGCACAGACCTTCAGGCCATAACTGACCCTAGTGCATTGCCTGTTGAGTTGAAACAATACGTCCAGTATCTGGAGCAACACCTTGAAGTGCCAGTAAGTATCGTAAGCGTTGGTCCTGATCGGGTCAGCACCTTGCACCTTCGCTAAGGCATTCCAACTCTTCAAGCTTATAAGAAAGGCCGCTATTTAGCGGCCTTTCTTGCTTGTTGCGCCTAATGAATCTAGTTATAAGAAAGCCTTCAAAGTTTTTTTTGCCTAGGCTGAACTAATTCTTCATCATAAAGAGTTTACCCTCAGCAAGCTAGGATAGTTGGTCTAGGGTGCTATAAAGTTTGTAAAGAAAAAGATGAGGATGCATTTGGTATTTCCAGACAAGACCTGCACCTTTGCACTCCCAAACCGAAAAGCGGCAGGGATTCAGCACTTCGCTTTCTACTTCGAAAGCAGGGGTTGAAAAAAGTTGACAGCGCGTCTTGCTTCTATCAGAAAAAGGGTGTTACCTTTGCACCCCGCTT
>NZ_BAAGWF010000005.1:0-128000 GCF_054780495.1 Hymenobacter tenuis
GGATTTCCAAGGTCGTATTTTGCCGTTCTAATTTGCCCGGCTAGAGCCCGAGCTCTTTGGCCGAGTTGTGCTGGCGCACGTTATCGATGCGGGTGTAGCGCCGGATCATGGCGCTCGTCTTGTGCTTGGTTTGGTTCATGACCTTGGAGTCGTCGGCCCCGTTGAGTTTGGACACCGTCACGAACGACGCCCGCAGCGAGTGCGCCGTGTACTGCGGACCCAGGTACTGCTGCACAATCAGGTTGGTGTACTTGGTGGTCATGCGCCGGGTGGTCACTTGGTTGTTCCGGCGCAGCGACACAAACACGGGGCCCTCGGTGCGACCCAGCATCCGTAGCCAGGCCTGCAGCGAGCGGATCGGACACAGCGCCGAATCGGGCGAATAGAAAATGGCTTTCTCTTCGGCCTGACCCAGCTGGTTGGTTTTGCTGTGGGGCAGCGTCACCACCAGGCCGTCGTCATCAAAGGCCAGGTCTTCGATGTTGAGCGCTTCGAGCTCCGAGCGGCGGAACGCGCCGGTGAACCCGAGCAGCAGCAAGGCCCGGTTGCGTAAGCCCGCGGGCACGGTGACATCGATGCTTCGGATGGTGCGCTTGAACGAGTCCAGCGAAAACGCGGGCGCCTGCTTTTGGCGCGTCTTTATTTCGCGGGCAATGCCTTTGAGCAGCACCTTGAGTTTCTTGTCCGTCGTGGGCGACTCCACGCCCGCCAGCTCGTGGGCTTTGGCGATGGCCGCCCCATGCCGCTCGATGGTCGCGTACTTCTTGCCCGCGTCGGCCAGCTCGGTCAGAAAGCCGACCAACGCTTCGACCGACGCGGGCAGCGCAGCGAGTTGGTGCAACGCACACCAGGTGGTGAAGCGCTTCCAGTCGCCGGCGTAGGCGCGCACGGTGTTGACCGCTCCGCGCAGGCCGGACTCGATGTAGCGCGAGGTGGATTCCACCAGGTGCGCGGGCACCTGAGCGGCCGGTGACGAGGTGACGACGGGCAGTTGACTTTCGGTAGCCATATATATAAGGAGTAGCGCGCCGAAAAACGAGGGTGAAAAGCGAAGTTACGCTAAGGACCGATAAGAGAACCTTATCAACCTCTGCCCTTAATTGAAAAAGATTGACGAGTTGTCAGAGGAGAAGCCAGACGCCCATATGCCGGCTGCCTAGGACCTTTTTATAAGGAAATATAAATTAATTATCACACCTAATGTAAGAAAAGTTAATCTACCCTGATTACAATTGCTCCGTTAACATAGTAAAGCCTTGTCATACCTAAAATATGCTTTTTTGAAAAGCCACCAAGAACCGTTGCTTACTCCTTATAATATGCTGCTCGTCGTGATACGTCAAGTCGTGCTTACAATCAGTCTCCGGTTGCACGATGGAGCAAATCCAAGCGATTAAACTTCGCTGTGACAATTGACTAATCCGGCGGCTCATCCAAATACTATCTTATGAGACATCGGTCTTGGATGCAAAGTATTTGAGAGCATTGCTACACATAGCTAGAATAAGTCACCGTTACTTCCCCCCACTCCCAAACGCCATGAGCTTAAACTTACTTGGCTACGACTAGTAGTAGGACGATTCTTTGAATTTCACCCCGTTTCACTTGGGTAGCTTGGCTCAAGAGGAATTGGCTTTGTTGACCGCGGTGGCGGAGGTAGCCAACGGGGTGGAATACGACGAGCGGAACAAGTGGGCTTGGCAAGTCGTGGCCCACCATGGGTTAATCACAACGGTATCGTTTCGCCAGCCCTTTTTGAGATATTGGCGCCAAGCCTCTGGAACCGGCAAGTGCAGGAGGTTGTAGCAGAAGGTGACCGGTGCTTGCCCCGCTGCCCCGCCGCTGCAGGGGGCGACCACTTGCACGTCGTATTTCGGAACGGCTTTGTGGCCATCGCCTTCGTATTCCAGAAGTAACGAGGGTACCCACCCTTGAACTGAACGCGATTTACCTGCCATTCTAGTTAGTAAATCGTGCGCTGCTTGGTCAAGTCGAATTGCTTTCCTCGCAGCACTGCTTAGGGCCTATCGTCCGTGGTTTCTTGGTGCCGCAACTCACCCTTAATGGCCGCCAATTGGGCCTTGTCCCGCTGGCAACGCGGCCTGTTTCCGTGGGACTGCGGGTGGGGGCCGGCCGCCACAAGACGGCGTAGCGCCGCTTGCCACCGGTGCTGGGAGTACTGCTCACAGGCTGGCGGATGGGTGGTTGCTGCTGGCCCCACCGCTGGACGCACGCACGATACGAGCGGTAGATGGAATGCCTCCCTGAGGCCGGAATGCGGGAGCCGCACCCGTTAGCGTAATAAATGACAAAACCAGTGCAGGCTGGTAGCCGCGATGATCTAAGCCCTTTAAGCGCTTGCATTTAATTATATTCTGATATTTTTTGTATCTATCAAATAATTTTTTATACTTTATAGGATAACAGTCGGATGTTAGTCCGCCAGTACTCTCCTTGACTCTTCTAATCCCACGTGTATGAATCCGAGCGATTTTACTATTCAGGTTACCGTCACCATTAATGGCCAGCAGGCCACTACGGCACACATTTCGGCCCCGGCAACAACAGCCCAACAACAGCCTCAAGCGTTGACTACCACCTTTGAAAATAGTCAACCTCTTACCTACTACGAAGGCTACAAGGGCTATAACGAGAACTTTTTAGGTGTCCCGGTGCGCCTACCGGTGCTAACCCCGGAACAACTCCACGACGCAGCTAAAAACAACTCCGCGCCGACAGGCACTGACCCGTCGGTGTTACCCTATACACATTTCAGCGTGGTCATGGCTCGGAGCCGGCAACTGGCCCTGTATACCGTGGTCAACATCGACGGCAGCCAGAGTCAGGAGTTGACCAGGGGTGGCTCGGACAAATGGTATTACGACTCGCGCATTGCCGAATCCGAGCAAATCGGCGAATTCCTCTATAAAAAGAACGAGTTAGACCGCGGCCATTTGGTCCGGCGCCTCGACCCGGTCTGGGGCCCGAATGCTGCCCAAGCCAATGACGACACCTTCCACTTTACCAACTGCTCCCCCCAGCACGAAGACTTCAATCAGGGCAAAGACCTCTGGCAAGGCTTGGAGAATTTTATTTTGGATAACGCGGAAGCTCGCGATCGCAAGATCACGGTCTTCACGGGCCCGGTGCTCGGAGAAAAGGATCCGATCTACAAAGGGGTGCGGTTGCCCTTGGCCTTTTGGAAGATTATAATCTATCAAAAGGCCGACGGGACCTTGGTCACGGCTGGTTATTTGCTCGAGCAGGGGGGGATGATTAAAAGCATGCCGGGCCTAGAAGTGCTCTTTGAGCCCGGCGCTTTTCGTGTTAAAATCAACTATCTCATCGAGCGCACCGGCATCGACTTCTCCTACCTAACCGATAAAGAATTGCCGCTCTCATCCAACGGTATGGAGGCCAGCCAAGAACGGATGGCCGTACAAGAGAATTACGCCAATGTGGTCCTGTAAACCGTTACGTATATGTCGACTCTTAGCTCCAAGGTAGAAGCCGCATTAAGCACGCATTCAAGCGGCCCACGATGAATGGGCGACTATGAATCGGCACCTGCAAGCAGGTTCCCTGTTGCCGGCTAATAGGCTGGGTCGACTGGAAAACCGGAACCTGCGGTTACTCTGCAATACCAACTTAAAGAACATCATTAGGCCAGAGCTCGAACAATAGCTAGCCAATCGGCCCCTTGTGGAATCCTCGACAGCTGCTCATCATGCATTAAAGGTTTTTGTCAACGGCAATGACTGCAAAACTGTGTGCTTGCCAAAGCGCGCAGGCAGCGCCCGCCAAACGCAGACGTGGCGCACCACTCAGAACAAGACGTTGAGAAAGAGCCGGTTATCAGCGCCGGTTCGGCCCACAGCACCCGCTTTTCCCGATGGATGCGGGGCCAAAGCCGACTACGCATCGTCACTGATTTCATCCAGATTGCTCACGAACACGAAGATAATTGTTCGTGCAACCTAGCGCGGTATAACCCGGACTGCCTTTTTCTCACTCCCGATAACCACCATCACTGAGTGAGAAGAGACAGGAGTCTGTTTAACAAATTTCCTGTTGAAAAAAGCCTAATTATTCAGTGCTGGCACTGTTGTGCAATGATGGTTTAAACGGTTTTTTCACCCAACAAACATTTCACACTTAACGCTTTGCATCTCGCATTATGCCCGCAGAAAACGTCGATACCAACGGACAAGATAATGTCCGTGTGGCCACCATGTGGGGACTGCTCACAAGCGCTATCAATTTTTTCCTGCCCAGCGAGAACGAAGTCACTAAAGACAACATTCGACGGTTTCTGCTCCACGTGGCCTGGCACGAGGGAGGTTTTCTGAAGCATCGGAAACAGAACCCGACCGGCCCGGGGCGGAGCTTTTTTCAGTTCGAGCCCCTGCGGGCAAAAGAGGCCGTGGCCTACGCTAAACAGCGGCAGAGGACCGATAATCTGCTAGCTGAACTGGCGCGGGTTGGCAACTGCTCGCTGGCCGCCCTAGAACAGGCGGGAGTCGAGATCGGACCCACCTGGCCGGCCGACAACTTGGTGCACGAACTGCTAGGGGGAGCGAAGGCCAACGATCTGTTTGCCATTTATTTGGCCCGCATTGCTTTTATGGCAATCCCGGCGCCCATCGGCAACAGCCCGGCCTTGCACGCTATCTACTGGGCCGACCACTGGAAAAGAAAATTCGACACGACGGGGGAAAATACGAGGGTCAAACTCCTCGTCCGGTTCGAACAAGAAGCTAAAGCGGCTGACCGCCTGTTGCCCGCGTTGCAGTTGTCGCTAGTAGAAAGCCCACACGCGACGGCGGCTTCCTTGCACGAGCAAGCGGTCTACTTGCGGTACTTGAGTCAGCAGTTCGAGGCCGCGGCCAAACTACGGACACCGGCGTCGGCAGTGGCTATCGTGGCAACCAATGACCTACCCCCGGGCTTTACCGGCATCATCGACACGTCGCACCACCACGCCATTGACATGGCCGCGGTGCAAAAGGCCGGGATTACGGCCGTTATCCACAAAGCAACGGAAGGGCTGACGTTCCAGGATAAACGCTACGAGCAGCGGCGACAGGAGGCCAAAGTGCAAGGCTTGCTTTGGGGGTGCTATCACTATTGCTCGGGCGCAGACCCGGTGCAACAGGCCGAATTTTTCCTCAGGTTCGCCAAGCCCGGGAAGCAAGATCTCATCGCGCTGGATTGGGAAGAAAGCACCTCGGGCCCGAACATGACCCAGGAGCAAGTCCGGCAATTCGTGACAACGATAAAAAAACGGACGGGTCGCTGGCCGCTGTTGTACGGGGGGCGGCTACTACGCGAAAGCGTGGGCAAAAAGCCTGATCCCATTCTGGCCAACTGCCCCCTCTGGTACAGCCGCTATACCAGCGAGCCCCTAGGCATTCCGCAACAAATCTGGCCGACCTATACCCTATGGCAATACACTGACGGGATCGTGGGGCCGGAACCCCGCAGGACCCCGGGCACGAGCGGGGCTGACCGGAATGTGTTTCAAGGCACCACTGCCGATCTTAAGCGGGTGTGGCCCTGGGCAAAGAGTTAGTAAACAGACATCTAGGCCTAAAGCCCAGTGCGCACCGCCTGAGGGCCCCTCGCACTGGCTCGAGTTGTACTCCTCCACTCCATTCAAGTACCCCAATGCTAATGGCTTTGTTCCCATTTAACCGTCAGGTTCGCACCTATGTCGTGTTCCTCGCCCTGCTGGCCCCTCTCGCTGCGTCAGCTGCCCCCGTCGTCCCGGTTACGGCCCCCCGAAGTTTAATGGGGCTGCAGTGGGTTATTGTCTTGGCCCCGCTATTGTTACACTTGCTAATGCTGTTTTGGGTGTGGCGCAGCAACATAACCTTGGAAGGGGCTTTAGCCGATAAAGAGACCATCAACAAAGAAGGTGAACGAGCCAAACAACTCCGTGCAACGGTGGTGCAGCAGACCTTTAACCGGCCGCTCGTTAACGCCCCGGTACAGCCGGGCCCCGATCCCGAGATGGTTACACTGGCGCAAAAAAACATAGACAACGAGTACGCGCTCCGGCACCAAGTGGCCGCGCAGGCGCTCATGCAGCCCTTGGCCAATACGACTACGCATGCTACACTTAATACCGGGGACCAAGTGACCGGGACCGATGGTGGCGACGGCGTTACCCCTACTCCTGCCGCGGGTGAGCCCGCAAAGCCCATCACCAGCGCCAGCCGCTTGATCGTGTTTATGTCCGGCTACGCCGGGGTCTCCATTGGCATCTCGTTGGTATCCTACGCTATATACCACGCCTTTGCTTACCCCAATAAGGCCATACCCTCCTTCGATGGCCTAGTGACAGTACTCCTGTCGCTCGGGATCGGGGTGCTACCCTACGGGTTTACCAAGCTAGCCGCGGCTACGGGAAGCAAAACTTCCTGATAGTCAGTCGGCTGGCCCCGGAAAGGGGCGGCAAAGACACAGTTGACTCCTTTTACCGCCCTCAACCACTTAGGACGCATGAGTATTTCGCGTTTCGTTGCCAGCCTGTACTTGTTGCTGGCCCTGCTCGGAGGCTGTAAGACGGCCCGTTACAGCATGGGTGACATCAGTGGGGCCGCAGCTAAAACACAGTCTTATCTGCTTCCCAAAGCGTACCTGCGGCGCATTCCCAGCCATGTTTTCTGGAACCAATTTAATAGCCGTGATCTGACCGGGATTTATGTCGTGCCGGTAACGGACTTCTATACTCCGTTACGGCGGTCCGTTGGTGGGAAAGGCGGCGTGGACCCTACCACCGCCTATCGCGGGTGGCTGGCGGAGAACGGGGCGAAGGCCCGGCTTTTCAAACGCTACAGCCTGAAGCAGCCCGAGGGAGGCATGTTTGGGGATTACGTCGCGGTACGGCGCCACCGCAACGATCTGCACGTAATACTTAACCTAGGTAAGCTCTACGGCCCGGACACCACCGACAAGCGCTTTTACGCCATGTTACATCAACTGCGGGAGGCGCTGGACGCGGCTCGTCAGCAGTCCGACTGGCCCAAGGGGCGTCACCCGCAGGAAGTGGTCAGAATAGTTTTCGAGCAAGCCCCACAGCCGGCGCACCTAAGCCTGACGGAATACGCCGGACCGTCCCTGGCGGGCCGAAATAGTACGCTCATCGTGCCGGATCTGCGTATGAAAGTTGGTTTTCACCTGCTCAGCCCCGCCGAAGTCGAAATCAGCGAGGAACCGGGTAAACAGATCCCGCCCGGCCAGGACAACTCACAGACCGTGTGGTTCTACTCCCCCCTGGGCATTATCGATACCACCGTTGTTCAGCTCAACCCGCGCAATGGCAGCCTGTATTTCGCGGACTGCGCTTACGATTTCAACTACCATAAATCGTTCCCCGAAGCGCGCAACAGCCACTTTATTTCGGAGCGCACGGGTATTAACTTCTTCAACAGCCTCTGCGAGCTGAACGTGGACACGGCGCAATACCTGAGTTTTCGCGCCGATACAGTGCCGGCGCTCATTAAGATGACCTACGACGACAGGGTCAAAGACGTGGAGTCGTGGTATTCCCTTTCCCCGAAAACAAGTTTCACTCGGGCTCAGAATTGGCAGGAGCTAACGGCCAATATGACGGATCCAAGCAGCCGCGTGAAGGCGCGGGCATTCTATATCTGGCCGGCCGTGGTCACGGCCGAGATTCGCTATTACCTGAACGGAAAAAAAGGCTATACCCGCCTCGGCAGCACCCTGTTGGACGTGTTAAGAAACGAGGGGGGTCTGGCGGATCTCCAGAGTGCCCGCCTGAAGCGGGTGCGGGTCGAACGCTCCTCGCCCGGTGGCTACACCCGCGTGCATTTTGGCAAGAACCAGGACTTGCACGCCGCCTTCAGACAGTTCTACCTAAAAGCTGGCGACAAAATCTACACGGATGAAAGCTTATAGAATCCCCGGTGCCCAGCACCTGTATGCGCCGCACGCAGTAGAAGAACAAACCGCCGTGCCGTATTTGTTTTGGCATTACAACGGGGGTGACGTGTTAGACGAGCTGCCGACGCTGTGGGCTCAAAACAAATTAGGTATTGTCTTGCTGCCGGCGCTTCACCCCGCGCAGGCAGTGCCGGCGTCCCTTAGCGCCGTCATCACCGCATTTGTCTTGGCTCCTCCCGTCACGGGGCAGCTGTCTTTTATCGTAGCGGTAGACGAGCAAGGCCGGCCCGGTGGCTACGTGTACGTGGACGCTGCCGGGGCGGGGAACCTGAATAAGCTACGAGGGGCAGCGCCCTTCCAGAGCTTTGGGTTTGCGCTCTCCCTTACGTCCTCGCAGAAGGTTGCTTTTTCCCCCGACCGCATTCTATTCGAGGATAACGAGACACGAATCCAGGGGCTGGGGTCCGGGTTTAACCTTGATTTAGCCGTTCGAGGCCCCGTTGCAATTGCCCTTACCGGGCCGCAGGCGGGTCGGATTGAGCTCCCGGTGACCGAAATACTGGCGTCCCCAACGCCCACGGACTTCATCGGCATTTTATTCCACTACCAACCGAAGCAGGGGAAAAAGCAGGCCGAGTACCTGCCGTTTGCGTTCTTTTCTCCTGGTGTTGCTGTGCCGGCAGGGTTTGTGCTCACGCTGCACGCGCACCCGTTTGGCAGTTCGCCCTACAGCGCGGCTACCCGCATCGTAATCGACTCGCCCGGAGAGTTTGCCACGGCCTTCACCCAAAGCAATGGCGCGCCCGTGCGCGTGCGCGTCCCGGCGCCGGGTCCGGGTATGCAGCCCCCAGAGTTTATCATTCAACAACTGCCGTCCAATTCGGACAACAGCGTTAAAAGCTATTTTGCGCCCCAAGGGGACTTTGCCCTGCTCGACAACAGCGGGCGAGACTGGCAGATTCTCCTCAGCCAGACGGGGAGCCAGTACCTGCGCATTCCGGGGAACGCGCAGGCCCGCTTGCGCTTTATCGTTGGCAACGCATCCTTCGTACCGGCTACCTACGCGGCGAGTAAAATAGCCACCGACTTCGACACCTCGCTGGCCCCGGCCGAGCGGTTAGGCGCGGCCCGACCGGGGTTGAAACCCGGGTCCACGAGTTGGGCGCAGGTTATCACGAGCGAGCCGCTGCTTTACATGAACGAGGCCGAGAAGCACCTGTTCTATGAGCCGGCGCCCGGCGGAGGGGACGCTGCCGCAAGCCTTAGTGACGAGCCCGCCGCAGCGCTAGTCGCTGTGGAAACCGGCGCGCTGCAGTTGGCCCAGCCCGCGGTCTTTCCCCTGCTGCCCCTAGCGGGCATGGCAGCGGGAGTGGCTACCGGGTGGGGCCCGAAGCTAGAAGAACTAATGGTCTCGCCGGCCCGCCACGCGCATATCGCCCGGCAGGCGAGCCCCCAGCCGGCGGCCATCGTGGCCTACGAGCCCGATCCGGTTTGCTCGTTCCGCGTCACGCCCCAAGGGTTCGTGATTGTTTACGCCCTGGAGCAGGGGCAGGAGCATTATTACTACCTGTTGTTTTCTGTCAGCGCCGACGACTATACGCTGGGGGCCGGGCAGCGGCTCTCGCAGCTGCGGGCACACATCGAGCAGTTCGTCTACATCCGCGAGCCCGATGCGGACTACCTCAGTTCCCTGTTGCGTGATCAGCTCATGCTCGTGACGAGCAGCAAGTTGCACTCCCTAGGCCAGCAGCTGCAAACGAAGCTGAGTATTCGCATCCTTGGTGAAGCGTATACCTTCGACTGGTTTGACCATGTGGCTCAAGCGGGCTACATGGTGCAGAAATACCACGACCAGCCCCTGAGCACATTGCTGGAACAAACCGGGCTCTGGAGCAACTACAACTCCTACCGCAACAAGGTAGACGAGTTGCAAAAGGGAGTGAAGGATTACCTGTTGAAAGAGCAGCTTAAGCCAGCGGTGAAGGAGCTCTTGCACGATATTCTTACGGCTCCCCACTGGCGGGGCGTGCTGGTAATGAACACGCAAGTAAAGCTACCTGAACCTATTAAGGTGCTGATGAAGAAAGAGACCGTCCCGCTAGCTTGCTTGGCGTTTGAAGGTAGCCAGGTACTGAATACCGTGAATAGCCTACAGGTGCGCAAGCCTTCCTTCACGGCGATGATTGCATATGAAGATCTGACCGGCTTTGCCCCGGCCGGACCCAAGCAAATCGCTGATTATAAGGTTAGCGAGCTTTATATTCTGTTCCGTAACACGGAAATCGCTGACTTTCGCTGCACGATCAAGCTTAAAATTCAAAGCTTGTTTCTTGAAAGATTAGCCGACGCCGACAAGGTCATTGAGTTGCGCGGCTCCTACAGCCGCGGTCCGGAGGGGGAACGCTACGTGTTTGCTGCCGACACTAGCTATGAGTTGAAATTTCCCGCCACATCGCTACTGCAAAAGATTCAGCTAAACCGGATCGAATACGGCGGCAGCAAGGGCCCGGACGGGCAGCAGCACTACCAGTTCACTATCGATGGCAAACTCTACTTTAACAGTAGCGCACTCGTGCCAGTCGACCTGCTCTCGATCGAAGAAATTGACTTTCGGAACCTGGCCCTGCGGTGGCCACTGGACCGTTTACCTGAGATCACCCTTGACCTGCCGCAGCTGGCGTTCAACTTCGACAGCGCCAAGCTGCGGCAGGCCGCCAATAGCCTACTCAGCGCTTTTCCCTTAAAATTCAAGCAGTTCCACTTTAGCCTCGCGCCCCTTTCTATCGCTAAGCTTGGCTTCGAGTCTTTTGCCCTGGGCGGCAAAGCCGGCGCCGACTTCACGTTCGGCTTCTCCTTTGAATTCAACCTGGGCGGGCTCGGCGGACTGGCCGACGGGCTAAAAGACCTCAAAGCCGATATTTTCCTTGGCTGGCAGCCCATAGCCGGAGCCTACCAGCTGGCCTACGGCATTCGGTTCCCCGACTTCGAGGGCCAGGATTTGCAGATTGGCATTCAAAGCTTTATCCGCATTATTCTGCGCGAGCTGACGCTTAAATTCGATGTCGGCCAGGTATTCTTCCATTCCCCCGACGTGCGGGTCGAGTTGCTTGGGCAGTCCTACCCGAAGTCGCAGGACAGCCGGATTGGGGCCCTGATTTTTCGGCCGAAGAAGACTGGCACGCAGGCCGCGAAGACGGCGTGGCTGCTAGGCTACACGAGTGCGAATGCCGAAGAAAAGCAGGATATTTTTATTGGGGCTGGTCAGCGGTTTCTGGAGAGCAGCCGCTTGGACCAGTTGGCTACCACGGATGCGGCCGTCGACGCGATGCAACAGCTGGTGAGCTCCATGCCCCCGGCGAAAGTCACGCCCGCCATCCTGCAACAATACAACGAAGAGCTAGACTGGCTGTTTGCCCTGCGGCTGCGCGGGGTTTTTTCGGTACTTGACGTGTCAGTGGCCTTGTACGATCCCCGCCTGTACGGGCTGTTTTTACGGCTGCCCACGATGGGTAATCTGAGCGTCGACATCATGTATAAAAAGCTGGGCTCCGGCATCGGGGAATGGTCCACGGACCTGACCCTGCCCGACAGCCTGCGCCATTGGGACTTCGGTGCGGTCGCGGTCACGATTCCTAGCTTGTTCGTGGCCCTGTATACCAACGGCGGATTCCGGGTCGATGCGGGCTTCCCCCGGGGGATGGACTACTCCCGCTCCTTCGTGGTGCAGGCATTCCCCTTTATCGGGTGGGGCGGCTTTTATTTTGCCATGACCCGGGGCAGGGTTCCCAATACGTTTTGCGAGCAGCAGTACCCGGCGGTGGCCGTGGGCTTTGCCTTGCGCGTTGGGCTGGGTCGGCAATTCAACCGGGGCATGCTCAAAGCCGGGCTGTCGGTCAGCGTGTTCGGCGTGCTGCAAGGGGCGGCCAATTTTGCCCCCGGCCAGTCGGTGCTCGAGCCGCACGAGTTGTACCTGTCCGGCCGGGTGGGCATTATCGCCGAGGTGTACGGCTACGTCGATTTCGGCCTGATCAAGGCCGCAATCCACATTGTGGCGCAGGTGTCGATGGGCTTCCACCTGCAAACCAACCAAGCCACGTTGCTTTTCATCGAGGCCGGCGTGCACGTGCGCATCAAGCTGGTAATCGGCAGCTTTAAAGTGTTTGGTAAACGCTACAAAATCACGGTTAGCCTGAGCTTCTCCACCACGCTGCGCTTCGACTGGCAACTGGGCCAGACCACCGGGTGCGGCCCGTCCGCTCAAGTCCTGGCTGCCGAGCCCCCGCGCTTTCAGGCGCTCAAGGCCACGGAGCTTCGGCCGGTGCTCGAGTTGATTTTCTATTTTGAATACACCCAAGCGGAGGGCGGCTTGCAGGCCCTGCCCATGCTGTGCCTGGCCGAGAAAAGCGCCGAAAACGCTGACGGCCGCCAGTACCCGCGCAGCTTCGCCGCGCTGGTCAGCTACCTCGAAGACCGCATCTGGCAGAGTGCCGATACCGCGCCGGATGGAGTAATCACCTACGCGGAATTACGCGGCTACGAGCAAAGGATTGCCCAGCAAGCGTACGCCGACATGCTGCCCGGGGAGCCGGTCGAAACGCTTTTCCAGTACCAGTTCGGCAAACTCGCCGAGCTGAAGGACGAAGAGCTGCAAGCTGGCGTGGGCTATCTCACCTCGTTTTTCCCGATGCTGCCCGGCGTGGTTCTCAAATCGGGGTTGTTCGCGGAGGATGGCGGTGAAATCGACTACGCCCGCGTCCAAGTCAGCGGGGACTACAAGCAGGTGTTGCAGCAGTACTTCGAGCAGCTGTTCGTGCACCGGGACACGATGGCCGTGGCCGCCAGCCTCACGGTGCCGCCGCCCGTGGCCCTGGCACAACTCATGCTGGAGGATTACGTGGAAATGCTGCTCAAAAGCCTGGTGGATTTGCACCTGGGCCGGGTGGAAGCGGCCTACCAGCGAGCGCACTCCCCCGATGGTCCCCCGGCGGTGCAACGGCTGAGCAGCCTCGCCGCGGCCGAGCAGGTGAAGGCCTACAACGACTTGAGTGCCCGCATTAACCGCTTCGTCCGACACGGCCTGAAACTGCCGGTCGATACCCATCTCCAGCGGCAAGAGCCGATTTTCCGCTACCTCAAGCAGCAATTCCCTGTGGTGGCCGGCTCCCCGGAGGTGGCCCTCTACTACGGCGGCACCCTACAAGTAAAGGTGCAGCCCGACTACTCGCCGGAACTCGGCCAGGCGCAGCTCACCGGGCCCTTGCACCGGCATGCGGGGCCGCGCCCCCGGTGGGCGCACCAGAACTACACGAGCGGCTTGCGCCTGACGGTGCTGCTACCGGCCGCGTTGGGCCATCAGCACGGATTCCTGCCGGTGGGCACGGCCGTGCGCAGCCGCCTCAGGCAGA
Organism: Hymenobacter tenuis; assembly: GCF_054780495.1. Lineage (NCBI taxonomy): Bacteria > Pseudomonadati > Bacteroidota > Cytophagia > Cytophagales > Hymenobacteraceae > Hymenobacter > Hymenobacter tenuis. The sequence continues at coordinate 13,317 of NZ_BAAGWF010000005.1, forward strand.
GCCCGCAACCCGGCCAAGCTCCTATCCCCACGCCGGTGTTCCGACTTTGCCGGCACAACGACCAACAGGTCGGGTCCAGCCAGCCAGTCGGCTACCAGCTCGGTACGTTGCTCGAGTTTACGATTGCCCCGGCCACTACGGGCCCCGGAGCCGCTGGCGATTTTTACGCCCTGCGCGGGCTCACGGCCGAACAGCTGGTACCCCTGCTGGACGTGTTGCAGGCCCCGGCTACACTGCAGGAAGTGAGCCTCTACTACTCCCCGGCGGAGGAGCCCACGGCGGCGTATAAGCGCTACATGGGCAGCGGCGCTGGCATCCGCCTCTTTAAAATCAACCTAAGCACCGAAAGTGCCCCGCCGGTGGAAGAGAACGCCGCGCGGCTCCTGGACGAGCCGGGACGGGTCGCGGAAACGTTCGTGGCCGCGGCCAGCGAACCCCGGGCTTTTCTGGAAATCCTGTCCGCCGCCGGCATCATTAACCAAGAAGGCATTTTCCTGCAACTTCCCAGCCTGCCGGCCAGCGCCGGAGGCAGTTTGCGCATTGCGCTTTTCGTGCAAAGTCAGCCCGTGGCCATCAGCGGAGCCACCGCGACCGGGGCCCTGCACCCCTATCACACCCACCTATTGCCGGCTCAGGAGCTGCCAGACGGGATGGAATACTATTGGGAGACGTCGGACTGGCAAGAGTACGTTCCGCTACGGCCGCCCGCGGTGGTGGCCTTCGAGGTGCACCGTCCCGCCGTCGAGGAAGTGCCCGACCAAGAGGAGGACAAAGCAAAGATAGCCCGGCAGACGCTGGAAAATCTTTACAGCCTGCTCGACTTTAAACTGCTGAGCAAAGCGTCGGGTCAGCCCGGGTTTACGACGGTCGCCGAGCATAATACACTGCCGGTTTCCCCGGTTACAAAGGAAGGCCGGGAAGACACCTGGTGCTACGAGCAAGGCATTCGCGTGCCCACGCCGGGGGGGAACCGCTACGAGCGCATCGGTGATGCGTTCCAAGTGTCCTTTGGCTGGCGTGACGTGTACGGCAACTCGCTCGCCGGTTTGAGCTTCCAAGGCCCGGTGGAGACCCTGCAGTACGTGGATCTGCTGCTGGGGGCCGATGCCTGGCCCGGCACGGTGCCGGCCTACGCGATCGTGGCCGACAACCGCCTGGCCCTGACGCTGGCCCAAGGCCTGCATCCCGACATGTGGGCCACTGCTGGCGCGGGTCCCGCGGACAGCATCTTGGCCGTGTACCAGCTGGCCTTGGAGCAGTTGCAGGGCCCCGGCGTGACTGCCTCGGCCCGCGTGGAGCTGCGCACGAGCGAGGGCCAGCCCTTGGCCAACACCCGCATGGAGCTGCCGGCTGCGGCGCTGCTGCGCACGTATCTGCAGGGAGCTATCCAAGCTCTGGTGAGCGTCCGCGACCAACAATTCAGCAAACTTACTCTGACCGCGATGGAGGTGCGCCTCACCCAGCAGGGCTCGGGCTCGATTTCCGTGGTCTTCCGGGCCGCCGACGAGCGGCTGGCGTACTTGTCAGCGGCCCTCAAGCTGCAGGTGAATGGCAAGGATGCCGCCACCGACGCGTATAGCTTGGCCCACGGTACCGTGGTGGTGGACGCCAACAAAATGTTCGCGACGTACGGCAAGCCTGATCAGAAGTTCGTGGACGTGAAGCTTACCTTGGTAAGTCCGCAGGGCGTGCTACTGGCGCGGCAAGCCCTAGAGCTGAGCCTGAACGGGGCAGCGCTGGCCGGGCTGCAAAACCCGGCCTACCTGGCCGTGGGTCTGCAAATCGCACGCGCCCAAGAACTAATACCCCAGGAGCTGCGGGCCGAAACACTGGCCGCCACGCCGCGCGTAGTTGGGGCCGACGCCGTGCAGCAAGTGCGCACGGACGTGCTGCCGGCCTACGTGGTGGCTCCGGCCCAAGCCAACGAGCCGCATCAACCCGAACGCGTCTTCGCCAAGGCGGTGGAGCAGTACCTGGGAGGCAAATCGCTCCGCTTGGGCACTGGGCTCGACCTGGCCGGTCAGGCGCGCTACTGGCTGGTACCGCGGATCTGGACCGATCTGCGGCTTACCGGAAAGCCGGCGGCCTCGGACTACACGGTGTACGCGCCGCGGCCGGTGTTGAACCGGTTGTTTTCGATGAGCAAAGCGGTAGAGGTGCTGGGCACGAGCGCCGGGGCCCAGCCGGCCACGCGGCCGAACCTGGACCTGGACGTGTTGTTCCGGTGCGTTCTTGCGGGGCTCGATCAGCTGCTGCAGCACGAGCGACTGCCGGGCCTGGCCGCACCGCCGCTGGCGGGTAGCGGACCCACGGCCCTGGACGAATTGCTGATTGCCAAGCAAGCTGTGGCCCGGTGGTACCCCGCCAAGCGACTTACGACTTTGTACGAGGGCGCCCCCGTCACGAAACTGGCGGAGGCGCAGGCGGGATTGCGGCAGGAAATGCTGCGCAAAAGCACGCACGCTTACTTGCAGGACTTGCTACTCAGTTACCGTCTCAGGCAGCCGGCGCGGCTACCCGGCCAGCTTTGCCGCTTGCACCTGGAGGTGGAGCCGCAGCCAGCGACCTCCGCTGGGGCCACGGAAATCAGCATCGCCCCGCTGAAGGTGGAACTCACCGGCGACGCCCCGCTGCCGGAACTGCTGCTCAAAGTGAACTACACCCGCAACGATTTCGCGCCGGACGCGGACGCGCTGATCAGCTTCCGCGAGAGCCTGCTCCCGACCTACCTGGAACACAGCATCCGGAAAACGGACGCGCTCGGCGCCTACGAGTCTTCGCGGTGGATTAAGCTCCACTTGGCGGACCCAGAGAGTGCCCGGCTCGAGTTACGAGCCGACCAGGTGCAAATCGTGCAGCGCCAGTACCCGAGTTTGCCCGCCGTGAGCAGCCACGGGTGCCTGCCGGCTGCCCTTGAGAGCGGTGGAACCTGGGCCCAACAGCTGCGTAGCAGCCGGCGCTGGCGCTACCAGCTCGAACTTTTGGGCCCCTCGATTGGGCAAGACAAAGGGCGCGTAGCCCTGTACCTGGGCGCCCAGCCCGGGACGGGGCACCTGCTGGCTGAGGACTGGAACGAGGCCGAGCGCATTGTCGCGGCCGCCGAGCTCTGGGGCGCCCTAGAGCCGCGCTTGCAAGGCCCCCCCGATGCGACCACCCTGGCGCTCGTCGTGCAGTTCGCCCGCCACCTGCAAGCTCTGGCCGACGCGCCCCCGATTCCGGAGGCCGCTCTCCCCCCGGCGCAGGCGCTGGCAGGCTACCAACAAACCGTGCACTGGGACTACCGACTCGTCCCGGTAAAAGGCAAAATCCAAAGCCTGCACCTGCGCCCCGCGGGTCCCGCCGATGCGGCCGTGCTCCAGAGCATGGCCGACCCGGCCCAGACCGACAGCGTGGAAATCGTGTATGCCGCAGTCGACCCCCAGGATCCGGCTAAGACCATCGAACTGCGGGTACGGTATCCGTACCTGCGCACGGAAGCAGGCGAATGGATCTTTGGGCCCGCCGCCGGGCAGGCAGCCGTCGAGCTAACGGCCCTGCGACGCGTCTCGTTCCGGACGCCGCCGCTGGATCTGCTGCGCGTGCCCGATGCCGAAACGGGAATCTACGTGACCCGCAACGAGAGCCTGCTCCAGGGCAAGAAAATTGCGAAGGAGTTCGTCTACACGACCGAGGAGTTTCGCAGTGCCCGGCCCCTGCGGCCCTTCGTCGAGCACGCCCTGCCGTTGGTGTACCCCGCCGGCACGGGCCTGGCCGCAAAGCCTTCCTGCCACGCGCTGCTGCACGAGACCTTTGCGGCGCTGCTCGAAACGGCCTCCCCGCTGGCCGGGGCCCGTGCTGTGGTAGCCTCGTGCGAGTGCTATTACCTCTACATGCTCCCTTACCAGGCAGACTGGCGGCAGGCTACCCGCCGGGGGCTGTTTTTAAAGGAAGGGATTCCGGGCAGCGAGGCCGGGCTCCGTCAGGCGCTCCCGGAGCTGAGTCACAAACTTAGCGCTTGGGCCCAGGAGTTCGAGCCCGTTGCGGAAGGGGCCCTCGGGATGGCGATCACGCTGAGCCTCGACTCGGGCCCGCTGCTGCTGCATCTGCCCTACGTGGTGCTGCCCCTGAGCGCCTTTGCCTTCGAGCCCGCAGTCCAGCTCGTGGCCCTAACGGCCCCGGCCGGCGAATCGTTGCTGCCAGCGGCCCAGCTACAAGAGGTGCTCAGCCGCCTCGAAACGATTGAGCAACTGCTGCTGGCCTTGACCCCGGAGCCCGACGATTTGCACGACCAAGAGGAGCCCACCGAGGATACGCCGGCGGAGCCGCAACCGGGCCCGCCGGTGGCCGGCTCACCAGCCCAGGAATTCGAACGCTTCATCGATAACTTAAAGCTGGCGCATTTCCGGGGTCGGGAATTCACGCCGTACTGGAGCCGCATCAGCGGGGGGGTGAAGAATTCCCTGCCGCCCAAAGAACTGTGGCCGAACATTGTGCCCACTCTGGTCGTGCTCAACGCGCTCCGCGCGCAGTTGCAAGCCCCGGTCCTGCTAACCAGCACGTACCGCTCGCCGGCCTACAACCGAGCTGTGGGGGGCGAGCCGAAGTCTTTTCACCAAACGTTCCAGGCCATCGACTTCACCTGTACCGTTGGCTCGCCGTGCCGCTGGGCTGGGCTGTTGCGGCAGCTGCGCAATACCGCGTTCACGAATCCGCTCACCGGTAAACCCTTCACGTTTCAAGGGGGCATTGGCATTTACCGGCGTAAAAATTTCGTGCACCTCGATACCCGCGGCTACCGGGCCGATTGGTACGGCAAGGGCGACCAACCCTGCCCATAACACAACCGCGGCCGGCCCGCTGCCAGAACTCATTAATCGTTTTTGTCACTGATACTCTAACCATTCCCGTCCGCCATGCCAACTCCTACTCACCTCATCACGCACGAGACCGCCTATTACGTCGTGGGCCCGCAGCAAGGCTCTCCCCCGGATGGCAGCCTAACCGCGGGTACACCCGTGGTGATGCTCGACGAGCACTCCAACTATTGCCGCGTGCAACTACCCGATGGAAACGCGGTTTTTGTCGAAAGTGGTGCGCTGCAGCCGGTTGCAGGTGACCCGGCTGCTCCCGAGGGTGGGTATCCGGAGGCTATCGAGCTCAGCTACGGCGGCAAACCCTTGCAGCTTACAAAAAGCCCGCGGCTCGTGGGTCTAAAATTGCAGAGTTCAAGCGCGCTGAAACTTGGGTCCGGCGCGGAGGTAAGCCTAGCGTCCACGCCCGAAACCCTGGGGGGCTTTACCTTAGTGGATACGGGGCAGGCCGCGCCGCAGATGGAGACGCAGCTGGATGCGCTCCGTGCCGGTGGCCAAGTGACCCAGGGAACGCACGTGTATCACACCTCTGATGACGGCGTCCCCTTCGTGCCAACGGGTCAGATTTACATTGAATTCCACGCCAGCGCCAGTACCGAGCAGTGCCAGCAGTTGCTCGATGCGCAACATCTAACTATTATCGAGGCCAGGGGCGAGCGCACCGTGCTTGTGCAAACCACCAAGTCGTCCCCAAACCCTATCAAGGCGGCCGCGACCCTGCAGCAAAGCCCGCTGGTGGCCGTGGCCGAGCCGGACCTTGCCACGCCAAGTAAGATTTTGCGGTTGCAGCTACCGGCTGACGAGCGCCTCGTGGACCAGTGGCATTTGCGTAACAGCGGCCTGCACTTCGGCACCGCCCTAGGTTTCAAGAAGGGGGCCGATGCACGGGTGATTGACGCCTGGGAACAAAGCCAATCACTGGGGGACATCGGGGTAATCGTGGCCATTATTGACGACGGCTTCGATTTAGCGCACCCGGATTTGAGCGGGGACGGCAAAATCGTGGCTCCGATGGATTTTATGCGCCGCACGACTAGCCCTCTGCCCGACCTGATCGCCGGCAACTGGCACGGCACAGCTTGCGCGGGCGTGGCGGTAGGAAGCGCCAACGGCGTGGGTATTCTCGGGGCAGCCCCCCAGGCGCGGCTCATGCCCGTGCGCTGGGGGGCCGACCTGTCCGACGCGCAGCTCGAAAGCTGGTTTAATTACGTGGCAGCGATGGGCGCGTGGGTTGTTAGTTGCAGTTGGAAGGCCAAAGCCGCAGTGTTCCCCCTCTCCACCCGGGCCCGGACAGCCATCGCGAATTGTGCCCGTCAAGGGCGCAGTGGCATGGGAACGGTCGTGTGCTTTGCGGCCGGCAATGAGAACACCGACATCGATGATGCCACCGGCGCGACCATGAACGGGTTCGCGACGCATCCGGATGTGATGGCCATCGCGGCGTCAACCAGCCGGGACGAGCGCTCGGACTACTCAAATTTCGGCGCCCTGATCAGTGTGTGTGCCCCCTCCAGCGGCGCCGGCGGGTGGCGCATCACCACAGCTGATGTGCAGGGCAAGTACACCAAGAGTGGCGTTGTGGTGGAGGCAGGCTACTCGCCGGGGGCCTACACCAACGATTTCGGCGGCACCTCCAGTGCGTGCCCATTGGTGGCCGGCATTTGTGCGTGGCTATTTTCCCTGCATCCCAGCGTCACGGCCCAGCAAGTGCGGCAGGCTATCGAGTCGACAGCGCGGAAAATTGGCAATCCGACCGATTATAACGCCCGGGGCCACTCGCCGAAATTCGGCTACGGATGCGTGGATGCTGCCTCGGCGGCGACAGCCCTGAAAGCGAGTGCTACAGCCGAGGCGACAAGTATCGCGGCCGGGAAATCAGCCTCCTAGGGCTTTGAAGGCGTGCGGTCGGGTGTGTTCCACTGCCGCAGCAGCCCACTCTCACGGCAGCAGGGAGTCGGCCTGCTCGAGTATGTGGTGGATGCCTTCAGCGCGCGTCCGGTTCTTGTTCCAGTCACTTTATATTCCGTGTTGCTCTATGGATTCGGCCAGCAAAGGTTTAACGGCCCTGATTACGGGGCTGGCCAGTGTCATGATCGGGGTTGGGTTTTGGACTGTCCATACTTTTCTGGACTTGCATAACCGGAATTACGAACGGCTTAAGGACACAAAACCAGTCGTCGACCTGTGTAAGAACTGTTTAAAAGACGGGTATACGACCGCAATACCCTTCTTTCTGCTGGGAATCGGCATGCTCTTATTAGTGCTGTTGCTGCCGCGTCTGAGATCGTTCAAAGCAGCCGGAATGGAGCTCGTGCTGATAGAGCTGCAGGCAGGGGTTAAGGGCCTCAAAGAAGCTAGTAATCAGCTACAGCAACAATCAGTTGGTGAAGAGGTGCTTCCAGAGCCCGCCTTTGAAGTTGCTGGTGGACTAAACACCCAGTCAAAGGATAAAAGAGACGGCCGATCGGATCCACAAAAAGGCAAGTGGGGTGGGCATCCATCTGCGAACGGCCGCGAACTGAGCGCGGAATTTCTTAAGGGCACTCACCCCGGGGAGTACCAAGTGAAGCTAATGGTCATGGCAACTAACGACAAGCCCCTGCACGAGGCGGTACGGTTTCATCTGCCACCCACGTTTCGCAATCCGGACCCCGTGATTGCCGCCGTCAACAATGCGGCGCAACTCTATCTTAGCAGTGTATCGCGCCCTTTTACCATTGGCGCCGAGACTGACGGCGGAACTACCCGGCTGGAGCTTGATCTGACGCCATTATTCCATAAATTTCTGCCTCCTTAAATGCTGTGCCAAGGCCTGCCATGTCAGGGGCGGCAACGGGAAAGTGTAGGGGGCCTCCCAACTGCTTAGCAAATGGCACCCTGCGCTCCACCAGTCGCGAATAGCTGACCCGCGCTGTTTACTTGACTTTTGATTACAATTGAGGCCGCAGCGCGCCCTGCGGTGGCCCCTGTTGGGTAGTCAGTAAAGACTTGGTTTTGCGCGAAATCACACAAGCCGGCTGACAAGCCCATTGCCTGGCAGCCAGTAGAAGTACCCTGTATCATCGTAGCTACCTATGCCTCACCCCTTCTTTGACGCGACTTCGTATCCAATGGCCCGTCAGGATGCCAGGGAATTCGCTGCGGTCTTAACTCAAGTCTATCAGGGAGCGGGACAGATCTCGCTGTTGTACAATTCCTGTAAGGATGGTTTGCGACCGTTGGCCGTGGAGGGTCTCAGCCCTGATGTTATATGGAATGATGCCCTACAAAAACTGGCTGCGGCCGGCGCGCTCCGTCAATTATGCGATCTGGTCCTACAGAAGGTTACTAACCCGGTGGCCCAGGCGAAAATAGTAGCTGTCATAAATGCGCCGTCGCCCACCGAAGAGCTGTTTATTACCGATGACATTTTTTTGCTTGATCGCAAGGTGCTGCGCAGCCAGCTGGACCGACTGATACCCGAGCAGAACAGTCTTAAGGTTGTGTTGGTGCTGGGTGAATCGGGTAGTGGAAAAACGCACAGCCGCTACCTGTTTTCGCACCTCGCCCGCAATCAGGGCGCCGAGCCAGTTTACATTCGGGAGGGAATGGTGGCGACCGTTGAGGATGTTATGAAGGCCCTGGTTAGTCCTCTGGGAGTAGCGGCGCTGCAACAGTTACCCACCCGGAGCCAAGCCCACACCACGGAAGATGCCTGGTACGCTGACGTGTGCCGTTTTCTGCAGGCGACGGCCATGACCCAAGCCAAGCAGCTCTGGATTGCTGTCGATGATTTGGGCGTAGACAGCAGCGGTGCGCCACTGTTGGATCGTCAGATCCGACAGTTTTTTGACCACTTCGTGATCCAGATGCAGAACCCGGCCTTCAGCAAATATTTTCGTTTGATGCTGATCAATTATCCCGATGGACCAGTGCCCGTCAAATGGGATACTGCAACATGGACCAGAGATAAGCTGACCGGCTCGGACGTCAGCGAGCACGACGTGGCTTTTGTGTTAGCCGCGTGGTCAAAGCGGCATCAGGTGACGATGCTTGAAGATCAAATTCAAACGCTCTCGGCGCAGGTGGTAGCGTATGCGCAGACGGCAAACGCGGCAGGGCGCTCCCGGATCGATCGGATTGCGCAAGCACTTCAACAAACGATGCAGCAATTGTTGGTTACAAAGCTATGAGTGTGAGAGCAAGCGCTATTTTAGATGTTGAGGACTTTGTGGCGGGACTGCAGGGCACCGCGCGGGGAATTGTCCGACTGCAAAGCAGTGCGGGGATAATCTCGGCATGGTTGATTACGGATGATTTAATTGTCGTTCCGAGCTTTTACCTCGCCAATTCCACGGCCGACACCGCCTATCATTGCTACTACCATGCGCGGCAGCTAGAGAGCATAAAGGCAACAGTGGTTCGGAAAGAGAAGGAAAGCGTAGATGGCGGCCCGGGCCTGGTAACGTTAATGCGCCTTGACACACCGCTTCAGGGGGCAGCATTATCCTTAGCCACGGAATCCCCGCTACCGGGTGATCAGGTAATGATCGTGCAACACCCTGAAGGTATCCGGTCCCCCAAGCTCAGCATTGGCAACGTGGTGCAGGCGGAGGGGCAGCAACTGCAGTACGACGCGGCTACTCAGCCAGGATCATCGGGCAGCCCTGTGGTCAACGCGCAGTGGCAGGTAATTGCCATCCATGAAAGCAAGAAAGGAACGCAGGGCAATGAAGAGCTCAACCAAGGCAGCCTACTGACCGCGCTGCTGGTAAGTATGCGCGATTCTTCGGCGTGGTTGGAAATAGCGCGCTTGCATAAGCTGGTAGATGTGGCAGCAGCATCCCAGGCGTTAGCATCCCAGGCGTTGCTGATCGATACGCTTGCTCCAGATCCAGGCCCTTCAACGGCGTTTGATAAGGCATTGCTACAAGCGGCCGTGTTATGGCAGTTTGATCCGGGCAAGTTTACCGGTCCGGAGCGATTAGCGCTTAAGCCCTTCATTGTCGACCCGGAGGCCGCGCAGTGGACGTTGCGCACGAGTGAGCGCCAGCGTATTCTGAATTCGGCCCCCCTTTCAGTTCTTCGCGAGGCCAGAGGCGACAGTTTCATTGACCACCCCGGACAGGCGACTATCGACCGCATTTTGCGGGAGCCGTCCTGCAAGCTGTCGACTTTGCCGGAGGCAGAACTGCCGTACTGGATCCAAGTAGTGCGCTGGTTCGAACGGAAAGACCTGACCCTGCCCACGCCCAAAGAAATTGATGAAGAACTCGAACGGCGGCGCGTGCGCAGTCGGTTGACCACGATTACCGGCCCGGCCTTCCAGGGGCGAGGCGTTGAACTAGCCCAATTGCATAGCTGGTATCAGGCGGCGGACCGGGGACCCATGGTGCTGACAGGAATCGGGGGTTCGGGCAAATCCTCGTTGCTGGCTCGCTTTGCGCTTGACCTTGCACCTGATACTCTATTGCTCTGGCTAGATTTTGATCGCCCCGACCTAGCACCCAATGATGCAGAATCAGTACTATCGATTTTCAGCCAGCAAGTCTACATCCAGCGAAACGCTTTTGCGGGGCCGCCCCAGCATCAGCCCTTCGTTGTGCAAAAAACGGCCACTGAGTTTGCGCAGGCCCTGACTGCTGTCCTTGGGCCCGATGAGCCGGTACTGGTGATCCTAGATGGATTTGAAGTGGCGCAACATTTCTTGGACCACAACGAGATCTGGAAGCTACTCGATGTAGTACTAGCTATTGCGCCAACCCTGCGCGTAGTCGTAAGCGGACGGGCTCCGGTAGCAAACCTTACTTTACGGGGGCATAAGGCTCAAACTATGTTGTTGAAGGGTATGGCCACGGCGGATGCCGTTCGGTGGCTAACGAGCAACGGAGTCACGGATGCCGAACAGGTGGAACAGATTGTAAAAATTTCTGAGTGCGTTCCGCTGTTCCTCAAGCTGGCTGTTCAGCTGGTAGAAAAAGGCGACAAGATTGACTTGCCCAAAGAGTTACCCCAAGCCCTGATCAAAGGGTTTCTCTACCAGCGCGTGCTGGATCGAGTGATCGATGCACGGTTGCGGGACATTGCGCGCCACGCGCTGGTTTTACGCTACCTCACGGAGGACGTAGTTGCCGGGGTTCTGGGTCATCTACTGCCGGCAGGGTTGACAAGCACCGAAGTCTTTGCGCTGCTCCTGCAGGAGTTGAGCCTAGTTAGCGAAGAGCCCCAAACCAAGGGGTTTGCCCTGTCCCTGCCCAGTCATCAAAAAGCCCTTTACATTCGCTCGGATGTGCGCGCTGCCACGTTGCGGTTGTTGGAGATGGATGACCAGGCCCGGGTGCGGGACATCGACCGGCGAGCGGCAATGTGGTACAGCCAGCAGCCGCAAAATCAGGTCGAGAATTCGGCGGAGCTCGTTTACCACCGGTTGCGGCTGAATGACCTTGCGGGAGCAAGCCAGGCCTGGCAAGAAAACTGCGCGCGACTGCTGCAAGATGCCGTGGCGGAATTTGAGCCACTTAACACGATGGCCCACCAGTGGCTCAAGGACCGCTTACTGCAGGCTTCCACGCCGTTGGAAACACACCTAGCGTGGGAAAATCAACTGCTCGAGCAACTACCCGACATGATTGCTCACGGCAATATCGCTCAGGCTGTCCGCTATCTTAACGAGCGGCCTGAGCGGAGAGCCGACAGCCGGCTGAAACTGTATGACGCATGGTTAATGTGGCGTACAAACAACAACGCCCCCCTAGCCCGTGAAGTCCTCGGTAGTGTTTCAAAAATTCAGAGCCAAGATGAGCGCGATCGAGCTGTTCTGGCCGCCTACCTCGCGGTGCAGAGCGGCGGACGGGGCGAGGCCAGACGGTTGCTTCGGCGACTGGACCGGAAGTATTTGTGGCAAAGTAGCCCAGAAGGTAAAATAGATTTACTGGCCGTGCAGGCCGCCCAAGTACGCTTGGCCACGGACTTGGAGACGGAACTGGACTTGGCCCACATGCTGGACAACATCCCCTCCTTAGTGGGAAAAGCAGTGCACTACCTGACCGCCTTGGATGTGATACTGCCTAGTTTGGTTAGAAAAATGGGCAGTGCCTCGCCCCTCGAGTCCTTTGGATCCAGCATCCAACTGCCTTTAGAGCCGCAGCCTGACCAGGATCTACTGCAGCAATTAGATTCCATGCGTGAGCTCATGAATCCGCATGCGTTAAAACTGAGTGTTAAACGGTTGAGCGGTCGAGCGGGTCTTGAGCTGCCCAGGATTCTACCTATCGGGAAGAGCGCCAAACGCACGCTTACCCTCCTAGAACTTGTGAAGCGGCTGGCCGCACTCAGCCAGCGGCGCTGGCAACTAGGCACCGCAAATTTACTGCAGAAGGCGACTTGGGACGAATTGTTCCGTTTTGACGCCCCCCCCACTGGTATGGCGCTGTCGGTGGTGAGTACATTGACGGCATTCCGAGGGCAACCTCTCACGTCCAATGTAGCGGGCAATATGATGCCTGACCTCGACAACTTGGTTGACTGGTACATGAAGCGCACGGGTCGTGCCACGACGATAGCCGCTCCCCGCCGCCGTGTCGACTTTGCCCTGAAGGTGCTAGAACACGAAATCAAAGAAACCAAGGGCGGATGGGTAGATCTAAGCTGGCTGGAGAAGGTAGCGGAGTCAGAAAAGAAAGGCGAAGACTTCTACCAGTTTGAGGAAAACTTATTCCTCAACCAGCTACAGAAAGCAAATAATCCCGTCGCACTTGCGCTTGGCTTATACTTGACCGGACCGGATCCGCTGGAGATGCTCTGCCGCAAAGCGTTACACTTACCTGATCACCTAGCCCTGTAAGCACTATGTCCATCTTAGATGCGTTTCCTTATCCCTGGCACTCGCGCGAAGCCCGGGATTTGCACACTAAACTGACGCAAACATATCCGGATGTGCGCCGGGCGCTTGCCCTGGCACGCGAGGTAAACATCGATACCTTGGCGATTATTGCCGATTCATCGCCGGCCATGCTCTGGCGTGATTTGCTTGACCAATCGGCATCAGAAGGGAATCTGCGGGCTTTTGTGCAGCACCTGTACGACATCCTGCCAGTCAACAGCCCGACCCGCCCTTTTCTGAGAAGTTTGCTCAATAATGTGCAGCCGGTGCTTGATGCGGAGCCCAGTACTGGAGTGGACCCCAGCCCATTCCTTCGGCAGGACGACTCCATTTCTGAGCCGGAGGCGCTGTTGTACTACGACGACCTGACCATCGAGGTTGGCAAAATTCCGCAGCTCATCACAACCCTCACCTCCTTGGCTGCCCTGGCACCAGCCGTGTGCCGTTTGCTCGTGACGATTCAAGGCTTGCCATATTTCGGCACTGGTTTCCGCATTGGCGAGAAGCTGCTGCTTACCAACTGGCACGTGCTGCACGACCAGTACACGGGGGCTCCCGCCTCAGCGGTCACCGCCCAATTCCGGTACGAAGACGACGGGCAAGGCGGCGAGTTGGCTCCTGCCCCCATCAGTTGCGACGTACACACAATCCGTTCAAGCAAGGAGGACGATTGGGCTGTGATTCAAACTAGCCAGCCCTTGCTGGCTTCTTGGCCAATCATTTGCCTGAGCACCAATGTGCAGCCGGTACCCGGCAACGCCACGTACATCGTGCAGCATCCCGGCGGGAGTCGCAAAAGACTGGGCTACGTGCGCAACTTGGTTTCCTTTGTAGACGATCGGGTCGTACAGTACCTAACCGACACGCAGGGAGGCTCCTCCGGCTCCCCTGTATTTGATGCGGCTGGACGGGTGATTGCGTTACACCACATGGGGGGGCAGCCTCAACAGGTTGCAGGAAGAGCACCAATAAAGAAAAACGAAGGAATACACATTTCCAGGATACTGGCCGGATTTGCCCAACAGGGTATTGTTGTGCCGTAAGTCTTTCGCCGGCCTTGCAGGTGATCAGGGTGCCGTAGAGGCCTATCCCAAGCTGGTGTTTGCCGCGAAAAAAAGCACGTACCCGCAACGGCACTGGGGGCGAGTGCGTGAAGCCGGCGAAATGGTCGCTGGCTTTGTACATGGGAGCGAAGCAGCAGCGGCGGTAATCTTTTGATATTCCGGCGGAGTGGCAAGCACGCGTTGTTAGGGCCCTGGATTAGCTCGGCTAGCGCTTTTGCCGTGGCGCCGTTACCCGGACCGCGGCCCAAAAAGCAAAGCAACAGCCTTGATAGGGTCAGTTCGTAGCGCGGCTTGTGTCGCGTAATGTCCCCCACCTCGTTCAGGGTGACATAAAAAAACTGCCGACTCACGACAGAGAGTCATTACCGGCCGATCAACGGGACGAAGCGATTGAGCTTTCCCCAAGCACTCACTCAATGAGCCGCCCATTCATTCTTTAGCATGAAAGCCTTCCTAACACTCAGCTTTTTCCTGCCCGTCTTTGCGTTTGGGCAAGCCCCCCTACCCGACCTTGCCACAGCCCTAGGCGTTGCGTACCCAGACTTCGATCTAGCCAAGCACGTTGTGATTGAGAAAGGATTTGACCAATCAAATATGAGCGAGATAGCCATAGATGCGAAAATAGAAAGTATTGTTAAAAGCCAATCAGCCAAGCCATTACTGGAAGTTAGCGTACCTTACAACACGAAAAAGTTAGTATACCTAGGCCGGATTCACCCCGTTAAAACGAATCTATTTAGCGAAGATCAATTTTACTTCAAGTACTTGGATCAGGCGATCGCGGATGAGCAAGCGCACGTATATAAGTACGAGAATTTGTACATCGCCACCCGAAATAATACCCTGTTGGACCGGTACCTAGTGTACTATACAATTCGAGCTATTTTGCTCATAAAGCATCGATTGCCGAGCGTACAGACTGCCTTATTCGAAAAAACCGCGGAGCTGCCTACGAATTTCCTAGCTGCTTCACGCAGCGCGACTTATATTAATATGACAAAGAACTACTTTGTCACTTTTGACGGCACGCTACCGCTGCCGTCAAATAATGCTTACTTCGGACCTCTGCAGGTCGGGTTCATCTACCCCACATATGGTAAGGAGCTTTATCCGAATACGCAGGTCATGTACTTTAACAGAAACACCGTCCTTAATGCCGGTTCTGCAGGCCCTGTGCCGATTTATCCGGCAGTTACGGATCCAGCTGAGAAGTTTCATACCTATATGAAGGATGGCTTCATCCACTCGTTTGTGCACGAACGACTCCATGACTGGGTTTTTCAATTCACGAATCTTAACAGCTTAGCTGATTTTTTGCGCAACAAGAGTCAATCGTCTGGTCTGGTAAGTAACTACTATCCCCTTGAGGAAGCCGTTGTTAATAACACCACCAATTCGCTCTTCGAAGCATACCCCAACAACGGCGGCTTGTCCGGTGAAGTGTTGCGATTCTACCAAAAAGAGTTTGCACTCAGTATTAATGCCTTTAAGGTGGCGGGGGCCTACGATCAACTCAGGGCCGAACTGGTACGATTTGCTCCTAATGCCACTCAGGACGCGCAGTTATTTATTATTGACTTGAAAAGTAAGGCAAATACCCCCCGTTGATGAAAATCAGGCTGGACCTTGGCTAGCACCACCGTTTTCTTGGGGGGTAGAACATTCCTTTTTCCTGTACGGTTTCTTGCAGTCCAAGTGTGGAAGGGTTACTTGGTTGCACGAACAATTATCTTTGTGTTCGTGAGCAATCTGGATGAAATCAGTGACGATGCGTAGTCGGCTTTGGCCCCGCATCCATCGGGAAAAGCGGGTGCTGTGGGCCGAACCGGCGCTGATAACCGGCTCTTTCTCAACGTCTTGTTCTGAGTGGTGCGCCACGTCTGCGTTTGGCGGGCGCTGCCTGCGCGCTTTGGCAAGCACGACACTTTTCGCAAACGCAGTCGGCACTGGGCGCGAAAAGGCATTTGGCAACGCTTGTTCTAGGCCGTGCAGGAGCCCGACCTAGACTGGGTATGCTCGACTCGAAAACTATTATCGTAACGGGGAACCCGCAATGAGGTTGGTGTCTACCTCTTCAGTATATCATCCATAAAATATACTGTGAAGTAGAGTGGCTGGCCACCTTCCAACTCCATATAATATATGGCCTTACCATTGGTTATGACACCTCCCTTGGTAATGTCCACGTACTGTTTGCCCTCGTAATTCCATTTTACAATTCTGTTGTTTTCAACTAGATAGCTATTGGATCCACAGGCATTACCGGTCGTTGTGTTCATAATGGTATTGTGCCAGCCATCAGATATTGACTGTGGGTAAGTTCCAGCACTTTCATACATCTCTTTGGTCTGCGAAATGCACTCTTTTACTTGGCTGTCATAAGCCACTTGACCTGCTGCCCTCTGTTCTAGAGCCGTGTTAGAATTGTGTTGGTTGGTGTTAGACCTAGTCTGTACCTTTTGCTCTGGCAGGGTGCTATATCTGTTAAGTTGTGCATTAGCCTGACTAGTAATAGCTAGAAATAGAATAAAGAGTAAAAGGCTGTTTTTCATTGTCATTTAGTTTAGTACCAAATATAGGTAGTCATTCTTTGTCTTAAAGTAACAGCTACTTTAATATGGTTAGCCGTGCAGCGTGTAAATCCAACTTAGTGCAACAAGCTCCTCTTTATGGCCGGCCTCTTTATCAACCCAGCCGATGGCCTGCTGTATAACAATGTCCGTGCAACCAGTGAGACGCATCTTGACCGCCTCAAAGTCGACTTATCAATTAAGCGCCTGATGTTCGGGCACAAGTGGGCTTGGCTGATCCCCGACAGCCTATGCAACCCACTGTTGGTCCGGCCTACGCCATCCCCTCTCCCGCTCAAATTCGACGAGTAGCACTTACGGGGCTATGTACCGATACTTATTCCAAGACGTGTATCCGTGGGCCGGTGAAACCCGTCAGGACCGAGGGTTTCAGTGCTACAAGCCTGCGGCCAATGTGCAGACCGACCATATGATGACCTATGCCAACCACCGGCGCGTTGGCTCCGACTTGGGCGCCATCAGCGCGCAGCCTTAGACCGAGAACAAACTAATGGACTATCCAAACCACAGTTTGTGGAACGGGCTGCCTACTACCTCGACCACTTTAACCACGTTTATGCCTTCCGGGAAGGCAGTGACCGTACGATGCAGGCAGTAGTTCAACAGCCACTAAAACGTACATTTTCTGTGACACCATCATCAAACCTTCGCTCAGGCAGTCGGAAGAGTACTTTTTAGACTTAGCGTAGAATTATTTCCACTTACTAAAAGATGAAATAACGCCATAATTGAAAGGAGTAGACAGCACAGGAATCGAAAAGGTTTATCGACTTAATGGTACCGTCGCCTAGATACGGCCCGACCTATTACGGAGAAGAGCCAGAGCACCAGAGAGAGGTTGACTACCTGGCTGCCCCAATTAGGCGCGCAAGGGCTATAGAGAAAAATAGGCACGAGTAGGATAAGTAGGAAAGCACGCATAAAACCAACTTATAAATTCTATTAGTTTATTATACGGATTTGCCTAGAACCCGGCAGTGCACCACACTGAACATCAATACAAAGGGGGCGCTTACCAATCCGGTAAGCGCCCCCTTTGTATTGCCACTGGCCTAGGCCTACTGGGTCAGCTTACGGGCCTCAAGTATGTCGGCATTGCTCACGTTGAACGATAGATGGCGGCCGCCACCGCGCTCGAACATCTCGACCACCAGATTCTTATCGTCGGGTATGGTGAACTTGCGCAGCACGTACACACGCTCCAGTTCACCCGGGCCGGCAATCTTGGACTGACCCGCATTGAACACGTAGAGCGGTGCCACTTCGGTTTCCTGCTCGGCCGTGCGCTTGGTCTTCTTTTTATCACGAATGTAGAATTTTACGAAGTCTACATCATAGTTGATGTTGGTTTTGTTCTGCATCCACAGAGGTAAGAAGAAGGTGTCGCCCTGAGTATATATACCCTGCAGGGCCAGCGTCACATCGTTCCTGTTCTCCTTCAGGTGCACCCTGCGCTTCTCCTTGAGGGCCGCGCGGGAGTAGTTTTCCATCTCCGTCTGCGTCAGGTTGCCGTTGGCCAGGCGCGCCAGCGGCTGCGATGCCGAGTCCTCCGTATTGCCTTCCGCCAGGTTGTAGTTCACCACCCTGGGGTTGGCCTCATAGTCCACCAGAAACGAGTACAGGCGGCCATCCGCCGTTACCACCGTCATGTTGGTTTGAGGGAAACCGGTTACGTTGGCTTTCACTTTGACGATGTTTTCCGCCCCCTTCACCTTGTCGGCAATAATGCCTACGTTGCCCAGATCCACGTAGGTCACGGCCTGCGGAAAGATCAGGTGGGTTGTTTTCTGGAAGCCTACGCCTAAATGATACGAGCCGATAAAGTTATGCTGCTGGAGCTGCATCGGGGCGGCACCCGCCTGAGCCGTTGTTTGGGCCAGAGCAGGGGCAGCGGATACGGACAGGGCCACGAAAGCCAGACGCGTAAACAGTGGGTAGAGTCTCATTTGAGGAGCAGTTGATAGTTGGCTTTTAGATGAATCTTAACCTGCCTGATTTTTTTGCCGGTCAGGGCCTTGCCCGTTTGCAGGGCCACGCCGGCGGCCTGCGTAGCCAGGTTGGGCGACATGGCCAGCAGCTCCGCACTGCTGGTCCCGCTGGCCAGGCCCTGTTTGGCGGCGTCCCGCTCGACGGAGCCGGGAATGTTCAGGCCCTCATTGCCGTCCAGATCAAAGGCCTTCAGGCTGATGGGGAACACATTGTTTTCGTACTGCACGTTGGCTGCCTTAATCGTCAGGCGGTTGCCGGAAATGCCACAGGTGCCGTAGATAAAGCTATTGCGCGGAATCAGTTGGCCTTGAATTTCCACATCGGAAAGCAGGCGCAGCTTGACAGTGGAGCCCTGGCTTACCACCTGGTCGGAATGGACTACAGCCGGCACGGCATTCATGCCTGTAGCACTAGGTCTGGTGGGCTCGCCGATGCTATGAAAGCTGTTGGTTTCGGGGCCTTTCGCGGCCTTGCGTTTTGTACTACGCGCCACGTTGCCATTATTCAGACGGCTCACCACGGACGGGGTTTCGGCCGTAACCACACTCACTCCTTTCTTCACTGGGGCCGGCTTGGGGGCCACCGCTGGAGATGCCGCCCCACCTGGAGTATTAAGGGCCGTCAGTCGCTGCTCATACTGTTGGCGCAGTACATCCAGCTCCTGTAGGCTTTGATCCAGCTGATCATCCTTTACACTGCGCGCCTGCGCGGCAGCATAGCTCGCTCCTCCCCCGCTACTACCTGATGAAGGTGGCTCAGGTGCCGCCTGCTGCTGCTGGAGACGCTGCATGCGGCTTTGCACAGCCGCCACATTAGGATCCTGATTAGGGTCGAAGGGCTGCTGGGTTTGCCCCGGATGCACCGCGTAGTTGATGCCCGCTGTAGCTGCCGAGTCCACGGCCGGAGTAGTGTCGGCCTCCGGAGCGGGGGCAAAGGAAAGGTTGTTGCGGCGGGTGCTATCCTGGGGCGCCTTGTAGGCATCGAGCTTGCTTTCGTACAGGGCGTTGTTGCCCGCCGCCGGCAGCGACATATTGATACCACTCTGGTTGGCGTCAGCGGTAGCCGCGGCGGGTGTACCCTCGCCCCCTCCGGCCAGAAAAAACAGAATAGCCAGCGTAGGAGCCACGAAAACGGGCAGCATGGTCATCAGCTTGCGCCGGTTGATAAACTCCTGGGTGTGCTTGATCGTGCTCATATCTAGACAGCTTTGGAGGTGGGAAGGCCCGCGGCTAGCGCCGGTCGGTGCGCAGGTCCTTGTTTTGCAGTACCCGCCAGCGCTCCATGATAAAGCCGTGCGGGTTGTTGGTGGAGCGGGACACGTCGCGCAGGTAACATTCCGAAATAAGGTTGCGCGTCGTGACCGACGAGGCCCGGATGATCTGCTCGTGGGCGTAGCACTTGGCGTAGTAGGGATAAGAAGCCGCCCTGATCACTACGCTGTCGACCTTGATATCCTGGCTGATGTTAGCTTGAATCAGGTCGTTGTAGTAGCCACTCTCCTTCAGGTTGTCGTAGGCCCGGCGCGCACTCTGATCCGCCAGAAACAGGGCCTGGCTAATGTTGTACTCAATGGCCTTCGCGTCTGGATCCAGCGAGAAGAAGTACTCATGGAAGCGCTTGACGTGGTCCTGGGCTTCTACCGGCCGGTTCTCCTTTACATTATGAGAAACTGCCAGCAGCAGGTTGCCTTGATCCAGCACGTAGATGCGGCCCTGGGCCTCGCGCGCGGTGCGCTGCGAAGCATAGACGGCATAGCCGGCCACGCCCAGGCAGAGCAGCATGAAGAGCAGGGCCAGCGTTTTGGTCTGCTGATAGGCCGAATCAATATTCTTCAGGGAGCGGAACATAAGCTATCGGTCGTAAGGGTGATTAAGCCGCCGTGTTGTTAAAGCCGTTGCCGCCCCCGAGCAGGGACTTGCCCGCGGCGAGGGTGCGCCCGGCCACCTGCCCCGCCACGCCCCCAGCGGCGGCGCCGGCCGTGCTGGCCGCGTTCCCGCCGACGTTGGTCGCGAACCGGAGCACGTTGCTCATGCCGCTGGCAGCGACAATCCAGTTCGAGACGGTAGGCACAGTGAAGTAGCCGCAGATGGCAATCACGAGGAAGATCAGGTAGCCATAATCGGCCGTATCAAGGTCCCCACCTGATCGGATCTGCTCGATGTCCAGGTTGAGCATGAGCACCTGAATTTTGGCGATAATGCCGCCGTAGATGTTGGCCACCGGCAACCACAGAAACACGTTGATGTAGCGGGCAATCCAGTTGGTGAGCGTGCCCTCGAAGCCCGGCCAGATGGCAAAGCCGAAGCTGATGGGCCCGATGATGCTCAGGATGATCAGGAAGAAGGTGCGGATGGTGTTGATTACCAGGGCCGCCGAGTCGTGGGCCAGCTCCAGCACATCCTTCAGCCACTCCCGAAAGTTCTTCTTGACATCGTAGGCCATCCGGTCGAAGTAGAGCGAGGCTTTGCCGCCGAAGTCCAACGCGTCCTTGCTCTCCAGTTCCTTTTCAAAGTTCTCATCCGACTGGAAGGGAGCATTCTCCGGACGCGCCGCCAGCAACTCCCGCTTGCGCTCCTGCAGCTGAATAATGTTCTGATTCTGGGTATCGACGATAGAGGCCGTTGCCGATGTGATACCGCCCAGCACCCCATTGAAGAGGCCGAGCATAGCGGGGAAGAAGGTAATAGCCAGGCCGATGGCAAAGGGGCGCAGCAGGGGGAACACATCAATAGGCTCGGCAGCCGCCATGTTACGCCACACCTTGCCCGCTATATAAACCAGCGCGCCCAAACCACCCAGCGCCCGGCCCAGGTTGATCATATCCGAGCACAGGGGAAGCATCTCATCGTAAAGCGTATTGAGCAGTTCCTGCAGGGAGCGAAACGGCACGGATACTTGAAGGAGGAAGGCCAGGAGCATAAGGGAGTAAGTAGGTAGTTGAATAATTATTTTTAGTATCCAGTTAATTCTGTAGGCCGTACAGCGTGCGTAGGGTTTGCTGGCTGCGGGCCTCCCGCGTCTGCTCGGCGGCCATCGCCTGATTGCGGGCCGTGAAGTATGACACCAGCTGATATTGATGGGTCACCTTATCGGATATGCGGTTGATAAACTTCAGCCGCTGGGCGTCGGTCATTTCGGCGGCCTGTGGGGTCAGGATGATGGACAGGTCATCGAGCAGGGCCACGTTCTCCGCCAGCAACACCGTGTAGCCTTTCACCATGCCCTGAATCTGCCCCGGCGTCAGGTAGGGGTTGCGGCGCAGCTGGGTGATGTTCTGCGTGTAGAGGGCCAAAGTCTTATCCTGATAGCTCCAGATCGTCTTTACCCGCTCGTAGCCCCGCACGACCGTGCTGATCTTCCGCAGGCTGGCGTACCACTCCTCATGCATCGCGGCTGTCTGATCAGTCAGGGCCTTGGTTATAGCCTGCGCGCTGGTTCCTTTCTGGACGATAGTATTCCCCAGGGCGCGCAGCGTGGTGAGCATACCCTGGTGGCCAGCCTGCTTGCTGGCCTGACCTTCGGCAATGGGGGCCGAAATAATCAGCTGGGCCCGGGCCGACAGGCTCAGCAGCAGGAGACCCACGGACAGAAGTAGGATGCGCTTTTTCATCTACTGGAGCCCGTAGAGCTTTTTAATGGTGGCCAGGTCCCTTGCTTCACGGGCCTGCTGCAGGGAGATGGCCATGTTGCGTCGGGTGAAGTAGGAAACGAGCTCATATTGATGCGTTACCTTGTCGTCGAGGGCATCAATCAGCTCCATGCGTTCGGCATCCGTCATCTTCGCCTTCAGCGGGGAAATGACGGCCGTCAGATCATCCAGGTAGCCGGCGCTTTCTTTGATCAGCACGGTGTAGCCGCGCACCATGCCATCGACCTGCGCCGGCGTCAGGTGGCTATCGGCCCGGAACTTGCCGATGTAGTTGGAGTAGATGGTGATGATGGCCGCCTGCCGCTCGAAGATGTGCTGCACGCGCCGGTAGGTGCGGATCGTGCTACTGATCTGCAGCAGCCCGTCGTACCAACTTTTGTGCAGCAGCATGTTCTTCTCCGTAAACTGCTTGGTGAGAACCTGCTCCACCACCCCATCATTGACGAGGGTATTGGCTTTTGTGCTGAGCGCTTTCAAGGTCGCCTGCAGGCCGGTTTGCACGAAGTTGGTTCCCTCCAGCACCGGCGCCGAAACGATAGCCTGGGCGTGGCTCAGGCGCGGCATAGTGGCTAAGAGCCAGCCTGCGGAAAGTAGTACCGGTATCTTCTTCATAACCTTACAGAATAAGTGGAGGATGAGGGCTAGTCGTGGCCCCAGGTGCTGCGCATCAGTTTCTTGTTGGTTTCCTGCTGCTGGAGCTGGGCCAAGCCTGCCGCCGTGCGCTTGGTGAAGTACTTCACCAGGGCCAGTTGTTTGGTTTGCTTGTCGGCCAGCTCTGAGACGTAGTGCAGCTGGTCAGCCTCGCTCATGGTGGTTTTGCCGTTGGCCAGCGCCGAGAGCTCCCCCACGTTGGCCGTGCTTTCATCCACTAGCTTTTTATACCCGGACCGGATGCCCTGGGCCTGATTCACGGTCACGGCCGGCTGCTCGATCAGCTTGGGCTCATTGGCGGCCACCTCCTGCAGTATCTCGGCGTGGGCCTGATAGATGCGTTCCGTCTTGGGGTTGAGCTTAATCGTGTTAGGCACTTCGCTTTGGTACCACGAGTGCACGACGGATAAGTAGTTGGTGGTCGCGGCCTTGTCCGGCACCTGGGCCATGATGCGCTGCACGGCGGCCGCTACGCGGGCCTCGGCATCATCGGCCAGTTTCTGAGAGGCGGCATCCGGGCCGCAATTGGTAAACAGGCTGGCCAGGGCCAACGCCCATACAAGTCTTTTCATCTGGCAACGGGAGCTAAGTGAATGGAATAGACTAAGCGGGCACGCCTTCACACAGGTCGCTGGCATAGGAGCGGATGGCGGAGCTGATGTCCATGCCCTGCTCAACCTTCTTGAACAGCTGCATTTTCTCGGTTTCCTCGGTGGTGTAAGTCACGTACTCCTCCAGGGAGACTTCTACCCCGTACACCTTCGACACCCGGCCGCCCAGGCTGATAAAGACCTCTTTGTATTTCGGGCCGGGTCGCAAATTCAGATTGATGCTGAGCACCTGCGCTTTCTCTTTTTCATTCAGGCCCAGCAACTTTTGAATGTCCTCGAAGCGGTTCAGAAACTTGTTCTGATCCAGCAGGATCTTACAGTCCGAGTTGTTGAGAATGGTATCCTTCACAATCGGGTTGTTAATGATATCATCCACCTCCTGGGTGACGACGACCGCCTCGCCGAAGAACTTGCGGACGGTTTTGAACAGGTACTTGATGTACTCAGCCATACCCTCTTTGGCGATGGCTTTCCAGGCTTCCTCAATCAGGATCATCTTCCGGATGCCCTTCAGCGTGCGCATCTTGGCAATGAAGGTATCCATGATGATGAGCGTCACCACCGGGAACAGGATGGGGTGATCTTTGATGTTGTCGAGCTCGAAGACTATAAACGACTCCTGCACCAGGTTCAGGTCACGCTCCGAGTTGAGCAGATAGTCATACTCCCCACCCCGATAGAACGGCCCCAGCACGTAGAGGAAGTTCTGCATATCGAAGTCCTGCTCCCGCACGCTCAAGCTGGCTAGGTGCGCCTTAAATGGCCCCTGCAGAAACTCATAAAAGGTGTTGAAGCTGGCCTTCACGTCGCGCCGCGTCTCCAGCATGAGGTAGTATTGGGTGATAGCCGTCGAGAGCGACACGTACTCCGACTGGCTGACCTTCTCATCTTCCCGTTTCCAGAGCGTCACCAGCAGCGTTTTGAGGCTTTCGCGCTTTTCCACGTCGGGTTTTCCGACTACATAAAAGGGGTTGAAGCTGATCGGGTTGTTTTCCTCATAGGTGAAGTATACCCCACCCTTCAGCTCACACAAGCCCTTGTAGGAGTTGCCGGTATCGACCAGCAGCACGTGCGTGCCCTGCTCGTGGTACTGGCGCACCATGCCATTGGTGAAGAAGGACTTGCCCGAGCCGGACGGCCCCAGGATAAACTTATTCCGGTTGGTGGTCACGTTGCGGCGCATCGGCTCATCCGAAATATCCACGTGCACGGGCTTGCCGGTGATGCGGTCGGAAAGCTTGATACCGAAGGGGGAGCTGGAATTGCGGTAGTTGGTTTCCACGTTCCACAGGCAGCAGGCCTGGTCCTCGAAGGTGTAGAAGCTTTCCTCACTGGGGAAGTCGCCGGCGTTGCCCGGAATGCCCGCCCAGAACAGGGCCCCGATATCCACCGTGTTTTCCCGGGGGCGGCAGTTCATCTTGGCAATCTGGCCACTGGTCAGGTCGCGCAGCTCCTTTAGCTCCTGCTCCTGTTCGGTCCACACCAGCACGTTCGCATGCGCCCGTACCGATAGCTTCTGCAGGGAGTGGGCATCGTTCAGATACCGGTCGTAGAAATCCTTGTTGATGGAGTTCTGCCGCGAGTAGAGCGAGAGCGCATTGAGGTTGTCGCGCTTTTTCTCAAAGGTTTTTAGCGTCTTGGCGTGGTCGTCAAGAAACAGGTACTGGTTGTAGATGTGGTTGCAGCCCAGCAGCAGTCCCACCGGCGCCGCGAAGCCCACGGCGAAGTGAGTTTTGTCGGTGCTGAGCTTGTCGTACTTCACATCGGTATCGAGGGCCAGGGGCAGATCATCCAGATTGCCCAGTGAGTAGCATTGGCAATGCTTGCTGCCCACCTTTAGACCATTGCGCAAATCCAGATCCACCATGGGAGCCGCATCGCTCATGCTCAGGGCCAGGTACTTTTCCAGCAGCCCGGTGGTGGATTCGGTGCCGGCCAGATCATCGTTGGTGAGCCGGGTACAGGGTATACCGGAATCCTCCAGCAGCCGCACAAACTGGCTTACTGCGTTGAAAAAGCTGGTCATGGCCTTTTCATCCATCATTTCCTTGGGAACGATCTTGGAGCGGGAAAGCAGCGTGGCCAAGCTGTTCCAGTTCTCCCGGGAGGTGGGCGTCTTGGTCAGCAGCAGGTAGCAGGAATGATTGAGGAAGGGGCGCTCGAAAAAGTGGCGCTCGTAGGCGTGGGACAGCATCGTACGCTCCTGCTCGTGGCCCGGAGCGTACCGGTCTTCCACAAACCAATCCTGCTTGTGAATGATGGTATGGTTGGGCAGCAGCCGAATAGCCTTCACAAAGGCCGAGTGCAGCGCCTCATAGTCGCTGGCCGAGAGGGTGAAGATTTCCGGCAACTCCAGTCGGAAGGCCACCGTGATGTCGGCATTCTTGCTGATCAGACAGTCCGACTCCACCTTGTAGATGGGTTGCTTGGTCTCCAGCGTAGCCGAGGGTAGCAGCAGATTGCTCATAAGTGCTTCAGGTCTTTGAACAGGCGGGCATTGCGGTTCACGATCAAGCGGGGCTGCCGCTGCCGGGCTCGCAGCTTCATGGCCCCATGCTCCCCGTACCTGGCGTTGAGCTGAAACACGCGGGTAGTCCAGGCAAAGCCCAAACCCAGCGCCAGCGCCACGGCCAAGTAGGTGTTCACGCCGGCGACGTAGATCCCGATAAAGAAAAGGAACACGCCACCCAGCCCACCCAGTAGGTAGAAGATGTACTGTCCGAGCAACCCTTTGAATTCGACGGGCTTGTTGATGCCCTTGTTCAATGGGTACTGGCTCATGGCCTTACAGGAAGAAGGCCCGTAGGACGGTGGCCACCACCACGAGGAAGATGCAGCTGCCAAACCAGCTCGTGGCCGTCTTCTGCGTATCCTGATCCCCCGAATTCCACTTGCTGTACACCTTGACCGCGCCCACCAGGCCAACGACTGCGCCGATGGCATACACGAGCTTCGTAGCTGGGTCAAAGTAGCTGGTCACTTCGGAGGTGGCCTGCTCGATGCCCGCGGCCCCGCTGCCCTGCGCCCAGGTGGCAGTAGCAGCGGCCAGAACCAGTACCATCGTCAGCAACGCAACGGGCTGACGCCGGCGCGCTACCCGCGCCCTACGGAGATAAGGGATTTTAGACATGGAATATATAGTGTGAAGGTGAATGGTGAATAACGTTTAGCTGGCAACGGCTTCCGGCTCGGAAATCCCCTGGTAAAGGGCCGAGGTGGTGCGCTGCGCTTCCTTCGTGCGTGCCTTGAAAAAGGCGACCAGCAAGTCGGTGTTTTCCAGGGCTGGTACCGCTTCGACTACCTCCTGCTCGGTAAGTTTTCCCTCCGCTGCGCACTCGAAATAGTTACTGAGCTGATCAACTCCTACTGTGTGATCCAGGTCAACCTCTTCCTCTTGGCCTGCTGCGCCCGTCTCAGGTTGGTTTGTAGTCTCTAAGCTAGTGATTTCATCATTATTTGCTTGAACAGAAATGATTATATCATTATTTTCTTCTTCCCCCTCTGCGGAAACTTCTTCATTTGGGTGTGCTGACTGACCCTCATTTTCTTCCCGAGGTTCCTGCTCAGCCTGCTCCTCTCCTGCCGGATCAGCTGCCGGGCCGGTCTCTGCTTCTGACGGAGGCGCGCTGGGCAGGACGGCGGCCAGCGTGGTGATTAGGGGCCCACGAGCTGGAAGGCCTGGCGAAGGCCCCGGCGGTGGTGGTACGGTCCCTTTGCCTTGCTTTCGCACCCAGGCCACCAGTTCGGCCCGGTAGTAGAAGAGGGCCACGTACGCATAATACAAGACGAGCAGGACCGCCATCCAGGAAAGGAACTGCGACCACGAGATCATTTGAAGCATATCGCTGGTGGTAGAGGTGGGAAAAACAAGCCAAGGCAGTAGCCTGCACCCCGTTTTTGGCGGGGGGTGGCGAAAGGTCACAGCAGGCGGCAGGAGAGGCTAGTAGGGAAGCTGCTTTTTGTTAAGCTTCTCTCTCTCACTCAGTACCGCACGGATGTCGGCACTGAAGGTTTTAAAGTGATGAGCGGATAGATTGATCATGAGGTCGGATAGCGGAATACCACACGTCTGCGCAATGTTGATCAGCGCGGCGTGGGTATCCTCATCGATATATACCGCCTTGCCTTTCTTCGCCCGGACGGGCTGCAGGAAGGTTTGGGTATAATCGACCTTGCCAGCGGGGGCCGCGGCCTGCTCTCTTCTTCCCGCCTGTTCTTTTTCGGGAGCAGGTGCGGGCAACGGGGCCGCTATGAGAGCCGCAGCCGCTTCAGGTTGCGCCGGGAGTGGTAGTGTGGTGGTTTCTACTGATTCCGCTTCGGTGGACGGAGCGGGCCGTTTCCGAACGAATTCCATCACGGTATTCAGATTGGTAGCGTTATCGGGTTTTGTCGGTGTAGTCATGACGACAGGAGGAGATTAGTGGGTGGTAGCTTCACTGGTGGTGGCCTCCCCTATCGGACGCGGAACCGCGTCGTTGAAGATGATGTCGGCCATTTCCTGAATCAGTCCACTGATGCCAAGGCGCATGTATTCTTTCCCTAAGGGGAACATGGTGGAGCGCATCGCGTCCTTTTTGTAGTTGACGCTTTGCTCCAGGCGGGTTTGCATAAAAGGAATGCCCTGCTGGGCGAAGTGCCCTTCCGTCACGTGGTAGAAATCCTGCTTCTCACTCTTGACGTGCTTGTTCCAGAAAGCATAATATCCCTTTAACCGGCTGCCGGGCTGCCCCTTGATAAACTTATCCAGCACCGAGGCGAATGGCAGGGTAGCTTCTACGCTTAGCCGGTCCGCCTCCATGGGGATGAAGATGTGGTCGATATGCTTCCAGAGCTCGATGATGCCTGGGACATTGATGGTACCGGGGGTATCGATAAAGACAAGGTCGAACTGACCCTCCATCTCATTGGCCACGTCCAGCGCTTCTTGTACCTCGCAGGCTACGATAGGGTAAGCTGGTCGGTCGTGAACCTGGAAGTCGGCCGTGCGATCTGCGTTGGCCTGCAGGAGCTCCAGCTCTTTGTTGCGCAGGCCTTCCAGCGAGTGCTGCGGATAGTCACAGTCGATGACGGCAACTTCCTGCCTGGCCAGGAAATGGAAGGCGGAAGCAGCCAGGATGTTGATGGTCGTTTTACCAACCCCACCCTTCTGGGATGATATGGAAACGTATCTGGTCGTGCTCATACCGAAACGGGTGGTTGAGGGGTGGAAAAAATGGGTGCGACTCGGATGCTGATCCGCAGAAATTTGGGTTTGTTTTTCACCTAAATACGGAATTAAAAGTAAAAGTGACTATCTAAGTATCAAACAATATAAAAATGAAATCATCATTTTTCATTCTGCGCCGAGGATTTGCTGTTGAGTTAGTTAACGCTGGAATTGCTTGTTCATTTCTTCAACTTCATAAAGCTTTGACTTTGCAATCAGACACTCTTATATCCAAGCATTCACCTGCCTACTTACCGCTCTACCCAATGACTTATATAAGGCTTTGCTTATGTCGTTATTTAAATAGTTATATAATTAACTAATTAGACCTATATCAAGACAGCTTATCACTTATTCAACTAACTGCTTAAGTATCGAAAGCAAACCGATTTCCGCCCCCCGGTAGTAGCCAGCACTTTCCTGCGCCGCTGGCTTCATTCTAGGCCCCCCCTAGCATTTCTGCTGTAGCCCCTGTAGTTGTTCAGCGAGCCATGACTTTGTGCGCACAAACCAAGAGTTTGCCTGCTCAAAGTCACCAGAGAACTTGACGCAAGCTAGTTCTCTGGGCTCGCCGAGGTAAGCCCACCCGGAAACCAACATGGAACAGAAGCCATCGCCCGAAACTGCCGCTGAACAGGTGGCAGCCGGGGAGAAAGACAACCACATCAACCTGCGCATCAGCACGGCTGATAAGCAGGAAATTGAGAAGAAAGCGGCCCGCGCAGGGCTGAAGACCGGAGACTATGTGCGCCGCGCAGCGCTGGGCAAACAGATCGTCGAGAAGGTGCCCGCCGAGCTGCGGCAGGCCCTGGCCGCGATAGGCAATAACCTGAATCATCTGGTGCGATTAGCCAATGCCGGCCAGCTGAATGGGGCTAATACGGCGGTGCTGAATGAGCTTATGACCCGCCTTTTACAGACACTGAAATGATTGCAAAAACTTCTATCGGCTCTGACTTCACTGGCGCGTTGGAGTATGGGGCCGGCCTGCGGTCGGACCGGACCAACAAACAATCCGAGTTATTGAGTGTGTCAAATGTGGGCAGCGTGGATGCCCACGGCATCGCGGCCGAGATGCGGGCGGTAGCCGAGCTGAGTGGGCGGATCCAAAAGCCGGTCTGGCATACGTCCTTATCCTGGGCGCCCGGGGAGCAGGTAAGCCGGGAACAGAAGCTACGAGCGGCGGCCCTGTACTGCGAACTGATGGGAGCCAGCCTGGACCGGCACCAGGTAGCGGTCTATGAGCATAAGGATAAGGCCCACCCGCACATCCACGTCTACATCAACCGAGTGCCCACCGATGGTGGCCCCGCCCTGGATACCGCCCAGAACTATGCTCGCAACGTGAAGGCCACGCAGCAGATCCGCGAGCAGCTGGGGCTACAGCCCCTGCCGGATTGGCCAATCGGCACTAGGAGCCACATCCCGGAGCGGGAAGCCGCCCGGCAGTTTGTAAACCAGACCCTCACGGAGGCCCTGCGCACGGGCCGCGCCCGCTCGCTGAAGCAGTTAGCGGTGTACCTGCAGGGCCAGGGAATAGAAGCGGCTTTTAAGCAGGATAGCCAGGGCCTGTTGGTCGGCACCAGCTTCCGGTATCAGGACCACAACATCAAGGGCACCGAGGCCGGCTATAAAGCCAAGCAGCTGCGGGACTACTTCAACTGGCTTAGCACCACCACGCCCGCGCAGGTGGTAGCAGCACCCGCCTTGACCAGCGGCTCTTTCGGCAGCGCTCACCCCGAAACACATCCGGCCCCGCCCTCCCTGCTCGATGCGCCCGGGCTGGGCCTGCTCAATGGCCGCGGGGCAGATGATGCCGAGCGCAATGAAAACGTGTTGCGGCGCCGGCGGCGTCGCCTCAAACTATAAAGCAGTTACTATTCCCCTATCTAATCTAAGAGGCCATGGAAGACGAAAGAGCAATGCGCAAGATCATGGACTTTATGCGGCTGATCAGCCTCGGGTTAGTCCTGGTGCACCTGTACTACTACTGCTACGGTTACTTTGCCGAGCAGCACTTGACTGCCGAGTGGGTAAGTGGCCTGCTGACGCGCTTCAGCACCAAGACCGCGGTATTCTCGGCTCCCTTCGTTACCAAGCTCGCGGCGGCCGTGTTTCTGGCCTTGTCCTGCCTAGGCACGAGGGGGCAGAAAACGGAGGGGCAAACCGGGAAGCCCATTGTGGTCTACCTGCTGCTGGGCTTGGTCGTGTTTTTCGGCAATGGCTTTCTGCTGGAGCTGCCTTATTCGGCGATGGTGCTTACCGTGCTCTACGCCGGCAGCACGGCCGCAGGCTTTTTGCTGCTGCTGAAGGCGGGCAACCTGCTGGGCCGCCTGCTGAAGGTAAATATGCTCCGTGACATCTTCAACTCGGAAAATGAGACGTTCCCTCAGGAGGAGCGGAAGATGGAAAACGAGTACTCGGTGAACCTTCCCACCTCGTATCAGCTGCGCCAGAAGCGGCGCACCGGTTGGATTAACATCGTCAATCCCTTCCGAGGCACCGTCGTATATGGCACTCCCGGCTCAGGTAAGTCCTTTGCCGTTATCAATCAGTTCATCAAGCAGCACCTGGCCAAGGGCTTCGCGATGTATGTCTACGACTACAAGTTTGATGACCTGAGTAAGATCGTGTACAACGAGCTGCTCAAGAACCGGGACAAGTACGAGCACCCGGTGCGCTTCTACGTGATCAACTTCGACAACCCGCGCAAGAGCCACCGCTGCAACCCCCTGCTGCCGTCCATGATGACGGACATTGTGGATGCCTACGAGTCGGCCGCGACGATCATGCTCAACCTCAACAAAAAGTGGATTGAGAAGCAGGGGGATTTCTTTGTCGAGTCGCCCATCAATTTTGTAGCAGCCATTATCTGGTTTTTGCGTCTCTACCAAAATGGCAAGTACTGCACGTTCCCCCACCTGATCGAATTCCTGGGGCGCTGCTACGAAGAAATGTTTCCCATCCTGGGCTCCTATCCTGAAATAGAGAACTATGTACGGCCGTTCGTCTCCGCATTCGAGGGCGACGCCATGGAGCAGCTGGAAGGCCAGATTGCCAGCGCCCGCATTCCCCTGAGCCGGCTGGCCTCCCCGCAGCTGTACTGGGTGATGAGCGGGAACGACTTCACCCTGGATATCAATAACCCAGCGGAGCCCAAGGTCCTGTGCGTGGGCAACAACCCCGAGCGGGAAGTAATCTATGGGGCCGCGTTGGGACTCTACAATGCCCGTCTGGTGAAGCTGGTCAATAAGAAAGGCAAGTTGAAGTCGTCCCTGATCATTGACGAGCTGCCTACTATCTACTTCAAAGGCCTGGATAAGCTGATTGCCACGGCCCGTAGCAACCGGGTTTCGACGTGTTTAGGGGTACAGGATAAATCCCAACTTGACCGCGACTATGGCAAGGCAGAGTCGACCGTTATCCAGAATACCATTGGCAACGTGATTGCCGGGCAGGTAACGGGAGAAAGTGCCGAGGCCTTATCCAAGCGCTTTGGTCGCATCCTGCAGAAGCGGCAGTCGCTCAGCATCAACAGCCGGGATACGAGCAGCAGCATCTCTACCCAGCTGGAAAGCATGATACCGGCCAGCCGCATCGCGGGGCTAAGTCAGGGTAGTTTCGTCGGGGCAGTAGCCGACAACTTTGGAGAAGAAATAAACCTGAAGGTTTTTCACGCCCGAATCCTCGTGGACGTAGCAAAAACCAAGCAGGAAGAGTCAACTTACGAGGACATTCCCGATATAACCAGCTTCCTAGATCCGGCCACTGGTCAGGACCGCACGAGCGAAGTGATTCAGGAAAATTACAAACGCATCAAGGCCGACATTGCGGCCATTGTCACCAGCGAGCTAGCCCGCATTGCGGCTGATTCCAGTTTAAAACACCTGATCCGGGCCAAAAAACCCTCCCCCCAACCCACACACACACCATGAGCAAAACCACCATCGGAAAGCGGCTTGCCAGGCTCCGCGATGAACTAGCCGTTACGGGCGAAGACCCGTGGACCCAGGCGCGCGTAGCGCAGGAAGCCGGCCTTACCCAAAACATGGTAGCTCGGCTAGAGCAGTCAGGCGCCGGCAGCATTGAGGCGTTTGTAGCCCTGATTCTTTTCTACTACCAACGGGGCTACAACATCAACTGGATCCTGCTGCCGGATAATTCGATGGTGTCTAAGCTGGCCCTCAACGACAGCATCAAAAGCGTGGACGCCAAGGTCGTCGCCGCCGACCTGACCACGCTCAAACAGGATCTGAGCCGACAGGTAGAAAGCCTGATTGAAAAGCTTACCAGCTAAGGCTAAAAATGAGCAAAGGCTATTTGGCACGACCTACAATCAGTACTTCATATAGGAAATAGGATTAACTACATTAAAGCAATGGTAGCCCCGGATGGGGTAGGTTTTCCACTTCTCACCCAACCAGTAGCATGATGGACACCCGCAAACCACTAGGCGATTCGCCGCAACCGCAGCCCTCGCCGCTATCTACCGGCAGCCCTAAGTCCCCGCAGAAGCCCGCCAGCCAGGGCGAGATTAACCCCGACGAGTTGCGGGATGAGTTTATCCGCCATGCGCAGCCGGTGGCCGATGCGCTGCGAAAAAGCGGCCAGACCGTTGAGGCTACCCAGCTGGAGGATGCCGCCAGGATTATCGGATACTCCGTCGGCACCCCACCCGCCCAGCAACAACCGCTGGGCAACAGCCTGCAGGGGGCACCGGTAAGCGAGGTGCTGAAGAATATTTACCTCGCCATCGAGCAGAACCCTGCGCTGAAGAACATGCCGGAAGCCCAAAGCCTTCGGCGCGCCGGGGAGAAGTTGGATAAAGCAGGTTTGCTGAGCATCACGGTGCGCAACGGCGTAGTGGTAAGCTTCGTGAGCAACTTTGCCGATAACTTCAGCAGAGCGCAGAAAACCGATACTGCGAGGCCTACTAAAGCTTCGGAGGGGCCGCAGTCGCGGCTAGTGCCACCTCCTGCTCGCGATTCGCCCACGGGAACTACTTCACCGGCGCCGGCCGCTATGGTGCCATCAGAGACGCCAAAGTCTGCCAGCCCAGCTCCTGCCTTATCCCACCCTGCTCCCCCGACGAAGCAGGCTACGCGAATAGCTCAGGGCAAGGGCTTCACCCTCGCGGACTTGCCCCTGGAGCAGTTGGCGAAGATGGGCGTAACGGTGGAGCGCCTGCAACAGAGCGGCCAGCTTCAGAAGCTCTTGGCCGGCGAGAAAACTGACCTGATCCAAGGCCTGGTAATTCGCACTGGCCAGGGAGAGCAAGTACCGTTCGCTTCCAAGCTGTTTCTCCATCGGGAGGCCCTAGGCGGAACACCCAAGCTACGGTTTGACTTGCCAAAGCACCAGCTGGAAATACCGGAGCAGGTAATGGGCAAGGAGCTTACCCCAGCGATGCGGCAGGAGCTCCAAACCAGGGGGCGGCTTCCCTTGATGGAGGGCTTTACGGATGGCCAAGGGCAGCCGTTTACGGCGTATCTGGCCGTCGATAAGGACTTGAACCGCGTCGTAGCCGTACGACGCGAAGCCATTGCCCTGCCCCAAGAACTACTCGGCGTACTCCTGAGCCCGGAGCAGCTGCGGCAGCTAGCCGAGGGCCGACCGGCCACTGTCCAGGGCATGCGCAACAGCAAGAATCAGTTGTTTGATGCTACCGTGCAGCTGGACCCGGTAAAGCGGCAGCTCACCTTTGCCGATGCCCGCCCCAGCCAGGCTCCGCGCATCGAGCAGCAGCCGGAGGTAGCCCCTGCCCCGCGGCCCCGCATTCGCCTCTAGTCGTATAGTCCCCTAGGATCAGCTTCTGGAATACGGAAGCTGATCTTTCTTTTTCCGCCTCTCCGCCTTACCACACCTGCAACATCATGTCCCATGCATCCACGCCGCGAACCTGACCTTACGTTCAGCCAGATAAAAAAAGATATCAACCTGGTTGCTCTGCTGCTTACTTTGGGCTACCAGCCTAATAAGGCCGAAAATGGTCCCTCAGCAGATAAGGGAAGGTATCATGTGTTCGACTACCACGGAAACCCGCGGCTTGATCAGGTGATTGTATTTCGGGCACCCAACGGGGATTATCGATACTTCAACCCGGCCCACGACAAGGACAAGGGCACGGTGATAGACTTCCTGAAGTTTCGGGTAGCGAATCCGCGCATCAGCAGCATTACGTCAACTCCTGGCAAGAGCGTTTGGGTTAACGTACTTGAAAATGCAAAACAGTTTCTAAACCGGCCCGCCGACCAGCGCCCCAATACTCCGGCCCTGCAACAGGCCATGGCACCGGTGCAAAAGGGGGACGCTTACCTACCCGACTTCCTGCAAAAGACTACCCCGCTAACGGATATGCGCTACCTGCTCAGTCGAGGGCTGAGGCAGGAGTTACTGACCAATGACTGTTTTCGCGGCCGCATCCTGAACCATGTTCACGAGGGCAAGACAAAGCAGGGACAGGCCTGCCGCTTTGTGAATACCGCCTTTCCCCAGATTTATCAGGATAAGATTGTCGGGCTGGAAATTGAAGCCAACAAGTTCAAGGGGCAGGCCGCTGATTCGCTTAAATCTGCTGCGCTGTGGCTCTCCAATAGCGGAGTGAAGACGCACACGCTCATCGTGACGGAAAGCGCCGTAGACTGCCTCTCGCACTATCAGTTGAAGCAGCCCGAGCATACGATGTATGCTTCCACGTCCGGCAACTTGACCGACAACAAGATCTTCGAGATCAAAAGACTGGTGCAGGACCATAACCTGCGCACCGTAAAGCTCGGATTTGATGATACCCTAGAAGGCCACCTCTGTGACACCCAGATGCTGAGTGGGCTGGCTATGCGCAACAACCCCATGGCCATTGAGCGGAATATGCCCGGCTTGCTGACGGTAGGCATCTACTCTGATCAGCCGAGCTACTTCAACCAACTCCACACGGCGGCTCGCCAGTACAATCAGCAAGTCAGCGACGGATATCAGTCGCTGGCCGGTACCAGCGCGCAAGGCAGTGTTACGCTGAACACCGAACTAATCTCCGTTACAAAGGCGGCAGAGAAGTGCTATCAGTTCCATATACCCAAGCGTATAGAGGCGTTGGCTTATTTCAATCAGGCGCTGGTGCGGTCCTTAACGATGATGGTGAGGGTAGAAATAGACAAGCCTAAGTCTCACGGTTGGAACGGCCAGCTAAAGAGGTATTACCAGCAAAAGATAGGGGCAGCAAGGCAACAGGCAAGTGATACAGCAGCCTCAAGGACCCCCAGTCGAGGCCTGCGTAGGTAAAAGGAGCCAACTGCTGTAAAGGGCAGCTGAACGACAAAGGGCGCTAAGTGACAAAGGTTGTTATTCCGAATTGTTTTTTGAGGGAAAGTAGAATTGCACTGAAAGTAGAAGTACCACTAGCCTAGCTCCTCCCCACTGAACCCTGCTTGGATTACCCTGGCGGTAATAGTTTATGCTTCCAACATCATTTTAACAATTTCTACAATGTCTACAATTGTTAACATTGTAGACATTGTAGACATTGTAGACATTGTAGACATTGTAGACATTGTAGACATTGTAGACATTGTAGACATTGTAGACATTGTTAAAATGCTAGTAATTATTATTATGACAACAATGTATACAACTATATAAATTACACTAATTGTATAAATGATCTTAACTATATAAATGATAATAGTTTTAATAATTGTACCAATTTAAATCGTGGTAGCTATTGTTACAATGCTTGCCATTGTAGAAATTGCCGGCATGAAGACCATTGTATTCGCAAACCATAAGGGCGGTACGGGTAAGACCACCTCGTGCCTGAACGTGGCCTATGCTCTGCGCGAGCGGGGGCACACGGTATTGCTGGTGGACTGTGACCGACAGACCAATCTGACCCAGAGCTTTGCCCACAAGCCGGCGGCCGGGCATCATTTGGGTGCCGTGCTGCTAGGCCAAGCCAGTCTCTCGGACATTGTGCTAGAGGTAGGGGAGGGGCTCTACCTGGTGCCTAGTTCGCCGGAATTAGGGGAGG
Source organism: Hymenobacter tenuis (assembly GCF_054780495.1). NCBI lineage: Bacteria > Pseudomonadati > Bacteroidota > Cytophagia > Cytophagales > Hymenobacteraceae > Hymenobacter > Hymenobacter tenuis. The sequence continues at coordinate 49,812 of NZ_BAAGWF010000005.1, forward strand.
CAGAGGAGCGCATCAGCCAGCAGGCCGGGGCGGAGTTTATCCTGAAAGAACTGCTGGAGGGAGTGGAAGACATCGACTACTGCCTGATCGACACGCCCGGCGGTCTGGGTAAGCTCACCTACGCAGCCCTGACTGCGGCCGACGTTGTATTCATCCCCGCCCAACCGGAATACTATGGAATTGAGGGCTTGGTGGGCCTGCTGGATGTGTGCCACCAAGTGCAGCGCCGGCTCAACAAGGGTCTCAAGATCGGTGGGCTGTTCTTCACCCAGTATAATCGGAGTGACCGCCGCCGGGCCCAGCGCGACATGGTGCAGTTGCTGGAGGGCCACGAGCTATTCGGCCCCCTCGTGCTGCGCAATACCATCCGTTCCAATGTCAGCTTGGTGGAAGCCCAGATTGAAAAGGAAAACCTGTATAAGTGGGCACCCGAGTCCGCCGGTGCCCAGGACTACCAGCATCTCACCACTGAATTACTAGCCCGGCTATGAGCGAGCAAAAGAAACCGTCATTTGGTAGCAAAAAACCGACGTTTGGCGATAAAGTGCTTGAATCTATCACCGACCGCCTGGAGCCAGTAGTGCCGGAGCCCACCACCATGGGCCCCGCCCCGTCGACTGCGGAGAACGAGCCCACATGGGTTCCCTACAGCACAGCCGTTACCCAGGCTACCTACCTGGCCCTGAAGCGGGCCGAGTACTGGGTGCCCGGCTTCAGCATGAAGGAAGCGGCCGAAACGGCGCTGAACCAGTACCTGGCCACTCTGGAAGGAGCTGACCGGCCAATTCCTGGTGAGGAGCGCCTGCTTGCCAACAACAAGAAGCTGCAAGGCTACCAGCCCCCGCAATAGTTATAAAAAGTAATACCGATTGTAAGCTTGACTTATCGCGAGTAAGTTCCGAGCAGATAGGGCCTGATAAGCCTCCTCTCTGTTTATCAGGCCTTATATTATATCTAATGCTAATAGGTCGTGGGTTTGTGGCCTTTAAGCCCATACCACATGATGTAGACGTAGCAGAGCACGGGCAGCCCAAAGGCCCAGCGCAGGGAGCTGGCGTCGGCCACCAGGCCAAACAGCAACGGAATAATGGCGCCGCCCACGATGCCCACGTTCAGCAACCCGGATGCTTCCTCCGTGTGGCGCCCAAGTCCCGCCACGGCCAGCGTGAAGATGGTCGCAAACATGATGGAGTTCATCAGGCCCACGGCCAGCAAACTCCACATGGCCACCGGGCCCGTGGTTAACACCGAAATCAGCACCAGCACCACGGCCCCAACGGCATTGAAGGCCAGCAGGCGACCGGGGTTGAACTTGCCCAGCAGGTAGGCGCCCAGAAAGCGGCCCACCATGGCCCCGCCCCAATAGTAGGCAACCTTATCACCGGCCACCTTGGGGGTTAGACTCATCACATCGGGCAGGTGCAGGTAGGAGACAATGTGCGAGCCAATGGCCACTTCCCCTCCCACGTAGGCAAAAATGCCGATCACGCCGAAGATCAGATGCCGGTAGTGGTAGGCCCGCCGGGTGGCGTCCGCCTCGTTATGGGCGTGGGCAATGGTGGGCAGTTTGAGCATGCCCAGCAGGACACTGATCACAATCAAGACCGCGCCAATGCACAGGTAGGGAATCTGCACGGCCTTGACATCAATGGCCGCCGCGGAAGCGGGCGTATCCAGGTCGGGCAGATTAGACAAAATCAGGGCGGAGCCCAACAGGGGGGCCACAGTGGTGCCCAGGGAGTTAAAGGCCTGGGTAAGCGTCAGGCGGGCCGGGGCCGATTCCGGCCGGCCCAGGATCGCCACGTAGGGGTTACCGGCCACCTGCAGCAGCACGACGCCGGTGGCCAGCACAAACAAGGCCCCCAGAAACAGGCCGTAGCTGCGGCTGTCCGCCGCGGGAAAGAACAGAAAGGCCCCCAGGGCCGCAATCAGAAAGCCGGCCAGCATGCCGCCCTTGTAGCCGATGCGCTGCACTAGCTTGCCGGCCGGGATGCCCATCACGAAGTAGGCCCCGAAAAAACAAAGGTTGATCAGGTTGGCCTGGGTGTAGCTCAGCTGGAAGATGGCCTTGAGGTAGGGAATCAGAATGTCATTCAGACAGGTGATAAAGCCCATCATAAAGAAAAGCACCGTCAGCGAAGCCAGCGCGGAGGTGTAGCGGGGTGTTTCGCTGCCCGCTGACGTGGGCGCCGCGGTCGAGTGGGGGAGAGAGGAAATAGGAGCAGCCATGGAATGGTAGAATAAACGAGCGGAAGTAACTGACAGGAGGGGTTCACATATCGAAGCAAGGCTGGCTCCAGCAGTACAAAAAAGAAAGCAGGCGGCCCCTAAAACCACCTGCTTCCCATCTAAACCACGCCAGAGAATTCCCACAACCTCTGACTTGGCCATCCATGAAGCTAGCTAGCAGCTTCACTTTTCTGTAAAATGCTGTAAAACGGTCCTGCCGCCCTAAGCAAGTGTCTGGGTGCGTTTAGTGCTTAAGCATATTCATACTGCACTTTTATTAGCCGCACATAGTCCAGAATGGCCTGAGCGAGCCACTTAACGACCCAAGGCTACTTCGCAGGCTTCAGGCTGATGGCGTAGCCGCCCCCGGGGGCACAGTACTGGCTTAGCTTGGTTTTGCTATTCACCGTCATCGTGCGGATGGCGTAGGCCTGCGGGTTTTTCTCGTAGTGGGCGTCCTTCGCGTCGGCGTAGATGGTGGCCACGTACTTTTTGCCGGGCTCCAGGAAGCTCAGCGAGATTTTCGAGGTCCGGCCGTTTTCATCGTTGGTGCTACCCACAAACCAGCTGCTCTGGCCCTTGGCTTTGCGGGCGTACGTGATGTAGTCGCCGGGCTCAGCTTCCAGCACTTTAGTGTCATCCCAATCCACGGCCACATCCTTGATGAACTGGAAGGCATCAAGGTGCTTGTTGTAGGTTTCGGGCAAGTCGGCAGCCATTTGCAGCGGCGAATACATCGTCACGTAGAGGGCCAGCTGCCGGGCCAGGGTGGTGTGCACAAACGAGGTGTTGCTTGGATTATAGGCGCTGACCTTGGTTTGGAAGATGCCGGGCGTGTAGTCCATCGGTCCGCCAATCAGGCGGGTGAAGGGCAGAATGGTGGTATGATCGGCGTTGTTGCCGCCAAACGACTCGTACTCGGTGCCGCGGGCGGCTTCGTTGCCAATCAAGTTGGGAAATGTACGCGCCAGGCCCGTCGGGCGCACGGCTTCGTGGCCGTTTACCATGATTTTGTGCTCCGCCGCCTTTTCCAGCACGTACTGGTAGTGGTTGTTTACCCACTGGTCGTAATGATGGTGGCCCAGGGGCACGATGTCGCCCACGTAGCCGGTTTTCACGGCGGTGTAGCCGTACTTGTTCATGAACTGGAAGGCCGAGTCGAGGTGGCGCTCGTAGTTGCGTACCGAGCCGGAGGTTTCGTGGTGCATCATCATTTTCACGCCTTTGCTCTGGGAGTAGCGCTGCAGCTCCGCCACATCAAAATCCGGGTAGGGCGTCACGAAGTCAAACACGTAGTCTTTGTGCTTGCCAAACCAGTCTTCCCAGCCGGTATTCCAGCCTTCTACCAACACCGCATCAAAGCCATGCTTAGCGGCGAAGTCGATGTACTCCTTCACGTGGGCGGTGTTGGCGCCGTGCGTGCCGTTGGGCTTCACTTTCGTGTAGTCAATCGAGTCGAGCTTGATGTTTTCCTGGTTGGTGTACGACCACGTGCTTTTGCCCGTAATCATTTCCCACCACACGCCCACGTACTTCACCGGCTTAATCCACGACACGTCCTTGAACTTGGTAGGCTCGTTTAGGTTCAGCACCAGCTTCGAGAGCAGAATATCGGCGGCTTTGTCGCTGACGATTACCGTGCGCCAGGGCGAGTTAGCCGGGGTCTGGATCAGGCCTTTGTCACCCACGGCGTCGGGCGTAAGGTGAGACTCCAGCACGAAGCTCTTGTCGTCAAGGTTCAGGTGCATGGCCGAGTAATCAATCAGCGCCGCCTCATGAATATTAATGTACAGTCCGTCCTGGCTTTTGAGCATCAGCGGGGTTTGCACGCCAGTTGGCGAGAAAGTCGTCTGCGAGGCGTTACCCGTGACGGCCGACTTCATCAGCCCGCGTACCTCCGAAAGCTTGGACGTAACGGTGCTGTACTCCTGCGTGTCGTAGTCGCCGGGCAGCCAGAACGCTTTGTGGTCGCTGGCGAGGGCAAACTGCGTTTTCTCCTCCTTGATGGTAAAGTAGTCGAGCTTGGGCTGGCGCGGAAACTCATAGCGGAAACCCAGGCCATCGTCGAAGAGGCGGAAGCGCAGGCGCACCACACGGCTGGTTTGGGTTTGCGTAAGCGTGAGGGCTAGTTCGTTGTAGTGGTTGCGAATGGTTTTCACCTCGCCCCACACGGGCTGCCAGCTTTCATCGGCGGTACGGCGCTCGGCGCTGGTCTGGGTAAAGCCGCTGGTGAGGCTGGTGGTGCCTTTCAGCTCCAGGCCCAGCTGGCTGGTCTTGAGTACGTCGCGGCCTTTGTAGGTAAGCTGATAGGTTGGCACGCCTCCCTCCTGCACCAGCACGCGCAGCCGCAGCTGCTTGTTCGGGGATTCAAGATCCTCAGCTCTTACAGCTTGCCCGAGCAGGCAAAACCAGGAAAAAAGGACTAGCGCGGCGTTACTGCGCGAAAGAAAGCTGGTGATTCGAAAGGGAAGTGACATGAAGTAAGCAAACGTGAATGCAAGCCCAACTGCGGTTGGCTTGGAACACATAATGGAAATAAAACGGGAAATAGGATTGCTCACGGTGCCCCCGCAACCGAGTGCGTAGCAACGCAAGTTTCCAGAAATCAGGAAGCCATCCGCCCGCGATGTGGGGCAGGCCACTGAGAAGATACTAGTGCAGCTCCTACGTCGGGACCCTGCCGGCAAGCAGGATCCCCACGGAGTTTAGTATCCCGGGTTCTGCTTTAGCTGCGGGGACACATTCAGCACGTTGAAACCAATGGGATAGATCTTGGTGTGATCATCCGCATCAGGCTGCTTGTCCCACCACATGCCGGTATTAAACTTGTCGAAACGAATCAGATCAATCCGGCGACGGCCTTCGGCTACGAACTCCCGGCCCCACTCATCCAGCAGCTCCTGCTCGGTGAGGGTGCTGCCGCTGGCCTCGTAGAGGCTCGGGGAGCCAGCGGGGAAGTAGCGCCGGCGCACCGTATTGAGCAGCTCTGCCGCCCGGGCTTTATCCCCGGCGCGGAACTTGCACTCGGCTAGGGAATAGTAGATTTCGGCTAGCCGCACTTCCGCATAATCGGATTCGAGCTTGTGCACGTCCTCCGTGCGATACAACGGGTATTTAGTGACGTAAACCCCCGAGTTCTGATCGGCGTGGTTCATGTCTGACGTTTTATCGGCCAGCACCTGGTTGGGCTTCGTGTACTTAAACAAGCCCACTTGGTCGCGGATATACAACTGATACCCCCTCGTGCTCATGACGGTATCCTGGTTGTTGTTGTAGGGCAGATAACCGTAGAGAAACATGCCCTCCCGGGTGCTGCCACCCAGGTTTTTGTATTTTTTCAGGCGCACATCGTCCGTATAGCGCTGGAACTTAACAAAGGGTTTGCCCAAGGCAAAGGAATACTCCTTGTTGTCCACGTCGCGGCCCGGCTGCAGGGCAAATCGGGGGTTGCCACCGCCGTTGTCCGAATACTCCAGGTACTGCTGGGGAGCATTGAAAGGGGTCATCCACAAGTACATACCGCCGTCATAGTGCCAGTGCGAGCGACCAAACGTACCGGGAAAGGCAAATATAGTTTCCGATGACTGGTCGTTGTTCCAGTCGAACGGGCCATCCCATTGCGCATCAATACCATACGATCCGTACTTGCCGTCAATGATATCCTCACAGATCTTAGCACAATCGGCATAGCGGTCCTGCCCAACGTACACCTTGGCATTCAGGTAGAGGCGGGCCAGCAAAGCCATTGCTCCGGCTTTAGTCCAGCGGCCCTGGAACTGGGACGTGCCATCATCGCCTTTCGCCAGCAAATCGGGTAGGGACTCCAGCAGCTCCTTTTCCAGGAAGGCAAAGGTTTCCTGAGGCGTAGACTGACTGATGCCTTTGGTTTCTCCCTTCACCTTCGTGACGAGTTCAATGTTGCGATACAGATCAAACAACCGCAGATGGTACCAGGCCCGCATGGTGCGCAGCTCGGCAATTAACTGCCTTTGCTCTTCCACCGTCATGCTGTACTTGGTCGGATCAATTCGCTGAATATCCTCCAGCGAGTTAGTGGCCAGAGTTATGCCCTGGTAGTTCAGGTTCCAGCCGTCGTTGATGTAGCCCTCCTGGGGAGTCCAGGTATGGTTGTGAGCCCGAATATACTGGCCACCATCAAACCAGTCTCCTTCGCGGTTAGGGGTCATCAGCTGGTCGCCGGACAGCTCCTGTAGGATGAACGGGGCGCCCTGCACGGTATAATAACCGTGCTCAAAGGTGCGCAGGAAAGTCCGGTACACATCCTGCTTGGTTTGGATGAAGTTTTCGGACGTAATCTGGTCGTACAAAGTCTCATCCAGGTCGGTGCAGCCACCAGTGAGCAGGGCGGCGCTGAGCAGGATACCCGTAACGGAGGAAAGATATTTGTGGGATTTCATGGGTAGTAACGAAGAAGATTACAGGCCGAACTGAACGCCGAGCAGGAGCTGGGTGGTGGCAGGATAGTAGTCGCGGGTGCCTCTGACGCCAGGATAAAGCCCATTCACGGGATTCATGTCAGGATCTCCCCCCTTGAAACGTGTGAACGTCACTAGGTTGCGGGCCGCTGCGTACACCCGCATGGAGCGGGCATACTTGGAGTTGAACTTCAGGTTGTAGCCCACGCTCACGTTGTCCAGCTTCACAAAGCCACCATCCTCCAGAAAGTAGTCGGAGAGAATAACCGAGGTAGCTGGGTTGTTAAGCAGGGCGTACTTGCTGTCACTGTAGGCCGAGGCCAGCACGTTGGCTTCCGCCTGCGTGGAGGGCGTACCGAGATAAAACGCCCGGGTATTGAAGACCTTAAAGCCCAGACTGCCGCGCAGGAAGATAGAAGCGTCAAAGTTTTTATACCCAAAGGTATTGGTCAGGCTAAGGGTGTATTTGGGCAAGCCATTGCCTACTACTTGACGGTCGTCCGTATTGGCCTTGTCCGCGTCGATTATTTCCCCTTTTTGGTTGTATACCTGCAGCTTACCAAAGGGGCTCACGCCAGCCGACTTCAGCATGTAGAATGTGCCGATGCGCTGGCCTTCCTGCAGACGCTGGGCGGAGCCGGGCGTGCCGGGACCGGGCATATACACGGCATCGACAAAGGTTTGTCCCTGGTAGACGTCGTTGGAGAACGACACGAACTTGTTGTTATTCGTCGCTCCGGCAAAGGCCAGCGAGTACGTGAAGTCCGGCGTTTTCACGACGGGGGCACTGAGCTGCACTTCCACGCCCGAGTTTTCCATCGTGCCGACGTTGGCGAACGTGGAACCCTGAATGTTTGGGGGCACCTGCACGGCGTAGGATCCGAGCAGGTCGGTATTGCGGCGAGTGTAGTAATTAACGCTACCTGAAAGCTTGTTGTCAAACACGCTAAAGTCCACGCCGTAGTTCAAGTTTTCGGCCCGCTCCCAGCGCAAGTCATAGTTGGTGTTCTGGTTGGGTCCCCATACTTGAAAGTAGGTACCATTGAGGGGGTAGTATCCCGCCCCGCTGTATACATCCAGGGAGCGGTAGCTGCCAAAATCCTGGTTACCCGTCACTCCATAGTCCGCGCGCAGCTTCAGGTCATTTACCCAGCTCAGCCCCTGCATAAATCCTTCTTCCTTGATGCGCCACCCCAGGGAAACGGCCGGGAAATACCCCCACTTATGGTTGTAGCCGAATTTGGAGGATCCCTCCCGGCGCAGGCTGGCGGAAACCAGGTATTTGTCGTGGAAGCTGTAGTTAACCCGCCCAAAAAAGGCAATCAGCTTAGAGTCGCTTTTAAAGCTGCCAAAACCCGTCCTTCCCTCCTCCTGATTGTAGAGGCCTGAGCCGATATTGTTATACGTCAGCGCGTCGGAGGGCATGTCCCGGTTGGAAATACTGATTCCCGAGTCCGTGAAGTACTGGTATGAGTAGCCGGCCAGCAGCTGCAGGGAGTGCTGGTTCACGTCCAGAGCATAGTTGCCGATCCACTCCAGGCTGCGCTGGTCACTTTTGTTGTAGTTCCGGCTTGCGGAGTTCATGCCTCCTTCGTTCTGGGCGGCATACGTGGAAGTGGAGGGCCGGAAAAAGAAGTCGAAGTAGTCCCGGGTGAACTGCCCCCAGGTAATCTGGGTACTCAAGGTCGGCAACAGGTTTAGCTTAAGGCTGGCGTTATAGTCCAGAAACTTGCCTTCCGTGCCGCTCAGCTCAGTGGCCAGGCGCTCGACCGGGTTGTAGGGGTTGTCATAACCTGATTGAAACCGATAGTAGCGCGTTGGGTCAGTTAAACTCCGCACAGGAGTGGTCGGGTTTAACGTGAGGGCCTGCTGGTAGGCGTTATAGTCGGCGTTGCGGCTTGTGTAGTAGCGGGGGGCGAAGTTGATGCCGATGGAATACAGCTTACTGGCGGCGATGTGATTTAAAGCCAGCCGGGCGCCATACTCCTGGCGGCCGGAGCGCAGGTCAATTCCTTCCGCATCCCGATAATCAGCCGTCACACGGTAATTGCTGTTATCGCTGCCGCCGGAGGCGGTCAGTGTATGCTTGTGGGCAAAGGCCTGCTCCCGGGTAATTTCTTTCAACCAGTCCGTTTTAGCCCCGAAGTTGGTGCCCCGTCCCTGCTCGATGAATTGGTCGGCCGTCAGGACTGTCGGCTCCATTGTCAGCTTATCGAAGGTTGTGTAGGCATTGTATTCCAGCCCGCCCTCCTTGTTGCCTTTCTTGGTGGTGACAATAATAACTCCGTTGCTGCCCCGGGTACCGTAGATGGCGGAAGCGGCTCCTCCTTTCAGAACATCGATGGACTCGATATCATTTTGGTTAATGTTCTCCAGGATGCCGCCCGGTACCCCGTTGATAACGATCAGGGGGCCCAGGCCCGCTTCCCGGGAAGATACCCCCCGCAGCTGGATGCTGGGCTGAGCATTGGGGTCCGCGGCGGAGGAGTTGGCGATGGTTAGTCCCGCTACCTTGCCCTGCAAGGACATCAGCGGGTTTACGGAACCAACTGTCAGCAGCTCTCGGCTGTCCACATGGGTGATGGCGCTGGTAACTTCCTTTTTATCCAGCGTGCCGTAGCCCACCACGACTACCTCCTTTAGGGCTTCGGAATTTTCTTGCAGCACGATGTTCAGACCCACGCCGGCTTCCCTCACGCTGATTTCCTGGGGGCTATACCCAATAAAGGAAAACTGTAGGACGCTGCCCACCGGAATAGTGAGAGAAAAGCGCCCCTCGCTGTCGGTGGTAGTGCCAATGGTAGTTCCTTTCACGATAATCGTTACCCCCGGCAGGGCCTGTCCACCGGATTCCACTACCCTACCCGAAACGGAAACATCGGCTTGCGCCTGGGTAGTCTGGCTCCGACTGTCACCGCGCAATTCTGCCGCCTTGGCATTCTTAGGCTGACTAAGCAGGATGCGGTTGTTTCGTACTTCGTAGGCTACTTTACGCGGCGCCAGGAGCTCGTCCAGAACCTGCGCTAACGGCTTATTGGTTACCCGCAGGGAGATGCGGCGCTGGGCGTCAATCAGCTGGGGGCTGTAAACAAATTGAACCTGCAGCTGCTTTTCCAGCTGGCTGAGCACCGATTCAATGGTTTGGGCTTCTGCCTGCAGCGTAACCTTGCGCTCGAGCATTACCTGCGCCACCCCGGGTTGGGGCGCCGCCACGGCAGCCAGCGGCAAAACCAAGGATAATTGGAGCGCCAGCACCTTAGTAGGGCACCACGCGCGCAAGGAGCGGGAATAATGGTTTTTCATATGCTGAAAACGATTGCGGGGAGGTGGGAATGTCAGGAAAAAGCGACCGCGTGGGCTCGAAAAAGCGCATACTGTTGAAGTCAGACAAGCAGTTTCTTGTCGAGTAGATTCCGAAAGCAGGCCGTTTCAAATGGTTACATGGCGGCCACCGGGGCCGGTGGAAAGTCGGGGGTTACCCATGCTTTTATCAGATTTGACAGCCGGAGCTTTCAAAAATGATCTGAGCATCATCGGCTTTCTTGTACTGGGTGTTTAAGATGGTGCAGAGCATATCCAGCTGCTCAAACAAGGGCTCATTGTCAAAGGCAATGGTGACACTGCACCCTTCCAGCTTCCGGGGGTCATACACTATATTCACCCCATAGGCATTTTCCAGGGCAACCAGCACTTCCGCCACCGGGCGGTTGCGGAACGCCAAGGGTTGGGAAGTCAGCATAAGCGGGTTAGCAACAAGCTCCTTACGCAGGATATGGCCCGAGCGGGAGTACACTACCTGCTGGTTGGGCTCGAGAACAATCCCACCCGGGACAGGCTGTCCGGGCGTGGCGGCCAGGTTGGCGCCTGAACGCTGTTGCACGGCTACGCGCCCTTCCCGTACAGCCACCGTTGGGTCTTTATCAGCGTATGAAGTCACCATAAAGCTGGTGCCCAGCACCGTGGTTACTACGTGATCGGTGAAAACTAAAAAGGGCCGAGCCGGATTTTTAGCTACTTTGAAGTAGGCCTGCCCCGTTAATTGAACCTCGCGACGAGAACATAGCAAACCCGCTGCATAGCGTAGGGAGCTGCCAGGATGCAGAGTCACCTGACTGCCGTCCGCGAGGGTGAGCACCTGCAGTTGTCGGCCCTCATTGACGTGCCGGGTCCACTCCTGGCCTGCGGAATGGGGCAGCATAGTCTGCCAGATACCCAGCCCCACTCCCAACACTAACAATGCCGCCGCTACCCAACGCAACGCTGGAGAAAGCCAGAAGGAGGCCGGACGCGATATAACCGGCGTTTCAACTACTTGGCTTTCCCCATCGCCGGTAAGCAGGCGGATCTGCTCCCACATTGCTGCCCGCACTTCTTCGTGCTGGAACTCGGGCAGGACCAAGTTTTCTTGCAGGCCCAACTGTTCGCTCCACCCCTCCACCAGCTGACGCTCACCGAGTTGAGAGTTACCATCGAGGTACCGTTGGAGCAGGGCGTTAAATTCTTCTTGAGTCATTACGGGAAGCAAAGCGAGGCTTTCAGGTAGATGACGTGCAACTGCCCGTCACCCCCTAACCTGGAAATCATATTTTTTTCGAGAACGGATGATTGCGCAAAATGCAACCGCCGGGCCGGAACTCAGCAGCAGGCTCAGGCAGCCCACCTACTACGTTTAAGGGCGCGTCAGTCCAGCTTCACTACTCGCAGCACTGCAGTTCCCGAACTGGTTTGCAGGCGGCAGAGGTATACGCCGGCGGGCAACCCTGAGCCACTCAGCGCAACCTGGTGTGGACCGGCTGCCAAAACGCCTTGCGGCAGGGAAGCCACCAGGTGGCCGCGCAAGTCGTATAGACTCAAGATGGTTTCTTCGCGCCGGGGAAGGGTGAAGTGCACACTGGTTGATTCAGTAAAGGGATTGGGTGCACTGGCAAAAGAGAAATCAGGCATCCGTGGCTGGGATGAGGCCGTAATGGTTCCTGTTTCGGCCACAACCATGGTCCAGTAGGTAAGTTTCGGCAGCGTAAAAGCCACTTGGGGCCCATTTTGCGTGAAGGGCAGCAGCTGAGGCAGGCCGTGGTTGATATCCGGCGAAGCGGCCCACAGTCGGGTTACCGTCGTGGCCAGGGGGAAGCTCAACTTCAAATCCGTTATAGGCGTGGGCGTGGGCTGCACTTGGTTGTCGTCCCGCCAGTTTAAGGTGCGGGCATTGCGGAAATTGAGTAGGTGGAACACCTGGCTGCTTCCGACTGTACTACTGAGAGTGGCTACCTTGCCCAGAACCGGCGGCCAGGCCTGCACCTCCGCACCGGTAATGGGTAGGGAGGTGAAGCTGCGATTTTGGTCGCGCAGCAGGTTTTCATACCCCACCAGAAAGTCATAGTAAGTTGTCAGGTCACGTTGCAGCGCCGCAGACATCTTCAAGTTGTTGTTGGGAAAGTATTCGTTGCCCAGCATATGCTCCCCGAGCTCGATATGGGCTCCCCCAAAGGCAAACATGACGGCATCGGCCATTAGCACGCTGGCACTGTTGAAGGTACCCGGATTGCCCGAGCGGCCTTTGTTAATGTAGGCCGCCAGCACGTTTCGCTTACCGGGCGCGCTGGTTTCATTGGTGCGAATTACTTGGCCTAAGTTGACGTATTCTTCATTGCCCGTCCACAGCTCGGTATACAGAAAGTCCACTGGGGCCGGAGCAATCCGGGCTTGGCCATACTGATTAACGGCGTTCATCACCAAGGCCTTGCCGGGGTGCGCCGCTTTGGCAGCCGTAAGGATACCAGCGAATCCCTGGGGCTGATTTACGGCCTGCCCTTTATAGTTGTAGAGCGTGCCCCAGTCGCCCAGCTGGTCTGCATGCCAGCCATCGAAATTTAAGCCAGCCGCCTCGTACACTTTAGCGTGCTCTCCCAGCAGGTAGGCTTGCCAGGCAGTATTGGCGGGATCCATCACGCGCAGAGAGCTCGTTTCCCAGCTGCTGGGCAGACTATGCGCAAACGGAGTAACTTGGTTGATGTCCCGGTACAGCCCCCAGGTATCGCTTACCCCATCCGCGGCCGCATTAGAGTAGGCGCCATAGACGAGGTTGTAAAACATCGACTTCATGCCGTAGGTATGGCTGCGGTCAATGTACCCCTTGATCGTCGCCAAGGAAGTATAGCGGTTAGCCAGATCATTCCAGCTCGGTGCCGGTGCCTGGGGTGTACCCGCCAGGGGCCGGTGGTGCTTATCCATCCAGTCGTAGAACTGCAACCCATTTAGGTGGTAGCGATTCAGCTGCACCATGAGGGCATCCATCTCGGCACTGGTTTTCACGCCAAACTGGGACAGAAAGCCGTAGCGGGGAAAACGGGTCCAGTCCGAGGACACATCCACCCCAATAGAGGCAGTGCTTACGGTTGTGGAGCCACTTTTCAGAGTCAGCCCGACCAGATAGCCCTTGAAGTCTTCCGCCGGCGGGGTCCAGTTCCAGTTGGCGGCAGCCTCGACACTTAAGGTTTGCTCCGCTACCAGGCGGTGCGTTTGGTAATAGCGCACCTCCAGGGTCAGCCCTTCCCGAGGCTCCACAATTGCCGCCTGGAACCTAACCTCTTCCCCGGGCACATAGCGCGCTTTATTGGTAGTGAGCAGCCTCAGGGACTGGGCCTGGACTCCGAAAGCGGAAGTTAAGAACAACCCCGCGCTCAGCAGTCCACGGGCCCAGGAGCCGGTTGGAAAGGCAAGCACTCTCTTCCGGGAGGGTAAGAATCGAATCATAAAGGGAGGCAATCTACGGGAGGGGGAGAACGGCGCACTTTGCCTCTTCCCTCCCGCAGTCAGAACTATTTGATGAGTATTGTTTCGTGGAGCTGATCCAGCGTGATCGTGTAGTTGCCGGCAGTGGCTACTTTCCACTTTTTGTCCGGGCTTCCACCGGGCACGAAATCCATTCCAGTGTCCGTCAGGGGCTGTCCGTTGATCAGGGGCATAAAGAAATCCCCACCCCAATCTCCTTTCTTGGTCGGAATTTTAAACTCTCCGGCTTTAAGTGGCCCCGAGTAGGTGAAGATGTACGGGTTGGCAGTGGCTGTCAGGGGCGTAGGGTTGTCGATGTCCCAGCCAGCTGGAGTGGCATCGCCCACGAGCCACAGGTTAGCATAGGGGGTGAAAGGCACAATTTTGATGGTCATCGTGCGGGTATTCAGCGTGATCTTGTACGCCCCAGCCGTCGTAATGCGCCACTTATAGTCGGGGTCACCGGCGGAAAGCTGCACTTCCGTGCTCGACAGGGAGGGAGTGGCCGTAGTTGGCCGGTAAAATGGCGCGCCCCAGTCGCGGGCGGTAGCGATCTTGAACTCACCTGCGTTAAGGACTTCGTTAAACGTATACTCAGTGGCATCCAACGCACTTTGCTGTAGGGGAGCAGCATTGTCAATGTCCCAGCCCCGCGGGGTGGCATCACCGACAATCCACAGGGAGATCTTCGACTCGTAAGGCGTGGCTGATACCACCAGCACATTAGAGTACATAGGCGTTTTCTGCCCTTCCTGGGTTTTAAGCCGGACCTCCAACTCCTGTGCAACTCCTAACGGCAATTGCAGGCTGTCTACCAGCAGGTTATTGAAAGCATTGCCAGTGTAGGTGCGGGAGTTACTGCCCTGCCCCAGGGGAACGCGAACCGGAGCGGCAAAACTGCTTCCTTTAGTTGCCAGCTGTAGGGTGTAAGTGATGGCGGGGCCCGGAGCACCGTTGTTACCGGTTACCCATTCAAACGCAATGGCTGTGGTGTCGGCGGTGGCCTGACTAAGCTGCAGGGAGGTAGCCGAGGCGCTGAGTACCGGCGTCATGGCCGGCTTAGGGTTGTAGGCATCGTCCTTCTGGCAAGCGCTCAGAAGGCCCGCTAGGCAAAAGGCAAGCAGCGCGGTACAGCCCAGGAAAAGCGGCCGCGGCAGCCGGCGAAAAAAAGTAATTAAGTACATGCTTTATAGGTTGAGTGGGAAGAAAAAGCAGGCAAGGACGGGTAGCCGCCGGCACGGGCGCACGACCGCTGTTGGGTTGGCGGATACGGCTCCTTTCGCCGACTAGGCGTCATACTAGGTAGGGGCCCAAAGGGCGGATGAAGACCCTATTCACGGGCAAGCGCCGCGGGTACTAAGGGTTTCCCAGAAGATGACGTGCAACCGGGCCCTACCCCTAACAGGATGGACAACTTTTTTTGCTTTCTGCTAAGGACGACGCATTGGCCCGGGCCGAAATGACTGAGTCATCCTGCCCACGGGCTCGCGGAAATCAAGCCGAAGCCAGGGAAAATCAGCGGATAAAGAAAAAGCAGACCGATACAATCATGAAGTCCCGCAGGTAGACGCGTAACAGCTTCATGGATTTGGTCAGGTGGTATTCAATCGCCTTGGGCGATAAGTTCAGGCGTTCGGCAATCTCCTGAACAGTAAAGTGCTCCAGCCGGCTGAGGCGGAATATTTCCCGGGATTGTTCGGGCAGCTTTAGCAAGGCCTTGGCAAAGGCTTCGGACAAATCATCCGCCGCCAAGGTCTGTTCCGTTTCATCCGTGCTAGTGGCTTGGTGGTAGCGGCAAAAATCAGAATACGCCGCACGCACCTGATGAGCGCGCAGGTACCCGATAACCCGACGGTTGATGGCGGCGAGCAGGTAGTGCTCCAGGTGCTGAATGGAATGCTCGGCCCGCTTGTGCCACAGCGTCGCAAACAAGTCCTGCACCAACTCTTCGGCCGTTTCCCGGGACTTAAGCTTACGGTAGGCCAAGGCAAAGGTGCGGTACCAGTAACGCTGGTAAATTTCCGCGAAGGCCCCTCGGTCATCCGTTACCAAGGCCTCCAGCAAGGCTTCATCCCGCCAGGAGGCGTACAACCGTATAGGCGAAGAACTCACTTAGTAATCGGAATACGAGGGGGACAATTCAGACCAGGGTTAGTAAATATACTAGGCTAGACCCAAGAATACCAAGCTACTTCCCCGCTGCCCAGAAAGTTCAGCTGTTACGTACTCTACAAGGTTTTACTAGCTATTTTAACTGGCTGAGCCCACTATAATGCAGGAAATAGAGCTTCTTAGGCCCGTTTTTGCGGTTGACCCACCCGCTCTGAAACAGGAAAAGAGCAGACCTATGGTGCGGCCTGCTCTTTTCCTGTTTCGCTACGTTTTCCGGCAGTGAATGACCCTTAGCTTAGTGGCTGATCATTACGCGCCGGCTTACGCGGCTTCCATCAGGTAAGCTTATTCTAATCAAATACAAGCCACTTGCGAAATGCGACACATCCAGACTGGGTTCGGCTCTGGTTACCTTACCTCGGTACACGATATCACCCGCTGCATTCAGAATAACTACCTCGGCCGTTGCGAGGGGCAATTGCAGGTGTAAGGCTGT
Source organism: Hymenobacter tenuis (assembly GCF_054780495.1). Lineage (NCBI taxonomy): Bacteria > Pseudomonadati > Bacteroidota > Cytophagia > Cytophagales > Hymenobacteraceae > Hymenobacter > Hymenobacter tenuis. The sequence continues at coordinate 65,853 of NZ_BAAGWF010000005.1, forward strand.
GGAGGCCGGATTAGGATATACCTCCACGCCCTCCCTTGCTACCTCGGATGTGCTGCTCTTGGTGCTAAGAATAGAGGCCCGCACCCGCTCCAGCCGCCACTGCTGGTTGGCGTTGCCGCCGTAGGTATACTGCTTTACTAGCCCCCCGTTATCGGCGGAGGCCCCGTATACATCCAGGGCCTTGCCACTGTTACGGTTTTCAATCTTATAGTAGCCCTCCTCAACCTTGCTTAGGCGCCACTGTTGGCTGGACAGAGTATAACTATCCCATTGGTGCACGCTGGCGCCCTCGTCTGTCGAGCCCCCCGCAACGTCCAGCACTTTGCCACTTTTGCCGTTCGTCAGGGTAAAATAGCCATCTCCGGCGTTGGTTAGAACCCATTGCTGGCTGGGGAAATCGTTGTAAGCGTCCCACTGATGAAGCAGGGTTCCGTTTTCCAGCGATCCGCCAATTACATCCAGCGCTTTGCCGCTGTGACGCGCCTTAAGCGTATACGCAGCCCCTGACACCAGCTCGTTGCCGGGTAGGGTTAGGACGTAGCTGCTGGATACGATGGGCGAGTTTACTTTCCCCTCAACCTGGGCGTAAGCCCTGATGGTAGCCGTAGCATTTAATGGAATAGGCTCTGTGTAAAGGGGCGATGTTCCCCCGGGTACAGTGCCATCCGTCGTATAGCGAATAAAGGCTCCGTTCGTCGTACTGGACAAAGCCACCGATTGCACCGTCGTGTACGTCCCCGAAACCAAGCTAAACGTGGGAGCACTCGCTGCAGTACCTGCCTGCCCTAGTTCCACGTGGCTAAAGGTGGCTGCGCCCAGCGTCCCTTCCTGGTGGGAGGTGAAAGCCATCCCAGCATAGGCCGTGGTTCCCACCGGCAGGGTCAGGGGTTGACCAACCGGTAGCCAGTTGGTCCCATTCACTGAACGATAGACCGTAATCTGGGTGCCTACCCGCTGAATGCGCAGCCAAACGGGGACGGCGACCCCAGACGTCACGGTCCCGGAAGTGGGCCCGACTACTTCTTCCCGCCGCTGAAAGATTACCCCATTGGTGGGCGTTACGCCGACGAATGCATTGGGGGATCCCCCGTCCAGACTGGAGCGGATCATTAGGCCAGCCTTGGCCCATTCCTGCCCGGCCGTCAGGGAAACCACCTGAGCCTGAAGGGTGGCATCACCCGTAATCGGCTGATAAATAAACCGGAAGCTATCCGCTGGACCTTCAATGTCGGCCCCTGCGGCCGTGTTGGTAAAGGTATCGCTGGCGAAAGACGCCGATCCGCTAACCCCTACCGTACCAATGTCCTGACTTTTCCAGGGCATGGGAAGTTGACCAGGCAGATTCAGCAGGTAAGTAGCCGACACTAGCGGAGAATTTCTCAGCCCATCTTTCTGGGTGTAGGCGCGAATGGTGGCTGTACCCGTTAGCCCAATGGGGCCCGTGTAGAGCTGGAACGAGGAAGCAGGCGCAGTAGCTGACAACGAGTAGTAAATCTTAGCTCCGGGCGTAACGGAGGAAAGCACAACTGTTTGAGCAGTAGTGAAGATGCCCTCGGATAAACTAAATGTCGGGGCGGTTGCCTGGGTAGGGTCACTTTTAGAGACCTTCAGGATAACGCACCCGTGCGGGGGCACGCTCACCGAATATTGCTTCATGCGGCCCAGGTCATTATGCTGCCACAAGTCCCGGGCGTTGGGGTTACCGTTGAGGCCTAGTTCAGCGGCAAAATTAATGCTGCGGGTTTGGGGAGTGGTTTCCCGGTTGAAAAGCCCTACTACCCAGTCTCCATTGGATAGCTGACCTTTCCAGATCTGGCTAAGGGGAGAGGTAGGATCATTGGAGAGGGGTTTGCCCACGAAGCCATCCCGGTTTAGAGCCAGTAGCTCCTCATTCTGGTATACCCATAGGTTATTACCGATAGTACTGTACTGGTCGGAAATCGTTACCGGGCCGCCAGCCAGCAGATTTAGGGAGACGACGGACTTCTTTTCCTCATCATTCTGGAAGGTGTTGATGCGCAGGAAGTCTCCGTCCAGAATCATTTTGCCGCGTCCTGCAATGTGCGACCAGTACACAAACCCATCAAAGGCATTGGCGTACTGCGACCAGCCGTTGCGGCGTTTGCCACGCTCCACATCGCTGAACTTCCACCACTGTCCGTCGCCGGCATCTTCGTTAATGCGTACCATGTGACCGTACTTCAGTTCCAGTTCCGCCTCCTGGTAGAGGTGGGGCATCACTAAACTCAGGAACATGCCATTGGCATCGCAGGCCTCGCGCATCCAGCGTAAGGCAGTTTCATAGTGGGCACGGGGCCGCTTTGGCCCCACTACCCCGATGTTGCGGTCATACCCATCTTCAAACCAGGACAAAAAGTCTACTCGCAGGTACTTCACGCCCATATCGGCGTAGTATTGAATGTAGCCTTTCACGTACTGCTCAGCTCCGGGGCGGTCGACCTGCACCCACTTAAACCACTGGGCATTCTCGCCCTCATTCATGATGGAAGCAAGCGGGATGTTGGTGCCCTTGATTTTCACACCCGCGTCGGCGGCCGATTTGATAATCCAGAGCGGGTTGTTGTACATACCCAGGGTCATGCCCCGGCTCTGCAGGTTCGCGGACCACCAGGCGTAGTCATGCTGCCACTGACGGGAGTGGCTGGTGCGGTAGCCATCCTGATTGAATTGCCCATCATCCCCCCAGCCGTCAATACAAATCATTTTGTAACCGGAGTCTTTCAGGTTTTTCTCCATCCAGTCGATGTTGGCTGCCCACTCAGTTTCCGGAATGTAGTTGTCGGTCTTGATATTATACTCATAAGGGCTCCAGTACAAAGGCGCCTTGAAGGGGTTTTGGGCCTGGGCTACGGCTGACAAAAACAATAGGCCGAACAGCGTCAGAGCAGAACCCAGTTGTCTCCAGTTTAAGAGTGCCGTTACGGCCACACCTACCCTGCGCTGAGGTAGGCAAAGGGGAAATGGTACTAGCATATGGTGGGAAGTAAACGTGAAACACGTAGGCTGTAGAATGTAAGTAAGGCCCTCCTGGTAGGGAGAGCCTTTCAGGGTTTAGTTGAACTTTACCATTTTGGTCGTGAGCGTACCGCTGCCCGTCGTCAGACGGCAGATGTACACGCCTGCCCGCAGCGACGAGCCATTCAGCGTTATCCGGTGCATACCCTGCCCCAGCAAAGCATGGTCAAGCAGGGTCACGACCGCCCGCCCTTTCAGGTCGTACACCACCAGACTAACTGGCCCTGACGTGGGCAGCCTAATACCTAGGGTAGTGGAAGCTGTGAACGGGTTTGGCACGTTCTGTTCGAGCTCCAGGCCGGCAATTTGGGGTGCGGGGGCTGCAGCACCCAGGGCTGGGCGGGCACTGGTAGGCGTGTTGTCCCACGTGGCGGTGGCGTAATTGTAGTATCCGGTTTTGTCGCGGTAGAGGTCCGGGGTTTTGGAAGCGAGGTCGCCATTGTTATTGAAGACCAGGTTGGTGCTGGTGGTACCCTGAGGGAAGGTGTAGCTGTACCAATCTCCCCCCAGCTCGGGGGCAGGGCTCATCACCAGACCGGGCCACAGGGAGCTGCTATTCTGGGGCTGCGTACTCCAGTGGTGCAGGTTCGGTCCTCCCCAGGCGCTGGGTTTCTTGAAATAAATGGAAATCGGAGGAATGTCGCTCCAACTGCTGGTACCATAGTCGTAGTAGCCGTTTCGGGCGCGGGCCAGGTCTACGGTTTTTGAGGCCTGGTCGCCGTTGTTGCTGAACACCAGGTTGGCACTAGTAGTACCCGCCGCAAAGGTGTAGGAGAACCAATTGGTGCCCACCTCGGGCGCGGGTGCCATGGCTACACCGGGCCAGGTGCTGTTGGTCGTGACAGGCAGGGTATTCCAGTAGTGGATAATTGGTGTAGCCCAGGTGTTTGGCTTCTTGAAATACACCTTCAGCGTGGCTGTGGCAGCGGGTGGGGTAGTGCCCGTTTCGGCCACCAGCATACCCCAGTACTTGAGCTGGGGTAACTTCAGGGTTACTACCCCGCCAGTTTGAGTAAAGGTGAGCTGCTGGGGTAAGCCGTTGTTAAAGTCGGGCGAGGCAGTCCAGAGCTTGGTCAGGGCTGTGCTGAAGGGGAAGCTCAGGCTCAGGTTGGTGAGCGTGGTGGGCACGGGCTGCACCTGATCGTTGTCACGCCAGTTTAGGGTCTGGGCCTGGGTAAAGTTGAGCAGCTGGAATACCTGCTTGCCTCCTACCGTGCTACCTACCGTGGCTACTTTGCCTTGTATTGGGGGCCAGGCCTGTACGGTGGTACCACCGGAGAGCTTAACGTTGTTAAACTGCCGCCCTTGGTCGCGTAGCAGGTTCTCATAGGCCACGGCAAAATCGTAGTAGGTCGTTACATCCTTCTGCAGAGTGGCCGACATTTGCAGGTTGCTGTTGGGAAAGTACTCGTTGCCCAGCATATGCTCCCCGAGTTCAATATGAGCCCCCCCGAAGGCGAAAATGGTTGCATCGGCCATCAGCACGCTGGCGGGATTAAACAACCCGGCGCTGCCGGACTTGGCTTTGTTGATGTAAGCGGCCAGCACCGTGCGTTTGCCCGGCGCAATACGTTCATTGGTTTGAATGACGTCGCCCAGATTGGCGTAGCCCTCATTGCCATCCCACATTTCCGTGTAGGTAATATCCACCGGAGCGGCGGCAATACCCGGCTGCCCGTACTGGTTTACAGCGTTCATTACCAGGCGCTTGGTGGTTCGCTCCCCTTTAGCGGCCGAGATGAAAGGCCCAAAGGCCTGATCTGACTGAACTTGCTGCCCGAATACGTCATACATCAAGCCCCAGTCACCCAGTTGGTCGATGTGCCAGCCGTCGAAGTGCAGGTTGGTGGCGTCGTACACCTTGCCAACTTCCCCCAGAAAGTACGCGCGCCAGGTGGCATTGCCGGGATTCATAATATAGAGACCCGCCGCCTCCCAGCTGGTCGGGAAGCCCCCGTTATACCAGGCGTTGGTGTGGGCCACGTCGCGGTACAGCCCCCAACCGCCTACATTCACGCCGTCGTTACCGGCGTCGGGGTAGGCGCCATAAATCAGGCTGTAGAATAGAGAGTTGATATTCTTGTTGTGACCCCGGTCGATATAGCCCTTAATGGTTTCAAACATAGACTGGCGGTTGGCTAAGTCGTTCCAGCTGGGCGCCGGCGCCTGGGGTGTGCCGGCCAGGGGGCGGTGGTGCTTGTCCATCCAGTCGTAGAACTGCAGCCCATTCAGGTGGTAGCGATTCAGCTTCTTTATCATCACGTCCATGTCCCCATCGGTGCGCGGCCCGAACTGCGACAAAAAGCCGTAACGAGGAAAGCGGGCCCAGTCTGAAGATACATCCACTCCAATGGAGGCAGTGCTCAGCGTCGTTGCGTTGCGCTTCAGCGTTAGGCCTATGAGGTAGCCTTTAAAGTCGGGGGTGGGCGGGGCCCAGGTCCAGGAGACGATGCCGCTGGTTGGCGTAATGATTTGCGTCGATAGTAGGGTGTTGGTCTGATAGTATTGCACGACCAGGCTTAGCCCGCTGCTGTAGGAGCCAATATTGGCCGCTAGGCTCACCGCTTGCCCGGGGTTGTAGCGGGCCTTATCGGTATGTACTTCGGTAAGCGTTTGCGCAATGGCTGCGGGGGCCAACAGCAGGAGCAGGAGCAGGTAACGGAGCACCCGCAGGATAAGTAAAGTACCGGGGCGGCGGGCCAAAATTTGGCAATTGGAGGTCTTCTCCGCGCCTGGAGGCGCGGAATGCGGGAATAGTGTTTTCATACTGGCGGGAGTTTGGTTAGGTACGCGGAGATCAGAGCGGAAGGGGGGAGCTGGGGACTACTCCAAGACCAACATATCCCAGTACTGCAGTTGCGGTAGGGTAAGGGAAAGCAGGCCGTTAGCTTGGGTAAATTTTAGCTCTTGGGGGACGCCCTGCTGGAAATCCGGCGAGGCCCACCAGGCACGGGTCACGTTGTTGGACGTGGCGATTCGTACCGCTACGTTGCGGCGCACGCTCGGAACGGGCTGCTGGGCTTTGTTGTCACGCCACTCCAGGGTGGTGGCGTCGGTAAAGTTGAGCAGATGCACCACCTGCTTGCCTTGCCACTGCGCGCCCACGGCCGCAATTTTGCCGAGCTGAGGGGGCCAGGCTGCGACCTGCGGGTTCCCGGTAAGCTTTACGTCGGAGAACGTGCGGCCCTGGCCCCGCAGCAAGTTTTCGTAGGCCACCGCGAAATCGTAGTACGCCTGTACCTGCTGCTGGAGTGCCGGGGTAAGCTGGAGCTTGTCGTTTGGAAAGTAGTCCGTATCCAGCATGTGCTCCCCGAGCTCGATATGGGCTCCCCCAAAAGCAAAAATAACGGCATCGGCCATCAGCACGCTGGCGGGGTTGAACAGGCCGGGCGCGTTCGATTTTTCCCGGTTCACGTAGGCCGCCAGTACCGTGCGCTTGGTGGGTGCCAACTTTTCGTTGTACTGAATGGCCTGGCCCAGGCTCTGGTACTGTTCGTTGCCCGTCCACAGCTCAGAGTAGAGAAACTCCACCGGGGCCTGCGCAATCTGCTCCTGGCCCCACTGGTTTACGGCATTCATGACCAGCGGGCGCGTGGCCTGGGTTTGCTTGGCCTTCTTCAAGAAGGAGCCAAAGGCGTTGCTCGGGTCGGTGCGCTGACCAGCATACGTGTATACCTTGCCTGGGTCACCGAGCTGATCGACGTGCCAGCCATCAAAAGGCAGGGCCCGGGCCGCCTTATACACCTGATCTACATTGTTAAGCAGGTAGCGCTGCCAGTCTGGATTGCCAGGATTCGTGATGTCAAGGCCCGGCGTTTCCCAGCTGGCGGGAAAGCCCGCGTAGGCATAGCGCTTAGTGTGCAGGCTGTCCATATATAAGCCCCACTCAGGCTTTACGCCTTCGGCCGTCGTGTTGGGATAGGCTCCGTAGAGTAGATTGTAAAACATGGCCTTCATGCCACGCTGGTGAGCCCTGTCAATGTAGCCCTTCACGGTGGCCAGGTAAGTTGGGCGGCTAGCTAAGTCTTTCCACTCAGCGGCAGGTCGCTCAGGCGTGCCGGCCAGTGAACGGTGGTGCGTGTCGCCCCAGTCGTAGAACTGCAGGCCGTTGATGTGGTAGCGGTTGAGCTGTCCGATTACCGCATCCATCTGCTGGTTGGAAAGCTTACCAAACTTCGACAGGAAACCGTAGCGGGGAAACTGTTGCCAGTCCGACGACACATCGACGGCCGTGGCGGCCTGGTCCATCGTCTGATTACCCTTCACTACGGCAACGTGTATCAGGTAGCCCCGGTAGTCCGTTTTAGGTGGAGCCCACGTCCACGTGGTGGAAGTACTGGTCACCGGGACCGTCTGCTGGCTAAGGAGCTTGCCCAGATGGTAGTACTTAACGACCAGTTGTTGTCCAGCGTGGGGGTGGCTTAGCGTGGCGGTGCACTGCACCGGTGTGCCGGGCGCATAGGCTGCTTTATCCACGTCAAGCGTGGTTACTACGGGGCTATCCCCCCGGTGCGGGGTGGTAGAGGCGGACACTGGAGCAACTTGCGCCTGGGTAAAAGACCACGGCAGCGAAACCAAGCAAAACAGAAGGCACGGTTGAAGGGATAAACGTGGGATCATACCGGGTGGGTAGGGGACGAGCGTAGGGGCTAAGCTTGGCAGGCGCGAAGGATCACTAGTTCCGGCTCTTCTTCTGCTACTGCGTGGCACCTGGCAAAAGGCGCCGAAGAAGTAGACGTCCAACTTCGCACTACCCCTAAATGCCCACCGCTTTTTTTGCTGGCCTTCCTATGCCACTGGTTATGATGTAGTCTTGTTTGAGCGAATAGAGTTTACCACGTAGTTTGGTAGCGGGCTTCGAAGTGACTGAGCGCCAGAAATGGTGTAAACATTAAGATGTGAGGGAGAGGTAGATAGCAGGATATTAGTTCCTCTTTCTTACGTGTAAGTACTTTTTCTACCCTGTTCAGAGCAACAGGGAGAGCCATCCCTACTGATGGCTATTGTCTTATTCCGGAATCAAACCGCTTCTTTACCTGTACCATTTTAACAGTATCGGAAGTAGAAAAGAGGATCTAAACGAGCCAAAATCAGTTCACTATACTGGTGCAGGGAGCAAAGTACAGAGTGCCTACTCTCTCGATGAGTATCCTGTACTTGTAGAACTAAGATTAGCTGGGCCCGCTTTTGTACATGTAATCACACACAACCTGATCAGGTTATTCTTCTTTTGGGTTTCTTTGTGGCTATTGTCCCCTTTCGCCATAATGGCTCGAAGCATGGGTTAGCGCGCTCTTCAGGTGTCAAATTGCAACCAGTGTTAACTGAGGCGCTCAGACATGAACAGTTCCAGCGCCCCGCCGGGATCAAGGCCCTTGGCGGGGCTTAGCGCAAGCCCACCATCTTCAAAAACAACCCCCCTGGGTTTTTATCGGCCTTCACCTTACCAGTTTTGTGCTTGTAGGTAAATGAGAACAGGGCATTAAGCTTCTTGGCGTCACCCAGGATCTGGCTGATGAGCTTAGGGTCGCGGATTTCCAGCTCTTCCAGGTTCTGCAGGGCCCGGCGCTGCTTTTCCTCCTCAGCACCGTCCTCGAAAGGAATAGGCAGCTGCTGGGGCATTTGGCCATTGACAAAAAAGCGGATGCTATGAAACGAGCGCCCTTTCTTGATGAGTTCGTAGTTGATACGCAGGTCGGTGTGCTCGTTGATCTGGTTTGTGGCCACATCGAGCACATACTTCTGCAGGGCGGATATCTTCTCGTACTGCTCCGGCTCTTGGCCTTTGGGATCCTTGAGCGAGAGCATGATTTTGAACTCGTCCAGGGTAAAAGTTTTGGTTTCTCCGATGTCCTTCCACTGCGAGGCAATCAAACCTACCCTTAATAGGATATAAAAATCAGAATATCATTTCGTTGCAAGCTATGCAAATAGAGTAAATAGCCTAAAAGGATCAGGCTGGCAGCGCATTGGTTAGGGCACTAAGCTAGCGCCTCCGCTTAAATTTTGCCCTTGGCCCCTTAACGATAGCAGGGGAGGAACCGACCGAAGGCAAGTCCTGAGCGTAGAGTTCAGGGTTTTATTAGCCATTGGACTCCCTGCGAGTCCGTTTCCTGTCGGAAGCCCGCCGAGAGCCAGACCCGCGCCAGGTTCGCCTCAAAAGTCTCATCGGTGATCAGCTGGCGCTGCCGCATGGTCTCGTACATAGCGTGCACGTCATCGAGCGTATGGCGTTCCTGTAGCGAAAGCACCGGTGCAGCGGGCCCGCGTTTCGATTCTTCGGGGGCTTTGCTTTTGCGCACCTGCCGACGGTAATCCTCCAGCAGGTACCCTTCCACCAACGCCTTGAATATCGCGCCCCCCACCTTTTTCACTTTGCCGGACGCGGCTTGTCGGCGGACGTAAGCCACAACGAAATACACGTACCCTTCGTCATAGTACCCGTTCTCCAGCTGCGTCTTAATGCCCGCAATGCTTTTGGCGGCGATGCCCGCTTCCAGCAGCGTGGCTTCCCAGCCGGCCTCAGGAACAGCCAACACAGGCAGTGCGCTGCCAGTGGGCTTAAACAGAAAACAGATGTGGGTGATAGTGCGGCCCTGTTTTTCCAACTCATAGGTGAAAGCCATGTCGGTCTGGGCTAACTCAGCCTTGGCCCGGTCCAGGATACGGGCTTTGAAATTGGTAAACCGGTCATACTCTTCCTCCACGCCCAGAATACTTTTCAAGTCGGCCACTGCCATCACCCGCTTACCGAAGGCGGCGTACTCCCGCAGCAGCAGGTAAATGCGGTAGGCGTTGCTGCTCTTGAGCTTGAGCAGCTCGGTTAGCTGCGCCTTGGTGAAGTTCTCCCGCAGCTGCAGCAGGTAGGGCATCAGCAAATCGTTGAAGCGGGCCTCGACCACGCCCTCCCGGTGCTTGTACTCGGCAAAGGCTAACAAGGGCAATATCGAAAAGTCCGGTTTGTTGTTGCGGCGGGCTGACGTGTCGAGCTTTTCAATAAGCAAGGTGCGCGAGGCAAAGTGCTTGAGGGTTTTGCGCACCAGATCATAGGTGGAGTTGCTGGAGCTGTGGCCCATCAGCTCCCGGACCGGAATCTGGCACACCTGAAACTGGGTATCATCCCGCCCGATCCGGCTGAGCAGCGCCAGAAACAAGCGCGACTCGGTGGTGTTCAGTTCGAACCGGGCGTTGATCAGGGCATTGTGCTGCACAATGAGGGGGTGGACCGCGCTATCCCCCTTTACCAGAGCATCTTGTTTCATGCCGGCAAAGTAAGTAAAGGCCGTATATTATGCTACATATTTATTGTGTTGTAGTTGTATAACCCCTTTTCTGTAGCTGTATAGGGCCCTGACCACCCCTTTTTTGTAGTTGTATAACCCCTTTTTTGTAGCAACTCACCCCTTTTCTGTAGCAGTATAACCCCTTTTTTGTAGCATTATCACCTTGTATATAATTGCTTATCAGACAGTTATAAGGCCCGTAAACTAGGTAAACTTTATAAAGAAGAAAACAACTAGTTTCTTGAGTAGTTTTTTTGAGAAAGGTTAAAGGCAAAACAGCCTCAAGCCTGATTCAGACCCGTTAAGTAACAAACGAACGGCTGGGGTGACCCCTTTTTTGTAGTCATATCTTCCCCAAAACTGTACAAGGACGTTGTAATGGGGAATCTAGCTGGGCCGAGTAACGCTAAAGGGGGCTAAGCGCGACCCCTTTTTTGTAGTCATATGCTTGCTGAGCCGGCTGGAACACCAAATCAGAGAAAGAGGGGGGATAACCGGCTGGAAAACCTCAAAAGCATATGACTACAAAAAAGGGGTGGAATAGGCTATCCATTGCGGGTAGCTGATAGGAAAAGAGGGTAGGGGATAGTACTACAAAAAAGGGGTGAGAAGGAGTTGCTTGAGTCAGGGGCCGGCTCGGGTATAAAAGTTTCGGGTGGGATGTACCGGTCGAATAGGGAGATGGTAGAGGACCAATGACTAACTCAACAGTAGTATATTTTAGCATAAGTGCTTTTTGGGGCTTGTACTAAAATATACCCCTTAGAGGCGACGCTTTGTGCTGTTAATACCAGGCATCGGCAGGAGGGGAGAGGCTAATTGGCATTTTATGAACGCCCGTTTATATAATGCCAATTGGCCGTATCTTGCCGGCATGCACTCCTACATCGCCTACTACCGGGTCAGCACCAACAAGCAAGGCACCTCGGGCTTAGGCCTGGAAGCGCAGCAGTATGCCGTCGCGCAGTACGTCCGCCCCCCCGCCCAGGTGCTCGCCCACTACACGGAAGTGGAGAGCGGCAAGAAGGATCAGCGCCCCCAGTTGCTCGCCGCCATTGCCCACGCGCGTCGGACGAATGCGACCTTGCTCATTGCCAAGCTCGACCGATTGTCTAGGAATGCGGGGTTCATCTTTGCCCTGCGCGATAGTGGAGTGGACTTTGTGTGCTGTGACATGCCCGACGCCAACACCCTCACCGTCGGCATTTTTGCCGTGCTCGCACAGCACGAGCGAGAACTCATTAGCAAGCGCACCAAGGAAGCGCTGGCGGCCCTCAAAGCGCGCGGCGTTGCCCTAGGCAAGCCGGCCAACCTGACGCCCGCAGCCATTCAGCAGGGCCAAGTGGTGCGGGAGCAGAATGCCCGCGAGAACAAGGAAAACCGTCAGGCCACGCGCCTGGCCGTGCTCCTGCGCCAGCAGGGGCATACCCTCCAGCAGATTGCCCAGGAACTCACCCAAGGGGACTATCGCACTCGTCGGGGGAAAGAGTTTGATGCTACTGCCGTGCGTCGGTTGCTCCTGCGACAGGCCGAGGCACTTTTATCGGATGTGGAATAGATAGTGACCCTAACTGCGGCCGTCGTTACATGCTAGGGAGGAAGCATCAGCCTTGTAACGAACCCGGCTCATCCTAAGTCATGAGGCATCGTTAGCCCACTTGCCTCCTGTTATATTTGCTGTTGTAGTAAATTAAAAATTATATAATAATTACTATTACAGTACATCCCCGCAATATTAAAAGGATGGGAATAGCCTAGGATAGAGGACTTTTGTACGGCATTGTTGTGGCGACTTAACTTCATTTCGTTCTATCCCTACCGTGTGTTTTCCTCCCAGCAGAGCGCGTTACTCGAATCCGGAAAAGCTCAGGGCCTACCCGCTGAACTCGTCATCCCGGAGTCTCGGCTTCCCTCATCCTTGTACAGCTATTTTCTCTACGACGAGTGCTGGCTGACTGGTTAGGAGACCCTTCACGAGCTACTAAAAGGCGTACGTATCAGCACCACAGATATATAAGGGAGATGTGGACTTAGTATCATTCCCCTGTGGTGGAACGCTTACCCAAAATGCGGGCCTTACCGGCCCAGCGGGTGCCCCTCTTCAGCGTCTATCTGCTCCAGCGCGAACGCCGCCAGATGTATCATCCAGTCGGGTGGTTGAACTACCTGACTCAGCAACTGTATCTGGCCCAGCCCGAAGACCTGGACTTCTTCCTATAGAAATCACGGCCACTCTGCAGTAGCGCTTGGTGATCCGCACAGAACCCTGTGCCTACCAGATCATGAAATGCAAGTTTTACTACCATAGCCGGAACCATACCGACCCATATATGCACCGGGAACTTGAACAGCTCAAACACCTGCTATTGGTACTTCAACGAAGCCAACCGCATGGAACTGACATTTGGCAACCGGGAGACCAACAGCTAAGGGGCATCTTGCTGCGCGGTCTGCAGATCATCAACTTCAAAAGCAGACTTTGCTCTTCATGGCCCTGCTGCTAAAGGCCTTCCGTGCCTACAAGCCCATATGTCTAAAAAACAAAGCTCTAATAATTGATCAGAATGATATTCCTTGTGCGTATATCTAAAAATACCTTCTCTATCAACTTTTCAAGCTCGTACTTATCTTCTGCTACACCAAATGGCTCGTTAAAGACATTAACTTTCACTGGGAAACCGCGTTCTACAGAGCAATCTAACTCCATTAGGTCTGCTGTATAGTTACGGTAAACGAAGCTAAGTTTAACAGCGTAACGATGCTGCACAGTTTGTTGCCCACTGTCATCTTGGTGGATGGTAATAAGAAGAACAGCTATCCTTTGACTATAGCGAGATTCAACCTGCAAGCGCATTTGCTTTAAGACATTTTCAATTTCCCAATAACGTTTTTCATCGGATCGGGAAGTAGGCAAATCTAGTTCGAGAGCCATCAACTTAGAGTTTCAAAGTGAAAGTGAGCGGAAAGTGGTCCGCGTATAGGGCCTTTTCTCGCGTGATATTGCTCGTCATTTCTTTGAGCAGAGTAGGAATTTCAATTAAACTCAACGAAGATGGTTTGAATAAGTCGACCATTTTCTGGGAAACAATTACCTGATCGAACAAGTGCCAGAATAGCCGACGTGATGAACTGCTCCCATAATAGAAACTGCCGCCCGTGCGGCGGTCAGTATGTGTAGGATGATGATCTCCAAGCAGCGCCCAACATGGATTATAGAAAATGGGGGTTGCATCATAATGTCGTAGGGTGGTGAGGTTAGCTTGGTCGCGGTTACCCAAAGCATGAAAGCCTAAAGGCTCAATCATACCAGCGTCAAAAGGATTCATATTGAAGTCGCCTACTACAATTATGCGGTTCTCATAAGGGTTAGGTATATCCATCGCTGTCGCTAACAGTTTAGCTTTATAGCTGTGAGCGATTTGTAGTTGACTCACTTCATCTTGCTCCTTTTTGCTGGGAAAATGTACGCTCGCTAATAGATAGGATTGGCCGTTCACGTTAAGATGCATCTGCACCAGCCGTGTGATACGAACGCGCGAATGCCGGACAATTCGATCGTACTCACCACCAAGTTGCTCAACGCTTTGCAGGGTTTTTTGAACACGCTTAACGGTTTTTATGGGTACAGCTATACTTAGGCTTAGTTTATGTTCTTGGTAATAAACGCGCTGCTGAAGCTTTTGACCATCTTTAGCAAGCACTGGCAATTCAACCAGATTCCATTTCACCAAAAATGCTGGTTCTAAACCACTAGGACATTCACCTAATATCAGAATATCAGCTGAACCACCGCACTTGCGAAAAAGAGCATTAAGCACCTTTTCTTGTGTAAAACCCTTCCCACCAGTATTCCAGTACAAGAAACTTATTTCTGCCATATAAGGATGATAGTAATGATCCTCTGAACAAAGCTAATGTGCTTTGGGAAAGGTGAGTAGGTTAAAATTATGATTATGTAGCATGTATAAGTTTACTTATCGGAACCTATAAACTCGGCATTAGCAGCAGTTACTACGACTTTCAAAAATAAGAGTCTGATATCACAAACTCATAAAATAATTGATTTGCGCTGCTATCACTACTTGGTAGCGCAATTTGTGGATAGTGACAAAGAAGCGATGACGAGTCGACGGACCCCAGAGGTGGTAAAGTAGTAGCCGCGGCGGGTGCGGTAGCCGGAGGCTGTGAGCCTCAATGCGGCGTAGGCTGCGGTAAAAACAAACCAACTCGGCAGCTTGGCGGTTGGCCAGACTCACCTGTGCATTGAACTAACGTTGCTGCTGTCCTTAAACCCGCGCCTCGTTGGTTAGATTCATAGGCGTACCAAATTGAAAACCTGCGCCTTTTTGGCCGCCAGCATATCTTTAGTGCAGATAGAAATAGCATTGGCTTCTACTTCAGCCACGGTGCCGAGCACGTGAATAGTAAACTCATCGGCGGCCGGCAGGTCGACCACTTTGAAGCGCATGCAGCTTTCTATCAGGGAAGTCAGGAATGCTAGGTGCTTACGCGGTAGCCGGTCGAGCTTGGCCACGAGCAGCACAGCACCCGCCTCTTTCGCCTCTTGCATAGCTACCTGCAACTGGGGTCGACTACTCTTGCGCCCCAATCTCGATTTCAATAAACTCCGAATAGATAACTACTAACAACTACTTAAACCAGTTTAGTGTACTGCAATAATTAGAAATATTTCATATAAATGCATGATCATAAACATGTTATATTTGAAGTCTGCGTGCAATAACAATTCATTTATAAATATTAGTTCTTGGTGTGACTGTAAGTGAGTTTCAGCCATGGTTTATTGCTACTTTAGCCTGAAAATTATCTTCCACGCATACTAGAGTGTGGCTAATTACAATGTTTACTTAAAAGCATGAGTTCTAACGTTACCGCACTCACTATACAAAGCTTATTTCCTGCTGTAAGGACTACAACAATTGGGCAGAATGGAGCCACAAACGGGAGAATCTTTGTAGGTATTGATTTTGGTACCTCCACCACCGTGATCAGTGTAGCTCAGATATGTAGCGGGTCAGACATACCTATTCAGGTGCATCCACTTTGGACGGAGCAGCTGCAAGCAGATGGAATTGGTTCTGAGTCAGCGGAAAAGTTGCCATCAGTTATTGCTTGGCATGCAGGGAAGCTTTTAATAGGAAACGGGGCTGCTGAGCTCAAACACCAATTGAAGCGAGGAGTGAATATGTGGTACTCCTTCAAAATGGAGTTAGGAGAAGATCTGGGATCCAAGTATTTTAATAGTGAGCTAAAGCGTAATCATCCGGTAGCTACTATTTTGAAACCTACCGATGCCGCTACGGTCTTCTTCAAGTATGTAAAGGAGCAGTTAGATCGATATCTGAATAAGCTAGAGCTCCAACCACAGGTCGAGTATGCGGTAAGCATTCCCGCTTCATTCGAAGCAAATCAACGGCGAGATTTGCTGGATTCTCTGGCCGCTGCAGGTATCAAACTGGGGTCTCAGGCACTTATTGATGAACCTAATGCAGCCTTTCTCAGCTATTTGGTAGCCAGCACAGCCACTGAACGGGGCGCACAGCTACTGCTCACTCCTGATTACCCTTTACATCTACTCGTCTTCGATTTTGGGGCTGGTACTTGTGATGTTTCGGTACTAGAAATCGGGACCGGCCTACACGGGACTTACTCTAAAAACCTGGCAATTTCCCGGTTCGAAAAACTCGGTGGGGACGATGTAGATCGTCTTATTGCTTTGCACATATTGTTACCACAGTTATTAGCCGAGAATGGCGTTAGCGCGAAGGACTTCCGCACTCCACAGATCAATAAGGGTATTTTGCCTCGGCTATTAAAGGCG
Source organism: Hymenobacter tenuis (assembly GCF_054780495.1). Lineage (NCBI taxonomy): Bacteria > Pseudomonadati > Bacteroidota > Cytophagia > Cytophagales > Hymenobacteraceae > Hymenobacter > Hymenobacter tenuis. The sequence continues at coordinate 82,014 of NZ_BAAGWF010000005.1, forward strand.
GCAGAAGAATTGAAAATTCGTCTCTGCAAGCAAGTGGCCATGGAGATGCAAACTTCTTCTGTGTTACCACTCATAGCAGGCAATGAGACGGCCGTTACCCTAGGAACACCTATTGAAGTATTCTTACCTAAGCATCATCTTGTCCTACAGCAGCCGCGCTTATCTTTCAAGCAATTCAAGGAGCTGATGAGCACGTTTACCGGGCCAGCAACGAGGACAGCAGCCCGGCAAGAGGGGCAAGAGGAGTTTGTCAGCATATTCAGCCCTGTTGATTCAGCTCTGAAAAAGGCGGGCCTTGGTAAAGTGGATATTGACTATGTCTTGTTGATTGGAGGTAGCGCTAAAAATCCCTATATCCAACAGGCATTAGCCCAGTATTTCGATGAATCGGAGCTCATCATTCCACAGGATCTTCAGACGCACGTAGCAGCCGGAGCAGCTATTCATTCGCTTATCTACAATGGCTTTGGTAAAAATATCATTCAGCCAATTGTCAGTGAACCCCTACTGATTGTAACCAAGGGGGGACAGCCGGAAGTATTAGTTAAAGCAGGCACCCTGATACCATGCGAACCAGTGGTTATGAACGAATTGGTTACGCAACGAGATGGTCAGACACAGATTGAAATTCCTATCTGCGTATCGAGTACGGACAAAGTACTGCAGGTGCTGAAAGTATTTGCGCCGGCCAATAAGCCATTCCAAGCAGGCACGCCGATACAGCTAGAGTGCAGCATTAGTGCTGACAAGCTCGTGCACGTGCAAGCCACTGTCAATGGCCAGGTAGTACGGGTAGAGCCTATGAATCCGTTTGCGAACCGTGCTCTGAGCACGGCCGAGCGGATGCTTTACCAGGCGGAACGCAACGTCAACATTGCGGCCGAGCAGCAAGGCGGGAAACCAGCAGAGAGCACATTGTATAAGCTTTTTCAAGCATACGAGTTTGCAGGCAATCATTTGCGGGCGGCAGAGACCCTTGAGCTTATCCAGGAGTTGTATCCAACTAACGCGCATCATAACAGCATTGGTTACCACTATGACATGGCCGGCCACCGCGACAGGAGCCAGCCATGGTATGAACAAGCATACCAACGTAATCCGGCTCCAGTAACGGCCTTCAACCTGGGCATGAGCTTCCGGTACAAAGAACCTGCCCGGTATGAAGAACTTATGGAGGAGGTAATGCGAATGGACCCCTCTTATCCCTATGCCCCGCACTATTATGGGGAGCATTTGATGAATCGGGGCGATGCGCGGGGGAAGCCCTTGGTGCAGAAGGCGTTTAGTATTTTCAATGCGCGGTTTGAGGCTGGTACATTAGGTTCCAACGACTATCATCGACTAGCTGACTGCGCGCGCATTTTGGGCGACAAGGCTACAGCCCAACGAGTGGAGAATAGCGCACCTACACGGCAAGAAAAGGGGCTGTACGATGACCAAAACTTGGCACAGCTGCGCGACAACACCGGTATAACTAAGCTATAATCATTCACTTTTTACTACTCTACAAGCTTATGTAATGGATGGTTCAACGCACGAAGCTGGACAGCGACCAGGAAGAGTTGATTACGCGCCACATTAGGGGTGGTAGCGGCAATGTCTGGATAAAGGGGCACGCTGGCAGTGGCAAGTCAGTACTACTGGTACACGGGCTTCGTGATAAGCTTGTTGAAAACAAGAATCTGAAAGTGGGTGTCGTGTTATTCACGCGGGCCTTGGTAGATTTAATACGAACGGGCCTTAATGAGCTGGGAGTAGAGAAGGAGTTTGGCATTCAGGTGCCCGTGATGACATACTATGAATTGCAAAAGTCCAGTCAGCAATTTGACTTGCTATTTTGCGACGAAGTACAGGATTTGCCCTCCAGCATGATAACACTGCTACGGAATAGGGCGAAGCGAGTGATTGTAGCGGGCGATTCGCAGCAGTCAATTTTTACCCATGACCCACAGACTCGTGAGCCCGTAGTAAGGCCAGAGGAAATTGGCGCTTTGCTGGGCGGGGAATCTCACGAGCTGCCGACTATTTACCGGTTAACACGGTCCATTATTAAGATGGTTAGCAGCCTAATTGGCGGCACCATTCTCGGAGCACGTCGGGATGCTACTAAGCTCGATGTACAAGTACGCCTAGGCTACACCAATGATGTTGCCCGGGAAATCAAGTATGTGTGGCGTGAATCCAGTAAGCGGGCTCAAGCGAGCGAGTCGACTGTTATTTTGCTGCCTTTCAGGGAAAACATCGCAGCGTTTTGTAACGCCATATTAACGCTCAATGGCAAACCCATTTGGACTGTTGTTCCTGACCGGTGGGGCAAAAACGTAGATTTTGCGGCCATGAACCGGCATTTGGAAGCACAAGACATCAAGCTCGAATACATCGGTAATGGGGTTGGTACACTTGATGGAGCTTATAAAAACCATCGGGTGGCTTTCATGACCTATCACAGCTCCAAAGGATTGGATTACGAAAACGTGTTTTTGCCATGGGTATCAGCAGGGCTGCACTTGAACGGTGGTGGCAAAGACAAGACCCTGTTCATGGTGGCCATGACTCGCAGCCGCAAAAATTTGGTTCTAACTTATTGTGGTACTCGCAGCAGCATGGTAGACACTCTGGCCGGCGACTGCACTATGTTTGAAATCACAGATGCTACAACAGCCTCGACTCAAACACAGGCTGCTACTTACGACTTCTAATTTATGGCTGCTCAACGTGCCTTACTGCCTATTTACAGGCTTCGGTTCAACCTGCTGTATCAATTTGGTTTCATCGAGGTTAGTCCGGATGAGTGGGTCCCTTATGACAAGGATACGACTGCAGGACACCCTGATGTATCTGAGGCAAGCTTACTCGTTAAAATACCAGCCTTCAGCACAGCTGACGAGGTAATTCTGTTGGATATTGAATTACCAGAGCAGAGCTACGCTGCTCTACAAGCTGCCAGTGTATCTACTATAGGCGCACACTATCCTCACCTCAGCTTAGTGGCCCAAGCAGCTTTTGATACCCTGGCTGCGGAATTAAGTAAGCAGCATTCTACTAGTGGGAAAACTCGGTTGAACATTGCGCACGTTCGGCGTCTGTATCCACTCACTGCACAAGCTGGACAATTACTAGGTTCTCGTTTAGACCCGCGTATCAAGAGGCAGCCAGCGGTTTTTGAAGCCGTAGCAGAGCAGGCCGACCACCGGCTATTGGCATCGGAAACCCGATTAGGCAGTGAGGCACTTTTGGAAATAGCTGGATACCCTAGTGAACATCTTGACGAAGGACTATTGCAAGATGTGGAAAAGGCTGTTGCAGTACGGCTCGAGCGACGCGAAATTCAAACCAACGATTCGTTCTGGGTGCATTTAATCGTCTATGGCCGGTATGAGCCTTTCCCCAAAAACGATTATGGGTACCTATATGACCTCTGTGTAGTTTTTCATCGCAGCCTAAGCGCCCGCGATGGTCGTCGAGGACATGATAACAGCTACGAAGCTACAAGATTTTACAAAGCACTAGAAGCTAACAGAGTAGCTTCTGCTCGCGAGAGAGTAACCCAATTGCTTCTCAACGCTGAATGGGCCGAGAAGCTGCGAAATGAACTAACAGACCCTCGCACTAGTCTCAGAATGTACCTGAGCGCATTCATCTACCTTAAATTCCGGGGTGAATTTGAAGCAGAAGACTATCAGTTCAGCGGTAAACTACTCGATTTAATTCGTCTGACGGCCGACCACTATCCATCAGAAACGAGGGTTGCACTGCAATTACTTGGTGGTTTTTTAACATTCAATAAGATTTCAGGGGCTTACTATGAAGTAAGGCAAATCTCCTTGTTTCAGGAGCGAGGGCAAAAATATACGAGGCTTGCTGACTCTAAAACAAAGTCCAGCCGCAAGCCTGAATCATTTGTTGGGCCATCAATGGCTCACATCATTCCAGAGCCAATTAAAATGGTAGTGCCTGATGAACAGGCACCTGTATTCGAGTGGGACTTGACGGCCGAACAGGATGAGAGGAAGAGAGAGCAAGCATTGCAGCAGATAGAGAATCCTGTCCAAGAATCCGAGTCAGTTGGAGTAGAGGAGTTGCAATCGGAACCTATTATTGTGCCTCTTCCAGAAGCATCTGCAGTCAAACCAAAGCGCTCATACCAGAAGAAAGGAAATACTTCAGCCGTTCCTAAAGCTGAGAAGCCAGTTAAGGTTAAGGAGTCAACTAAAACTAAAAATAGGAGAGGGCTACTTGATTCCATCTCTGGCCAGCTAACAATATCTTCAGAGGAATTGCATACCGAAGCACCAGCACCTGATTCTACGTCCGAGTTGTAGGGGGCTTTTCCCAAAAGAGTTCAATGAAAGTTAACTAGCTATATAGCAGCATATTTTCTCTTCTTTATCCTATGATTTTTATTCCCGGCGACATTACCTCGCCAAGTGTTCGCGCCCGGCTCAATGCAAGTATTGCCCAAGCGAAAGCCCTACGTGGCAGCATTGCCTACTGGACTATCCCACCATCTTTTCTTGATCAGAATTTCGTAAAGCTACTTAACAGTGGCTCTTCCTACTGCTGTGTCGATCTGCAGCGGCCAACTAAGATTGATCAGCTCGGTCACTTCTTTGCACTCGGTGCTCATCAGTTTCACTTGCACTGCCGCCGTCTAAAAACGAACGGCAAGTACCACAGTACCAATCGACTCCTACACACAAAGCTGCTATTATTTGATTTTCCTAACGGTGAAGCGGAAATATGGATTGGTAGCCACAACTTCACCGGTGCGGCCCTTACCGGCTTGAATCTGGAGGCCTCCATCGTGGTTCCCAGCGCACCCGGTACTGACCTCTACGAGCAGGTACGCACCTATCTGGACCATATCCGTTCAAAGTGCCACCCGTTTGATCCAGCCCGTATAGCCGATTATGAGGCGTTGCAGGGCTTACCCGATGATTTTACGCCAGTCGACGATCTGCATCAGGTACTTGACCTCATCACGGACGATATACTAAGCCTGCCTGGCAAAACTGTCTTGCTGCTGGGCGATGACTCGAACGAATTAGCCCGGTTTAAAGTAGCTGGTACCAACAGTAGTCATCCATCCTTAGTAGAAGTAGCGGACCGTCGTACTGGCCATACCCGACTGATTCGCGTAAGAGTACAAAGCACCGGATACGTTCATGGTGACAACGCTGCGTCCTATGGCATTACATTCACCCCTCGCCCTTACGCTATTCGCCTGGGGGGCCTACCAGCCTTTATTAACACCCGCGAGAAGGAGTTCGGCCGCGCTGAACTCCGCCGTTTTAAATTTTGGGTGAATTTGGAACTGCTGGAGTTACTCCCTGAATCAGCCTACCTGCTTCCCCCTACGCCGCGTCCCCAGCGAGCTAAGTGGGTAGTCGATCCGGTAGGTACTCAGCAAATGTACGCCTTGGCGGAATCATTGCCACTGCTCGTAGAGGAGCAACAATCCGCCCTGCTAATTTCTGGCAAGCCTGAAAAGCAAAGCCGGCTGCCTGTCATTGAAGAGCCCGATTTCCTTGTTAACGGGAGCTTGGGCCGCGAACGGGTGCTGCGTGGGGAGGATTATTCTCTAACTCTGGAACAGGAGTTGCGAAGCGTCAGCATATCTGATGTGCAGTCCTTCTATGAGGAGTGGTTTCAACGCCCATACTTCAGCCCCGAAGCCCAGCGGGGCAGTCTGGCGTTGCCAGCAGGGGCTACCCAGGTTCCAGAAAGGTTACAGTCCCTCAAGCGTAAATTGCTTCGCCGACAGCAGCTGCGGTTGGAATAAGTCAACAGCAAGGTCTCAGCCACACCACGGACAACTCAGCAAATACTTCTAGCCGGAGTTTCGGGATAATTCATCATCAGGGCTCGCTTCAGTTCCTCCCGAATCTGTTCGCGTAGCGATGCAGGTTCAAGCACTTCTACATCCGCACCGAAGCTTAGCAGCAGTGTCACTAACTCTCGCGTGGGCACAAGCTGCAGCCACACTATTGCACCTGCTTTCGATTCTTCTACCTGCTGAGTAAGATGCAGCGGCTTCGTTAGTACGTAGGGCAACCGTGTCTGCGAGAAGCGTAATCGGATGTCCAGCAACTCAGCTTGCGGCAGTATAGAAACGCCGATGAGATGATTAAAGTAAGAAGCAGGATCGGACCTGCTTGGTTGATAACTCTCCATCGCTGTTTCCACACTTTGTATCCGATCAAGCGCAAAAACGGAAGCTTCACTAGTTCGACCATGTCGTTGTGCCACTAAAAACCAGCGTCCACTATACTGCTTGAGCAAATATGGGTGCACAACTTCCTGACTTTCTGCTATAGCATTGAAAGGCCGATATGTAAGCGACAAAGTCTGCTCTTGTTTGACGGCAGAATATAACTGGTTCAGCCACCTTTGTCCTGAGTAGTTAGCAGGTTGTTCAAACTGTAAGATAGATCTGTTATCATGTTCATTCAGATAACTCAAGCGCAGTTCCAGCCTTTGCACTAAGGATTCCATCTCTTCTGCCATTCCTAAGCCCTGTAATTGCTTCAGGGTTCGCAGTACCTCTTGCAGTATTATTAAGTCCTCAATGGTAAGTGGATTATTAAAAATTGAATAGCTGGTTTCAGAATAATGATACCCTTGCTCAGGTGTAAACTCAAGCGGAGCATCGTATCCAGTAGCACCGCCTGGTCTCATGTTTTTTAAGTCTTCACGTAGGGTTCGCACGCTAACCCCTTCGCTAGTGCCTAGCTGCATGTTGACACGGTCTGAAACAGCTTCCCGTAGGTTTTCAAAAGTCCAGTGCCGTGCCTTCCGCTGTAAGCATTCGTCTATTGTAGCATAGCGTAGGAGGGCGTTTTTACTTGGAGGCATAAAAAAAATATCGCTGTGCAGTTTGACTGCACACCAAGGTATTTGCTTTGTGACAACTTAGCGGCCAGAAGTTGAAGTTAATGTTTGGCAGCCTTTCTTAAATACCTGCTTCACTGTACACAAAGCGTTAAATTTCATATATGAAGAAACCTGTGTATCCCTCTCCAGAAACCCGGAAAGCCGTTTTTTATTTATTCAATTGTGTTCGTGGCCAAGCCAGCGTAGAGGAATACACCGTAGTACTCGCGCTTCTAATAATTAGCCGTGAGCCTAGCTTTCAGAGTTTGTTGAAAGAATGGACTTCATTTCCAGATGATGCCACGCGCCAAATTGAATTGTTTAACCGAGCCGCATATGGGAGCCACCTTATAGTGGTACGCTCATATGTTCAAGTGTTTACTAGATTTCACGCAGATACAAAGCATCAGTTGCTTGAAGGCATACGCTCTATCAACCTTCATTCTTTGTCTCAAGAAGAGTTTGAGAGCCTTTTCGATTATGCGCTGGAATTTTGTCTGCAGACTTGGGGCCGAAATTCGGGCCAATGGTCCTTACCTGCTGAAGTATTAGAACTCGTTGCCGGAATCGCTGAAATTAAGCAAGGTGAGCGTGTTTTTAATCCAAATGCTGGCACTGCTCCATTAATCTCCTGGATTGACCCTTCAGTAGAATATATGGGAATGGAGGAAACCGTTCACATACGCGAATTGGCTAAGCTACGCTTGATTGCACATGGTCGCTCTCCTGAATCTGTGTTAGAAGACACTGTTTCAGGTCAATGGTCACATATCAGCTCTTGGGATGTGATTTGCTGTCCCCAACCCATTTTCCCCCGGCGTGCATTTTCTAACGCTTCTAGTAGGCCGCACGCCGCTGCGGTAAATATACAGACCGATGTATACACAATCGGTCAAGCTCTACAATGCTTAAAAGAAAACGGGCGGGCAATAATAGCGGTATCACCGAACTTCTTATTCCGAACTGACAGAAACACCATGCAGTTTCGGAAAAAGCTTCTGGAACAGGATAGTCTCGAGAGTATTATTCAGCTGCCTGCTGGCTTACTATTGCCCTATACCTCGATTCCTTTCTCGCTTCTCACATTTAAGGTGAATAAAGGACGACCTGGCGAAGTGCTATTCGTTGACGCTGAGCAATATGCTGTTGTGGGCCGAGATCGTCGTCGAATACTGCTGGTAGAAGGTATTCTCAACGCAATCCGTCGCCCTGAAACCAGTGCCCATACTCGATATGCAACTCATGAAGAGATAGCTGTTGGTGAGTATAATTTTAATGTTCGTCGTTATCTCACCCAGTTAGAAGCTCATCCCGATGATATAGACTTTGGTGAGATTGCAGTCCCTATCAAGAAGAGTCGTGCCTTTCCGTCCCAGCTAGGGCGCTATGTGAGTATTCGTCATTTGCAAGGTGAGACCAGCAATTTCGAAACCAATTGGTATAAGCTCAAATGGACGGATATAGAAGTTGAACCTATTGAAAAATCTGCTTCGCCACTTTCGGAGGATGCGTTACTAGTAGCCACTCAATTTGGATCACTAAAACCCACTTGGTTTGAACATGACTCGAATGCTAAACTGTTGATTTCGTCTAGCATTATAGCACTGCAACTTGACTTAAGTCGTGTAGATGTTGAGTACTTATTAACAGAGCTGAATTCTGAACATGTGCTTCAGCAGCTTAAAAACATGCAGGTTGGTTCGACCATTACTTCACTTCCTCGACAAGCATTGTTGAAGTTGCGGATTCGACTACCTAAAGAGCTCTCCCAGCAGCGAGCTATTGTGGATGGCATCCGCGAACAGCTTGCCAAACAGAAGCAGAAGGAGGTAGATGCTTTACGCGCCAACATTGCGCAGAAGGCAGAGAACGTCCAGCAATTTGCCACTATGAAGCATGCGCTTGGGGGCCCTCTTATGCGAATGGAATCCGGCTTGGCGCGGCTCGAACGTGTCATAGCCCGCTACAGCCAAAACAATGTCGTACTTACCCTCGACAGTCTGATGAATCCAGCTGACCCCAATGTTACCGTGGCCCATACGCTCACAGCCCTCAAGCAGGCGCAGCAGTTTATTTTCGATACGCTCGACCGAAATGAGGATCGATTGATAGTCGAGGAATATCCACGAAAGCTTGTAGAGCTGATAAGTTTTCTGCGTGAGTTTGTGAAAAGCTCGAATGCTACTTATCGCAATTTCACGACTACTTTTGAAGGTTCGTTTGAGCTTATGCTTGCAGAGGTTGTTTCTGATACAAAGGCGACACACTGGGTTTTGGCGAATGAAACATTACTACAACGAGCATTTGAAAATATCTTAGAAAATGCGAACAGGCACGGCTTTCAAAATGAAAAAGCTGATAAAAACAGAGTGGCAATCGAAGCTTCTTATGGATACTTTGATGATAATGTGGCCCCTAACATTAACATCTTCGTTCGGAATAATGGTTTTCCTTTCCCGCTAAACTTCAACCCTGAGCAGCTTTTCCAAAAAGGGGAATATGCTGGTGATACAGGGCGTTCCGGTATCGGTGGCCATGAGGTTCGCGATATCTTCAACTACTTTGGAGGAAGCGTTGAGGCGTATGGAACTCTCGACGGTGAAGATTTTACTGTCACTTACGCTATTAACTTACCGCTTTCCGAAGCCGAAAACACCGCGCCTGATGCCACCGAAGACCTATAAAGTACTGTGGATTGATGACGAATGCGATACCTGGGGTGTAGACCTGCAAGGCGATGCGCTGGATAATGAGATTATACTCAAAGGGTTTACATCTGTCGAGGCAGGTTTCGAGCACTTGCGTGAAGATTTGTCGCGCTACGATGCAATTCTGCTGGATGTGATATCCTTTGAAAAAAAAGAGCAGAAAAAAGGGACTGAAAGTGAAACTGCACTTGACCAAGCGCGAGACCATATAATGTCCCTAAAGCACGAAAAGGTGTTCCCATTTTTCGTGCTAACTGGTCAAAAAACTAAGCAGGACGATAAATCCTTTGTACAACGGTATGAGGGGAAATTATATAAAAAGGGATCTACAGAAGACAAAGCAAAGCTTTTCGCGGCCATCAAGCTAGCGGTGGATGAGCAACCCGAAGCCCAGCTTCGTGAGCGACATGCTCAAGCTTTTGCAGCTTGCACTGAGCAATTACTTGGCGAAGCAGCTGGCCGCTTACTTGTGAAAGTGCTTCTTGATGTCGAGAAGTCAAAATCAAACCACGACGATGACGCCCAGTTCAATAACTTGCGACAGTTGGTAGAAGCCTTTCTTTATGCGGCTCATCGCCATCAGCTCCTTCCAACTCAATGCTTGAAGGCTGGTCAGGTGAACCTTACTTCTTCAAGTATCTTCTTTTCTGGCAGGCAGGTTGACCCACCTCAAGGGGGGGACAGCATAAAAATGCTGCGGCCTATACTACCGGCTGTACTTGCCCAATCTCTACGAGCTCTTATTGACCTGACAAATAATGGTTCACATTATCAGCAAAGCCAACAAATAACTCAAATAGACAGGGAGACAACCAGAAAGAAACTACAGGAGTTGCGTGAACAAGTTAAGACTCCCTACTTACTTGCCTCGCTTACCTATCAGTTGCTTGATTTGCTGGTTTGGATGAAAAATATACTGGCTGACACGCAGGTCTTGAGCCAACTGCAAAACTCTTGGGAAATAATTTCACCATCTACCGGAGGCTATATATCCGGTACTATTTCGCACCTATTTACTACCGGTGGGGGAGTATTCAAATCGGCGGATTCAGAGGAATCATTCATGGGTAAGACTGTGATGAGCGCACGCGTACTACAGGTGGGAGATTCTATTGAGGTAATACTTAAACCAAGTTCTAGAGCTGGTGGCCGCTATGCGAAAGAGGTCGCTAACTTGAAATAACTAGATTACTTCGGCTATCCATAGCAATACTATGATTTGGACCACTTTCTGCCGCTCAGTGTGTACCCTGTGAATAAGCTTTGGAACCTGTAGCCTGTAGACCGGCAGATCAACCAGCATATAAAGCGTGATTGGATGCCCAATGCTACGTGAATTTTAGCCACCAAGCCCTTTTTGCCCAGGCATACGCTACGTTCCAGCAGTCAGCGTCCCTTCGTAACGCCCTAATGGAAGATGCCGCTTTACGGTTTACGAGCCTTATTCATGATGAAATATATGCAGCCCAACTAGTCCGCAATGCTGTTCATTTTATAGAGTACGTATCCTGTACTCGTTACATTTCACGTTTTTAAAATCCACCACTTTATACCCATTATCATTAGGCTTGCTTGGTAAAAAGCTTAAGTCGGCATGCGCCAAGCGGTGGCAAGGCCACGCTACCATATTCCAGGGCCCTACCTACATAGGTGAGTCGCACCATGCCCACATTGTTCGTAGCCGGTATGACACGTCGCTAACAGTTAAACAGGTATTACGACTTGTGCTAAGGCGACCCAACGTGCGGGGCTCAGCCACCTTCTGTTCGCGTTCAGGGCGCATAGAGAAAGCTACAGCCCTTACTATCCACATACTCTAGATAGTTGCGGTCTTTTGGATAGCCGGACCTACCTTGCAAGGTTATATTCTTATGCTTCTTTTGGTTTCTTTTCCCCTCTTTGCTTTAGATGAACACTGCCGTCCATAACAAACTTGTTTCTTTCATCTGGTCCATAGCAGACGACTGCCTGCGCGACGTCTATGTCCGTGGCAAGTACCGTGATGTAATTCTACCCATGGTGGTACTGCGCCGTCTCGACGCGCTGCTGGAACCGACCAAGGACGCCGTCATGGAAGAGCTGGCTTTCCAACGCGATGACGCCGGCCTGACTGAGTGGGACGAAGCCGGCCTGCGCCAAGCTGCCGGTTACGTGTTCTACAACACCAGCCCCTGGACGCTACAGCGCTTAAAAAACACGGCTACCAACAATCAGCAGATCCTGGTCGCCAACTTCGAGGAGTATCTGAACGGCTTCAGCAGTAACGTCAAGGAGATTATTGACAAGTTCAAGCTCAAAGCGCAGGTGCGCCACATGGCCGCCAAAGACGTGCTGCTGGATGTGCTGGAGAAGTTCACCTCACCTTACATCAACCTCACGCCCTTTGAAAGCAACGACCCCGATGGCCGTAAGCTGCCCGCGCTGAGCAACCTGGGCATGGGCTACGTATTCGAGGAGCTAATTCGCCGCTTCAATGAGGACAACAACGAAGAGGCTGGGGAGCACTTCACGCCACGGGAAGTCATCGACCTAATGACCCACCTCGTGTTTGAGCCGATCAAGGACACGATGCCCTCGGTTATCACCATCTACGACCCGGCCTGCGGCTCGGGGGGGATGCTGACGGAGTCGCAGAACTTCATCAAGGACGAGGAAGGCATTATCCGCGCCTCTTCCGACGTGTACCTGTTTGGCAAGGAAATCAACGACGAAACATACGCCATCTGCAAGAGCGACATGATGATCAAGGGCAACAACCCCGAGAACATCCGCGTCGGCTCGACGCTGGCCACCGACGAGTTTGCCGGAAAGCAGTTCAACTTCATGCTCTCCAACCCGCCCTACGGGAAGAGCTGGGCCTCCGAACTCAAGCACATCAAGGACGGCAAGGACGTCATCGACCCGCGCTTCGTCATCAAGCTCCGCAATTATTGGGGCGAGGAAGAAACCGTGGATGCCACTCCGCGCTCCAGCGACGGCCAACTGCTATTTCTGATGGAAATGGTGAGCAAGATGAAGCCGCTGGACCAGAGTCCCGTTGGTTCCCGCATCGCCTCGGTTCACAACGGCTCGTCTCTCTTCACCGGCGATGCGGGCGGGGGCGAGAGCAACATCCGCCGCTACCTTATCGAAAATGACTGGCTCGAAGCCATCATCCAGCTGCCTAACAACCTGTTCTACAACACGGGCATCAGTACCTATATCTGGCTGCTGAGTAATTGCAAGCCGGCCCACCGCCGCGGCAAGGTACAGCTAATCGACGCCAGCCTGCTGTACCGTAAGCTGCGCAAGAACCTGGGCAACAAGAACTGCGAGTTCTCGCCCGAGGACATCCGCGAAATCGTGCGTGTGCACTTAGAGATGAAAGCGGTGGAGAAGCAGGTGAACCCGGAAACGGGGGAGGATCAGGGCATTGGTTCCAAACTCTTCGACAACCGCGACTTTGGCTATTACAAAGTCACCGTGGAGCGGCCCAAGCGCCTGATGGCCCAATTCACGGAGGAGCGTATTGCTACGCTACGCTTCGAAAAAGGTCTGCGCGAGCCGATGGAGTGGGCCTACGCACAATACGGCGAGGCCGTTTACACCGAGCTGGCCCAGCACGAAAAGGAGCTGTTGCACTGGTGCGAGCAGCAGGAGTTGAACCTCAGCGCCAAGCAGGCCAAGGCTCTGTGCAGCTCCGGCACCTGGGACCGTGGGCGGCTACTGCTGCAAACGGCTACCCGCCTGATGCAGCGTGTGGGCATGGATACCTGGCGCGACTTCAATAAGTTTACCGACGCCGTACACGAAGGCCTCATGAGCTTTGGCTCCAAACTGACGGCCGCCGACCGTAACGCAATTCTCAACGCGGTGAGCTGGTACGATGCCGCAGCTGAGAAGGTGGTGAAGGGAACGGCCAAGCTGAACGGCCCCAAGCTGGACGCCTTACTCGAGCGCCTGGGCTGCACCGAAGCCCAGCTGCCGGACTTTGGTTATTACCCTACCAGCCGCAAGGGCGAGTGGCTGCAGTACGAAAGCGAGTCGGACCTGCGCGATACCGAGTCGGTGCCGCTTAAGGAGGAGATTTATTCCTTCTTTGTGCGCGAGGTGCGGCCTCACGTCGAGGAAGCCTGGCTGAACCTGGAAACCACCAAAATCGGCTACGAAATATCCTTCAATAAATATTTCTACCGTCACAAACCATTGCGCGAAATCGAGTTGGTATCTCAGGAAGTTCTTGAGTTGGAGCGCGAAAGTGAAGGTCTTATCCACGATATTCTAACTCTTGCATAATGGAATCTGCTGTTGCTGAAATTGAGATTCAGAAGTACGAGTCGTCCAAAGACTCGGGAGTAGAGTGGCTTGGGGAGATTCCTGATCATTGGCTCCTTCTGCCCGGATCAAGGGTCGTAAACGAGCGTTGTGAAAAGAACAAAGGAATGGTTGAAAAAACCGTACTGTCTTTGAGCTATGGGAAAGTTGTAATTAAGCCAGAGGAAAAGCTGGTGGGGTTAGTTCCTGAATCATTTGAAACATATCAATTAGTTTATCCTGGCGACATAATTATCCGTCCGACGGATTTGCAAAATGACAAAACAAGCTTGAGGACAGGCTTGGCGAAAGACAAAGGCATCATCACAAGCGCTTATATCAACTTACAAGTACATAAAGAGTATTCGGGTAGATATTATCACTACTTTCTTTATGCTCTAGATATTACAAAAATGATTTATTCTCTCGGTTCAGGGCTGAGACAGAATTTGAGCTTTGAAGATTTCAAAAGATTTAAATTTTTGGTACCACCCTCAGTAGAGCAAACTGCCATTGCCAACTTCCTTGACCGCAAAACCGCTCAGATAGATCAAGCCATTGACCAGAAGGAGCGTCTAATTGAGCGGCTGCAGGAGCGGCGACAGATTCTCATCCAGCGGGCCGTTACGCGTGGCCTCAATACTGATGTACCGATGAAGGACAGTGGGGTGGAATGGATTGGCGAGGTGCCGGCACATTGGGAGATAGTTAGAAGTAAAGCACTGTTTCAAGAGCGCAAGGAGAAGGCGAGGAAAGATGATAAGCAATTGACCGCCTCACAGAAGTATGGGATGATCAGCCAAGAGGAGTTCATGCAAAGAGAGGGGCGGCGGGTCACGGTTGTTCTACTTGATAGGGACATTCTGAAGCATATTGAGGCCAACGATTTTGTAATCAGTATGCGTAGCTTTCAAGGGGGCTTAGAACATTCAAATCTCTCAGGTTGCGTAAGCTCAGCCTATATCCCCTTGATTCCAATCAAGCATATTGTGCCTGAATACTTTAAATACCTGTTTAAATGTGAAGGTTATATTAAAGCTTTAAGTAGCACGTCCAACCTTGTAAGGGATGGGCAGGCTATGAGATTTGAAAATTTTGCTGCTGTTCCTTTATTAGTTGTTCCTGAAGAAGAGCAGGAATCCATCGCCGAATTCTTAGATAAACAACATGTTCAACAGCAGCGGACAACAGTCCGTCTAGGAAGGCAAATCGACAAACTTCGCGAGTACAAGTCTACCCTCATCTATGCCGCCGTAACGGGCAAAATCAAGGTGTGCTAGATGAAGGACGTGGATGTATTGGAAAGCCCGGCGGTAGCGGCTGCTCGGGCGAGTAAATCCGTGGCCGAAATTATTTCGGTTAAACAGCTCCTCGCCAAACCCAACCTGCGGATTCCCATGTATCAGCGCCCCTACAAGTGGAGCCTGAAAAACGTGGGGCAGCTGCTGGACGACGTGCTGCAGCATAAAGGCAAATCGGCCTATCGTCTGGGTACCGTCGTCCTGCACCAGGATGAGGCCGGCAACCTTAACCTGGTGGACGGACAGCAGCGGACGGTTACGCTGGGGCTGATTGCCCAGGCGCTGTACGAGCAGCGTCGCGGTGAGGGAGATGCGCGGGCCTTCCGGCCCGACCTCAGCCAACTCCGCTTTACTGGCCCCGTGTCGCGCGAAAACCTGCACCGCAACTACCAGGCAATTCGCCGCCGCATCGGCGCCTTTGACGAGGCAACCACCCGCTTTTTTTTCGACCAGTGCGAGGTGGTGCTAGTTGTTATCGACAACCTCTCGGAAGCTTTTCAGTTCTTCGATTCGCAGAACGCCCGCGGCAAGGAGCTGGCGCCCCACGACTTGCTCAAGGCGTTTCACCTGCGCGAGATGGGGCACCTGCCCCAGCCCGTTCGCATGGCCGCCGTGCAACCTTGGCAGGACGCCGACCAGCAGGCGTTGGCCCGGCTTTTCCACGATTACCTGTTCCGCATCCGCAGCTGGGCTAAAGGCCGTTCGGCCCGTGACTTTACTAGAGCCGATGTGGCCGTTTTCAAGGGCGTAAACCTGCACGGCCCGCAGGCCCACCCCTACGAGCGCCTGCACCGCATGGCCGACGTGTACGTGGCCGGCTACCTGCAGCACCCCGACCGGCAGATTGATGGCCAGCAGCTGGCATACCCCTTTCAGCTCGATCAGGTAGTGGTAAACGGCCAGCGCTTCTTCGAACTGGTGACGTACTACCAGGTCCAGGTAGCTGCCATGTGCCAATTCCAGAAGCTGCGGAAGCAACTACCTGAAAACAGCAAAGCCTGCCGGATTCTGAAGGCCCTCGACCAATACGACGGCCGCCACCGCACTGGCGACCAGTACGTGCGTACCCTGTTTGAGTGTGCGCTGCTCTACTACATCGACCGGTTCGGTCACTGCGAGCTGGGCCGCGCCATTGAGGTGGTGTTTGCCTGGGCTTACCGGCTCCGGCTGGGACTCCAGTCCGTCCAGCCGGCTTCCATCGACAACTACGCCCTGCGGGGTACACTGCTCCAAGAGGAAACCAACGTGCGGCTGTTCCAGCTTATCCGCGAGGCCCTGGGCCCGGCCGAAGTGCTGGCGGCCCCGCTGCCTCCCGTCGTTATAGCCAAAGCCAGCCGGGTAGAAAGCCTGAAGGATATATTCACGCAATTACACTATGAAGTCCGCTAGTATTCCCAAAGAGTATTCTATCCGCGAGCTGTTTGGCTCCGGCCACTACGTTATTCCCCTCTATCAACGCAACTACGCCTGGACGGAGCAGGAAGTACTGCAGCTGATTCAGGACGTTGCGGACTACGCGGTCAATAAACCGGATACCAGGTATCGCATCGGAACGCTCATTGCCTATGAGCGAGAAAGCGGGCACGGTACCGTGCGCGAAACCATCGACGGACAGCAGCGACTAACCACCCTCAATATCCTGTTGTGCGGGCTGAAGCGCGAATTTCGCCGCCACTTAACGGAGCATCAGCTGAACCAGCTTAACGCTTGGTTCCAGCTCAACCTACAGTACGACAGCCGGCCCTCGGCCACGGAAACCCTGCGCGTGCTGTTTCAGGACGGCGCACTGCGGTTTTCCCCGGATAAAACATACAACACCGAAATCAGGCAGGCCTACGAAGTTGCTGTCCGGGGCCTGCGCCATCTCACGGCCGAAAGGGGGCTTTTGGTGAGTGACTTCTACACGTACTTACTTCATAAGGTCTCCATCCTGTTCGTAACGGTGCCCCCTGACACCGACTTGAATCACTATTTCGAGATTATGAACAGCCGGGGGGAGCAACTCGAAAAGCACGAGGTGCTCAAGGCTCAACTGCTCAACGTTCTGAAGAATGACCACCGCGCTAGCCACTGCTTTAATCGGATCTGGGAAGCCTGCGCCCATATGGAGCGTTACGTGCAGTATGGGTTTGAGCCTCGCGTGCGGGACGTGCTTTTCGGCAATGACTGGAGCCACCTGCAGGCCGAAGATTTTGAGGCCGTTGCTGAAAAACTCTATTCCGGTCAGGAGCCCGGGCCGCACCTCGACGAGTACGATCTAGACAGCATCCTGAGTGAGAGTGCGCCCTCTCTCCAATCCGGCTCCGCTAAGTCAGATAACGACGACGCCTCGCGGTTTACTGCCGTTGTCAACTTCCCCAATTTCCTGCTGCATATCCTGCGGATACAAGTGGCCGACGAGGAGTTGAAGCACGACAGGCTTTTCGCCGAGTGGAGCGAAGTCAGGCTGGACGATAAGAATTTATTGGACTCCTTTGAGGAGCACCTGAAGCAAGCTGCGGACCAGCAGAAATTTGCTCGGAATTTTGCCTATAACCTGCTTAGGGGCCGCAACTTGTTCGACACGTACGTGTTGAAGCGCGAGTACGACAACGCGGGTGACGGCTGGAGCCTGAAAACCCTGAAAAAGAGTTCGTCGGGTTCGGCGTACTACGCGGATGCCTTCGGCGATGATGCGGCGGGCCTGAACCGGGAGATTTTGATGCTGCTGGCCATGTTCCACGTGTCGAGCCCCACCCAAATTTACAAGCACTGGCTAAGTGGGGCGCTCAAGTACCTGTTTGACCAGGAGCGCGTAACAGCCCAGGAGTACCAGGATTACCTTCATCGACTGGCTAACAGCTTCCTATTCAACCGATACCTCACGGATGCGAAACAGGAATACTACGAGATGCTCTTTCAACCCCAGGGCCTGAGCCGCCGGACAATTCCGAACGAGGCCCTCCTGCATCAGGGCACGGCAGTGGAGAATTTCGTTTTCAACTACCTTGACTTCCTGCTCTGGCAGCAAGACAAGAAAACGTACACTGATTTCGAGTTCACCTTTCGCACATCGGTTGAGCATTATTACCCCCAGCATCCGCTTGGCGCGGAAGCGCTGGACGATGAGTATCTGCACCACTTCGGTAACCTCTGTCTGATCAGTTCCGCCAAGAACTCAGCACTACGCAATTACCTACCAACGGCAAAAAAAGAACATTATCACCTCGTCAAGTCTGACAGCCTTAAGCAGCGCCTGATGATGGATGTGAAAGGTGACTGGAACGTCGAAGCAATAAAAACGCACGGCCAAGCCATGAGGGACTTGCTCTGGAAGCAGTTATACGAACCCGATACCTTGTTGTCGATCCTAACACTTTTCTAATATGCCTACCCTTACAAACGAACAAGCGTTAGAAGCATCGATTCAGAAGAGGCTCACCGGAACCTGCCTAGAAGAGCTGGCCGCCCCTGTTCTCCCGGCCTTGGCGGCTGAACAGACCGAAGCCTACCGGGGCGGTAACGGCTACTATATTAGCTACGCAAATGACTTTGAGGCCCGATACGCCATCGACGAGCACCGCTTCTGGCACTTCTTGGAGGCCACGCAGGGCAAAGAGCTGGACAAGCTTCGCAAGCAGCCCGACTGGAAGCTCAAAATACTCGAACGCTTGGACCGGCTCATCAAGAAGTACGGACTGCTGCGGGTGCTGCGCAAGGGCCTGGAAGTAGACGATGCCCACTTCACCCTCTTCTACCCGCTGCCCTTAGCCTCGAGCAGCCAGCAAATCAAGGACGCCTTCGAAACAAACGAGTTCAGCGCCACGCGTCAGGTACGCTACAGCTTGGCCAACAAGGGAGAGGAAATCGACCTGGTGCTCTTTGTTAATGGCTTGCCTTTCAGTACGCTGGAACTCAAAAATGCCTGGACGGGCCAGAATGCCAAGGTACACGGGCAAAACCAATACCGGTACAAGCGCGATGCCCAACAACCTCTGTTGCAGTTTGGCCGCTGCCTGGTGCACTTCGTCGTGGATACCGACGAGGTGTACATGACCACCCGCTTGGAAGGCGCTAAAACCTTCTTCTTGCCCTTCAACCAGGGGCATAACCACGGTAAAGGGAATCCACCTAATCCCTTCGGCCACCGGACCTCCTACCTGTGGGAGGAAATTCTGACGCGCCACAGTGTGGCCAACATCCTCCAGCACTTTGTTCGCCTTGACGGGCGCGACACCGATCAGCTCAGCAAGCGCACCCTATATTTTCCCCGGTACCACCAGTTGCAGGTGGTGCGGAAGCTGGTTAAGCACGCGTCCAGTCACGGAGTCGGGCAGCGTTACCTGATCCAGCACTCGGCGGGCTCGGGCAAATCTAACTCCATTACTTGGGCGGCTTACCAGCTCATCGAAACCTACCCGCAGCACGCGCAGGTAGCTGGGAGCAGGGGAGTGGACAATCCCCTGTTCGATTCGGTGATAATAGTCACGGACCGCCGCTTGCTTGACAAGCAATTGCGCGAGAACATCAAGGACTTCTCTGAAGTCAAGAACATTGTGGCCCCGGCGCACTCATCTCGCGAGTTGAAAGAAGCCCTAGAGCAGGGTAAGCGCATCATCATCACCACGATTCAGAAGTTTCCCTTCATCGTCGACGGCATCGCCGATCTGAGCGAGAAGCGGTTTGCCGTCATCATCGACGAGGCCCATAGTTCGCAGGGCGGGTCCACAGCCGATAAGATGAACCAGGCCATGGGTAATACCACCGATGAAGATGCGGATGCGGCGGATCCTCAGGACCTGATTCTGGGGGCTATGCAAACCCGCAAGATGCGGGGTAACGCCTCCTACCTAGCCTTCACGGCAACTCCCAAAAACGCTACGCTCGAGAAATTCGGCATTAAAGGCGAGGACGGCAAGTTCCGTCCGTTCCACCTGTATTCGATGAAACAGGCCATAGAGGAAGGCTTCATTCTCGACGTAGTGGCCAATTACACTACTTACAGGAGTTATTATGAAATTCAGAAATCAGTAGCTGAAAATCCGCTATTTGATACGGCCAAGGCGCAGAAAAAGCTTCGGGCCTTCGTCGAGCGCCATCCGGAAACCATCGCCACTAAGGCGGAGATTATGCTCGACCACTTTTTGAGCGGCGTGGTGAACACCAAGAAGCTGAAGGGCAAAGCCAAAGGCATGGTCGTCACCCAGGACATTGAAGCGGCTATACGGTACTATCAGGCCCTACGCACTCAGCTCCAGCACCGCGGCCACCCCTTCCGGATTGCCATTGCCTTTTCGGGGAAAAAGAAAGTGGACGGCATTGAGCATACCGAAGACTCGCTCAACGACTTCCCGGAAAGTCTGGACACTGCCAAGCCCACCGACCCCGGATACATAACGGACCGCATCGCCCGGTTTTTCGACCATGACGAGTATCGCCTGCTAGTGGTAGCTAACAAATACCTTACGGGTTTCGACCAACCCAAGCTCTCAGCCATGTACGTGGATAAAAAGCTGCTAGGCGTGTTGGCCGTTCAGGCCCTTTCCCGCCTGAACCGGTCGGCTAACAAGCTGGGAAAGAAAACGGAGGATCTGTTTGTACTCGACTTCTGGAACTCGACTGAAGACATCAAGAAGTCCTTTGACGACTTCTACACTGCCACAACTCTGAGCCAGGCGACGAACGTAAACGTCCTGCACGAGCTGAAAGGTAACTTAGACGATGTCGGCGTGTATGAGTGGCACGAGGTTGTGGAATTTGTCAATCGGTACTTCCTAGGTAAAGATGCCGAGAAGGAGCTAAGTCCCATTCTGCAGCTGGCGGAGGACCGCTTTAGCCACGAACTTGACTTGGAGGAAAAGCGAAAGGTTGACTTCAAGATCAAGGCCAAGCAGTTCGTCAAGATTTACGGGCAACTGGCTTCCATTATGCCGTTTGACATCGTCAAGTGGGAGCAGCTGTTCTGGTTTCTGAAGTTCCTGATCCCTCGCCTTAAGCTTCAGGACCCCAACCAGGACACGCTGGATGCACTGATGGACTCGGTTGACTTAGCCACCTACGGGTTGGAGCGAGTCAAGCTTAATGCCTCTATTGGCTTAGACGATTCCGAAACAGAACTTGATCCGCAGAACCCAAACCCTCGCGGAGCTCATGATCCGGACTCCGATAAGGATCCACTTGATTTAATAATCAAAACTTTCAATGAGCGCTGGTTTCAAGGTTGGGAAGCCACGCCTGAAGACCAACGGGTCAAGTTCCTGAACATCGTCCGCGGTATGCAGGCGCACCCTGATTTTAAGGCTAAGTTTCAGGACAACCCCGACAACCAGACCCGAGAAATAACCTTCAACCGAATCTTCGAAGAGGTAATCAACAGCCAGCGCCGCACAGAACTGGACCTTTACAAGATGCTGGCTAAGGATGACTCCTTTAAGCATGCTTTTGTGGAAACCGTAAAACGACTTTTGGCCGCTTAGAAGAGATTTGAGCGCCGATCTCTAGTCGCAACTTTATACACAAATAATAGGGGATCATTGACTTACGCATAGATACTGTCCGCAGATCCTGACCCAATTCACATTCGTTGTGGGACCTTCGCGTCTTGGTCACATACAGAGAGCACTACGACCATCTTCTAGATGCGTGCCGATAGGGTCACCCTCCCCAGATCAATTGTAGTGGCGGTGCTATTAGCGCCGGTGTCACCTTTACTAGGAACCCATGATAACATATACTTCCTGGGTGGCGCTGACCAGCGCGGATATAGCTCTCCAAGATTGCCTATGTCCGCAAGTTGTGATTAGGCGCAAGAGTAATAATATTGGTCATTAAATGTGGTGGCCGAGTTGTCGACTACGGTAGCGGTGCGGTCAGTCGAAGGAAAGTTGTTACCTCGGTCAAAGCCTGATTACGAATAGTTGTTGCCTTGCACCGGTTACCAACCCACCGGCAGCTTCGCGTCAGCTGGAAAGTCATGTTGGCGGTCGGCGGACCCTAAGTCAGCCGCGTCCAAGTGCAAGCTGAATCAAGTAGGGGCACTACAGTCCGGGTGGTAGGGAAAGCGTATTGCTTCTTTACCAACAGGCAATTGGTAGGCTGGTTGATATCCATCGTCGCGCCCCCAAGATTGCCTAACGCTAGGAGCTGACTCACGACTCTCCCTAACTCAGGCGATGAATTGGAGGTAGTGTCCTTATGCAGCTTGTGGATAACGCAAATAAGGCAACGGAAGCTACTAGCCGCGCATAGGAAGACAAAGCATTATGATGTAAAGGTACTGCCGGAGAAAAGCTAGAGTGATGCTCCGCCAGCCCTACCTTGCACAGGCAATTATATCTTACTACAGCAGCAACGTTTGGAATGGCCAATTGGACAATGGAAGAATTAGCGGCTTCGGTTGAAGCCTACGTTGACTTATTAGAAAGGCAGAATAAAGGGGAGAAAGTAAACAAAGCAGCTCTATACCGCTCCCTCAAATCGCGGTATGGCAGGGATGTTAATGCCCAAGAGCGAAGGATGCAAAACATCTCCTTCGTCTTGTCCACTATGGGTGTAGCGTGGGCAAAAGGCTTAGTGCCGCTAGAAAATGTAGCGCCCTATTATGCGACTATTCGAGGCATGCTGGAAGCTACCCCCTACATTCAGCTACAGCTTCCCACGGACGACCCACTCTTCTTAGCGGAACGTACTGCGGCCCTGTTACAAGAAGGTGTCCCGGAAAATCCAGTAGGAATTCAAAAGCCCCGACTTATACAGTCGGCCGGAACAGTACGCTATGAGCGAAGCCCTGCTGTGCGCGCAAGGGTGCTTGAACTAGCCCAGGAGCATTGCGAACACTGCCGCCAAAAAGCTCCTTTCTTCACGGAAAATGGGTTGCCCTACTTGGAAGTACATCATGTGCGGTGGTTGTCACAGCAGGGCAGTGATTTGATTTCAAATACGGTCGCTCTCTGCCCAAATTGCCATCGGCAGTTCCATTACGGTCCGAACAGAGAACAGCTAGCGGTAGAGCTCATCCATCAAATTTCCCGCCTAGTAGCTGAGTGAATACCCACGACTCAATACTTCTCTGGTTTCACTTTATGCGTTAGCAGCTTAATGCATAACTCCCTTCTGCATGAGGATAGTTAGGAGGGCAGCGCAAAAACTAATTATGGATAAAAACAGGAAACATAGTCGTTTCTTATAGCTTCGCAGTCCTGCTTAACCATAGCGTGCTTTATACGTTCTTTTTTGCCTCTTAATAGCCTAAAAAGCTCTTTATGGGAAAGCATCCGCGGTAGGGGAGGGCTTTTCCCCAGTTAAGATATCCTAGTGGCTAGTACCTAATGCAATTACCCCAACTACTGAAGTTATTTAACCTTACTGTCTCCCAACTACAAGTAATCCTAAGCCGGCACATCACAGTGCCTGACTTGCGGATGGTACGAGAGGTGCCAAGCGATTGGGAAGCTATTTTAAGGCGGGAAGTGGGGGCTGGTCCTGCAGTGACACCCATGTACGCTACGGTAGGTGAAGCGCTGGCCGCTGCTGATGCTAAAGCGGCTCAGACTGCAATCCCCGCTAAAGTGGATCTCATAAACTCGCCGGTTACAGCGAACCCAACGGGCAAAGGCGTCGTGCTCGTTGATTTGAATTTTCCCGTGCGCCCCTTTTCTAGTCTTCAGGAGCTAGAAGAAATACTCCCGGAGAAGCCCCCAGTACCTCGGGAAGCTATAGCTGCCCCGGCTCCCCGGAAATCTACCCGGGCAGCTTCGACCAATAGAAAGCCGTTATCGCGCATTCCGGCGGAGGCGGAGCTGGACTTCGGGCAAGTAACCACGGTATTTGCGGATAAAGGATATGGCTTTCTCTGGTGCGCGGGTTCAAACGATGAAATCTTTTGGAATATCAAGCAGCTGCAGGGAGTGCTGCCGGGAGAAAAAGACTGGCTACTAGTAGCTGACCAACCCAGCTCCCGGCATGCCGGCAAAAGGGAGGTGCGCTGGGCCCAGCCGCTGGTTGCCGACTTACCGTTGTTGGTCCGGTTGCTGCGTGGAGTTTCACTGGATTTACTGCTTCGACTGCTTAATAGCCCTCTGCCAGACGAATGCCGGGCCGCTGTGATAGAGGCATTAATTGCCCAGTTTCGGCCTATAACCGATAGTGAGCGGCTGACTTCCGCTACCCGGTTGCTAGATGCTATTCTTCGAAATGCTCCAGAATCTGGTGCGCAGGCCATTGAAACCTATTTAGGTATTGCTGACCCTGAATTCGCCTGGCAGCTGTGGGTGCGCTATCGCTCCCCCCTGCGCGAAGTGCCTGCTGTAGCCGCGCGAATCATTCAGCTCTTCCTTCCTCTACCCGTAGTAGTTGCTTCCTGGTGGCCCTTGGCGGAGGAGACTGGAATAACGGACTTGTACTTGGGATTTGTACGTCAGCAGCCAGCCCAAGAAATGGTCACCGCATGGCAACAGCTCAAAGCAGCCTTGGGGAAGGAGCAATATCCCGTCTTCGACGCTATCCTTCTCCAATGGGTGCAGCAACTGCCCGAGGTTACTTCTCTGCAGGACTACCAACAGGGTAAGCAGGCCATCGCGCTGACTTGGGGTGACCAAACAGGAGCTCTGCAGCTCTTGGTTGCACGCCTTAATAAGGCCACCCTTCTGGAGGCCTGGCTGGTGGGAGATCGGGCGGTGCCATTTCCCCATGACCCGGCTGTTGCTCAATTCGCGGCGTTGTCGCCAGCCAATCAGAAAAAGGTAGCGGCCCAGTTATCAGATGAAGATTTTCTAACGATAGCCCGCTTTCTAACGGCTGCCAGCCCCGAGCTCCTGCACACACGAGCTCAGCAGATGCTGCCTGGGCTGATTGGCGATACGTTTGCTGTCATTGCCGTCGATCTGGAGAGCGATCAAAAAACCATTCGGGAGATGGCCTGGGGACGGCCTGGGGCTTGGCGCACGGGCAAAGGAGAAACCGCTGTAAGCACTACGGTCGCTACGCTGGCCGAGCATACGGCTACAACCTCTTACTTAGCCGTCGGACATAATGTGCGCGACTTTGATGCGCCTATCTTAGCAGATCATGGTGTGACGCTGGCTGCGGAAAACCTGTGGGATACCCTGCTCGTGGAAATGGCCCTCAGCCCTGAGCTGCAGGTGTACGCGCTCCGCACGAGCCACACGGCCGCTGCCGATGCGGAGCTAGCCTGGCACCTGTTTCTCAACCAGGTGCAGCGCCTCCTATTGGCCGAACCAACGGAATGGGAGATGTTGCAAGGACTTTTTTCTCATTCCGTGAGCACCGCGCTGGCCGGCTTGCGTAGCCGCCTCGTCGGAACTGCTTGTTTGGCTATGGACGACTTCGAACTGCGTCAACAGCGCCTGGAGTGGTTCCGACCGCAGCCGGTTGCATCGCCCCTCCTGGTCGAAATGCAGGCCACCTTAGCCGAGGAAGGGCTCCCGCCAGTGCAGTTAGCCCTGGCCCCTTCGTCCGCGTGGGGAGAGCTCAGCCGACTGCCCGGCCTACGGTTTTTTGCCAATAAGGAAACGGATCCCGAATACCGCGAGCTTGACGAGGACGCCGTCCAGCAGCAGCTAAGCGCTTATCCGACGGAAGCCATATGGGCTGCCCGCTTTTTCGCTTACTGCCGGCAGGCTAGCCTCGTGCCAACCGCCGCGGCCATGGCGCCCGCCGTGCGGGTGCGCCTCCGGCAATACCTTGTTCTGGCCGAATGCCAAGCTGAAGCCCTGGCGCCGGACTGGAGCGTCCCCGGCTGCTGCTGTCTGACGGCGGAACAGCTGCTAGCTGCGTATCCTCTCCTGAAGGGGCAGCCCAGCATGGCTCTGCTGATCATCAGGTCAGACTTGCTGACGCTCACCCATAAAAAGCTCTTGCGCGATGCGTTAGGGATCCACGACCTGCTGGCTAGTCCCAGCACTCGTTCTGAATGGCTGAAGTTTTCGGGAGGCCAGAGCTTTGTGGGGTTGACCCACTCGCAAGCAACCGAGCTGCGGGCGGAAATCCCGGTTGGCTACGAGCATTTCTGGCTGGAGAAAAGACGCTATGGCAGTTTCCGGGTGTGGGGGAGCTTCAGCTGGGAAGCCTTGGTCGCCCAGCTCCCGGGCCTCGTTACGCGGCTTATAGAAGCAAAGGAGAAAAGCGCTCCTACAGGACAGCTGCATATAGAAGGAATTGAGCAGAGCGCTCCTAAAGGGCGGCTGCGTAGCATTGCCGTCGATGCTTTCCGGCTGCAGCAGCGCTTGGGAGTTACCCCTTTCTACCCCGAAAGCATTTACCGAGCCCGCTACTGGCTGCTGCAGGCCGAACTGGTGGATAGCATCAGCCGCCGCCAGCAAGGCCCCCTGGTGCTGCTGGCTACGCGATCGGAGGAGGTGGCCGTGCTGGCCCGCTTCTTCGAGCAACGCGGCTACTTTGTTCCCGACTCTGATGCACCGGTAGCGCGGCAGCTGGAGCTACTGCACGATAGCCGCCATGAACGCCGTCTGTTGGTGGCTTCAGCTCACCGCGGCGCGGCCCTGTTGCGGGCCAACTATCGGGGACCCATTGAGCTGTTGCTGGATGGCTTCGCCCTGGGCGAGAATTATTTTCTGGCCCAGAACACCGCCTTATTTGAGCGGGCTCGGCTGGCATCGGGAGGAAAAAACGGGGCTACCATGAACTCCTACTCGATCCAGGGGGAATCCATTGACGGTCAGGTATATGACGATAAAGCGGCCGAAGAAGACGATGAGGCTTCCGTTCATGGTTCAGAGCCGGCGGACTTCGAGTACTTAACCCGCGACACGCACTTTTTGCTACAGCTGCAACGCCCGGTGGTGAATCACTGGCAGGAGCTAGCTCTCCATAATCACGTCGATAACCGGGTGTGGTTGCTTGACCCACGCTTGAGCGAAACGCCAGGAATCGTGGCCTCCTGGGGCTTGCAGGTGGATGTGCTCGATACCCCCTGGCATGCTGTGGAGGATTACCAGCAGGCAGCCAACAAAGCAGAGACAGTATTCGGCAGTGGGCAGCCCGATGCGGAGTTTGAGTTGGATATCGACGAAGCTAAAGAGCTTCTGCAGCTAGTCTTTCTGCAATTCTGGGACACGCAACAAAAGCAGCTGGTGCAGCATGAATGGCGGGCAGATCAGTTGCCGTACCTGGATCGCATCTTGCCGGCCCCCGCTAATCTAAGCCTCCTGGTGTCGCTGCCTACGGGGGGCGGTAAGTCCCTGCTATTCCAGGCTCCCGCGCTCTACCGCAGTGCCTATACCAATCGGCTGAGCATCGTGGTCACGCCCCTCAAGGCCCTGATGGAAGACCAGGTGTCTGCCCTTTGGCAACGGGGGTTTTACAGTAGCGTTGAGTACCTCAACCAGGACAAGCAAGATGAGGTGCAGCAGATTTACAGCCGCCTGGCGGGGGGCGAAATTATGCTGCTCTTCATCACCCCCGAGCGGTTTCGAAGTCGCAGTTTTGCCCGTGCTTTTGCCCAACGTCTAGCTGCCGACGGCGGGCTAGAATATGCCATCTTCGACGAAGCCCACTGCATTTCCCAGTGGGGCCATGAGTTTCGCCCCGACTACTTGCACGCTGCCCGCATGGTGCAAGGCCACCGCGACACTAGCGTGCACAAATTTCCAGTGTTGCTGTTTTCGGCTACCGTCACGGAAAAGATTTACGAAGGCTTCACGCAACTATTCGGCTAAATGGAACGCATTGGTGACCTAGCCTATAATCCCGTGCGGGAGCACATTGAGATGGGCTTTCGAACGGTGAAAGACGATGCCCAGCGGGTGCAGGCAGTAGTAGATAACCTAGAAGAACAGCAGTTCAATCCCGCCCTCAGCCGAGTGCTAGTATTTGTGCGCACCCGGCAGCAAGCGGAGGATACTGCCTTGGCCCTGAATCAGCTGGCTGAGCGACGTGGCCTGCCCTGGGCCGGCCACGTCGACTACTTTCACGCTGCCCTCGACGGCGCGGAGCGCAGTGCCAAATACGAGGCCTACAAGGCTACCCTGGACCCTGGGATAGATGTTGAGGCTACCGACGAGGAGCCCACGCACACCCTAGTGCTGGTGGCAACCAAGGCCTTCGGCATGGGGATGGATATTCCCAACATTCATTATCTGTATCACCTAGGGCCGTCGGGCACCTTCGAGGACTTTCTGCAGGAAGTCGGTCGCGCGGGCCGCAATGCGGCCCAGCGGCAGCAGGCCGGATTTGCCGGTGAGCGCCGCATTCAGTCGTTGTGCATACTCACCCGGGCCGACTTCGGGGTATTGCGTGACCTGCTTCACAAAAGTGATCTGAGCTGGCAGTATGTGTTCAATACCCAGCAGCAGCTACACCAGCACCTGGCAAAAATGGGTAAGCTCCAGGTGCCCATGACTGAGCCCTATGCCCTGCCCCTCGATTTAAGCCGGAGTGGGTTGGCTAACGCCGCCGAGGATGAGGTGCGCTTCCGCCTGTCACTGCACTGGCTGGAAGAATTAGGCCGCCTTCACCTGGGAATGTACACGCTCACCCACTTGCCTCTTACCCTGGGGCAGCACCCCAATTATGCTCTTATCTGGCAGGCTGACGAGCGGCAGCAGGTACAACAGTTTGTAGAAGCCCTGCACTCGTCGCCTCACCGAGAAGCCAATGCCCCCAGCCTCAACCTACCGCTGGATGAATTGCTGCGTCTTACCGGCCAGAAACAACTTAGCGTGGCCTTTCGCCTGCTCTTCAAGGCTCAACGGGCGCGAGCCCTGTTCATTGATCGTCCCTTATGGCTGCGCTCCACTAAAACCCGCAAAGCCGAGCTACATGCCTGGCAAGAAGCGCAGTTTGCGGATCACCGGCTTCCGCTGGTTGAGGCTCTATTCGATTTGGCCCGTCGCCTGTTACGCCTGCTGCCGGCGGGTGGTGGGCAGCGCCGCATTGAATCCTCAGAGTGGGACGAGCTTGTGCGCGAGGTAGCGGCTGAATACTTCACCACTGATCATGTGCACTGGGCGGAAATTGGGGCCAAAAAGCAGCCCTTAGGTGCCCCCGCCACGTGCCGCAAGCTTAGCAAGGACTGGCAGCAGAAGCGCGCCCGTTTTGCTCTCAGCCTCATCCGCTTGCTGCCGGGCGTGAAAACTAAAACCCTGCTCGACGTGAAAGGCCCTGAACGGGGTATGCGTATTCAGGTGATAAGCAGCGAACAGGGAAATGCTCGGCAGCTGGAAGCTCCTCTCGCCGCCCTGCGTGAGCGCCTACAGGCCCTACTGGAGCACGTGGTCCGCGCTGGGCAGACTCAATTTAACTACGCCGACGTTGTGCTGGTACTGGAGCTGGAAGCCGAAGGCACCGCGTATGTGGACAATCTGCTGTTTCTGGCCCGGTCACTGGCTTATCTGAACACGAGCGGGACCCTGCTGCCCACGGGCATTGAACTCTTCGTTCAGGATCTTACCCCACCTGATCAGGATGACCACACGGCGGCGCTCAACCGCTCTGTCTCGGATGCCCAGGTGTACCAGAAGTTCGAGGAAGGACGCCAGCTAAAGCAGCTGCGATTGTTGGCTCTCGAATGTCTTAGCCATCTGGCAACGGAAGCCCAGGATGGTTTTATCAAGCAATACTTTGGTTGTGAGGGCAGTGCGGCACTCGTGGGTCTGCTCGGCCAGGAGGACTACCTGGGCGAAGACCACCCCAAGCTGCAGGCCTACCGGGGAGAGGCCCTGAAGGAGGAAGAAGCCAAACTCAACGAACAGCAGCGGCAGGTGTATGACGCGCCGCTCAACCAGCACCTGCAGGTAATTGCGGGCCCTGGCAGCGGCAAAACGCATACGCTTATTCTTCGGGTGGCCCGACTCATTCATCAGGAAAATGTAAAGCCCGAAGAAATCATCATTCTGGCTTACAACCGCGCGGTGGTGGTGGAGTTGAAAGAGCGCCTAAGCCGATTATTTCAGCGTTTAGGCTATGGCCGCCTCATTAACCGGCTGCATGTATACACATTTCACGGCTTTTGCCAGCGCATCCTGGGGGAACGGCTGCAGGGTAAGGCATACGACCAATGGGTCCCCTGTCTAACCCAGGCCCTCGCCACTAATCCCTCATTACTTCAGGTAGAGCTGCGCCAGTCGATTGCCTATGCTTTTGTGGATGAGTTTCAGGACATCACCACGGAGCGCCTGGAACTACTCCGCATCATCGCGCCGCCGGACCAGACGA
This sequence comes from Hymenobacter tenuis, assembly GCF_054780495.1. Taxonomy (NCBI): domain Bacteria; kingdom Pseudomonadati; phylum Bacteroidota; class Cytophagia; order Cytophagales; family Hymenobacteraceae; genus Hymenobacter; species Hymenobacter tenuis. The sequence goes on from NZ_BAAGWF010000005.1 coordinate 112,360, forward strand.
AGCTTTGCGTTATCGGCGACCCCAATCAAAGCATTTATGGCTACGAGAAAGCGAATGTCAATGAGCCCCGGGACCCGTACCCTTACTATAAGAAGCTGTATCAGCTGTACCAGCACGGCAAACCTTTCTACCTGAGTGATAACTACCGTTCCTACCCCGCCATCTTGGAAGCAGGTACCCAACTGCTAGCCGCCAACCCCCGCCGTTTTAAAAACTTACCCTCCCTTCGGGCCCGGCGGGAGCCAGTCCCCACCAGTACTTACTGTGAGATCATCGATGTCCGCACTAGCGAGGCCCCCCATTGGCATAAAAAGCTGGAACAGTTGCTGAAAGAAACCTACCAGCCGGGACCCGATGCACAAGGCCGACCTCAAGCAGCAAAGCGATACCAACAGGTGGCCGTGATGCTACGCTCCAATGATGAAGTGTTCAGGGCCTATACCGAACTGGATAAAAACAGCTTGCTCGAGGGTGTAACCTTGCGAGTGCAGGGGGCTAGCACCTCGCCGGTGGCCTCTCGGGAATTTCGGGAGTTGCTTCAGCCCTTTTACGCCGCCCCTGAGGCCTTGCTGGCCCCCGATTTTATGGAGTCCTTCGCGCAGGAAAAAGAAGCTTGCTTGGCCCGCCTCGGCCACGTGTGGGATCCCTATCTACTGCATCTGGTCCATTGCCTGCTGTACGAGTTCCGAGCTGAATGTGAGCGCCGCGGCGAGCCCCTGGAAGAAGCTACCCAGCAGGAGCTGCTGGAGTTCATTACTGACCTAGCCCGCCACGACGACGGTCACTTCGCCAGGCTCTACGAGAAGCACATCCGGGCCGTAGCCCCCCACGAGCCGGAACGGCGCGAGGTCATTCTCACTACCATGCACAAGGTGAAAGGCTTGGAGTTTGACGCCGTGCTGCTGCCCCCTTCGTTCATGGACTTTGGGCAGAGCGAAACCGAAGCCAGTTTGCCCGAAGTGGTGGAAGAAGAACGACGGTTGCTGTACGTGGCCTATACCCGGGCCCGCTACCGGCTGGCAGTGTTCAATTATGAGCGGGAGCTGGCAGTGGCTGAGGGCCGTCCTTTTACTCTGGGTGACCAGCAGCGCCAGCAAATCGGCAATTCAGTAAAAGATGAGATGGGCAAAGTGCAGCTATCTTGGGGGGCAGATGAATGGGAAGGCAAGGCTGCCACCTATGCCTTGATCCGCGACCAGATCAAAGTAGGCAGCCCTATCACCATTGGCCATGACCGCTGGGGTGCCAGGGTACTAGAATGGGAGGGGCGCGTCGTTGGAAAAATTGGCAAGGATGCCGCCGCTAAGCTGCCATCACTAGGGAAGCTAACTGGCCTGGTGGTCTCGCATGTTACCTGCTATACCCTAGCCGATTCACTAGCTTACGACGCCGCGAAAAACAGCAACTACTCTGCGAAATGGGGGCCAACGGCCCGAGACCGAGGCTATATATACGTCGTTGATTTCGCCGGCTACTACAAGGAAATGTAGGAGTAGCTACTTATACAACGCCCAACAGCCTTCTGGGTTGACTACGCAGTGGATGGCCATAACAACCATTAGGTGGACTATCCTCACTTGAATCAGCATCATGTGCCCTTTGTCCTGAGCGCACTCTTTGGCACTAGGGTGGCAAGATCCACCCCATTGGCTTACTCAACATCATCGTCGATAACCAGATAACTCAGCCGCACTCCTTAGTCGAGCTGTACGAAACCAAGGTCCCATTCGCAACTTAGGAGCAGATCATCCGCCGAAATGCTCCACGATCCTGATTGTACACCATTATTCTCTTCAACTACCACAACTCTCGCATTAACATCTACTATGGCATCGGGCAAATCGAAATCGAAGTCCTTTAGTCTTTTCTGCCTACGCACCGTAGCTCAGAAAGAAGGTTATCCTGAACAAGAGCTATTTAAATGGTTGAAAATAAATGGTTATGCTATTCCTCGACACAGTAAGCTGCCCTTCGCTACAGAGTTTCAAGGTCGACTGTTAAGCTGCATTCAAGAGGGCATAGCTTGCCGCTTTAATGCTTCTAAAGTTGAAACTCATGAGCAACTCCACCAACGTAGACTCAGCTTCGAGCAACAGCTGCAGATCTTAGAGCACAAACAAGAGGAGCAAAAACATATTCTTGCCCAATGTCGAGAGGAAGAACAAAAAAGTCCGGGACCGGACTTACTGTCTGACGAGTTGGCAAGAATAGAGCAAAAGCTCACCACCGTACGGCAACAGCTAAGTCCAGGCAGCAAGTTAAATCTGCATAGCGTTTCCAGTGACTACCAAGAATTGCAGAAAAAGAAAAAAGCGATAGAAAGTCAGTTGAATAAGAAACGGAGCATTACGCTTCAGTTAACGCAGCAAAGAAAAAAGTTGGCGGAAGAGGCCTTGGTGGCCTTAACGGGCAAGCAGCAGCAGTTGGAGGCAGCCAAAAGAGATGTCATCAAAAAAATAGCGCTGTCGAAGCGCCGACTTCAAGAAACTGAAGAGGCAATTAACCAGGCTCAGAATCCTACTAGTGTCTTCCTCAAGGCTACAACTGCACCGCGCCAGCGGCTAGCATTACCGATTCCCCCGTCTGTCTCTGCTTCCCTAAACTCATTATCGTCCGTCCCAGAGCAGTTGATTACCGTTGACTGGAAAGACATTCAGTTTTGTGATGGTGGCTTGTTAATCCGCCACGGCGGCACTTTTCTCAACCGCTATTACTTCCCGGAGGCCCGCCAATCCCTCAATCTGATCAAAGCCCATTACACCTTCCGCCAGGCACCACCCTTGCAAGTCAAGGTCCACCAGCGTACAGTCAGTGCCATCTTGAATCGGGAAGTTGTACTCTATTACATCCGGTTTCTCTCCAACACAGGTCAGCTAACCATCGATGTTGATTCAGACAACTCGCAGTTAGTTATTAATAAGTTCTCCCAGTACACTAAACAATATTACCGGACGCATCTACCCAATTTCTTTCGGTCAACAAGTATGCGCTACTTGTGCGAGGCAATGGACGAGGAGTCCTGTATCATTCCGACCCCGGAACAGGTCATTAATTCCAAGGGAGTGTGCACCATTCACGATTCCTTTCTTTTCACGCTGAAAAGCCGGCACACCGCCTTTGTCATTTGGGAAAGCACGGAGGAAGGAAAAGCTACCTATGTGTTCCGCATCGGCGTTTCCACCCTCGCACAATCCCTCCAGATCATCTACAACTATATCGTCAACGATACGGTAAATAAGCGCAGCACGCTGTGCCGTAACCGTCCGCTCCAACACCAGCTAGGCATGGTTGACTGGATTTCTCACACCACTTATTCGGAATGGAAGCAGCGAATAAGGCCCTACTGCTGGCAACTGACTCCCACTAAATCCGGCTTGCAAACTACTTAGCTTGCTATTCCTCTGGTTTAGTCTATTCAGCTAAGTCAAAATGCCTATTGCCCACCACAGAAAGGGTTAATCCCCATCAGACCGCGTAGAATTTATGCTCCTCTGGCGTGCCGGCAGGACATCTCCGTCCTGTCGGTTCGCAGATGTCCGTAACTGGGTTAGGCCACGAGCGGCACTGCGCCGCTACTTCCTGGGTGAACTCGTAAAATTTGCCGCCCCGCTGCGGCAGAGTGCGCCAGTTACCGGCCGCATCTATCTCCACCCGCCACAGAGGAGCTGCCCATAGAAACTGTGCTTCCGGTTCTAAAAACATCTTTCCGAAAGGCTCTAGTACGGCCCCTGGCCCCAAAGGTGCCCCGTCAAGGTCGTACATCCTGGAATGAGTCTACATAGGAGTATAAGAGCTTGTTTACCTGCGAAAAATCATTCTTCCAACCTAGCCTACTTCGGGCCTACTAACCCGGAAGAGCACATACCCGGGCTCGGGCCCTCACCAACCTGGATATCGGCGCCACCATTCCTCGTGTACGTGAAACGTACCGCCCCGAAACCTGGTGTGCATATCATCGGCCAGCGTACACACCAGCTGGGCCAGGTCTAGGTGTCCACGCCAGCCCACCGGCCAGGCCGACTCTCCTGAAACGGCTCCCAGCAATGCCCCCGTAAGCGCCGCCGCTTGTCGTCCTCCAAACCCGGCCGCGGCCCGAATGCCTTGCTCAGGATGCGTCGAATAGTGCTGAGTGTGGTAAAGGGCCGTCAGCAGGACCGCTGGTGCGGTACGTTGGCGCATCATCGCCCACATGTCAGCCGACTGGGCGGGGACGGGCTTGTGCTCCAGCCGCAGCGCCAGCATGACGACCTGGCGGCAGGCTTCGCCAGCCGCCGTTTCGCTGGGCAGCAGCTGCGTGGCCACTCGGGCTGCATCGCTCAACGACCAGCCCCGCATCAGGCCGGCCAGCGTGGCCGCCACCCACCCAGCCGCGGTTTGTGCTAATGGATGCCCGTGCGTGTAGCTAGTGACTTTAGCTGCTATTTCGGCCGCGTGCCAAGGGGCCCGAAAGTGAAAAAGGCCAATGGGAACGGCCCGCGCTAACGGGTCGGCGCCCATGCTCTGGTTACTGGCTAGGTGAGGAAGGTGCGGTGGGGCCGACGTAAGTGCTTGCCACGTCGTGGTGGTCGGCTGCCGCCGGTGCTGCAACTGTGGCGCGGTCGTGAGCCAGCCTCCGGGCCATTCGGGGTTGAGGTATGATTTGCGGGGCATTCCCTGCGTATGCAACCACCGCAGCCAGCTTTCCCAGATGATGTGGGCTTCAGCGCCACCAATCCCTTTTTGTACAGACTTGTGCTCGGCGCGCAACAAACCTTCGGCGGTAAACAACGCCAATTGCGTTACAGCCGTTGCCCGTTGGGGCGGTGCCCCCTCCGGTTGCCCTGCAATAGCGTCACCAAAGGCCAGCCCCAACATAGCGCCGCGGTAACGGTCTAGTCGTCGGTCATCAACTGGTTGCTCCTGGCTTCCCCACAGTTCGTGCAGTGCGTTAAGGGAGTAAACCGGCTCGCTTTGTTGCTGCGGCAGCAAGGACAGGTGTGGGTCATGTACCGCCCAGGTTACGCAATGTAGCAATCCACCCAAAGGGGCTAGCTCTGCTACGTCTATCGGCACAATCGCGCAGCCCCGGAAAAGCTGACTGGCACGGTATAGGGCCGCTTCGTCGTCCGGAAGACCGAATACTGGCAATAGGACCAGCGGCCCGATCCGTACCAAGTTTATATAGGCGCCGCGGGCCGTGGTGGAGCCCTTTTCTTGATAGGGGTTATAGGGAAAAGGCACGCACTGCAGGCCATTGTTGCGTAGCGTCTGCGTAAGTTGACGAGACAACTCAGCGTCCGAAGCCTGGTACTCATTTATTAGCACAGTATGGTCGCCCAGCGCCTGCACCATGCCATCGGCGTGCCCAGTAAAATCATGGGGATCGGCGGGAATAATTACCAGCTCTGCCCGCAATGCCTGCTCCAAATGTTGGCGCACTTCCTCCGCCGTTACCAGCGGATTTTCCTTAAATACCCGATCTGAGACAATAACCTTATTACCTACCCGCACCACGTTCCCTCCGTCTACCCGTAGCGAGCTCTGCTTTAGCTGACGCAACGCCCGTACGGCATCTACTTCGGAGGCAACGGTGATAGTACCCGCGTGTTTTTTGAACTGCAGATACGAGGGGTCATAGCGAAACTGCACAAACTCATCGGCTCCGACTTGCACGGGCATATAGTCAATGCTCCAGATGTCGCGGGTGTTCGTTAGCAGACGAAACGGAATCAAGTACTGCTGCAGCGCATTGGTCAGCGCTTGCCACAAGCGCGGCGCGCGCGTGGGTAGTAGAGCAGAGAAGTACAGTATGTTCGGGGTAGGATTAGCTAGGGAGGACACCGAAAGGGTAGAGTTACCGTGATGAAATAATAGCGTTCATGCGGTGCGCAGAGAGATTGCGGGGCAGAGCACCTTAAGTAAGTGCGTCGAATGCATAGTAAATCCTGCTACTCAACTTACCTGCTGCGATCCCATGACGTATGGTGATTTGGGCTCCTAGTGCAGCATAGATTGAGGATGCTAGGAAAGGCTCAGCTCCAGATAGTCTAACAGATCCGTGCCAAGCTGTTGATTAAGTGACCCATCCTTGCTCAGCACGGGGGCAAAGTAAGCGTGACCCATGATGGGTATATCGGGTGCCCAGCGGCTGTCAGCGTAGGGGTACTTGATTTCAGACGGAGCGTTGCCGGCCCTGGGGTAGAGCAGAATGCCGTGACGGGCCTTCCACAGATGGCAGTAGGCAAACACCTGCTGCATATCATCAGCCGAAGGGCGGTAGCTTTTGGGCAGCTTCCACTTCGTGTCGAGGATGAAGGTGTGGCTAACTTCCATTGGCTTCACGCCAGTGGTCAGGGTAAGCACTAAATCGGGACGGATACGGATGCCGGGCCAGAACACCCGACTGTTTTGCAAGCGGACATGGCCCTGGCGTTTGCTGGCGGCGCGCTGAAGGTGCCGGGCTACGTAACGCTCAAAGAGCGTGTTCATATCGAAGAGCAGGGCTACGGCCTCGGTGCGACCACCACGAAGCGTGGGGCTTTGACCACGCAGGAACAGTAGGGCTAGTTCCAGCGCTTTGTGATAGCGCTCGGTCTTACGGTTTAGCGGGGGCGAGTCGGCTGGGATGGGTACCGGAGGTAGCTCCGGCCAGTGGAGCAACAAAGTACGGGTGCGGGCCGCGAGCGCAGGGCTACGCACTTGCTTGGAAGCCAGCTCCAGCGCCATTCGAATCAGGCTGTTGAGCGGATGGGCGTGGTCATAGGTCTGATGACGAGTGTAGAACCTCTCGCCGTGGGTTAAATTGTGGGTGATGTGCTGCTGGAAGAGCAGACGGCCTTTGAGGGCGGTACGGTTGGCGTCAGTGGCGTGGTAGTGCTTGACCAGACCTTGGCGAAGCAGCGTATCCGCCTGCTCAACCAGCGCTGCCACGAACAGGTCCAGCATGGCGTGGGGCGAGTGGGCCAGGTGCGCAACGTCAGGGACAGCTACCGACAGGTCGTGGACATAGGCTAGCATCTGCAGCATTACCTGGCGCCAGTGTGCATCCGACTGGGAGGAATTGGTGCGGCGCCCATCATCGGTTTTGGGTAAGATTTCAAGCAGTAGCCCCGGCACTTGGATAACACCGACAAACTGATGCAGGCGTAGGCTGCCGTGCAGCCGGGTAAACCAAGAGGCCTGTTGCTGGATCTGGAGCCGTTCAAGAGCATCGAGGTGGGGGCTCAGCTCCGGATAGCGGGAGAGCAGCAACGTCTCGTGCTCGTACGCTGTCAGGCAATAGGGGCCAGACGGGCTCATGACTGCGGCAGGTAGATGTCCTGGAAGTTTTTAATAGTCCAGTCAGCGGAGCTGATTTCGTAAAGGCTTCTTCCCTCCCCATCCGGTTCTTCTTCAAAAGCCAGCAACGGGGAGGTGGAGTTGGCCGTCTTCACTACGAAGTCCGAGCCTAGGATCTGACCAATACGACCCCAGTTGCCATAGAAGTACTCCTGAAGCTGAGGAATAACCTTGTTACGAAAAGCTTGGCGCAACTGCGCTAGGCTACCCACGTTCATCAACCAGGCGTGTCCCAGGCGATAGTCGCGGCCGAGCAGGTATTCGAGTCGAGCATTAATGGCGTCGAGCAGCAACTGTAGGTTGACGCCCGTAAACTTCACATTCTGGAGTATTTCGTCGGGCGCTGCCCCATTTTCTATTTTAGCCCATAAGCCCCCTTGTTCGGATGCCGTGGTAAGCGGGCAACCCAGCAACTCATATAGCTTCGCCTCGGCGGCTCGGTACCCCGTATCTTGCCATACAACATCTGCATGATGCCACCACAAGCGGGCCACCATTTGAGCGGGGCTGAGGAGGTGGGGTAGGGGGGGCATTTCGACGAAGGCGAAGCGGCGGCGCAGGGCGGTGTCCAGGGCCTCTACGCTTCGGTCGGCCGTGTTCATCGTGCCCAGTAGGTGCAGGTTAGGCGGCACGGTGAATTGGTTTTTGGAGTAAGGCAGCTGTACGGACTGCTCGTCCGTCTGACCAGCGCGCTTGTCGTCTTCGAGCAGAGTAATCAGCTCCCCAAAGATGCTGGCCACGTTGCCACGGTTTACCTCGTCGATGATAAGCACGAAACGGGCTAGCCCATCGGCGGCCGGAATTGGCGCCAACGCAGTGGCGTCGGGGTTCTGCTCGGCGGGAAAATACTGCTGCTCAAAGGACCTATAGTGCCGAAACAGGGCCCACTGAAGGGAAGCGTTGGGGCCGCCTATTTCCAGCATTTTCTGGTTCATGGGCACAATATCCTCGGCGCGCTCATAACGCTCGGCCACTTGGGCAGTCCACTTCTTCCCAACCGTGAAAAAATACTGGGAGCCTTCGTGCTTCATGGCAACGGCATCCCCGTTTTTAATATCGAAGATCTGGGCCTTAGCGCCCGTCATCGTCTGAATCGGGAGCGGACCGTGTTGTTTGAGTTGCTCTTGCAGGTGCTGCACATAGGCCGCATATACCGTATCAAAGTCAGCAACGGGTGCGGCTGCCGTGGCCACTTGGGCGGGATATTGCCAGGCCCGCTTCGCGGCGTGGCTTAAGTGCTGGAACACGCCGGGCTCAACGCGGTAGGCTAGTTTCTCCCCGGTGAGTTTGGGTTTAATGCCTTCCACGAAATCCTCGTAACTGAACGACTGGTGGAAAGTGACAAACTGCACCTGCTCCCGCTCCCGGTATCGGGCCAGTTCCTCCCGCACTTGGACGTGCCGGTTCTGATATTCTTTTCTCACGTCCACTACTGGACGATTTTGAAGCATAGCAAGGGCCCATTCCGCCGTGGAGTAGGTTTTGCCGGTACCAGGAGGGCCATAGAGGATCTGGTTAAGGGGGTGCACCGACGTCGTATTGGCCAGGCGGCGTTTGGCAGTATCTATTGATTCATCGCGCAACTTTTCCGCCATCAGAAATGCGGTTAGAAACTCTCTGATGAGGATATTTTTACCGTAGCCATTCGTAGTAGCCCCAAGCTGTACATCAGGCAATGAAATATTCTGGAGAGCTAGCCATTCACCGGGCAGCTGTGGATGTTTGATAACTTGATTGCCACTATCCTTCCAGGCTTGTTGAATCCTTTGGCCCAGCTGCTTTACCTCATCGGTTGTGCGAATGTCATTGGTGTTTTTGCCAAACCAGCGGTTTTTGCCCCCTTCTCCATTGCCAATTCTAAAACCAGGATAGATATGATGTTTATCCTCTATCAGCAAGCCTAAAGAAAATCCTACTAGCTCGGTGCCACCTTTATGGGTTACCGTCAGGTAGGAGTAAGGCTCTACTTTTCCTTTTTCCGTTTTCCAGTCGGACAATTTTAGCGCTAGTGGCTCAACTGAAGAGCCACGGGTCCATGTAAACTGCCGTAAAACGTTTGGTCCAGTTCCTCCAGGATGCGTGATGCGATAATCGAGGTACTTAATATCTAGAGGTTGAACAGCAATAGCATTGTCTTGAAACAAGCGAATAAGGCCTTTCAGATTGTCAGGGGTAACTAGGGTAAGTGGTAATCCAAGGGTCATGGTTGACAAGTTTGAACGAAGCGTTTTTCTATAGAAGAATTAGCTACTTGATAGCGCAGGAATAAATGGCAGCAATGGTTGTTTGCCTCTCAAATGGCTGGCAACCTGGTGACCGAGGCAACGCGAAAAGGTAGCCCCGGCAGCGGGTGGCCCCGTGTGATGTAGCTGAGCAGGTATTGGCGAAAAACGGCTGAAAGAGCGCTTTAGCGTCTGGCTACTGCGCGACGCACCGGGCGTAATGGCCGGGGGGAGCGTACCAGAGGCAGATGGAAGGTGGGCTCAGCGGAGCAGAAATCCTGAAAGATGTGAACCCACTGCTGCCATTGGCCATCGCTGAGTTGGGTATCGAACAGGTTGGAACTACCCACTACGATGCGCTTACAGCGGGCCCGGGTAATGGCCACATTAAGGCGGTTGGGCAGGAAGTAAAACTCAGCGCGCTGCAGGCGCTCATCGAACAGACCGTTGGTCAGCGAAATTAGCACTACGTCGCGCTCCTGCCCTTGCATCTTCTCCACCGTATCAACCAAAATCTCAGCTAACTCTTCGGGCGAAGTAGTTGAGCAGCGGTGGCGCAGCTGGCGCCGGATGAGGGCACCCTGCGCCCGGAACGGAGCCACTACGGCAATCTCACGGGCTGGCACGCCGCAGGCTAAAAGCTCCCGGATAAGATCGGCCACGTACCAGGCTTCATTATACTCCGATGTTTTGGCGTTGCGATGGCCTAAGTCAAGGAACACGCCTGGCGAGTCAGAAGATAGAATATCGGCGTACGAGGTGGCCGGTTTAGGCAGCCTCAGCGTTCGACCAGCGGCTGAACTATGAGACTGAAGCTGGCCACCATAAAAGTGCTGGCTGGCGTAATGAGCTAGGTCGGCGTGCATCCGGTAGGTAGCCGACAACATGGTACCGGGGTGAGCTGTGAACAGGTACTCAAAAATAGATTGCCGCCGCAACGGGTCGGCATGTTCACCAGCAATAATAGGCGGCATCTGCTGGTGGTCACCGATGAAGATAAATTTCTGGCCGCGCAGCATGGCGGCGGCAGCCTGCACCTGATTAACCTGGCTGGCTTCGTCAAAGATGATTACGTCGAACTCCGTATCCGTTAGCCGGCTGGTCCAGAGAGCAAAGGCGGTGGCGCCGACGATGTAGGCCTGACCGTCGATAGCGCTTAGATCGGGGCGTCGTTCAGCGTTACGAACGTCGCCCAGGTCTTCTGCTTCGGCGGCCTTGCCCACCTTCATTACATGGGGATAACCGGTGGTTTCGTGAATCTTACGCAGGGCATTGTTGATCCCTCGATGGGTAAAGGAAGTGACCAGCACTCGCTGACCCTGTCGAGCGAGCGCAGTGGCCAGCAGGGCTAGCACCCGGGTCTTGCCGGTGCCGGGTGGCCCCTGAATTAAATAATAATTTTTGGCGGCGTAGGCATTGATAAAGGCTTCGGCCTGTTGAGCATTGAGCCCTAGGAAGGGCATTAGCTGGCGGGCAATGGTGCGAGCCGATTCATCGAAAACCGGGGCTTCACGATAAAGCAACACGTTAGCCAGTAGGCCGTGGTTGCTTTCTTGCTCAAGCCGATCAAGGGCCTGATACATGAATTTGCGCAGGTCCACCACGTTGCTGTCCAGCACCCACCCCGGGCCTGGCTGTACTTGGTTGATGTTGGGGGTATACTCACCTTCCAGTAACATCTCGGACTCGGAGACGCTCAGGACCTCTAAGCCAAAGCTGTTCTGAGGATCGAAGGGGTTGCCCCGGTGCAAGCGCACATAAGAGCCTGGTTTAAACTTAGAGGCATTACCTCGAAACCTGATGCGGCGCTTCCCCAGAGAAAACAGCAGATCCTCCCGGCTAATAAAGAAAGTGCCTGGGGTGCTGGGTCCCAATACCTTAGCCCCTAAAACTTCAATGCCGTCTAAAGCTTCTCCCTTCTGCACCCGCAACTTCAGGGGTAGGCGCCACGTGTCATGAGTAGCTTGGCGTTGAGCTTCGAACTCGATGTTCAGAAATTGGCGCAGGTCAGAGGCCAATGTTTGCATACAATAAAAGTAATATGATTAAAAGATGACGCAGTGAGGGATAATCCCTTGTACAACTCTTTAAGCGAGAATGGAGAGAAGATAAGCCGATGCCAAAGTGCGTAAGCGGCCTGTAATAACCTCTATCAGCTCCACAATGTAGTTATAAGGATCTTTATATAAGTCAATAAATTACTATCACTATTGTATTTCATTCAACAGACAAAAAGTGTAAGCAAGAGTAGTGGCATTCGTTAATAAAGGCGCAGTTGTTTGACAACTGTTGGCCAATGATTGATGGGTCTTTTAGCTCGTTATTTATGCCTTAGCTTCCTAGGCGCTTTTTGGCTATCTGTTAACCCGAAAATTGTTATGAATAACGACCGAATTCCTTTACGACCAGCTTGAAAGCACGGCACAACTCTTCTCCAGCCTACAAGCCGAGAGCATGCGTGCACCGGATGTTCTAGATAAATTTCTCCTCCGAGAATTTAAAGAAGTTAAAACCGATCACATACATGGTTATGTCCTCTTTAATTAGTAGTAATTATTGACGGCACAGGATGCAGATCGTGTGTTAATCATTCAACTTATTGAGAAGGTTTTCTCTCTCCATCACCTAAGATACAAGCTGTTAGGGCTTCTGCCTTGCGCGCTCATTTACCTTTTTATGCAGGCCCTATCCGGTGAGCAGATCCTTGCCACGATCCTCAAGCACGACTCCAAGGTTACCAGTTACAAAATCGCGCTTCTACGCTCCCTAAATGATTTGGTGCTCCTGTACCCCGACTTGTCCCAGTATGGTCGGGACGTCGCAGTACCCTTATCTCGCATAGCGGAACTGTGGGCGGCTTACTACTGGCCGTTCGTCGATGGCCAGGCGCCCATCTACCAAGGAGCCCGGGCGGTGCGGGGGGAGACCTTGCGTCAAGACATTATCTTTCGCCCCGCACTTACGGCCCTTCAAACCGAATGGCAACGCACGGGGCAGCTGAGTCCGCAAGCCGCGGATGGTTTCATTTTGCTGACGGAAATGCGGACGCCCAGGCGGCGAGCAACCTATGCTCCCACCTTACTGCACGCCTACGATAAAGCCGTAGCAGCAATTGCTTCCGCCGTGAAGATGCCTGTTCAGCATGCGGGGCCTGGCCATTGGACGGTTTTCGCCAAGCCTATCCACTTCCATCAACTCCCCGCCGCAATACTGACTATCCCAGGAGCCAAGCCGCAGGAACTATGCGTTGTGGTACCTTCCACCTTGTGGGAGGCTTTTCATCGGTTATCCCTCTATGTGGAGGCGCTCTGCCTTCACGAATGGAGCCTGTTCACTGAAAGGGTGGCGCAGGAAGCAAACCAGCTCGTTACCCGAGGGCAGATCTATAGCTTGCTCACCTCCCGACCTGATAACCGTCGTCCTCTTTCCTGGGAACGCAACCAGGTTGACCTTTTGCTCCATGAACAGGTCCACTTCATTTGCCCCTGGACGCAAAAACGCCTTACCCAGCCGCAGCATTACGACCTGGACCACTTGCTCCCGCTCAGTGTGTACCCTGTGAATGAACTGTGGAATCTGTTGCCAGTAGACCGGCAGTTCAACCAACACATTAAGCGTGATCGGGTGCCTGATGCCACACGTCTTTTCTCTGCCGAACCCCTATTGGCCCAGGCGTATGCTACATACCAGAAGTCGGCTCCTTTGCGCAAAGCTATGCTTGAAGATGCAGCTTTACGGTTTACCGGCCTTATTCTAGACGGAACGTATGCGGCCCAGCTGGCCCGCCATGCGGTTCATTTTATGGAAGAAGTGTCCTCAGCTCGATACGTTCAACGTTTCTAAGAATGCTCAACTCTGGGGCGAATCCGGCAGCTAAGTGTCCCTAAACCTTCGATTACCAGCTAATGTAAAAGGAAAGGTTGCTAATATTCATGAAGTCTAATGAGCAGCCTGAATGATCATATGCAGTCAACAGGAAATTGATAGAAGATTTTTTTATAATTATTTCTCTACTAAACATTGAAATTCATGTACATTAACAGCACTGCTTTTCTTACTCTTATTACTATATGAAAATCACTTCCCAACAAGTGCACCAAGCGTATACTATTGCTCGACAAGTTTATGAAGCTGAAATAAGCAAAGACCATGGCCTCTGGAAGCTCACGTCAGAGGAAGGACTTAATCTTGCTACTGCTGCTTTCTTTATTGACGATCTTCGGCATCTCCTAACGGGGACAGTATTTAAAAGGACTCTGAGTAGCCCTGCTATGGACTACTTTTTGGCAAAGATCTCTCAAGACTACGGTCCTTCCGGCTTGGAAACTGCCTTATCGGCGCTTAAGCAACACATCACCTATCATGAGAAAGAATATGAATCCGTAATGAAGTCCATGCGGCAGGTATATCAGCGTTATGAATCTAAGCTGTCCACTATTCCCCGAACAGACGAAGAAGAGCAAGAGGAAATAGCATCAAATTTACTCGCACAAAATCTTTCCAAGTCACAGTTGCTGAGCGAATTGCTGCGTATTACTGACAAAGAACCAGAGCAGGTTACAATACAGCACAGGGCTTACAAGCGCGACAACCATATCATTGCCAAAATCAAAGTGCTGCGAGATTTTAACTGCCAGTTATGTGGCTTAAGCATCCACAAAAAAGATGGAAGTCGCTATATCGAAGCCGCTCATATCCAACCCAAGCGGCAACAAGGGCGTGAAACTCTAAAAAATATTATACTGCTGTGCCCTAATCATCATAAAGAATTTGATTTAGGTGACCGCCAAATTCTAAATATCACTTCAGATGGATTTGACCTCTTACTAAACCATCAAGCTTATTATGTAACCTTTATTCCAGACCTGGTAGTCAACACATCTCCCGTCATCGCATAAATTAAAGCTGTTGTACATAGAAGTGTTTACCAAGTCCCGATGAACATCTATCTCTACCCTTATACAGGATGATTAAGGGGAAGGCCTGTTAATGGGCCCATTATAGCCCTAAATACTGCGCGGCATTAAAGCGCTTAACATCATCGAGCCGGGCATAGCGCTCAATCATGGCATCGGTTTTTTGCTTCGTCTGATTCTTAATGGCCTTATTGGACTGGCCTGCTTCCACCGCCACGGTGACAAAGGAGGCCCGCAAGGAGTGTGCTGAATACAGCGGCCCCAGATGCCGTTGCACCAGATCGTTCACACTCTGATCCGAGAGGGGGGCAGTACCGGGCTGCGCGGCTCGGGACTTACTGCCCCGATGCATGCGCGTGAACAGCGGTCCGGTGGTGCGCCCCAGGCAAGTTGTCCATTCCTGCACGGCCCGGACGGGGCAGAAATCGGCGTTGGGCGCATAGAATACGGCTTTATCCTCGTCCTGCCCATACTGGTTCGTCTTACTACGGCGCAAATGAATCACGAGCGCGTGGTGCGTAAGCTCTAGATCCTTTACTTGCAGAGCCACCAGTTCGGAGCGCCGAAAGGCCCCCGCGAACCCAAGCAGTAATAGGGCCCGGTCCCGTAAGCCGGTCGGCGTCGTGATATCCATGGCTCGCACGGCCTGCTTGAGCTCCGCCACGGTAAAGGCAGGGGCCTGCTGTTGCCGTTTTCCCAGAATTCGAGCAATGCCGTCCAGCACGATCTGCAGGGCCTCATGACCCGTGGGGGAAGGTTGACCCGCCAGCTGATGCAGCTTCGCGATGGCGGCCACGTGTCGGCGAATGGTGGCCAGCTTCATCCCGCGGTCGGCCATCTGGGACACGTACCCGGCGACCGTCGTCACCTCGGCTGGCAAGTAGGTCACCTGATGATGCTGACAGTAATCCTCAAAGCTGCGCAAGTCGGCCGCGTACCCGCGCTTCGTATTCTGTGCTCCCTGCAGGCCCGCCTCGACGTAGCGACTGACGGAAAAGGGAAGCTCGACTAAAGAGTGGTTCCGAGTCGGAACAAGGACGGGTAACGAAGACTCATTTTCCATAAACTACCGATTTTTCGAAAAAAAGTACCAGGATATAATAAAAGTACTACTTTCCTAAACTTAGTACCGATAATGCTCAATTGTCGGTACTAAGTTTGCGTCAAAAAACCGGCTTTTTGGCCG
>NZ_BAAGWF010000006.1:0-3898 GCF_054780495.1 Hymenobacter tenuis
AAAAAAATAACGGATTATCCTGAAAATGAGAACAATCCGTTTTCAGAAAAGGCAGTGCTAGAGATTAGCACCACTAAAAAACGCCAGGCCATCAGACCACCCAAGACAAAAGATGGGGAGAATAAGTATTGGGTAATCGACAATAACGGCGAGAAAGTAGCTGAAAGTCTGTTCGTTAGGGAAATCGAAGTAGACGACGAACAGTTTGCAAAAGTCTTCCTAGGTGGACTACTCAATTTTTGGGAGCTTAGTCCACGCGGCATTCGGGTGTTTACCTATGTCCTTCGACAGCTTCGACCAGGACGTGATGAGTTTTACTTTTCTGCTCCTGAATGCATGAAATTCACCCTTTATAAAAGCAGAGGGCTTGTAATTAGTGGCTTAGCTGAGTTGATTGGAGCTGGCCTAATAGCTCGTAGCACTGACCCCTTAATCTACTTTCTTAATCCTCTGATAATGTTCAATGGGAGTAGGGTGACATTTGCTAAAAGCTACGTTCGCAAGCAAATAGCAGGCAAAAACCCTAGTCAGCTTGCCTTACCCTTCAACCCTAGCTTGGAACAGTTACGCGAAATTGCTAACAGCAATCAGCTATAGGGGCAGTTGGAAAGAAAAGTGGCCTGAAAAAGAAACTGTCAAGAAAACTGTCAATTGCTGACAGTTTTCTTGACAGTTTCTTTTTGGCTCAACAAAAGGGAAAAAGAACCTAGATTTGGGGGCTGTTTGAAGCGTAACCGGCTCTGCGGAGGCGCAACCGGCCAGGAATAGAACAGCCCACAGACGCACCGTCTGAAAGCCCCGCGCAGCGTTGAAGGTCCGCCCTCTGCTGCACGGGGCTTTTTCGTTCTATTGTTAGGTTTTCAGGCATGCCACGCCGCATTGTCTGGCCCATTCTGGCATATTTTCCCAGTTTGAGACAGCCTTTCTAGGCTTTTGAAAGCAGACAATGCGGCGTGGCATGCCTGAAAACCTATGCCCGGAACGGGCAAACTAGTTGCTATGAGGCAGCCTCCTTTTTTATGTTGACGTGGTCTGTCGAGCAGTTCACAGTACCGGCACCGCTTGTCGATGGGGCCTTTTCCGGCGATTCGTTCTCTGATAGCAATGCTCTTGCCAATCGGGCACTCGTTGTCATCGTGCCACGCATCTTCCAACCCAATGCCCCGGTAGGGCGAGTAAAACGGAGGAACGCGCATTAATGGTCCACTGGCCTGGTAAGCAGGCAAGGTACCGAATGCCGGGGTATGCTCAACAGTAGATTAGCTCTTGCCTAAATTGGGCAATGGATGCCTGGTACCACCTGCGGGGCATCGCGCAATTGGCAGACCTCGTCCCAGCTCAGTTCGCCCGCTATGTATCGGCCGTAGAGCCAATGGGCGTAAGGAGTGGCGTTGCGCACTAATTGCGGATTGGCTGCCTTGATTTGCTGAAGCACGTAGGCCCGCTGCTCAGGGGTTTGGGCATTGGGACCAAATTTCGGATTGTCACACATTGGAATAGCTGCTTATAGACCAATTTCATGCACCAAAAATGCCTTGGGGCAATCCAGTTAGTACTCCGAAACTGCGATTTACCTAGACTAATATACAAAAAATTATAGACTGCTTAGGGCAAAGGTCGTACTTGTATTAAGCTCTTATTTGTACTTTTATTCTATGATAGCACAGTGCCAAAAGTGTGGGAAGGACTATGAGCCGAAGCGTCGAGGGGGCAAATTCTGCTCAACCTCGTGCCGAGTGGTGCAGCACCAGCTCGTCAAGCGGGGGGAGGTATGGGGGAAGCCAGCGAGCGGAGACGAGCGGTACTTGGCTGATAAACTGGTAGCGGTCGGGCGGTCAGCTACGGAAGCACTGGTACAGGTCGAGGGGATGCCGGCAGCCGAGGCGTTCAGTCGTTTGCGGGCGTTGGTGCAGGGATGGGCCGGGGTAGCTAATAACTCCATCATCGAGAAGGTGCAGTACAACGAGCAGCAGGAAATGAACGCCCAGGCCACCCGGATGAAGCGCGTCAAAGCCAGTAAATAAGGATATTAGCGTAAGTGATAAGCGTAAGTTTTGCCCATCATGTACCCTGAAAAAGACCCCTTAGCGTAAGTAATAAGCGTAAATAATGAGCCCAAAACTGCGCGAGAAAAGCAACGGTATAACCCACTATACCGGACTGCGTCCGGTGTGGGGCTTGCAGCCGGCCCTACGCAATATCTAATTCCTTTCCCCACTGCCCCATGCCCTACGCCATTTGCCGAGTTGCCAAGATTAAGACCGCCCAGGCGGGCGCGGCCAAGACCGCCCACAACTACCGGCAGCGCGAAACGCCCAACGCCGACACCGAGCGCAAGCCCCTCAACCGGGAGTACATCAACACGGCCGAGCGCAATTATTGGGAGCTGGCCACCGAGCGCATTGCGGAGGCCGGGGCCAAAGTCCGGCATGATTCGGTGCGGGGAGTGGAAGTGCTGCTGACCGCCAGCCCGGAGGCGTTCAAGCGCCAGGCCGATGGGAGCCCGCACGACTGGCACGGCAGCCAATGGGCCGAGGCCAATATTGCATTTTTGAAGGGCAAGTTTGGGGAGCAAAACGTGGTCAGCTGCACCTTGCACCAGGACGAGCTAACGCCTCATTTTCACGCCGTGGTTGTGCCCATTACCGAGGATGGGCGACTATCAGCCAAAGATTTGTTTAACCCCAAGACCCTACGCACTCTACAAACCGAGTACGCCGAGGCCATGAAGCCGTTCGGAATGGAGCGGGGAGTAGAGCACAGCCGCGCCAAGCACGAAGTCATGCGTCACGTCTACGGGGCTCAGGAGCGGAGCCGGGGCGAGCTGGCCGAGCTGACCAAGCCGGAGCCGGCCACACGCCTGAGCATCGAGGGGCCGAGCGGTCTAGACCTGGTCAACCTGAGCAAGTGGCGGGCCGACCAGGAGGCGCGGCTGAACGCGGAGCTGGCCCGGCAGCTCGCCACCGCCAACGAGCGGGCCAGCAAGGCGGCCAGCATCGCGCAGGACAGCGCCGGGGCCAAAGACCGGGAAAAGACCCTTGCCCGGCAGTTGGCGAGCGTGGAGGGCACGAAAACGAAGGAAATCGGCCGGCGGGAATCGTTCGAGGGAGGATTCAAGCGGGCAGCCGTGCTTGCAGCTCAGGGCGAGACGTTGCCGGCGAACGTGCTGGAGTACGGCCAGAAAATTCGCTCCAGTATGCAGGCCGAGGCCGAAAAACACGTTCAGCAGGCCCTAAAGGCCCCTATTCGCCAAGCGGGCGACCTGACCGAACAGTTAAAAAAGCTCCCAGGGTACACTTACCGGGAGGACGCGGCCACCAAACAGGGCGAGTTGCGCCACACGGCCACCGGCAGCCGGTTCGAGCTAACCGAGCTGAAGCCGGGCGGGGTGTCGATGAAGGAGGCTTACGACCAGGCCGTGCAGCGCACCGCACAGCGCGACCAGGCCCAGACCAAAGGACAGAGCCGGGGAGGTGTGAGCATGGGAGACTAACCAGACGACACCCAAAAGCCCCCACCCAATTGCATTGGGCGGGGGCTTTTGTAAGAGTTAAGAGCAGAGTATCATAACTCTCTCATTATCAAGGGGGGTCTGTTTGAAGATTTCAAACAGCCGTTTGAAACCTTCAAACAGGTGTTTTGTACTTTTCCGCGACCTCATTTTATCAATGTTGAAAAATTAGCCTTGTTTCTACAATGAGCCATTGTAAAGCCTACAGTGTATTGTTTGAAAAAGTGCCTAATTTTTCAACTTTTATAGTATAGCTTTGAGCATCAAAAATCAATTTTGCGATGTCAACCTGGTACAAAAAAATAACGGATTATCCTGAAAATGAGAACAATCCGTTTTCAGAAAAGGCAGTGCTAGAGATTAGCACCACTAAAAAACGCCAGGCCA
>NZ_BAAGWF010000007.1:0-75031 GCF_054780495.1 Hymenobacter tenuis
GAGGAATCTTACTCCTCCCTTTTCCTTATCATCAAGCCCCGTTACGGAGGATAAGCGAACATAGGATAACGGGAGGCGGTTGACGGAAACTACAGACGAGGGATACCGCGGCCAGATGACGGAAACGGCCGCGGGGTTGCCCGGCACCAGTGGCGGACCGAAACGGCGGCCCCCGTGGCCGTCCGCTCCATCCCACGCAGGGCCGTATTTTTTACCGGCGGGGCCGGAGCTGGTCGCGGGCCCGGGAGCCGACCCGCGATCCAGCCGGGACCGCTTCCCGGCTCGCTGTTGTGCAATGAAAACGAGAAAATGAACTATGGAAAACCCAATAGTTCAGCAAAAACAGTTTATAGTTAAATAAATACATATATTAACCAATATATCTTATCAGGACCTCCTCTTTCCCCGGCTGCACCCAGGGATTCGAGAGAGGACTAGTCCCCAACTCAAGCGTATGAAAGCACCGTTCTACCTGCTTGTTTGGCTACTGCCTGCCCCTTCAGGGCGGGCGGGGCGTCCCCTCCTGGCGGGCGGCGGGGAAGTGATGGAATTCGTGTCTTCGCCAGGTGCCACTGGCCCGGCGATTAAGTTTCGCTTCCTGCATTTGGCCGGCGCCCGGCTACGCTCATGGCTGGGTCACTGGTAAGCCGCGTGCGGAATGCTGGGGTTGCTGCCGCGGGCAGCCGGGCCCGGTCATCCCCCTAGCCCGGCCCTAGGCCCTGCTCTCTAGAAGCTTTCTGTGTACTTATACCATTCCCAGATGATGACACTATTTCGCTTCGCTTTATTCTGGCTTTACCGGTTTCCGGTCGTCCGCTAAACTCTGTTGCGGGCCGTAACGGGACGCCCCGCGCGCATTTCCGGGGCTTTCCCCGGTCTAACTCCCTTCCCGGCACCGGTTCGGGGCCGGAACGCCAATGCGCTTTCCGCCGCGCTTCCCAGTCCCGCGAGCCCCTGCTCCTTCGTGATTTCCCGGTTCCGCCGCGGTTGCTGAAACCCGGCTCTCGGATTCCGGCCCTGTATAATTCCCACTTTTTACCTTTTATCCTATGATCAACCACTTGTACAAACAGTACACCCTGGGCAGTCCCACGGCCGCCGTAGCGGCCGGCGGCACCCACGCCACCTGGCTCCGGGTGCTGACCGTCGGGTTTCTGCTCTGTCCCCTCCTAACTCAGGCCCAGGCTACCCGCACCATTTCGGGCAAGGTAGTGGACGCCAACGCCGCGGGCCTGCCCGGAGTCACGGTTATCGTGCCCGGCACCAGCACGGGTACCAGCACCGCCGCGGACGGCTCCTTTCAGCTGACCGTGCCCGAGGGTACGACGGCGCTGTCCTTCTCGTCGATTGGCTACGCCACCCAGCAGGTGGCCGTTGCCGGCAAGTCGACGGTGCAGGTGTCCCTGCAGGAGGACTCCCAGAAGCTGAGCGAAGTAGTGGTAACCGGCTACGGCACCACGCGCAAGCAGGACGTAACCGGGGCCGTGGCCGTCATTGGCGAAAAGGAATTCAACAAGGGTACGTTCACGTCGCCGGAACAGCTGATTCAGGGCCGCACCTCCGGGGTGCAGGTGGGCAACAACAGTGGCCAGCCCGGGGGGCCGGCCACGATTCGCATCCGGGGCAACTCGGCCGTGACCGGTAGTGGCCAGCCCCTGTACGTGGTGGACGGCGTGCCGCTCGACGGGCGCTCGGCCCGGCCGGGCCTGGTGGCCGCGGGCGACTTCGGGGCCGGGGCCGACAGCAACCCCCTAAACTTTTTGAACCCCGACGACGTGGAGTCGGTAACGGTGCTCAAAGATGCCTCGGCCACGGCCATCTACGGGGCCCGGGCCGCCTACGGGGTGGTGCTGATCACCACCAAAAAAGGGCGGTCCGGCGCCCCCACCCTCAGCGTCGGCGTGTCCGGGGGCTTCTCCACCCTGCTGCGCCGCCCCGACTTCCTGGATGCCACCCAGTACCGGGAAGCCCTCACGTACTATGGCGTAGCCGCCAGCAACGACAAGGGCGGCGATGTCGACGCCCTGGATGAGATTCTGCGCACGGGCTACCTGCAAAACTACAACGTGGCCGTAAGCGGGGGCGGGGAAACGGGCCGCTACCGCCTCTCGCTGGGCTACCTCGACCAGGATGGCATCGTCGACAAAACGGGCTTTAAGAAGTACAGCGCCAACCTTTCCACCAACCTGCAGTTTCTGGAAAGCAAGAAGCTGGGCCTGGACGTGAACATTGCCACCAGCCAGTTTCGGGAGCAGCTGGCTCCGATTACCACCGACGCGGGCTTCCGGGGCAGTTTGATCGGCCAGGCCCTGCAGTGGAACCCCACCCAGCCCCTGCGCAACCCCGACGGGTCGTTGTTTGTGCAGGCCGGCGACGTGGTGAACCCCCTGGCCAACCAGGAGTTTTACAATGACAATTCCCGGGTCACCACCATTCTGGCCAGCGCCTCGCCCTACTACCGGTTTACGGACTGGCTGGAGTTTCGCAGCCTGATCAGTGTTAACTACAACACGGGTCAGCGGCGCACCTCTATCGACCAGCGCCTGATCAACTTCCCCGATGTGGCTAATAAAGGGTTTGCCAGCATCAGCAACAATGAGCTGGTTACCCAGCAAATTGCCCACACGCTGACTTTTAACAAGCCCGTGGCCACGGACCTGAACCTGAACGCCCTGCTGGGCTACGAGTACACGAGTTTCGCCAACTCCGGCGCCAACGTGAATGCGTTCGGCAATCCGGACGTGGGGGGCTTCGGCATCTTCGGGCTCGACTACACCAACTACATTCAGTACTCGAGCACGGGGGCCCGCCAGGCCTCGTCCTTTGTTGACCCCTCCTCCGAGCTCCAGTCGGTTTTTGGCCGGGCCACCGTGAACTTCAAGGACCGCTACGTGCTGACTGCCACCCTGCGCCGCGACGAAAGCAGCAAGTTCGGGCCCAACAACCGGGTCGGCTACTTTCCCTCGTTTGCCCTGGCCTGGGACCTGAGCCAGGAAGCCTTCTTCCCGGCCGAGACGCTCACCCAGCTGAAGCTGCGGGCCGGCTACGGGCGCACGGGCAACCAGGAGTTTCCGGCGGGCGCGGCGCAGTTCCGCTACAGCCTCGACAACAACGGGGCCCAGTCCCCGCTCAACGATGAGAATGCGGACCTGAAGTGGCAGTCGGACGCTCAGTTCAACGCCGGCCTTGACATCGGGGCCTTCAATAACCGCCTCACGTTTACGGCCGACTACTTCTACAAAACCACGACCGACCTGCTGTTTCCCACCACGCCCGGGGAGCCCCGGCCCTCCAACGCCGCCATCCGCTGGGAAAATCTCGACGGCAAAATCATCAACAAAGGCGTGGAGCTCAGCCTGGGAACCACCCTGGTGAGCAACGAGAAAACCGAGGTCGGCTTCAATGCCAATGCCACCTTTATCCGCAACGAGGTGTCGGACCTGGTGGGGGCCGCCATTCCCACCGGGGCCATCAACGGGCAGGGCTTGTCGGGCGCGCTCTCCCAGAGCATCCGCAACGGCTACCCCATCAACGCCTTTTTCCTGCCCCAGTACAACGGGCTTACCGAACAGGGCCTGTCCAATGAATTCGGGCCGATCGGCTACGCCGGCAGCCCCAACCCCCGCACCCTGCTGGGGCTAAGCGCCAACGCGCGCTACGGCAAGCTCTCCCTGGTCGCCAACATGACCGGGGTCTTCGGCCAGTATATTTACAACAACACGCTCAACGCGGTGGGCAACGTCGGGCAGATTGGCGCGGGCAAAAACATTGCCCTCTCCACGTTTGAAAACCCGATCAAAGAAGCCACCGGCAACCCGTCGGCGGCGTCCACGCGCTACCTGGAAAAGGGCGACTACCTGAAGATGTCCAACCTCACGCTTTCCTACGCCCTGGGCAACATGGGCAGTTTCGTGAAGGGAGCCCGGGTGTACGTGACGGGGCAGAACCTGTTCGTGCTCACCGGCTATGACGGGTTTGACCCGGAAATCAATACCGTGAAGCGGGGCGCCAACCAGGTGCCTTCCGTCGGCATTGACTACCTGCCCTACCCCAGCGCCCGCACCTTCACCTTCGGGGTGAACTTCTCCCTGTAACTGCTAATCCTTTCCCACTATGAGATACCTTAAATTTGCCTGCGCAACTGCCCTGTTAGGTTTGCTGCAGGTAACCAGCAGCTGCGAGCTGAGCGAGTCCCTGGAGGGGCAGCTCACCCAGAACCAGATTCCCAGCGGGGACCCGGCCGCCCTGCTCCAGGGGGTGTACAACTCCCAGCGCGACCCCATCCAGGGACACGTAAGCGTGTTTGCCCTCCAGGAAGTGTCCACCGATGCCCGCATCATGCCCACCCGCGGGCCCGACTGGGATGACAACGGCAAGTGGCGGCAGCTGTTCAACCACACCTGGGACGCCAACAACGAGCGGGTGCGGGAAACCTACACCCAGCTGAACGGCATTATTTACGCCTCCACCGATTTGCTCCGGTTCGCGCCCAACGCCCAGCAGGCGGCCGAAGCCCGGTTTCTGCGGGCCTGGGCCATGTACCTGGTGCTGGACCTCTACGACCAGGTGCTGTACCGGGAACCCGGCGAAAGCCTGAGCGAGGATGCCCGCGTGCGCAAGGGCCCGGAGGCGCTGGACTACATCGTCAGCGAAATCACGGCCATCCAGGGCGCCCTCCCCGAGGGCCCCGCCGGCCGGGCCAACAAGGACGCGGCCCGGGTGCTGCTGATGAAGTGCTACCTTAACAAGGGCGTGTACGCCAACCGCGCGGCTCCGACCTTCGCGGCGGCCGACATGAACCTGGTGGTAGGCCTGGCCGACGAGATCATCAACAGCGGCAAGTACACGTTTACGCCCAACTACTTTGACAACTTCGCGCCCAACAACGGGGCCATCGGCCGGGAAAACATTTTCACCCAGGAAAACACCTACGGCAACAGCGGCCCGGTGCGCGACTTGTGGAAGTTTGTGTCCCACTACAACATGCGCCCCGTGGACGGCTACAACGGCCCGGCGACTACGGCGGAGTTTTACAACCTGTTCGAGGCCGGCGACAAGCGCCGGGGGGTGGCCTACGACGTCAGCGGCGGCCCGGCCAACCCCAGCCGGCGCATCAACGTGGGCTTTCTGATCGGCCAGCAGTACAACCTGGCCACGGATGCCCCGCTGACTACCCGGGGCGGGGCCCCGCTGGTTTTCACCCAGGAGATCAACCTGTTTGAAACCGGGGCCGACCTGGAAGCCAAGGGTATCCGGCCCATCAAATACCCGGTTGACTACGTAAGCGAGGCCCGCGGGGGCAACGGGGCCGAAAACGACCACGTAAGCTTCCGCCTGGCCGACGTGCTGCTGATGAAGGCCGAGGCCATCCTACGGGGGGGCACGGCCACCAGCGCCGGCAGCTACGGGGCGACCCCCCTGGCCATTGTCAACTCCCTGCGCACCCATCCTTCGCGGGGGGCCAGCGCCCTGCCCGCGCTGACCCTGGATATCCTGCTGGATGAGCGGGGCCGGGAGCTCTACAGCGAGTCGTGGCGGCGCCAGGACATGATCCGGTTTGGCAAGTTTCTGCAGGCCCGCAAGGACAAGCCCGTCAGCGAGCCCAAGCGCCTGATCTACCCCATCCCCCAGACCCAGGTGGACGTAAACCCCAACATCACGCAAAATCCGGGTTACTAGCCCCCCGACACTAGCCAAACCGGCCGTTGGTTGCTGCTGCTCGGCAGCGGCCAGCGGCCGGTTTGCTGCTACCTGAATACCCCGCCCCATCGGCTCCTATACCCTAGGTGCTAATTCGTCTCCAACCCCACCCGTACCCCTACTACCCCTGCTCCATGGCCCAACTTACCCCCCAGTTGCTTTGCAATGCCGCCCGAAAACGAAGCGCTGGCGCGGCTGCGCTGGCGCTGGTGCTTCTGACACTGTGGTTTCCAGCACTGGCCCAAACCCCTGACCCGTGGCGCCTGACCGCTGCGCAGGTGGACCCCAGCAACTACTACGGCGTGACGGTGGCCAACGGCATGATCGGCATTGTGTCGTCGCCGGCGCCCTTCCAGGTGAAAAACGTGGTGCTGGCTGGGGCCTACGACCAGTACGGCCGAGGCCGGGTAAGCAACTTTCTCCACAGCTTTAACCTGCTCAACATGTACCTGGAGGTGGACGGGCGGCGGCTCGCCGCTTCGGATGCCAGCCACTTCCGCCAGGAGCTGGACATGCGCCGCGCGGCCCTCACCACCACCTTTGACTACCAGGACAAGGCCACCATCCGCTACACCTACTACGCCCTGCGCCACCTGCCGTTTACCGTGCTGCTGGACGTGGCCATCACGGCTAAAAAAAACCTGGCCCTGACGGCGGCCAGCGTGCTGGAAACCCCGGACGCCCTGCGCGGCGCCCAGAACTACTACAACGAGATTGACCGGCCCCACGTCACGCTCAGCCTGCTCACGTCCTCGGCCCAAAGCCCCACGGGCAAGCTGCAGCTGTGCGCTTCCAACAGCTTTTTGTTTGCCGAGGCCCACGGCCAGGAGCCGCGGGTGATCCACGAGATGTGGGACAACAACATGCACCTGATGAAGTTCAGCAAAAAGCTGCCCGCCGGCCAAACCTACTCCTACGCCGTGGCCGGCTCCTCCATCACCTCGGCCCACCACGCCGACCCGCTGAACGAGGCCGAGCGCCTGACCATCTTTGCCCGCCTCGAGGGCAAGGACCGCTTGCTGGACTTTCACACCAAGGCCTGGGGCGAGCTGTGGCGGAGCGATATCCAGATTGAAGGCGATGCCCAGGCCCAGCAGGACGTGCGCAGCATGCTCTACCACCTGTACAGCTTTTCGCGGGCCGGGACCGACAACTCGCCCTCGCCCATGGGGCTGTCGGGGCTGGGCTACAACGGCCACGTGTTCTGGGACACGGACGTGTGGATGTTTCCGGTGCTGGCGGTCCTGCACCCGGAAATTGCCAAGTCCCTGCTCGAGTACCGCTTCCGGCGGCTGGAGCCGGCCCGGCGCAATGCCTTTGCCCACGGCTACCAGGGGGCCATGTATCCCTGGGAAAGCGCCGATACCGGCGTGGAAGAAACTCCGGTCTGGGCCCTGAGCGGCCCGTTTGAGCACCACATCTCGGCCTGCGTGGCCCTGGCCGCCTGGCAGTACTACGGCGTGACCCAGGACCGGGACTGGCTGCGCGAGAAGGGCTGGCCCATCCTGTCGGCCACGGCCGACTTCTGGGCTAGCCGGGTGGAGCGCAACGGCCCCGGCCGCTACGACATCAAAAATGTGGTGGCCGCCGACGAGTGGGCGGAAAACGTGGACAACGATGCCTTTACCAATGCCGCCGCCCAGGTAAACCTGCGCAATGCCGCAGCCGCCGCCAAGCTGCTGGGCCTAAGGGCCAACCCCGACTGGCTGCACGTGGCCCAGAACATTCCGATTATGAAAATGGCCGACGGCGTTACCCGGGAGCACGCCACCTACCAGGGCGAGGGCATCAAGCAGGGCGACGTCAACCTGCTGGCGTATCCGCTCGGCGTGATTACCGCCCCGGCCCAGATCCGGAAGGACCTGGCCTACTACGAAACCCGCGTGCCCAACGAGGGCACCCCGGCCATGACCCAGGCCATTTTCGCCCTGCTCTACGCCCGCCTCGGCAACTCCGACAAAGCCAAGCTGTGGTTTAAGGATGCCTACGAGCCCAACCTGCTGCCGCCCTTCCGGGTTATTGCCGAAACCAAGGGCGGCACCAACCCCTACTTTGCCACCGGGGCGGGGGGCGTGCTCCAGGCCGTGCTCATGGGCTTCGGGGGGCTGAACATCACCCCCACCGGCATCACCCAAACCAAAACCACCCTGCCCGCGGGCTGGCAGTCCGTCCGGATCACGGGCGTGGGACCCCAGCGAAAAACCTACTCCAACGGCCGCTAAGCCGGGCCCGTCCCGCTGATGCGAACCCCCGGCCCCCCGGGGGGAGTATACCCTTAGCCGGCAAACCTGAACCGGCCCCGACCCTTTACTTTCCTTTCCATGCGCCAGCTTTTTTTTGCCGTCCTCCTGCTGATCGGGGGGGCCGCCACTGCCCAGTCCCTGCCGCCCTCTCCCCGGCAGCTCTACCCCGGTTTGTTTGAAGCCGTGCAGCTGGGGCGCGTGTACCCCGACAACAAAACCTTCGTGGATGCCATCGCCCGGCAGGCGCCGGCCGCCGTGTTGCTGGCCTACCAGCAGCAGAACCAAGCGCCGGGCTTTGACCTGAAGGCCTTCGTGGCCACCCACTTTATTGCGCCGCCCGCCGTGGGGGGAGCGTACCACAGCCGGGTGGAGGAGGGCCTGCGCCGCCATCTGGACACGCTCTGGACCGTGCTGCAGCGCCAGCCCGATACGCTGGCCCGCGGCGCCTCCTCGCTGCTGCCCCTGCCTCACCCCTACATTGTGCCGGGGGGGCGCTTTCGGGAAGTGTACTACTGGGACTCGTACTTTACCATGCTGGGGTTGGCGGAAAGCAAGCGCACGGCCGTCATCCGCAACATGGTCGATAACTTTGCCTACCTGCTGGACACCTACGGCTTTATCCCCAATGGCAACCGCACCTACTATCTTACCCGCTCCCAGCCCCCGTTTTTTGCCCGCATGGTAGACCTGCTGGCCCAGCAGGAAGGCGACCCGCAGGCCGTGCTGCGCTACCAGCCCCACCTGTTGCGCGAGTACGCCTACTGGATGGCCGGGGCCGAGGGCTTGCAGCCGGGGCAGGCCCGGGACCGGGTGGTGCGCCTGCCTCGGGGCGAGCTGCTGAACCGCTACTACGACAGCAGCGACCAGCCCCGGGAGGAATCCTTTGCCGAGGACGTGGCCGCGGCCAAGCTCAGCTCCCAGCCCCCGGCCCAGTTCTACCGCAACGTACGCGCGGCGGCGGCCTCGGGCTGGGACTTCAGCACCCGCTGGTTCGGGCCCGATGGCAAGCTGGGCAGCATTCAAACTATCGACATCATTCCAGTTGATCTGAACTGCCTGCTGTATTACCTGGAAACGTCGCTGGCCAGCACCTACCGGCTTCAGGGCAATCCCTCCCAGGCCAGCGCCTACCTGGCCAAGGCCCAACGCCGCAAGGACGCCATTCTGGCTTACTGCTGGGATGCCAAAAACGAGTGGTTTGTGGATTACAACTTCCGGCAGCAGCTGCGCTCACCCCAGCGGACGCTGGCGGGCGTGTTTCCCCTGGAGTTCGGCATTGCCACCCCGGCCCAGGCCCGGCGCGTCGCCAAGGGCCTGCAGCGGGACTTTCTGCAGCCCGGGGGCCTGGTAACCACCCGCCAAGGCGGGGGGCAGCAGTGGGATTCGCCCAACGCCTGGGCCCCGCTGCAGTACCTGGCCATCAGTGGGCTGGAGCGCTACCAGCAGGATGCGCTGGCCCGCACCGTGGCCACGCGGTGGATCCAGCTAAACCAGGACGTGTTTCAGCAGACCGGCAAGCTTATGGAAAAGTACAACGTGGTGAACCCCAAGGCCAAAGCCGGAGGCGGAGAGTACCCCCTCCAGGATGGCTTCGGCTGGACCAACGGGGTGCTGCTTAAGCTTATGAACAAGTACACGCCGGAAAAAGCGCTATAAAGCTGGTGTCCCAGCCGCTGGCCGCATTGCCGCGCTCCGGATGGCACGGGTGGCTTACTCTAGTAGCAGTTCGGAAGGCCGGGCTACTGACACCTATACGGCTACCGCCCGCTTGCCATGACGGCGGCGCCCCCTTCATTCTGCCTTTCCGGGTCGGACATGGGGGCGCCGCCGTGCTTACATGGACAATAGGGCGCGCCGGGCCACGTCCACCTCCTCGAAGCCGACCACCGCCCCGCCCGCGATACGGCGCACCACTTCCTCCGTCGAGCGCCGCCCAAAGAATTCGGCCGCGTACACGATGGCGTGCGCCTGCAGGCCAGCGCGCTGGGCGCGTGGATACCAGTCCTGACTAACCCACTCCGCTGCCTCAATCCAGATGCCCTCTATGGCGCGGTGATTGTCCAGCAGCCGGTGGCAGAATTCGTGTTGCAGCGTAAGCAATATCTGTTCGTAGCCGGCCTGAATCGTGCTGCCCGTCTGCTCCCGTCCCCAGATAGCGTGCAGGTAGTTGGCCAGCACATCGTACTCCAACACCAGGTGATCCGAGGAAAAGACAATACGGTGGTGCATAAGGCAAACGGCAAGGCGTAAATAGATTCATCCCTCCCGGCCCAACCCGGCAGCAGGCCCTTAAAGTACGCAATAGCGCCGCAAACAGCAGAACGTCCTCTGCACCCCGGCCGGAGGCCCCGCTTTGCTGCGCTGTTCACTCGGCGGCTGGCAACCCCTTTGGGAAGGCAAGCGGATTCCTTTCCGCCCGATGTTTTCTGGTTTGCGGCGAAAGTTCAGCTATTCCCGTACACGCCAGTGCCGGGGCCGCCGGGCCGCGGCCCGGCTTGGCTTGCACCCCCCGGCCCTCCCCCCACCGCCTGGGCGCGGTAGGTTGGCTCCGCCCCCGCCCGCAGTTTTCGCCGCTGCTTTCCTGGCCCCCGTTATTTTCTGGCGCTTTCTGCGCTGCTATGTCAACTTCCCCCGTCGGTTCTTCCGACTCCCTTCCCGCGGCTTCCGCCGCCTCAGTTTCCGCTACCCCGGCCGACCTGCAACACCAACTGCAGGTGCTGCAGGCCCGCAACCAGGATCTGGAACTGCAGGTGCGGGCTAGCGCCCAGCTGGCGGCGGCCGCCCAAACCGAATCCAGCCACCAGCGCGCCAGCCTGGAGCGCTTCCTGAGCCGGACCAAGGCCGCCGTGTGCATCCTGCGGGGAGCCACGCACCAGCTCGACTACGGCAACCCCGCCTTTCATCAGCTGTTTCCGGACCACCTCATGCCCCGGGGCCGGACCGTGGCCGCCTGGCACCCCGATGCGGTAGCCCTGGGCCTGGTCGCCACGCTCGACGAGGTGTACCGCTCCGGCATTTCCCATTTTGGGGTGGAAACGCCGTTGGCCATTGCCCCGGCCGCGGGCCAGGCCGCGCGGACCCGGTACTTCACGTTTTCCTGCGATGCCTACCAGGAGGAGGGCTGCACCGTGGGCGTCTCCCTTTTTGCCTACGACGTAACCGAGGCCGTGCTGGCCCGGCACCTGAATGAAACCCTGCAGGCCGACGCGCTGGCTTCCACCCAGCGGCAGCTGCACGAGCGCGAAGCCTTTCATCAGGTCCTGGAGCAAACGCCCGCCCTGCTTACCCTGCTGCGGGGGGCCGACCACCGCTTTGAGTATTGCAACGCGGCCCAGGAGCGGATATTTCCCGGCCGCCAGCGCCGGGGATATCCCCTGGCCGAGGTTATGCCCGACGCGGCCACGCCCGCCTTCGTGGCCCTGCTCGACCGGGTGTACGCCACGGGGGAGCCCCAGGTGGGAGTGGAAGTGCCCGCCGACCTGGCTCCGGCCCCCGGCCAGCCGGCCAGGCGCCAGTACTTTACGTTCACCTACCACCGGTTTGAGGAAGCCGGCCAGCCGGCCGGCATCTCCGTCTTTGGCACCGACGTCACGGAGCAGGTGCTGGCCCGCCAGCAGCTGGCCCAGGCCAACGCGGAGCTGACGGCTGCCAACCAGCTGCTGCTGCGCACCAACGCCGACCTGGATACATTTATTTACACGGCCTCCCACGACCTGAAAACCCCCATCAGCAACCTGGAAGGCCTGCTGCACGCGCTGCAGGAAGAGTTGCCCGCCCCCGTAAAGCGGGCGGCCGGGGTGCACCCCTTGCTGGAACGCATGCAGCACGCCGTCGACCGCTTTCAGCTTACCATTAGCCAGCTCACCGACGTGTCCCGCCTGCAGCGGGTCCAGGCCCAGCCGGCTGAAACCGTGGAGCTGGCTTCTCTGATCGACGATATCCGCCTGGACCTGGCTTCCTTGCTGGCGGCCAGCGCCGCCCGCCTCACGGTGGAGATCACGGCCTGCCCCCGGATTCGCTTTGCCCCGAAGAATCTGCGCTGCATCGTGTACAATCTGCTCAGCAACGCCATTAAGTACCAGCGGCCCGACCTGCCGCCCGTCGTGCAGCTGCGCTGCCGCAGCACCGCGACCGCCATCGTGCTGGAGGTGCAGGACAACGGCCTGGGCCTTAGTGCAGACCAGCAGGGCAAGCTGTTTGGCATGTTTCACCGCCTGCACGACCACGTGGAAGGGTCCGGCATTGGCCTGTACATGGTCAAGCGCCTGGCCGAAAACGCCGGGGGCACCATTGCGGTGCTAAGCCAGCCGGGCGTGGGCTCAACTTTCACGATTACCCTGCCCACCGCGCCGCTAGCCGGGACCTGAGCAGAAGCGGGCCGCGGCAATCCGACCACCGCTAATGTTTTCTAATACCGTTGTAATACGGTTTTAATGTCCCCGGCCCAGCTTTGTTGCGGAAGCCGCACGGCCGTACCACGCGGTTCGGATTTCGCTGCCGGCCCCGGGTGCTTACTTTTTCCCCGGTACCACCCGCACTGGCTCCAGGGCCAGCGCTTTTCTCCTGGCCGCGCAGCGGGCGGCGTACTTTTTCTTTCTTTTTCTCCGATGAAGATTCTGTGTTGGCTACCGGCGCGGCTCCCGGCCGGGGGCGCGCCCACCCGGCGGCTCCGTCTAGAAGCGATGGGGTGGCTGCTGCTACCGGTCGGGGCCCTGCTGGCCCCGACCGGGGCCGGGGCCCAAAGTCCCGCCCCCGCGGCCTCCTACGTGCTGCCGGCGTCCCGGCTTACGCTGCGGGCCGCGCTGATCATGGCCGAGCAGGTGCGGGCCGCCGCCGCCACGCTCCACCAGCAGGTTTCGGTTGCCGTCGTGGATGCCGGGGGGCAAACCATCCTGCTCGCCCAGGGCGACGGGGTCGGCCCGCACAACACCGAAGCCGCCCGCCGCAAGGCCTTTACCGCGTTGTCCACCAAAACGACCACCCTGCAGCTGGGCCGCCGCGCCCGTCGGAGCCCCGACACGGAAAACCTCCGCAGCCTGCCCGAGTTACTGTTACTGGGTGGGGGGCGCCCCCTGCTCTACCAGGGGCAGGTAATCGGCGCCGTGGGAGTAGCCGGGGGCGGCGGCCCGGAAAACGACGATGAGCTGGCCCGCGCGGCGGCCCTGCCGGAAGCCGGCCTTAGCCTGCCCTAGGTCAGCTTCCTGCCGGGCCCAATCTCCCCCCCCAACCGCTTTTTTACTTTTACTTGCTGCTCTTGTGAAAACCCTTCTTGTTTGCCTGCTTGGGTTGCTGCCCCTGCTGGGCCTGGCCCAATCCCCGCCCGCCTACCAGCTCAGTACCCACATTCTGGATATCAGTGCCGGGGCCCCCGCCCCGGGGGTGACCGTGCGGTTGGAAAAGTACGATGCCGCCCAAAAAGCCTGGCGCCCGGTGGCCGAAAAGAAAACCGATGCAGCGGGTCGCATCGGCGACTTTCTGCCCCGCGCCGGGGCCCCCGCCGGGCACCCCGGCCTCTACAAGCTCACATTCCTGACCCAGCCCTACTTCGCCGCCCGGCAGCTGGCCTCATTTTACCCCTACATCGACGTGGTATTTGAGCTCAAGGACGGCGCCCACTACCACGTGCCCATCACCCTCTCGGCCTACGGCTACTCCACTTACCGCGGCAGCTGAGGTGTCCTCCTTCCCGGCCCCGGCCGGGCCTAAACCTTGGCGGTCGGGGCGGGCATTCCGCGCCGGGGTAGTAGCTTGCGGCGGCCGGGCCGCCCCTTGGCTTGGCGGGCCCGTTGTTTTTAGTTGCGCGCATGAAAATTCTGCTGGTTGAGGATGAGCCCCAGGTGGCCTCGTTTATCAAGAAAGGCTTCGAGCACGAAGGCTACGAGCTGACCATTGCCTACGACGGCCGCACGGGCTGGTCCCTGTACGGGCAGCAGCCCTACGACCTGGTGATTCTGGACGTGAACCTGCCCTACCTCAACGGCGTGGAGCTCTGCCGCCTGATCCGGGCGGAGCGCCGCCGCGTGCCGGTGCTGCTGCTCACGGCGCTCGACAGCCTGGCCGACAAGGAAGCGGGCTTTGAGGCCGGGGCCGACGACTACCTGGCCAAGCCCTTTGCCTTCCGGGAGCTGCTGCTGCGGGCCCGCGCCCTGACCACGCGCTACGCCGAAACCGGCACGCCCCAGCTGCTGCGCCTGGCCGACCTGGAGCTGAACCTGGACGCGAAAACCGTTTCCCGCGCCGGCCAGCGCATCGACCTGACTACCCGCGAGTACTCGCTGCTGGAGCACCTGCTGCTGAATCAGGGGCGCATCGTCTCGCGGGTGGATATTGCCGAGCGGGTCTGGGAGCTGGATTTCGACACCACCACTAACGTTATCGACGTGTACGTCAGCTACCTGCGCAAGAAAGTCGACCGCGGGTTTTCCCCCAAGCTGATTCATACGGTGGTGGGCATGGGCTACGTCATGCGCGAGCAGTAACCCCCGGCGACGCCCCATGTTGATCCGCAATAAGCTGATGCTGCGCTTTACGCTCCTGGTGCTGGGCATCCAGGTCGGCTTTTCCGCCTTTATCTACTACTTCAACGCCTCCATGCGGGCCCAGCGCTTTGAGCTGCGCCTGGGCAACAGCGGTTTGCTGGCCGGGCGCCTGCTGGTGCGCACCCACAAGCTGGAAACGGGCATGCTCGGCAGCCTGCGGCGCGGGGACCTGCTGACCCTGCCCCGGGAGGAAATCAGTATCTACGCCCCCGATAACACGCTGCGCTACAGCAGCGCCGACCACATCGACCAGCAAGTAAACCGCGCCCGGCTCCCGGGCCTGCAGCCGGGCCGCATGGCGGTGTACCCGGCCGTGGGGCACCGCGAGTCCATCGGGCTGGTGTACGCCCAGCAGCCCGGGGGGGCGCTTTACCGCATTTTTGTGTCGGCCGAGGACCGGGTGGGCTGGGCCCAGCTGCGGCAGCTGGGGCTGCTGCTGGCCCTGGGCAACGTGGGGGCGCTGGTGCTCACCATCCTGGCCGGGTGGTTTTTTGCCGGCTCGGCCCTGCAGCCGGTGGCGCGCATCACCCGGCAGGCGGGGCGGATTTCGGCCACCAACCTGGGCCGCCGCCTGTCCGAAGGCAACGGGCGCGACGAACTGGCCCAGCTGGCCCAGGCCTTTAACACCATGCTGGCCGGCCTGGAGCAGGCCTTTGAGGGCCAGAAAAGCTTTCTGGCCCACGCCTCCCACGAGCTGCGCACCCCGCTCACGACCCTTACCGGCACCCTGGAAACGGCCCTGGAGTACGACGCCACCCTGCCCGAAGCCCGCCAAAGCCTGGTTCAGAGCCTAGCGGCGGCCCGCCACCTGAGCGCCCTTACCAACGGGCTGCTGAACCTGGCCAAGGCCGACGGCGCCTTGCCCGCCTTTGCTCCCGTGCGGCTGGACGAGTGCCTAAACCAGGCCCTGGAAGTGGCCCGCGCCCAGTACCCCGGCCGCGAATGGCGCCTTACCTTCGGGGACTTTCCTACAGAAACCGACGGCGACCTGTTCACGCTGCCCGGCAACGCGGAGCTGCTGCTGACGGCCCTGCTCAACCTGCTCGACAACGCCGGCAAATATTCCAGCGGGCCCGTGCGCACGGAGCTGGCCTACGCCGGCACCGCCACCCTGCGCGTGCGCATCACGGATGCCGGCCCGGGCCTGGCGCCCGAGGAGCTGCGCCTGATCTACGAGCCCCTGTACCGGGCCTCGGGCGCGCTGGGCCGCCCCGGCTACGGCCTGGGTTTGCCCCTAACCCAGCGCGTGGTGCAGCGCCACGGCGGGCGCCTGGAAATCACCTCCGCCCCCGGCCAGGGCA
This sequence comes from Hymenobacter tenuis, assembly GCF_054780495.1. NCBI lineage: Bacteria > Pseudomonadati > Bacteroidota > Cytophagia > Cytophagales > Hymenobacteraceae > Hymenobacter > Hymenobacter tenuis. The sequence continues at coordinate 15,784 of NZ_BAAGWF010000007.1, forward strand.
CGACGGCCACGCTCCTGCTGCCGGCGGCCCCCCTGTAAGTCCGTCCCCGCTACCCGCCCCCGGCAAAGCGCAGACCGCCTTCCCCACCCCCCGGTATCCGGGCGGGGAAGGCGGTTTTCATGTTTTCTAATGCCGTTCTCATCTCGTTCTAATGCCGGCGCGCCTCCTTTGTGGCATGTTTCCTTTGGCCCTGCCGCCGTCCCGCTGATGACTTCTGCCTCTCCCCCGCCGACCAATCTGCTGGCCCTACTGCTGGGCGGGGCCCTGCTGCTGTCGTTGGGCCTGAACGGGGTGCTGCTGAGCTCCCGGCCCGAAGCCTGGCCCGCGGACGACGACGAACTGGCCGCCACCACCGCCGACCTGCACCTGACGCAGCGCCTGCTGGCCCAGTGCCAGCAGCAGCGCCTGCAGCAGGATAGCCTGCTGGTGCGGCGCGGGGGCGGGCCGGCCCTGGCCGAACAACAAGCCGCTTTTTCAACCTCTAAATGAGCTCGATACTTTTGACACCGCGCATGGATTCAGTACGGAAAACCCCGGGGGCGCTGCGGCGCCGCGGGCCGTGGGGTAGCACCCTGCTGGCCCTGGTGCTGGCCACGGGAATCAGCGGCTGCTCGGCCGATGGCAAAAACCCGGCCCAGCCCCCGGCCCCGGCCGAGCTGCCCGTCGTAACCCTGCGCCCCAGCGAGCAGGAGCTTTTTCACGACTACGTAGCCGATGTGCAGGCCGTGCGCAACGTGGAAGTGCGGGCCCAGGTCGCGGGCTTCCTGGAGCACATTTACGTGGACGAGGGGCGGCCCGTCCGCCAGGGCCAGCCCCTGTTCCGGCTGCGGGCCAGCGTCTACCAAAACCAGCTGCGCCAGGCCCAGGCCGCCGTGGCCAGCGCCCAGGCCCAGGCTCAGGCGGCCCGCGTGGAGCAGGAGCGGGTGCAGCTGCTGGTCGCCAAAAGCATTATTGCCCCCACGGAGCTGGCCCTGGCCACCAGCAAGGTGCGGGACGCCGACGCCCGGGTAGCCGACGCCCGCGCCGGGGAGGCCGCTGCCCGCCTGCGCTTAAGCTATACGCTGGTGCGGGCTCCCTTTGACGGCATCATCGACCGCATCCCCCTGAAGAAGGGCAGTGTGGTGGAGGAAGGCACCCTGCTTACTACCGTGTCGGATCTGCACGAGGTGTACGCCTACTTCAACGTGGGCGAAAGCGAATACCTGCAGTACGTCAAGGCCCGGCAGCGCCACCCCACCCACCACTCCGACTCCGTGCAGCTGACGCTGGCGGACGGCACGGTGTACCCGTCGGCGGGCCGGATTGAAACCACGGAAAGCGAGTTTAACCCCAACACCGGCTCGCTGGCCTTCCGGGCGCGCTTCCCCAACCCCCAGCGCCTGCTCAAGCACGGGGCTTCGGGCCGGATCCGGCTGACTACGACCCTGCCCGCGGCCCTGCTGCTGCCGCAAAAGGCGGTCTTCGAGATTCAGGACCAGAACTACGTGTACGTGGTCGACTCCACCGGGGCGGTGCACCAGCGCAACTTCAAGCCCCGGGCCCGCACCGGGGACTTCTACGTGGTGAAGGACGGCCTGCAGGCCGGGGAGCGGGTGGTATACGAGGGCGTGGCGGGCCTGAAAGACGGGCAGCGCATCCACCCCCGCCCCGTTGTGCTCAGCGCGGGCCCGGCCGCCCCGTAGGCCGGCTCCCAGACCCCGCGCGCTCGCTTTCCCAACCTTTCACCTCCCCCGGCCGCCCCCGCTGCGGGGCGCCCTTCCCGTGCCCATGTTCCATATCTTTATTCGCCGGCCCATTCTCTCGCTGGTTATTTCGGTGTTTCTGGTGCTGCTGGGCGCGCTGGCCCTGTTCACCCTGCCCATCACGCAGTTTCCCGACATTGTGCCGCCCTCGGTGACCGTGACGGCCAAGTACACCGGCGCCAACGCCGAGGTGTGCGCCAAGGCCGTGGCCACCCCGCTGGAGCGCGCCATCAACGGCGTGCCGGGCATGACGTACATGAACTCGGTGAGCTCCAACAACGGCGTGACGCTGATCACCGTCTTCTTCAAGGTGGGCACCGACCCGGACCTGGCCGCCGTGGGCGTGCAGAACCGCGTGACCACCATTCTCGACGAGCTGCCCGAAGAAGTGATCAAGGCCGGCGTAACCACGGAGAAGGAAGTGAACTCCATGCTGCTTTACCTCAACATCACTAGTGAGGATAAGGCCGCGGGCGAGAAGTTTATTTACAACTTCGCCGACATCAACGTGCTCCAGGAGCTTAAGCGCATCGACGGCGTGGGCTTCGCCGAAATCATGGGCTCGCGCGAGTACTCCATGCGGGTGTGGCTCAAGCCCGACCGCCTGGCGGCCTACGACGTGGGCACCGAGGAAATCGTGCAGGCCATCCGGGACCAGAACGTGGAGGCGGCCCCCGGCAAATCGGGCGAAAGCTCGGGCGCCGACCGCACCCACCCCCTGCAGTACGTGCTGCGCTACACCGGCAAGCTGTTCGAGCCCGAGCAGTACCGCAACCTGGTGGTGCGGGCCAACGCCGATGGCTCGGTGCTGCGCCTGCGCGAGGTGGCCGACGTGGAGTTCGGCTCGCTTACCTACGGCATGTCCTCCAAGGAAGACGGCCGGCCCTCGGCCGCCATCATGCTCAAGCAGCGCCCCGGCTCCAACGCCTCCGAGGTGATTGCTAACGTGAAAACGCGCATGGCCGAGCTGCAGGCCACCAGCTTCCCGCCCGGCATGAAGTACAGCATCGCCTACGACGTGTCGCGCTTCCTGGACGCGAGCATTCACGAGGTGCTGCGCACGCTGGTCGAGGCGTTTTTGCTGGTGTTCGTCATCGTGTACCTGTTTTTGCAGGACTGGCGCTCGACGCTGATTCCGGCCCTGGCCGTGCCGGTGGCCCTGGTGGGGACCCTGTTTTTCATGCAGGTGCTGGGTTTTTCCATCAACCTGCTCACGCTCTTCGCCCTGGTGCTGGCCATCGGCATCGTGGTCGACAACGCCATCGTGGTGGTAGAGGCCGTGCACGCCAAGATGCAGGAAAAGCACTTACCGGCCCGGGCGGCCACCTTCGAGGCCATGGATGAAATCAGCTCCTCGCTGGTGGCCATCACGCTGGTTATGTCGGCCGTGTTTATCCCGGTGTCCTTTATGGACGGGCCGGTGGGGGTATTCTACCGGCAGTTTTCGCTGACGCTGGCCATCGCCATCGTGATTTCGGGCATCAACGCCGTGACCCTGACGCCGGCCCTGTGCGCCCTGCTGCTCAAGCACGAGGCGGGCGCGGAGCCCAAGGGCCTGCTGGGCCGTTTCTTTGCCGGCTTTAACCGCCGCTATGAGGCGCTAGCCGGCCGCTACCAGAAGCTGCTCTCGGCCGTGGCCGGGCGGCGGCTGGTGACGCTCGTGGTGCTGGCGGGCTTCTGCGTGGCCACCTGGGGCGTGAGCCGCGTGCTGCCCGCGGGCTTTATCCCGACCGAGGACCAGGGCATGGTCTACATCAACGTGACCACGCCGGCCGGCGCCACCGTGGAGCGCACCGAGGCCGTGCTGGCCCAGGTGCAGCGCATCGCCCAGCAGCTCAAGCCCGTGGAGTCGGTCTCGACCCTGGCCGGCTACAGCCTCGTCAACGAGGTGGCGGGCTCCAGCTACGGCATGGGCATGATTAACCTCAAGCCCTGGGATCAGCGCCAGCAGTCGGTGCCCGAGTTCATTGCCGAGCTCGAGGAGAAAACCAAGAACATCGCCGACGCGGACATCCAGTTTCTGCCCCCGCCCACGGTGCCGGGCTTCGGCAACAGCAGCGGCTTTGAGCTGCGCCTGCTCGACAAGTCAGGCACAGGCAACCTGCAGCAAACGGCGGAGGTAGCGCAGACCTTCCTGGCGGCCCTGCGCCAGGACCCGGCCATCGGCGGGGCCTTCACCAGCTTCGACCCCAACTTCCCCCAGTACCTGATCCACGTCGACCAGGACATGGCCGCCAAGAAGGGCGTAACCATCGAGCGGGCCATGAGCACGCTGCAGACGCTGATGGGCAGCTACTACGCCTCCAACTTCATTCGTTTCGGGCAGATGTACAAGGTCATGGTGCAGGCCGGCCCCGAGTACCGCGGGCGCCCCGACGACCTGCTGGCCCTGCACGTGAAAAATGACCGGGGCGAGATGGTGCCCTTCTCCACCTTCGTGAAGCTGGAGCGCGTGTTCGGCCCCGACCAGCTCACGCGCTACAACATGTATACCTCGGCCCTACTCAGCGGCGACGCCGCCCCTGGCTACTCCTCCGGCGACGCTATCCAGGCCATTGAACGCGTGGCGGCCCAGCAGCTGCCCCGCGGCTACGACTACGAGTGGAGTGGCATGACCCGCGAGCAGATCCTGAGCGGGGACCAGGCCCTGTACGTGTTCGGCGTGGTGCTGCTCTTCGTGTACCTGCTGCTGGCGGCCCAGTACGAAAGCCTGCTGCTGCCGTTGCCCGTGCTGCTGAGCTTGCCCACGGGCATCTTCGGGGCCTTTCTCAGCCTTAAGCTGCTGGGCCTGGAAAACAACATCTACGCCCAGGTGGCCCTGGTCATGCTGGTGGGTTTGCTGGGCAAAAACGCCATCCTCATCATCGAGTTTGCCGAGCAGCGCCGCCGGGCCGGGGCTACGGTGCTGGCCGCGGCCGTGGAAGGAGCCGTGTCGCGCCTGCGGCCCATCCTGATGACTTCGTTCGCCTTTATCGCGGGCCTGCTGCCGCTGGTGATGGCCAGCGGGGCTGGGGCCCTGGGTAACCGCTCCATTGGCACGGCGGCGGCCGGCGGCATGCTCGTCGGCACCCTGTTCGGTATGGTGCTCATCCCGGGGTTGTACGTGCTCTTTGCCTCGCTTGAGAAAGTGAAAAACCTGGCGGAGGATAAACCAGCCGAAGTGGAGGTCGGGCGGGAAGCAGAGCTCGTGGCGCATTAGGCTAGCGCCTGATTGCCACCGTCGCCCGCTTATCCATCACCATTCAACCTTGTGTATGCGCCTCTTTCCCCTGCTTATAGTCAGCTCCCTACTGCTCAGCACCGGCTGCCGGGTGGCCGCCCCCACCGGGCCCACCGCCGGACCTTCCCTGCCCGCCGCCTTCCCCAAGGCGACGGCAGGAACGGACACGCTCCACGCCGGGGCGCAGCCCTGGCGGCAGTTTTTCCCGGATCCGGCCCTGACGGCCCTTATCGATACGGCCCTGCGGCAAAACCTGGACCTGCAGGTGGCCCTGCAGCGCGTGGAGGGCGCTCGGGCCCAGTACCTGGTCCGGCGGGGCGCCCTGCTGCCCAGCGTGTCGACCGCCGCCTCGGCCGGGGGCGACCGCTACGGCCGCTACACGCTCAACGGCGTGGGCAACTTCGACACCAACCTCTCGCCCAACATCGACGGGCCGCAGCGCATTCCCGGACCGGTGACGCCCGAGTTTTTTGTGGGGTTGCGCAGCGCCTGGGAAGTAGACCTGTGGGGCAAGCTGCGCAGCCGCCGCCAGGCGGCGTACCTGCGGGTGCTGGCCTCCGAGCAGGGCCGCCACCTGGTCACCACCACCGTGGTGGCGGAGGTGGCCCGGCTCTATTACGAGCTGCTGACGGCCGACAATCAGCTGGCCGTGCTGGAACGCAACACCGCCCTGCAGCGGGAGGCCCTGCGCCTGATGCGCATTCAAAAGCAGGCCGGCCGGGCTACTGAGCTAGCCGTGCAGCAGTTTGCCGCCCAGGTTGCGCGCACCGAAAGCCTGGGCCACGAAGCCCGCCAGCAGGTGACGGAAGCCGAAACCGGCCTGAACCAGCTGCTGGGGCGCTACGCCCGGCCCATCACCCGGGGCCGGCCGCTACCAAGCCAGGTGCTGCCCGAGGGCCTGCGCGTGGGGGTGCCCTCCAGCGCCCTGCTGCGCCGCCCCGACGTGCGCCAGGCCGAGCTGGAGCTGCAGGCGTCCCGCGCCGATGTAGCGGCCGCCCGCGCGGCCTTTCTGCCCGCCCTCACCCTGACGCCCTACGCCGGGTTTACGTCCTACCGGGCCGGGGTGCTGTTTGATCCCGCCTCCCTGGCCTACGGGGCCCTGGCCGGTTTAACCGGCCCGCTGCTGAACCGCGCGCAGTTCAAGGCCGACTACCGGCTGGCCGTGGCCGGCAGCTTCGAGCAGTACTACCGCTACCAGCAGGCCCTGCAAACCGGCTTTCGCGAGGTGGTAAACGGGCTGCAGGGCCTGGACAACTACCGCGCCGCCGCCGCTGCCCGCCAGCGGGAAGTAACCCTGCTCACCGGGGCGGTGGCCACGTCCAACGAGTTGTTTGTGGCCGGCTACGCCACCTACCTGGAAGTTATTACGGCCCAGCGCAGCGTGCTGGAAGCCGAGCTAAGCCTGGCCGAGGCGCGCCGTGCCCAGCTGCTGCAGGGTGTGAACCTGTACCGCGCCCTGGGCGGCGGCTGGCAGTAAGGGGCGCGGCCGGCCCGGCCTTCCGGGGCGCGGCCTTAGGCGCGGATCTGCAGCAAGTCGTCCCAGCTGGTGGTATAGGCCGGGCTCTGCCACTGGCGCTGGCCCGTGTAAGAGGCGGGCTGGCGGCCCACCCCCACCTGGACGGTGGCGAAACGCACCGTGCCCGCGCCGTAGCGCTCATTGAGCTTGTCTAATTCACCCATGAGCTTGGTTCGGCGCTCGGCTTGCTCATTGGAGGAAAACAGCAGCAATTGCTGCTGGCCGGCCGCTTCCAGACCGTCAAACAGCACCCCGGCTTTCTTGTACACCGTGCCCGGCCGCCAGAGGCGTTTGAGCGCGGCCCGGGCGTAGCGCAGCAGCTCACTGGTGTCACTTGTCGCCATGGGCAGGGCGATGGTCGTGGAGAACGTATGCGGGGGCGGGTCCGAGCCAAAGCGGTTTTTGCTGATGAAGACCGTGAGCAGGCTTACGGCCGAGCCCTGGCGGCGCAGCTTTTCCGCGGCGCGGGAGGTAAAGGCGCCGACGGCCCCGAGCACCTCCGGGAAGGCTGACAGCGGGGTGCCGAAGGTGCGGGTGCAGGCCAGGCGCTGCCGCGCCAGGGTGCCGTCCTCACTCGGGGCCAGGGCGTAGCAGGGCGTGCCCTGCAGCTCGCGCACGAGGCGGGCGCCGACGACGCCCCCCAGGTGCTTGCGGGCCCAGGCCTCGGACACCCGGGCCAGGTCGGCCGCCGTCCGGATTCCGGCATCCGTGAGCTTTTGGGCGTACTGGCGGCCAATGCCCCAGACGTCTTCCACGGGCACCTGCGCCAGGGCCCACTGCCGCCGCTCATCCGTATCCAGGTGTAAGACCCCGTTAAGTAAAGGTGATTTCTTGGCGACGCGGTTGGCCAGCTTGGCCAGGGTTTTGGTGGGGGCAATGCCGATGCAGACGGGAATGCGCGTGCGCCGCCGCACCTCCTGCCGGATGGTGGCGGCGTACCGGGTTAAATCGCCCTGGTAGCGCTCCATGCCGGCCAGATTAAGAAAGGCCTCATCCACGGAGTAGATCTCCAGGTCCGGGGTCCGGGTGCTCAGAAAGTGCATGACCCGGGCCGACATGTCCCCGTAGAGAGCGTAGTTGGAGGAAAACACCCGCACCTCGTGCTCGAGCAGCAGGGGCTTGACTTTAAAGTAGGGCTCACCCATGCGGATGCCCAGGGCCTTGGCTTCCGCCGAGCGCGAGACAATGCAGCCGTCGTTGTTGCTGAGCACCACCACGGGCTGGCCTTCGAGGCGGGGCTGGAAGGCCCGCTCGCAGCTGACGTAGAAGTTATTGCAATCAACTAACGCGAACATGGCTGGAGAGCCGGCCGCGCCGGGTTTCGGTGACGACGTGGGTAACCACGCCCCAGATGGTAAACAGGTCGGGCTCGCCAATGCGCAGTTCCGGATAAGAAGGATTGTCGGGCACCAGAAACCAGGCCTCGGGGCCGCGCTGGATAAGGCGCTTGACGGTAAAGTCACCCTCAACCATGGCAATTACCACATCGTTGTGCTGGGCCTGGAGTTGGTTGTCGACAGCCAGCAGGCACCCGTCGCGGATGCCGGACTCCCCGCCCGTCATGCTGTGGCCCATGACCCGGACCAGGTAGCAGGAATCAGCGTGGGGCAGCAGCAGCCGGTTTAGATCGAGCTTGATGGAACAGTGATCTTCGGCCGGGGAGGGAAATCCCGCGGGCACGGAAATGTCAAATAAGCGGACCCAGGCCGGCTTGCGGACGACGGGCAGAAAAACAACATCACACATGGCAACAAGAATAGGTGTGCCACAAGTATACGGATATTGCTAATTAAGTTAGTTAAATAAGCTAATGAATTTAGCTTTGTTGGGCAGAACCGGTTCCCTGCGGTCCGTTACAGTCCGGGGTGGGCCACAGCTAAGCGACTGGGGATCATAGCCAAGCGTTGGCTTTGCCGCGTCTGGGTGGGGTAGCCTGCTTCCCGCCCTGCCCCTACCATGGCTTGGTGCCAACCAAACGAGCTTGGGCGCAGCCGAAGCTATGCGCTGGGAAGGCGAGGTAGCTCTATCCGGGGGGAGGGCTGTAAAACGACGCACCGCAAGCCCAGAGAAAAGCAAGTAAGCTAACGGAACGCTTTTCCCGTCGCCTTACCCCACCGCAGAGGGGTAGGTGCGTAGCAACGCTTCATAAAAGCAATGTATCGATACTTCGATAAAACGCCGAAGCGATAATATATTGAAGCAATATTATACCGAAGCAACGCTTCATTGCATCAGGTGGGTGCCTGTTCGGGTAAGGCCTTCTCAGAAAACGAAAAAGGTAGCACATGAAGGCGGTTGACCAGCCAGTAGGGACACCGCTTTCGGGCGGCCTACCCAGGGCCGGGAAGCTACCCCGATAGCCGATACCGCTAGCAAATACGCACGGGGCGAGCAAAACCAGGTGGTTGTGACGGGCATGAATCCGCAGCAGCTCACCGCCGCATTTTCCTTTAACCCGGTGCTGGACGGATTCCTGAAGGAGCACCTGTTTGCCGACATCTTCGGCAGTGATGTGCTCAGCTTTACCGAGCGCGAGCTGGTGACGGTGGCGGCCCTGACCAGCATGCAGGAGCCCCTGGCGCTGCCCCACTACCAGGGCGCGCTTAATGTGGGCGTGTCCGAGGCGCCGCTGCGCGAGCTGCTGGTCCTCGTCGAGGATACCGTCGGCGCTCAGGCCGCGACGACAAGACGCCAGATTCTGGAATCGGTGCTGGCGGCACTAGGGGTACATGTTCCGCAGGGTGTGCTCCAAAATATGAACACTCTGGGTTAGCTCGTCGCGGTCGAGGGCCGCAAATCCCAGCCGCAGGTGAGAAGGCTGGGGTTCGGTCGCGGTCTGGTAGCGCCGCCCGTCGCTTAGCGCCAACCCCTGGTGCCGGCACCGGCGGGAGAGTTCGGGCAGGTCCACGTGGTCGGCAAACCGGCCCCAGACGGCCAGGCCGCCCGTGGGCGGTTCAAACGAAAACCAGGCGGAGAGCCGTTCCCGCAGCAACCCGCAGAATAGATCCCGGCGCTGGTGGTAGGTCCGGCGCGCCCGCTTTAGGTGCGCCCCCATGTCTCCATCGGCGAACAACGCGGCGATGCTCCGCTCCAGCACCGTGTCGCCCTGGCGGTCGAGGCGCCGCCTGCGGTGCCCCAACTCCTCAATGAGGTCGGCCGGGGCCACCACGTAGCCCACGCGAAACGCCGGGGCCAGCACTTTGCTTAGCGAGCCCATGTACAGCACCCGGCCGGCGCGGTCGGTGCTGGCCAGTGGCAGAATGGGCGCCCCGTCATAATGGAAATCGTAGTCGTAATCGTCCTCCAGGATGATAAAATCATTACGCGCAGCTAGCTGCAGCAGTTGTACCCGGCGTTCGGCCGACAAGGTCACGGTGGTTGGATAATGATGATGGGGCGTCACGTAGACCAGGCGCACGGGTTGTTGCTGGCAGAGGGCGGCTAGTTCGGCGATGCATAGCCCCTGCCCGTCCACTGCTACGCGGTGCAGGTCGGCGCCCTGCGCGGCAAAGGCTCGGTCCGCGCCGTGGTAGCTGCGCTGCCCTACCACTACGGTGTCGCCGGGGCCCAGCAGCAGCTGCGCCAGCAGATACAGCGACATGGTGCCGCCGCGGGTAATGAGCACGTTCTCTGCCCGGGCCGGCAGCCCCCGGGTCGCGTGCAGGTGCTGGGCGAGCTGCTGGCGCAGCAAGAGGCTGCCGTTGGCCTCGTCGGCGTAGCCCAGCAGGTGGCGGTGGCCCGGCTGCAGGCAGAGGGCGCGGTACGTGCGGGCCAGCGCCGCCAGTGGGGCCAGCCGGCTGTCCGGGGAGCTGCTCAGAGACAAGGGCAGGGCCTTCCCCGTAGAAGGCAAAGAAGACGGGTGGTGGGATTTTGGGTACGCGAAGGCGGCGCGGGGCGCCATCCGGCGGGCAGCTTCGGCCAGAAACGGCCGGGGGGCCACCATCGGCAAGCCAGGGCTGACCACGGCCGGCTTGGACGCGCGCTGGGCAATCCAGCCCTGCGCCTCCAGCTCGTCGAAGGCCACCACGACGGTTTGGCGGTGCACGGCCAGCAGGCGGGCCAGGGTGCGCGTACCGGGTAAGGGGGTGCCGGCGGCCAGCAGGCCCTGCTGCATGAGTTGAATCAGGCCCGTGGTTAGCTGCTGACTCAGGGAAGTTACCGCGTGGCGGTTTAAAGGAATCAGCGTGGCATAGGGAAGCATAACCGGACCAGTAACTATCTAAAAACCGGACCAGGCCACTGGGCCGGCAAGCTACGAGGTTTGGGGGGCTTTTGAAAACACCGCCCGGCCCGCGCCCCTTCATTCCGACTATGCGATCCCATCCCACCACCCTGCAACTGCTAGGTCACGCGACCTTTAAAATCACCACCCCCGAAAACAAGATTATTCTCGTGGACCCCTGGTTGTTTGACAATCCTTATATCCCCCCGGGCTTGGAACACCAGCCCGCGGTGGACCTGCTGCTGATTACCCATGGCCACGAAGACCACCTGGATATCTGCCTGAAGAAATTCATTCAGCAGACCACGCCGACCATTATTGCCAACAACATCTGCCGGCGCTTTCTCATCGAGCAAGCGGTGGACGAAAGCTTGTTTGAGCCCATGAACCTGGGGGGCAGCCTGCTGGTCCACGGCGTGACCGTGACCATGGTTAACGCCTTTCATCAGGCCCACGTCTATCTGACCGACAAGACCATCGGCTTCCCCCACGCCGCCAACGGCTTTGTCGTGAGCCTCTCGGACGGCACTACCGTTTATTTTGCGGGGGACACCTGCGTGTTCGGCGACATGCAGCTAATTGGTGAGCTCTACCAGCCCACGATTGCGGTGCTGCCCATTGGCGGCCGCTCCATGATGGGCGCGCTGGAAGCGGCGCACGCGGTAAAGCTGCTTCAGGTAGACCACGTGATACCCTTCCATTACGGCACGGCGCCGGAGCACACCCAAACCCCGGACGAGTTTATTGCCCGCACCCAGCCCTACCCCACTACCCGGATCCACCTGCTGCAGGCCGGCGACGTGCTTGATTGTCAAACCCTAACCACGACCACCCTGGCCCGTCCGGAATCAATCCGCTAAAACCCTGGAAAGGGGCCGTAGCCTGTTTTTGCGGCGGGCCTGTTTTCTTTCTTCAGTAGGTGCTTGCTTTGGCAGGCCCTGCTACCGCTCCCGAAGTACTTACCCAGTCAGTTCCCGTTTAAACTTTCAACGTTCTTATGCTTCACCTGCTCCGCACAACCGGCTCCCATGCTGATTTTCAAACTCTGGTGACGTTACTGGACCAGGACCTGGCTTTCCGGGATGGGAAGGATCATACGTTTTACGCGGCCTTTAATAGCAGCGCGGCGCTGCAACACGTCGTCGTGGCCTATGAGCAGGACCAGCCGATTGGCTGCGGGGCATTTAAAGAGTTTACCCCCGAGCAGGTGGAAGTCAAGCGCATGTTTGTTCGACCTGGCAACCGGGGGCGGGGAGTTGCCGCTAAAATTCTCCACGCACTAGAGGGCTGGGCTCACGAACTGCACTACTCCGCCTGCGTGCTGGAGACGGGTAAACGGCAACCGGAAGCCATCGGCCTCTACCAAAAAAGCGGCTACCACTTTATTCCCAACTACGGCCCGTACGTCGGGATTGAAAACAGCGTGTGCCTGCAAAAAGTCCTGCCCGCCATCTGGCCGGCAGCACTCGTCTGATGCCCGGCTACTACCCCTGGATTGCGGAACCCGTTTTCTAAACCGATTCCCCTGCCCTGGGAGGGGTTCGCGCTACTGTGATGCCCCCGCTATTGCACCCGTCGGGGCCAGGAGTTTCACAAAACCACGGTGATGCAGTTGCTACCCCCAAGCACCCCGGTGCTTGGACACGGCGGAAATGAGGTGAGAACCATACCGAGTAGCCTTGGTTAGAGGAGGCGTTGCGTGCGTTGTATCAGGTTGGCTTGGCGGCGCTAGGCACAAGGGTTTGAAAATTGCCTTGATAATTCACCGGTGCGCTACAATTTACTGGCACCCAACTTTTTTACTGGTCGCTTGGTTATACGGATTAACTCATGCGCATGAGTGTTAAAAAGCACTTAACTTTGCTTTTCCATGGATACCAAGTCCCTCGTTAAATTAGCCAAGTCGCTGAGCGACCCCACCCGTCTGCGGCTGTTGCAGGAGATTGCCAAAGGGGAGATCACGGTGTGTGCCGACTTGTTTCAATACGTGCCCATCAGCCAGCCCTCGATGTCCCAGCACCTGAAAGCCCTGTCCGAGGCGGGCTTAATTGAGTCCCACAAGGAAGGCCGGAATATGTACATGGCCATCAATGCCGAAAAGCTGAAGGAGTTGGAAGACTTCCTGCACTTGCTTAAACCGGCGGTGATCAAAGGTTAACGACACCCTAGGCCCGGTAGCGATATCGCTACCGGGTTTTTACTTTTTTAAAACATTATTGATTGCTTATGCATTTATAGTTGATACCTTTGCCGACACTTTGCGAGAAGGGTATCCCAGTCAGACCCTCGCCCGGGCTTTTTTTTGCCTTAATACATCATTGCATGCTTATTAGATAAAGTATTAGCGCTACGCAGCAGCCTTCTAACGCACCTGTCATTTCACTTACTTCCCTTGTCTGGGCCCTTTTTACCCATGAAACTATCTTTTCTTTTAGCCGGCACCGTGCTGCTGGCGGGCTGCGCGGAGCAGCAGGCTCCGCAACAGGCCCTGGCCCCGCCGGCCCTACCGGTCCAAGCCTTGCATGCCGGCACCGAAACTACGTATCAAGAGTATCCGGCTTCCATTGAGGGCGTGGTCAACGTGGAGATCCGGTCGCAGGTGGCGGGGATGCTCGAGCGCATTCTGGTGGACGAGGGCGCGGCCGTGCGCAAAGGCCAGCCCCTGTTCAAAATCAACGATGCGCCGTTCCGCGAGCAGCTCAACAACGCGCGGGCGGCTCAGCAGGCAGCGGCCGGGGCCGTGGTCAGTGCCCAGGTCGAGGTCAATCGGTATGCCCCGCTGGTGCAGAACAAGGTCGTCTCCGAGGTGCAGCTGCAAACAGCGCAGGCAGCCCTGACCGTGGCGAAGGCCAACCTGCAGCGTGCCAAAGCCGCCGTCAGCAGCGCCCGCATCAACCTGGGCTACACCACCATTACGGCCCCGGTGAGCGGCTACCTCGGGCGCCTGCAAACCAAGCCGGGCAGCCTGGTCGGCCCCACCGATGCCCAGGCCCTGACCCAGCTCTCTGACGTGCACGAGGTGCACACCTACTTCGCCCTAGGCGAGGACGACTTCAGCACCTTCCGCCAGCAGTACGCGGGTCGTACCCTGCAGGAAAAGCTCCGGCACCTCCCGCCGGTAGCCCTGGTGCTCTCCGACCAAAGCACTTACCCCACCCGGGGTAAGGTAGACGTGGTGGCCGGGCAGTTCGACCGCACGACGGGCGCCGTGACTTTGCGGGCCACCTTCCCCAACGCCGACGGCCTGCTGCGCTCGGGCAACACTGGCACCATCCGCCTGCCCCTGCCGCACCCCAACGTGCTGCTGGTACCGGCGGCCGCGACTCTAGAGCTGCAGGACAAGGTATTCGTGTACGCCGTGGGCGACAGCAACCGCGTTCGCCGCCGGGCCATCACCATTCAAGGCAAGAGCGGGGCCAACTACCTGGTAAGCGCGGGCGTGCAAGATGGCGAGCGCATCGTGCTGCAGGGCGTGGACCACCTGCAGGAAGGCCAAGTCATTCAGCCCACCGACCCCGCCCCGGCCCGCGCTAGTCTCACCACGGGTAAAGCCGCGGCTCCCTCTCCTTTGTAATAAGCTACTCGTCTCATGTTTAAAGTATTTATTGAGCGGCCCGTCCTCTCGACCGTCATCTCCATTCTGCTGGTGATCGTCGGCGCCCTGGCGTTGTGGAAGCTGCCGATTCAGCAGTTTCCCGACATTGCCCCCCCGGCCGTGCAGGTCACGGCCCTCTACCCCGGCGCCAACGCCGAAACGCTGCTGCGCTCGGTAGCGCCCTCGCTGGAAGAAGCCATCAACGGCGTGGAGCACATGGTGTACATGAACTCGACGGCCAGCAACGACGGCTCCCTGGTGATCACGGTAAACTTCCAGCTGGGCACCGACCCCGACCAAGCGGCCGTAAACGTGCAAAACCGGGTGGCCCAGGCCACGAGCCAGCTGCCGGCCGAGGTGGTGCAGCAGGGCGTGACGGTGGCCAAGCAGCAGAACAGCTTTGTGATGCTGCTCAACCTCTACTCCGAGGACCCGCAGCAATACGACCAGACGTTTCTGGACAACTACGCCCAAATCAACCTGGTGCCCGAGCTCAAGCGCATTCCGGGCGTCGGGTCGACGGCCCTGTTTGGCGGCAACCGGGCCTATTCCATGCGCATCTGGCTGAATCCGGCCCAGCTGACCAACTACCAGCTCACCCCGGCCGAGGTGATGGCCGCCATTCAGGATAAAAACCTGGAGGCCGCCCCCGGCCGCCTGGGCGAAAGCAGCCAGGAAGCGTTTGAGTACGTGCTCAAGTACCAGGGCAAGCGCAGCCAGCCTCTGGACTACGAAAACATGGTACTCCGGGCCAATGCCGACGGCTCGATGCTGCGCCTCAAGGACGTGGCGCGGGTGGAACTCGGCTCGACCACCTATAACAGCAACGTGCGCATCTCGGGCAAGCCGGGTATCAACATCGGCGTGTTCCAGGCGGCGGGCTCCAACGCCAGCGAATTGCAGATTGCCGTGGGCAAGGCTATGCAGAAGCTGGAGAAAGACCTGCCCGAGGGCGTAAAGCAGCAAACGATGTACAGCACCAAAGTGGCGCTGGATGCCTCCATTGAGCAGGTGGAGCACACGCTGATCGAGGCGTTTATCCTCGTGTTTCTGGTGGTCTACCTCTTCCTGCAGGACTTCCGCTCGACGCTGATTCCGGCCATTGCCGTGCCGGTGGCCATCGTGGGCACGTTCTTCTTCATGCAGCTGCTGGGCTTTACCATCAACCTGCTCACGCTCTTTGCCCTGGTCCTGGCCATCGGCATTGTGGTCGACGACGCCATCGTGGTCGTCGAGGCCGTGCACAGCAAGCTGCAAGCGGGCACCCACTCGGTTAAGGAGGCCACCACCAGCGCCATGAGCGAGATCACCGGGGCCATCATCTCCATTACCCTGGTCATGGCCGCCGTGTTCTTACCAGTAGGTTTTCTGGAAGGCTCGACGGGCGTCTTCTACCGGCAGTTTGCTTTTACCATGGCCATTGCCATCGTCATTTCGGCCGTGAACGCGCTGACCTTGAGCCCCGCCCTGGCGGCGCTGTTCCTGCAGCATACCCCGCACGACCCCGACGGGGAGCACCCCGAGCCCAGCACGTTTAAGACGCGCTTTTTTGCGGGCTTCAACCGCAGCTTCGAGCGGCTAACTGACCGCTACGTGGGCAGCATCAAATTCCTGGTGCGCCACAAGTGGCTGGGCCTCAGCAGCTTGATGCTGGTGGTGGTGCTCACCGGCTGGCTGGCCAAGCGCACGCCCACGGGCTTTATCCCGTCCGAAGACCAGGGCTTTATCGCCATTTCGATGGCGCTGCCGGCGGGCTCCTCCCTGGACCGCTCCAACCAGGTGGCCCTGCAGATTGAGCAGCAGCTGCAAGCCATGCCGGCCGTCGACAAAATCAACCTGCTCAGCGGCTTCAACATTCTAACCTCCTCCAGCTCGTCCTCGGCTCTGACCCTGTTCGTTATCCTCAAGCCCACCAAGGAGCGGGGGGCGGTGCAGGACATCAACGCCATCATGGCGACCATGCGCGAAAAGGCGGCGACCATCAAGGGGGCCGATACCTTCGTGTTCACCACGCCCACCGTGCCGGGCTTCGGCAACGTGGAGGGCCTGGAGGTGGTGCTCCAGGACCGCACCGGTGGTTCGCTGCCCAAGCTCGGGCAGGTAGGCCAGGAGTTTATCGGCGAACTGCTGAAGCAGCCGGCTATCGGGGTGGCCTTCACCTCATTCCGGGCCGACTACCCGCAGCTGGAAGTCGAGGTCGATGAGGTGAAAGCCGCCCAGCTGGGCGTGAGCGTGCAGGGCGTACTGCAAACCATGCAGGCCTACTTCGGCAGCGCCCAGGCCTCGGACTTCAACCGCTTCGGCAAGTACTACCGCGTCATCGTGCAGGCTGAACAGACTGACCGCGCCGACCCCACGGCCCTGAACGGGGCGTTTGTGAAAAACGAGCGGGGCGAGATGGTGCCCCTGCGCACGCTGGTGCGCCTCAAGCGGGTGTACGGCCCCGAAACGGCCTCCCGCTTCAACCTCTTTAACTCGCTCACCATCAACGCCACACCCAAGCCGGGCTACAGTTCCGGCGACGCCATCAAAGCTGTGGAGTCCGTGGCCGAGAAGCACCTGCCCTCGGGCTATACCTACGAGTATTCGGGTCTGACGCGCGAGGAAATCTCGTCGGGCAGCCAGTCCACCGTCGTCTTCCTGATGTGCATCGTGTTCGTGTACTTCCTGCTGGCGGCCCAGTACGAGAGCTACATCCTGCCCTTTGCCGTGCTGCTGTCGCTGCCGGCGGGCATCTTCGGCGTATTTGCCGCCATTGGCCTGGCCGGCATCACCAACAACATCTACGTACAGGTGGCCCTGATTATGCTCATCGGCCTGCTGGCCAAGAACGCCATCCTCATCGTGGAGTTTGCCCTGCAGCGCCGCCACGCGGGCGAGCCGCTGGTGCGGGCCGCGCTCAATGCCTCGGCCTCGCGCCTGCGTCCCATCCTGATGACCTCGCTGGCCTTCGTGGCTGGCCTGCTGCCCATGATGCGGGCGCAGGGGCCTTCGGCGCTGGGCAACCATTCCATCAGCATCGCGGCGGCGGGTGGCATGCTCACGGGCGTGGTGCTGGGCCTCTTCCTCATCCCGCTGCTATTCGTGATTTTTCAACGCTTGAACGAGCGCCTCACTGGCACGCCCCACCCCGCCCCGGCCACGCCGGCCCGGGTGCCGGCCCACGCCCTGGCGAACTAAATCCATGAGTATTCTTCCTCCTACCCCCTGGCGCCGCCTGGCGCTGGGGCTGGCTACCCTGCTGGTGGTTGCTTCCTGCAACGTGGCCAAGAACATTCCGCGGCCCACGCTGCCGCTGCCCGCCACCTACCGCACGGCCCCCACCGCCGATACAGTTTCCATCGCCAGCCTGCCGTGGCGCAGCTTCTTTACCGAGCCGGCCCTGCAGCTGCTGCTCGACAGCGCCACCGTGCGCAACACCGACCTGCAGCTGGCCCTGCGTAATATCGCCTCGGCCGAGGCGACCCTACGGCAAGCGCGGTGGGGCAATATCCCCGCCGTAAGCTTGCAGGGGGGCGTGACCACCAACCGGCCTTCGGGCAACAGCCTGAACGGCATTTCCCTCAGCCAGTTTCTGGGCACCAAGCACATTGAGGATTACAACCTGGCGGTGGCCGTGAGCTGGGAAGCCGATATCTGGGGTAAAATCCGCAACCGCACGGCCGAGGCCCGGGCGGCCTACCTGCAAAGCCAGGAAGCCCGCAAAGCGGTGCAAACCCAGGTAGTGGCCCAGGTGGCCCAGGGCTACTACAACCTCTTGCTGCTGGACACCCAGCTGGCCGTGGCCCGGCGCAACGTCGCGCTCACCGACAGCACCCTGCGCTTTACCCGGCTGCAGTTCACGGCCGGGCAGGTCTCGGCGCTGGCCGTGCAGCAGGTCGAGGCCCAGCGCCTGCTGGCGGCCGGCCTCATCCCACAGTTTGAGCAAGGCATCACGGTGCAGGAAAATGCCCTGAGCATCCTGGCCGGGCACCTGCCCGGCGACATACGCCGCAGCGGCAACCTGCTGGCCCTGCAAGTGCCCGTGGTGGCGGCAGCCGGCGTACCGGCGGCTTTACTCAGCCGGCGGCCGGACGTGCGCACGGCGGAGCTGGCCCTCGACCGGGCCAATGCGGCGGTGGGCTACACCAAAGCCGCCCTGTACCCCACACTCTCTATCACGGCCCAGGGCGGCCTCAACGCCTTCCAGGCCAGCAACTGGTTTAGCGTGCCGGCCTCGTTGTTTGGCCTGGCCGCGGGGGGACTCACGCAGCCGCTGTTGCAGCGCCGCGCCCTGCGCACCCAGTATGAGCTGGCCCAGCTGGACCGCGAGCGCATCGTCCTTCAGTTCCGGCAACAGGTGATGGTAGCCGTGGGCGAGGTTTCTAATGCCCTCGGGCAGGTCCAGCGCACCCAAACCGAGCAAGACTTGGCCACGCGCCGCGTGCGCACCCTGCGTCTGGCGACGACCAATGCGGGCCTGCTCTTCCGCAGCGGCCTGGCCAGCTACCTGGAAGTTATCACCGCCCAAAGCAATGCCCTGCAAAGCGAGCTGGAGCTGGCCTCGCTCAAGCGCAGCCAGCTGGAAGCCAACGTGGAGCTGTACCGGGCCGTGGGCGGCGGCTGGCAGTAGTAACCTGCTTTCCAGCCGCGAACCACGCTATTCACGCCCTTCCTACTTCGGCAGCGAATGCCCGGCAACATCCTCCTATCCCCACCTTACTGCTATGGATACCAAGTCCCTCGTCAAGCTAGCCAAGTCGCTGAGCGACCCCACCCGCCTGCGCATGTTGCAGGAGATTGCGCGGGCGCAGCGGCTGGGCTGCGCCAATCTGTATGAGTTTGTGCCCATCAGCCAGCCCTCCATGTCGCAGCACGTGAAGGCCCTGGTAGATGCGGGCCTGGTCAATTCGTGTAAGGAAGGCCGCAACATGTACCTGACTATCAACCCGGATAAGCTGCAGGAGCTGGAAAGCTTCCTGCAGTTGCTGAAGATGAGCTAGCGCTTTTGGCGCAAGCCACCGCGTGCGCTGCTTGCTGACTTAGCGTCGCAGCCATATTTGATGCTGTCGGTGCTCGGTCGCGCAGGCACCCAATGTCGCCTACCATTCAACCACCAGCAGGCATCACCTTTTTAACCTCATAATCAGCAAAACCATGAAAATCGGAATCATCGGGGCCGGCACCATCGGCCAGACGTTAGCGCAAAAATTAAGTGCCAAGGGGCATGAAATCCGCATTGCCAACTCCCGCGGCCCGCACACCATCTCGTTTGCCGATAACGAGCGCATCCAGGCGGTCGAACTACGGGACACGACCACCGGGGTGGACGCCGTCATTCTAACCATTCCGTTTGGAAAGGTGCCGGACCTGCCAAAGGACTTATTCAGCCAGCTGGACCCGGCGGTTCCCGTGATCGAAACCATGAACTATTTCCCCCTGCGGGATGGGGTAATTGAGGAGCTGGAAAACGGCAAGCCCCATAGCGTATGGGTGCAGGAGCAGATTGGCCGCCGGGTGGTGAAGGCGTTCAACAACATTGTGACGCATAGTTTCCGAAAGTATGGCCAGCCCACTGGCACTCCGGGGAGAATTGCCCTGACGGTATCGGCCGACCGGGAAGACTGGAAACAGATAGCCGCGCAGCTCGTCGACGATACCGGCTTTGACAGCTACAATGCGGGGCCGATCGCCGATTCGTGGCGCCAACAGCCCGGCAGCCCGGCGTATTGCACCGACCTGACCGTGGACGAATTACAACAGGCCCTGGCCCGCGCCGATAAGGAAACGATTCTGGTTAACCGGGACATCTCCATACAAAAGATTGGTGAGCTAGGCGAAGCATACATGGACATCGTGGTGAGTGCTAAGTACCCGGCGGGTTTCTACGACCCGGCTATCAACATTTACCGGTCAATCAATGGCCTTCCATTGAAGTAAGCACTGGCTGTACATACGAAAGCGCCTGTACTGAAACGCGTGAACCCCTGGCGGGCACATGTCACGTGCTGAAGGACTACTCGTCCGGCTCGGTGGCAGGGCCGGTATAGCTGGGCTACTTCACTTTATAGAATAAAAAGAAATGACTGCTAAATCAATGCAGAGCTGGCAAGCCAGCCAGTTCGGAGACGCCCGTGCCGTGTTGCAGCTGCATGAGGTAGCCGTACCGGAGCCGGGGGAAGGGCAGGCGCGCGTCAAAGTATTCCTGGCCAGTATTGGCCTGCCCGATAAGCTGGCCCTGGAAGGCATGTACCCTTTTGTGACTAAGCCGCCCGTCACACCGGGGCAGGAGTTTGTGGGCTTGGTGGACAAAGCCGGCCCCGGCTTTCCGTTCCCGGTCGGCACCAAAATCCTGGGGTCGAGTGAGCGATACGGTGAAGGCTACGGCGCGGTAGCAACCTATACCATCTGCGCCACAAACTCAGTTTTTCCGTTCCCCACTGAGCTGAGCCATGAACAGGCGGTGGCCTTCCCCGGCACCTACCACGTGGCCTACGTAGGGCTGGTCAACCGGGCGACCATCCAACCGAAAGAAACCTTACTGGTTCTCGGGGCCGCGGGCCGAACCGGCACGGCGGCGGTGCAGTTGGGCAAGGCTTTGGGAGCCACGGTTATCGCCGTTATCAGAAAGGACGAGCAACGAGCCTTTTGCCTCGCCCAGGGGGCTGATTATGTCGTGAACAGCGCTGAAGAGAACCTCGTAGAAAAACTGCTGGAGCTGACTCAGCAGAAAGGCGTGGATGTCATTTACGACACGGTAGGCGGCGAGGCCCATCAGGCAGTTATTCAGTCCATTGCCTATCGCGGCCGCTTGGTACTGGTTGGCTTTGCAGGCGGCGATTGGCCGACGCTCAATCCGCTGCATATTATGTTCAAAGGCTACGCAGTGATGGGGGCCCTGCACACCGCCCGGACGGAAGAGGAAAAGCAGGAAGCCATTGCTACGCTTGGTCAGCTCGTTCGAGCGGGTAAGCTGGCGCCGCCCCAGGCGAAGCTGTTTGACTTTGCAGACACGGTGCAGGCGGTAGCGGAAGTAGGCAGCGAGAGCGCCCGGGGCGGCATAGCGGTCCGGGTAAGCGAAGAAGGTGAACAGGGGTAACGCCCAGCGGGCTAAGATATGAACAACCGAAAAACACTAAAGCTGGCCGCGGTCATTGATGGGCCGGGGTGGAATTTTTCCTCCTGGCGCCACCCGGACATGCCCGCCGACGCCGGCGAAAACATTGATTTCTTCATTCAACAGGCGCAGCTGGCGGAGCAGGCCAAGTTTGAAACCCTGTTTTTGTACGATGTCAGCCACGTGGGCCCCGGCAACATCCCCTACTACCTGAGCATGTTCGAGGGCGGGACGCTCATGTCGGCCCTGGCCATGAAAACCGAGCGCATCGGCCTCTCGCTGACGGCTTCGACCTCCTACACCGACCCTTACAACCTGGCCCGGCAGGTGTTGTCGCTGGACAAACTCAGCAAGGGCCGGGCCTCGCTGAACGCCATCACCTCCAACCCCGGGGGGATGGTGAACTTCAGCCGGGGTCACCTGGGCAAAGCCGACCAGTACCCCATGCACCAGGAGTTTCTAGAAATTCTGCTGGGCCTCTGGGACACGTACGAGGACGATGCCTTCCCCCGCGATAAAGAGAGCGGCGTGTTTCTGAATCCGCGCAAGATGCACCCCGTTAATTACCGGGGCAAGTACTTCTCGGTGGATGGCCCACTGAACATCAGCCGCTCGGTGCAGGGCCGGCCGGTGCTGTACATGGCCGGCAGCTCCCCCACCTTCGTGGACCTGGCCACTTCCTACACCGACGGCGTCTTCATGGCGGGCAGTTCCTTCGAGGAAACGGTAGTGCTCGCCAATGCGCTGACCGCGAAGCTGGTTGAAAAAGGCCGGCCGCCGGCAGACTTCGTACGGTCAGTGGCGCAAAACCCCATCGTGGGCCGCACCGATGCCGAGGCCTACGCCAAGTACCAGGCCATCCGCGCCCTCGGTCCGTATTCGCACCGCCCCGTTCCCTTGTTCATGGGCTCGGCCGAACGCATTGCCAACGAGATCCAGAAGTGGTATGAGGCCGGGGCCCTCGATATGCTGATGGTTCAGCAAGACCATCCGTATGGACTACAAGACTTTATCGAGCTGGTGGTGCCCATTTTGCAGGAGCGGGGCCTCTTCCATACGGAGTACGAGGCGCACACCCTGCGGGGAAATCTTGGCCTGCCGAAACCAGCGTTTCGCACCCTATAAGCAGCGTCTGCAGCTATTCCTGCGACGAAAGCATCTGGCCGGCTGCTACCAGCGGCCCCTTACCTTAAGAAGTTATGCCTACTCCTGTGAACGAGTTCAACCGCCCGGCCAAGCCCCCGGTCGCTTATTCCATCTTAGACCTGGCCATCGTCTCCCAAGGCGAGACGTTAAAGCAGACCCTGCACAAGTCGCTGGCGCTGGCGCAGGCCGCCGAGGCCGCCCACTACACCCGCTACTGGCTGGCCGAACATCATAACTCCGATAACATCGCCAGCAATGCGCCCCCGCTGCTCATCGGGTACGTGGCCGAAAACACTTCGACCATCCGGGTAGGCTCGGGCGGCATCATGCTGCCCAACCACTCGCCCCTGGTAGTGGCCGAGCAGTTCGGCACCCTGGCCCAGCTCTACCCCGGCCGCATCGACCTGGGGCTGGGCCGGGCCGCCGGCACCGACGGGCAAACCGCGCAGGCCATCCGCTCCGATTTTCGGGAGGCCGCCCAGGCGTTTCCCCAAGAGGTCGGCAAAATCCAGACGTATTTCTCGCCTGCTAACCGGCCGGCGGCCGTGCGGGCTCCCGTGGCCGAGGGCACCCAGGTGCCCCTGTACATCTTAGGGTCCAGCACCGACAGCGCCCACCTGGCGGCGAAGATGGGCCTGCCCTACGCGTTTGCCAGCCACTTTGCTTCCACGCACCTGCACCAGGCGCTACGGATTTATCGCCAGGAGTTTCAGCCGTCGGCCGTACTGCACCGGCCTTATACCATTGTGGCCCTCAACGCCTACGTGGCCGATACCGACGAAGCCGCCCAACGAGAGTTCACGAGCGTCATCCGGATGTTTGTGGGGATGTTGACGGGGCAAACGAAAGAGCCCCTGCAGCCGCCGACGGACATGACCGAAGAGCTGCACGACATGTGGCAGCATCCTTCCGTGCAGCAAATGCTGAAGTACTCCTTTGTCGGCAGCAAGCAAACCGTCAAGCAGCAGCTCCAAGCCTTTTTGCTTGAAACGCAGGCAGACGAGCTCATTACCGCATCCTCCATGTACGCCCTGGAAGACCGGCTCACATCCACCCGGCTGTTTGCAGAAATTATGCAGGAGCTGAACGAGAACAGGTAAAGCAACTCTGCTCCGTCACGGGGACCTCTGCCTGAGCACAGGGAGTTATTTCCTCAAGTACTTGAGGCAGTACGGGACGCCTTACCAAGCCCCTAACCTGTTAGGTGGTGCTTTGATAAGGCGTCCCTGCTGGGCTGAATCTTTGCGTGAGGCACTAACTATCTACCTGTTACTTGCCCGATTTTTTGCCATTTACCAAGGCTTGCAACTTGCCCTTGGTTTCTGGCATTGGCTGCAAAGCCAACGCTTTTTTAAAGTTCTCGATGGCTTCGGTTTTATTGCCGGTGGCCAGGTATAAATCACCCAGAGAATCATAGCAATTGGCGCTACCGGGATTGTTGGCCACGTTGAGTTTAAATAAACGTTCTGCCTTTTTAAACTGCTTGCTTCGCAGCATGGTATACCCCAGACTATTTACCTCGCTTTCACTGGGCTGGACTACGTACCCCATTTCTTTCGACACCTGCTGGTAATGGCTTACCAACAAGGCCTCTAAATCAACCTCGGGGTTTTTCAATTCACTGTCGTAGATTTTCAGCTTGTAGAAATCGTAAATGAACCGCAGCGCATCGTATGCGCCAATCAACCGCACAGAAGCATGGTTGTCGTTTGCATAAAACTTGGAGGCAAAGCGTAACCCATTGCCCTTGTTTTGGGAAAGCTCGTGAAGTAAGTTCAGGTTGCTGCGAATAAGAGCCGTCGAGGCACTGGTGTCTTGTCGTACGCTTACCGTGTCCATTCCTCTTTCCAGGCGATTGGCCATCGCGACATACAATTTTTTTCCTCTGTATTGACGAGCTGCTAAAAGGGTTTTGGCTTCCTTAACCACCTGTTGGTCTTTCCACCACAACGCCCCATCAAGCGACACATAAGAGTTAAATAAATTCGGCTGGTGCAGCAGCGTATTCACTACGGCTAAGCCTCCCACCGAATGGCCAATCAGGGTCTTGTACGGGGTGGTGGGATACCTAGAGTCGATGTAGGGAATCAGTTCTTTTTCGATAAACGACATGAACTTCTCCCCCTGGCCAATAGCCTTGGGATACTCCTTATCGGTGCCGGTGGTGAGTTCACGTAATCTATCTTCCTGGGCGATTCCCACTACAATCGTGGGCGGGCACAGGCTGGTTTCCTCCATGTGCTCCACGATGCTAACCACCGAAGTGAAATTCTCCGGTCCATCCAGCAGATAAATCACGGGATACCGTCCTTTGTCTTTGATTTTATTGCCCCCGTTGCTTTTAGGTATATGAATCAAGATAGTGCGTTTTTGTCCTAGGATGGTGGAGGGAATGGTTTCCTCAAAGCCTAAGGTCAAGGGGCCGTTTTCTTGCGCACTAGCCCCGAAGGAAAGTAACAGGAAAGCACTAAAACAAAGAAGAATTTTCATAGGGCTGCGGAAGTAAAAGAGGACAAGGGAAAACGTTTAGCGAATGGAATCTGGCACGTAAGGGTGGGCCGGCAAAGCGCCAGGATCCGATCAAGGCCGGCCCTGATAGCGGTCGACACAGGCGCGGAACGCCCAACGCTAGGAGGCGCTGAGGGCAGCCAGCGGCCAGCCGTAAAGCCCATGGCCATGGCAACCGGCTGGGTTTGTGCGGAGCTGCTTCCGGCTGAGGTCGCAGCCCATAAGCTCGATTTCCTGTCTCAGCGGCACGAGCGGCCGGTTGGAGTCCTCCCCGGTAGCTTATTATCTGCGCGAGCTGGGCCACGACTTCCGGCGTTATGGGCGAGTGGGTGTAGGCCAGGTAATACAGATTGTGGAGAGTATTGAAGAGGAAAGGCGGGTTAATCTGTGCCTTGAGGAACTGGAGTTCGGTGAGCAGCTGCGCATTTTCCAGGGCCCTGTTTTTAGCTTCCAGCGCGAACCAGTCCACTAAGAAGCGCAACAAACATGGCGATAAACACCACCACGAACAAGGTGCCGCTCGCCGTTCCCAGGATAATGCCCGGCGAGTGCAGGTACGCGACAGGCAGAACCGGCGGGGCGAAGTGTTGTAGCGCTTTCACTGTCAGCGCCACCACCAGCGCAAAGGCCGCGGCAGTCTCGAACAGATAGCGCCCAGTGCGGTAGTGGGCCAGCCACCGGGGCAGCGGGTAGCTATAATTCAGGTAGGCCAGTAGCACATTACACAGCAGTGGTATCAATACCCCGGGCAGAGCCTGCTGTCACCCGTAGGCTTGCTGGGTTTGGGAGAGATAGAACGAGCAGTAGATGCCCAAAAAGCGAGGTGCAGCAACAGCACCCGGTTGCCGATAAAGAAACACACGCATGAACAGCTGGCAAACGAAGCGTAAGTATACCGCCTTTGCTGGGGGGATGGAGGGCGCGGCGTCGCGTATTGGATACCTGTGAGTTGTAATTCGACCGTTGCCCGTTGTCGTTGCCCGATGCCAACTACGACGAGGAATCCCGCCGTACAGTAGGAGGCAAATCGAGAAATGTCGCGTGTATACAAGTGCCTCCCGCCGGCGAACGGCTAGTTTTGTAGGACCTCTTCACTTTTAAATCTTCTCACCGGATGACGAATTCTACTCCTCTTGCAACGGGTGCTCCAGTGCTCGGCTTACGGACCGTGATTTACGCGGCCCCCGATCTGGCGGCGGCTACTGCCTGGTACACCGACTGGTTGGGCCTGCCCCCTTATTTTCAGGAGCCCTTTTATGTGGGCTTTAACGTGGGCGGCTACGAACTGGGCCTCGACCCGCATGCCCAGCCCACACCGGGTAGTACGTTACCCTACCGGGGAGTGGCGGACATCGACGCGGCGTGGACTCGAGCGCTCGTGCTCGGTGCCCGGGCAGAGGCAGCCATTGCGGACGTGGGCGGCGGCATTAAAGCGGCGACGGTTCTGGATCCCTGGGGAAATCAGTTAGGCTTGCTGGAGAACCCGCATTTTTGTTTGTAAGGAGCTTCCTTAAGACACGAATAACAGCCCGAGATATCGGGTCCGCTCCTTGCTCGACTACCGTGCCAGCCTTCGTGTTGCGGTGCGCGGGCATGCTCCCGTCCTGGCTTAGTTCTCGCGCCGTGGACAGCGGGCAGGGGGAGTGCCCGCTCGAGTTGAAAGCCGTTGGGGTGCTACCTTTACGCCGCCCCTGGCGTTTCTAGCGCTGGATCTACTCCGCAATCCAAGTAATTTCGTCTCATGTCCATCACGTCCACCGCCGAACTCCATGGCATGCAGCAAGTCAGCGCCGCCGTGGCTACCACCCTCAAGCAAATGCGCGCTTACGCCCAGCCCGGCATGAGCACGCTGGAACTGGACGAGTATGGCGGCCGGCTGCTGGCTGCCCTGGGAGCCCGCTCGGCCCCCCGCCTGGCCTACGGCTTCCCGGGCTGGACCTGCATCAGCGTCAACCAGGAAGTGGCCCACGGCATCCCGGCGGCCCGCAAAACGTTGCAGGAGGGCGACCTGATCAACATTGACGTGTCGGCGGAGCTGAATGGTTTCTGGGGCGACAATGGCGGCTCGTTCGTGCTCGGCGCCGACCTGCACCAGCACCGCCCGTTGGTCGATGCCTCCCGGCAGATTTTGCGTACGGCCATCAGCCGCATCCGCGGGGGGGTGCGCATCGCCGAAGTCGGCGGGTTGATCGAGGCCGAAGCGCGCAAGTGCGGGTTTCGCGTTATCAAAAACCTGGTCGGCCACGGCATTGGCCGCAGCCTGCACGAGGAACCCCAGGAGATTCCCAACTACTTTGACCGGTACAACCTCAAGCGCTTTAAAAAGCACTCGGTGGTAGCCGTAGAAACCTTTATTTCAACCCGCGCCAGCATCGCCCACCAACTCGGCGACGGGTGGACGATGGCCACCAAGGACGGCAGCTACGTGGCCCAGCACGAGCACACGCTCATCGTGACGGACGGGCAGCCCATCATCCTCACCGAAGCCAACGGTATCTGGGACTAGCCGTTTCAGAGTGGCTCGGTCCGCGCTGTTGACCTGACTGCAACGAGCCTAACGGCTCGATGCTATCGCGTTTGTACTCGGCAAGCGAGGCAAAACATAGAGCATGAATTTGACGGCCAGCATGGTAATACCAGCAAAAATGACAGTAAATAATAGTACAAATTCGTTATAAACTTTTAAACCCCGTTATACTAATTTGTGCTATTTAATTCGATGACTTCCAGCTGGTTAGCTGCCACTGGGTTTTGTGCTTTGTGCTTTTTGCTTTTTTAATAGTCGCGCCCTAACAAGCAAGCCGTACAAAACTGACTTAGTCGACCTGCGCCAGCATGAGCTACCATCCAAATAAAGCACACGGAATGCAGCTGTGATGGAACTAACCTAGATGCCACACTTGTATACATGAACAAATGATCATACATTTGCAGCAACCTATGACGACCTCTGCCCCTGCCGCCGATCTGAACCTGACCACCGAGAAGATGGAGAAGGTGGCCTTTATCCTGAAGACCACGGCTCATCCCACCCGCATTGCCATCGTGCAGCTGCTGGCCAGTCAGGAAAGCCTGTCGGTCACGGATATCAGTGAAAAGCTTAATGTGGAGCAGTCGTTACTTTCCCATCACCTCACCGGTATGAAGCTCAAGGGCATTTTAAGTTCCCACCGCGAGGGCAAAAACATTTTCTACACCTTGAAGATGCGCGAGGTGGTGGACGTGATTCAGTGCTTGGCCGGCTGCACCTTCCTGTAAGGGAGCCGGCTTTTTTTTAACTAAATACATGAACATTAGTTCATAGATACATACGTTCACCCGTTCATCCATGTACCACCTCTTCGGCTACTTCGCGGCCATCGTCATCGGTCTGTCCCTCGGCATTATGGGCGGGGGCGGCTCTATTCTCACCGTGCCGGTGCTGGTATACCTGATGGGGGTAAGCCCGGTGCTGAGCACGGCGTATTCCCTGTTCGTGGTGGGCTCCACTTCGGTGGTGGGCGCCTCGGGCTACTTCCGCAAGGGCCTCGTGTCCTTTCCTACGGCGCTGGTTTTCCTGGCTACGTCGCTGGTGTCGGTGTTTCTCACTCGCAAGGTGGTGATGCCCGCCATTCCGCAGGATCTGTTCACCATCGGCAACCTGGCTTTCACCAAGGATCTGCTGGTGCTGGTGGCCTTTGCCGGGCTGATGGTGGCGGCCGCGGCTTCCATGATCCGCACCAGCCAGGCCGAAGAAGTTCTGGAAGATGATCTCCATCATACCCATGGTAGTAGCTACCTCCTTATTTTGACGGTGGGCGCCGTGATAGGCGTGCTAACCGGCTTTGTGGGCGCGGGCGGAGGCTTTCTGATTATTCCCGCCCTGGTGCTGTTGGCCCGCCTGCCCATGAAAACGGCGGTGGGCACCTCCCTGGTCATCATTGCGGTGAATTCCTTGATGGGGTTCGCTGGGGACCTGAGCGCGGGTACCCCCGTCGACTGGCCCTTCCTGCTGGGTTTTCTGGCCTTTGCCGTGGCCGGCATCGTGCTCGGCACCTACCTCGCCCGCTTTATCCCGGGGGCCCGGCTCAAACCGGCTTTCGGCTGGTTTACCCTGGCCATGGGCACTTTTATCCTGATCCGGGAGCTGCTGTTTCAGTAAGCCCCTTGCCCCTTCCTAAGCCGGAGCTTTTCCCGTTTCCTACGACTTTTCCTCCTCACCCTACCAACCGCTTTTGGTCATGAAAATCGAACAGTTTGACGACAAGGGCCTGGCCCACTTTTCCTACGCCATCCTCAGCGAGTGCGCCCGCCAAATCGTGCTCATCGACCCGGCCCGCGACCCGCAGCCCTACTATGACTACGCGAGGGCCCACGACGCCAAAATCGTGAGCGTCATCGAAACCCACCCCCACGCCGACTTTGTGAGCAGCCACCTGGAAATTGCCCGGCAGACCGGCGCCACCATCCGCGTAAGTAAGCTACTGGGGGCCGATTATGCGCACGAAGCCTTCGACAAGGGCCAGGAGTTTACCATCGGCAAGCTCACCTTCCGGGCCCTGAACACCCCCGGCCACTCGCCGGACTCCATCAGCATTGTGCTCCGCCGCGAAGGCCAGGACGTGGCCGTGTTCACCGGCGACACCCTCTTCATCGGGGATGTAGGCCGCCCTGACCTGCGCGAGAAGGCCGGCAACCTAACCGCCCAGCGCGAGGAGCTGGCCCGGCAGCTGTACCACTCCCTGCGCGCGAAACTGATGCCCCTCGCCGGTGACGTGCTGGTCTACCCCGCCCACGGCGCGGGCTCGCTCTGCGGCAAGGCCCTGAGCGGCGCTAGCAGCAGCACCATGGCCAACGAGAAGTTCAGTAACCCCATGCTGCGGGACCTGAGCGAAGAGGAGTTTGTACAAGAGCTGCTCCAGGACCAGCCCTTCATCCCCAAGTACTTTGGCTACGACGTGGCCCTGAACAAGGCCGGGGCTCCGGCCTACGCGCCCAGCGTGCAGCGGGTGCCGCGCCTGGCGCCCGGCACCACCCTGGAAACCGGTGTACCAGTAGTGGACACCCGCCCCGAAGCCGAGTTCAAACAAGGCCACGTAGCCGGCGCCCTCAACATCCAGCAGGGCGGCAAGTTTGAAACCTGGCTGGGCTCCATCGTGGGCCCCGAGGAGTCCTTTTACCTGATCGCCGCCGACGAGGCGATTCTTGAGGACCTGATCCGGAAAACAACCAAAATCGGCTACGAAGCCCTGATTAAAGGCGCATTGGTTGGCTCGCCCTCCACCGAGGCTTCTATGCCCCAGCTCAACATGGAGCAGTTCCGCCAGCACCCGGAGGCCTACACCATCGTGGATATTCGCAACGCCCCGGAAACCAAGGCCGAGCCGCTGTTTGCCGGCGCGCTGCACATCCCGCTGCCCGAGCTGCGCGAGCGGGCCCCCGAAATCCCCACCGGCAAGCCCGTGGTCGTGCACTGCGCCGGCGGCTACCGTTCGGCCGCGGGCTCCAGCATCATAGCGGCCGCCCGGCCCCGGGCTATAGTGTATGACCTAGGCGAAGCAGTCAAGTCCTTCCAGACGGCTACGTCCACCCATTAACTCTGCGGAGTATGCCGCCGCCCGGCCCTGGCGGGCGGCGGCCTGGTTTCGCAGCCCTCCCCTACCCTATCTCACCATGTTCAAACTTTTTTATTCCGCTGCCAAAGCGTACCAAAACCTGAAGCCGGCGGAGTTTGCTGCCGGCCTGCGCCAGCCCGGCGCCGTGCTGCTGGACGTGCGCCGCCCCGATGAGTTTGCCCTAGGCCACCTGCCCGGAGCCATAAACATCGACGTGACCAGTCCGGATTTTGCCCGGCGCGTAGCCGCCCTCGACCAGGCCCAGCCCACCTACGTGTACTGCCGCAGTGGGGCGCGCTCGGCCACGGCCGCAACGCAGCTCACCAAAGCGGGCTTTACCACCGTGGCCAACCTGCTCGCCGGCGTACTGGATTGGCCCGGAAAGCTGGTTTGCTAAACTTTTGCCCCCTTTTTTGCCCCGACCATGAGCTCCCTACCTAATTCCAAACAGCACTGGGATACCCTGTATGCAACCAAGCAGCCCCAGGAGGTCAGCTGGACCCAACCGGTGCCCACGGCGTCCCTGGACTTTATTCGTTCTAGTGCCCTGCCCCGGGATGCTCCCATCATCGACATTGGCGGGGGCGACAGCCGCCTGGTGGACCACCTGCTGGCGGAGGGCTACCACGACCTGACAGTGCTCGACATCTCGGGCACTGCCCTCAGCAAAGCCCGCCAGCGGCTGGGCCAGCAAAGCCAGCAAGTCCGCTGGATCGAGGCGGATATCCGGACGTTTGTGCCCGACCGCTCCTACGCCCTGTGGCACGACCGGGCCGCCTTTCACTTCCTGACTGCGCCCCCGGAAGCTGCCCGCTACCTGGCGCTTGCCCGGCAGGCCCTACACCCCGGGGGCTATCTGGTGCTGGGCACATTTTCCCTGACCGGGCCGGACCGGTGCAGCGGGCTGCCCGTGCAGCAATACAGTGAGGCCACGCTTTCGGCGCGGGTACCCGAGGGGTTTGCCAAAGTACGCTGCTGGCAGCAGGACCACCTGACCCCTTTTCAGACCACTCAACCTTTTTTATTCTGTGCCTTTCGCCGGACGGCGGAGGCCCTGTCCCTCTGACTTTCAACCCTTATGCTTGAGTTACTTCGCCAGCCCTGGCCCTGGTACGTGGCCGGCCCCCTGATCGGGCTGACCGTACCGGCTTTGCTGCTCCTGGGCAACAAAGCCCTGGGCATCAGCTCCTCGCTGCGCCACGTCTGCGCCGCCTGCCTGCCCGCCGGCATCCCCTTCCTGACCTACCACTGGCGCGCGGAAATCTGGAACCTCTTCTTTGTGCTCGGCATCGCCCTCGGCGGCTTCCTTGGCTACCAGCTCCTGGGCCACCCCGAGACCATTGCCATCTCCCCCGAAACCGTGCGCGACCTGCAAGCACAGATGGGGTTGACCGACTTCACGGGCCTGCTGCCCCAGGAGCTCTTCGCCCTGGAAAATTTGTTGAACTGGAAAGGCTGGGTGTTTTTGGTGCTCGGGGGCTTTCTGGTCGGCTTCGGCACGCGCTACGCCGGGGGCTGCACCTCCGGCCACGCCATCTCGGGCCTGGCCAACCTGCAGTGGGCGTCGCTGGTGGCC
This sequence comes from Hymenobacter tenuis, assembly GCF_054780495.1. Classification (NCBI taxonomy): domain Bacteria; kingdom Pseudomonadati; phylum Bacteroidota; class Cytophagia; order Cytophagales; family Hymenobacteraceae; genus Hymenobacter; species Hymenobacter tenuis. Next base: position 47,999 of record NZ_BAAGWF010000007.1, read on the forward strand.
GTGGTCGGCTTCTTTGTCGGCGGCCTGCTCATGACCTGGGTGGTGTATCCCCTCCTGTTTTAACCCGCCTGCTTCATGAAAAACCTGAAATACCTGGTGCTGGGCGTCTTGTTCGGCCTTATCCTGACCAAAAGCGAAGTTATCAGCTGGTGGCGCATCCAGGAGATGTTCCGCTTCCAGTCCTTCCACATGTACGGCATCATCGGCTCGGCTATTCTGGTAGGCCTCGTGTCCATCCAGCTCATCAAGCGCTACCGCCTCAAAACTATCAGTGGGGATGCCATCATCCTTGCCGACAAAAAGTACAGCCACGGCACTTGGATCGGGGGCGTCATCTTCGGGCTGGGCTGGGCCCTGACCGGCGCCTGCCCCGGGCCCCTGTTTGCCCAGCTGGGCAGCGGGGTGGCCGGTGCCGCGGTGCTTATCCTGGCCGCCCTGGCCGGTACCTGGACCTACAGCGCCCTGCGCGAAAAGCTCCCGCACTAGCCCCCGCCCCCCCTGAAACCGGTCGAAACCGGACTAGCTTCGCAACCCGCTTATCCTTGCGCAGCGTCTTTTCCAGCTTTCCTCCTGGCTTCTATTGATGTTGCTTTCTAATGATCTGCCGGCTTTTGCCGGTCTATTAAATGAGGTAAAACAGGAGATTCGCCGAGCCCAGATGCGGGGCGGGCGGCCCGGGCCGCCACCAGCGAACTGCTCGTCTGGTACTGCCGCTTCGTCCGCCTCATTCTGGAGCAGCAGGCCCAGCAAGGATGAGAAGCGAAAGTCACCGATTAATCAGCAACGGAACTGCAGCGCGAATTCTGAGCCCTGCAAGGGCTCTCGAGGCACAATCTCAAGTACATACGCCGCCTTGCCCAAGCCTACCCGCACGAAGCATTTGTGCAAGCTACCCTTGCACAAATACCTTGCTACCATCACTTGTCGCTGCTGAAGAAAGCAAAGACGAACCGACTCGCCTGTTCTATAGCGAAGCCACGGCTGGTCCGGCGACGTGCTGGTGCATCCGATTGAGAACACTAGCTCAGAACAGGCTCTAAACGGACGTGGCCGTTGCGAAACTGCCAACTTAAGCGTACTCGTATCAGAGACGGGTAATCAGCTGGCGGAAAGGCAGCATAAGTAGCCTATTATGAAGCAAATGGCGAACGATTTGTCAACTGGTACCGGGGCCGACCTGCTGGGGAAGAAGTTGGGTACCGTACACCGGCAGGACGAGCTGCCCATGGGAAATACCCTTTTGGGGCTGGTTATTAATATTTGGCCTTATCAATCAACAGGATGGTCTGCAACAGCACATTGGCGCCGTTGGCGACATCCCCTGGTTTGGTCAATTCTTGGGGCGAATGGCTGATGCCCCCTACGCTGGGCACGAAAATCATGGCCACGGGGGCAATCACGGCCATTTCCTGGGAATCGTGGCCGGCCCCGCTTTGCATCAGCTTGGTGCTCAGCCCCAGGCCCTTGGCCGCGGTCTGGACAGCTTGCTGCAATGCCTTATCCGTGAGCGCTGGTTTGGAGGCGTTGGCTTGCCTCTCGAACCGGATGGTGGTGCGGCTGGCCGTGGCGATGGCCGCCGCCCGGCGCTCGATTTCTTGAAAGAGCGTTTCGATTTTAGCGGCGTCCAAATCCCGGATTTCCAAGCCCAGGACCACTTTGCCGGGAATCACGTTGTAGGCGCTGGGGGTGACGGCTAGTTTACCAATCGTGCCCACCTGGTTTCCGGGCACCGAGGTGACAACTTCGTTGACGGCGATGACCAGCCGGGACGCCGCCAGCAAGGCGTCTTGCCGCGCGTTCATGGGGGTGGTGCCGGCGTGGTTGGCAAACCCCTCCACGGTGACTTCCCAATGCACAATGCCCACAATGCCTTCCACCACCCCAATCTGAACGTTTTCCCGCGCCAGAATTCCTCCTTGTTCGATGTGCAGCTCCACCCAGGCCCGCAGGGCTCCCCTTTGGCGGACCGCCGACTGGATGTTGTCGGGGTTGCCCCCAATCGCCCGGATGCCTTCGGCCATGGTGAGCCCGCTTTGGCTTTTTTGCTGCAACCCCGCGGGGGTTAAGCCCCCGGCCATGGCCATGCTGCCCACGGTGCCGCCTTCCTCGTTGGAAAAAATGATGACTTCCAGCGGGTGCTCGGTGCGCATTTTGCGCTCGTTCAGCACGTCAATGACTTCCAGCGCGCCCAGCGCCCCCAGCGGGCCGTCGTAGTTGCCCCCGTCGGGCACCATGTCGATGTGCGAGCCAAAGGCAATGGGGGCAAGCTTGGGATTGCTCCCGGGCCGCTTGCCCACAATGTTGCCGGCCGCATCGATGGCCGGGTTTAGCCCCGCTTGTTTCATTTGCGCGATAAGCCAGGCTCTTCCGTCGATGTCTCCTTTGGTAAACGCGACCCGGTAGCCGTGGCCTCGGTCGTCCCGGCCAAACTTGGCCAGGTCGGCCAGGCGGGCCACCAGGCGCGCTTCGTTCACCCGCAAGGGGGTGCCCGCCGCCGCGCTTTGCCCGTAGGCCCCCAGCAGGCCCAGGGCACTGGTACCCAAGGCGATGACCGACGCATTCTTGATAAAGGTTCTTCTTTTCATCACGGTTTTTTCTAGATAAGCGAAACGCCCCCTGCCAAGCCCTCAGCAGGGGTTAACCAGCGGGCCTGGGTTAAAACCGGGGCGTGCAGGGGCCGGCGTCCGCCCCAGCCCCTCGCCGCGGGGTTGGCGCCCGTGCGGTTGACTTCTACTTGCCCGCCCTTCATCACCCACTTCACGTACTCGATGACAACCTGAATGTCCTGGAGCGGGTCGCCTTCGAAGGCCACGATGTCGGCGTAGTAGCCGGGGGCGAGGGCTCCCAGGGAGCTTTCCATGCCCAACATCTCGGCCCCGGTGGTGGTGGCGGTGCGCAAGGCCTGTGCCGGGCTCAGGCCGGCTTTGACAAACCAGGCCAGCTCGCGGGTGTTCTCGCCGAAGCCCGTGAAGACGGCGTCCGAGCCCATGGTCATTTTCACGTGCGCTTTCACCGCCCGCTGCACCGTCGCAAAGTTTTTGGCCCCGTACTGGTTTAACCCGGCCACCACGGCCGAGTCGTACCCGTACTCGGCGCGGTGGGCGATGTAGTAGCGGTTGTGCTCAACGGTGGGCCCGTAAATCGTGCCCTGCCGGGCCATGGCGGCCAGCGTGGCGTCGTCCAGGTCAATGGCGTGCTCCACGGTGTTGGTGCCGGCCCGCACCGCGTCGCGGGCCCCGTCGGGGCCGTAGGAATGAATGGCGATGCGCTTGCCGGCGCGGTGCGCCACGTCGGCGGCGACCTTCATCTCCTCGTAACTAAAGGTCTGGAAGCCCGTCACGTCCTGGTCGCTGCCGGTCGAGCCGTACATCTTCACCCAGTCGGCCCCGGCGGCCAGCTGCTGCCGCGCCGCGCGCTGCACCTCGGCCACGCCGTCGCACTGCCCGGGGTCGGTCACGGCCCCCGCCATGTCCGGCGGTCCGCTGATGTGCAGGCCATTGCCGGCCACGAACATGCGCGGCCCGGGCATGGCGCCCCGGTTGATAAGCGCGCGCATGGCCAGGTCCATCCCGTCGGAAGAACCCAGGTCGCGGACGGTGGTGACGCCCGTTTCCAGCGCCTTGCGGGCGTTTTCCTGGGCCAGAAACACCGTCACGGCCGGCCCTAGCGTGCCCAGCTGCTGCCACGGGGTGCTGCCGGGCGTTTGGTCCCAGTAAAAAGTCAGGTGGGTGTGCGCGCCGATGAGCCCGGGAATGGCGGTGTAGGCCCGCAGGTCGCTGGCTTCGGCATGGGCGGGAATCACCACGTCCTTTTCCGGGCCGACCGCCACGATGCGGTCGGCCTGCACCAGGATCACGCCGTTGGGCAGCACCCGCCCCCGGCCGTCAATCACCTGGCCGAAGCGCAGGGCCTTCACCTGGGCGCTCAACTGGGAAGGACAGTGCACCAGCAGGAAAGCAAGCAGCACAAAGGGGCTTTGGGACATGCGATTGGAGGGAAAACAACCTACTGGGCCGGGCCTTTCCCGGGCAGCGCGGGAAAGCGGGCCGGCGCCCGGCGGTGGTGGGTGGCCTGCTCGTAGGCGTAGGCGTATTTGATGAGCGTGGGCTCGGCAAATGAGCGGCCCAGGAACTGCAGGCCGGCCGGCAGCTGGTCGTAGGTAAAGCCCATGGGCACCGTGAAGGCCGGCTGTCCGGTATGCGGGGCAATCAGCTGGCTATTGTCGCCCTGGTAGCCCTTAAGATCGCCGATTCTGGCCGGGGGGTTATTCCAAGTGGGGTACACCAGCGCGCCCACGTTATGGGCATCCATGGCGGCGGTTACCGCCGCTCGAAAGGCGATGCGGCGCGGGTCGGTGTAGGCCTCGCCGCGGCCGGCTTCGGCGGCGCTGGGGCTCACGCCGTGGGCGAGTTCGTCCTGCAGGTTTTCCTTGATGTAAGCCGAATACTGGCCCGCGGCCAGTACCTGATCGATGTTGTGCACCGGCGAACGCGGCCCCAGCGCGGCCAGGTACTGGTTGACGTCGTGCTTGAAAACGGAACTCCACTGATTAGCGCTCACCCGGTCAAAATCCGGTATTTCCACGTCCACGACCGTCGCCCCGGCCCGGCGCAAATCCGCCACGGCCCGCTCGAAAAGGGCTTTTATCTGCGGGTCGGGGTGGCGCTCGCTCAGCGTGCGCAGCACCCCGATGCGGGCCCCCTGCAGGCCCTTGGGGTCCAGAAACGACGGGTAGCCAGCGGCCGGCCGCTGGCCGGCGCCGTAGCGGGTGAGCGGGTCGGCGGGGTCGGGGCCGGTGGCCATGGCCTCGAGCAGCCGGGCCGCGTCGGCCACGGAGCGGGCCATGGGGCCGCCGGTGTCGTTGCGCAGGTAGAGCGGCGCGATGCCGGCCCGGCTCAGCAGCCCCAGCGTGGGCCGGAACCCGACGAGGGCGGTGTGCGACGAGGGCCCGCGGATGGAGTTGCCCGTGTCGGTGCCCAGGCCCGCCGTGCCGAAGCTGGCGGCCACGGCCGCCGCCGTGCCGCCGCTCGATCCCGCCGGCACGTGGGCCAGGTTGTAGGGGTTGCGGGTTTCGCCGGCAATCGAGCTGATGCTGACCATGGGGCTGAAGGCCCACTCGGCCATGTTGGCCTTGGCCAGCACGATGGCGCCCGCGGCTTTCAGGGCCTTTACCACCGTGGCGTCCGCGTCGGGGGCAAAGCCCCGGAGGGCCACCGAGCCGGCCGCGGTTTGCAGGCCGGCCGTGTTGTAGTTGTCCTTCACAATCAGGGCCGTGCAGTGCAGCGGCCGCAGCTTGCCGCTGCGGCGGTATTCGGCGTCGAGCTGCCGAGCGGTTTCCAGCGCGGAGGGGTTCGTGACCACGATGGCGTTGAGGCGGGTGGGCTGGTCGAAGGCGGCAATGCGGGCCTGGTAGGCCCGCACCAGCTGCTCGCAAGTGCAGTCGCCGCGCTGCAGGGCCCGCTGCACGTCGCTAATCGAGGCCTCCGTCACGTCGAAAGGCGGGCGGTTCGCTGGCTGCTCCGGCGGGGCGGAACGGCCGCAGCCGGTGGCTAGCCAGGCAATACTAAGCAAGCGAAAAAGCAGGAAACCAATCTTTGGCAGCATGGCGGGGCGCGGGAAGGATGTCCGAAAATAGTATTTTTTCGCCGCGTCCTCGTGGTTCTCTTTGTGCGACCGCGCCCCATTGCTTCCCCCCGGACGACGCGGATGGTAACGGTTCCGAAGCGAAGATTAGGCTATTGGCCGAGGTCTAGCAATTAGAGGCAGTCCACAACCACCTTGTAGTGGCCGTCGGGGACGGAGAGAGTACATGGTCAAGCGCCTGGTCTGCGAGCACAACACCAGGTAGCTCAGGCCCGAAACCTCCGACTACCAGCCCTAGGCGGTCCGCATTTTTCGCCCTGTTGTAACGAGAACCCCATGGACAGCATTATCGGCCCGATTATTCAGGCAGGGCTAATTTTCATTCACCTTAGCAAGCGCAACCTTCTCAAAACAATCCACGGCCAGGAAATCATAATCTCCGACAAAAAGTACAACCACGGCACTTGGATTGGCTGCATCATCTTTAAGCTGGGCGCTGACCGGCGCCTGCCCCGAGCCCGTGTTCGCCCAGCTGGGCACACGGTGGCCTCGGCCGCGCTGCCTATCCTGGCCGCCTGGGCCGGCACCTGGACCTACTGCGCGTTGAGGCAAAAGCGGCCGCACTAGCCCCCGCCCCCCCCTGAAACCGGCCGGGGCCAACCTTCCTGGCGGAGCGGCTAGCCGCGGGTTACCACTTCACGCCTACGGTCAGAAAGTAGCTGCGCCCATCCGAGGGCAGGATGCCGGGGCCGGGGTAGCCCGTAGCGCGGCGCGTAAAGTAGCGGGCGTTGGTCAGGTTATTGATGCTGCCTTCCAGCTTTAGCCAGCGCCGCTCCCAGGACACGGAAGCGTCCAGCAGGCGGTAGGCGGGAATCAGCCCGACGACGGCCGCCGTGGGGTCGGGACGCGCATCCCGGGGGCTGTTGTCGGCATTAGTGGCTTCCGAGAACTGGTCGGAAAGCGAGGTAAACTGAACGGACGCCTTCACCGGCCCGTAGCCGCCCTGCAGGCCGGCCTTCAGGTTGACGTTCGGCACAAACTCCACCTGCTGGCCCACCACCTCGGGGTTGGCACTGCGCGTGTAGCGGCTGCGGATCAACGACACGTTGCCGAACGTGGACCAGCGCCAGGGGCCGGGCTCGCGCCCGGGCCGCAGCACCTGGAGCACATCCGCTTCGGCGTAGGCTTCCAGGCCCAGAATCAGGGCCCGGCCAATGTTGTCGCGGTAGCGGTAGGGCCGGTCGAAGGCGTCGTAGGTGGCAATCTCACCGATGCGGTTGTTGTAGCCCAGGGCAAACACGCTCAAATCGTAGGTTAGCCACTGGCCCTGCTCCCCGCGCAGGCCCAGGTCGGCGGAGTAGCCGCGCTCGTCCTGCAGGTTGGGGTTAATCACCAGCGAGTTATTGACAATCTGCATGTCCCCGAAAGTGATGGAGCGGTAGTTCTGGGACACGTTGGCGTAGAGCTCGCGCCCCTCCACCGGCTTGTAGCTGGCGCCCAGGCCGCCGATCACAAACGTGCGGGGGCTGGTGCGCTGCTCCGCCGTGGTTTGCACGGCGGTGATGTTGCCGGCCAGGTCCCGGGATACCGTCTGGTACGTGCCCTGGGCGCGGGTGCGGATGTATTCCAGGCGCACCCCGGGCGTGAGCGAGAATTTCTCGCCGAAGTACAGGATGTTTTCGGCGAACAGGGCGGCGTTGTGATTCGGGAAGCGGTAGTCCGAGGAGGCCGAGGGCGCGTTCAGGCCCGCCCCCGGCTCCTCAAAGCGAAACTCCGCCCGGCGCCCGGCCGGCCCGGCGCCCTGCCGGCTGTGGTTAAAGCCGCGGTACAGGCGCGTGCCCACCAGCAGCACCCCGCTTTTCGTAGCCCCCAGCGCGTAGCGCGTCAGGTAGCGCGCCTCGGCCCCCACGTTGCGGAAGTCGCCGGTGATCAGCTCGCGCTGCTGGGTGTCAGCGTCGGGGCGCTCCACGAAGTTGGTGCGGAAGCCCAGGGCCCGGCGCGAGGCCAGCAGCCCGAACGTGGTCAGGTTTACCTGGGAGCGGGAGCTTAACTTCCAGTCGGCCGAGATATTGAACAGGTTCCAGTTGACTTCAAACCAGTTGCGCTCCCGGTTGCTCTGCCGGGGGTCGTCGGCAAACTGCCGGTCGCTGAGTCCCCCCGGCTGCTGGGCCAGGTAGTTCATGTGGGTCACCTGGGCGCCTAACTTGAGGTTTTCCGTGAACTGGTAGCGCAGATCGGCGTAGGCCGTTTTGCTGTCGAAGCGGCTGTTGGGGCGCCACCCGTCCCCGCGCTTGTACTGGGCGAAGGCGTAGTAGCTCAGCTTTTTAACCGTGCCGCTTACGCTGTTAAAGGAGTTGAAAAAGCCAAAGGAGCCCATCGTCTGCCGGGACACCACCGCGACGGTTTTAGTTGGCTCGGGGGCGCGCAGCTCAAAGTTGAGCAGCCCCCCGAACTGGGTGCCGTACTGCAGGGAGGCGGCCCCGCGCACCAGCTGGATGCGCTTGACGGCTTCCACGGGCGGGGTGTAGTAGCTTTCGGGGTAGCCCAGGGCATCGGCCGAGATATCGTAGCCGTTCTGGCGCACGTTGAAGTTGCTGGTGCGGTTGGGGTCGAGGCCGCGGCCGCCGATGCTGAGCTGCAGCCCACCCTGGTCGCTTTCCCAGATGTTGAGTCCCGCCACCCGCGAGTACACCTGCCGGGCGTTGTTGGTGGCCAGGTTGGCCACCAGGCTGTCGGGCACGATCACCTCGGTTTTCTTGGCCGCAAAAATGGCGGTGCCTTCCACCTCCCGCAGGCGCTGGGGCCCGAAGCGTGCCTGGGGCGCGGCCACCACGACTTCCTGGAGCTGCCGCTCCCGGCGGGTTAGGGTAAACTCCGGGATGCTCCCGTCCGCGGACACCAGTACCTCCACTTTCAGCGGCTCGTGGCCGATGGAGGAAAACTGCAGCAGCTGCCGGCCGGGCGCCAGCCGGGCCAGGGTAAACAAACCGGCCGAGTCGGTGCGGGCAATCTGGCGGGAGCCGCGCACGTACACCTCGCAGCCGGCCACGGGGCGGCCGGTGGCTTCTTCGCGCACCCGGCCCTGCCAGCGTACCTGCTGGGCCGCGGCGGAAAAGCCGGCGAGCACACTCGCCGTCAGCACGGCACTATAAACCGGTAATCTCATCGTCGAAAGGTAAAATCCAGGACTTGGGGCGCCAGTCGTCGCGGACGCGGGCCAAATCCACCGTGGGGTCAATAAAGCTTTTGCCCAGCCGCCCGTTTAAACTCACGTAGGCATCGGCGTACACCTGGGGGCGGCGCACGCCGCGCCGGGCGTAGTAGTCGCGCAGGTAGTGGGCAAACTGCACCAGCATGTCGGGCTGGGTGCTCATCATTTTCTCCTGCAGCACGCTCAGGTGCTCGTAGTTGTTGACCAGCCGGGCCCGGCCCGTGACGCCGTCCACCACCTTGAACTGCACCTGGCCCATCTTTTCCATGAGCATCACGCGCCAGGAAAACCGGTAGCCCTCCTCGGTCCAGAACAGCTCGTGGGGGTAGAGCAGGTAGCGAAACGGCAGCAGCAGCTGCCCGGTGAAAAACACCCCCAGCGCGAGCAGCAGCAGGCGGCGGCGGGCGGGGCCGTACTGCAGCGGAGTCGGCGGCCCTGGGGTAACCGGCGCCAGCCGGCCCAGGGCCCGCAGGCGCCGCAGCAGGCGCTCGTGCCAGGCGGCGGGAAAAAAGATCAGGGCTGCGACCATCATCACGTAGGGAAACATGCCGATGGGAAACAGCACCGCCGTCAGCACGTGAAACACCACCACGGTCGCGTAGGCCCAGGGGCGGGTGCGGTGGTAAAGCAGAAAAAACGGCACCGTTAAATCGTAGAGCGCCCCAAACCAGCTGAAGGCGTAAGCCACCCAGGGCTGGCCCAGCAGGGGCCCGACCAGGGGCAGATCGTTTTTGGCCGGCAGCCAGATGCGCAGGGGCATGGCCTGCCCCAGCCAGTCCGAGTTCAGCTTGGCCAGCCCGGCGTACACGTACACGATGCCCAGGAGCAGGCGCAGCGCGTCCACCGTCCAGGCCGGCACCTCGCTGCGCCAGCGCGCCGGCTCCCGGTAGGTATCCAGGGAAAAGTAGCGGCCCGCCGGCAGCAGCACCAGCAGCAGGGCCGCCAGGCTCACAAAGTAGTAGTGGTTGAGGTAGGTGCTTTTGTCCAGGAGCTCGATGTAAGTAAAGCTCAGGAACAAGCCCACGGCGGCGGTCCGGTACCAGTAGCCCAGGGCCACGAGCAGGGCGCAGAGCCCGCACAAAGCAAACAGCCCGTAGGTGTAGACCCCCAGGGGCCGCACCCACTCAAAGCCGTAGTAAGTAAAAAAGAACTTGGGCTGCAGGTACAGCTCCGCAATCCAGCCCTTCCCCCAGAAACGCACCACGCTGGCCAGTACCAGCAGGCCAAAAGCCATGCGGAACGTAGCCAGCGGGGCGGCAGCGGTAGTGCGCTGCAGGTAGGCAGAAAGCCAGCGGGTGGGCATTAGTCGCCGTCGTTATCCACGTAGGTCACGGTGATGCCCAGGGCCGAGGTCATGTCCACCTTGAGCAGGCGCACGGCCTTTTGCATCTCGTTGTAGGCCGAGACTGCGGCAGCATTGCGCGCGGTTATGGTCTGGTGCAGGTCCGGGCCGAGGGCGGCCAGCTGCTGGGCCGAGGCGTCAAGCTGGGTGGTGATGATGCCGGTCAGGCCCTGGCCCGTGCGGCTGTCTTTGGCGTCGAGGGCATCCAGGTAGCTTTTCAGCGAGGGCTGACCGGGGCGGCCGTTGAAAAACCGCTGCACCGTAGCGTGGGCCGTGGTGGCCAGCTGCAGGGGCAGCGCCCCGCCCCTATAATAGGCTTCAATCTTCTCGGGCAGGGGCGTGCCGGTCATAACCCCGGCGGGAATGCCGATTTTGCCGGCCCGCAGGTAGCGCTCAAAATACTGGGAGTAGGCGTTGATCACCCGCGAGAGGGAGGAGCTGGCGTCGGTGCCGGTGCTTTGGATAAAGGTTTCCCGGTAGGTGCCGTTCCACTGCGTGTATACCGGCGCGAAGGTCTGCTCCATTTTGGCAACCACGTCCGTCAGGTACTGGCGGTGATTGGCCGAGGCGGCGTACTGCCGGGCAATGGCCTCGTCCCCGCTCGCTACGCCATTAAGCAGATAGTCCACGGTGGGGAAGCCCTGCTGGGGAATGGCCGAGGAAAGCTCAAAGTTGTAGCTGCCGCTGCTGATGTTGCGGTTGATGCCGGGCACATCGGCGGGGTAGATGTTGAAGTGATTGCGCAGGCTGACCTGCTCGGCGGGCCCGAACTCGTAAAGCTCCACCTGCTGCCACCCCACGTAGGCTTCCTGCCAGGCCTGGCGCAGGAGGCCCAGCGTGGCGGGGGTAGGCGCGGCGGTAAAGGCCGTGGTTCTGGCCTTCAGGACCCCTAACTTATCATTGAAGCGCTGGTAGCCGGGCTTCACCAGGCTGTCAGCCCAGTGCGTGAGCAGGGCCCGGCGGTCGGGGCCCGTGCTGGGCTCGGGCGCGCCGCCGGCGTCTTTCTGACAGCTGATCAGGCCCACGGCCACCAGCACCAGGGTCAGGGCAAACAGAAGAAACTTTTTCATGAGAAGCGGATAGAGTGGCCGGGGCCTACAGGCTAGGCGGCACCCGGATTACTGCAGGTTGAACTTGGCCTTGATGGCGTTGATGGCCACGTCAGCCTGGGCATTGGTCAGGCTCCAGGCGCCGTTCGTGCCGGACGTCAGGCCCGACAGCAACGAGTCCGAGAAGGCGGCATCGGCCCCAAACTTGGTGCAGAAGCGCAGGGAGTAAATAAAGCCCAGGCCCTCGCCCAGGGCGTGGGCTTTCACCGCCGGGTCGGCTGCCGCCTTCCAGTTGGCCAGGTAAGACACGGCCGACAGGGCAATTGTTTTCTCCAGCTCCGTGCGAATGATGGTGGCCTGGGCTTTCACGCCGGCCGCATCATTGTTGACGATGGCCGCGCGCCCCTTCAGGAAGGCCATGTACACGCCCGGCGAGGCGGGGCCGTTTTTCTCGTTGAGGTACCCGGCCAGGAACCGCTCGCGGGGCGTCTGGTTGATGTCCGTGGTCATGATGGCATTGCTGGTCAGGTAGCCGTAGGCCATATCCCAGTTGTGCTCCAGCTCGGAGTAGCTTTTGCCTTCTACCAGCTGGCTGTTGTTAGCCTGCAGGGCGTTGTCGGTCAGCAGCACGTTGTCGATCTGGTCGAGCAGCACGGCCCCGATCAGGGCCTTCTGAATCACCTGGTTTACCTCGATGCCGTTCTCGTCGACCAGGTAGCGGCCCAGACGGCCGGCCGAGCCGGGCAGTGCCACTTGGTTTACCGACTCGCTGGCGGTGGCCAGCTTGGTGATGTTGTTATCGATGTAGGTGCGCGCGGCCTCGGCCGACGTGCCAGCAAACGATGCGGCCGTACCCGTGCGCAGCGAGAAGCCAGCGGTGTTTAGGCCCGCTCCCGTAAAGAAGCTGCCGGTGTTGGCGTAGAGGCCCCGCAGCTTGGCGACGTCCAGGGTCTGGGGGGCGGCCGGGGGCGCCACGGCCACCAGGGCCATGTAGGAGTTAAACTCCGAGAACATGTTCAGGCGCTGGGCGGCGGCTCCCAGATCAACGGTGCTCTGGCCGCTGGCATCCTTGAATGACTCGGTATACCGCGATGTGGCCGTCAGGGAGCTGGCATCCATCTTGGGGCGCAGGGCTGGCGTTGGCTCGTTGTCCTTGCTGTCACAGGAAGTGAAGCCAAGGGCGAGGGCGAGGAGCGGCAGCGAAGCGTATTTAAACGACATAAAGCAAGGGTTAGGGGAATGATGCGGCAAAGGTATTTCCTTATTTGGAAATATTACAAATAGAGAGCAGGATTTACTTAGACTTTTTCTAATTACTCCTCCTGCTCTACCTCAGCCTCAGGCATTCTTTACCTCCCGGGGCGCTCCTATAAAGGCACTTACCCCAACCCACGCCGGTCAACAGCCTACTTCAGGTGGTTAACGCGTAGTCCTTGTTGGCTTACTTCCGGGCCCGGCGGGGCCCGGCTTTTCGTTTATCAAACTGCCAGAGGGCCGACCTGTTGGATTTTGCGGCAGAAGGCAGCTGGGATAGAGCCGCACGCGCGCGGGCCGCATAGCCAGCAGGAGCGCGCGCGGTAGCTTTTACTTAACCACCAGCTGCCCGCGGAGCATGCCCATAGCGCAGGTAAAAGCAAAGGTGCCGGCCTGCTGGGGCAGTAGCTCCACCAGGGTAGTCTGAAAGGCCGGCAGGTCCCGGCGGATGCTAAAGTCGGGCAAGAGCACTTGCTCCGAGCAGGTATTTTCTTCGGCCCGGTAAAAGTTCAGCTGGACGGGCTGGCCCCGCTTCACTTCAATTACATCGGGGGAGTATCCCCCTTGCACCAGGATGTCGACCTGCTGCACCCCGGTAGCGGAGGAAACGGCGCTGACCACCGGGCGGGCAGAAAAAAAGAAGTACCAGACCACGAAGCCAGCCAGGGCCAGGCCCATCAGGGTCACGATGATTGCGGTAGAATCCATGGCGTTAGTTTTTAGCGGGAGCAAAGCTGCGCAACCGCAGCGAGTTGGTGAGCACCGAGACGGAGCTCAGGGCCATGGCCCCGGCCGCCAGCATGGGCGAGAGCAGGAGCCCAAAGAAGGGGTAGAGCAGGCCGGCGGCCACTGGGATGCCCAGCGTGTTGTAGATGAAGGCGAAAAACAGGTTTTGCTTGATGGTGCGAATGGTCTGGCGCGAGAGCTCAATGGCCGTCACCACCCCCTGCAGATCGGAGCGCATGAGCGTGATGCCCGCCGCTTCCATGGCCACATCCGTCCCGCCGCCCATGGCCAGCCCAATGTCGGCCTGCGCCAGGGCCGGCGCGTCGTTGATGCCGTCGCCCACCATGGCCACTACGCGCCCCTCGGCCTGCAGCTCCTTGACTTTGCCCGCTTTGCCGCTGGGCAGCACCTCGGCAAAGTAACGCTTGATACCCACCTGTTCGGCTACCTGGGCGGCCGTCTGGGGATTGTCGCCGGTCATCATCATCACCTCAATGCCCAGGCCCTGCAGCCGCTTGATGGCCGCGGCCGACGTCTCGCGCACGGTGTCGGCCACGCCGACGAGGCCCACGGCCTGCTGGTCAACGGCGACGTACAGGACGGTCTTGGCCTGGGCCAGCAGCTCGTCGGCCCGCCGGCGTACGGCCGGCGACGGGCTGATCCCGGCCTCGTCGAGCAGGCGGAAGTTGCCGATGAGCACCACCTGCCCGTTCACGAACGCCTGGGCGCCCTTGCCTTCGATGGCCTTAAAACCCGTGGCAGAAACCACGGCGGCATGCCGGGCATCGGCGTAGCGCACCACGGCCTCGGCCAAGGGGTGTTCGCTCTGCCGCTCCACGGCGGCTACTACCTGCAGCAAGTGCGTTGCGTCCTGCCCCTCGGCCGGCACGAAGTCAGTTACGGCCGGCTCGCCGCGGGTGATGGTACCCGTTTTGTCCAGCAGCACGGTGTTCACCTGGTAGGCTTTCTCCAGCGCTTCGGCGTTGCGAATCAGCACGCCGTGCTCGGCGCCCTTGCCCGTGCTCACCATGATGGCCGTGGGCGTAGCCAGACCTAGGGCGCAAGGGCAGGCAATGATGAGCACGGCCACAAAGTTGACCAGGGCCAGGGGCAGCCGCATCCCTACGGGGGCCAGGTCAAACCAGAGCACAAACGTGAGGATGGCAATGACCACGACGGTGGGCACGAAGATGGCGCTGACCTTGTCGGCCAGCCGCTGGATGGGGGCCCGGCTGCCCTGGGCATCTTCCACCAGCTTGACAATCTGCGAGAGCATGGTGTCGGCACCCACTTTCGTCACGCGGAAGCGGAAGGAGCCCGTCTTGTTGAGCGTAGCCCCAAACACCGGATCACCGGCCTTCTTCTCCACGGGCAGGCTCTCGCCCGTGAGCATGGCCTCGTCCACGGCCGACTGGCCTTCCTCAATCACGCCGTCGGTGGCCACCTTTTCGCCCGGTCGTACTACAATGACATCCTGGAGCTGCACCTCTTCGATGGGCACGTCGACTTCCTGCCCGTCGGGGCGCACCACCCGGGCCGTTTTGGCCTGCAGGCCCATCAGGGCCTTGATGGCGGCCGAGGTCTGGGTTTTGGCCCGCAGCTCCAGCACCTTGCCCAGCAGAATCAGGGCGATAATGGTGGCGGTGGTGTCGTAGTACACTTCGGGCATAATGCCCCGGCGCATAAACCAGCCCGGCACCACCGTGGCCGCCAGGCTGTAGAGAAACGCCGCCCCCGTGCCCACGGCAATCAGGGTGTCCATGTTGGCGGCCCGGTGCTTGAAGCCGTTCCAGGCCGAGGTAAAGAACTCGCGGCCGCTGTAGAGCAGCACGGGCAGGGTGAGCACCAGCAGGCCGTAGTTGAGCCACTGCATGTTGATGCGCTGCATCATCGCGGGCCAGAGCATGAGCATGCTCAGCGGCATAATCACTACAGCCAGCCCCGTGGCCACCCAGAAGCGGCGCTTGAGCTTGACGTAGGCCAGCGCCTTTTGCTGGTCAATTTCCGCCTGCTGATCGGCGGCGCTGGTATCCGGGGCCCGCTCGCTTACGCCGTAGCCGGCATTCACCACGGCTTCCATTAGCGTGGCAGGGGTTGCCTGGGTGGGCAGGTAATCGATCGTGGCTTTTTCCGTGGCAAAGTTGACCACGGCCCGCTGCACGCCGGGCGTGCGGGTCAAAGACTTCTCGACAAAGGACGCGCACGAGGCGCAGGTCATGCCTTCGATGTCGAGGGTTTCAGTTTTGGTAGTTGGTTCCATAGGAATACACAGTGCTACTGCCGTATCGAGCCCGGGAATGAAGACGCCCAGGGCTTAAAAGCACTTTACAAAAGAACGGCTACCCTTCCAGAGTGTTGGTACGGAATCCCACTCGAAACTTGCATAATTTGCACGCAGCCCGTCACGAATGGGTTTACATAATCCGGCCGCCGACTTGCATAATTTTGTAGTCAGGGGTACTGGGCTTTTCCGGCTCTGTTGATCAAAAGCTGCGCATCAACTCAAGTGCGGCACATTATGCGGATCAGCGCCGGGCGCCGGGAGGACGCCGGGAAACTCTTTACCTAGAAACGGGGTAAATAAGCCGTACCGCTCTTTCGTGGAGAAGTTTACTTTTGCGGTTGCTTAACGCCTGTCATGTTCCGTACCCTGCTGCCTTTCCGCCGTTTGCTGGCGACGAGCTTTCTGCTCGTCTTCGTCAACGTGTTCGTGGGCCAGTGCTGGTGCGCAACCCTGAATCCGGTGCTGGCTGCGCCCGTGCCGGTGGCCAAGGCTACCCCGGCGGCCAAGCCCAGCCACCCCGGCTGCCACGGCCACGACAAAGCCCCCACCAAGCAAAAGGCGGCCAAGGCCCAGCATGGCCCCGACACCACGTCCAAAGGCTCCTCCGAAAAGTCGGACTGCTGCAAGGACAATTCCGCGGCTATCCTCAAGTCGCTCACCACGCCCGCTGAAAAGCAGCTGCTGACGGCTGCCCCCGCGCTGCTGCCCGCCAGCAACGACTTCTTTTTCCGGCCCGCTGCCGGACAGTGGGACCGCACCCATTCGGTTGTTCTGGTGCCCGGCGAGCACCTGCCCCCCAAAATACCCGACATCCGCATTTTTATTCAGTCCCTGACGGTCTGATTGGTTTGACGCGCGCTAGGCTCGCCCTGGCATAGCTCTGCTATGTCCGGGGCGGGCCTACGCTTTTGCGTGTCCGCCCGGCGCCCGGCTGCGCCCCCCCCTCCCTCCTCTTCCTGGTTTACTGCTGCCCAACAAAGGAAGCGCTGTTGCGAAGAAGCTGGTGGCCCCGCTCCCCAAGGACCGGGTCGCCGCCTGCTTTCCCACCTGCTGGTGCGCCGTGGTTGCCCCTGTGCCGGGCTGCGCGCTCGGGCAGCAGTGGCAAACCTGAGGCCGCGCTAGGAGCTCCCGGGCGACTGAAGCCAGGGCCCTTACCTGATCAACCCAACCCCTTTTTTATGTACCGCTTACCGTTTTCCCTGCTGGCTCTGGCCGGCGTCTTCACTTTTAGCAGCTGTTCTTCCGAAGCGGAATCGAGCAGCGCGACTGACACCGTCACTACACCTACCACCGGCCAGGCCGAAGGCACCGCTGAGCACGGCGGCGGCCACACCTACGCCTGCCCCATGCACCCCGAAGTGACCAGCACCAAGGAGGGCGACAAGTGCCCCAAGTGCGGCATGAACCTGGAGCACAATGACAAAGTAGCCGGGAGCGGCAAAACCTATGAGATGCAGCTCGTGCCCACCCCCACGGAAGTCACTGCCGGGCAGCTCACGACCCTGGGGTTCACACCCTATGAAATTGGAAACGAGTCAGCCCCCGTGCCGCTGGCCGTGGTGCACGAGAAAAAAATCCACCTCATCATTGTCAGCAAGGACTTAGGCCAGTTCTACCACGAGCACCCCGAATACACCGCGGCCGGCGACTACAAAGTAAAGTACACCTTCCCCAAGGGCGGGGACTACGTGCTGTTTCAGGACTACACGCCCACGGGCTCGGGCCATCAGCTCGGCCGCCAGCCCCTTACGGTGAAGGGCCCGGCTTACGCCCCGGTGAAATTTAAAAACGACGACATGCAGTGGGACCAAGACGGCTATCAGGCCACGCTCTCCTTCGACAAGCCGCTGACCACGGGCCAGCTGCTGGGCATGAAAATCAACCTCACCAAAGGCGGGCAGCCGGTAACCGACCTGGCAAACTACCTCGGCGCCCTGGGCCACGTGGTGGTCATCAGCGAGGACACGGAGCAGTATCTGCACGTGCACCCCAACGACCAGGCTGACAAAGGCCCGAGCATCGGCTTCAACACCAACTTCGAAAAGCCCGGCCTGTACCGCGTCTTCCTGCAGTTCAACCACGCGGGCAAGATTCACACCGGCGACTTCACCATCAACGTGAAGAACCCGGCTGCTAGCTAAGCACAAGTGCTTAGGCCCATTTCACTTTTCCTTAGCCCCAACCCAACCCCATGAAAAAGTTTGCTTTCTTCCTCACGGCCCTTTGCTCGGGCACCCTGCTACTCGCCTCCTGCAACAGCGACAAAACCGCTGGCTCCACGGCGACCACCCCAACTGTAATGCCTGCCACCGACACCGCCGCTCCCGGCGACATGGCCGGCATGGGCCACTCGGCCATGAGCCACGACGGGGCGGCCGCAGCCGGCGGCTCCCCGCAGCTGGTAGCCATGAACGCGATGATGCAGAAGATGCATGCCACCAAGCCTCAGGGCAACACCGACCACGACTTTGCCCACCACATGCTGGAGCACCACAAGGGCGCGGTCGTGATGGCCGACATCCAGCTGCGCGACGGCAAAGACGCTACCATGCGCCAGATGGCCGAAAAAATCAAGGCCGACCAGCTTCAGGAAATCACCGCCCTGGAGGCCGCCGCCACCCGCTTGGACAGCGCCCCCACCAACTACAAGCCCAACGACCCCTCCGATCCCTTCACCAGCAAGATGAAGGCCTCGATGGACGTAATGATGCAGAACATGCCCCAGCCGGTAGCTGACCCCGACATGAATTTTAACTTGCTCATGACCGTGCACCATCAAAGCGCGGTGGACATGGCCAAAGCGGAGCTGGCCCACGGCAAGGACACCAAGCTCAAGGAGATGGCCCAGCAGATGATAACGGCCCAGGAAAAGGAAATCCAGCAGTTCAAGGACTGGCGCAGCAAAAACGGCGACAAGATGTAGGCCCGCCGCCCGGCCCCAACCCTCATTTTTTTACCCCCAACTGATGAAATTCTCGCAAGCTCTCCTCTTCGCTGCCCTGCTGGCCGCGCCCTTCTCCGTGTTGGCCCAGCACCGCCACAAGCCCGGCACCGCCGCCCACGGCCACCAGGCAGCCGGCGAATCCCACGCCCATAAATCCCCCCACGGCGGCACGGTGCGCACCGCCGGCAAGTACCACCTCGAGCTGGTGCAGCAAGCCGGAGGAGTGCACGTGTACCTGCTCGACGAAAACGAAAAAACCCTGCCCCTGACCCGCTCCACCGGCACGGCCATGCTGCTGAGCACGGCGGGCAAAACTATTAGCGTGAAGCTGACACCGAGCGGCCACCATTTCGTGGCCGCCGTGCCCGCCGGCACCACCCTGCGCACGGCCATCGTGAGTTTGAAAGCCAACGGTAGCTTGCTCAGCGCCCGCTTTGATAAGCTTGACGCGGCCGCCAAAGCCGGCAAGGCCACGGCGTATACCTGCCCCATGAACTGCGAAGGCTCGGCCAGCGCCCAGCCCGGCAGCTGCCCGAAGTGCGGTATGGCCCTGGTGAAAAAGTCCTAGCCGGCGCGGGCTTTTCGGAGGCCGGGCGTCCCGACCCGCTTGGTCGGGGTCGTCTGCCGCTGCAACGGCGGGCGGCCCCCTGGCTCGTTTTACCCTGAATCTATGAAGTATCCGAAATTGACATGCAGCGGGCGTTTTCTGCTGGTTCTGGCCCTAGTGCTGGGATTCAGCCTCGAGGCCGCGCGCGCCCAAACCGTCATCAGACTGGACAGCGCCGTAGCCCTGACCCTGCGCCGCCACCCCCGGCTGCGGCAGTCGGATCGGGAAATTGAGGAGCAGCGCGCCCTTAAGCGGGGCTCGTTTGCCCCGCCCAACCCGGACTTCCTGTTCTCGGCCCCCACGGGCGAGATGTGGGCGCCGGGCGTGGTGCAAACCATCGACCTGCCCAACGTGTACCGGCGCCAGCGCCAAGTAGCCCAGGCCGGCATCATGCTGGCCGAGCGCAACCGCGACGTAAGCCGGGCCAGCGTGCTGCGCGACACCCGCCTG
This sequence comes from Hymenobacter tenuis, assembly GCF_054780495.1. Lineage (NCBI taxonomy): Bacteria > Pseudomonadati > Bacteroidota > Cytophagia > Cytophagales > Hymenobacteraceae > Hymenobacter > Hymenobacter tenuis. The sequence goes on from NZ_BAAGWF010000007.1 coordinate 67,449, forward strand.
GCGTATCTGAATCTGCAGTTTGCCGAGGCCCAGGTGCGGCAGCTCACCTACCAGGACAGCCTGTTTCAGGTCTTGCGGCTGGCTACTGAGCGCCTGTTCGCCGCCGGGGAAGTCACCTCCCTGCAGCGCATCAGCACCGACGCCGAAGCCCGGCAGGTGAGCGTGCTGCTGCTGCAGGCCACCGCCGACCGGCAAGCCGCCCAGCGCCGCCTGGGCTTGCTGCTCGGTCAGCCCACCGCGGCCCTCGCCACCAGCACCGACCTGGGCCGTAGCGGCCCGGAGCTGGCCCAGACGGGCGGGGCGTTGCTTGCGGGGTTGCCCACCGAGGACAGCACGGCCCTGGCGGCCAGCCCCACGCTGGCGGCCGCCACCCAGAACGTGGCTTTAAGCCAGTCGGGCATCAGCCTGGTGCGGGCCCGGCGCACCCCGGCCCTCACGCTGGGCTATCAGAACCAGGCCTTTGAGAACTCCCAACTCAAGTACCGCTTTCAGTTTGGCCTGTCGGTGCCCCTCTGGCTGTGGACCTACCGCGCCCAGCTGCAGGCGGCCACGGCCCGCGCCCAGGCCGCCGGCTACCAGCTGCAAACCCAGCGCCTGGAGCTGAGCACCCAGTACGAGCAGGCCCTGGCCGACACGCGCAAGTTTGGGGCCTCGCTGGGTTACTACGAGCAAACCGGCCTGCCGCAGTCGCGGGCCATCATCAGCCAGTCCCAGCGCCTGTTCCGGGCCGGGGAAGCCAGCTACCTGCAGCTCATCCTGAGTTTAAACCAGGCCTTTGCCATCCAGAATACCTACCTGACGATTATCCGGGATTACCGCCAGGCCCTCATCGAACTTAACTACCTGCGGGGTGAATAACATGAAACACGTTCTTATTCTGCTCCTGAGCCTGCTCCTGGCGGGAGGGGCCGCCGCCCACGGGGGCGAAGACCACGGCGACGAAGCAAAAGCATCTACGCCGGCCGGGGCTACCTCCTTTTCCGTGGCGGCACTCTCGGAGCAGTTCGAGGTGCTGCTGCGCTACGAGCCCCTGGAAGGAGGCCAGCCCGCCGACCTGCGCCTGTTCCTCTCCGACTACGCCACCAACGCCCCCATCAAGGGCGCCAAGCTGACCCTGACTAACCCGGAAGATGCCACCCTGCAGTGGGCGGTAACCGAGCAGGAGCCGGGCAGCTACCTGGTCGAAGGAAAGTTTCCGGCCAATAAAGCCTACAGTTTCGCCCTCAACATCGTGGCGGGAGAACAGGCGGACCTGCTGCTGCTCGAAGGTATCAACGTCGGGCAGAAGCTGCCCGTAGCGGCCGCCCCACACGCCGAGGCTCCCGGGCTGTTTTCTTCCGGGAAAACGATCCTGGCGTTAGTGGGCGCTTTCGCGTTGGGGATTGCCCTGACTTTCCTGCTGCTGCGCCGGCGCCGCCCGGCCGCTCCAGTTTCCACTTCTACCCCCGCCGTCTATGAAAACCACGCATAAATTTCTGGCGGTTACCACCGCCGCCGGCCTGGTGTTGACTCTGCTGCTGCCTCCCCCGGGCCTGGTGCAGGCCCACGGCGGCGAAGACCACGGCGGGGAAGCCCAGGCCAGCACCGGCGTGGCCCTCGCCGACGAGGTGCTGCTGCCCAAGGAAAGCCAGTTTCTGTTCGAGGTGCGCACCCAGCTGGCGGCCTACTCCACGACCTACAGCCGGGCCACGCTCTACGGCACGGTAGCGGCGGCCGCGGGCGGCGAAGGCCGCATCGTGGTGCCCCAAACCGGGCGCATCGTGAGCCTCGCCGCACAAGTCGGGAAGTCGGTGGGGGCCGGGCAGACCCTGGCCGTCATCGAGCAAACCCTGGATGCCACCCAGCAGATCGGCCTCAGCACCGAGCGGGCCAACGCCCAGGCCGAGCTGCGCGCCGCCCAGCAGGACTACGCCCGCCTGCAGAGCATCGCCGACATTGCCGCCCGCAAGGACGTGGTGGCCGCCGAGCTGCGTTTGCGCCAGGCCCGGCAGAACGCGGCCATCTACAACGGCCAGGCCCGGCAGCGCCGCGTGACGATCACCTCACCCATCAGCGGGACCGTGGACGTGTTTAACCTGGCCGTCGGCCAGCAGGTCGGCCAGGGCGAGGAGCTGTTTCGGGTTATCAACCCCGGCAAGCTGCGCGTGGAAGCCCAGGTGTTTGCCCAGGACCTGGCCAAAGTCACGCCCGGCGCCCAATTCCGGGTTGAAGGCCTGCAGGGGCAAGCCAGTGTGCCGGCCCGGCTGGTGGTGTTCAGCAACGTGGTCAACCCCGTGAACCAGGCCCGCCAGCTGGTACTGGAGCTCGACGCCCAGCCGGGCAGCGCCTACCGCGCCGGCCAGGCCGTGAACGTGCAGGTCGTAGGCCAGACCGGCGGGAGCAAACCCCAGCTGGTGGTGCCCACCGCCGCCATCACCGACCTGAATGGCAAGCCCGTGGTGTTTGTGCACACTGAGCCCGAGCGCTTCAAGATTCGCTTTGTGCAGCCCGGCGCCGTGACGGGCGAGCAAACCGTGCTGGCGGAGGGGCAGGTCAACGAAAATGACCGGGTGGTTTCCGCCGGCACCTACCAGCTCAAGTCCATCTACCTTAATCAGTAGCCACCAGCTGCCCGCGATGAACCGCTGACGGCTGACTGATTCCCGCTACTCGCTTTGTTGACCCGGAGCTATCGGCTAGCCGCCGTCAGTTAACCGCTTACGAAAAAACATGCTCGATAAGATTATTCGCTTTGCCCTGCAGAACCGCCTGCTCATGCTGGCCTTTGCCCTGGGCCTGCTCCTGGCGGGCTCCTACACCGCCCGCCAGCTGCCCGTGGACGTGCTGCCCGACCTGGACCGCCCCCGGGTGACCGTATTCCTGGAGGCCCCGGGCATGGCCCCGGAAGAAGTGGAAGCCCTGGTGACCCTGCCCGTGGAAACAGCCCTGAACGGGGCTACCGGCGTGTCGGCCGTGCGCTCCAACTCGGCCATTGGCCTGGGCATGGTGTTCGTGGAGTTTGACTACGGCACCGACATCTTCACGGCCCGGCAGATTGTCAGCGAAAAGCTGCAAACCACCGGCGAGCAGCTGCCCGAGGGCATCACGCCGGTGCTGGGGCCCATCTCCTCGGTCATGGGCCAGATTATGCTCGTCGGCCTGTCGGGCGGCCCGCAAACCAACGCGGCGGAGCTGCGCACCCTGGCCAACTACACCGTGCGCCAGCGTTTGCTTTCCATTCCCGGGGTGGCCCAGGTGATTCCCATCGGCGGCGACAACCTGCAGTACCAGGTGCTGCTGGATATGCCCCGCCTGAATGCCACCGGCCTGACGGTAAACCAGGTCGAAGAGGCCCTGCGCCGCTCCAACCTGAACACCACCGGCAACTTCTTTGACCGGCAGGGCTCGGAAGTGCTGATTCGCAACCTGGGGCGCCTGCGCTCGGTGCAGGATATTGAGAATATCGTCGTGGGCTACCGGGCGCAGTCCCCCCTCCGGGTGGCGGACGTGGCCCGGGTGGAGTTCGGGGCCCGCTTTAAGCGCGGGGACGGCAGCGTGAACGGCCAGCCGGCCGTGATCCTGAGCATTGAGAAGCAGCCCGGCGCGGCAACGGTAGGCCTCACGGCCGCCGTGGAAAAGGCCCTGGTGGAGCTTAAGCCCTCCCTGCCCCGGGACGTGCAAGTGAACACGCGCCTGTTCAAGCAATCTGAGTTTATTGAATCCTCCATTACCAACGTGGAGGAAGCTTTGCGCGACGGAGCCATCCTGGTGGTTATCGTGCTGTTTGCTTTTCTGCTGAATGTGCGCACCACCTTTATTTCCCTGGTGGCCATTCCCTTGTCGCTGCTGGTGACGGCCCTGGTGTTTCGCCTGGCGGGCATCAGCATCAACACCATGACCCTGGGCGGGCTGGCCATTGCCATCGGGGAGCTGGTGGACGACGCCATCGTGGACGTGGAGAACGTGTACCGGCGCCTGCGCGAAAACCAGCAGCAGCCCAATCCGCAGCCGGTGCTCCGGGTGATCTACGCGGCCTCCTCGGAGGTACGCAACTCCATCGTGTACGCCACCATCATCGTGGTGCTGGTGTTTTTGCCCCTGTTTGCCCTCGAGGGCATGGAGGGCCGCATTTTCGCGCCCCTGGGCATTGCCTACATCACCAGCATCGTGGCCTCCCTGTTCGTGTCGCTCACCGTTACGCCGGTGCTCTGCTACTACCTGCTGCCCGGGATGAAGCAGATGCACCACCCCGAAACGGACGGGGGCCTGGTGCGCTGGCTTAAGAAAAAGGATACCCGCCTGCTGAGCTGGGGACTAACGCACCCCAAGCTGGTGCTCTCGACCACGGCAGCGCTGTTCGTGGCAGCGGCGGCTATGGTCCCGTTTTTCGGCACCGAGTTTCTGCCGCCCTTCAACGAGGGCTCGCTGACGGTAAACTTCTCCGCCCCCGCCGGCACCTCGCTCACGGAGTCCAACCGCCTGGGCACCCTGGGCGAGCAGCAGATGCTGAAGATTCCGGAGGTGGCCTACACTGCCCGCCGCACCGGCCGGGCCGAGCTCGACGAGCACGCCGAGTCGGTCAACAACTCGGAAATCGAGGTGGCCTTCAAGACCGAAGAGGAGCTGGAAAAGGAAGGCAAGACCATGCGCAGCCGCGACGAAATCCTGGCCGACCTGCGCCAGAAGCTCAGCTTGATCACGGGCGTCAACGTGAACATCGGTCAGCCCATCTCCCACCGCCTCGACCACCTGCTCTCGGGGGTGCGCGCCCAGGTGGCCATCAAGGTGTTCGGCAACGACCTGCTGGAGCTGCGCCGCTACGCCAATGACATCCGCGCCGTGGCCGCCGCCGTGCCCGGGGTGGTGGACCTGCAGGTGGAAAAGCAGGTGCAGATTCCCCAGCTGCTGATCCGCCCCCGCGACGAGGCCCTGCGGGCCTACGGCATGGCCCGCGGCGAAGTGGTGCGGGACCTGGAAACCTTGTTTCAGGGGGCCGTCGTCTCGCAGATGCTCGACGGGCAGAAGCGCTTTGACCTGGTGGTCAAGCTGCCCGAAGCCCAGCGCAATGACCTGGCCGCCATCAGCCAGACCCGCATTGAAACGCCCTCCGGGGCCCTGATTCCCGTCAGCCAGGTGGCCGACATCCTCTACGAGCCCGGCCCCAACACGGTCAACCACGAAAACACCCAGCGCCGCATCACCATCTCCCTGAACGTGGCCGGGCGCGACCTGGGCTCCACCGTCAAGCAGATTCAGGCCCAGGTAAGCCAGCGGGTGCAGCTGCCCCCGGGCTACTACCTGACCTACGGCGGGCAGTTTGAAAGCCAGCAGTCAGCCTCCCAGAAGATTCTGTGGCTAAGCTTGTTTTCGCTGGCGGGTATCTTTCTGGTGTTGTTTTCCCACTTCAAGTCTTCGCTCATGGTCGGGCAGATCATGCTTAACATTCCCCTGGCTTTGATTGGCTCGGTGGTGGCCGTGCTGCTCACCGGAGGCACCTTCAGCATCGCCTCGCTGGTAGGCTTTATCACCCTTACCGGCATTGCCTCGCGCAATGGCATCATGATGATTTCCCACTACATCCACCTGGTGGAGCACGAGGGCGAGCAGTTTGGCAAGGAGATGATAGTCCGGGGCTCCCTGGAGCGCTTGGTGCCGGTGCTGATGACGGCCCTGGTGGCCGCGCTGGCTTTGGTGCCGCTTACCCTGGCCAAGGACGCGCCGGGCAAGGAAATCCTTTATCCCGTGGCTACGGTTATCCTGGGGGGCCTGCTCTCCTCCACCTTCCTGGACATCATCGTCACCCCGGTGGTGTTCTGGCTGGTGGGCGAAAAAGCCCTGGCCCAGTACTTTGCTTCCCACCAGGAGGCAGGCCTGGACGACCACCCCCAGGAGCGGGACGCCGCGACCCTGCCCCCCGCTTCCGACCTGCCTCCCGGTGCGGCCCCGGCGGTAACATAGGCCGATCAGCCCATCGCACGCCCCGTTGTTCACCGTCGGGTGGGGCTCTGCCCCCTCGCTACTAACTAAAAGATGATCAGCACCCCCGCTTTTCCAGGCTGCCGAAAATACTCTATTCCCCGGCGCCCGGCCGGCAGAGCGCTACCGCGGCGGGGTACGACCCGACCGGCTGCATAATTACAGGCTGCGACCTGACTTTCCTCATTGTTATTGCTGGCAGCACCGCAGACCTTTAGGGGGTAACCCTTCCTTGCCGCACCCCAGGCGCCTGGATTACTCTTTGTGTATGCCCACGCCCTCCCTGCCGCCTGCTTCCTGGCCCCGGTCAGCCCCCAGCCGGGCGGGGGAAACCACCCCGGCTGGGCTTACGCCCGCGCAGGTAGTGGTGCAGCGGCAGCGCTACGGCGCGAACACGCTGGCCCCGGCCGCCCGGAATCACCTGCTGGGCATTCTGCGCGGCATTGGCTCCGAGCCCATGTTTATTCTCCTGGTCGTCACTGCCCTGGTCTATGGGCTGATTGGCAGCTACCCGGAGAGCATCACGATGCTGGCGGCCACCATCCTGGTGGCGGGCATCTCGCTCTACCAGGAAGCCCGCAGTGACCGGGCCCTGCGGGCCCTGCAGCAGCTTACCCAGCCGCGGGCCCGGGTGCACCGCGCGGGCCAGGAAACCGATATTCCCTCTGCTGAGGTGGTGGTCGGGGATGTGCTGCGGGTGGCCGAGGGTGAGCAGGTGGTAGCCGACGGCATGCTGCTGCAAGCCAATGACCTGCAGGCCGATGAGTCATTTCTGACCGGCGAGTCCCTGCCGGTGGCCAAAGCCGCCGACGGCCAGCAGCGGCTGTACGCCGGCTCCTCCGTCAGCGGGGGCAGCGCCGTACTCAGCGTCACGGCCGTGGGGCCGCAGACCCGCCTGGGCCGCATCGGTGGGCTGATAAACCAAGTTAAAACGCCCCCCACTCCCCTGCAGCGCCAGGTAGCTTCCTTTGTCCGGCGCATGGCCCTGGTCGGTGCCGGCGCCTTTGCCCTGGTGTTCAGCTTTAACTGGTGGGAGTCAGGCAGCTTTGTCCACGGGCTCCTGCACGGCCTGACGCTGGCCATGGCCGTGCTGCCCGAGGAAATACCCGTGGCCCTGTCCTCCTTTATGGCCCTGGGGGCCTGGCGGCTGATGCGCCGGCGCCTGCTGACCAAGAAACCCCAAACGGTGGAAACCCTGGGCTCCGCCACGGTTATCTGCGTGGACAAAACCGGTACGCTCACCGAAAACCGCATGCGCCTGGACCAGCTCTACTGCCCCGGGCAGAGGTCAGCTCACCCCTTTCGCCCGGCCGCCGCCCCCCCGTCCGAGCAGGAGCAGGGCCTGCTGGAAACGGCCATGTGGGCCAGCGAGCCCCACCCCTTTGACCCGATGGAGCAGGCCCTGCACCGGGCGTACGGGGAGCAGGCCGGCGCGGCCGACCGCCGGCCCGCCTACCAGCTGGTGCACGAGTACCCCCTGGGCGGCCGCCCCCCCATGATGACCCATGTCTTCGCCGCCGCCACCGGGCACCGCCTCGTGGCCGCCAAGGGGGCGCCCGAAGGCATAATCGCGCGCTGCGCGCTGGCGGAGCCCGACCCCGACTCGGCGCAGGCCGCCCTGCAGCAGT
>NZ_BAAGWF010000008.1:0-156631 GCF_054780495.1 Hymenobacter tenuis
CAGGTAGCAATCAGGTCCATGTCAAACGGGGCTTCGGCCAGCAGGGGGTGGTCGGAGAAGTCGTACTCACCGCCGCCGGCCACCTGATGGTGAGCAGCGCCAGCAACGACATCGGCACCGGCACCTACACCATCATGACTCAGATTGCGGCCCAAACCCTGGGCTTGCCGCTGGAAGCCGTCACCTTCCGCCTCGGCGACACCGAACTGCCCGAAGCGCCCGTGCAGGGCGGCTCCTGGACGGCCGCCTCCGTGGGCACCGCCGTGCAGGCCGCCTGCCAGGCGCTGGGCAACAAGCTGCTCAAGCTGGCGCAGCAACTGGCCGATTCGCCGCTGCAAGGCGCCGCTTTTGAGGACGTGCAGTTTGTGGACGGGGTAATCCGGCTCAATGAGGACATCAGCCGCCGCGTTGGCATTGCCGAACTTCTCGATGCCAGCGGCGAGGAAAAAGTGGAAGCCGAAGCCACCACGGGGCCCAATATGCTCAAGCAGCAGCCCTACTCCATGCACTCACACAACGCCGTGTTCGTGGAGGTAAGAGTGGACGAGGACCTGGGCACGGTGCACGTAGCGCGCGTGGTAAACGCCGTGGCCGCCGGCCGCATCCTCAACCCCAAAACCGCCCGCAGTCAGGTGCTGGGCTCGGTGGTCTGGGGCATTGGCATGGCCCTGATGGAAGAATCCATCATGGACCACGGCTTCGGCCGCTATATGAACCACAACCTCGCCGAGTACCACATTCCCGTCATGGCCGACATTGACACCATCGATGTGGTGCTGGTCGAGGAAGAGGACGACATCGTGAATCCGCTGGGTGTCAAAGGCATCGGGGAGATTGGCTTCCTCGGCGTGGCCGCCGCCGTCGCCAACGCCGTGTTTCACGCCACCGGCAAGCGCGTGCGCGACCTGCCGGTGAGCTTGGATAAATTACTGTAACCTCTCCTCCTCAGCTGGCGTCCGCTGAGGAGGAGAGGGGATGAAGATATATTTCTGCCTCCTGCCTTCGTCATGACCGAACTCCAACGCCTGCTACTACTGGCGGCCGGCGCGGTGCATGAGTTCTTCCTAACGGCAGGAAGCTGAGATTACTTGGAGCCTTCCGCCGGCGGCCAGGCTGCGTTGCGACTCGTAGGGGTAGCACAAGAGTAAGAACGGAAACCAACGCTAAGGAATTTGCGCGAGTTGTTCTTCCCAATCGGCCGGGTCCCGCAACGGCCGCAATTGCCCCGTAGCAAGGCTTTCGGGCAACGTAAAATCGTAGCGTCCCAGCATGTTGACGTGCTCATGCAACAACGGCGAAAGCCGGGCAATGTCCTCCTCCAGTACTTCCCCACCCGTTTCTTGGTGTTGCACCAGCGCTTGCTGTAAATAACGCGTGTTCCATAGCACCAGCGCATTCACCACCAAACCCAGGGCCCCTAACTGGTCCTCCATACCCTCACGGTACCGTTGGCGCAGCTCGCCTTTCTTGCCGTGAAAGACGGCGCGGGCCAGCGCATGCCGCCCTTCACCCCGGTTGAGTTGCACCAGGATGCGCCGCCGGTAGGCCTCATCATGAACGTAGGCCAGTAGGTAGCGCGTTTTCTCCACCCTCCCTAACTCGGCCACGGCCCGGCCCAGGCCCGATAAGGCCCCGGCCCGTTGCAGGGTGCGCATCACGGCCGGGGCCTTGACCTTGCCCACTTTAAGTGAGCCGGCCAGCCGTAGCATATCGTCCCAGTGCTCGATAAGGAGACGGGAATTCACGACGTGGCGGCTCAACGCGTTCAGCGGTCCGTAGTCGTCGTCTTTCTGCAGCCGCCAGAAACGCTGGTCGGCCAAGTCGGCCAGCCGGGGACTGAAGCGGTAGCCCAGCAACGCGAACAGGCCGAAAACCACGTCGCTGTAGCCGTGGGTGTCGGCCATGATTTCGCGTGGGTCCAGGCTGGTTTGCTGTTCCAACAGCCCGGCCAGGATGAAGAGGGAGTCGCGCAGCGTACCGGGAATGACGATGCCGTGAAAGCCGGTGAACTGGTCGCCCGTGAAGTTGTAGTAGGTCACGCCACGCTGCGAGCCGTAGTATTTGCGGTTCCAGCCGGCGTGCAGGGTGCGCACGGGCACGACGAAGCGCATCCCGTCGGCCGAGGCCACTTCCCCACCGCCCCAGGCCTGGGCCAGCGGCAGCCCCGCTTGTGCGTCCACGAGCCGGGCATTCGCGGCGGTAAGCGTTTCGACCCGCACGTAATTTTGCTGTACCCACGACAAGCGCGGCAACGTCAAGGCCGGTACGTCGGCCCGCGCCACCGTTTTCAGGCCGATGTTGCAGGCCTGGGCCAGCAGAACAGCGCAGATACTCAGGGGCAGGTCGGTGGCGACCGTCTGCCCATCGGCCACATGGCTGAAGGCGCTGGCAAAACCGGTAAAGGCCTCCACTTCCAGGAGCAGCGCGGCCAGTTCGACTTGGGGCAACTGGCTGGCCAGGTGCTCCCGCAGGTGCTGTAAGCGCGCAGACTCCTGCTGCGCCGCCAGGGGACTGACGACCACGTATGGCTGTCCGTTCTCCTGCCGCAGCTCCAGGGCCGTATTCTGCGCTAGATTTTCACTCACCTCGCGGTAGGCATCCCGCAGCTGCTGCTGAAGTCGACCCACTTCGACGGTTGGGTCAGTAGACCTTTCTAGGGCCCGCGCCACGGAATCGCGGGCCACCTCCCACTGTTCGCCCCGAAGCAGTTCGGCCCGTGGGTCGCCGTACCGTTCACTGCGCACCACAAATACCTCCCGGCGGCGCAAAGCTTGATGCAGCCGGTTGAGCACGCATAAGGTATACGCGGGTGGATTTACCTCGCCTTTGGCAGGAAATACCCGCCCCGCCCACCCCTTGGGCACCACCGCGCGGGGGGCGGCAGTCCATTTGGGTCGGCCCCGGCCGCTCGTTTCCTGCGCTTGCAGGAAGTGCCAGGCATCCAGTAGGGGTTTGGCTGATGGAGTACCTTCGAACTTGACGCTGCCGAGCAAGGCGGGCAAGAAGCGACGCACCGTGGCATAACTGCCGCTCAGCGCTTGCGCCATCGGGTCATCCTGCGGGCTGGCCAGCGCCTGCACGGCGTCTGCCGCCGCCCGTAATCGGGCCTCGCCCAGGACGGCCAGGGCCCGGGGCCGTATTGCTTCGGCGGGTACCGCCTCGTCGAGCAGGATGCAGACAGCTTGCTGGAGCAGCAGGGCGGCATGGTCCAGGTCTTTGAGCGAGCGAAGCCGCTCACGACGACGCTTGGTTTCCCCGCGCAGGGCCAGCGACGTCATCAGCCCGTCAAACAAATCCAGCACGTCGTCGGTGGCCGTGCGTTCCAAGGCCTGCACGAACACCAGCAGCGTGGCCAGGCGACGTTCCTCGCTCATGCGTAGCAAGGGCTGGGCCCACGTTAGTTGGGCATGTCGGGCCATACGGACCAGCCGGGCTTCGGCTACATCCTGCACGGACACATCCCCCACACCGACGGCCCGAATCTGCTCCACCCGCCGCAGGGCGACCACCAGGGCAGGAGCGGACACGCGGGTGGGCGGTGTGCGCAACACTTCCAAGGGCGTTAGCCGCTCCCCCGCGGGCACCAGCAGCAACGCTTCCAGGGCAAGCTGCTGCGCGGGACTGAGGCGGGCCCGCAGGTGGCGGTAGATGTGCTGGCCACTCCGTTCGCGCACCCGCGCAATGAGGCGCGTCAGGAGCGAAACGCCTGGCAACACCACGCGCAGATTAACCAGATGCGCCGTGGTCAAATCAAACAGAACGCTCGGGCGCACCGTGCTGGTGGTTACCTGCGCGTAGAGCCAGCGTGTGAGTCGAAACGCTTGCCGGGCATCAAAGGGCACGTACCCTGAGTACGCCACCAGGCTGGCTTGGTGGTCATACCACGTATTGGGGCGGATGAGGTAGCCGTCCAACGACTCCGCCGGCAAACCGAGTTGCTGAGCCAGCGTGTGGACCACACTGGCCGGCACCTGCGTGGGGTCAGGCAGAAAGGTGCCCAGGAAACGGAGCGTGCAGAGCTGCACGGCACATCCCAGTTTGTTGTAAGGGCGCCGACGCCCCGACAACCACTGCAGGTCCGGGGCACTCAGGTAGAAGAAACGGCTGAGTTGCTCCAGGCTTGGGTCGGCATGATAGCGCCCGTACCGGGCGGCTTGGTCGTTGCTAAGAAATTCTACCGGCATCGGGGCAGCGTCCAGGGTTTCAGCCCACGCTTTCTGGCTGGTTCGCGGAGTCAGACGGGATACCTGCCTTCCGCCCGAAGGCCCAGTACAGGGCCGGCATGCCCAGCAGGTTCAGCACCGTGGACGTGATGACGCCGCCCAGAATCACCACCGACATGGGGTGCTCGATTTCCGAGCCCGGCTCGTTGCCGGCCAGGATGATGGGCAGCAGGGCAAGTACCGAAGTCAGGGCCGTCATGATGATGGGTGACACCCGCTCCAGGGAGCCGCGAATAATCAGTTCCTTGCCGAAAGGCATGCCCTCCTCGCGTTCCAGGTGCTGGTAGTGGCTCACGAGCATGATGCTGTTGCGGGCGGCGACGCCAAGCACGGTGATAAAGCCCACAATGGAGCCCAGCGACAGCACCCCGCCCGTGAGAAACGCTGCCAGCAGGCATCCCGACACGGCAAAAAACAAGCTCAGAATACCCAGCGTGGCCAGCCGCACGGTGCCGAAGTCGGTGTAGAGCACCAGGAAGATGCCGATGAGCGAGAGGCACACCAGCAGCGCCATGCGGTTTTGGGAAGCCTGCCGCTCGGCGTACTCGCCCAAGATTTCGGGGTGGTAGCCGGCACTAAAAGCCACGCCGTCGACCTGTGCCTGCACGTCGCGGGCCACGCTGCCCAGGTCGCGGCCGCGCACGTTCAGCGTCACGTCGATGCGGCGGGAAGAGGCTTCGCGGGTGATTTCGTTGGGGGTGGGCACGATGCGCACGTCGGCCACTTCCTTGAGGGGCACGGCCCCGCCGCCGGGCAGGCCCACGAGCAACTCGCGCACCGCGCCGAAGTCGGAGCGCACGGCCGGCTGGCCCCACACGGCCACGTCGAAAATCTTCTGCTCCTGGTAGATTTCGCCCACCTTGCGGCCCTTCACCAGCGTGCTGATGGCCTGCAGCACGATGCCCGGACTCAGGCCGAAACGCGCCGCCGCCTCGGGCTTAATCTTCACCTGAATCTGGGGCACCAGGGTTTGCTGCTGCACTTTCAGGTCCACCACGCCTTCCACGCCTTCCAGCTTACTGCCCACTTCCTTGGCCTTGGTATACAGCTGGTCGAGGTCGGGGCCGAAGATGCGCACCACGATGGTGGCCGAGGTGCCGGTAAGCACCTCCTTGATCCGCTCGCGCAGGTAGGTCAGCAGGTCGCGGTACAGGCCGGGGTAGCCGTCGACTACGGTCTGGATTTTGGCCACTGTAGCCTCGTAGTCCACGTTGGGGTCCACCGAAATCCACAGCTCGGTGAAGTTGGGGCCCACCACCTCATCGGCCACCTCGGCCCGGCCGATATGCGCCCCAAAGTTGCGCACGCCGGGAATGGCGCGCAGCTCCTTGCTGGCCCGCACCGTGATGCGCGACATGGCCTGCAGCGAGGTGCCGGGCTTCTCCACCCAGTGCATCAGAAAGTCGTACTCTTTGAAGTTGGGCAGGAACTCCTGGCCGAAAAACGGCACCAGCAGCATCGACACCACCGCCACGCCGGTCAGCGACCAGGCCACGCGCTTCGGCCGGGCCAGCAAACCGGGCAGAATGCGGGCGTAGTGCCGCTTGAGCCAAGCCACCACCGGCGCGTCCTTGGACTTTTTCTCCGCTGCCTTAGGCAGCAGTAGCAGGGCCAGCGCGGGCGTTAGCGTCAGCGCGACGAACAGCGAAGCCAGAATAGCCAGCACGTAGGCGAAGGCCAGCGGCTGGAAAAACGCCCCCGACAGGCCCGGTAGCAAAAAGATGGGCAGCAAGACCAGCGCCACGATAACGGAGCCGTAGATCACGGCTGACCGCACTTCCATTGAGGCCTCATACACCACCGCAAACGAGGTTTTGGGCGAGCCCGCTTCGTGGTTCAGTCGCAGCCGCCGCATGATGTTTTCCACGTCGATGATGGCGTCGTCGACCACCTCGCCCAGGGCGATGATGAGACCGGCCAGCACCATCGTGTCGATGGTTTTACCGGAGTAGCGCAGGGCCAGCGCCGCCGCAATCAGCGACGTGGGCAACGCCAAGGCGCTGATCAGGGCCGTGCGCCACTCGTACAGGAAGAACAGCAGCACCAACACCACCAGCACGCAGCCAATCAGCAGCGACTTGTTAAGGTTACTCAGCGACATCTCGATGAACGTCGCGGGCCGGAAGATGGTCGAGTCGATTTCCAGGCCCTTCAGGCCCGGCCGCATAGCGTTCAGGGCCGCTTCCACCTGGCGGGTTACGTCCAGGGTATTGGCGCCGGGCTGCTTTTCCACGATGAGCAGCAGACCGGGTCCATCGTTTATCACGGCGTCGCCGATGGGCGCGGGGAAGCCCTCGACCACCTGCGCCACCTCGCCCAGCTTCAGACTCACGCCGTTGCGAAACGTGACGGGCATCTGGGCCAAATCGGCGGCCGACTGAATAGCCGAGCTTTGCGAGACGGCCAAACGCTGGTTGGGCGAGTCGATGAAGCCGCCGCCGGCCAGCGTGGTGGCGTCGGCCGCGGCCTTTTCCACTTCGGCCAGCGTCAGGCCCAGCGTGCGCAGCTGCTCGGGGTTCACCAGCACCTGCAGCTGCCGGTCGCGCTGGCCCCAAATAGCCACGTTGGCCACGCCGGGCACCGCCATCAGCCGCGGGCGGATGCTCCAACGGGCCAGCGTGGTCATTTCCACCTGCGTGAGGCTGTCCGACGATACCCCAATCTTGAGTACCCGGCTGGTCGAAGACAGCGGGGACAGCATCACCGGGGGGCGGGCCACGCCGGGTAGCGTGGGCGCCACCCGCGCCAGCCGCTCCTGCACCGCCTGCCGGGCATTGTTGATGTCAATGCCCTGCGGAAAGTACAGCACCACCGACGAGAGGCCCAGCACCGACTTGGAGCGGATTTTCTTCACGTCGGGCGTGCCGTTCAGGGCATTTTCCAGCGGCACGCTCACCAGGGCTTCCACCTCGGCCGTGCTCAGGCCGGGCGCTTCGGTCTGCACCTCCACGTAGGGCGGAGCAAACTCGGGAAATACGTCCAGGGGCGTGTTGCGCACCACCTGCAGGCCCGCCACCAGCAACACCCCAAACAAGATGACCACTACCAGCCGCAGCCGCAGCGCCGATTCTATTATCCACTTCATTTTTTAGAGCTTAGATAGTAGAGCGTAGAACTTAGAGCGGGATTTGAAGTCAGCCGAAAGCAGCTCTAGCCTGCTGCGGATGTGACGCTGTCCTTATCCTCAGAACTGCTTCTCAGTTCTAAGCTCTCGGTTCTAAGTTCTGCGTTAGTGGCTGCCGCCAAATTCAGTTCCGAATAATTCCGCCGCGCCGTCCGTCACGACTTCCGCGCCGGCCTGCACGCCCCGGGAGATGACAATTTGGTTGCCCACTGCCCGCTGCACTTCTACCCGCTGCCGGGTGTACTGCAGGGGTTTGGTGCGCACGTACACCCACTGCCCGCCCGAGGCGTCGTAGAGCAGCGCGGCGGCCGGAATGGTCAGGGCGGCCGTTGTGGCGGTGCCGCCCGTGGCTGAGTTGCCGCTGCCCAGCGTCACGTCCACGGCCACCCGCTCGCCGGGGCGGAAGGCCTCGTCGGTGTTGTCCAACTCGTAGAACACGTCGGCCGTGCCCGTGCCGGCCGTACCCGCACCGGGCGTGCCGGTACCGGCGGAAGCGCTGAGCAAGGGAGCTTCCACCGCCCGGGCTTGTCGGGCCGCGCCCCCGTTCAGGGGCCGTACGGTCACGGCTTGTTCCTTGCCTACCCGGCGCAAATCGCCCACGAACAGCGGCACGCGCACCCATACTTTGTTGAGTGCGGCCAGTTCCACCAGCACCGTGTTGGCTGTCACCACCGAGCCGGGCGCAACGCTCACGCGCTGCACCACCCCGCTCAACGGCGCTTTGATGGGTAGGGCCTGCCCGCCGCCGGTATTGCCGTTCATGGCCCCCTGCCGGGCGCGGGCGTCGGCTAAGGCGCGCTGAGCCAACGCCACATCGGCGCGGGCATCATCGCGGGCCCGGACGCTGCCGGCGCGGTCGGCCAGCAATTCTTCAGCCCGTTGCAGGCGGGCCTGGGCTACCTGCAGCTGGGTTCGGGCCTGGGTGGTGCCCTGGTCGAGGGTGAGCAGGTCACGCTCCGGTGGCAGCGGCACCAGGCTATACAGCGTCTGGCCCTGGCGTACGCGCTGGCCGGCTGTGAGGCTGGCCCCGCCGCGTAGCGTGCCCTGCACGGGGGCCACAATGGTCACGGCCTGGCCCGGCACAGCCTGAATCTCGCCGCCCACTTCCCGCGTGGCCTGCACGTTGTCGGTTGTGATGGCCACGGTTTTGATGCCCAGCCGCTTTTCTGCGTCGGCAGTAATAACTACGGTGGTCAGGTCTGACTCCTTGACCGGGTTTTCGACCTCGGCGGGGCTGACGGCCTTGGGCTTTTCGGCTTTGCCGCAGGCCACCGCGCCGCCGAGCAGGCTGGTCAGTACCAGGCAGCGGGCGGCTGCCAACAGAGAGGATGTGAACGGGGGGAAGTACATGGCAGGAAGAAGTCGGAGAAGTTAGAAGCGGCCCCCCACGGCGTAGCGCAGCCGGGCCAGGGCGCGGCGCTGGTCGGCGCGGGCGTCGGCGGCGCGCTGGCGGGCATCGAGCAGCTGGCGGGTGGTTTCAGCCACCTGCACGTAGGGAAAGTCGCCGTTGATAAAGGCGTTGGTGGAGCGGCGTAACGCGTCGCTCAGGCTGGGCAGGTAGCTGCGCTCCCACAGGGCGACGCTCTGGGTGGCCTGCTCGTACTGGGCGTAGGCCTCGCGCACGTCCAGGTTCACGGTCTGGCGCAGGGCCAGGTACTGCCAGGAGGCCTGTTCCAGTTCGGCTTTCACCCGCGAGATGCGGCCCTGGTTGCGGTTGAAGATGGGTAGGCCGATGGCCGCGCCCGGCCCCAGGTGCACGGGATTAGGGTCGTTGAGGCGGGCATTGAGCGAGAGCACAAACGAAAACACCCGGCTCCGTTCCCATTTCAGCCGCTTGCCGATGCCCTCGATGCCGATGCGCGCCGCCCACAAATCGGGTCGGGCCGCGTAAGCCGAGTCCAGCAGCGTACGCAGCGGCGGCACGGTAGTAGCAGAGGTAGGAGCCGCCGTGAAGCGCACCGAGTCGGCATTCACCGAATCCAGCCCGAGGGA
The DNA here is from genome assembly GCF_054780495.1 of Hymenobacter tenuis. Taxonomy (NCBI): domain Bacteria; kingdom Pseudomonadati; phylum Bacteroidota; class Cytophagia; order Cytophagales; family Hymenobacteraceae; genus Hymenobacter; species Hymenobacter tenuis. Next base: position 9,340 of record NZ_BAAGWF010000008.1, read on the forward strand.
GGTAAAAAGCCGCAGGCGGGCCAACTGGGCGTCGCGGCGGGCGCGGTAGAAGTCGTCCACAGCGCGTAGGCTATCAGCGCTGGGGGCCACGGTTTCCAGCTCGCTGGCCTCGCCCACCCGGTAGCGGGCCCGCACGATGCGTGCTACCTCGGCCCGCATGGTAATGGCCTCACGGGCAATGCGCAGCCGCTCCTCGGCCAGCGTGATGTCGGTGTAGGCTACCTGGGCGTCGCGGCTCACGAGCAGGCCCCGGTTCACCAGGCTTTCGGCCACGCGCTGGGTTTCGAGCTGGGCGGCCCCCACCCGGCCCGGGCGCTGCCAGAGCAGGTCGGAAGCGAAGTTCAGGGCCAGAAACACGGGCGAGGTGCCGTAGGCCGTCACGCCGGTCAGCACAGGATTGGCCAGCAGACCGGCGTCCTGCAAATCAGCCTGGGCCAGGGCCAGGGTGCTCAGGTCAGCCTGAAAAGCGGGGTTGCGGGTGAGGGCCAGGCTCACGGTTTCGTCCTCGCTCAGGCCGTCCTGCAGGTTAGGCAGCGCCGGGCCCGGGGACGCTGCCGTGCGGTCCAGCCCCAACTCGTAGCCGGCGCGGGCCCGCAGTCGTTGGGCCACATGGTCGCGGGTGTAGGTCGATTTGGTGCTTACGCAGCCCGCCAGCAACAGGGGCAGCGCCAGCAGCCAGAGGCAGCGCCGGCGAAGCGTGGCGGCCAGGGAAACGGGAGGTGGAAGCGGGGAATGTACGGTCACGGCAACGGCTGCTGGGGGCAACTATCTGGGCAGAGTGCTACCGCCGGGATAGATGCAGAGTAGGATCTTGGACTTAGTTCGCTGGCTCAGGCGTGTTTTCACCGCCTTTTCTGGCTCGCACGAGTAGTACTAAACCCAAGTATGAAGAATGCGTGAAGTTGAAACTGACCCAAGAATACGAGGCCTTTCTGAAGCAATTCTGTAGTCGTCCTGCCACCACGGTAGATGGGTGCTCGTGCGGATCAGCTGGCCGGTGGCGACCATATCAAATAAGGACCGGGTGCGTGCTCAGCCCCGCCGGGCCAGCCAGTAGGTGCGGGTATCGCGCCACAGCTGGCCCAGATCCAGGGCGTGCCGGTCAAAGAGCAGGTGCATGCCGCCCACCCAGCCCACGGCCCCCACCCAGCCAGCCAGCACATCGGAGGGGAAATGCACGCCCAAATACATGCGCGACCAGCCCATGAGCAGTGCCCAGCCCGTGCCGAGGCCCACGGCTACCCAGCGGCCCCGGGTGGGCCAGAGCAGCACGCCGAGCGTGAAGGCCAGCGCCGCCGCCCCCATGGCGTGCCCGCTGGGAAAGCTGTAGGTGGTTTCTGGGGCGATGGACACCCAAAGTGCCGGGCGTGCCCGCGCCAGCAGCAGTTTGGCAAACAGGTTCAGCACGCCGGCTCCGCCCACCGCAAGCAGAAAAAACAGGGCCGCCCGCCGCTGCCGGGCCAGCAGCAAGCCCAGCAGCACGGCCGCCGCCACGAGGGGCGTCCAAAGCATGCCCCCGGCCCGGGCCATCCACAGGGCCACGGCGTCCTGCCCGGGGCTGCCAGTCCGGTGCAGCAGTTCCAGCAGAGCCTTGTCGCCAAAGAAGCCCTGGTCCTCCCATACTTCCTGGGCCACCTTGATAAACACGCACCAGGGCCCCACGAAGCCCAGCAGCAGCCCGAGCAGCAGCTGGCGGTGCTGCTGCCAGAGCAGCTTAAGAAAGCCCAGCAAGGAAACGAAGGAGGCTACGACTAGCCGTGTGAAACGCATGGCAAACCGAAATGTGTGCGGGCAGCTATAATCACTGCCTTTACTGTTCGTAGTACACGTGCCAGGGGCCTACATCGAGTCGCTGGGTCAACCGCTGCGCTATCCACCGATGTGCCTCGTTGACTTCACCCTTTACCAGTAGCACGGGGTGTTGCCGCAATACCGAGTCGAGCGCCGCCGGGGACGAGTCATTGAGGCTCAGCCAAGTGGTGTGCCAGTGGGAATCGGACTCAAACTGCGTTTCGCGTCGTAGGGATTGATTATTACCATAGAGCGACAACGGTATCCGCTCCAACGCAAAGGCCAGCGAGGGCACTAGCTGGTCATACACCAGCACTGGACGCCCGGCAAGGCCAGCGCTTTGCAGGGCCGCCGCTAGGGGCCGGGTGCCGTTGAAAGCCAGCTCATTGGCTTGCAGCAGCGGCTTCACGGCCAGCAGTAGCGCCGCCATGAACACGGCAGCGCCCCCTAATAGCCGGGCTTTCGGTTCCAGCCGCTGGTGATCCAGGCCCAAGAATGCTACCCCTAGCAGGCCTAGCCCAGCGACCCAGGTGGTACTAACCGGTACTGTCAGATGCGCGACGTGAGCTACCCAAGGTGCCGCGATGAGTAGCAGCACTACGCCCCAAAATGCTAGCAGACAGGTACTCCAGCGGGCCAAGGCAGCCGCTGACAACGCGTGCAGATGGTAGGCCGTGAGCAAGGCCACGCCGGCAAACACGGGCAACACGTAAAGCAGCAGCTTGGACTGCGACAACGAGAAAAACAGCACCGGTATCAGCACCCAAAACAGCAGCACGTTTTTCCATGGTCGAGGCAAGGCCGCCCAGCCTACGCGCGCCCCTCGCCCCACCAGTAGCGCCGACCACGGCAAACTGGTGACGGGGGCCAGCACCACATAAAACCACCAAGGCTTGGCCCGCCCAAACGCTTCGGAGTTAGCAAACCGCTCGACGGTATGCCCCACTAGGAAATAGTGTAAGAACGCCGGATTTTCGGCCACCAAGAACAGATACCAACTCAGCCCCACCGCTACAAACAACCCGGCGCCGAGCGCATGGTGCACGGTGAACCGGCGGCGCGCCTGGCCCTGCCGGAAGTAGAAGCTAGCCACGGCCATCAGCGGGAGCACCAGACCTACCGGGCCTTTGGTGAGAAATGCCAGCCCCAACCCCAGCCAAAACAGGTACAGCCCCCAGCGGCTGTGGCGGTGGTAGTGGTGCAGGATGCCATAAGCAGCGGCCAGCTCCCAGGTGGCCAGGTAAACATCAGTAGTGGCGTTGAGGGCGGCCACCCACACCACGGGTAGCGTGCCGTACACCACGGCGGCTGTGAGGGCGCGGCGCGCATCGCCTTCGAAAAATAGCTTCCCCAGGCTGTACACCAGTAGGATTTGCAGCAGTACTGCCACCCCTGGCAGCAGCCGGACCCCGGCCGCCGTCGGGCCCGTAATGGCCAAGCCCACCGCCGTGAGCCAGTAGGTGAGCGGGGGCTTGTGGAAGTGCTGGATGCCGAGCAGCCGCGGGTGCAGCCAGTCGCTGGAAGCCAGCATCTCGCGGCCGATTTCAGCATAGCGGGCCTCGCTGCTTTCTAGGAGGCCCCAGGCGTTCAAACCTACGGCGAAGGCGATAGCCAGGCTCAACAGTAACAACCCCAGCCACCAAGAAGCAGGGAGTTGATTGGCGGCCGCTTTGAGGCTACGCATTTTGGGTGGTGTTGCTGGCCTGTAGCCACTGCACAAAGTGCTGTAATCCCTCGGCCAGCGGCGTGCGCGGCTGGTAACCCAGCAAGTCACGGGCTTTGCTGATGTCGGCGTACGTCAGCTCTACGTCACCGGCTTGGACGGGCAAGAATTCCAGGCGCGGCGTGGCCCCGGTGGCCCGGCCCAGGGCGGCAATCAAGTCGAGCAGGGGCACGGGGCGGCTGTTGCCCAGGTTCACGGTGGTGTAGGTGCCGGGGTGGGCGTGCAAGTAAGCCAGGCCCCGCATGATACCATCCACGGTGTCGGCTACGTACGTGTAGTCGCGGGCCGTGTGACCAGTGCCGTACACGGGCAGGGGTTGGCCGGCTAACAGCAGCCGCGTAAATTTGTGAATCGCTAAATCGGGCCGTTGGCGCGGGCCGTAGACAGTAAAAAACCGGGCGTTGAGCACACTCAGGCCGTACAGGTGGTGATAGGTGTAGGTCAATGCCTCGCCGGCCAGCTTGGAGGCAGCGTAGGGCGAAATGCTGCGCGCCAGTAGCGGCTCGTCTTCCCGAAACGGCCGCGAGGGCGTGTTGCCGTACACCGACGACGACGAGGCAAATAGCAGGTTCGGTACGCCGCGCTGTTGCATCCAGTCCAGCAGGTGCGTGGTGCCCAGCAAGTTAGTTTCCATGTATGCCGCCGGCTCGCGCACTGACGGCCCCACCCCGGCCTTGGCGGCCAGGTGCACTACGGCCTCGTAGGGGCCGGCCGGCAAAGCCGCTAGCGCCGCCGGGCCCTGGCGCAGGTCCAGCTCAAAAAAACGGAATTGCGGGTGGGCCAGCAGCCCCGTCAAGTTGGATTCCTTGGCGGTGCGGGCGTAGAACTCGTCAAAGTTATCGAAGCCCACTACGCGGTAACCATCGGCCAGCAGCCGCTCGGCCAAGTGGGAGCCGATAAAGCCGGCACAGCCGGTAACCAAAACAGTGGACATCACCATACTAAATTGTCGTTCAACCAACGTGTGTCGAGCAGAGTCATTCGCTTATTGGTGGGCCCGCCACGTCACGCTCAAGCCCGTAGTGCCACCGGGCCACATGGCGGGGGTAACATGCCAGCCCGCAGCGGTGCGCGGCTGGCGGCCCCAGCGGTTGCGGTGGGTGAGGTAGCCCAGATGCGCCGACAGAATACCGAAGCCGGCGCCGGCTATCACGTCACTCTGCCAGTGCTTACTGTTGATCATGCGCAGGGCGGCTACGCTGGTGGCCAGGGTATAGGCCCCCACGCCGTACCACTGGCTTTTGTCGCGGAACTCGGTGTGCACGATGCTGGCTGCCAGAAACGCCTGCGCCGTGTGCCCCGAGGGGAACGACAGGTTATCAGACCCATCCGGCCGGGTTTCGCGGCTCAGGAACTTCACCGCGTAGGTGGTGCTGAGCATAATCAACTCACTTTTCAGCACCACCAGCCCCATGTTGAGGCGGTCGTTGTGCGACTCCACCCCGGAGAACAGCACGGCGCCCAGCTCCAGGTACGGGGCAAAGATGAGCAGGTCGTCGGCGCGGGTGCGGAAGGTGGGGAATACCCGGTGGATGTCGCGGTTGGCCTGCTGGTTGGTGTAAAAGCCGCCCCCGTTGAATGTGTAGGCCCCGTAGCCAATGAGCATGGCCGGCACGAGGGTGGCTTTCACCAGCTTGCCGGCGTACCAGGGCTTCTTGCTGATTGCCGCTACGGCATTGGGGTTCTCAAATTTGTGCGTGGTATCCGGGAGTATCGTCTGCGGGGGCACTACCTGCGCAGAAATCGGGTGAGCTACTATGCCGCTCAACAGGAGCAGCAACGGGTAATGGATAAGTCGCTTGCGCATATGCTGTCTTGCAGGAAGTGGGGCCACAGGAAGAAATGGGGCCGGATTCAGGAAAAGGAGGAGCGGCGGCCTCACAGCCGGACCACCGCGGTGGCCCCCACGGCGCCCTGCTGGTAGCTGGGTACCACCAGTGCCCGGCTGCCCAGCACCCGGCGCATCGGCTTCATAAGGCGCGGATACAGCCAGTAGGCCGCCTCGGTGGAGAGGATGCCCACGCCGGCTCCGGCCAGTACGTCGGAGAGCCAGTGCACGTCCTTGGCCATGCGAATGCTCCCGGTGGCCGCCGCCACGCCGTAGCCCCCGATGCTGTACCAGATGCTGCGCCCCCCATATTCCTTGTGCAGGAACGTAGCCGAGGCGAAGGCCAGGCTGGTGTGCTGGCTGGGAAAGGAATGGAAGTCGGACCCGTCGGGGCGTTGCACCTGCATGAGCTTCTTCAGGTTGCTGGTTGCCGCGTCGTTTATGGTGAAAGCCAGCGCCGCAAGCAGCAGCTGGTCCACCGGTTTGTGACGGCCCGGCACCCCGGCCAGGCCTAAGCCGAGCGTTACCGCCCCCGGCAAGTAACGCAGCTGGTTGTCAAGCGTCATGGTGGGGCGGCCCATGTGCTCGCGGATTTCCTCCCGCATTTCCTCGTCCGATTCCAGCAGCTCCACCCGGTGGGTGGTCAGGGCCCCGGCCGTGAGCAGCAGCGTGGGCACCAGCACCGCCCGGCTCACCGGCCGCTGCCAGAGCGCCCGACGTATGGTGGAGTCACCAGCGGAGGACGTTAGCGAAACGGATGGTACCGTCTGGGCCCGGGCCGGAAACAGGGGCAGCAGACAGCATAGCCAGGGGAGCAGCACAGAGCGGAACATACAGACAGGAGCAGGTAGGCCCCAAACGTAAGGGCCAATTCTGTGCACATTCTGTAGTTGTCAGGGCCGGACGGCCACCGGAGCGAACCGGACGCGCAGCGTATGCCGTGGCGGCTCCGGGGCGTAGTCGTACGTCACGGTAAAGCCATAGAAGGCCGTGATGCTCTGCACAATGGACAAGCCCAGACCGGGCGACTCGGACGCGGCATTCTGCTTGCGGAACCGCTCGAAAAACTGAGCGGGCTCCTGCTGCGCCGCCAGGGCCGGGCCGGCATTGGTGATCATCAGCTCGGTGGCGCTCAACTGCACCCGCAGCAAGCCGTCCGGCTGGTTGTGCCGGATGGCGTTGTGCAGCAGGTTGCTGAGCAAGGAATCGGCCAGGGCCGGGTGCATGGGGAGTACCGGCTCGGCACTGATTCGTACGTCCAGCTGCAGATTTTTCTGCTGCATGAACTCTTCCAGCTGGCCCAGCTTCTCGCGCAGCAACTCCGCCAGCGGCAGCGGCTGGGCGGCGGCGAACTGCTGGTTCTCGATTTTGCTGAGCAGCGTCAGCCCCTGGTGCAGGCGGGCCAGCCGCTGCACGGCCGCGTACAGGTCGCCCACCAGGGGGCCGGCCGGCGCGGGTAGATCCGGCAATTGGAGCAGCTGCTCCAGCTTGGCCTGCATGATGGCCAGCGGGGTGCGGGTTTCGTGGGCCGCGTTTTCGGTGAACTCCTTGAGCGTGGCGTAATCGGCTGCGACCCGTTCGCTCAGCTGGGTGAGGGTCTGGTTGAGCTGGGCAAACTCCTCGATGCGGGTAGCAGGCAGCTGCAGCACTTGGTGCTGGCGCACCTCGTAGCCGCGCAGCTGGTGCAGGGTCTGCTCAAATGGGGCCCAGAGACGGCGGGTCAGCCAGCGGTTGAGCAGCACCACGCCCAGCAGCAGCGTGCCCAGCACGCCCACCAGCAGCAGCAGAATCAGGCGCTGGACTTCGTAGGTTTCCAGCAGGGCTTTACTCAGCGACACCCACTGGGTCCGGCCATCAAGATGCAGCCGGAAGGTGAGCTGCCGGTAGGGCTCCAACTCGTTTTCCAGGGGTTCCAGCAGCAGGGTATCGCGCAGGCCCTCGGGCTGGGGCTTTGTGCTGAGCTGCATGCGGCCCTCGAACGGGGTGCCAGGCAGGCGGCCGGTGCCCTGCACCTGCTCCCGCAGGTAGTCGCGCTGCTGAAACAGGCGCTCCTCCACTTCGCTTTGCAGCGTCCAGCGCACGCCGTAGTAAAGGAATACACTACCTACTGTGAAGAGCACGGTGGCCAGCAGCAGGTAGTAGCGGTTGGTGGCGGCCAGCAGCTTCATTCTGCGCTGAACTTATAGCCTACCCCATACACGGAGCGGATGTAGTCCCCGGCTCCTTTCTCCTGCAGCTTACGCCGCAGGTTCTTGAGGTGGGTGTAGAGAAAGTCGAAGGAGTCGGCCGCATCGGCCGCGTCACCCCACACGTGCTCGGCAATGGACTCCTTGGTCAGCACGCGGCCGGGATGGGTGAGCAGATACAGCAGCAGGTCAAATTCCTTGCGCGTGAGCAGTACCGGTTCGCCGTTGACCAGCACCTGGGCCTGGTCGGGGAACACGGTCAGCTCCTGAAACAGTAGGTGACGCTGCCCCTGAAATTGCCGCCGCCGGATGATGGCCTTCAGCCGGGCGCTCAGTTCCGAGAGGTGAAACGGCTTGGCCAGGTAGTCATCGGCCCCTAGCTCCAAGCCCAGTACTTTGTCGTCGAGCGCGCCCCGGGCCGAGATAATGAGTACGCCGGCCGGGGAGCGGTCGGCTTTGAGCGTGCGTACCACGTCCAGCCCGTTGCCGTCGGGCAGCGTCAAATCCAGCAGCACGCAGTCGTACTGGTAGAGCTTGATTTTCTCGTGGGCCTGCTCGTAGTTGGCCGCAGCCTCCACTACATAGCCGTCCTGGCGCAGATACTCCATCAAGGAGGTACGCAGAGCGGGCTCGTCTTCTACAATCAGCAGCTTCACGGGAGAGCAGGGTTAGGAACAGCGGAAAGGTAGCCGGCAATTCTGAAGACTTTCTGACGGCAGCCGCCACGAGCAGGCACCCGGCAATGCGGCAACTACGCCGTTTCCTGCGCTTTTCCGCCGGTTGCCACGCCCAGGTAAGCCAGGTAGCGGTAGATAGTGGCCCGGCCTACCCCCAGCAATTGGCCGATTTCCGCCACCGTCTTGTCCTGCTGCAGGTAGAGCGTTTTGGCCGCCTGGGCTTTGGAGAGCGCTTCATTGGACAGTCCCTTGGGCCGCCCGCCCTGTCGTCCCCGGGCCCGGGCTGCTGTCAGGCCCGCTTTGGTGCGTTCACGGATGATGTCGCGCTCAAACTCGGCCAGCGAGGCAAACATATTAAACATGAGCCGGCCCTGGGCCGTGGTCGTGTCCAGATGGTCCTGCAGGCTGACGAAGTGCACCCCCTGCTCTTGAAACCCGGTCACTAAGGTGACCAAGTCTTTGAGCGAGCGGCCCAGCCGGTCGAGTTTCCAGACCACGAGTGTATCACCGGGCCGCAGCCGGGTCAGCAGGTGCTGCAGGGCTGGGCGCTCTTTCACGGACGACACTTTTTCCTGGGCCACCTCCACGCAGCCATAGGCCTGCAAGGCATCGGTCTGCAGGTGCAGGTGCTGATCGGAGGTACTCACGCGGGCATAGCCGAAAATCATCGCCATTATTCTCAAGAAGTCAATGTGGGCGAAGATAGCGAGTCGTTGATTGGTGAGAACAGCAAATGAGACAATCTTTGGGGGCTTTTCGGGGCGCGAATCGGCCGCGGCGGGTGGGCCGCTAAAACGGCCGTTTCGCGAGACACTCCGCCGGCGCAAAATTCAGGTAGGCTAGTGTTGGCCCGGACGAATTTGCTTAGCGTTGTTTTCGGTTCTTACTCTAGTGGTACCCCTCGTAGTGCAGCACCAACAGAGGGGGCCTCAGCGAGGTGCAGTGGCTGTTACAGAATTCTCAAGGCAGCTCAGCAACTACGTAGAATAGTTCCTGAGCCTAGATGAACGGCCTGCTCATGTTCTTTTCTAGCCTGTCTCGAAGCCTCAAGCCCTTCACGTTTTGCATCGTGCCGAGTTCTGCAACAGCCACTGCACCATTCGGGGCCAGTTAAACCAGGATACACGAGCTCACATACTGGTTTGAAGCGGCCATGGTCTTTTTGTCCAGCCACTAGTTGCGTCCGTCCATGTTAATCCTTTCAGAGAGGCAGCACCTTTGTTATATCAATTTACCTAACCCCCACTTCCATGAAGAATGTAGGATTGCTGGTCCGGCTCGAAGCGAAGCCCGGTAAAGAGCAGGCAGTACTTGATTTTTTGACGGGCGCTCTGCCCCTGGCTCAGCAAGAGCCGGCTACCATAACCTGGTATGCTATTCAGCTGGCGCCGGCCACCTTCGGTATCTTTGATACCTTTCCGGATGAAGCAGGCCGGCAGGCGCATCTGAACGGCCCTATTGCCGCTGCGTTGATGGCCCATGCGGCCGACTTGCTGGCCGTGCCGCCTGTCATTGAACAAGTAGCTATCTTGGCTGCCAAATAATTACCAGCCCCTAAAGCGACCTATGCCTGGGCATAGGTCGCTTTAGGGGCTGGCGGGCAGTTAGTCCGGTTGGCTAGCTGCTATTCTTCTCACGCGATGGCGATTGACTGTCTCCTGCTAACTCATCCGCACACGGGTGAATTAGCGTTTCGAAGCTACTCCTTTAGCGACGACACCCCGTTTAATTACTTACAACGCAATAATTATTACTCCCTCATTCTGCTTACGCAGGGCAGCGGCGAGATACGCGCCAACTTTGCCACCTACCTGTTTGCTGGCAGTACGCTGTGTTGTTTTGGCCCTTACCAACCTTACACTATCCAAGCCAGCACCGCTGTAGCGGGCCTGGTCCTGGATTTTCATGCCGACTTTTTCTGCATCTACCGGCATCAGCAGGAGGTAGCTAGCAATGGCATCTTGTTCAACACAATTTTTGAGCCGCCCTTCTTCCCGGTTACAACAGAGGCGGTGCGTGAATTTGCCGCCCTGGCAGCTGTGATGCAAGAGGAAGTACGGCGTCAAGAGGTAGCACAACAAGAGTCCATCGTATTATATCTGAAGCTCTTTTTGCTGAAAGCTATCCGTATTCGTACTGCACAGCCCGCGTTAGGCACCGAGCAGAACCCGTCTGGCCGGGAGCCCTGGCTCCTGCAGCAACTTCAAGATGCCATTAATACGCACTACCGCCACCTGCACACGGCCGGGGAGTATGCCGACCTGTTACGAGTTCCCGCCCGAAGCCTAACGCGCCTAGTCAAGTCCCATTATCAGAAGACGCTCAGCCAACTCATCACGGAGCGAATCATTATGGAGGCCAAACGCGAACTGTACCTAACCAGTCAATCCGTCAAGGCTATCGCCTTCGCGCTGGGCTTCGGGGATGAATACTATTTCAGCCGCTTCTTCAAGAAAAATACGGCCGTATCGCCGCAGTTTTTTCGTGAATCAGTTGGGTTCGCAAAAGCAGAAGAAAGCTAGCGCTGTTGAGCTGCCAGCGGTTGGCTGGAGAAATCGTTTTTCTCAACCAGACCGCAGGCTTTCTTCTATAGGCTGCTGGCTCCCAAAGAGACCCCATACGGCGCATAGTATATAAAAAATATAATTATATAGGTAATTTAGGTGTTTTTGAACAAATAGGGTAAAACCTCCGAGTCGTCCGGTTAGGGGGCGGCATTTTGGCTCGGTTACCGCTGCAGTTTGGCTAGGTAGTTTTTCAGGGAGAGGTACTTGCCGTACTTCAGGTGCACGTCCACGATGGTGGTGAGCGGTACGCCCAGCGCGTGCAGGTGCAGAATCCGCTCGCGGTCGGCGTCGTACATGGAGGGCTGCACCACCCCCTTGGGCTTGCCCAGCACGATGCCCTGCTCGCGCCGCGCCCGCAAGCCTTCCTTCGTGCGCTCGGAAACGAAGTCCCGCTCCAGCTCGGCCAGCATGGCGAAAATGGTGAGCAGGATTTTGTGGGTCATGTCGCGGTGATTCTGCGGGTCCAGGTCCAGGCCCTGCTTGACCAGAATCAGCCGGCACCGCTTCTGGTGAATCAACTCTTCAATCAGGCCCAGCACTTCGCGCAGCGAGCGGCCCAGCCGGGAGAGCTCGGAGACGATGACCGTATCGCCGGCAGCAACCTTGGCCTTGGTTAAAAGTTTGGTACAAAGGTTAAACAGGCTAGTGAGAATTGTCTGACTCTCGGTGGGAGGCCCGCGCCTGCTACGGCTAACCTTTTTCACAAACTTCCCGTGCGCTTAGCCCCGGCGGGGTAATCGAGCTCGCCCAATACCGGCCCGAAGGCCCATTGGCCCGCCAAAAAGGCCATTCTGAATGCCAGGACGGCGCGGTGGCGGTGGGTTTCGCTACCTTTAAAGCGCATGAGCACGACCGCAGGGCCCTTGAAAACGCCGCAGAAGACCCCGCCCCTGGTGAGCGGCGCCACCATTGCCCTGGCGTGGCTGCTGTTCAGCGGGTTCATGGTGCTGCTGATTTTCGTGCAGAACCTCTCGGCCGGTACGCCCACCGACTGGCGCGAGGCCCTGGGCGGGCGCCTGCTGCACGGCCTGATTTGGGGGCTGCTCACGCCGGTGGTGTTTGCCCTGGCGGCCCGCTTCAACCTCCTCGAGAGCCGCCACCGGCTGCGGCACCTGCTGGCCCACGCGGCGGCCAGCTACGTCCTCACGCTTGCTTACCGCCTCGTGTACGCCGCCGTGATGCACGGCAGCGGGGCCGTGCCGGGCCGGGTTTCCCTCGCCGAGGTCGTGGCCAACGCCAACAGCTGGGTGCCCATTTACTGGATGCTGCTCTGCATCGCCTACGCCGTGCAGTACCGCGAGCGGTACCGCGAAGGCCGGGTGCGGGCCGCCCAGCTCGAAACCCAGCTGGTGCAGGCCCAGCTGCAGGCCCTGAAAATGCAGCTCCAGCCGCACTTTCTCTTCAATTCCATGAACGCCGTCTCGGCCCTGATGAGCCAGGACGTGAAGGCCGCCCGGCGCATGCTGGCCCAGCTCAGCCAGTTTCTGCGGCTGGTGCTGGAAGGTACCGACGAGCAGGAAGTGACCCTGGAACAGGAGCTGCGCCTCACCCGGCTCTACTTGGAAATCGAGCAAACCCGCTTCCCTGACCGGCTGGCCGTGCGCTACAATATTGCCCCCGATACCGAAGGGGCGCTGCTGCCCGCCCTGCTACTGCAGCCAGTGGTGGAAAACGCCGTGCGCCACGGCCTGGCGCCCCGCGCCGGGGCCGGCGAGCTGGCCGTGCGGGCCGAAAAACAGGGCGACCGGCTGCTGCTGCAAGTGCAGGACAACGGCCGGGGCGCGGCCGACACCGCCGCGCGGGGCATCGGCCTGCGCAACCTGGAAAGCCGGCTGGCCACGCTCTACGGCCCGGACTATGCCCTGGCGGTGGAGTCGGCCCCGGCGTGCGGCTACTGCCTGCGCTTGTCCATCCCGTTCCGGCGGGCGGTGGCCGGCGTTACCCCAGAGCCCGCATGAGCCCCATCCGCACGCTGCTGGTCGACGACGAGCCCCTGGCGCGCAGCCTGCTGCGCGAACTGTTGGCCGATTTTCCGGCGCTGGCCGTAACGGGCGAAGCCGCCAACGGCACCGAGGCCCTCACCGCCCTGCACACCGGCGCATACGACGTCGTTTTCCTTGATGTGCAGCTGCCTGACCTTGATGGCGTGCAGGTGCTGCGGCGGCTGCAGGCGGCCGGCCAGCCGCTCCCGCTGGTGGTGTTCGTGACGGCCTACGACCAGTACGCGGTGCAGGCCTTCGCCCTGCACGCCGTCGATTACCTGCTCAAACCGCTGGACCCCGACCGGTTTGCCGACTGCGTGGGCCGGCTGCCGCCGCAGTTGCTGCTGCGCCAAAGCCCGGCCCCCGGCCCCGCGCTGGCGGCCCTGCTGCACAGCTGGACCGCCCCGCCTGTGCCCGACTATCAGGACCAGTTTCTGGTGAAGCTGCCCGAGCGCAGCTTCTTCGTGCCGGCCGCCGAGGTGTGCTACTTCGAAGCCACCGGCAACGGCGTGCTGCTGCACGCGGCCGGCAGGCACTACCCGCTGCGCACGGCCCTGGGCCAGCTGGCCGAGCGGCTCGACCCGGCCGTGTTCCTGCGCATTCACCGCTCGTGCATCGTCAACCCGGCCCACATCGTGGATTTTAAGCATTGGTCGCACGGCGAGTACCTGTTTCGCATGGCCAACGGGCAGCACGTCACCTCCTCGCGCAGCTACAGCGCCGGGGTGCAGCAGCTGCTCAAGCGCTTCGCCTGAGCCGGGCCGGGCCGCAAAAGGCCGGTTCACCCCGGAATAGGTCCAGTTGGCCCGTGTCGGGCGTTCATCTTCTGGAGTTGCCCGTTAGCGCACCAGCCCCCCGCTCATGAGGTGGCAACGGCGCACGACATGACCAAACCCTTCCTCTTTTTACTAGCACTCACCTTCATCGGAGCCCTGACAGCCCACGCCCAACATAACCCGGCGGGCACGAAACCGATGCCGGGCATGGCCGGGATGGCCGGCATGCACATGAACCACGGCATGGCCGCCCCGGGCACCCCGGTCGCCGCCTTCCAGCACGGCATGGATTCGGTGATGGTGGTGATGGACGAGGGCATGCGCCGCATGACCGGCGCCAACCCCAACGACATCGACGCCAGCTTCGCGGCCATGATGCTGCCCCACCACCAGGGTGCCGTGGACATGGCCCGCCTGCAACTGCTATACGGCAAAGACCCGGCCCTGCGCCGCCTCGCCCAAAGCATCATCGCCGAGCAGCAGGTCGAGATTCAGCAGATGGCCGCCTGGCTGAAGCAGCATCCGGTGGCGAGCCAGAGTTCTGGCAAATAGCGCCCAATCCATCAGAATCGTCATGCTTCGACTACGGCTGCGCTCCTGGCTTGATGCGCCACATGCTCAGCATGACGTTCTTTTCCCCAATCCCAAATGAAATTTCCCCTTCTCCCCGGCCTGCTGCTTATTACCAGCGCCGCTGCGGCCCAGGCCGTGAGCCACCGCGACCGGGTGTACACCGCCGACCAGATTTCCAACACCGTTTCGGTCATCGACCCCGCCGACAACCAGCTGCTGGGCCAGATTGTGCTGGGCAAGCCGCAGCCCGATTTGCTGTCGGCGCTCTACAAAGGGCAGGCGCTGGTGCACGGCCTGGGCGCTTCGCCCGACCACAAATTGCTGGCCGTGGTGTCGGTGGGCTCCAATAACGTCACTTTCATCGAGACGGCTACGAATGCCATCCGGGGCAGCGTGTACGTGGGCCGCGCCCCGCACGAAGCTACGTTCCGGCCCGACGGCAAGGAGGCCTGGATAACGGTGCGCGGCGAGGACTACCTCTCCGTCATCGACGTGGCCACGCTGCGCGAAACCCGCCGCGTGCCCGTGCCCAACGGCCCCGGCCAGATTGCCTTCAGCCCCGACGGCCAGCGCGCCTTCGTGTGTTCCAGCTTTTCGCCCGAGCTGGCGGTGGTGGACGTGGCCACCTACAAAGTCATCAAAAAGGTCCCCGTGGTGAGCCCCTTCTCGCCCAATATCTTCCCTACCCGGGACGGCCAGCAAATCTGGTTCACGCACAAGGACGTGGGCAAGGTGTCGGTGCTGGATACCAAGACGCTCACCATCAGCGGCGTGCTGACGACCGGCCCCATCTCCAACCACGTGGCCACGGTGGACGTGGCCGCCGGCAAGCTGGCCTACGTGACGGTGGGCGGCGAGGACGTGGTGAAGGTGTACAGCCGCGCCCCCGGCTTCCGGCAGCTGGCCACCATTCCGGTGGGGGCGCTGCCGCACGGCATCTGGCCCTCGGGCGATGGCAGCCGGGTGTACGTGGGCCTGGAAAACGGCGACTCGGCCGTGGCCATCAGCACCGCGAGCAATAAAGTGCTGGCCAAAATAAAAGTCGGGCAGGCCCCGATGGCCCTGATGTACGTGCCCAACGCCGTGCCGGCCGGCGCGGCCGGCGCCACCGGCCTGGGCCGGCAGCTGGTGGACCAGCCCGCCATCGTCCGCACCCTGAAGCCGCCCACGCCCGGCCCCGCCACCGGCACCATGACGCTGCGCTCGGAAGGGCTGGTGGATTTGGCCACTTTCGCCCTGCGCGGCCTGACGCCCAACACCGACTACGACATCTTCCTGACCAGCGGCACCAAGGCACCCTACCCCCGTGACTACGCCCTGACCACCGTGCGCACCGACGCCAAAGGCGGGGCCATGGGCCAGGCGCTAGGGCCGGTGCAGCGCATCGCGGGCGGGGATTTGAATACATCCGGCAAAACGTTTTCGCGGGTAATCGTGGCGCCCAAAGCCGCTGACAGCGAACCCGTTTTGGTGGCCGAATAGTCCGCCTTTGGACGCCCACCCAAAGGCCATTCATGGCCGCCGGGACAACCATTCCTGCTGCAATGCCGAGCTAATCTAAACTGAATTCACTTGTAACCACAACCCTACAACATGCAATCCATTTTCAATCAACACACTGGCATCAGCTCGCGGGCGCAGTCGCTCAAGCGGTTTCTGCTGCCGGTGGCGGCGTGTGCGCTGCTGCTCGGCGGCTGCAAGAAGGACAACGAAGCCATCGGCGACACCAGCGCGCCACCGGTGCTCAACATCGTCTCGCCGGTGGAGGGCGCGACCATCATGCTCGGCGGGCGGCAGGGCAACGCCACCACGGCCGACTACAACGGCACGGGCTTCGCCATCAACCTGGAAATCGTGACCAAGGACACGGTCACCATCCCCACCAAGGAAAGCCTCAACATCCGCAACACTGCCGCCCTAGGCCAGCCCAACGTGAACCTGCCCGGCTTCGCGGCCAGCCTCGACGTGGACCTGATTAAGCCCGACGGCGGCACCATCCCGAAGGGTACCAACCTGGCCTCGCTCTTCAACATCGCCGGCACCGACGACACGCCCGGCCCCGGCGTGACTACCTGGGTGAGCTGGCACGTGCTGGAGTCGGTGGCGGCCGGTACTACCAGCTGCACGCTGACTACTTCGGTAACGGACCGCGCTGGCCGCAAGGTCACCGCCACCCGCTTGCTGAAAGTAGGCCCCGGACCCAACGGGGCCTTCAGCGGTGAGGCCCTGACGCCCGCCCCCAAACTCATCACCTACGGCACGGTGGACAACCCCGACGGCCCCACGGTGACCATGATTGCCCCGCGCACGCCCAGCAGCGTCAGCCCCGGCATCCAGACGGCGGGCGTGCTGCCGGCCCCGCCCACCAGCGGCGCGCTGTTTTTCATCCAGGTGTCGGCGCTCGATAAGTCGCGCAACGGCATCAACGTGGCCGAAAACGGGGACGGTGCCTTTGGCAAGCCCGCCGCTGACCGCGGCACGATTGAAGACAAGACGCAATCCAACGCCGGCGTGAACCGCTACGTGCCGGGCCTGAAAGTCACCTTCGACGTGCCCCTGCTCCAGCCCAACGGCAACGTGATTCCGGCCGGCGGCAACCTAGCCCCGGTCTTCAACACGGCCGGCAGCGAGCTGGACCCGAGCGGCTTCGTGCGCACCACCTTCGGCTGGAGCGTGGGAGGCACCCTGCAGCTGGGCGGCAAAACCAGCGTCACCATCAAAGCCGCCGTAACCGACGCGGCGGGCAAAACCGGCAGCACCACGCAAGTCGTGCAAATCAGCCCCGTGGCCAACGGCCAGCTGCTGACCCCGGCCCCGCGCTAAGGCACTGAATTTTAGGCCGTAGCCCCGCAACGGTCCGAAGGCTGGCTCGTTTCACGACGAGCCAGCCTTCGTTTTTTAGCGTCCCTTCCACTCCATTTTATTCTTCCATGCGCATTACTAACTTCTCCACTTTGGTCCTTGCGGCCACCCTGCTGCTCGGGGCTTGCTCGAAAAATAACGATGAGGACGCCCAGCCCGACATGGTAGTGCCGGCCGACCCCGGCCCTCAAGCGCCCAGCGCCAGCGACCGGGTGTACACGTCCGACCAGTCGTCGAACACGGTGTCGGTGCATGACCCGAACACCAACCGGCTGCTGGGCGTGATTCGCCTGGGTAAAGGGCGGCCCCAGTTCCTGAGCCCGCTCTACGACCGGGAAACCAACGTGCACGGCATGGGCGTCTCGCCCGACGGCAAGACGCTGGGCGTCATTGCTACCCTTACCAACGCGGTGGTGTTCATCGACCTGGCCACCAACGCCATTAAGAACACCGTGTATGTGGACCGTAATCCCCACGAGGGCTTTTTCACGCCCGACGGCAAGCAGTTTTGGGTGACGGTACGCGGGGCCGACTACGTAACGGTG
The DNA here is from genome assembly GCF_054780495.1 of Hymenobacter tenuis. NCBI lineage: Bacteria > Pseudomonadati > Bacteroidota > Cytophagia > Cytophagales > Hymenobacteraceae > Hymenobacter > Hymenobacter tenuis. The sequence goes on from NZ_BAAGWF010000008.1 coordinate 26,850, forward strand.
ATTGACGTGGAGAAAATGCAGGCCGTGAAAAACATCAAGACTGCGCCGGGCCCCGGCATGGTGGTGTTCCGGCCTGACGGCAAGGTGGCCTTCGTGGACCACTCCTTCACGGCCGAGCTGGATGTGGTGGATGTGAAAACCCGCGAAGTAATAGCGCGCGTACCGGTGGTGAGCAAGTTTTCCCCTAACCTGGCCGTAACGGCCGACGGCCAGCAGGTATGGCTTACGCACAAGGACGTGGGCAAGGTGACGGTGGTGAATGCCCAGACCTACGCCGTGGAGGGCGTGATTGACACCGGCCCTGGCACCAACCACGTGAACCTGGCCGGCCCCGGCGGTGGCACCCGCTTCAGCGGCGCGGCGGCCGGCGACTTCGCCTACGTAACCGTGGGCGGCGAAAACGCGGTGAAGGTATACACCCGCCAACGCCAGTTGGTGGCCACCATTCCGGTGGGCCCCAATCCGCACGGCGTGTGGCCCAATGGCGACGGCAGCAAGGTGTACGTAGGCCTGGAATACGGTGACGCGCTGGTGAGCATCGATACCAAAACCAATACCAAGCTGAGCGAAACTCCCAGTGGCCAAGACCCGAACGCCATCATTTACGTGGTGAAGGCCGGCGGTGGCAGTCCCGGCACCGGCAACCTGGAAGCCTTTGTGCCAGTCGCGCCCGTTAACCTGCGCCTGGTACCCGTCGGTACGCAGCCGGTACCCGGGGTAGGCGGCGTGGCCGTTATCCGGCCGGTAGAAGACGTGGACGAGTTGATTCTGGCTCTCAAGCGGCTGGCCCCGAACACGAACTACACCTTATACTTATCGGACAATAAAACCGCGCTGGTGGCCCCGGAGCCGGTTATCGCCTTCAAAACCGATGCCGAGGGCGCGGTCGAAGTCAACGCCTACTACCAGATTCGGCTGCGGCTGGCGGGGCGCTTTGCCGTGGTGGTGCTCGGCGACAAGAACCCGGCCGGCGCGGTCACGCTCACGCAGCCGTAAGCCGGCTGCTGACCAAAAAGGCCCCTGGTGCATGACGCATCAGGGGCCTTTTTTATGGGTGCAAACGCTTTTGCCTCGGGTAGCACCGGGGGTGTTTGTTGCTCAACTACCGCCGCCAGCCGGGAGCTGGCAGGTCGCCAGCTCCCGGCGGTGCGCCCGAAAGCGCAGCAGCCCTACCGCCAGCACCAATCCCGCCACGGCCAGCGCGGAGTACCCCAACCGGCCGCCCCGCTCGGGGTGAAATTGAAGGAGCGCCAACCCGAAGCCCACCAGTGCCAGGCTGGTGCGCACGTAGGTGAGCAAGGTCCGCTCATTGGCCAGCCGGGTCCGTTGCAGGGCCAGCCGGTCCGACAGGGTGAGGGGGTTGGTGGGGGTAAGCGGCATGGGGGTGGGCTACGTGAGGGTAATGGCCGCGCCCGGTTCGGCCAGCCGGTGAAACGTGATGCCGTGCTTCTCAAAGTACGGCCCGTAGTTCTCGTAGCGCTGCTGCACGAAGAAGGGCTTGATGTAGCCGTCGTGCACTGGCAGAATCTGCTGCGGTCGCATTTTCAGGGCGAAATCGGCCACCACGAGCTCCGTGAGAAAAGGCGCGGTGATGGGCAGAATGAGCAGCTCCACGCCCGCGAAGGGGAGCAGATTATGGGCAAAAGAGTCGGCCGGGTTCAGCACCTTGCCATTCACCAGCCAGGCTGTCATCTGTGGCAAGGGGCTGTCGAGAATGGCCTCGTGCTGCACCGGCAGGGCGTGCAGCTGAAACGCGCCCAACTCCAGGGGGCCTTCCTCGTGGATTTGCACGGCCAGGCCGTGCTTTTTCAATTCGGCCGCCACTTCACGATTGGAAATGATGACGGCCTGGTGCAGGGCCACGATTTTCTTTAGCGCCACCACATCAAGGTGGTCGGGGTGGTCGTGGGTAATGAGGACGACCGAGACGTCCTTAAAAACCTCCGGTTGCACCAGGCCTTCGTTGAAGGAAAACTTGCCGGGGTCGAAGAGAATTTGTTGGCCATCCAGCTCAAACAGCAGGCAGGAATGGATGTACTTGGTGATTTTCATGACCAGACTTAAATAGTGGGGCAGGACGGAAATGCGCGCCGAGAAGAGCGGAAATTTAACTAGCAAACGCTTACGGAAACCAGCGCTGCTAGACCCCTGCCGCCTCCTGCTGCTGGCGCAGGTACGCATACAGCCCGCCCAGCACCAGCCCGAACACCGCGTTGGCAACAAAAAAGTACGCCATGCCGCCGGCCGTCAGCACGTGCCCGCCCGCCAAGCCCTGCCCCAGCAGCGGCAGCACCACGAAGCCGTTGAGGACCCAGGGCAGCAGCGAAAACAGGCCGCCTTTTACCCAGCCATTGTCCGGCAGCCGGGGTTCGAACACCAGCACGTACAGCCCCACCATGCCCAGCCCCGTGAGGTAATGAAACAGCAGCTTGAAGCCCTCGGGCAGCCCCCCGGCCGGCAACACCGGCGTGGTATGCAGCAGTACAAGCTTGAGCAGGCCACCGCTTTCGGCGTTGACGGCCATCAGCGGGGCCGCTTTCAGCCCCAGAGTATTGGCGGTGATGGCGACCACGCCGGCCAGCAGGCCCAGGTACAGGCGGGGGTGTTTTTTCATGGGAGGGAGCAGAAAGGAAATAGGACAGGCAATGGGGGAGTATACGGCCACCCACGCGGCACCATTTGGCCCCGATGGGTTCTTCAGTCGCCCAGCCAGCGGTCGGCCACCAGGCCCAACGCGTAGTTAAGCTGCACCAGCAGCAGCAGCCCCGCCCCGGCCGGCACGCTGAGCAAGCACAGGCCCGCCGCTGCCGCGTACTGCACCTGCATCAGGCCCAGGCGGCGCACCAGGGCCCGGCCCACGGCCGCGTGCTCGGGCCGCAGCAGTCCGTGGCGCTGGGCGTAGCGGTAGCTGCCCAGCAACGCCCCGCCCAGCAGCAGCAGGTTGGCCCAGTACACCAGCACGGCCCCGCGCAGGGGAAAATGGGTGGTGAGAAACGCCGTGGAAAAGGGCAGCAGCCCCACCACCAGCAGAAAGGCAATGTGCCACCAGGCCAGCCGGCGGTCGCTGCGCGCCAGGTAGGTGAACTGCGTGCTCTGGCACACCCAGAAAATGCCCAGCGAGAGAAACCCCAGCACGTAGCCCCCGATGCTGGGCAGCAGCGCCCGCAGGGCCGGTCCCACGTCGGCCTCGGTGCGCACGAGGGCGGCGGCCGGCACCCGCAGGTTGAGCACGAGCAGGGTCATGGCGATGGAAAACACGCCGTCGCTGAGTGACTCGATGCGGCGCAGGCTCTGGCCCGCTACTTCAGTGTAGGCCAGGGGCGGTGCGTGGGACGAAGACTGGGCCATCGGCTAGCGCGGCGAACCGCCCGCCCGCCGGGTTTTGCGCGGGGCGGGGGCCTGGCGATGGTCCAGCCGGTCTTCCTCCCGAACGAGCTTGGGCTCTTTGCTCAGGCTTTGGCCGTGGTTCACGCGGCCGTCGCGCATCATGCGGCGGTTTTCGCGCAGCAACTTGTCGTCGGTTTTGCCTTCTTTTTTGAGCATTTTGCCGCCTTCCTGGCCGTGACCCGGTGGGTTGATGGCGGTGAGCAGCAGGCCGGTCAGGGCGAGCAGGCCGGGGAGTTGAGCGAGACGGGTCATGGGGTTTGGATGATGGAGAAGCGGTTGCCGCAGGTACGGCGGCCCGTATTTTCAAACTTGCTTTGTTAGCCCAGCTGCAAGCGAAACAGCGTGGAAAGCGTGCCCGCCACCAGAGCCCAGGCCATGCCCGTAAGCAGGTACTGTTTGGCAATGGTCTTGGGGTCCTGGCTGAATACGTAGCGAAACAGCCAGTGCGGCGTTTCGTGGTCGGCCGGGGGGGCGGCGGGCAACGGGGTGCTAGGCACCGGCATCGGAAGCGAAGGAATAGCCATGCGAATGCGGGAAAGCAAGGTGGAATAGTGAAAACCAAGAGCCATTTGCCCGTCCTGCTGAGCGCAGCCGAAGCAGGACGTTCTTCGTGTTTGCTTTCCGGCCGCCAACGCCCGGCCTATTCCCAGCCGTTGCGGCGGAAAATGGCGTGCCCGTCGGCCGACTGCAGAAAGGCCACGAACTGCCGGGCCGCGGCGGCCTGCGTGGTGCGCTGGGTGAGGGCAATGGGCGTGCCCCGACTCACGCGCTGGTCGCGGGGCAGGCGCACGAGGGCCGAGCCGGGCAGGCGCGGCTGCCAGGAGGCATAGGTTATCCAGGCGTCGTAGTCCTGGGGCTTTTGCTGCCAGAGGTCCACGGCCTCGGCGCTGGTTTTGACCGACGTTTTGGTGTTGTGCTGCAGGTTGCTGATGAGGGCGCTGCTGCGGGCCATGTCCTCGGTCATGCCCATCTGGCCGGCCCCGTTCACGTCGAGCAGGCGCACGCCGGGCCGGGCCAGGTCTTCGAGCCGCTTGATGTGCAGCGGGTTGCCGGGGCGCACCAGCACCGCCGACTCCCGGGCGTAGAGGCTGGTGCGGCTGGCTTCGTCGATAAAGCCGGGGTGGGCCAGCGCCGTTTGGGTGAGCATGTACTCGGCCCCGCCGTACACCAGGTCGGCGTCCTGCTGCGCCTGGGCCAGCCACTTGGGCTCGGGGCCGGCCGTGACGGCCACGTCCAGGCCGGTTTGTTTGGTGAAGGCGGCGGCGCATTCCTTCATGGCCGTGGCCGGGCCGCCGGGGCCGTACACGTGCAGGGTTTGGGCGGCGGCCGGCGCGGCCGCGAGCAGAGCAGGAGACATGAGCAATAGAGCGAAGCGGCGGAGCCGGGTAAGCGGGGATGTTTTCATGGGTATTAGCGCGTTACTTAACGGGCGGCAAAAAGCCGTATTTCTGGTACACGGCCTGCCCGTCTGGGCTGTTAAGGAAGGCCACAAAGTCTTCGGCGGCCTTGGCGTGGGGCGCGGCTTTCATCACCCCGGCCACGTAGTTGGCCATGATGTTTTCCTTGGCCGGGATGGCCACGCTTTCCACCGGGTGGCCCAGCATTTTCTGATAAAAGGCCTCCGTGTACCACACCGGGGCCGCGTCGGACTGGTCGTAGAGCACCCGCAGGGGCGACTGGCGGTGGTGAATCTGGGTCAGGTAAGTGCTGCCGGCTTTCACTTTGGTCGTCATCACGGCCGTTTTCAAGGCCGCGCCCCCGGCCTTCTCGTACGATTCCTCGATGCGCTTGCCGATGCCTTCCCATTCGGGGTTAGGCATGCTCACGCGCACCTCGGGCCGGCCCAAATCGCGCAGGCTGGTCACCTTCTTGGGGTTGCCCTGGCGCACGAGGATGGCCAGCCGGTTCTGGGCGTAGCTGGTGGTGCGGGCAAACCACTCCGGCGTCATATCCATGCGGTTTTTGCCGGCCGCGTACACGTCGGGCTTCAGCTCGATGCGCAGGTTGCCTACTACCAGGCTGCCCTGCGTAATCTGCTTAGCCAGGATGCCGGGCGGCAGCGTTTCCACGAAAATGCGCACGTACTCGGGGTGGGCCTTGCGGAACTCCTTCAGCAAATCATCGAGCACCATGAACTGGTTGCCCCCGAAAAACACCACCAACTGCGGGTCCACCACGTCGCCGTAGAGGTCGGGCGCGTTGTCGATGCCCGGCACCGTGAAGGGCACTCCAGCCTGAAACGGCGCGTTCCAGGGCGGGTCAAAGCGGTGGGCCGGCTCGGGCGGCGTGGGCTTTTGGATAGGCATGGTCTGGGCGAAAAGGGCGGCCGGGGCGGCCAGTGCCAGCGCCAGCAGCAGGTGCGGAAGGGGTTTCATGGGGTTGGGTAAGGAAAGCGGAGAAAAGCACAAAAGCAGCGGAGAGCCCGGCGCTACGGATGCACCAGCGACCAGCCCTGGGCCTGCCGGATAATAAGCTCGCCGTTGCCGCTGGGCACGTAGGAAATCAGCGGCAGCAGCTCGTCCTTGCTCATTTTCCTTTCCTTCAGCGTGTTCAGGCACTGGGCCAGAATCACGCCTTTCTGCTTGAGGGCCGTGAGCTGGGCCTCGTAGGGCTGGTCCTTGCGGTAGAGCGTGGTGCCCCCGCCGAAGGCAATCAGCTCCACGGTGAGCTTGCCTTTAAGCCGGCTGTCCTCCAGCGCGTTGCCGATGTTACGCAGCGTCTGCTGGATGAGCTTGGGGTCGTCGCTGTCGAGCTGGTAGATGACATGGTACTGGGCCTGGTCGGCCGTGGCCCCTTGGAAGGCACCTTTTTGAAAAGCTTCGCGGTCATGCATGGCGGTGGCGTTGCGGGTGGCGGGCGTCTGGGCGCGGGCCGAGAGGGTGAGGCCGGCGAGCAGCGCGGCGGTCAGCAGCAGGTGTTTCATGGCAACTGGGGAAAGGGCACCACCGAAGCAGCGCGGTGAAAACGAAAGGGGTGAAACTGGAAATCGGTGCGGGGCTACTCGCCGCCCTTTTTGCCCGCTTCCATCGCCGCGTAGGGACCAAACTGGTGCTGGTGCTGCGTAAACCGGTCGGCGTAAGGCGGGTAAGGGCAGTCGGCGGGCTTCTTTTTCAGGTTGGGGTAGTCCTTTTCCAGGTGGGCCATGCGCGGGCGGGGCAGCGAGTTGATGTAGGCCGCCACGTCGTAGGCGGCGTCATCGGTGAGGATGCTGTGCTCGGCCGTGGCGCCGAAAGGCATGTTGGCCTTGATAAAGCGGGCCGCCGTTTGCAGGCGGTGCATGCCGGCCCCGTCGTTGTAGCTGTCGGGCCCCCACAGCGGCGGGTACTGGTAGCCATCGGCGGCCAGCGTGCCGTTGAGGCGGCCCTGGCCATTGGCTCCGTGGCAGCTGGTGCACTGCTGGGCGAAGACGATTTTGCCCTGCCCGAGATTCGCCTCGCGGTTGGGCATGGTGAACTTAACAAAACCCTGGCCCTTCACCTTCTCCCCCACTGGCACCTGGCGGCCCAGCCATTTCATGTAGGTGATGATGGCCTTCATCTCCTTGCCGTCCACCGGCAGGGGCCGGCCGTTGAGGCTGCGCGTCATGCACCCATTGATGCGGTCCTCCAGGGTGCTGATGGCATCCTCGCGCCCTTTGTAGGTGGGGTAAATGCCCCAGATGCCCACGTAGGGGGCCGAAAACGCCTTCTGGCCGGCCTGCAGGTGGCAGTTCTGGCAGGCCAGGTTGCTGCCGGCCAGCCGCAGGGCCGGGTTGGCCACTTGCGGGCCGAGGTAGTGGGCGGTGTGGGCAATCAGCTCGTGGCCGTAGCGGATGAGCTGGCCCTCCGGGTCGGGCTTCACGCTGTCGAGCACGAAGCGGGCGGGCTGGAAGAAGTTGGTTTTGCTCCCCACAGCCCCCCCGGCAACGTCAGGCAAGCCCGCCGCAGGCCCACTCGCAGCGGCGGCCGTCGTGGCCGGGGCATCGGCCAGCAGGTCGGGCGTTTTGGGGTTGAAGACGACGATGTAGGCCGTCACGGCTACTACCAGCACCATCAGGGCAATCACCCAGGTCAGCAGGCCAGCGATTTTGATGAAGGCCTGCTTGTCTTCCGGCTGCAGCCGAGGCGAGGGGTCGGGAGTGGTTTCCATGAGGCCAAGGAGAGAGGTGAAACAGGCGGCAATGGCCAGCCAGCGCGCAAAACAACTTGTTTTGCGGAATGCAGACAGTCAATTAGTTAAATCGGGCAAAGCAAGCGCTACCATTCGGCCGCTCTGCCCCGTTCAGGCGGCTAGACCGTGTGCAGAATCACGTAGAGCGAGCCGGTCGAAATCACTACCCAGAGCAGAATGCCCAGCACGTAGGGCTTTATTCCCACCGAGCGCACCACCTTGGCCGAGAGGCCCGCGCCGATAAAGAACAGCGTCACCGTGAGGCCGATTTTGGCCAGGTTCACCATCACCGGGCCCAGGGGCTTGGCGGCGGGAATAAAGGTGTTGACCAGCATGGCGGCGATGAAACCAAAGATGAAGTAGGGAATTTTCACCTTCACGCCCTTCTGCTTGAATAGCATGGCCGTGCCGATGGAAATTGGGATAATCCAGAGGGCGCGGGCCAGCTTCACGGTGGTGGCCACTTCCAGGGCCTGGTTGCCGTAGGCCGCCGCCGCCCCCACCACCGAAGAGGTGTCGTGGATGGCAATGGCGCACCACAGGCCGAACTGGTTCTGCGTCATGGCCAGGGCGTGGCCGATGGGCGGGAAGGCGAATAGGGCCACGGCATTGAGCACGAACACCGTGCCCAGCGCCACCGACATTTCCTCGTCCTTGGCCCGCAGCACCGGTCCGATGGCCGCGATGGCCGAGCCGCCGCAAATAGCGGTGCCGCACGAAATCAAATGCACCACGTGCTTGCCCAGCCCCAGCCACCGGCCCACCACCAGGCCCAGCAGCAGCGTGCCGAAGATGGACACCACCGTGAAAATGATGCCCTCCTTGCCGGCCTGCACCGCCGCGTGGGCATTCATGCCAAAGCCCAGCCCGATAACCGAGAACTGGAGCAGCTTGGCCGTGGCCTGCTTGGTTTGCGTGGTGAAGGGGTTGCCGATGGTTTGGGCCAGCAGCAGGCCCAGCGCCAGGGCAATGGGCGGCGAGGCCCAGGGCGTGAGGCAGAACACGAAGAACAGCACGAACACCACCTGCTTCAAGGTGAAGTCCTGCCCGAACACCACCCGGGGCGTGTGCAGGTGGCGGAAGAAGCCGGTGGTTTCGTTGAATTCGGGGGCGGCGGTTTCCCCGGCCGGGGCAGGGGCGGGCAGCGGGGTGGAAGCTTGAAGCGGCGTGGGCTGAACTGGGAGGGCCATGAGCGGGAGGGGTTTGTTTCTGAGGCAAATATACGGCGTTGCCCACCGATTGGATTATCCAATAGTATTATCCTGCATAACCAAAGGTTATTGATTGCCCGGGCCGAGCCAGGGTGGCGCGTCCGTTTTGCGTGGCCAAGCCGGCCGCCGCGAGGGCTGGAAACGCCAGCGGCCGGCTCGTGGTGTACGAGCCGGCCGCTGGACGGATGAACTACTGGCCTGAGGGCTTAGAAGCCGGTTTGCTCGTCCTTCAAATCGAATACGTCGCCGCCAGCGTAGCGCGGGTCGTCGAGGGCGTAGGCGGCGCGCTCTTCGGCGTCGCTGCCCCCCTCGGCTGCGGCAATGGCTTCGGGGTGCTGGTTTTGCTCGACGTGCCCGCGCTGCAAATTTGGGTCAGCAATAGCACCGGGTAGGCAGTATTGCTCGGTGGCTGAGGCATTTTTGCCGCGAAATTCGCTGAACTCGTCGGGGTTGTCGTTCGAGCCGTCGTTGGTCGGGGCCTGGTAGTGGCGGGGCGCGGTGGGGTCGGCGGGGTGGCCGAAGTCGCCGTAGTGCGGGGTGCCATCGTGGGCGGCCGGTTCGGCGGCGGGTTGCGCATCGGTTGGGGCGGGCTGCGGAGTGTTTTCCATGAGTATAAGTAAGTCGGGTGAAGATGGGCGAACCACCCGGTCCGCACTACGCTGCAATGGTACGTAAGCTGCTCATAAAGTGGTGCTTTCAGCGGATACCGAATAGTTATCCAGCATCACCATTTTTTATTTGCCCCCCTTCAGCTGCCCCTGCACGAAGCTCAGGAAGCGCTGCGCCGGCCGGGCCAGCACCTGTCCCTGCACCGATACCGCCTCGAACTGCCGGGCCAAGTGCAGCCCGGCAATGGGCACGATTTCGAGCAGCCCGGCCGCCAGCTCGCGGTCCAGGGCCCGGCGCGACACGAAGCCCAGGGCGGTGGGCGCGGCTTCGAGGTAGCGCTTGATGGCCTCCGTATTGTCCAGGTAAATGGCCACGGGCAGGGCGCTGAGCTTGATGTGCTGCGCCCGCAGGGCAAATTCGAGGATTTCCAGCGTGCCCGAGCCCCGCTCGCGCAGCACCAGCGGGTGGGCCAGCGCCTCGGCCAGGGGCAGCGGGGCGGCGGGCGGGCCGCCGGGTGTGGCGCGGCGCACGGCCACCAGCTCGTCGGGCAGCAGCAGCTCGTAGTGCAGGTCGTGGCTCTTGGTGCGGCCCTCCACGAAGCCTAGGTCCAGCTCGCCGCGCAGCAGGGCCTCGGCAATGCGCTCGGAGTTGGCGTTCAGAAACGAGAGCTGCACCTGCGGGTAGCGGGCCTGGAAGGCGGGCAGCAGGCCCGGCAGCACGTACTGGGCCAGCGTGGTGCTGGCCCCCAGGCGCAGGCGGCCGGCGGCCTCGTCGGGGTCGCGCAGGGCCAGCAGCTGGTCCTCCAGCTGCTGCTGAGCGGCGGCGGCGGCATCGGCGTGGGCGTGCAGCAGGCGGCCGGCCTCGGTGAGGGTCACGCGGTTGCCGCGCCGCTCCAGCAGGCGCTGGCCGTACTGTGCTTCCAGCTCCCGGATGTGCTTGGTAACGGCCGGCTGGCTCACAAACAGCTCCTGGCCGGCCTTGGTCAGGCTCAGGTGCCGGGCCACAGCGGCAAATACGCGCAGACGGAAATCGGACATGGCGGCAAAGTACGCAGATGTGACATTTTGATATGGACAACTAAAGGTCGCGGGCGTAGACCGCCTGATTTGGGAAAAAATCAGCGGCACGCTCACAGCGCCCGGTGCTCACCGAGCGGCTGGCCACGTTGCGTGCCGGGGACACGGTGACTTTAGCCCGCCTGAACCGGCTGGGCCGCAACAGCACCCACATCATGTAGGTGGTGGCCGCTCTGCACGCCCGGCAGGTCCGCTTCGTCGCTCTGGACCTAGGCATCGATACGGCCACCCCGGCCGGGCGGGCGGTCTTGGGCCTCTTCGCCGCGCTGGCTGGGTATGGCCGCGAGAGTATCCATGAGCGGGCGACGGCGGGCATGCGACCACCCACGCAAGCAGGCCCTTGCAAACGGCTGGTGCAGAACGTAATCGTCTGTTGGAATTGCCTTTGTCCCAACCAGTAGCTGCTTCATGCCCCGGCGGCCGAGCGCTAGTCCGTGGCAGATTGATGTACTGCCAGCTCACGGGCGAGCTGGCAGCACATCAATCTGAACGGCGAGTTCGATTTCTCGGACGACGCCCTAAAAGATTCACTCCCCTTCGATTTGGAGGCCCTTTTTGCCTTCGACTGGGAGTCTCCTGCGGCCCCGCCCGTTTAACCTTTGTACCAAACTTTTAACCAAGGCCAACCTTGGCCAGCAGCTCGGGCAGGCGGCGCTGCCCGGCGGTGCGGCGGGAAGACATTTCTACTTCAATCCACTCGTCGAGGGTCCAGCGGTGCTCGACCAGATAGCGGGCGATGAGGCTCTTCTGGCTCTCGGCCGATTGGGCGCTCGTGGAGACGCGGACGTAGCCAAATAGCATGGGCAAAACGGGCAGGTTAGCGATAAGGTAAATGCGCTTCGTAAAGGTACCGGTTTTCGATGCCTTTACATGGACGTTAACGCTATCATTGGTGGGTAGAAATAACGGTCGTTTACACCATCGCCTTTTGGGTAGCTTATGGCCACGCACCTGCGGATTCACCTGGGCAAGGAACGTGAGCTCTACGAGCAGCCCCCGCTGGTACCAGCGGCCGAGCAGGCCCGGGTCTTTGCCGTCCCGGATTGGGCGGATGTTCACTTGGCCCGGATGCTGGCGCCGGGCAACCGCGTCGGGTTTGTCTTGCAGCTGGGCTACTTCCAGATTAGCCAGCGCTTCTACGTGGCCACCCGCTACCACGCGGCCGATGTGGCGTACGTGGCCCAGCAGCTGGGCCTGGGGCCCGCCGACTTTGACCCGCTTCGCTACGCCGATGCCCGCTATTATGCCCACCAGCAGCTCTTGTGCGAGCAACTGGGTATTGCGCGGTTCGAGGCGGCCGCGGCGGACCGGCTGTACCAGGAGGCGGTCCGCCTAAGCAGCCAGCACCTGAAGCCGGCGTCGGTCTTCGATTACCTGGTGCTGTTTCTGCACGAGCACCGGCTGGAGCTGCCCACCTACAACACGCTGGCCGACCTCATCACGCGGGCCCTGCTCGCGTTCGAGAAACGGCTGCTCCACCGCTTGCAGCAGCACCTGCAGCCCGGCGAGCAGCGCTTGCTGGACCGGCTGCTGGCCGCCGACGACCCCGACGCCCGCGAAGCGGAGGCGGACCGGCGCTACCCGCTCACCTTTCTCAAGCGCATTCGCCAGGGCCTGCGCCCCGGGGAAATCCGCGAACGGGTGACGCACTTCGCGTCCCTGCGGCGGCTCTTCGAGCAGCTGCAGCCGCTCTGGCAGCGCCTGCGCCTCTCGGACCAAGCCATCACCTACTACGCCGAGTACGTGCTGCGGGCCCAGGCCGCGCAACTCTACCGCCGCGACGAGCGGCGCTACCTCTACCTGCTCAGCTTCGTGGTGCACCAGTACTACGAACTGGGCGACGCCCTGGTCGACACGCTGCTGCACACCACGACCAGCGCCGCGAATCAATGCCGCGAGCAGGTGAAGGAGACGCTTTATCAGCAGCGCGCCGCCACGCAGCAGCTGACCAGCCAGGTCACGGGCCGGGGTTACCGACACCTGCAGGCGCTGACCCAGATTCGTGCCCTGGTCGATGCCCCCGACGTGCCGGCCGAACAGAAGCTGGCCCGTATCGACGCGCTGCTGCAGCGCCACCAGGTCACGGCCGCGCAGCTGAGCGAAGACCACCAGCAGCTGGAGCAATTACGCCAAGCCACCGAGCAGCAGGCGGGCGAGGCGCTGTTTCACGAGGCGTTGGCCGGGGCGTCGCTGCGCCTGCAAACCAAGCTCGGGGCCCTGGTCAAAGCGCTGGTCGTCGACGAAGCGACCACCCGCGCCGACCTGTGGCGGGCCGTGCACTACTACCAGCAGCACGACGGGCACCTGGGCGCGCAGGTGCCGCTGGACTTTCTCTCGCTCACGCAACGGGCCTACGTCCTCGATGCGCAAGGTCGGTTACGCACCTCCCTTTATAAAGCCCTCCTTTTTTTGGAGATGGCCACGGCCATCAAGTCCGGCCAACTCAACTTTACGTGCTGTTACCAGTACCGGGCGTTTGAGCACTACCTGCTGCCGGCCGCGCAGTGGGCCAAGCAGCACGAGGCCTTGCTGGAGCAGGCGGGCCTGAGTGCCTGGCGCGACTTTGCCACGGTCCAAACGACCCTACAGGCGCAGCTGCAGGCCCAGTTTGCCGCCACGAACGCCCACCTGAGCGGAGCTGACAACCCGCACGCGCACCGCACCCCGGCCGGGCGTTACCGCCTGACCACGCCCCGGCTGCCGGCCGAGCAGCCGCGCCTGCCGGCTCATCTATTTCCCCGCCACCGGGTGGTGCCCCTGCGCGAGGTGCTCACCAGCGTAGCCCGCCTGACGCAGTTTGACACGGCCTTCGGCTCGCTGCCCAGCAAACACGCCCGCACGCCTCCGCCCTTGTCGCAGCTGCTGGCCGCCCTGGTGGGGCTGGGCTGCAACCTGGGCCTGCGCCGCCTGGCACAAGTCGCGCCCCAAGTGGACGAGGCGGCCCTGCAGCGCCTGGCCAGCACCCATTTCTCGCTCGACAACCTGCGCCAGGCCAACGAATTGATTCTGGCCTTTACCCGCCAGCTGCGCCTGCGCGAGGCCTTTCGGCGCTCCCCCGACGTGCTGCACAGCAGCAGCGACGGGCAGAAGTACGACCTGGCTGTGGACTCGCTCGCCGGCAGCGCCTCGTTCAAGTACTTCGGCAACCGCCGCGGCCTGACGGCCTACTCCTACGTGGACGAAACGCTGCTCGTCTTCGACTCGACCGTGTTCAGCGCCGCCGACCGCGAGGCCACGCACCTGCTGGAGGGGCTGCTGCGCCACGCCGTGCGGCCCACCGACGTGCACAGCACCGACACGCACGGCTACACCGAAGTCATCTTCGCCGTGACTCGCATGCTGGGCATCGCCTACGAGCCGCGCATCCGCCAGCTCACCAACCAGCAGCTCTACAGCTGGGAGCCGGTGGCCACGCACCGGCAACTGGGGCAGACCCTGCTGCCCGACGCGCGCCTCGACCCCGAGCGCATCGCCCGGCACTGGGACGAGGTCCTGCGCCTGGTCGTCACCCTGAAGCTGCGCCACAGCGAGGCCTCCCGCCTGTTCGGCCGCCTCAACTCCTACGCCCGCCAGCACCCGCTCTACCGGGCCCTGAAAGAGCTGGGCCGGCTGGTTAAAACCGAGTTCCTGCTGCGCTACGTTGACCAGGTGGAACTGCGCCAGCGCATCCAGAAGCAGCTCAACAAGGGCGAGAGCGCCCACCGGCTGGCCCACGCCGTCTGGCACGGCCGCAACCAGGAGTTTCACGCCGCCACCCGCTCCGAGCAGCTGGTGGCCGAGACCTGCAAGCGCTTGTTGATGAACGCCATCATCTGCTGGAATTACCTGCACCTCTCCCAGCACCTGGCCCGGCTGCCGCCCGAGCAGCAAGCGGCTACGCTGGCCACGCTCTCGCCCTTCGCCGTGCTCTCCTACCGCCACCTGAACCTGCACGGCGAGTACGACTTCTCCGACCACCCCCTGCTGGCCGAAGCCCCGTTTGACATGGACCTGATTGCTACCTGGCAGCCGCCAAGCAAACCGGCGTAGGGCCGAGTCGGAGGTTTTACCCTATTTGTTTAACAACACCCTAGTAACGCCGGGCAGTGCAAAAAATGGGGTTAGCCTTTGCTGGATTCCGGGTCGCTGCCGTAGCTGTTCTTTTCCCGGATTTGACCATTGCGGCCGTGAATCAGCATTTCGCTGCCGCGGCTAGTGGCCATTTGCCGGGCCACCTGAATGGCCTGGACTTGGGTGGAAACAATGGTGGCAGCGCGGGATGCGCCAGCGGTTTTGACGGCCCAGCCAGTGGAGCGGGGCACGACATGCAAGTTCTTGGCCATGGATAAGGGCTTCAAGAATGGGGCCCACACAGGTAAACTCAGTGGTGGGCGATGCACCGGGCCAGACACAAGGGCGCACTATTGCAGGGCAACAAACATCTGTTACCTTCGTGGCCTCGTATAATCTCACGGTAGGGGTGCGCGGCCGGGGAACCAATCCCGGCACCAGTAGTTCGGGCGCCAACCTTCTTTTACTGCATTTCTACCATGCCGGCTGCCACTGACCTGTGGCAGCCGGATTGTTTTATAAGGGGTTTGGTCAGCAAGGAATTGTTTAAGCGTGTAATGAAAAAACGCCTACGCTAAACGCAAGGCGTTTAGGTCGTAGGCGTAGGTTTGGTAGCTGATGATGTTTTTCTGGGCCTCATTATCCTGCCAGGCTTTCTCTTCATGGCTGAGGTCCTCAATTTCGCGGCGGGACTTGCGTCCCAGACGTTGCAGCACGACGGCCAGCACGTGACGTTCAGACTCGCTGAACACATCCATGTTGGGTTTACGAGCTGCTTTATAAGCCAGTACCGGCGCGCCGTTGTCGGACTGCACCAAGCTGGGGTGGAAGCCCGCGGTAAGTTGACCCCGCTGCACCATTTCCTGCAAACGCTGCCCGTATTCCTGCGGAACGGGGCCGTGCTGCACGGCGCGGTAACGCTGGCCGGTGATGGCCCGGGCGGTGAGGCGGTAGTGGTAGAAGTCGGAATAGAAGAGCAGCTTGAGCAGCCGCACTTTGAAGAGGTTGTCGAGGTAGTTGAAGAAGAACAGCACCAACTCGGCGAACTTCTCCGCGTCGGGCGTAACGTAGCCGGTGTACTGGTCGGGTTCTTCGACGGTGATGGGTGGCGTGCTACGAATCATGAAGCCACCAACCCGGTGCGATACTCCTTCCTGGTCGATTAGCTCCAGCAGGCGGTTCACCAGCTTCAGGTATTCGTTGGGGCGTAACTCGCCGCGCTTTTCTTCCACCATTCCCCGGAACGTGCTCGGGTTGCTGGCCAGGCGCAACAGGTTGGCCGTGGAGGCACTGGGTACTTCGCCGTCTTCGTAGTGGCGGTACTGATTAGCGCCCAAACCCAGGAATAAAGACATACGGGCGGCGGTCAGGTCGTACCGCTCGCGCATAGCGCGGATTTGCTCAGGAAATAGGATGGCATGCTTCTCCCGGTACTGGTTGTAGACCTGGGCGGTGTTGAGATTAGCCAACTCGGGAGTAACAAAACGCTCGCCGGTATCCTCGCACTCGTAAAAGTGGTACGTATAGTCGTAGCTCTCCTTGCGAAAAACCTGGGCATCGGATTCCCAGCGCAGGATGGCGTAGCCGTCGGAGAGGGGGCTTTCGATTCTAGGCTGAATCATCGGTTGGGGGCAAAGGGTGAGGCTTGCGCTTCAGAGGATAAATGATGGAATGCTCGGCCAGATGAAAGGAAATACAGATAACCGAGCGGCTGGGGCGTCCTAAATGTACTTTGATGTAGATTTCGTAGCCGCGAAGCTCGCGGCCGAACACCCAAACGGGCGGGTTTCCAGCCTGCTGATTAGGCGTGGGACCCTGGAAATAATCGGTGGATTCCAACTCAAGCAGGCAGCTGCGAACATTGTCGCCGTTGATACCGAGCTTGAGTAAGGTTTTTGAGCTGTTTTTGTCACGGTCGACGATTATGAAACCGAAGAACTTGAGCTTGTCCTTGAACTCGCGGAGGTATTCGGCGACCTCACGAAGCGGGGGAACTGCGCTGGGTATATTCAAAACTACGAAGTATTACGCAAAGTTCAACTTATTAGTTGATGTTTTGCAATTGTAGGGATACGCACGGATAAACCACATCAGCTACGTGGGCGTTAGGAAGGGCCCGGCATCAGGCAGCGTAGGCGTCTTCTTCGATAAGGTGACGAACCAGGCCAAGAGTGACCAGGGTATCGAGTAGCGGCTGGACGCGAGCTGGGCCTGCTCCGCGAAAGCGCTTGGCCACCTGGGCGGCTGTGAGGGGCATTTCGGCTAGCTGGATAGCCGTGCGAAGGGCTTGCATCTGCTGGGCGAGGTCCTGGGGCCAGGCGTTGGAGGCCTCTCCTACCCCGTTCACAGGTAGCGCTGCGGCGTCCGATAACTTGGTGGCTTTGTTGCCTTTGGCCGCCGCAGTGGGCGCAGGCAGGATAAGGCCGGCCTGCACGGTTTCGGGGGCCTGATAAGCGGGGCGGAGGTAACGGACGTGACCCCCTTGCTCCTCGCGGGCGCGCTGGTGGTTGAGGTGCACCAGTCGCTGGAGCAGTTCGGGAGCAGACAAGTCAGTAGGCCAGCCGTAGGCTTCGGCCACGGCGGTATCGAGCTGCTGGTGGAGACTGAGCACCACGGCGGCCAGGCCGTGCTGGTGTACGGTTTCTTCCTTGGCCGTAAGGGGCTGGCCGGCGCGCAGCTTCTCGACCACGTTGTAGAGGTCGGTGAGGGCCAGCGTGGGATGCAAGGCCTGCTGGCGCTTGCGGTGCGCATCCAGCGCCTCGGCCAGTGCCCGGATGCGCTCTTGCTGTTCTACTGTGGCTTTGGGGAAGGGAAACGGTTGAAAGCAGCGGGAGCTCGT
Source organism: Hymenobacter tenuis (assembly GCF_054780495.1). Lineage (NCBI taxonomy): Bacteria > Pseudomonadati > Bacteroidota > Cytophagia > Cytophagales > Hymenobacteraceae > Hymenobacter > Hymenobacter tenuis. The sequence goes on from NZ_BAAGWF010000008.1 coordinate 44,171, forward strand.
GTATACGGAGTCGTTGCCGACACCAAGCCAGCTACCACTAGCCATTGCCCATTCAACGTGAATTCGGCTTGACAAGACCCCTAAATTGTACGCATCATCAAAAGCAATATTGACAAGCTTGTGGTCTGGGGCTATATCGACATCCAGAAATTGAAATATGCGGTGTTTGGCCGTTTCTGGTGTGGCAATGTAGCGAGTCAGACCTTGTGTGGCCGCACGTAAGCCTTTGCGGGTTTCGCCGAACTGCCACCAGATTTCCTTGAGCTTTTTGCGGTTGTTTTGGTCGCGGTCGGGCTTAACGTGGGTATAGACGTGCTGGTACACGGCCGGATAGTCGCGGATGACATCGGCTTCGTTCAGGCCAAACAAGTCAATAAGGTACACGCCACGCGGCCGGGCGGTCAGGTCTTTGCCGTTGCGGTAGGGCCGGATGCGGGTTGCAAGGCCAGCCACCGTGCCCAGGCCCAAAGTGTGGGCCTGCGCCTCAGTCACGATAAAGCCCGCACCGGCCAGCATCATGCCGTTGCTGGAAACGCCTTCATTCGCCTTCAGCGCTTTGACCCCAGCCACGTCGGCCCCCACCGTAAAGTCGGCGTTGATAATGCCCTCGCTTTCCACCAGCTCCACGGTGTGGGCATCGTCTTCGTCGGTGACCGACTCGCGCACCAGGGTGGCCAGCTTGCCCACCTGGGTGCCGGCCCGGCCTACGCTCATGGCGATGCGCACGGCCGCGCCGTTGGCACTATCCACCCACGGGTGGTCGGCAATGGCGAACGTCAGCGATAGCGGCGGAGCCGCATCGAGGTGGCGCTGGATGAGGCGGCGGTTAAAGGTTTGGGTAATGGAGTTGGTGGTGATGAAGCCGAAGGACTCGGCCTGACCCTGCCGCACTGTCTCAGCGGCCCGCTCCCACCAGTACATCACCAAGTCGGCGGACTCGTCCACTTTGCCCTTGTACACTTTGCGCAGCGTATCCACGTAGGCGTCGCCCAGCGCGCGGCGCATGGCTTTATCGCCGACAAACGGAGGGTTGCCGATGATGAAATCAGCCTGGGGCCATGCGGCAGGCCCGGCCTGGGTAAAGTCGGGTTCGTAGCTCAGTACGGCATCCTGCTGGCGGATATTCTGGTAGCTATCGAGTAGGGGCTCGGCCAGCTGGGTGAGGCCGTGGGTGCGCAGGTGCCACTGCAGGTAGCCGATGCGCAGCACCACGTCGGCAATGGCGGCGGCCCGCGGGTTCAGCTCCAAGCCCAGCAGCTGGCGGGGGGAGACGGTGGTGGCCCCACCCAAATCGAGCAGGCCCGACTGGCCGAAGCGGTTGATGGCCGTAATTACCTCCCCTTCCAGCCGCTTGAGGTGTTCCAGCGTGACGTAGAGAAAGTTGCCGGAGCCGCAGGCTGGGTCGAGAATCTTGACCGTGGTGAGGCGGGTGAGGAAGCGCAGCAAGTCTTGGCGGGCGGCTCGCTCCCCAGCCGGGCCGGCAGTTTCGTCGAGGCGGCGGGCGCTGGCGGCCTGAGCGGCGGCCCACTCGCGGCGCAGGGGCTCCAGCACGGTGGGCAGCACCAGGCGCTCCACGTAGCGGCGCGGGGTGTAGTGCGCCCCGAGGCTGTGCCGCTCTTTGGGGTCGAGGGCGCGTTCGAGCAGGGTGCCGAAGATGGCGGGTTCCACTTCAGTCCAGTCGGCGGCAGCGGCACGCAGAAGCAGGTGAATCTGGGGCTCGGTGAGGGGCAGCGTGGTGGCCTCGTGAAAGAGTTGGCCGTTAAAGCGGCGCAGGCGGGCCCGCAGGTCGCCGGAGAAGCCACCGGTGTCCATCGTATGCCAGAGGCTTTGCAAGGCGTCGGGCAGCAGCTGGCGCAATTCCGGAGTGCTGGCATACTGCTGCAGCAAGCCGGTGAAGCTGGCGCGGGGAATCAGTTCTACGTCCTCAGCAAACATAGTAAACAGGCAGCGCATCAGGAACTGGGCCACGGCCTCGGAGGCATGGCCAGCGGCTTCGAGCTGCTTGCTCAACTCGGCCAAGTGAGCAGCGAGCTGACGGGTGACCTGGGCCGCGCGGCGGCTGGGGTCGAGCTGCTGCGGGTCGGTGAAGAGCAGAGCCAGGCGCTGGCGCACTACTTCGTCTTCGAGGGCGGTGAGCGGGATGCGGAAGGCCTCGGTGCCGCCGCCGGCGGGTAGCGTGGGCTTGTAGCCGGGAATGCCGGTGAGCAGGTCCAAGAACTGCGTGAAGCCTTCGGCGGTACCGGCGAAATTGGCGTAAAGGTCGAAGCAGTGGCCCACGTCGGCCACGATGACGAAGGGCGGGCGCGGCTCCTGTGCGGGCAGGGCCTGCACATAGCGCAGGGCCTGGTTGCGGGCCTCGGTCATCATCAGGTCCCACTTGCGGGTGCCGCGGACGGCGTGCCCCCGGCGGCGACGCTCCTGGGGTGCCTGGCCAAGTGCGGCCGCGTCGGCGGCATCGGCCCGTTGCTGGTCGTCGGGTGAGTTGGTGCCCTGCTTGGTTTCGAGCACGAAGCAGCCGCGCTTGTAAAGGTCGAGACGGCCGGTGCTTTTTTTGGCCCCATCCTGAAACGTGACAGCCCGCTCGTACACATAGGCATCCTGGGAAGCTAGCTCGCCGGAGGGCTGTGGTGGCTCGACGCCAAGCAGGGCGCAAAGCTCGTGCAGGAAGGCTTGGTAATTCGCGCGCTCGGCGCCGCCGCTGCGCAGCCAGCGGGCAGCAAAATCAGAATAGGTCACGGGTAGAAGGCTACTTTGCCTCGTCGCCTTCTCCGGGCGGAAGGAGAAGGCAATGGAGAGCGAAAGATTGGGATGGCGGTCAGGCAGCTAAAGTACAAGACTGCGGCGCAGGCAGCAACTAATCGTTTTGATGTATTCATGCCGTGAACACCTTCATTTAATTCTAGCTTATGAAAAGTGGTTCTATGTGGGTTAAACGGCGTCTGGGCAAACTGTGTATGAGCACGCCAGGTGGTTAGGTTGGGCCCAGGCCCGGTCCCAATAGACTGCTACTGCTTTTCCGAGTTCAGTGGGTTAGCAGCGAAAGGATAACTATTGTAAGCTGCCGACTCTGCTCGACCGTCCGGTGCGGATTTGCTTGTCTAGGTTTACGAAGCACAAGAATCAGCTGTTCTGCCCCAAAAACAACTCATCAAACAGCTGACGCAGCTCGCAGAGACTTCTTTTAACACAGTTAGTAAACTTGGTTGCACAGAGCGAAAGGATAGAAAGGGTAAGCCGAAGTTGAACCTAGGAGTTTCCATCTGACGGAGAAGAGTGAGTAAAACCAACATAGGAGGCTGCAAACGCATACCATTTCTACCCTTTACTGGCAGGCTGTTGGGTCAGTAGTAAGTACAGGCGGGACTGCTTAGTAATCTGTTCCAGAAGTACCATGCTGCATTGCGGCTTATAAAACCTATTAGTTCACGTACTGGGTAAGCCGAACTGTAATCCGATGGGTCGGCTAAAGAATAGGTTTTATAAGTGCAGGGGGTGCCATAGATGCTACTACCTTGCCTAGCGATGCCCACGGGGTCATGCCAAGAGTCGCTGAAGAAGCTGTTGTGAGCTTCCTACGAGACTTATAAAATCTATTAATGAGCCCTGATTGAGCTTTCCGCATGGTTTATAGGTTACCTTTGAGGTATACAGGAATGTTCTAAATAGTAGAAAAAGGTAAAAAATTCTTTAAAAAGTGCAATCCCATTTTGTGCTTGTTTAGACTCCCTTTTTTGTTGTTTTCGTTCGGGTATCGCCCTAAACCACCACTTTATAAGCTTTTGTACTCTAGCTTCAACAAGCTTGTGAGTATTTTAAGTATTTAAGGTATTTGCAGGGCTCGCAACTTTTTGTACCTCAGTATCTTAAGCGGCTTTAGTAATAGGTTTCATAAGCCAACTAATAGGTTTCATAAGCGGGGTAATAGGTTTCATAAGCGGGGTAATAGGTTTCATAAGCCAAATTAATAGCTTTGATAAGCTAACTAATAGAGGTGGAATCCATGGCTATCATTACACCCTATGCTGGCGAACTAATAGATTTTATAAGTCACTGGTGAAACAACGCTCCTGAAGCTCCCTTCTGACCGGCTGCGAACTAATAGCTTTTATAAGTCTAACTAATAGCTTTTATAAGCCTCGCCGAAAACTCGCGACCAGCTAACTAATAGGTTTCATAAGTCTAACTAATAGCTTTTATAAGTCAGCACCACCACAGGCATTCCGGCTGCTCATAGATTCAGGATTTGGCTCTATTAGTTTCCGATTTAAGCCGTATGTTTGCTTGGTATCACCCCAGTAGCTGCGTATGGCCGCGCCCGAATCCACCGTCCCGATAGAAATTCGGCAGCATAACGCGCTGACGACGGCCCGCTACGAGATGAGTGCCTGCGAGATGGACATCGTCTTCTCGCTCCTCTCTAAGCTCACCAAGCAGGACAAGGCCGGCACCATCTACGAAATCCGGGTCCAGGAGCTGATGGAGATGACCGGGCGCACCTGGAACTACAAGCAGCTGCTCGAATCCACTGAGAACCTCAACAGCCGGGTCTATCACATCGAGACCGGCAAAACCCTGCTGCAGGTGAGTCTGCTGGCCTCGGCGCTGTACCGCAAGGGCGAGGGCACCATTGAGCTGGAGATATCCGAGCGCATGCGGCCTTTCCTCATTGACCTGAAGAGCAACTTCACGTCTTACCGCCTGCAGGCTGCCTTTAGCCTGAGCAGCAAGTACGCCAAGCGCATCTACCAGCTGGCCTCGCAGTGGAAGGACATCGGGGAGACTAAGACCTACTCCCTGGATGAGTTCAAGGGCATGCTCAAGCTCAAGGACCCAGCTGGTAAAGAGCCCGAGCAGTACGCCCAGATTTCCTCCTTGCAGAAGTACGTGCTCGACGTGGCCACGACGCAGATAAACGAGCACACCGACTTGCGCATCAAGTACGAGCTCCTGAAAAAGGGTCGCTCCTTCCAAAGCATCAAGTTCTACGTCAACACCCAGGTACCTCAGCAACTGCCTATCCCCTTCGAGCTGGAGGCCGACGACGCCAAGATGCAACTGGCCCGCAAGCACCTCGAAACCCTAGGTATTGCCGAACCCAAGCTGGTGCAGGAGATTCTGCAGTCGCCCAAGCACGTGGATGCCTTGTTTGCCTTTATCTACAAGCTGAAGACTGATAAAATCAAGGCTACCAAAAATCCGGGTGGCTTGTTTCTGAAGATGCAAGGCTTGCGCTAGTAGGACAGGGAAGGAGCTTGTATGTTGCCCAACTGTTCAGAGAACGGAACTGGTATCTCATGGTAGCTGAGTGGGGCGGACGCTCGTTGTCCGGCATGCCGTCTTGGCACGGTGGAGCGTCCCGTTTTCCTCAACAATGGAAACCAAGGAGCTAGGGAAGGCTGATTACCTATACAGTCAATGCCACAAACTCGGCCTTGGTCAAAAGTTTAGTACAAAGGCTAACCGGGACAATTAAGGGGTTCCTAACCAAAGCCAACAAAGCGTTTCCTTCTTGCGATGGAAACGCTTTGTTGTTGCCCGTTAGAGCAGTCAGTCGTCAGGATTTGATTCCCGAACTATACGACCGGCATTAGAAGAAATAGGCTTCTCCGTCCGCAGGTACCAACACCTGGTTGGTCATGCCCTTTTCGGCGGCGAAGGCGCGCAACTGCTGGCGCGAGAGCGTGGCGTGGTTGGTGGCTTCCATGTGGGTGGAGACGAGCGTGGCCCGGGGCAGCGCCTGGTGCACTGCGTAGACATCCTCCTGATTCATGACGATGGAGCCGAGTCCGGTGATTTGGTTGTCGCCCGCGTTGAGCACCACCACCTCGGGCTGGTACTGCCGCAGGTTGTTGGCCACGTCCTGGTTCCAGACCGTGTCGCCGGCGATGTAGAGCGTCTTCTCCTCGGGATGCGTAAACACCACGCCGGAAACCTGCCCGAGCATTTCCCCCGCAACCGCCATGACGGCGTCGCTGCCGTGCTGGCCCGGCGTCTGGGTCAGCGAAACGCCGTTGAAAGTAGCGCCCTGAATCAGGCGCACATCGGTGAAGCCCTGCGAGCGAATCAGCGCCTGGTCCTGGGCGTGCTGGGTGAAGACGGGCAGGTGCTTGGGCAACTGGGCACTGGCGGCCTCGTCCCAGTGGTCGAAGTGGGTGTGGGTGACCACCACGGCGTCGACCTGCGTGTAGTCCTGCACCGGGCCGGGCAAGCCAACGGTGGGGTTGCTCAGGTGGCTGTTGGGGGTGCCGGGCAGCCCGGGGAAGACGCCCTGGTCGGCGAACATGGGGTCAATGAGAAATTTAACGCCGGCGTAGTCCAGGCGAAGCGTTGAGTGGCGAACCAGTTGAAGCTGCATGAGAAGTGGGGTAAAGTGAAAAATTCAGGACTGTTTGGTCCAGTAAAAGGCAAAAAAAAAGAGCTACCTGTCCAGACAGGTAAAGAGGAGCTGCTGCGCGTCGTCCAGCTGCTGGCGGCGATAACCCGCCCGGGCCATGACCTGCAAGCCGGGGAAAGCCAACACCAGGAGCCGGGCCAGCTCCCGGGCCGGGCGCGGGCTGGCCACCGAGCCATCCTGCTGGCCACGTTCAATCGCTTGGGTCAATACTTCCTCCATCTGCTGCAAGTCCTCGACCACTCGTTGCCGCACCGCGGGGTCGTGCGGGGCCAGTTCCACCGCTTGGTTGATGCTCATGCAGCCCAGCAAGGGTTCGTTTGAATTGACGTCGGCAAACAGCGAGTGGAAAAAGGTCTCGATGGCCCGGCGGGCGGGCTGCTGCTGCAGCACCCGGTGTGCGTCGCGGGCCCGGGCCTGCCGGTAGGCGTCAAAAGCCGCAAGGAACAAGTCGCGCTTGCCCCCAAAGGTGGCGTAGAGGCTGCTTTTGCTCAGGCCCGTGGCGGCCAGCAAATCGGTCAGGGAAGTCGCCTCGTAGCCCTTGCGCCAGAACGCCCGCATGGCCTGGTGCAGCGCTTCCGTGGTATCAAATTCCTGGGGACGTGACATTAGCTGGTGAGGTGAGCAAAGCGGGCTGGACTGACTTTGGGCCGGCAAGTTACGATTAAGAACCGTTCGGTCCAAAACTTAGTTCCGACAGGCGATTAAGGGAGCAACACGTTGCCGGTTGCGTCTAGCCCGCACAGAAGCCCCCACTCGTTTAACTTTTGTACCAAACTTTTAACCAAGGCCAAACTCAGCGAGGATGAGCTCATAAAGAGTGGGTACCATGCCAGGGGCTCTGGTTTCGCTGGCGTTCGGCCCTGTCGTCGGGACGCGATGAGACAACAGACTCGGCCACAAGCAGGCAGCAAACGTCAACTACATACTTAAAAGCCGTGCTGTTTTGCCGGAAACCAGCTTTCCGGCAAAATACCAACTGGACGGTTTCGCAGGGGCTATCCTGACGCAAACCATTTCTTAGCGAGTAGGCAAACCATTGAGCAGCAAAATGAGTATTTAGGCTACCTTAAATAAATATTTAGGGCAGCCTAAATATTGTACCTTGCCGGCTCACCCTATCCCTCCTGCTATGGAAACTTTACTCATGCCCCCGGCGCCGCTGCCGGTAACGCCGGCCCCGGTCGCCGCCGAGCCCGGCTGGCGCAAGCCGCGCAACGCGCCTTCGCTGCGCGAAGTGTACGCTTCCATCAAGGTGCCGCCGGCCAGCGCCTCGTTCTGGCGCAAGCTGTTTGCCTTCTGGGGGCCCGGTTTGATGGTGGCCGTGGGCTACATGGACCCCGGCAACTGGGCCACCGACCTGGCCGGCGGCTCGCGCTACGGCTACACCCTGCTGTCTGTGATTTTAATTTCCAACCTGTTCGCCATGCTGCTGCAGCACCTGGCGGCCAAGCTGGGCATCGTCACGGGCCGCGACCTGGCCCAGGCTTGCCGCGACCACTACTCCAAGCCCGTAGCCATGGTGCTCTGGGTGCTCTGCGAAATTGCCATCGCCGCCTGCGACCTGGCCGAGGTTATTGGCTCGGCCATTGCCCTGAACCTGCTTTTCGGTCTGCCCCTGAGCTGGGGCGTGGTGCTCACGGTGCTCGACGTGCTGGTGGTGCTCTACTTCCAGAACAAGGGCTTTCGGGTTATTGAGAGCATCGTGGCGGGCCTCATCGTCATCATCTTTGGCTGCTTCGTGTACGAAATCATCGTCTCGAACCCGGACTACATGGCCATGCTCGGCGGGCTGGTGCCCCGCCCCGAAGTGGTGACCAACCCGCAGATGCTTTACATCGCCATCGGCATACTGGGGGCCACCGTGATGCCGCACAACCTGTATCTGCACTCCAGCATCGTGCAAACCCGCCAGATTGAGCAGACCGAGCCCGGCAAGCGCATGGCCATCAAGTTCGCCACCATCGACTCGACGGTGGCCTTGTTTCTGGCCTTCTTCGTGAACGCCGCCATCCTGGTCACGGCCGCCGCGACCTTCCACAAGACGGGCATGTACAACGTGGCCGACATCAACGACGCCCACAAGTTGCTCACGCCGGTGCTCGGGGCAGGCGCGGCCAGCATGCTCTTCGCGGTGGCCCTGCTGGCGGCGGGCCAGAACTCCACGCTCACCGGCACGCTGGCCGGGCAAATTGTGATGGAAGGCTTCCTCAACATCAGGCTCAAGCCCTGGCTGCGGCGCCTGGTTACCCGCAGCATTGCCGTGGTACCGGCCCTGATTGTAACGCTCATTTACGGCGAGAAGGGTACCGGCCAGCTGCTGGTGCTCAGCCAGGTGATTCTGTCTTTGCAGCTCAGTTTTGCCGTGGTGCCGCTGGTGCTCTTCACCAGCAGCCGGGCCAAGATGGGCGTGTTTGCCAACGGCCTGCTGGTCAACGCTACGGCCTGGACCGTGTCGGGCATCATCATCGCCCTGAACGTGTACCTGCTCGTGCAGACTTTTTTCGGCTAGGCTAACGCCTGGCTACTGGTTGGTTTCGCCGGGGCCCTGGTCCCGGGACGCCCTCTCCTTGCCTTTTAGCTCCGGTGTTCTATGCGTGCATTTCGACTTCTCTCCCTGGGCCTGCTGCTGACCGGTGGCCTGTCCGCGCTGGCGCAAGCCCCCACCGGGCTGCCCGCCCCGGACCCCGCCGGCGTGGACACGCTGCGGGCCCGCAAACGGGTTTACACCTTGTTCAAGCCCGTGCCCGGGGCCCTGATGCGGCCGCTGAGCACCGACCGGCCCGACGCCACGGAAAGCGCCTACTCGGTGGACGCGGGCCACTTCCAGCTGGAAACCGACGTGCTGCGCCTGGGCCGCTCCCGCTTAGCGGGGCAGGCGGTTGCGCAACAGGAGCTGGGGTTCAACCACGCCAACCTGAAAATGGGGCTCACCCACAACGTGGACCTGCAGGTAGTGGTCGAGTCCTACACCGTGCAGACGGAGGGCGAGGGCGACACGGGCACCCGGCGGGCGGGCTTCGGCGACGTGACCGTGCGGCTCAAGCGCAACCTGTGGGGCAACGACGGGGGCCCCACGGCCTTTGCCCTGATGCCCTTCGTGAAGCTGCCCACGGGCCGCAGCTGCGGCAACGGCGCCTGGGAGGGCGGCATCGTTACGCCGTTCTCGGTGCAGCTGCCCCACGATTTTACCCTGGGCACGCAGTTTCAGGCCACTTTCAACCGCGACAGCGAAGCCCGGGAGCACTTCCTGGAGCTGGCGCCCACGCTAACGGTGGGCCACGATTTGTACAAGACCCTGGGGGGCTTCGTGGAAATTGCCACCGCCTGGGACACCCGGGGCCGCGCTTGGAGCGCCACGCTCAACGGCGGGCCCGTGCTGCGCCTGGGCGAGAACCTGCAGCTGGACACGGGCATCAACCTGGCCCTGACCAAAGACACGCCCACCACGTACTTTCTCGGATGTAGCTTCCGGCGCTAGCAGTTCATGCCTCTTGCCGGCCCGGCCATGGAAATCTATCACGCCCGCATCACCGACGCCCAGCGCATCCTGACGGCCCTGGACCTGCCCGCGCCGCTGCGCAGCAAGCTGGCCGGGCTGACCCTGCTGGCCCTGGCCGGGGTAGGCCCGGACACGCCGTGGACCGCAGCCAGCGACGAACGCAAGGGCATGGCCCGCGGCATTCGCGACTTCATGCGCACGGCATACGGCTGGCGCGAAGCATCCACCGAGCACTCGTTCCTGCTCATGCGCGAACAGGTGCTGCGGCCGCTGGTGGCCACGGGCCTGGTGTTGCGCAACCCCGACAACCCCACGCTGGCCTGCACCAGTCCCCGGCTGCACTTTGCCCTGACCCCGGCGCTGGTCCCGCTGCTGCGGGCTTTCGGTACTCCGCACTGGGAGAATGCCCTGGTTGTCTTTCAGCAAACGGGGAGTGCGGGCCTGGAGCTTCACCCGAAGGTTAGCCAATCCAACTAATGGGCTGGAGAGGGAACCTTCGCCGGCGATTAGCGGTAAAAGCAGCTCCGGCCCCCGGGAATTGTTACCTTCGCCGCATCATGCGCCTGCTCAGCCTGTTTTTTGCCTGCTACTTCGCGTTGCTCTCCTGCATGACTTGCACGGACGAGGTGACCGTGTGCCAGGACCAGGCCCAATCGACGGTGGCCGCGGCCACGCATTCGGACTGCAGCACGGACGCGCTGGGCGACTGGTGCTCGCCGCTCTGCCAGTGCCACTGCTGCGGCGGGGTAGTGGTAACGCTAACCAGTGGCGCCCTGGCCATGTACCCCCAGGTGACCGAGTGGGGCAGCAGCCCCCAACACGGCCGGCTGATTGTGGGCGTTCCGACCCGGGACTTCGGGGCCGTGTGGCAGCCGCCCCAGGCCTAACCCTTTCCTCTTTTTCCTGCTGACCACCCTCTCCGGGCGGCCAACTCCCGAGCGGAGTTGACCCGTCGGAGCTTGTCAACGCGTGGCGTTGGCTCCCGGGTGCGTTCCATCCCCGCCGTTCCCGCTTTAGCAGCCGGAACCGCCGGGTCGCAGGGTCTTTTTCGAAAGTGTTAGACCTAACCCCCACAGCAACGGATGTTTGACCGGCTGATTCATTTTTCCATTCACAACAAGCTCATTATCGGAATCCTGACCCTGGCCCTGGTGGCCTGGGGCGGCTATTCCCTGAGCCGGCTGCCGATTGACGCGGTACCCGACATCACCACCAACCAGATTGTCGTCTACACGGTGGCTCCCTCGCTAGCGGCCAGTGACATCGAGCGCCTCGTGTCGTTCCCCGTCGAGCAGAGCCTGGCCACCATCCCCAACCGCGAGGAAGTGCGCTCCTTCTCCCGCTTCGGCCTCTCGGTCGTGACCATCGTCTTCGAGGACGGCGTGGACATCTACTGGGCCCGCCAGCAGGTGGCCGAGCGCCTGCGCGAAGCCGAGAGTCAAATACCAGAGAGCATCGGCCGGCCGGAAATGGCCCCGGTCAGCACCGGCCTGGGCGAGGTGTACCAGTACCTGGTGCGCGCCAAGCCCGGCTTCGAGAAGAAGTACGACGCCCGCGAGCTGCGCACCATTCAGGACTGGATCGTGCGGCGCCAGCTGCTAGGCACGCCCGGCGTGGCCGACGTGGCCAGCTTCGGCGGCCAGCTCAAGCAGTTCGAAATCCGGCTCGACCCCACCCGCCTGCGCTCGCTGGGCGTCACCACCGAGCAGGTGTACCAGGCCGTGTCGCGCAACAACCAGAACGCCGGCGGCGCCTACCTCGACCAGAAGCCCACCGCCTATTTCATTCGCACCGAGGGCCTGGCCGAAAACGCCGCTGACCTGGGCAACATCGTTGTGCGCAATACTGAAGGCGGCCTGCCCGTGCTCGTGCGCGACGTGGCCGACGTGCGCCTGGGCTCGGCCGTGCGCTACGGCGCCATGACTCGTAACGGAGAGGGCGAAGTGACCGGCGGCATCGTGCTCATGCTCAAGGGGGCCAACGCCAACGACGTCATCAAGGATGTGAAAACCCGCATGCTGACGGTGGAGAAGTCCCTGCCCGAGGGCGTGGCCATCGACGTGTACCTGGACCGCTCCGAGCTGGTGGGCCGCGCCATTGGCACGGTGAAAACCAACCTGATTGAGGGCGCCCTGATTGTGCTCTTCGTGCTCATCCTGTTTCTGGGCAACTGGCGCGCCGGCCTGGTCGTGGCCTCGGTCATTCCGCTGGCCATGCTCTTTGCCATCGCCATGATGCGCCTGTTCGGCGTGTCGGGCAACCTGCTCTCGCTCGGGGCCATCGACTTCGGCCTGGTAGTGGACGGCGCCGTCATCATCGTCGAAGCCATCGTGCACCGCCTGCACGGCGGGCAGCTGCGGGTGCCGGGCAACCGTCTTAGCACCGACCAGATGAACGAGGAAACCTACCACGCGGCCAGCAAAATCCGCTCCTCGGCGGCGTTTGGCGAAATCATCATCCTCATCGTGTACCTGCCCCTGCTAGCGTTGGTCGGCATCGAGGGCAAGATGTTCCGGCCCATGGCCCAGACCGTGGCCTTTGCCATCATCGGCGCGTTTATCCTGAGCCTGACCTACGTGCCCATGATGTCGGCGCTGGCCCTGAGCCGCTCGACGGAAGTGAAGCCCAACTTTTCCGACCGCATGATGCGCTGGCTCGAAGCCCGCTACCGCCCGCTGCTGGAATGGGCATTGAGGCGTAAAGCCGTAGTGCTCACCTCCGCGGTGGCGCTGTTCGTGGGCTCCATCCTGTTGTTCCGCACCCTGGGCGGGGAGTTCATCCCGCAGCTCTCGGAAGGCGACTTTGCCATTGAGCTGCGCACCCTCACCGGGTCCTCGCTGAGCTACACCGTGGACCGGAGCCTGCAGGCCGGGGCCATCCTGCAGAAGCAGTTTCCCGAAGTCAAGGAGGTCGTGGCCAAAATCGGCGCGGCCGAGATTCCCACCGACCCCATGCCCGTGGAGGCGGCCGACGTGATGGTGATTCTGGAAAAAGACCAGGACAAGTGGACCTCCGCCAAAACCCAGGAGGAGCTGGCCGGCAAGATGGCCGAGGCGTTGAGCGTGATTCCCGGCGTAACCTTCGGTTTCCAGCAGCCCATTCAGATGCGCTTCAACGAGCTTATCAGCGGCGCCAAGCAGGACGTGGTGCTGAAGATTTACGGCGAGGACCTGCAGCAGCTGGCCTCCTACGCCGAGCGGGCCGCCCGCCTGGTACGCCAGGTCGAAGGGGCTGAGGACGTATACGTGGAGCAGGTCACCGGCTTGCCCCAAATCGTGGTCAAGCTCGACCGCAACCGCCTGGCTCGCTTCGGCCTCAACGCCGAAGACGTGAACCGCACGGTGCAAACCGCCTTTGCAGGCCAGACCGCCGGCCAGCTCTTCGAGCAGGAGCGCCGCTTCGACGTGGTGCTGCGCCTGGCCCCCGAACTGCGCCAGAATATCGGCAACGTGCGTCAGCTGCTGGTGGCCACCCCCGGCGGCGAGCAGATTCCGCTGGAGCAGGTAGCCGCGGTGGACTTGTTGGAAGGCCCCAACCAGATTCAGCGGGATGACGCCAAGCGCCGCATCACCGTGGCCTTCAACGTGCGGGGCCGCGACGTGGAAAGCGTGGTGACCGAGCTGCAGGGCAAAGTGGACCAGCAACTGCAGCTCGCGCCAGGGTACTACACCACCTACGGCGGCCAGTTCGAAAACCTGCGCAAGGCCTCCGAGCGGCTCAGCATCGCTGTGCCGGTAGCCTTGCTGCTGATTTTCGTGCTCTTGTTCTTCACGTTCAAATCGTTCAAGCAGTCCATCCTCATTTTCACGGCCATTCCGCTCTCGGCCATCGGCGGGGTGCTGGCGCTCTGGCTGCGGGGCATGCCCTTCAGCATCTCGGCCGGCGTGGGCTTCATTGCGCTGTTCGGCGTGGCCGTGCTCAACGGCATCGTGCTCATCGGCTACTTCAACCAGCTCAAAGAGGAAGGGCGCACCGACGTGTTTGCCCGCATTCTGGAAGGCACCCAGGTGCGCCTGCGGCCGGTGCTGATGACGGCCACCGTGGCCTCGCTGGGCTTTTTGCCCATGGCCTTGTCACAGTCGGCGGGGGCCGAAGTGCAACGGCCACTGGCCACCGTCGTCATCGGCGGGCTGGTCACGGCCACGCTGCTGACCCTGCTGGTCTTACCGGTGCTCTACGCCCTGTCCGAGCGCAACAGCAAAGCCAAGGAAGAAGAGCAGCCGCAGCGCACGCCGGCCGTGCCGGTGTCGCTGGTGTTGCTCGTGCTGGGTGGATTGCTGGCCGCCGCGCCCGCCCGGGCGCAGGGTCCACTGACCTCCACCCAGGCCGTGGGTCAAGCCTTGCAGGCCAACGGCACGGTGCAGGGAGCCCAGCGCGCCCTGGAAGCCCAGCAGGCCTTACGCCGTACGGCCTTCGACGTGGGCCGCACCACCATCCTGGGTACCTATGGCCAGGTGAACTCCCCGCTCTCCGACAACGTGCTGAGCATCGGCCAGTCGCTGGCCCTGCCCGGCTACTACCGGGCCCAGGCTGGTTTGAGCCAGGCCCAGATTGGGGGCCGGGAGCAGCAACTGGCCCAGGTGCAGGCTGAACTGCGCCGGCAGGTGCGCCTGAGCTACGAGCGGGCCGTGCACGCCCGGCACCGCCTGCGCACCCTGCGCGGGCAGGACAGCATCTATACCGAGTTTCTGCGCGCGGCCCAGCTGCGCTTCAAAACCGGAGAGGTGGCCCGCCTGGAGCCCGCCAACGCCCTGATTCAACAAGGCGAGACGCAGAACCTATTGGCCCAGGCCCGGGCCGACTACGCCGTGGCCCAGCGCCAGCTGCAGGCCCTACTGCAAACCAACGGGCCCGTCGCCATTGCCGACAGCGTTCTGCGCTTGCTGCCCGCCCCCGGGGGAACCGTGGATACGGCAACGTTAGCAGCCACCCCGCAGGCGCGGGTGCTGCAGCAGCAGATTGCCGAGCGCCGCGCCGAAACCCGGGTGGAGCAAGCCCAAGGGCTGCCCCAGGTGACGGTGGGCTACACCAACCAGTCGCTGCGGGGCACCTACGAGGTGGACGGGCGCGCGCAGACCTACGGCACCGGCGACCGGTTCCAGAGCGTGCAGGCCGGCGTGGCCATCCCACTGCTGCGCGGCCCTCAGAAAGCCCGCGTGCAGGCCGCCAAGCTGCAGGAGCAAGTCGCCACCACCGCTTATCAGCGCTACCAGGCCGAAGCCGCCGCCCAGCTCGATGAGCTGCGCCTGCGCCTGGCGGAGCAGCAGCGCCGGGTGCAGTTCTACGAGCAGACCGGCCTGCCCCAGGCCGCCGTCATCGTGCGCCTGAGCCAGCGGGCCTACAAGGCCGGCGAGACCACTTACTCCGAGCTGCTGCTCAACCTGGAGCGTGCCCTGAGCGTGCGCACGGCCTACCTCGACGCCCTGCTCCAGCACAACCAAACCGCCATCGACCTGGACTACCTGCTCGGCACTGCCGCCCAGTAAAGTCTCATCCACTCTTTGACTTGACCCGATTTCCATGAATAAGATTGCATCCCTACTCCTGCTGCTCAGCCTAACCCTGGCCGGCTGCGGTGCTGACAAGAAAGAAACCGCGGAGGCCGAACCCGCTGCCAAAGGCCAGGAATCCGGTGAAGCCGGTGAAGCCGAAGAAGCTTCCGATATGGTGACCCTCTCCGCGGCCGAACAGCAGGCCGCGGGCCTGAAAACCGCCCGCCTGACCGATCGGCCCATGGGCGCAGGGCTGGCCGTGACCGGCACCCTGGACGTGCCCCCAGAAAGCACCGTCAACATCACGGCCCCACTGGGCGGCTTCGTGGAGAATACGGAGCTGCTGCAGGGGGCCCGCGTGCGCAAGGGCGAGGTGCTGGCCACCATCCGCAACCCCGAGTTCGTGACCCTGCAGCAAGACTACCTCGAAACCCGCGCCCGCCTCGACTACGCCCGCACCGAGCTGGCCCGCCAAAAAGAACTCTACGAGCAGGAAGTAGCCCCCCAGAAAAACTACCAGCGCGCCCAGGCCGATTATCGGGCCCTGCAGGTGCAAACCAACGCCCAGGCGGCCCGGCTGCGGTTGGCCGGCCTACCCGTGGGTGGGCGCATCGTCACCACGGCCAGCCTCCGTGCCCCGCGGGCGGGCTTCGTGCGCACGGTCAACGTCACGGTGGGGCAGGCCGTGACGGCCACCGATGCCCTGTTTGAAATCGTGGACCCTGAGCACCTGCACGTGGAGCTTACCGTCTTCGAGCGCGACGTGGCCCGGGTGCAGAAGAACCAACTCATTCGCTTTACGCTGGCCAGCGACTCCGCCGGCTCGCGCCGCGAGCGCACGGCCCGCGTCTACCTGGTCGGTAAGGCCATTGGCGAGGACCGCACGGTGCGCGTGCACGGCCATTTGGACCAGGAAAACGACCCCGCCCTGCTGCCCGGCCTCTACGTGCGGGCCCTGATTGAAACCGGCCGCACCCAGGCCCCGACCTTGCCCGACGCGGCCCTGGTCCGCTTCGAGGGCAAGAACTACGCCTTTGCCGTGGAAGCCGCCGGCCGCTACCGCCTGGTGCCGGTAACCCTGGGCCGCAGCGAGGACAACTTCACCGAAGTCACCCTGCCCGAAGGAGTGGCGGCCACGACCACCTTCGTCACGGACGGCGCCTACTCGCTGCTGGCCAAGATGAAAAACGCCGAAGAGGAAGAATAGCCGCGCGGCCGGCAAACGCGTTCAATCCACCTTATCCCAACCGATGAGCTACCTGCAGCCCCTGTTCCTGTTTTTTCTCGCCGGCCTCTGCGAAATCGGGGGCGGCTACCTGATGTGGCAGTGGCTCAAAGCGGACCGTCCGGCCTGGGTAGGATTGCTGGGGGCCGGGCTGCTCGTCGCGTACGGCTGGGTGGCCACGTGGCAATCCACTTCTTTCGGCAAGACCTACGCCGTGTACGGCGGCGTGTTCGTCGTCATGTCAATTGCCTGGGCCTGGTACTTCGACGGCTTCCGGCCCGACCGGTTCGATGTGTTGGGCGGGACGGTTATCATGCTCGGCCTGGCCGTTATCCTGTTCTGGCCCCGTTCGTAACTCGTATGTTGGAACTCCTCACCGGTGCTTTGGTGCTCAGCTTGCTGCACGCCGCCATTCCCAACCACTGGGCGCCCGTGCTGGCCGTGGCGCGCGCCGAGGGCTGGCCCCTGCGGCGGGCGGTGGGGGTGACGATGGTGGCCGGGCTGGCCCACGTGCTCAGCACCGTGGGCATCGGGCTGGCCCTGGGGCTGCTCGGCTGGCGCCTTTCGGCCCGCTTCGAGCAGTTTGCCGGTTGGGTGGCGCCGCTGCTGCTCATCGTTATTGGCGTGCTGTACGCCTTTTCCGGGCCCGGCCACACCCACCCCGACCCGCGGCCGGTGCGCCAGCGCACGCCGCGCCGGCGGGTGGTGCTGGGGCTGGCCGCCACCATGTTCCTGGCCCCCTGCCTGGAAATCCAGACCTTCTTTCTGGCCGCCGGCACCCAC
Organism: Hymenobacter tenuis; assembly: GCF_054780495.1. NCBI lineage: Bacteria > Pseudomonadati > Bacteroidota > Cytophagia > Cytophagales > Hymenobacteraceae > Hymenobacter > Hymenobacter tenuis. Next base: position 61,564 of record NZ_BAAGWF010000008.1, read on the forward strand.
GGCCCGGCCGCGCTGGCCCTGCTCATGAGCGTGTACCTGCTGGCCTCCGTGTCGGCCATGTGCGCGCTGGTAGCGCTGGCCCACCGCGGCCTGGGCCGCCTCAACGTGGACGGGCTCGCCCAACACGAGCGGCGCCTGACCGGCGCGGTGCTCGTGCTGGTGGGCGTGGCCGGCTTTTTCGTGGACTGGTAGCCCCGGGCTGCCCGCCGCCTTACTCTTACCCCTGACATTCTTATTCCCATGCCTGACCCAACCTCCCCCAACACCGACGAAGAGCTCAACACCGCCAAGCAGGCGAAGCTCGAAAACGTGGGCGCCCTGAGCCGCGACCAGCTCACGCCCGAAGCCGCCGCCGCGCCCGAAGGCCACGACGTGCCCGGCCACGACCACAGCGACCACGAAGGCCACGACCACCCCGCCGGCAAAAAGGTCGTGGACCTGGCCGGCCAGGCTGCCGACGAGCACGCCGGCCACGACCACGCCAGCGGCGACGACCACGACCACGGCCCGGTGGGTGCCAACCCCTACCTGTGGCCCGGCGTGGCCCTGGCCCTGCTGCTGGGCGGCCTGGCCCTGGACTACTACGACGTAACCTGGTTTACTAAATACGTGCGCCTGGCCTGGTACGGGGTGGCCTTTCTGCTTGTGGGCTGGAAGGTGATGAAAGCCGCCGTGCTCAGCATCCCCTCGGGCAACGTGTTCAACGAGTTTCTGCTCATGAGCATCGCCACGCTCGGGGCCTTTGCCATCGGGGAGTACCCGGAGGGCGTGGCCGTGATGCTGTTTTACACCGTGGGCGAGCTGTTTCAGGACGCGGCCGTGAACCGCGCCAAGCGCAGCATCCGGGCCCTGCTCGAAATCCAGGCCACCGAAGTCACCGTCATCCGCAACGGGCAGCCGCTGGTGCTCGACCCCAAGGAGGTAGTAGTCGGCGACACCATCGAGGTGAAGCCGGGCGAAAAAGTGGCCCTGGACGGCACGCTGACCAAGGGCCCGGCTTCTTTCAACACCGCCGCCCTGACCGGGGAGTCCGTGCCCCAGACCAAGCAGGCCGGCGAGGCCGTGCTGGCCGGCATGGTCAACCTGGAGAGCCTGATTCAGGTGGCCGTGACGGCCGGCTATAAGGACACCAAGCTGGCCCGCATTTTGGCCATGGTGCAGGACGCGGTGGGCCGCAAGGCCAAGACCCAGCAGTTCATTACCAAGTTCGCCAAGGTCTACACGCCCATCGTGGTGGCCCTGGCCGTGCTGCTGGTGCTGGTGCCCTACTTCGTGGTGGACGATTACGTGTTCCGCACCTGGCTCTACCGGGCCCTGGTGTTCCTGGTCATCTCCTGCCCCTGCGCGCTGGTCATCAGCATTCCGCTGGGCTACTTCGGCGGCATCGGCGCCGCGTCCAAAGCGGGCATTCTCTTCAAAGGCTCCAACTTCCTGGACGTGATGCGCGAGCTCGACACGGTAGTCATGGACAAGACCGGCACGCTCACCCAGGGTGTATTTGCCGTGCAGCAGGTGCAGCCCGCGCCGGGCCTGGAGTCCGCGCAGCTGCTGCGGCTGGTGGGCGCGCTGGAAACCAAATCCACCCACCCCATCGCCAAGGCCGTGGTGCTGCACGTGGGCGCGGCGGTGCAGGGCGTTTCGGTGGAGAACGTGGAAGAGATTTCCGGCCACGGCATGCGCGGTAAAGTGGACGGCAAAGACGTGCTGGCCGGCAACACCAAGCTGCTGACCAAATTCAGCGTGCCTTATCCTACTGAAGTTGACCAGATTCTGGACAGCATCGTGGTGGCGGCTGTGGATGGCAAGTACGCCGGCTACGTCACCGTGGCCGACTCACCCAAAGAGGACGCCGCCCGCACGGTTCAGGAGCTGCGCGCCGACGGCATCACCAAAATCGTGATGCTCTCCGGCGACAAGGACAGCATCACCCAGCGCGTGGCCAAGGAGCTGGGCATTGACGAGGCCCACGGCGGGCTGCTGCCCGAAGACAAGGCCCGCTACGTGCAGGAATACAAGGACGCGGGCCGCAAGCTGGCCTTCGTGGGCGATGGGGTGAACGATGCCCCCGTGGTAGCGCTGGCCGACGTGGGCATTGCCATGGGCGGCCTGGGCTCCGACGCCACCATCGAAACGGCCGACGTCGTCATTCAGACCGACCACCCCAGCAAGATTGCCACCGCCCGGCGCATTGCCCGCGCCACCCACTCGGTGGTGTGGCAGAACATCTGGCTGGCCTTTATCGTGAAGGGCATCGTGCTCATCCTCGGCGCCGGCGGCCTGGCCACCATGTGGGAAGCCGTGTTTGCCGACGTAGGCGTGGCCTTGCTGGCCATTCTCAACGCCGTGCGCATCCAGCGCATGGACTACGCCACGCCTGGCACGGGCGGTACGCCACCGGCTGCGCCTGCTGCCCCACTGGCCCAGAAAAACCTGTCGGTCGTTGAGTCCATGCCCCGCGAGCTGCGCGAAGGCCCGCACCATCATTCCGGTCCATCAGCATGAGCGGGGCCCACGGCATGAGCGGCAGTGCCGCTTCGCGCAACAAGCGCCAGCTGACCATCGTGTTTTTCCTAACGCTGGCCTACCTGGTGGCCGAAGTCATCGGCGGCTACCTCACTGGCAGCCTGGCCCTGCTGGCCGACGCCGGCCACATGCTCACCGACGTGGCCGGCGTGGGGCTGGCCCTGCTGGCCATCCGTTTCGCCGAAAAGCCGGCCACCCCGGAGAAAACCTACGGCTACTACCGCTTTGAAATCCTGGCGGCCCTCACCAACGCGGTGGTGCTCATCCTGATTTCGCTCTACATTCTCTACGAGGCCTATTTCCGCTTTCTGGACCCGCCCAAGGTCGAAAGCACCTCCATGCTCTGGATTGCCGGGGCGGGGTTAGTAATCAACCTGTACTGCATGTACCTGCTGCGCCAGGGCAAAGACGAGAGCCTGAACATGAAAGGCGCCTACTTCGAGGTACTCTCGGACATGCTCACCTCCATCGGCGTCATCGCGGCGGGCATCATCATGCTCACCACCGGCTGGTACTACGCCGACCCGCTGCTCTCGGCCCTTATCGGCCTGTTCATTCTGCCGCGCACCTGGACCCTGCTCAAGGAGGCCGTGGGCGTGCTGCTGGAAGGCACCCCGGCCGAGGTGAACCTGGAAGCCCTGCGCCAGGGCCTGCTGGCCGAGCCGGGCGTGGCGGCTGTGCACGACCTGCACGCCTGGTCGCTCACCTCGGGCGTCAACGCCCTCAGCGCCCACGTGGTGCTGGCCGAGGGTGCCACCCACGACGACGTGCTGGCCCGCGCCCACGCCTACGTGACCGGTAAGCACGCCGTGCAGCACGCTACCATTCAGGTGGAACGCGGCGACTTCGCCCAACACGAAACTCACCTGTAGAACACTACCACTGCTTTCCCACCCTTCACTCGCTCCAACTCCGCTCATGTCCGCAGCTTCCTACGACGTTCTCATCATCGGCTCCGGCCCCGGCGGCTACATCGCGGCCGTCCGTTGCGGCCAGCTAGGCCTGAAAACGGCCATTATCGAGAAGTACCCCACCCTGGGCGGCACCTGCCTCAACGTGGGATGCATCCCCAGCAAAGCCGTGCTCGAATCCACCGAGCTCTACCAGAAAGCCACCCACCAGTTTGCCGAGCACGGCATCGACGCCGACAACCTGCGCGCCGATTTACCTCGCCTGATGGCGCGCAAGGACCAGATAGTAAGCAAGGTGTGCGACGGCGTGGTGTACCTGATGAAGAAAAACAAGGTGGACGTCATTCAAGGCGTGGCCTCGTTTGTCGACGCTACCACCGTGCAGGTGGCGCCCAGCGACGGGGGCGGTGGGGAAGGGCAGCAGCTGACGGCCAAGAACATTATCATTGCCACCGGCTCCAAACCCAGCACCCTGCCCTTCATCACCCTGGACAAGGAGCGCATCATCACCAGCACCGAGGCGCTGGCGCTGCGTGAGCTGCCGAAGCACCTGATTATCGTGGGCGGCGGCGTTATTGGCCTGGAGCTCGGGTCGGTGTACGCCCGGCTGGGCAGCCAGGTGTCGGTGGTGGAATACACCGACGCCATCATCCCGACCATGGACCGCACCCTGGGCAAGGAGCTGCTGCGTTCCCTTAAAAAGCAGGGGCTGGCGTTTTACCTCTCCCACAAGGTCACGGCCGTGACGCGGGAAGGAGAGACGGTGAAGCTGACAGCTACCCCGGCGGCCGGCGGCGCCGACTTGCAGCTGGCAGGCGACTACTGCTTGGTGTCGGTGGGTCGCCGGCCCTACACCGACGGCCTGAACCTGGCCGCGGCCGGCGTGGAGCTGGACGAGAAGGGCCGCGTAAAAGTCAACGACGAGCTGCAAACCAACGTGCCCGGCATCTGGGCCCTAGGCGATGTGGTGCGCGGTGCCATGCTGGCCCACAAAGCCTCCGACGAGGGCGTGTTCGTGGCCGAGCGCATTGCCGGCCACCAGCCCCACGTCAACTACCTGCTCATTCCGGGGGTGGTCTACACCTGGCCCGAAGTAGCCGGCGTGGGCTACACCGAAGAGCAGCTCAAGGAAAGTGGCACCGCCTACAAGGTGGGCACCTTTCCCTACTCCGCCTCGGGGCGGGCTTTGGCCGGGGCCGATACGGAGGGGCTGGTGAAGGTGCTCACCGCCGCCGGCACCGACGAAATCCTGGGCGTGCACATGATAGGCGCCCGCATCGCCGACATTATTGCCGAAGCCGTAGCCGTGATGAGCTTCCGCGGGTCGGCCGAGGACGTGGGCATCATGTCGCACGCCCACCCCACCTACGCCGAAGCCTTCAAAGAAGCGAGCCTGAACGCGGCGGGCATCGGGGCCTTAAACATGTAACTCCCGCTTGCCATGCCTTCCAACCTGCTTGCCCCATTCCCCGGCACCCTGCTCCGCCGCTTCCAGTGCGACGGGGCGCGTTTGCTCGCGGCCCTGCTCGTGGCCCTGGCCGTGAGCGGCTGCAACTCCGAGCCCACCGACTCAGCGGCCCACGAAGCCGACATACACGACAAGCCCCGGCCTGCTCCGGTCCCGGTCGCGCCTCCGAATCTGGCCGACTCCCTGCAGCTCATGGTCCGCCAGTTGGATGCCGTGCGGCGCATCGGCTGCTGGGACGAAGACTTTGCCAGCCTGATGATTGTGCACCACGCCGGGGCCCAGCGCCTGGCGGCCGTGCAAATCTCGCGGGGCAAGGACTCTACCCTGCGGGCCATGGCCCAGCACGTGGTGAAAAGCCACGAAAAAGACACCCACGTGCTCGCCTTGGCTCTCAAACGCGAGCCGCCCGCCGGGCAGGAGTACCGGCCGGGCAACGCCAAAGACCCGTTCGTGCGCCGCATTGCGGCGGCCTTGGCCCCCCTGCGCCAGGTGCCGACTCTGCCCGGCAGCCCCGACGCCGACTTTGCCACTCTGATGGAGCTGCACCACCGCAGCGGCGTAGCCCTGGCCCAGGCGGAGCTGGCGTTTGGCCGCAACGCCGAGCTGCGTGATGCGGCCCGGCGCATCGTGCGCGACCAGCAGCAGGAAATCAAGCAATTTCAGCGCTGGCTGAAAAGCAACCCCGCCGGGGTGACCAACTAAACCCGGCCCAAACTGCCTTTCCCTCATTTCCAGCCTTTCCCCAGCTTATCTTCCGGCCATGTTTGCCCCCGCTTTGTCTGTTTTCAAACTCGCCGCGGTCCTGTCGCTCCTAGGACTGCTGCTGAGTGGCTGCGGCCGCAAAACCGACGAGACGCAGGACGCGCACATGGCGCAGGTGCCCTCCACCATGATGCAGGCCCTGCACACCATGGATGAGCACTCCCAAGCCCTGCCGCGCACCGACAACCTGGACGTGTACTTTGCCCGGCTCATGCGGGAAAACCACCAGGCTGCGGTGTCCATGTCGGCCCTGGAATTGCAGCACGGGCGGGACGCCACGCTGCGCGCCCTGGCCCGCGACATTCACCAAGCGCACCAGCGGCTGATTCCCGGCTTGGACTCGGCCATTGAGCGCATTCTCAGCCAGCCGCCCACCTACCCCGAACATACCTCCCAGTCCCACCAGCTGGCCGAACTGCTGGAAGCGGCCACCAAGGGCCTGCACCCGGCGGCGCACCGCTCCCTCGCCGACGACACCAGCCGGCCGGGGCTGCCGGTAAAAAGCGAGGGGCAGCGGCAGGACGCCGGTACGGGCGACATCGACCGTGACTACGCGACCTTGTTGATTCCGCACCACGAAAACTCCATTACCCTGGCCCGGGCCGAGTTGGAGCTGGGCCGCGACGAAGCGCTCAAAAAAACTGCCTACCTCATCCTGATTGACCAGCAGCGGGAGATAGACCAGGTTCGGGCGTGGCTCCAGCAGCATCCCGCCAAGGCCCGGTAAGCTTTTTTGCGGGAATAAACGAAAGGGAGCGGCCCGGTATGCAACGGAAGCCCGCCCCGCGCTGTTAGGCCGGCATGTGTGAACACCATAAGCCCGCCCTGAAGCTGCAACGCCTGGGCATCTACCTCTTCGTCGGCGTGCTGGTCCTGCTGGGCCAGTTTTACGGGCAATAGCCCGGGACCGGTGCGGGCTATCCGCGGGTCAGCACGATGAATTTTTGCTTCGGCAGCAGCCCTAGAAAGCGGGCCTTGACGCTTTTCCGAACCGTGCCGTTCGAGCTGACCACCAGCCGCGGCCACAGCCCCAGCCACTTGTTTTCCCAGCGGCTCGCCCAAGCGGGGCCAGCCGGCAGGGCCTGGGCATGCTCCTTTATCTGAGCATAGGCCGCCGGCACCAGGCGAGCCGTCACCTGGTAGAGCCGGAACGACGGCTTTTCAAACGTGGCCGTCAGCTGGCCATAAGGCCCCTGCATGATGTAGTACGTGCGGCCCAGCTGCTCGGGGACCAGGCGCGCCGCCGCAATAAAGGGTTGGAGGCGCCGGGCCACGACGGGTTGCGGCATTTCCTCGGCCAGCAGCAGTTCCACCAGCAAATCGAAGAGCTGGGTGGGCGTCTTTTCCAGGGGAAGCTTGCTCACACGGGCAGAGTTGGAGGTGGTCATGGGCCGCGATAAAACGGGACGCGTGTGGTAAAGAAACGCATCATTTCGACGCTTCCCACGCAAAACCTGGTGTGCTTTTTGGATTAGAGCTAACCGCTCTGTCTGCTTTCACTACCTCCAGCATGAAAATCAACTTCAATCGTCATCGTTGGCGGCAACGGTCCGGCTGGGTCGGGCTGACCCTGCCCGCTTTAACTGGCCTGCTGCTGACGACGTCCTGCTCGGCCCCCATCACCCCGTCGGTGGCGGGGCCCGGTCAGGCCACGGCGCCCCTGCGGGTGAGTGCGCCCGTTGCCGCTCCCGCGGCAGATTCGGTTTCATCCCCGGGCCACGTAGCTGCATTTGATACGCTGGTTCGCCGGCGCTACAAAGCCCTGGGCGCGCAGCAGCAAGGCTTGCGGTTTGCCGTGTTTGAGCAGGCCCTGACCGGCTACCTCAACCTGCGCCAACAAGGCAAGGCCCCGGCCGCGTCAGAGCGCCTGGCGGTGATTGATTTTGACCTGCCCTCCACCGAAAAGCGGCTTTGGGTGCTGGATTTGGCTGCCAACAAGGTGCTGTTTCGCACGCTGGTGGCCCACGGCAACAAAACCGGCCAGCGGGAAGCCACCCAGTTCTCCAACACCCCGGACAGCCACATGAGCAGCCTGGGCTTTTACGTCACGGGCAGCACCTACGTGGGCAAGCACGGCCGCTCGCTGCGGCTCCAGGGCCTGGACGAGGGTTTCAACTCCAACGCCGCCGCCCGCGCCATCGTGGTGCACGGGGCCGAGTACGTCAGCGAGGCGGTCATCAAGCAAACCGGGCGGCTAGGGCGCAGCCAGGGCTGCCCGGCCCTGCCCCTGGACCAGTACCTGCCCATCATCGACAGCCTGCAAGGCGGCGCGGCCCTGTTCATCAACAAGTCGGATGCGGGCTATGCCTCTCCGTACCTGGACGAACAGGCGGCCAGTGCGGCATTGGGCGGCGTGTCGTAGGGAGTCACCCCTCGCAAAAGCTGCCCCGCTTGCTTCCGATAGCGTCAGGGAATTTAAAAGGCCACGAGGATGCTGATGGTGTTCCACCGGTGGGTGCGGGCGCCCGTGAACTCCGGCGAAATCAAGGTCAGCGCCGATTCCACGCGTACTCCCGCGTAGCCCAGTCCCACCGTGCCCGTGCTCCGGGCCACCGTCCGACGCACGGCCGAAGCCGGCAGCACGTAAGGGCTGCGGCGGTTGAGCAGGCCGCCCTGCAGCGTGGCGTTGTAGCCCACCAGGCGCCCCTCCACCTGCACCTGCCCGTAGGCCTGCACGCGCCGCTGGCTCGTTCGATTGGCCCGGTTGGCAACGCCCAGGCTCCCGTACGTGGGCGGGCGCAACCCCACGCGCAGGGTCGTGCCCGCAGCCGCATAGGTTTGCAACGTCCCTAGCGAGGCGGTGGCGGCCCCGTTAAGCTCAGCTACCTGCCCCAGGGCCAGCAGCTGCTTTTCCAGCCGCGCTTCGTAGCCCAGCACCACGTCGGTTTGCACTTGGTAGTCCCAGCCGCGCGGCGTAGGAGCTCCCAGCAGCTCGTGAAACTTGGTTTGAAAGCCTTTGGCCCCGGCCGCCGGCCCCAGAACGCCCACGTTCAGGGCCGTGGTTACCCGCAGCCGGCGGCCGGGGTGCGTGGCCACGCGCAGCAGGTCGGCGTAGAGGTAGGAGGCGTAGGGCCGGTCGCTCCGGCGAATGAAGGCATCTTGGATGCGCAGCGGGGTGAATCCGTCGTAGTGCAGCTGGATACCGTGGTGCAGCAGGCTCCCCGCCGGTACGGGCCCGAGGAGGCGGTTGGCTGGGGAGTGCCGCAACGCGGGGCTGACCAGCAGCAGCGTCATGCCCTGGGTGAAGTAATAATCCGTGCGCAGAAAGGCGTCGTTGGCAAACGAGTAGCCGATGAGGTGGTCGGTGCTGACCCGGACGCTGTCGGATTGGTTTTGGGCGGAGGCGCTGCCCAGGGCAAGCACGCAAAGCAATGTCGGGCAGGCTCTGAAAACCATGTGGAATGCTAGTGGGATGGGTAACCTACGCGCTTACTCCTGCCTTTGGGTTCCCGGTGCGCATCACAACGCTTGAAACTCGCTTTCTTTCCACTAAAAGCTGCCTTCCACAAACAGGAGCAGGCTTTGCAATGCAGAGAACCTATAGCCTGAGCAAACGAGAAATTATGCAACCCCTGGGCCGGATTCTGTAAAACTCCCGCTCACCGGGCCGCGTACCTTTGTTGTTGCTACGGGCCCGGCCCACCCATTCCTCCTTTGAAACGCTACGTCAGCCTGTTTCTGCTCTTTAGCTACCTGCTGTCCAGCCCCGGGCTGGTGTACAGCATGCACTTCTGCGGGCAGGCCCTGACGGCGGTAACGGTCACGGCCGATGCCGACAAGCACTGCTGCTGCCAGGACACGGGCGCGCCGGACTGCGGCTGCTGCCACGACCAGGAAGTGGTCAGCGCGGCCAAGGACCTCAAGCTCACGACTACCCACTTCCTGCTGCAGGCACCCGCCGTGGCGCCCGAAGCGGGCCTGTTGCCGCTGGTGTGGCAGCTGACGCAGCTTGCTTACCCGGCTGATGAGCCCGCGAGCAAACTCGTGGCCCACGCGGCCCCGCCGCCCGATTGCCCGGCCTACGTGCGAGGGCACGCCTTTCTGATTTAGCGTTCGGGTTGCTCCCCGTTTCCCCTAGCCAGTTGGCCGCGGGGCTTTTTGGCTTGCCCGCTGCCGAGCGGCAGGCCCTCGTATCCAGGCTGTCCGCCCCGCCGACGTCCCTGTTAAGGGTTTCCGGCCTGGCGCCGCCCTTCTATCCTCTTGCTGCTAATCAGATTATGATTGAGCGACTCATAACCCTTTCCCTGCGGAACCGCTGGCTTGTGCTGCTGCTCGCGGCCGGCCTATTTGCCTGGGGCGCCTACTCGGTGCGCACGAGTAAAATCGACGCCATCCCTGACCTGTCCGAAAATCAGGTCATCGTGTTCACCGAGTGGATGGGCCGCAGCCCCCAAATCCTGGAAGACCAGGTGACCTACCCGCTGGTGACCAACATGCAAGGGCTGCCCAAGGTCAAGTCCGTGCGCGGTACGTCCATGTTTGGCATGAGCTTCGTGTTCCTCATTTTCGAGGACGACGCCGACATCTACTGGGCCCGCGAGCGGGTTCTGGAGCGCCTCAACTACGCCCAGCGCCTGCTGCCGGCCGGCGTAACGCCCACGTTGGGGCCCGACGGCACCGGCGTGGGCCACGTGCTCTGGTACACTTTGAAAGCCCCCGGCCTGGATTTGGGAGAGCAGCGCGCCCTGCAGGACTGGTACGTGAAGTTTGGCCTGCAAAACGTGCCCGGCGTGAGCGAGGTAGCTTCCTTCGGCGGCTTCCAGAAGCAGTACCAGGTGACGGTGGACCCCACCAAAATGACCTACTACGGCCTCACGCTGCCGCAGGTGCTGGCGGCGGTGCGCAGCAACAACAACGAGGCCGGCGGGCGCAAGTTCGAGCAGTCGGGCGTGGGCTACATCATCAAAACGACGGGCTACATCCAGGATATGGCCACGCTGGAAAACGTGCCCGTCATCACCCGGGGCACCACGCCGGTGCGCATCAAGGACGTGGCCACGGTGCAGATGACCGGTGAGGCCCGCCTGGGCATCATGGACCTGAACGGCGAGGGCGAGGCCGTGGGCGGCATCGTGGTGATGCGCTACGGCGAAAACGCCGACGTCCTGATAACGCGGGTGAAAGCCAAGATGGAGCAAATCCGGGCCGGCCTGCCCCCGGGCGTCTCGTTCCAGCTGGTGTACGACCGCAGCGGGCTGATTCAGGACTCGGTGGACTCCATCAAGCACACGCTCATCGAGGAAATGGTGGTGGTGTCGCTGGTCGTGCTGCTGTTTCTGTTCCACTGGCGCAGCGCCCTGAGCATCCTGATTCAGATTCCGATTACCATCGCCACGAGCTTCATCCTGCTCAACGCCTTCGACATTTCCTCCAACATCATGTCGCTCACCGGCATTGCCCTGGCCATCGGCGTCATCGTCGACAACGGCATCGTGATGACCGAAAACGCCTACCGTAACCTGGCCGAGTACCAGGCCAGCGAGGTCGCTGGCGGCCCGCCGGATACCGGTACGGCCACGCCAACGCAAGCTGCCGGCGACTCTTCACCCTCAACCCCCGTTTCCCATGGATAACCAAAAGCGGCTCGAAATCATCGAGTCCTCCAGCAAGCAGGTGTCGCGGGGCATTTTCTTCTCGACCATCATCATCGTCACCTCCTTTTTCCCGGTGTTCCTGCTCACCGGGCAGGAGGGCAAGCTCTTTCACCCGCTGGCCTGGACCAAGAGCTTCATCCTCATCATCGACGCCATCCTGGCCGTGACGCTGGCGCCGGTGCTCATCTCCATTTTTTTGAAAGGCAAGTTCAAAACCGAGGACCAGAACCCGCTCAACCGCTTCCTGGAGCGCATCTACTCGCCGATGCTGCACTGGGTGATGCGCTGGCGCAAAACTACGCTGGCCATCAACGTGCTGGCGCTGCTCGTCAGCATTCCCCTGGTCATGAGTCTGGGCACCGAGTTCATGCCCCCGCTCAACGAAGGCTCCATCCTGTTCATGCCCGTGGCCCAGCCCGATGTGTCGAACACGGAGATGAAGCGCATCCTGCAGGTGCAGGACAAAATCATCAAGCAGGTGCCCGAGGTGCTGAGCGTGCTCGGCAAGGCCGGCCGGGCCAGCACGGCCACCGACAACTCGCCCATCAACATGATTGAAACCATCATCCTGCTCAAGCCCCGCGACCAGTGGCGCGACGGCATGACCAAGGCCAAGCTCATTGACGAGATGAACGGCAAGCTCCAGATTCCGGGCGTGGTCAACGGCTGGACCCAGCCCATCATCAACCGCATCAACATGCTGAGCACCGGCATCCGCACCGACGTGGGCGTGAAGGTTTACGGCCAGAACCTGGGCACCATCAACCAGGTGTCCAACCAGGTCAATGCGGCCCTCAAAGGCGTGCCCGGCGTGGAAGACCTGTACGTGGAGCCCGTGACGGGCGGCAAGTACCTTGAAATCGAGATGAACCGCCCGGAGCTAGCCCGCTACGGCCTGACCGTGGACCAGGTGAACGAGGTGGTGGAATCGGCCATCGGCGGGGCGCCCATCGCCAGCACCGTGGAGGGCCGGCGCCGCTTCGCCATCAACGTGCGCCTGGCCCAGGATTACCGCAACAGCCTGGCCGACCTCCGGCGCATCCCCATCCAGAGCGCGGGCTTCGGCCCGGTGCCGCTCTCGGCCGTCACCACCATCCGCTACGCCGAGGGGCCGCCGATGATAAGCTCGGAAAACGCGCAGCTGCGGGGCGCCGTGCTCTTCAACGTGCGGGGCCGCGACCTGGGCAGCACCGTGAACGACGCCATGCAAAAGCTGCAAAGCCTGGAAAAGCAGCTGCCCCAGGGCTACTACCTGGAGTGGAGCGGGCAGTACGAAAACCTGATTAGCTCGCAGCGCACGCTCAAGCTGATTCTGCCGCTGGTGCTCATTGTGATTTTTGGGGCGCTGTACTTCGCCTTTCATTCCGTGCGGGAGGCGTTCATGAGCCTTATCACCATTCCCTTCGCCCTGATTGGCGGGGCCTACATGGTGTATTTCTACGGGGTGAACCTGTCGGTGGCGGTGGCCGTGGGTTTTATCGCCCTGTTCGGGCTGGCCGTGGAAACGGGCGTCATCATGGTCATCTACCTCAACGACGCCATGCAGCGGCTGGTGGCCGAGAAGGGCAACTCAGCCGAAACAATTACCAAAGAGGACCTGCAGGAGGCCGTGTTTCACGGCGCGGCCAAGCGCCTGCGGCCCAAGCTGATGACCGTGTCGGTGTCCTTGTTCGGGCTGGTGCCGGTGCTCTGGGCCACGGGCACGGGCTCGGACGTGATGCTGCCCATCGTGCTGCCCATGATAGGCGGGGTGTTCACTTCGGCCACCCACATTCTGCTCGTCACGCCGCTCATCTTCTTGTACACCAAGGAATACGAGCTGCGCAAATTCGGAAAAATTGATGTTCTCGAAGTCTCCCACTAGCCCCCGTGCCGGGCAGTGGTTCCGGCCCCTTCATCCCATGAAACACTGGCTTAATTTCTCGTTGGCCGCCGGCCTGCTGGCAGCGGTTCCACAATTGGCCCACGGCCAAAAGATGACCAAGGACATGCACCTGGCGGCCCCCAGCGGCCCGGTGCTGCCGCTCGATTCGGTTCTGCAGCGCGTGGAGCGCGGCAACCCCGCCGTGCAGCAGTACGCCTACCAAGCCCAGGCCAAGCAGGCCGCCGTGGCCGGCGCCAGCAGCTGGGAAGCGCCCAAGCTCAGCGCCGGCTACTGGATGACGCCCTACAACCAGCGCCCCATCAAGGAAATGAACAACGGGCAGGGCGAGGGCATGCAGATGGTGTCGGTGGAGCAGATGCTGCCCAACCCGGCCAAGCAGCGCGCCCGCCGGGCCTACCTGAGCAGCCAGGCGGCCGTGGTGCAGGCCGACCAGCAAAACGCCGTGGTGCAGCTGCGCGCCCAGGCCAAAACCCTGTACGTGGAACAGGCCGTGCTTACCAAAAAGCTGGCCGTGCTCGACGAAAACGAAGCGCTGCTGCGCTTCCTCATCAAGCTGGCCGAAGCGCGCTACCCCTACAACCAGGCCACGCTACCTAACATCTACGACGCCAAGGCCCGGCTGGAAATGCACCTCAACGACCACCGGCAGGCCGATGCCCGGGCCACGCAAAACCAGATTGCCCTCAACACGCTCATGAACCGGCCCCGCGGCGAAGCCTTTGCCGTGGACACGACGGTTTTAACCGCCACCTCGCTCGCCCTGGCCCCGGCCGATACGGCCGCGCTGGCCGGCCGGCGCAGCGACGTTCGCAGCCTGGACCGGGCCCTGACCACCGTGCGCCTGAGCCAGGACCTGGAGGCCAGCCGCCGCCGGCCCGACTTCGGCGTGCGCTACGACCACATGCGCGGCATCGGAACAACGCCCAATCAGTTCAGCGTGATGGGCATGGTCACCATTCCGCTGGCCCCGTGGGCCGCTCGTGAGTACAAGGCCAACACGGCTGCGCTGGGCTTCGAGGCCCAGGCCCTGCGCAAGCAGCGCGAAGAAGTGCTCAACGAAGCCAGCGGCCGGCTGGCCAGCCTGCAAACCGACCTGGCGCTGCGTCAGGAGCAGACCCGCGCCTACGAGCGGCGCATCCTGCCGGCCCTGCGCCGCAGCTACCAGGCCACCATGCTGGCCTACGAGCAGAATACCGGCCAGCTGTTTCAGGTGCTCGAAGCCTGGACCACGCTCAAGCGCACCCGACTCGAATACCTCGACAACCTGCAACAACAACTCACCCAGCAAATTGCATATGAAAAAGAGCTGGAACAATAGCCCGCGGCGGGCGCGGCTCGGGCTGGTGGCCCTGCCACTGGCTTTACTGCTGGGTGCTTGCCAGTCAGACAAAACCTCGGCGGACGCTGGCAACACGGCGGAGGCCGCGGCTGTGGACACGCACAACCACGAATCCGCCGGGGACGTGTATACCTGCCCCATGCACCCGCAAATCATTCGGGATAAGCCGGGCGACTGCCCCGTTTGCGGCATGGCCCTGGTGAAAAAGCCCACGGCGGGCGGCGCCCAGGCCCCGGCCAGCGCGAGCTTGCAGAACCTGCTGCGCTCGCCCGACGCCACGGTGGTTTCCACTCAGGCCACCGTGTACCCCACCGCCGGCGCGCCCAACCTCACGCTCACGCTGAACGGCCGGGTGGAGTACGACACGCGCCGCGCCGAAGTCATTGCCGCCCGTTTCGGCGGGCGCGTCGAAAAGTTGCTCGTGCGCTACAACTACCAGCCCGTCACCAAGGGCCAGAAGCTGCTCGAAGTCTACAGCCCCGAGCTGGTGACGGCCCAGCAGGAGCTGCTGTTCATTCGCACCCACGACGCGCAGAACACCTCCCTGCTGCGGGGCGCCCGCCAGAAGCTGCGCCTGTTGGGCCTGACAGATGCGCAAATCAACCGCACCACTGCCACCGGCAAACCCATCTATAGCGTGGCCATCTACAGTCCCTATTCCGGGTACGTGGTGGAGCAGCCCGCACAGCCAGGGACCGCCTTGCCACCGGTCCCAGCTCCGGCTGGGGGCGGCATGGGCGGTAGCGGTGGCGACCCCATGGGCGGGGGCGGCGCTGCCAGCAGTGCTCCGGCCGCCGCGGCACCCATGCCAGTCGAAGCCGGGCTGGCCTTGACCGAAGGTGCCTACGTCACGGCCGGCCAGACCTTGTTTCGGGTGGTTAACACCCGGCAGGTGTGGGGCGTGTTCGAGCCCCGGCCCGACGAGCTGGCCGCCCTGCAAGTGGGGCAAACCATCCGGGTGCGGCCCGAAAACAACCCAGCCCGGGCAGTATCGGCGCGCATCGACCTCATCGAGCCCTCCTTCCGCGAAGGGGCCCGCACCGGGGCCGTGCGGGTGCACCTCAACAATGCCGACGGGCGGCTGCGCAGCGGCGCCCTGCTCACGGGCACCGTCAGCGAGCCAGCTACGGGCGGGCTGTGGCTGCCCCGGGCCGCGGTGGTGGACCTGGGCAACCGCGAGGTGGCCTTCGTGCGCCGCAACGGGGCCTTCCAGGCCATGCCGGTGCAGACTGGCCGCCGCAGTGCCGAGCGGGTGCAAATCCTGCAGGGCGTGAGCGCGCAGGATGCCGTGGCCACCAACGCCCAGTTTCTGGTGGACAGCGAAGGGTTTGTGCAAACCGCCCGAACCCCGACGCCCAGCCAGGCTCCCACCTCGACCTCAACCAAAACCGACTACCGCGATGAATAAGTTGTTTAACCTGCTCACTCGCTGGACCCGGGGACGGCTGCTGCCCTTCGCGCTGCTGGCCGGTTTGCTGACCCTCGGGGCCAGTGCCTGCCAGAAAGCCGCGCCCGAGGACGCCCATGCCCATGATGGCACCAGCAGCTACTTCACCTGCCCCATGCACCCGCAAATCGTGCGCGACGAGCCGGGAAAGTGCCCCATCTGCACGATGGATTTGGTCAAAGCGACCAAGCAGGGGGCGCCCGCTCAGCCCGTAGCGGCCAAGGCCGGCTCGGCAGCCCTCACGCACTACACCTGCCCGATGCACCCCCAGATTAGCTGGGAGCAGCCCGGCAAGTGCCCCATTTGCAGCATGGACCTCGTGAAAGCGACCAAAGCCGCTCCAGCGACAAAAGCTCCTGCCGGTACGGTAGCCGCCGCGCCGGAGGTGATGCTGAGTGCGCAACAGCAACAGCTCGCGGGCATCCGCGTGGCCTCGCTGGGTGGAGCTGGCAGCAGCACTGGCAGCACCGTGCTCACGGGCACTATTACCGCCGATGCCAACCAAACCCGCACGGTGAGCAGCCGGGTGGCCGGACGCGTCGAGCGGCTGTTTGTGCGCCAGACCGGCGAATCTATCCAGGCGGGCGCCCCGCTGGTGTCCATCTACAGCGAGCTGCTGCAGGCCCTGCAGCAGGAATACGTGCTCAGCCTGGCTCAGCAGCGGGCCGGGGGCCCGGGCGGGAACCAGTACGGCCGCCTAGTGGCCAGTGCCCGCCAGCGGCTGCGGCTGCTGGGCATGACCGAGGGCCAGCTGCGCGCCCTGGCCGCTTCGGGCCGGCCGACTGCGTCGCTGACCTTCTATAGCCCGCAGGCGGGCCTGGTGCAGGCCGTGGGCGTCACGGAAGGCCAGTACGTGGGCGAGGGTACGTTACTGGTTTCGCTCACCAACCTGTCCTCGGTCTGGGTCGAGGCCCAGCTCTACCCCGAAGAAGTGGCCGGCGTCGCGACGGGCCAGTCGGTACAGGTACAGGTCGTTGGGCTGCCCGACACCTACTCCGGCCGGGTGGTCTTTCTCAGCCCCGAGCGGCAAGCCAACAGCAAGGTGACGCTGCTGCGCGTGCAGCTAGCCAACCCCGGCGGACGGCTGCAGCCGGGCATGCAGGCCAACGTGCGCCTACCAAGTCGGAGCCCCACCGCAACGGCGCAATCCCTCACGCTGCCCCAGGACGCGGTGCTGCGCGACAGCCGCGGCAGCTACGTCTGGCAGCAGGTGGACGCGACCGGGCGCTTCCGCCGCCTAAAAGTCAGCACGGGCACCGAAACCGACGAGACCGTGGCCATCACCGGCGGGGTGGAGGCGGGCGCGCAGGTGGTAGTCAGCGGCGCCTACCTGCTGGAAAGCGAGTACGCGCTGTACCAGGGCACTGACCCCATGGCGGGCATGGACCCCAACATGAAAATGTAGCTGCCGGCCCTGTCAAGGTTCTTTTCCCCTAAGCTTTCTGTTATGGTCCACGCGCAAGTCCAATCCATCCGGCTCAACGACTTCAACTACAACCCGGAGTACGTCGCTCCGGAAGCGGTTCCGATTCACTTTCAGCTCGAAGTGCTCAACCGCGTGCCGGAGGATGGCCAAACCCTGGACATTACCGTTGGCATCCGCTACCTGGAAGAAGAAACTTCCCGCTTTCTGCTCAGCGCCTCCTGCCGGACGGTGTACCGGGTGGCGGGCATGACGCGCCTGGAGCACCCCGACACGGGGCTGCCCGTGGTGGACGTCCCGGAAGCGCTGTTGCAGCAGCTGACCCTGGAGGCCGTAGCCCACGCCCGGGCGCTGGTGGCCGGACACACGGCCGGCACCTGGTTTGAGCAGTGCCACGTGGCGCTGGGGGCCTCTGCACCCGCTACACTTTCCGGCGGTAGCGCTTAGCATCAACCGAAAGAAAAAGCATGGGGGCCCCGACGGACCTTACAAGTGTCTGCTTTATTTCTTAAAATCTACCGGCTCCCATGCCCGGGCACAGGTGGGGCTAATGGGACAGTTTGGCAGCAACGGGAGCAGTTACATCGAGGGCGACCTGACCGGCGGCGAGCACCGGCGCGTCCCGTACGGCCCGGTCTTGGAAGTAGGGCCGGATTTCCAGTCGCAGCAGGTGCTGCCCTTTCGCCAGGGCTCTTACGCCGCCGTTGGACAGAAACCGGTACCACAGCTGTTGCCCCCAACCAACCGTGGACGCCCCGGGGTTCACCAACGCTTGGTGCAGCACCGTATCGTGTTTCCGGCTGTCCGCGGAAACGGCCTCTACGGGCAGGTTGGCGAGGTATACTAGTTGCTTGTCGACGTAAAAGCTGAACTGGTAGGTGCCGGTGCGAGCCAACTCCTGCACGGGTAGATGGGGCGCCAGGCGGTGCAGGGCCTGGGTGAGGGACGAACCCAGAAAAGCAGTGAAGTACAGCCTGCTGTGGGGCCCCAAGGCATACGTGCTCAGGCCAATGTACCCCGCGCCCGGGAAGCCAGCCACGGAAACCGCGGTGGGGCTGAAGAGTATCTGCCCGGGGTGCGTCTGGTGAAAGCCCGGGGTTGGGCCCTGAAACGGCACCGACGCGGCTGGCTGCGCGAGCAGGGGCACGCTGCACAGCGACGCGAGCATAAACAGCAAGCAGCTTTTCATGGCGGCCAAGCGGTTGGAAAGGGACGGCCCAGGAGAAAAAGAATCTATGTCGCAAACTTACGACATTTAATGCCGTATATTTGCGACACATCTCCGCCCTTCGTTATGACCTACGCCAAAACCGCCGCTTTCACGCAGGAGCAACAGCAACTGGCCCGCGTGGCCAAGGCCCTGGCGCACCCGGCGCGGGTGGCCATCATTCAGTTTCTGGCCAGCAAGCAGACCTGCATCTCCGGGGACATCGCCGCCGAGCTGCCGCTCTCGCGCACCACGGTGTTTCAACACCTGCAGGAGCTCAAGGCGCTGGACCTGATACGCGGGGAAATCGAGGGCGTGAAGGTGTGCTACTGCCTCAATACCGAACTGCTCAAACAGGTGCACCAGCAATTCACCGGCTTCTTTATTGAGGCGACGGCCGGCGCGGCCTGTGGGCCGGATGAGGCCTGCGGCTGCTAATTCCCTTTTTTACCTAATCCCCTGCCCCATGAAAATCTCCGAAATGAAGCAGACCCTGGCCGGCCTGGAAGCCGTCAACTTCCGCCTGCCCAGCGGGGAGCACCTCCCTTCCCATTTCCACGTGACCGAAGTGGGCCTGGTCAGCAAGCACTTTATAGACTGCGGCGGCACCGAGCGTCGCGAGACCGTGGCCAACTTCCAACTCTGGGAGGCCGGCGACTACGACCACCGCCTGGCCCCGCAGAAATTCCTGCACATCCTCAACCTGTCGGAGCGCATTTTGGGCAGCGAGGACCTGGACATTGAAGTGGAGTACCAGCAAGCCACGATTGGCAAGTTTGGGTTGCTGTTCGATGGCACCGACTTCGTGCTGACTCCGAAGCAGACGGCCTGCCTGGCGCAGGATGCCTGCGGCATTCCCGACGCGCAGCCGTTCGCCCTGCCGCAGCTGCAGATGGCCTGCACGCCCGGCGGCGGGTGCTGCTAAACGCCCAACGAAACGGCGCTGCCCTCCCCGGGTGGCGCCGTTTTGCTACCCCGTGTCCTACCCTACCTTCTTTTACCGGCTAATGACAATTGCTTTTTTCTCCGACGTGCACGGCAACCTGCCGGCCCTGGAAGCGGTGCTGGCCGATATGGAGCAGCGCCGCCCGGACCTGATTTTCTGTTTGGGCGACCTAGTGGGCTACGCGCCCTGGCCCAACGAAGTAGTCAACGAAGTGCGGCGGCGCGGCATTCCCACGCTGGCCGGCAACTACGACCAGGGCATTGGGCTGGCCAGCGAGAACTGCGGCTGCGCCTACAAAACCGACACGGAGAAGAACCTGGGCGCGCAGAGCATTGCCTTCACCAATCAGGTGATGGGCCCGAACGAGCGGCGCTACCTGCGCTACCTGCCTAAGCACCTGCGCCTGGACTTTCAGGAGGAGCCCTGCACGCTCAGCCTGCTGATGGTACACGGCTCGCCCCGCAAAATCAACGAGTACCTGTTCGAGGACCGGCCCGAGGCCAGCTTCCTGCGCATCCTGCAAGAGGCCAATGCCGACATCCTGCTCTTCGGCCACACGCACAAGCCCTACCACCGCACCTTTGCTTACGAGCACGAGGGCGAAACCCGCTACCGGCACGCACTCAACATTGGCTCGGTCGGCAAGCCCAAGGACGGTGACCCGCGGGCTGCCTACCAGCTGCTGCACCTGGACGAGCACACGAAGCTGACGGACCCTACTAGCGTGCGCTCGGAGCTGGTGCGCGTGGAATACGACGTGGAAAAAGCCGCGCAGGCGGTAGAGGCCTCGCCGCTGCCCAACGAATACGCCGACATGCTCCGCAAGGCCTATTAACTCATTTCTGCCATGACGATTCTTCCGATGACCGAAGCCCACTGGCCGGCGGTTAAGGCCATTTACGAAGCGGGCATTGCCACGGGCAATGCCACGTTTGAAACGCAGGCGCCCGCCTGGGAGGCCTGGAACCGGGCCCACCTGGGCCACAGCCGGCTGGTGGCGGTGGACGAGGCCGGCACGGTACAGGGCTGGGCGGCGCTCTCGCCGGTATCGAGCCGCTGCGTGTACGGTGGGGTGGCCGAAATCAGCGTGTATATCGCGGCCGAAGCCCGGGGCCAGGGTGTGGGCCGGCAGCTGCTACAGGCCCTGATTGCGGATTCGGAAGCGCACGGCATCTGGACGCTGCAAGCCGGCACGTTTGAAGAAAACACGGCCAGCATAGCCCTGCACATGCAGGCCGGGTTCCGAGTCATTGGGCACCGCGAGCGCATCGGCCAGCACCACGGCGTGTGGCGCAACACGGTGCAAATGGAACGGCGTAGCCCGGCCGTCGGCATCGATTAATTCTTACTTGTAATGACCACCCTTAACCAACCCCTGCCTGCGGCTCCGGCCCCCGCTGCGCTGGCGGAAAAGAAACTTTCCGGCCTCGACCGGGGCCTCACGCTGTGGATATTTTTGGCCATGGCGCTGGGCGTGGCCCTGGGCTACCTGGTGCCGGGCATCAACGGGGCCATCAACTACTTCTCGGTGGGCACGGTGAACGTGCCGCTGGCCATCGGCCTGATTCTGATGATGTACCCGCCGCTGGCCAAGGTGAAGTACGAGCAGTTGCCCACGGTATTCAACAACACGCGCATCATCGGGCTGTCCTTGTTTCTGAACTGGATACTCGGGCCGCTGCTCATGTTCCTGCTGGCGATCTGGCTGCTGCCCGACAAACCGGAGTATATGATGGGCCTGATTCTGATTGGTATTGCGCGGTGCATTGCCATGGTGCTGGTTTGGAACGACCTAGCCGATGGCAGCCGCGAGTATGCCGCCGGGCTGGTGGCGCTCAACTCCATCTTTCAGGTGCTGTTTTACTCGGTGCTGGCCTGGCTGTTAATCACCGTGCTGCCGCCCTACTTTGGGCTGAAAGGCTACGCGGTCAACATTGGCATTGGGGACATTGCGCAGAGCGTGCTCATTTACCTAGGCATTCCGTTTGCGGCGGGCTTTCTCTCGCGCACCGTCCTGCGCCGGCTGAAAGGCAACGAGTGGTACGAGCAGGTGTACCTCCCGGCCATTAGCCCCATTACCCTGATAGCGCTGCTGCTCACCATCGTGGTCATGTTCAGCTTGAAGGGCGAAACCATTGTGCGCATACCGTTGGACGTGTTGCGCATTGCCCTGCCGCTGGCGCTGTACTTCGGCATCATGTTCGTGCTCAGCTTCGCGGCGGGCAAGTGGCTTGGGGCGGATTACGCCGAGAATGCCAGCATTGCCTTCACGGCCACGGGCAATAACTTCGAACTGGCCATTGCCGTGGCCATCGGCGTGTTTGGGCTGAATTCGGGGCAGGCCTTTGCAGGCGTCATCGGCCCGCTGATTGAGGTGCCGGCGCTGATTGCGCTGGTGAACGTGGCCTTCTGGTTTCGGCGCCGTTGGTACGGCGGCAACACAGATGCCCTGTCTGCCAAATGACGATGCTTGCTCTCCGCCCCGGGCCCGTATTTTTCCGCTATGAAACAGCTGCTGCGCCTCCAACTACAGGTCCTCGATGCCCCGTCCGGTGTTACGCTGATGCTGCAACGCGGCACCCATGAGCTGGTTCCGCCGGTCAATGCTGTTGCGGGCGTGTTGCTTTTTGAGTTGCAAGCAACCGTATCCTATCCCAAGGGCGAAGCGGTGCCGCGCTTAGGTGGGCCCGCCTTCCACGGCCCGGTGCAGGGGCGCTTTCTTTACGTGAACGCCGGCACCTATGCCGGTCAGGCCGATTCCGGCTGGGCCCGCCGGGCCAAGGTGCCCCTGCCGGTGCTGACCCGGGAACTGGTAGAACAAGCCTTGGCCCGGCCGGACTTGACGCTGCAGGCCCGCATCCTGGGCCGGGCCGGGGACGGCGGGCCGGCGTGCGCTAGCGTGAAGCTACTGGATGCGGGGTGGACGCTGGCGTCGGCCTGGCCGGTACCCGCAGCCCGAGCCAATCCCGCCTTAGTGGTCAACTGATGTAACAAAAAAGCGCCGGACTACAATAGTCCGGCGCTTTTCGCCTTCCAAGCGGCGGCTTGGCCGGCCGCTTGGTGGAGTGCTTATTTTTTGACGACTTCCGTGGTCGCCGGCGCTACCACGGCGGCCGTGGCCGGCTTCTTGGCGCAGCAGCTGGCGCCGGGCTTCTCGTCCTTGGCGCACTGCATGGCGGCTTCCTTGGCCGCCTTTTTGTTCTTTTTGCCGGGTTTGCCGTCGTTGGCGCTAGCACTGCCGATGGTGGCCAGCAGGGTCAGGGCAAGCAGGAGGTTTTTCATGAGGTGGGAGTTAAAAAAGTGAAAATCAACAAGAGAATAACTAGCAGCAGCCGCAGGCTCCTTGGCCCTGCTCCTGGATGGGCGGGCAGGGCACGGTTCCGTACGAGCAGTACACGCAGCAGTCGCCGGCTAGGGGCTTGAGCACGGTGTGGCAGCTGGTGCATTCGTAAAACCACTGGCAGGCATCGGTCGGCATCTGCTCGGCCTGCGCGTGCTGGCAGACCGGGCAGGTAAGCACCGAGGTCAGCGTCACTGGCGGGGTGGGGGTAGCTGGCGTGAGGGAAATCATAGCAGGGCAATTAGCGGGTAACGGAAGGGTTCAGCACCGAGTAGCCGGTGCCGTTGATGGCGCCCTCTACCTGGGCCACGGTCGTGACGGCGGCATTGAAGCGGACCTGGGCCGTGCCCTGTTCGTAGGACACCTGCACGCTTTGCACGCCCGGCAACTGCTGCACGTCGTGCTCGACGTGGCGGGCGCAGGCCTCGCAGGTCATGCCGCCGATGCGGTAGGAGCTGGTTTGCAGCACCGGGGCCGCGCTGGTGGCCACCACGGGCCTAAGCGCTGCCGTGGGATAGAGTCGGGCCCCGTAGTAGGGGAAAGTCAGCAGCAGGCCAGCCAGCACGGTGATAGTGGCCAGAAAGCCCCGCGACTGCATCAGCGAGGGCTTGGCCGGCACGGCGCAGCCGCAGTCATCGGCCGCGGCAAGCCGGGGTCGCAGCTGCTGATACCAGGCGAAGCCCAGCACGCCGACGGTCAGGGCAATGAGATAGGGGCGCAACGGTTCCAGCCAGGCAAACGTGCTGGCCACGCCGCCCAGCCCGCCCACAATGGCCAACAAAGGCGTAATGCAGCACAGCGAAGCGGCGAGGGCGGCCAGTAGGCCCGTGCCAGCCAGGGACTTGGTGGGGGTGGCGGGTGTAGGATTCATCGGGCGGGGGTGAGGGAAGCAGAAGTGGATGCCGGGGTTAGCAGGGGCTGCAGCACAGCCAGATGTGCCGCCGACAGCGAGTAGAACACCGTTTGCCCAACTTTGCGGGCCTGTATTACCCCGCCGTCCTTGAGCTTGCGCAGGTGCTGGGAGATGGCCGAAACGTTCATCTGCAGCACGTCGGCCAGGTCGCACACACACAGCTGCTGCTTGTCCAGCAGCAGAAACAGCATCTTCAGGCGTACCTCGTTGCCGGCCAGCGCCAACACGGCCGCCAGCGACTGCAACTCCGGCTCAGCGGCAGCCAGGCGGTGCTTGCTCTGTTCGATGTGGGCCGTATCAGCGAAAACCCGGATGCAAGAGGAAGAGGACATATCTTAAATTTTAGCAAAGGTAGTGTTTTCTTATTTAAGCAAACGCTAAAGTAAGTATTCCCGATTAGGCCCTCAATGAGTATTTGCCTGTCCTTGTTTTTACCTGCTTAGCTCATTGAGACATTGACCTGATAGTAACTGGGATAGTACCCAACATTTACAGTGACTTTGCTAGAGGTAGGGTTAGTAATACCCGAGTACCATCCGAAAAAGCAAGGGTGTTAAATGTGTAATAGAGCGACAGGCGTTGCTGCCGGCCTGATTGCTACTTAGGCGTTTCAAGTTGCATCCAGGTACGGCGCGTACCACAGGCAGTGCACTCCATCAACAGCTCCGTGGCGTGGGCATAGCTCTCCAGCACCTCAACGTGGGCGTGTAGCGTTTCCTGCCGGCAGGTGGCACAGGGCAGCAACTCAGTCGCCTCCATCTGTTCCTGCAGGAACTCTAATTCATCGTCCTTCATCGGTGGCAAGGTAGCAATTAGCTGCAGTCGGTTGAGGCCTACTAATTCTTCGCCTGGCTTTCCCGGGCGGCTAAGGTCTCTTTGGCCTGGGTTAAGTTGAAAAGGTACTGCCGGGCCAGCGCGGGATTTTCGCGGTGGGCCCACGCCCTGGCCCGACGCGCTTCCTCAATTGGCCCTTCGGGCAGGCGCGGGGGCACTGGCGCGGCCCAGTGGCAAGCGCCCTGCCGAAAGAATTCTTCAATTGCTGCCAGCAGCGTGAGCGTGCGCTCCGCGTTTCGGGGCCACTGGTCCAGCAATTGCTCCAGCTCCCAGCTGGCCGCTTCATACTCGGCTTCTATGTATAAATCCATGGGTCTGGTTTGGGGTTCCGTGCGGAGATGCCGGGTGCTTACCGTTCTGGACCTTCGTTTTCCCGGCCCGGCTGCGGTGGCGCGGCGATGCGCTGCGCTTCCTGCAAACTGCGCCCAGCCCCCCGCAGGGTGGCGGCATCGTCGGCCAATGCCGGTATCTTCTCGGCCCTAGTCAATGCCTCGGCCACTGCCTGTAGGTTGGCCCCACCCAGGTAAGATGATTTCTCCACGGCCTTGGCGGCCCGCGATAAGGAATCCGCCGGCCCGGGGTAGCCCTGTTCTTCCAATCCCTCCACCAACTGTTTAGCGGCCTGCACAAAAGCGGCCGTCCCCGCGGGCGCTGGGCTGGTAACCGGTAAAGCCGGCGTGGAAGCAACGTCCTTGCTATGCACTGGGGGCTGCATGACTGCCAGCGCGGCCCCAAAACGGGCGGCCTCGCGCTGCGATGCCGGGTCCTGAAAGCGTTTGTCCTGCACCACCTCCTGCAGCAGTTGCTGGAGGCCGGCTCCGTGCTGAGTTACGCCAGCCTGCGGGTTGCGGTCAATGTCAAGCACCTGGCTTAGTAGGGCGTCCGCGCGCTGGTTGCGCCGGTAGTCCACGCCGGCTACCAGCTGCTGCAGGGCCGGGGTAGCGGCCACCAGCTCGCGCAGCTGCTCTATCTGCTGGACCGCGGGGGTCGGTCCGTCGGGCAGGGGGCGGGCCTGGCTGGGGTGCCGGGCCGCTTCGGCGTCCGGTCCGGGCAGCGGCGTGGTGTTGCGGGCAAACAGGTCACGTAGCGCCTGCAAATCGTTCTCGCGGTGCGGTGCCCCGTGCAAACTCACAATGCCCTGGTCCCGGGCGGGGTTGAGCAGTTCGTGCTCCCGGCCAAAGTCAACCCGATAGCCTGCCTGCTGCGCCAGCTCACTGAAAGCGGCCTGCAGCGTGCGCCCGTTGCCTTCCCGGAAGGCGTGCACGTGGTTGTAGTGGTCAAAGTAATAGGCCGCGCGCTCGGCAAACGCGGCCGAAGTGGGCAAGCCTCTAAGGTTGTTTTCCTGCTTGAGCTGCTCACCCAGCGCGTTGAGGCGCTCGTCGATGCGCTCGTAGGGCGCAAAGTGCATGGGCCGCTCCATGCCCGGCAAATCGGCTGCTTTGACCCCTTGAAAAGCACCCTCCCGGCGGGTCTGTCCGGCCCACTCAAACGTATCCCGGAACAGGTACTGGTGGGTAGCGCGCAGCTGCGCGGCATCGAAGCTGTCGCCCTGCGGGCCGCGGCCGGCGGCCAGCTCCGAAAGCCGGCGCAGGGAAAGGCGCTTGGTTTCCCGGTCCAGCTCGTCGGCATCGGTGAGGCCGAGCCGGTTGTAGAAAACGCCGGTTTCCGGATTGGTGAAGCGGTCAGTCATAGGCGTGCAGTGCCCGGCGCTCGGCAACCGAGAAACGCCGGGGCAAAACCGCGCGGCGCTGGTGGCCGGGCTAAGGGGTCGCGAAAGAGAATTACTTAATTACCGCTGCAGCAGGCGCCTGGCTCGCAATGAGCTGAGCGCGGTATTCGTCGTGGCGCGCCCCCACGTAGTCCAGGTCAACGAGCCCAGCTATGTACTGCTCGTGCAGCGTGGCTTGCCACTCCGGCACTTCGTAGGGACCCTGGCTGCGGGTGATGCCAAGCGACTGGCTGATGATGAACTGCCGCTGCTCGCGGGTCTGCTCGCGGGGGCCAAACTGTGGGGTCGGATAGGCGGGCGTTTCCATCATGCAAAATACGTAAATGGGAGGAAATAGAGGCATTTAATTAACAAAAAACCGGTACTGAAGGTGCCTCAAATGCCGCCTAAAGCATGGGCTCATTATCCGGCATCTGGCCTGGCTTAAGGGTGTTGGCGTACTGCCCGACAATGCCAGCCACGTCCTCGCGTATCAAGGCAAAGTTGGCCTGAATGACGGCCTGCAGGGCGCCAATCGATTCGGCGGCGGGCTGGCTCCCGGCCTGCCGCGCCGCCCGTCGCTGGCTCAGCCAGTCCCGGCTCGGCTCCTCCCCTGCCAGTGCCGCTTCCAGCACCGGCGCCGGCCCACCCTCGAACGTGGCCAAGGGGTGGAGCGGGTAAGTGCCCGGCGTGGCCTGCCGCGCCACTTTCCCCTGGAAAAAGGGCTGCTCCGTCTCCACGGTCTGCCCGATGAACTCGCCGGTTTCGAGCGTGATGGTATCCTGCAGGCGCACCAGGTTGCGCTCCTGCCAGCTCACGCTCTGGTTGCTGCTGCTGCCCGCGCCCCGGCTGCCGCCGCTCTGGCTGCGGCCCAGACTGGCCGACACCATCTCCCGGTCTTCCTTGCCCACGAGTTCCGACACAAACTTGGCCGTCTCCAGCGAGTTGACCTTGCCGAAAAACTGGTTGTTGAGGTTGCTCACCATCACCTGCATCTTCTCCCGGCCGTAGGCGTCAATCATCTGGCTCAAATCCTGGGTCATGTAAATCATGGCCACCTTGTTGCTGCGCGCCGTGGCCGGTATCACCTCCAGGTTGGGCACGTAGATGGTGGCGGCCTCGTCGAGAAACACGTAGCTCGGGTGCTTGTGCTGCTGGTTCATCAGCTTCAGGGCCACGGCCACGATGCAGCTGATGACCGGTGAGAAGGTTTCCTTGAGCGTGGGGTCATTGCCCACGACCAGCACCTTGGGGGCTTTCTTGTCGTTCAGCTCCAGGCTGAACCCCTCCCCTCTCGCCTCGTCCGGCGTGAGTACCCAGGCAATTTCTGGCGAGTTGATGCGGGTGAGCACAATCTGCAGCGAGGCAATGACGCCGGCCACCTGCTTCTCGGCCCGCTGCTTGACGGCCGTCGTGATGGAGCGCACCATGTCGCCGCACTCGGGGTCCGAGTCGAGCATGCTCAGCACGTGGGTAAAGTCCGGGTGCAGGGCCGTGTTCACCACGTGGGGCAGGGTGCAGAACGTGGGGAAGTTCTTCTTGTAAAACCAGATGATGGCCGTCAGAAAGGCGTTGGCGCTGGTGTCGAAGAAGTCCATCTTTTTGATGCTCTCCGGGTTCAGGTTGGCCATGATGGCGCGGGCGTACTCGTTGGCGTACGCCACCACCGGCATCTTATCGGCCCGCAGCGGGTTCACTCGCTCGCTGCGTTCCAGGTCTTTAAAGTTGATGATGTGCAGCTGCACTTGAGCGGGCTGCTTCCCGGCTGCCCGGGCTTTGGCGTCGGCCAGCACAAAAGCTTTCTGCGCGGCTTCGGCCAGCACTGGAAACTTAAAGTCGTAGATGAGGCCGGCAAAGCCCTTCTCGGTGAATTGCTCAATCAAAGGCTCGCCGATGGAATACGACTTACCTGCCCCGGCGCCGCCCAGCACCAGCGTGCCCCGAAACGGGTTGGGAATGTTAATCCAGCCCCCGTCGGTTGTGGCCAAACTAAAGCCGTGCTCCGACTGCTGCTGCTGGCGCTCGGTGCGCAGCCCAAACCGCTCGGTCTTGTGCAGGGCCCGCACCACACCCGCAACCAGGCCCGCGCCTAGTACCAGCCCGGCGGCCGTGGGGTAGAGCCAGGCAATGACGCCCGCCGAAAACGGGGCCAGGGCCAGCAGCAGCGCCCCGCTGAGTGAGCCCACCCCCGCGGCCCCCAGCTGCACGCGCCGCAGCTGCAGCTGCGTGGGCTGCCAGCGCCGCTGCCCGGGACGGGCAGGGGGCATTTTCATAAGTACGGCCAGCAGCCCCCCTCCTACCAGTACTGCACCGCGAATCAGTAGGCCGTAGCGCTGGTAAAAGCTTCCCAGACCGGCCAGCAGCCGGGTGGTAATCGAAGCGCCCAAGCCCGCTTTCGGGCC
Organism: Hymenobacter tenuis; assembly: GCF_054780495.1. Classification (NCBI taxonomy): domain Bacteria; kingdom Pseudomonadati; phylum Bacteroidota; class Cytophagia; order Cytophagales; family Hymenobacteraceae; genus Hymenobacter; species Hymenobacter tenuis. The sequence goes on from NZ_BAAGWF010000008.1 coordinate 90,266, forward strand.
CGGTGAAGGCGCGGCCCCCGCCATCAGGTCCGGGTGGGTCAGCAAGTAGTACTCGCCGCCGGCCAGCACTATCAGAAGAAAAGTCAAGGCGACGTAGAAACCGGTCAGGCGGTGGTTGCCCGGCTGCCGGGGGGCGCTCATCATGCTCATGCAGAGTTTAGCTAAAGGGTGCTATTTGATTAAATCACAGCTCGGCTTCCCACTGTCCGCGCCGACGCGGTTCGCCAATGTCCTCGGTTATCACGTGCTCGGGGCTCCTGTTGGCACGCAGGACTTGCTGCAGGCTGTGCAGGGCCTGCCGCACCTGGTGCCCGGTACCGGAGCGGGCCGGCTCCTCGCGCCCCGTGGCCAGCAGGTGGTAGGCGTTGTCCAGCGACTGCCCCTGCCGGGCCCGGCCTTCCAGTCGTCGCAGCCGGTCGTAGAAAATGGGGTCGTAGCCCCGGGCCTGCGCGATGCGCTGCACCCGCTCCGCCTCCAGGCGCTGGCTCGGGTCCGCCTGCCGGTTTAATTGCCCGACGCGCTCCGCAATCCGCGCGTTGCGTTTCGGGTTGGGCGCGGAAACGGTGGGGGCCTGCTTTCGTTTTGGAGCCGGACCCTGGTACTGAAACTGCCGCTCGAATTGCACCCGGGCCTCGTCCTGCCAGTCGCGCAGACTGAACCGGCTCACGCGCCCGCCGGGGTTGAGCGTGACGCGCTGCTTCCGGTCCCGGGCGGAGACCACCACGTGGATATGCGCCTGCAGACCGGGGCGCGCCTGGCCCGCTCTGGCACCCCCTTCCCTCACGGCCGGGTCGGTGCCGCGGTGGGTGCGCTCCTGATGAATGATGGCGCCCCACACCAAGTCATCCTTCCCCACCGCCCCGCCGTCTTTCAGACGAAAGCCCGCCGCATAAGCCGCCATCACCTCCCGGGTGTAGGCGCGCAGCTTCGCCTCATCACCGCCTCCGATGTGGGCCAGCTCTTCCGGGCTGGGACTAAGAACCAGGGAGTAGAACTTGGCCTCGTTGGCCCGTAGCCCCTTCACGTTGTTATCGAGCGCCGCCAGTACGGATTCCCGGTCCAGCGCCTCCCGCTGCCCGTCAAAGAAGTGCGCTTCCTGGCCGTTTTGCCGGGCCTCGTGGGTCAGGTAATTCAAGGCCTGCGCCGCACTGCCCTGATTATTATAGGCTTTTTTGCCGTTGGCTTTGGGGTTAATTAGCTTGGCGTGCATGGCTTTATTTCCCGTTACCAGGCTGTTTATTCAGCGACTTTATGTTCAGAGCCGCTACGCCGGCGGCGGTGGCTTCCGCGATACGCTCCTGATTTTTGCGCTGAATTTTATGCAGAGCCTCCCCTCCTTCCGGGGCCAATAAATTCTCTACGACTCGCAGCGTTTGCTCCTGCACGGCCTGCTGTCGCAGCTGGGAACGCACCATTTCCAGCAGCAAGCCCCGCTCCTGCTCCTGCAGGTAGGAGAATACCCGGTCGCCCAGCCGCTTCACTTCCGCCATGATGAGCTGTCCTTCCCGGGCCTGGGCTTCCACCGGGTTCAAGCTCCTCTCCGCGAAGTAGCGGATGGCCGCGTCGGCGTATTCTGTGCGGGTAAGGCCCAACCGGGCCGACTCCGCTCCCACCAGTCGGTGCGCCGGGCCGCTGACCGTAAGGTGCTTCACGACCGGGCCCGTGCCTGCCGGGGACAACGATGATGGTTTTTGGTCCTGCATAGCCAATTTTTAACTGCTAGCTGCTGTCTGTTAATGCTTTAGAGTTTCATTTTACACTTTATCAACTCTGTTGATAAATAACTACCCTTTAATCAGCGCGTTAGCGCAATTAAAGGGTAGTCTTCTTGCTAACTACCCTGCTGCCATTTCTATTGACATTTGCGAGACTAGGGGCTAGCTGACTAAGTCGGGTGCGGATATCGCTTCCTCCCCCCGTAGCCCGTGGTGTTGCTGCTTTGGGTTGGAGCATGCTGTTCTGCTGGTGAGAGGTTAAGTCTGCTGCTTATTCGGAATGCCCTGCCGTACCGGCAATGCCCAGTCGGAAGGTGATGACATCTTTTTATTATTTCCTAGGAAACAAGGAATTTAGAAACTCTAACTGCATCCCTGCCGCTTTACGGCCCGTATTCGGGTTTGTTTCTTAGGATTTTAGGAAATAAGTTTCTTAAGAGCTTTTGATAAATGTTTACTGAGAAGTTTGTAAACAATGATTTTTGTTTCCTTTGTTTTATGTTTTCTAAGAAATAAGTAATCCAAGAAGTCAAGCATCTTATTTTCTCGTAATATGATTGCTTTATTTTCTAGGAAACAAAAAAACAAGTTTACAAGTAAGTTTGAAAACTGAGAAATAAGCTGCTTATTTTGCAACCAGCCAATGCCCGTTGCGGCTTTACCCGTTAGTTCCCTCGTTCTATGAAAATCATCTGCGTTGCCAACCAGAAGGGTGGCATTGGTAAGAGTACCCTCATCACCGTACTGGCCGGCGCACTCTCGGCCGACTATGGCTACCGCGTGTTGGTAGTCGATGCCGACTCCCAGCAAACCCTGGCCGGGGTGCGCCTGACCAACGACCAGCCCAGCGTGGAGCAGGAGCGACTCGCCGGCACGCTCGCGGAGCCCGCATTTCCCTACGCGCTGGAATCCGTGGGCATGGGCCAGGTGTACGACCGGCTCGACGAGGTGGGCGACGACTACGACGTGGTATTCATCGATGTGCCGGGCCGCTCGGATGATACGGCCATGATTGACGTGCTCAGCGGCGCCAACGTGGTGCTCGTGCCCGTGGGGGCCTCGGACGCCGAGCGCCTGGCCACGATTTCCTTTATGCAGCTGCTGCAGGAGATTTCCCGGCTCTCGCGGGAGCAGGGGCTGGACTTCCAATTCTTCGGCGTGCACTCGCACCGCACCAACCTGAAAGAGGAAAAGGACATGGACGAATTCACCGACGCCTTGGGCTTGCCGCGCCTGCAGGCCTCGCTGCGCCAGCTCGGCTGTTACAAGCGCCTCTCAACCCGCTACAGCTACCTCAACCCGGCCTACCGGCGGGCGGTGGGGGCCGATGCTGCCGTGGAAACGGAAGTGCGCGCCCTGTGCGACGAACTGATTGCCCGCGCTGGGCTCACCTCTGAACTCGTATCGTAATGGCCAAGATTCAACGCCTGAAAATCTCCACGGACGAGAAAATGTCCATGCTGCGCGGACAGCCCGGCCACATGCCGGCAGCCCCAGCCGCCACGGAGCCAGCGGCCGCAGCGCCCGTTGCACCACCAGCACCAGCACCAGCACCAGTACCAGCACCAGTACCAGCACCAGTACCAGCACCAGTACCAGCACCGGTGGCCGCTCCGCCAGTAACGAAAGCTCCGGCAGCAGCGGCAGCAGCACCAGCGCCAGCCGCTCAGCCCGTAACCAAGCCGCAGCAGGCCGCTGTAGCGCCGGAAGCCCGCAAGGGGAGGGGGCGCCCCCCCAAGGTACAAGCACCAGCTCAGGCGGAAAGTGGGGCTGTGGGGCTGCAGCCTTCCTTAATTCGCCTGGAGGGGGAAACCCAGCGGGCCGCCCTGGCTTACATCCACGAGGAGCTTATGCACCACAGCCGGCGGGTGTACTTAAAAGAGTTGGTCGACGAAGCGGTTAACTACTACCTCCAGCACGGCCCGCCCGCTAAAGGGAAGTAGAGGGAGTTCCAGCCGGCGAGCTAACCCCGGACTGCACCTCAGCCAGGACCACGGCGATTATGTCCTGCACGGGCTCGTTGAGCAAATCCGCAACCCGCAGCAGCTCGGCGATGGTGAGCGTGGACGGGTCGGCCTCGCGCTGCTTGATGGTGCGGTAAGTCATGCGCAGGTGCTCCATCAGCTCGCGCTCGGTGAAGCTGAAGCGGCCGTGGCGCAGCAGGTCGGTAAACCGCCGGGCCGGCGCGGTGGCAACGCGGGGCGGTAGGGGAGGGGGGGTAGGCATAAAAAACGTTAAGGAAGCAAGCCGGCAGACCGGGGACGGTGGAACGGTACCCCACTGCCCCCGGTCCCGCCGATGAAAGAAGATGTAAGCGACGGCTAAGGGTCAGCACTCGTCCAACGGATAGGGGCGCGGGTTCTGGCGCGCCTCCTCAGCCAGGGTTTGGTCTTCCCACTCGGCCACCCGCTGCATGATGTTGGTCAGCCAGCGGCCCAGCCGGGCGGGGTCGGTTTCGGCCAGGATGCGGCCGGTGGCCGTGCGGCGCTGCTCATCGGTAAAGGCGGGATGCTCCAGCAGGCGGGTCAGCTCGATGCGCTGCGTGGCGACCACGACCGTGGTCAGCGAAGGCAGGGTTTCCTGCCCCAAAATCACCGGTGGCAGCGTGGGCAGCACCGGGCGGGACGGTATGGCCCCGGTTTCCCCGCAGCATGCTGGCTGCGCATGCTCAGAGGCCACGACCACAGCCGCAGGGGCGGGGCTGGCGGGGGTCGGCTGCGGGTCGGGCTCGGTATCCTCGGGAGCCGGGCGGCCCAGTATCAGCTCTGCCGCGCGCTGGGCCCGGCTGGCGGCCTGCACCACCAGCTTTTTATCCCCGCGCAGCTGCTCCAGCCAAAACTGTAGGTAGGCGGCCGTGTTTTCCAGCGTGGCGCTGGGGTTTAGGCCAGCGTGGCCGCACAGAAAAGCGGCGCCCATTTCCGCCGTCAGCTCCTCGCGGGCGTAGCCGGCGCGGCCACTCGGGCGCAGGGCTTCGGCCAGGTCGGGACGGTCCAGGCGGCTGGCGTGGCCGGTGGCGTGGGTCAGCTCGTGAAATAGGGTCGAGTAATAGGCCTCGCCACTGATGAAGGTTTCCGGGCGGGGTACTTGTACAAAGTCAGGACCCGGAGCATAGAAGGCCTGCGTACCGCCGTGCTCAATCCGGGGGCAGGTAGCCCAATTCGTTACCAGGGCCTCGGCGGCTGCCAAGGGCTCGTGGTTCCGGTCTTGGGGCTGCTCGGGCAGGACGATTTCCACGCCTTCCACGTCGTCCACGGAAAAGACCGTGTAGTACTTGATAAATGGCGTTTTCTCTTCCTCGCCGGTTTGCTTGTCGGTGCGAGTCGTGACGTTGTAGTAAATCACGGGCATGCCCTTGGCACCCTTGCGGATGTTGCCGCCCAGCTCCTTGGCCTGCCGGAACGTTAGAAAGAACGGCGTGCCGCCGACCAGGTGCAGCAGAAAGGCATTGATGCCGGTGTAAGCCCGGCCGCTCACGTAGTTGCGGGGCAGACCGTAGGCCGCGTGCCAGGGCTTGCGCCAGGCAATCTGACCGGCTTCGAGGGCCTCAATTACCCGGTCGGTTACAAGCTGGTACACATCGGGGCGGGCAGTGTTTTGAGCGGCGGGGCGGGCTTGCTTTTTCATCGCTGAGTAAGGGCTAAGTGACTGTTTCTAAAACCGTTTCCTTACTTATTAAACGCATTTTTAGCGTCATTTGTTGCTTTTTTAACAACAATTATTGATTTATTTGCCCTTCGTAAAACATTTCTCCCCCACTGCCCCTTGGCGTCTGAACTACCCTGGGTAGTGGTCGCATCTGTAACCTGGGGACGGTGGAATGGCGCTTCCCCGAGCGTTTGCTTAGGAGACCGGCGGTTAGGGTTTAAAACGAAAACGCCCGATTGGATAACCAACCGGGCGTTTCAGCGAGCCGAGCCGCGACCTACTGCGCGGGGCCAAATTGCTGCTTGAGAAATTTGAGCAGGCTTTGGCGGGAAGCTTCCCCAATTTGAATCAGGGGGGCGCCGTCGTTAAGGTAAAACAGGATGGGGTTGGCCTTGGTAACGGCCTCGGACCAGGCCTCGGCCGACAGGGTCGATGGTAGTTGCAGCAGGGGTTGGTATTCGTCCCGGATAAGCTGTAAAATCAGGCCTTTCATGGCCGGGCAGAAGTTGGAAAATGGCCGGTGACCGGTAGATATCATAACGGAGGGTACTAGCGTGGAAGGGAATGCAAAGAGGGTTCCGGCCTGCCCGCAATAGCAAGGGCCGGAAAAAAAACAGCCCAGCCCGCGGGCAGTAAGCAAGCCGCGGGCAGCCGCATAATTGCGGCGGGACGTTTACCAGGAAGTTGGATTAGCCTCGATGCGGACCCACAAACAGGGCCGGGCGCTCGGAAATAGGCAGCGGCCGCAGAGCAGCGGGTGCCAGGGTCTGGTCTGCCAGGAGCAGGCCAAACGGAGCATGAGTAGTAGAACCTGTTTTTGCCAGCATGGTGGGCAGCTTGCTATTCCTGCAAAACTAAAGAATCAGCGCACATTTTCTGGGTCTTTGACTCAGAAGCAGAATCCGCTTACCGCTCGGGCCCGGCAGTACGCTCGGCTAGGGTGCTGGCACTAATACCGCTAGGAGCTAGACGGTGCCGCTCAGCCCGGTCGGCAGCGTGCTCGTGCAGGTGGGCGCCGGGCTGGCGGGCCACGTCATCGAGCGCCGCACTAACCCGCGCCAGGTTCGGCTGGTCGAGCCGGTAGCTGACTTCGATTTCACTGTGGCGCTGGTGAGTGGCTGGGTCGGTGGCGCTGCGCAGCGAGCCGGTGTTCAGGCCCGCGGCGCGCAGCTGCTCCGCTACGGCTTCCGCCTGACCGTTAGCCCCCGGCTGCGGCTCCGGCTCGTCGATGCGAATGATGGCCGTTTTCGTCACCGATTGCTGCTCCGGGGGAGCGGCGGCTAACCGCCGACGCTCAGCCTGCTCGTCAACGGGTTCGGTGAGCGTCACCAACGGCGACTTATCCAGCGCATCGAGCGTCTGGCTGAGCTGGCGCAGGCCGCCGGGCGTACCGTGGGGCTGGTAGCGTACGTCGAGCTCACTGCGCAGCTGTCCGCTGGTGGGGTCCGTTTCCGCTCGCAACTCTATTTGGGCGCCGGCCTTGCGCAGCAGCTCCCGCATCTGCTGGGCCTGGCTGGGTGTGGCCTCATCCGCCGGAGTGGGCTCGGTTACCGTCAGCTGCACGGCCCGCTGCAGGGCTGGGTCGCCGCTGGCCGCTGCGACTACGAGCCCAGCAGCCTGACGCCGGTGCTCGGCATCCCGGTGCTGAGCCTCCGGTGAGCTGGCTGCCTGCTCACGCTCGGCTTCGCGCTGCTGAGCCTGCTGGCGCTGCTCCTGTTCCTGACGGGCTTTTTCCTGGCGTAGCTGCTCCTTGGCCAGTTCGTCGGTGCGGGCTTGCTGTGCAATTTGCTCGCGGCTGAGGCCCTGGCTTAGCAGCTCCAGGTCGCGGTTAAAGTCCTTGCTGATGGCGTACTCGGTGCGAATAAAGTTCTCGGGCTGCCGGCCCGGCTCCTGGGGCTGGCGCTCAAGCTGCTCGCGCTGCGTTTCGCGCTGGGCGTGCAGGGTGCGGGCCAGGTCTTCGAGGGCGTGGCTGTCAGCATTGGGAACAACCAGGCGCACGACGGTTTCCTGCCGGGTGGCCCGCTGCACCTCCAGGACCACCGTTTCGTCCGCCGCCGGCCGTAGCTGCTGCACCTGCGCGGTGAGCTGGCTCAGCTGCTCGGTACCCTCGGCACGAGTGGCGTGGTGATACTCCACCCGCAGGGCGGTGTGGTACTTGCCGGCGGCTGTGGCGTGCCACTCTACCGGGCGGGGGGCTTCGTCGTAGGCCACCTGGCCATCGGCTACTTCCCGGGCCCGGCGCGGCACCTGCAGCTCGTTGAGGTAATTGATGTTGAAGCGGCGGCCGGCGGCGTCGTTGTCGTTGGCCAGCACCACTTCCTTCGGCTCCTGCTTGTCAATGAGCTTTTGAATGAGTTCCACCTGCCGCTCGGTGACGGTGCCGCTGGTGGCCACGTAAAGCGTGTTGGGCTGCCCTTGCGCGCCGCGGTGGTGGAGCTGGTGGTAGCTCATGGCATCCACGGGGCTCTCCGACACCACCATACGCTGCACGGGCGTGTCCTTGCCCTCGGTGGGGTGCGACACCCACACCCCGGTTTTGGGCAGCTGCAGCAAGTGCTTGTACTCGTTGTTGCGCTGCTCCACGGTGGCAATGCCGTGCTCGTTGTAGAGGGGAAAAGCCGTGTTGCGGAAGTTGCCCTGCTGGCTGGTGAAGACCCGCCCCTGAAAAGCCGGGCTGTCGATGGTCTCATCGGAGAGATGGCGATTATGCAGGTAGCTGCGGTCGGTTAGCGTGGCGTGGGTGCCCATCACCGCCGCCACGAGACGGGCCCGGCGCTCGGCCTCCGATTCCATCTCGGTCGGCCCGGTGGGCGTGGGTGCGTACGCCGCCGGGGCGGGCAGTGGGGGAGAGGTGGCCGCCTGCCAGCCTTGCTCGGGCTCGCCCAAGTACTGGCGCAGGGTCTGCCGCACCTGGCCCAGGGTCTGGTTTTCGCGGGTTTTCACGAAGTCGATGATGGAGCCGGAGTCCCGGTCGTCGCCGGGGTTCAGGTACACCTGGTGGTCGCCCTTGCGGGAGACGATGAGCATCTCGCCGTCCTTTTCCAGCTGGTGCCAGTGACCACGGGGGCCGGCCTTTTTCACGTCGTAGCCGTGGCGCCGGGTGGCGTAGTCCACCAGGTCAATGGATTGCTTGAAGCGGTCGAGCTCCTGCGGGTCGTTGTCGCGCGGGGGAGAAGTTGCGGGCATAGAAGTAGAATGGAAGGGGTACAAACCAGCCGCGCCGCCGGAATCCGGGGCGGGAATCAAAACCAAAAAGCAGTAGGGGAGGGGCAGCTAGCTGACCAGCTCCTCGTGGGCGGCCAGCTGCTCGCGCAGCGTGGCCAGCAGCGCCGCGTCGGCAAAAAGGTAGTGCTCGCAGAGCTGGCCGCTCACGTACAGGCGCACCAGTTCGGTCTCGAAGCCGAACACGCGCAGGTGCTTCTGCACCAGGCGGTACTCTTCGCGCTGCAGGCTACCGGTTTTCAGGCCCACGCTGGTCGTGTAGGGAAAGCCATAGGCGGTGCAGGTGGCCCGCAGGCCCCCGTGGGGCAGGCTGCGCAGTCGCAGCTGCACGTAGCGCCGGGCTTCATCATAGGCTATGGCCAGAGCCGGATTGGGCAGTTGGGGGCCCAAGGCGGCCGGGGTAGTCGCAGGTTTGCTGGCCGGGCGGCGGGAAGCAACGGAAGCAGGCATAGGGAAAAGAGCAACGTGGAGCGGTCGGGCTCCAGGGCCTTTCCGCTAGTTAGGGGATGAAGTGGGCGTAGTAGGTGGCGCCGGGGCGTCGAAGGGTGGGTTGTCGAAGAGGTTGAGCTCGGCCTTGAAGCGGGTCAGGCTGTCGGGCGAGGTGAACAGGAAAAAGTGGCGGCGCGACTGGTGCACGATGATGCGCAGCAGCTCGGTGGGGAACTGGAAGTGGGTCATCAGCCGCTGCAAGAGCACGGCCTGGGTTTCCTCCTCCAGCTTTTTGATTTCAATCAGCCGGGCGTAGTTGAACTTGTGCTGCTGGGCCCAGGGCTTGAGCTGCCCGTGCAGTAGCGTGTTGAGGCGGTGGCGGATGTAGCGCAGAACGGTGGCATAGGAAACGATGAGCGCGGGGTCAGGAAAGCCCGCATTGACCGGCTCTACTGGGGTGGTAGCCGGGGGAGTGGGAATAGAAGTGTTCATGCAGCAGCAATTGGAGGGCGCGCAAGGTAGCAAACCAGCCGGCCGTCTGCACTACCGCAAGTGCTGCGGGCATTTAACCACGTCGGCTCCGGGGCAATAACACCCGCAAAGCTTCGGCGTAGCTGCTTCAAAACTTCTCCTAAAGCAGAACTTATACGGAAGTGCTCCGTATAGTTGCCGCAATTGCTCATAAAAAACTTCGACCTGTTGCTTGAAACCCATGCTGTGGTTGGTGCTCTTTCTGCTCCTAGTGGCCCTGGGCGGGCTTTGGTGGCGCTACGCCATGCCAACTGGCACCGGCAGCGCCCTGGCCCCACCCGCGCTCGACGGTAACCACGCCTCGCTGCGCACCCGGCACTATCGGCTGGCCGACTTCCAGGAGGCGCCGCCGCAAGCGACTCCCGTGGCGGACGCGGCGGCCGCCGTGACGGAGGCAGAAGCGGAAGCAGCCCCAACGGACGCCCCGACGGAAGCGGCCGCGGCAGTCGCAGCTGAAGGTCAGGCCGAAAACCAGGCTCCCACGGCTACGCCAGAAGCAGGTCAGCTGCCTGAAGGCGCCAAGCACAACTACATCACGGCCCCAGCGCCCACGGCGACCGACGCGCACAACCGCGGCGTGGAGTTGACCGCCGCCGAGCGGCGGGCCAAAATGCGCCTGGTGATGAACGAGGCGCTGGAAAACCAACGCGCTGCACCCGCCACTGCCTGAGGCGCGGGCCTTTACGCTCACCCTATTCACCTTTTCACCCTCCTACTTTTTCCATGCAAACACCCCTGTTCACCTCTTTGCGCCGTGGCGCGACTACTGCCGCCGCCCACGGCCTGAATCTGCTGGCCGCCGGCCAGACCTACCAACCCTCTAAGTTGGAGCAGCGCGGCTACGCGCTGCTTACAGTGCTGGCCCTCTCGACCAGCGCGGCCCGGGCCCAAAGCGCCGAAGCGGCCCTCACCCAGGTCAAGGAAAAGGTCATTGGCATCGTGCAGGTCATTTTTGCCATCATCCTCATCATCGGCCTGATTCGGGTGGTGATGAAGTTTATCCAAGGCTCCCCCGACGCGCTGGGCTCCCTGGGCTGGCTCGTGGGCGGGGTGCTGCTCTGGTTCGGCTTCCAGCTCTTCAAGGACGACCTGGTGAGTGCCGTGGGCGGCAGCGAAGGCGGGGGCTTGACCAACTAAGCCGCTGCCACGATGCGCTCCTATAAATCCATTGAGCGGCCTGCCCAGGTGCTGGGCATGAACCTGCAGGACCTGGGCCTGCTGGTGGGCCTGTTCATCGGCTCGGTGCTGCTGCTCGGCTTTCTGGGCATGGCGGTCAAAATTCCGCGCATGGTCTACCTGCTGGTCATCCTGTCGGAAATCGGCCTCCTCCTGGGTTTGCGCTACCTCACCCGGACCCAGGCTCCCGGCTTCCTGATGGGGTGGCTCTCCTACACCTTCATTCAGCCCCGCCGCCTGGCGGTGGGGCCATTACCCCTTCCCGCTCATGGCAAAAACACCCAAAACAACCGCGTTTAACGCGGTGATGCCGGTGCATTCCTTTGAAGAGAACAAGGTGGTCTTCAAGGATGGCCGCGTCGCCGTGGGCTTCGTGATTGAGCCGGCCGAAATGGAAAGCTGGACGGTCGAAGACTACGACGCCTTCCAAACCGCGCTCGTGGGCGTGCTGCGCCCGCTGCCCGTGGGCACCATCGTGCAGAAAACCGACGTCTACTACGACCGGCCCTACCGCGAGGACAAGACGCAGCAGACCTACTTCGAGGGCAAGATGAACAAGCACTTCTTCGAGCGGCTGGTGCTGTTCCAGAAGTCTTACCTGTTTCTCTCGTTCGCGCCGGTCGCGGTGAAAACCACCCGGACCAATGCCGTAAATGCCCTGGTGGCCCGGGCCGGGGAAGCCATCATCAAGAATCCCTTTGCACAGCTCGTGCACACGCTGGAAATGGCCGAAGCCAGCGCCGTGGAATTGGTCCAAGGCCTCAAAAACCTGGGCGGCGTGGCGTTTGAGCGCATGAGCAGCCGCGAGATGCACCAGCTCTACCTGCAGTACTTCAACCTGAACTTCGACGGCCAGCCGACCCGGCAGGAGCGCGAAATCGGCAACGACCTGGGCACGCTCAGCGTGGGCGAGCACAAGGTCAACATCCTCTCGATGGTGGGCCAGGGCAGCGAGGCCCACGCGGCGGTAAAGAACAGCTACGGGGTCACCGCGCCCATGCTCTACCCACTCACCCACGTGCTGCAGTGCCCCCACGTGCTGACGCAAGCCATGCTCGTGCAGGACACCCGCGCCGAGCTCAGCAGCCTCGATACCGACCGCAAGCTCAACGCCTCGCTCTCGTTTCTTTCCACGCAGGACAATGCGCTGCGAGCGGCGGAAGTCGAGGAGTTCACCGCCGAGGTGCGGGCTGAAAACAAGCAGATTGTGGGCCTGCACCTTTCGCTGCTGCTCTGGGATACCAATGACAACAGCCGGCGCGAAAACGTCGAAAAGGCCACGGCGGCCTTCCGCTACATGTTCGGCACCGAGAGCGTGGTGGAAAGCTACCTGGCTTTGCCCGTGTTCTTTGGCCTACTGCCCGGCAACGCCTGGCAGGTGCCGGACCGCTGGCTGACCTGCTCTTCCGACCGGGGCGCGTGCTACACCCACTGGACGGCTACTTACAAAACGGACCCGGTAGGGGAGTACCTCACCGATAGGTTTCGCAACCTGGTGCAGGTAAACCTGTTCAACACGGCCCTGGACAACCAGAACGCCATTGTCATCGGCCCCTCGGGCTCGGGCAAGAGCTACACCTTCGGCAATTTGATTGTGCAGCGCTTCGAGAAGGGCGCCCGCCAGATTATCATGGACGTGGGCGGCACCTACCGCAACGTGCTGCAGTCGCTCAACGGCGAGGACTTCGACCACACCTACTTCGAGTACGACCCGCAGCGGCCCATCGAGTTCAACCCCTTCATCGTGCCCCGCGACGCTTCGGGCAAGTGGCTTTACAACGACGAGAAAACCAACTTTCACCTGGCGTTGCTCGCGGCCCTCTGGAAGGGCGGCAAGGATACCGGACTTGATAAATCTGAACGGACCATTCTGAGCCGCTTCCTGATTGAGTACTACGCCTGCCTGAACGAGAGCGACCGGCTCAACCAGAAGGACGAGGAGTTTCCGGGAATGGAAAGCTTTTATAAGTTCGTCGAGCAGTTCGACCACGAAATGCAGAAGCCCGTGGCTGTGCCTGGTGAAGGGCAAGAAGCTGACCCACTGGACGGAGCGCGGCGCCAGTACCAGAAAAACCTGAAGTACATCGACATGCACCAGTTCTTCCTGGTGCTGGGCCAGTACATCACCGGCGGCCGCTACGAGCGGGTGCTCAACGCCCGGCGCGACGTGGACTTGAGCGAGTACCGGCTCATCTGCTTTGACCTGGCCAAAGTGCAGGCCGACCCGGACCTCTACCCCGTGGTGGCCATGCTCATCACCGAGCTGAGCCTGGACCTGTTCCGCAAGTTTCCCGACGACGTCAAGTACATCGCCCTGGACGAAGCCTGGACCATGCTTTCGGGGGTGCTGTCCGAGTTCATCGAGTCGATGTACCGCACCATCCGCAAAACCAACGGCTCGGTCACCATCATCACCCAGGGCATCACCGAAATCACCAGCAGCAAAATCGGGCCGGCCATCATCAACAACTCGGCCACCAAGATTATTCTGCGCCACGTCAACCCCGACTCCCTGGCCCAGCTGCAGCCCCCGCTGGGTCTCACGGGGCACGAGATGGATTTGATTAAATCGGTGCGGTCCACGGATGCGCTGCGCGAAATCTTTATCAAGCAGGGCGCCAAGGGCAAAATATTCGGGGTGGAAGCCTCGCCCCAGCTCGATGCTATTCTGACCTCCAAGCCCGTGGAGCGCAACTATCTTAACAAGCTGGTCAAGTTCTACCAGCAGACCAACCGCAAGCCGGTGCTCGATAAAAGCGGCCGGCTGCAGCTGGACGCCGAGGGCAACCCGCAGTACGAGCCCGTCAAGGTGCAGCGCCTGGACTACGCGGTGGACCAGTTTGTCGAAGATAAACAGGCCCGCACGGGCGTGCTGGCCAAATGAGCGGCCTCTACCTGATGGTCGCCTACGGGGCCGACCCGACGTTTCTGAGCGCCTGCGACCAGACCCTGCAAATCGTGCTGCGCGCCTGCCGCTTCATCACGCCCACCTTCATGCTCATCGCCCTGCTCTACACCGTCGGGCGGGGCTTCCTCTCGGGCCACGGGCTCTCCATGGACTGGGGTCCCATCCTCAAGGCGGTGTGGATATTCTTCCTGCTCTTTTTCTACCAGGAGCTGATTGACACGCTCAGCTCGGGGGTCGCCAATTTCACCCGGCTCTTTGCCACCCCGGACGGTTCGACGGCCGCTTCGGCGCTGGGCGCCACCATCAGCAGCGCTGACACCCTCTCGCAGAAAACGGTGGTCGAGCAAGGAGTGGACGAAATCAGTAACCTGCTGAAAACCATCACCTCATTCAGCTTAACCAACATCCTGCTGCAGCTGGTGACCGGGGAAGTGGTGCTGCTGATTCGGCAAATCATGCAGTTCATCCAGCAGTTCATTCTCGGGTTTCTGTTTGTCTGCGGCCCCATTTCCATCTGCCTGTCGGTTATTCCTTCCTTCGGCCAACTGGCGATGAAGTGGCTGCAAAACTTCCTGGCCGTGCAGTTCTGGGGGCTGTCGTTTGCCCTGCTGGACCTGCTCTACACCTACTACACGTCCTCCAATACCACGTTCGGCGGGGTGTTCGCGGGGCCGGCCGCCGTCGAGCAAGACACCAAGCAACTGGTGGTGTCGGTCGCCTTCATCATGCTCTACCTCATGGTGCCCTACCTGACCAGCCTCATCATCGGCTCCTCGGCCGCCCAAAGCTTCGTGGGCTCGGTGGTGGGCATGGCCGCATCGGCGGCCGCGGCGGGCGCCGGCGTCTCGGCAGGCATGAATGGCGGCGGGCACGGCGTATCCGGCGCCATCGGCCGCGCCATGGGCGGCGGCAGCAAAGCAGCCGGCGGCAGCGCGGGCGGCGGAGGTGGTGATGGTGGTGGCAGCTCCGGCGGCGGGACGCCCGCGCCAAGTGGCGGCAGCTCGGCTTCGGCGGGCCTGCCCACCATCACCATGTCGGACGCGCTGAATCCTTCCTACCGGCAACGCCCCTCCGGGCTGTGGACGGTTTAACCAATCCTCTTTTTTTCGATGAACCATTCAACCCGTTACCTGTCCCTGTTAGCCCTGGGCCTGGCCAGCGCCTGCCAATCCCAAGAGGAGAAGGCGGCCACGCACCTTGTCGACGCCCTGCAAACCAACGCCAGCAGTCCCGCTGAGCAAGCCAAAGCGAATGCCTGGAAAGCCGCCACTACCCTGCCTCCGGCCCTGCCCGCGTCGGCAGTGAACGTAGCGCCTGGGGTGGCCCAGATGCTGCCCGAAGAAGGCTACCTGGAGCTGATTTCAGTCACCAGCCAGGCCCCGGTCGCGGCCATCCTCGCCCTGCCGGCCGGCTTGCGGAGCGCCCAACGGGGCTACCCCAAAGTAGGGCCGGGCTACCGCATCCCCTTTGCGGCCGTGCTGCGCTGGAAGCCGATGGGCTTTGGCAAGAGCAAGCCTGGCATCGGCAAGCTGCAGCTGCCCTCTGCCCAGGATTCGCTGCGTGGCTTTTTCATCAGCGACATCGACCGGGGCGGCCAAGTGGTGCCGATGCGGCCCGCGCAGCCCGTCACGGTTCAGGGGGTGCTCTACGCCTACGCCAGCCCGGATGGCGGTGAAGACGCCGGCTTGCTAACCTATCCCTACCGGGGCCTGCAAATCTCCCTGCCCCTGGCCAAATAAGGGGCGGTGGGGAAGAAAATCCCGGCCTCCTACATCCCCTCTTGATGACTTAACCCGCATTTGCAATGGATTCTGCCAAAAACCTAAGTACCTCTTTCTCCACCATGCGCAACCTGGCCATGGGGAGCGTGCTGGCCCTGCTGCTCGTGGCCTTAGCCGCCGGCTTTCTGGTGTACCGCGCCTACGAGAACAGCGGCCGCCGCGTGTACGTGGTCGGCCAAACCGGCTCGGTGGCCGCACTCTCGGCGCCCACCACCGAAACGCACACCGCCTACGAAGCCCGCAACCTGGTGCGCAACTTCATGCTGACCATGTTTGGGCACGACCAGTACACCTACAAAACCAACCTGGACGCCGCCCTGCCGCTTATCGAAGGCCGCGGCGGCCGGCGCATCTACGACGGGTTCACCCGCGGGCAGGTGCTGCAGAACTACGAGCGCTACGCCGCCCGCAATGTGGTGACGGTGGACAGCGTAAGCGTGGACATGAACCACCGCCCCTGGTCGGGCCGGGTCTACATCAAGCAGCGCATTTTCATTGGGGGCGAGCAAAAAGAGCCCCTGCCGCTGGCTGCTAAGTTCAACCTGGCCGAAACCAACCGCTCGGATGCCAACCCCTACGGCCTGCTGATTACCAACTTCGACTACATCCCCTACAACCCACAGGTGTCGCGGGAGGAGCTGCAAGCCCTGAAAGAGCAGGAAGCCGACCGGCAGCGGGCCCTGCAGGAAGCCCAGCGCAGCGCGGGAGTCGGGGCTCCCGACGCCGGCATCGCTCCGGTCTCCCCCGTGGCCCCTGGTCAAGCCTCTCCGGTATCGCCCGGCAAATAAGTCTCTCCCTTCCTAAAGCATATTTCTATGTTGTCTAAACTTCTGCTGGCCCTGGGCCTGCCGGTGCTGCTGGCTTCGGCCAGCTCAGCTCAAACCACTTCTGCCACGTCGGCCCTGCTGCGGCCGTCCTCCTCCGCAGTGCCCGCCGCGCCCACGCTGCTGGACGTGGCCGTGTCGGACAGCTCCACCACCTACCTCGTGTTCAGCGGCCCCGTGTCGCTGGTCGACGTGGGCATGGCCAACAACTACCTGGTCAAGATTGAAGCCAACGCCGTGTTTGTGCGCGCCCGCCGCAAGTCAGCGCCGCCGACCCCCATGCTCATCCGCTTCGGCAGCAAGTACTGGATGGGGCGGCTGGTGTACGTGAACCGGCCCGTGCTGCAGCTCTACGACTTCCAAAAAGACGGGGCTCTGGGCCTGAGCAATGGCGCGGGCTCCGTGACGGGCTCGGCGCCGGAGAATGAGCTGGCGCTGGACAAAGAGCGGGAAAAGAAAGCCGCGGTGGAGGGCAAGCTCTCCGCGCTGCGCAAGTCCAAGGAGGAACACCAAGCGGTGGCCGTGGTCGACAACGACCTGGTGCTTTCGCTGGCCAACGTGCGCAACGACCGGGATTTTACCTACCTGCGCTTCAAAGTCATCAACCACTCGGCCATCGACTACAACGTCGATTTCACCGACTTCCAGCTGGTGGAAAACGCCCAAAAGAAGTTTCTGGCCAAGAAAAAGAACGAAGCGCGCCGTCCGCTGGCCCCCTCGGGTGGCGGGACCAACCAGGTGGTATCGGGCCGCACCACCGGCTACCTGACCTACGCCATTCCGCTCTACGCGGCCACCGACCGGGGCTACCTGGAAGTGACACTGCGCGAGCTGAACGGGGCCCGGGTGCTGGTGCTGCCGGTGCCGTCGCGGGTCATTAATCGGGCTTCCACCATCTAACCCAGCCCCACTTATGGAACCTGCAAACCAACATACTCAATCTCATTCCACAGGCTCGGCCGAGCACGACAGCCAGGAGCGCCTAGCAGTGGACCGGCCTACTGCTGACAAGCCGAAAGCAACTCCGCTGGAGCTGCTGCGCAACAACTGGATACCTCTGACCGGCCTGCTGGTTTTGCTGGTCGCCGGGGGGCTGTTTCTCTGGCTGCGCTCGGCCACGCAGGCCGCCCAGCAGCAGAAGGAAGTCGTGGCAGCGGCTTCGGAAAACATCGAGCCCGAAATCAAAGCCGCGCCCACTGAGCCCACCGCCCCTGTTTCGCCCTCGGCGCAAATCGAGCAGCAGCGGCGGCTGGAGCAGGAGGCCCAGAGCACGCCGGTTCGCCCCAACACCGACGAAGTAGTAGAAGCGTTTGTAGCTGACACTCTGGGCCAGGCCCTGCGCCGCAAACGGCGGGCCGCGGCGGCTACCCTCACCGCCCGACGCCGGCAGGAGGAGGCCCGCTTAGCCGCGGCCGACGTGGACACGATTGAAACGACCCTGCAAGACCCCACGACGGGTTCGTACCACGCGCAAACGCTGGTGGTCCCTCGGCGTCGACCCGGCCAAGCGGTAGGCGCTTCGGCCCGCCGGGCGAGCTACCGGGCTGGGCGGGGCCTGCGGGCCGGGCTGCTGCCCGCGACCGATATTGACGGCACCCCGTTTGAAACGGACCCGGACGTGCTGGCCATGCTGGGTTCCTCGCCACCCGAAACCCGCGCCGCCTACGAGCGCATGACCGGCAAACGGTTTCGCGACCCCAAAGCGGCTGCGCAGACTCTGGCCAACCGCGCCAACGCTGCCGGCCGGGATGGCTTCAACACCGTCAAGGTGGGCAACTCGGCCCGGATGATGGCCCAGGGCAGCCAGGCCGAGCTCACGCCGGACGTGTTCTTCAAGTGCGTCATCAACGGAGAGCAGAAGGTGCGCACCGGCTCGGTGGTCCTGCTGCGCCTGCAGGAAGACGCCGTGGTGTCGGGCGTGACCTTCCCCAAGAATTCTGTTTTTGCCGGCATTGCCAGCGTGGGCACCAACAACGTGATGCTGGAAGTCAACCGCCTCGGTCCCACCCGGGTCGCGGCCAGCATATACGACTACAACTACCTACCGGGCATCATGATTGACCCGGTCAAGCGGGTCGCCAAGGATGCCAGCCTCGCCGGCCAGGACCTGCAGCAGCAGTCTATGCAGGAAGTGAGTACCGCCATCGACCGCTCGGCCTCGGCCGCCAACTCGGTGGTGGGCGTGGGCGGGCGCGTGGCCATGAACGTGCTCAGCCGCCCGAAAACCCGCACCAAGCTGCGGGAAGTTCTGCTGCCCGACGGCTACCCCATCCTGATTACCACGGCCGCCGCCGGCCAGCTGGGGCCGGCTACGGCGTCGGGACGCTAACCCTTTCCATTCACTCATTCTACAACCATGAAAAAGACTCTTTTTCCGGCCCTCGTGGCCGTCGCGTTGCTACTTGCCCCGGCTGGACAAGCCCGGGCGCAGATGGTCGTTAACGACCCCGTGCACATGGGCGTGCACATTGGGGACTTCGCCAAGCGCCTCGCGCAGTGGACTGAAACAGTCAAAAACTACCAGGTCGTCAAGGATGCCCGCCAGATTGCCGGCGTCACCAAGGACATTACCAGTGAGGTCCGCAGCCTGACGCAGGAAGCCCTGGACTTGCAGAAGCAGGTGCAGGCGGACTTGCGCAAGGTGCAAAGCATCCAGGATTTGCGCCTCTCCAACCCGCAGGAGCTGTTTGCGCGGGCCCTGGCCATGTCGGGCCGGAGCCAAACCAACCAGATGATGCCGGTTTATGCCAAAGCCCAGCGCCTGCGGCAGGCCCTGCAGCTGACCAACCCCGCGCAGGACGTGAACACCATGTACGACGTGTTTTCGCGCTTTGGGTCCAGCTCAACCGACCCTAGTGGCAACATGACCAGCGACCAGTACCAGGCCAAGCGCGAGGAATCGACGGTTTCGCTGTTCGCGGCCGAGGAGATGATGGCCAAGCGCAAGCTGGCCATGGCCGTGAACTACTACAAGATTGCCGACGAGATGACCGCGCAAAGCGTGGAGATGCAGGCCACTTTGAAAAACCCGGGCCGCTACGCCATGACGGAAGGGGAGCGGATGGCCGCGCTCAACTCCTCGAATGACAATATGATCAAGGCCATGCAGCTGCGTGAGCAGGGCGACCGCCTGTTCATGGAAGCCTCGCAGGCGGGACCGGCTCACCAAGCGGCGGAAGCGGTGTACGCCTCAACGCTGAGCCGGAACGCACTCATCAAAATGGACCGTAACCGGCCCCGCTAGCTTCATATGAAAAACCTACTTCTAGTGGTGCTCTTCTTGACGGGGGCTGGCATATTGCCGGCCTCCGGTCAGCGCCACGTTAAACACATTGCAAGCTGGGGTGCCCACGTCGGCCGCTCCGAAAAGGGTGACTACTACGAGTTGAGCTACACGCCCATGCTCACCAATCGCCTGGCCTTGCGCCTAAGCGGTGGTTATGAAGCCGGCCATCTGGCCACTCGCGGGGAATACTCGGTATATCAGGGTCGGGTGCTCCTTTCCCCCCAGCTGTTTCGTCTCGGGGAGTTCGCCTACGTGCATCTGCTGCTCGGCGCGGGAGCCGGCTACGAGTGGACCAATCAGAATGGCACGGGTGAGGCGGCCAATGACTCAAATGAACCGCAACGCTTCACCTATGGCACTCAAGCTGGCCTGGAAGCCGATTTCTTCTTGGGCAACCGGCTCTCGCTGGTCGCCACCGGTACCAAAGGCTACCTCTTCAATAATCCACTGGTAGACCAATGGCCTGGCATGGCCGGCGTTGGTCTGCGCTACCATTTTCGCTAATTCTACTTTCTGAACTATGAAACGACTTGCCTTTCTACTGCTGAGCTGCACGGCCCTGGCCACGAGCTGCTCGAAAGACAACGATGCTACGCCCTCGGGGCCGAAAGAGTATCAGGTGGAATACAAGGTCACCTCCAATGCCATGGAATCGGACTATGTGAGCTATACCAACGAAAGTGGCGGCACCACGACGCTGGGCACTACGGCGCTGCCGACCACCTACCGCTTTAAGCGCACCATGAAGCAAGGGGATAACCTTACTATCCTTGCCAGCATCGATGGGGGCACGGCAGCCTCGGAGATAACCTGCGCTATCCTACTGGATGGCAAAGAGGTGAAAAAGGCAACGGGGCGGGGCGTCGACGCGCAGGCCGTTCCCGTGTATGTCATTGGGGAGTAGGGGAGGTAATTTTCCGCTACTTGCCCCCTTGAAAAATGCCGCCTCCTTGGCACAGTGTGCGCGAGGCAAGGGGCATGCAGTAGTCCGAAAGAATTTCCCTTGAGCCCTTCGGCGTCCCAGTGGTATCGATACTGCTAGGATGCCGAAGGGCTCAGCTGATTAAGGCCTTTGAAGAGCTGCAGGCGGTGCGTTTTGGCAATAGCCTGTTGCTGTTTCTTCGGCACGCCGGCTTTGGCCGCAAAAGTAGACCAACTGGCTACCGCGTCGACTACCTGCTGAATTATCTCCCGGGCCTTTTTCACCTGCACGCTCTTGGCCAGGTGCAGAAAATCTTCTTCCGTAAAATCATCGACCTTACCCGCCAGCGACATCTGGTGGTGGCTGGACCATTCGCCCGTGGGGTTGTAGGAATACGTCACGTCGTACGCTGGGGACAAGCTCCACTTGCCCGCCGGATTCATCAAGAAGGAGATGTTCTTGGTGTGGTCGTCCTGGTTGCGCGCCACCACGTTGAACACCATGCGCCGGTAAAGCTCCTCTACGGCCGGGTGCGGCAATTGGAGCTTCCGCAGGACCTGAAACGCCTGCTCATATGTATAGAGACCGGGCTTGTTGTAATCAAAGTGTGCCAGCCCACAGAGTGTTTGCATGTGCAGCCGCTGGCTGCCGGCCACCCGGTCAAATCGCCGCGTCATGAAGTGCGCCCGGCCGTTCTCTTCCAGTAGCTGGCAGTCGGTCATCTGCAGGCCCGCCTGCCGGGCCATCAGGTGGTAAGCGTACTCAATGCGGCCGTATCCGGCCGGGTCGCCCAAGCTGGCATTGGTCACCCCATCGAGCTTGAGCAGCCAGTGCGCAAAGCCCTCGGGGGCATCGACCTGTCCCGAGCGTACTTCCTTGGTGGTGGCGTTATAGGCAATTACGGCCTTGGCGCGGGCACCACCGGCGGAAGTGCCCACGCTGATGATTTCGGCCAGCCCCTCGGTGGCGTTGGTGCCCAGCGACGTGTGCAGGCTTTCCCGGTTGGTCAGCACCTGCCGGGCGAATTTCACGAGTTCCCCAACTTCCAGCGAGGCTCCTTTTTCCAGCGCGGGCTGCGAGGCCGGCTCGTACACCAGCGCGCCCATCCCCCGGTGGCCGAGGTAGCACAGATGCTCCACGGGCGTAAATGAAGATGCGTCCCGCCCTTTGGAGGCCAGCCAAGCGTCAATAAGCTGACGCCCGTACCGGTCGGGCAGACTGTCGGCCAGCAGGCCGGGCAGTCCCTGGTAGGTTTCCCGGTTAAGGGTGGCAAAGTCAAATTTGCGCGACTTACGCCCTACTGGCAGCGGCATGATAATCGGCGCCAGCTCCAGTCCCGTGCGAACAAAGGCAGGCTCGTATTCAAAGACGCCAATCCGACGTTTTTCCTCCCATAGCACGTACCCGACGCGCTGGCCCCAAATAGAAACCGTGGCCGTTATCAGCGTACTCATAATCCCATTATTGAAGAGTCCTCGTTGCGGCGGCTGGCCCGCTGCCTCTGCTGGCGTGCCAGGCGCGCCGCTTGCAAGGGGCTGATGGTGGCCGATTCTTCCAGCACTTCGAGCACATCGAGGCGCCCCAAAGCGCGCAGCAGCTGCACCAGCGTGAGCGTAGAGGCCGGCCGGCCGTTTTCGACCTGGCTGATGGTCCGTCGGCTCAAGCCTGTTTGTATTGCCATCTCCTGCTGCGAGATGTCTTGATTCAGCCGAATAAGCTGCAGGTTGCGGCCAATTTCTTTAACCGCAGCTACGTCTGACAAAGCGTACCAGTCCATAAAGACACTTTTAAATAGCATTAACTGCCACTACCCTTGTTAATGCAACGTAAAGGTACCATTAACGAAGTCAATAGCAAAGGAGCTAGCTATTCAATAATGATACGCATGCTTCTCATTAAAGGCTTATTTACTACTTAATGATACGTAAAAGTCGCATTATAAAACTTGTTTTCATTTATTTAACGGAAACCCTTCACTGTAAGGGGATAAGGAAATCAGAATACAATCTGAGTTCCTTTATTTGCTTCGGCTGAAAGGTAGGAGCAAGTAGTTACAACAAGGGATTGTGCTCGTCGTTGACATCGGTCTGCACATTAAACCGCTCATTCATGAATTCCCTCACTGCACTAGGATTAGGAAAGCGGGCGTGGTTCTCCAAACCGAAGGCGCTTAAAGAAATTATGGGCATTTGCTCCAAGCTGATTCTAAACTCAGCCGATTGGAATGCCTGCAGAGGAAACTCCATCTGCAGTTCTACTTCGTCTCGCTCCAAGATGCGCTGAAACTCTACTTTCAAGGCAGCTTGGTGTTCCGCTGGCGTCGCAAACTTCCGCCCTTCAAGTAGTCGGTTGGCTTTGTAGGAGAGCATGAAGTTCATCATGGCCACAACAATCTGCCAGTCTGGCCAGCCTTCTTCCCGCAGTGTTTGCAGCCAGGAGCCATAGCCGGCATCCAGCTTTAGGCGGGCAAGTGTCTGATGGATGTTGCGAACTGCTTTCTGAAACCGGTTTCCAATGTTTTGGACAGCGGTTGAAGGATTGTATTTCTTGCTGGGACCTGCTTTCGGCTGCATGAACAGGTTAATCAACGGGAAGTCGGGTACAGCCGGCAAAGCAGAAAACGTATCGCGACCAAACGCCCCGAACGCTTTTTCGGAAAACATCGACCGGTACATGCGCTGGTAGGAGGTTGCCTGCATTGATTTTGCACCCAGGTTACTCTCGGTAAAGAGACCCCAAAACGCCTCGTTATACTCGGCCACTGGCAGTAAGCTGATGTCCTGCAGAATGGCTTTGAGCGCGACGCTGACGAATGCAACCCCCAGTTTTACTTCTTCATAGTCAGAGCTGTCAACCCGATGCACAAAGGCCTTCCACTTTGCTTTTCCATTATCCGGCAACTGTTCGGGCTCGCGTGGGGTATCGGTAATTTCTAGGGTGAGGTCAACAAGGCCGCTGGGCAAATGAAAGTCAACCTTGGAAAGCGCTATTTCCACCAGCAACACCTGAAGCATGGCGCAGAAGTCCTCGCCCAGGGCAGTCATTTCGTACGAGTTGGCAAAGCGCACGTGCCATTCTATTCCCAAAGCGTGAAACCGAACGGTACGCTCGGGGCCCATGTCGTTCAGCGGCGCATCCGCAAAATTCTTGATAAGGCCAGCTCGTAATTTAGGCTCTGGTAAGTCAGCCTGAAGTACGGCCAGCAACTCATCCAGGTACTCTTCTTTTAAGTACCCGGCCTCAGATAATTTGGCTTGCGTCATGACCTGTAATTCCGGGGCCAGAAGGGGCGCGGCATACAACAGAAAGCCATAATTCATGATGCTTTTCTGGGGCATCTCGGCCCCCT
The DNA here is from genome assembly GCF_054780495.1 of Hymenobacter tenuis. Classification (NCBI taxonomy): domain Bacteria; kingdom Pseudomonadati; phylum Bacteroidota; class Cytophagia; order Cytophagales; family Hymenobacteraceae; genus Hymenobacter; species Hymenobacter tenuis. The sequence continues at coordinate 114,054 of NZ_BAAGWF010000008.1, forward strand.
CCGCGTCGATAGGTTCGGGGTCGAACTCGTGTCGCGACATCATGTAAAGCTCAAAGTCCAGCAGGGCGCTAAACCAAGCGCCTTGGACGAAATCAGCGTGGAAAACCATGCCGATTCCCTGAGCAATTCGCTTAACTAGCTTACGGCTGCCTTTCTGCCAGCTGACCCACGTGGCCCACAGCCCATAGTACTTTGCCGCGAAGTGCATGTCCAAGGCGCCGTAGACCTGAGCGATATTAAGTAAGGCCAGGGTATAGCCCTCGAACGTTTCATCCTGTAGCCACAACGCTTTGGCCTCGTGAAAATCCCGGAGTGCTTTGAGTAGGGCAGTGGGGTTTTTAGTCTCCAAGTAAGCGGCGCCTGAAACCACTAGCCGGCGGGCCCGCTCATGCGCACCCCGCTTCTTTTCGACCATGGCATCAAGTCGGCCGACAAACTCTCTGAAAGCATCAATCAGGACTTCGTTTCCCTCCTCATCCACCTGTATCAACAGGCGAATGTGAGTGTGGAGACGGTTGCTCAACTGCGTGGCATTGTAGAGCCGGGCCTGGTCTACATATGCCAGCAGCTGCTCCAAAGGCGCCATAATTTTGGCGACGTTCTCCTCGCTCCGGTCTTGGCTCCCCGCAAAAAAGTGCAGATTAGCGGAGCACTCCAGTAACCGACACAGGTCCGAAGGATTGCTCGTTTGACTCAGGAGCTGGTCCAGTTGCAGCTTGAATTGTTGCATCCAACCGGCGGTTTCTTCGGTAGTGAGCGCGGATTTTTCGTTCAAAGCCGAGGCCATCACTAGGAAAAGCAGGCTTTGAATATCTTCGAAATCTCCGGCGGCGGTGAAGGCGGAGAAGTTGCTGAAATATTCCCGGATGTGGTCTTCCAGCCCGAACAAATCGCCAAGGGCAGGCGCCAAATACTCCGTGGGCCGCATCCGGAGCCAGATTAGCTCGTAGAGCCCCTTTTTTCGAAATTCGGGCTGCTGTTGCAACTCCGAAATGTACCAAGTGAGCAAGCCAATCCAGAACGCGTCGTGGGACTGCAGATTCTTGGCAGCACGGCAGTAGGAAACAGCTTGCAGCACCTCGTAAAATTCACCGAGGCGAAAATCTGCCGGCTGACCGATTTCCTGCCACTTGGTAAATACCTCGTGGTACCATAGGTCTTCCAAGGTGCCCGCCTGGAGCAGCAGGTTCGTGAGTTCCCCATTCACCAGCTTGCGGTCCTCGGGTGCCTGCTCGGAAGCTTTAATGTCTACCCGCATGCACAACATGCCCAAAAAGCCCTTGCGCCGCTCCCTAGGCATGTCTGGCAGCTGCGCCACCAGTTCTTCGAGGCGGGCAATGGTGCCCTTGAAGGCCTCGTCCGGGCTCAGGCCATCAAAACGCCATTTGATTCGGCGCGTAAAATCGTCCCAGTCTTGGTCAGTAAGCTTCTGAAAAACAGCCACTGCTTCTTGTAATACCTGCTCTTCGGCCGCTATCACCAAGACGGCCTGAGCGTCCTCCGCTTTCTTCTTCAGCTTTTCGGCAAGCTGGTCAGCTAATTGCGTGGCACGCTCCTCCACATAAGATGTGACAAGTGCCTTTACTTTTGTGGCACATTCGGTGAGCAGGGCATCCGGAAGGGCTCCTTGGCTGGCCACCCAGCGGCGCAGTAAATCCGACTCATTGCCCTCGCGATGCTCTGCAACGCGGCTGTTGGCTTCAAAAACAAACTCCTTGTCCTTGGCCGCATAATCCGTTTTCACGTGCAGCATGAAGAAGTGCGCCACCGCCTTCTGTATCTCCTCGCTACGAAAGGAAAAAGGGGTTGAGTACAGCTTCAGCTGGCGGAACGTAGCCGCCTGCGTAAGCTCGTTGTGCTGAAAGATATCCTCTTCATAGTCGCAATATATCGCTTCGTCAACGTGGTCTAGATAGTTTTCAAGCCACGTTTCTACGGTTTTGAACACCTGATATTGATAGCCACGCATCGAGGCGCTGGCATCGGTATTTTTTGCAAACAGGAAGAGTTTGGCAATGCTCATTTGGTAAAGACCTTAGCTAACGGAACGCGCAATCTTGCGCATGGCGGCCGGCGAGTCGCCAAACTTGCACAGCGCCTCGCAGTGCTGGCGTAACTCCGAGAACAGGATGTAGTGGATGGTCGCGCCGGCGGCGCGGATGGCCGGCCGCGAGAGTTGAGCCTGCACTTCCTTCTCGCGGGCATCGGGCACAACCAGGTACAACGCCGTCTCGTTCTCGGGCATGGAAAACGCCAGGTCCGTCAGGCGCAGGATGCCACTGTAGATGCTGGTGCTCTTTTCCACCTCGAAAGCGGCCACTACACGGCTCGTACCGGGCGCAAACCACACGATGTCGATGAGCCGGATGGTGCTGGCCACGTCGGCGGGCACCGGCAACTCGGGGTGCTGGTCGAGGCAAAGAAACGAGAGCTTCTGCCCGCCGCATAGGCGGTTGCGGTCGTTGATGGCCGTGGTCACGTCGCAGCCCAGCGCCTTGCCGATGCGCAGCAAATGGTGCTGCATCTCGGTGTGCTGGTTTTCCTCTTGCGCTTCGGATTGCACCTCTTTGTGGCGCTTCTGGGCCTGCTGCTGGTACTTGTCGCGCTCCTCGTCGGTGGCGAACTGCTGGTCGCCGGCAATCATCTTTTTTACGCCCACGTCGAAGAGCAGGCCGCTCAGCGCGCCGTAGTCGAGGCTCAGGTGCTGGCGGTGTTCCTGATTGAGGTCGCGCAATCGGTCGCGCATGCGCAGGTACTCGGACCAGGAGCCGAGCTTGATTTTCTCCCCGAACAAGGCGTTGAAGCCGTTGACGATGGCCGTGTTGCAGGGCGGCATCAAGGTCGGGTGCAGGAAGTAGAGGATGCTGGCCACGGCCGGGCCCAGGCCCTTGATTTTGCGGCGGTCCAGAATGTCTATTTGCTTGAGCAGCTGCTGCTCGGTTGTGGCGGCCAGGCAGCTTTCCAGGAATTGGCCGAAGGCGCGCTTGTTGTCCTCGTGCTCGTAGATGTCGGGGATGCGCAGCTTGGGCTTCCAGTAGAAGGGGTGGGCCGCGCCCTGAAACACCTGCTTTTGCTCGCTGATGACGCTGAGCACGAATTCGAGCGAGGTGCCCTTAAAGTCGTTGCCGAAGCTCCCGGCCTTGATGTCCTTGACCACCTGCTGCACCCCGCGCCGGATGGAGCGAAAGGCCTTCAGTCGCTCCTCGTTGTTGATAAACCAGGTGTTGTAAACGGACTCGGAATCGGCCTTGTATTGCTGGATAAGGGGCGGTAGAGCGGCGGACATAAAGGAGCGTAAGGTCAATAAAGCGGCTAAGATGCACAGAAGCGCGCAATAGCGTTCAGCTTCAACCAAGCGCGTTATTTAAGGCCTAGCCGCACGACACTCGCATGCTCCGCAGGGAAGACCTGTTGGGGAGATATTTAGTCCCGGTGCCGCGTTATCGACGAAACTGGCACAAATGATGATTACGGCCCAGCCGGCCTTGGCAATTCCGTGCCGATAGTATTCTCGCTATTGGCCACCGGCTACCCTACCGGCTCCCAAGTCTTCCACCACCTAAACTTTCCCTCATGAAATTTTCGCACTTCCTGCTGGCCGCTACACTGCTCGCCGCTCCGCTTTCAGTTTCGGCACAGCACAGCCACAAGCCCGGCGCCGCGGCCCACGGCCATAAGGCCGCGGGTGAAACCCACTCGCATAAGTCTCCCCACGGGGGCACGGTGCGCACCGCGGGCAAGTACCACATTGAGCTGGTGCAGCACGCCAACGAGGTGCACGTGTACCTGCTCGACGGCAAGGAGAATACCCTAGACGTTAACCGCACCACCGGCTCCGTCATGCTGCTCAGCACGACGGGTAAAACCAGCTCGGTAAAGCTCTCACCCGCCGGCGACCATTTAGTGGCCGCCCTGCCCGCCGGCTCGATGCTGCGCACGGCCATCGTGAGCGTGAAAGCCAACGGCAGTTCGCTCAGCGCCCGGTTTGAAAAGCTGGACGCGGCTGCCAAAGCCGGCAAAATGGCTGGCACAGCTTATGAATGCCCGATGAAGTGCGAAGGCAGTGCCAGCGACAAGCCCGGCAGTTGCCCCAAGTGCGGCATGGCCCTGGTCAAAAAAGCCTAAAGGCTTTTTAATCGCCGCAGGCCACCGCCTGCCTTCTGATTTAGCCAGCGCGGCCCCAAACGAGTCATGGGGCCGCGCTGGCTATTTACATTCGGTGGCCCGGCATGTCCATGCCAGGCATGGCCTCCATCGGCTCACCGGGCCGCATGGACAGGTCGCCGTAGCGGGCCGCCAGCCAGTAGCCGACGGCGAGCATCACCAGCGTTATCAGGGTAACCACCGCTTTGCGCAAGCCCGACACATGGGCGCCGCCTTCCATGTTCATGGGCATCGCGGCCATGGCGTGCCCGGCGTGCGCCGCTGCTGGGGGCACCGCGTGCGACATGCCACCCATGGAATGGCCGGCATGCGCCGAAGTGCTGACTTCTTCCCGTGCTGCGCCGCCTTTGCCCAACGCGCGCTCGGTGCCCATGCCGTGCTTGAGCTGGTTTTTAACCAGCCAGTAGTTGACGGGGTAGGAGACCACCACGCCCACCAGTGTCGCGGCCGACATGGCCGCCCAGAACCAGGGCGAGGTGGCTTCCATGGCCCGCATGTCGCGGGTCATCAGAATCACCATGGTGGGCAGCATGCCCGCCATCATGGCGTTCATCGACATCCACTCCGGCAGAAAGGATTGGCGCAGGGCCTCCCAGTAGCTCAGGCCCATCATGTCCTTCATGAACAGGGCCTGGAAGATGAACAGACCAAAGACAAAGCCAGCAGCGTACTCTATCCAGATGTCCACGCCCATGCTCAGCCCAAAGTAGCCGGTGATGGCGGCGGCTACGATGATGCCCGTTGCGTCGCCCGCCGCGCAGTGAATAGTCGAGCCCACGGCCTGCTTCCAGAGCGGCGCAATAAAGGCCTCGTGGGTGCCGGGCGAAGGTTCGCGGCAGGAAAACCAGTAGATGAGCAGGCCCACCGGGCCGGTGTAAAGCGTGACCAGCACCCAGCCCCACTTCATGACCTTCATCTCCGGGGTGCGGGTGAACAGGTCCCAGGCCACGTAGAGCACCGAAAGCAGCGTCAGGCCAAACCAGAGCCAGAGCGCCCAGTCCGGCGCCCAGGGGGTATTGTGCATTTCCATAGGGGGCGGGAATTAAAGTAAAAAAGCAGCGAACCCGAGGGTCCACTACTTAGGGATACGAGCAAGGGAAGCGCTAGTATTTTTTGTTGGCCAGCAGAAAGTCCTGCAGCATCTTGATTTCCATCTTCTGGTCGGTGATGATTTGCTGGGCCAGCACCTTGGTGGCGTTGTCGCGGCCGAACTTGAGCAGGGCGTCCGAATTCTCAATGGCAGCTTGGTGGTGGTCAATCATCAGCTGGGCAAAGTCGAAGTCCGGGTCGCCGGTGAGGGGGCGCAAATCCACGGCCTTCATCATCTGCATCATGTTCATCATCTGCAGGGCGTTGAACTCGGGCACAGCCGGGGCGTGCGCCGGGTGGCCGGCCAGGAAGGCGTTGAACTGGGCGATTTCGGCCTGCTGCTTGTCGATAATCGACTGAGCCATGGCCTTCATCTCGGCGCTTTTGCCGCTTTTAATCTCCTCCTGGCTGTTTTTGATGGCTATCTGGTGGTGCATAATCATCATGGTGGAGTAGTCGTTGTCCGGGTCCTGCGTTTTGGGCATGGACTCCATCATGGCCATCCCCTCGTGCATGTTGCGCATAAACACGCTCTCATCGTGGCCGATAAGCTCCAGGCCGTTATCGTCGTCCTTGTCGCAGCTGGTGAAAGAAAGGGTGGCCCCGAGCAGGCACAGTGCGAGCAGGGGCATTCGAAATATCTTGTTCATGGGTAGCGGTTGTTGGTGAAAAGCAGCTACCCTTAAAAACGGCAAAGCATAAGCGTAGATTTACGACAATCCTGCCCCGGCTTGCATAATTTGGCGGCTCACGCGGGCCAGAACCCACTTAACTCACGCGGCCGTGGCCAGCAGGGCTTGCCACCGCGGGCCTGTGTTGCGGCGCGTGGCGTATTGCAACAATTGCTCGGTGTGCAGGTGGTAGCGGATGCCTAGCACGGCAACGGCCCGGGCCAGCGCTTCATCCGAAGGCACCAAGCCGGGCGTTTCGGCGACGTCTACGAGCATTTTTTCCAGGCGCGCCGTCGTCACGCCGCCCACCCGGCGCACGAGTGAGGCCCGTTGCACGGGCCGCAGCAGCACAAATTCCCGGCCATCGGAATCTACTGGGCTACTTTCATCGGTTAGCTGAAATTCGGCGGAATCACGGATAAGCCGCGTGGCCCACTGCACCTCGGCCCAGTTGACCTCCACTACTAGACGCGCCGGAATCTCAGGCATCGCCGGCCGCAGCCACTGCGTGGACCAGAGACTGCCGAGCGGCAGGACTAACCGCTCTTGCAGCAGTTGCCACAACGCAACATGTTGCGGCGCCACCTCGGGCTTGAAAGCGGCCGGGGCCTGGGCACCGCCAAACGCCACCAAGCCGGGTGCTACCGGGTGCAGCAACTGGCTGCGAACCAGCCCTTGACGGATAGTAGGCCACACCTCGGGCGTTAGTGCGGGCAGGGCCCGGTCAAAGAAGGCCTGCAGCTCGGCTTCCGCAACCTGTGCACGGCCCAGGAAATGGCCCCGCAGCTGCGGCCAGGCCCGAAGCAACTGTTCGTATTGGGGAAGGGATTGTTTGGTTTGCATGGCGTTTAAGGCTAAACCGTCACTACCATTTGACCGCCACCGTCAGAAAATAGCTACGGCCATCCGAAGGCAGGATACCTGGGCCAGGGTAGCCCGTGGCGCGGCGCGTAAAGTAGCGGGTATCGGTCAGGTTATTTACGCTGCCTTCCAGCTTCAGCCAGCGCCGCTCCCACGATACGGAAGCGTCGAGTAGTTGGTAGGCCGGTACCAAGCCAACGACTGCCAAGCTGGGGTCCGGGCGGGCATCGTTCGGACTATTGGGGGCGTTGGTGGCTTCCGAAAACTGGTCGGAGAGGTAGGTAAACTGCACCGAAGCCTTCACGGGGCCAAAGCCGCCCTGCATGCCGGCCTTTAAGTTGACGTTGGGAACAAACTCTACTTGCTTGCCCACTACCTCCCGGTTCTGACTTTGGGTGTAGCGGCTGCGAATCACTGACACGTTGCCGAAGGTGGACCAGCGCCAGCGGCCGGGCTCGGCGCTCGGACGCAGCACCCGCAGCATGTCGGCTTCGGCGTAGGACTCGACCCCTAGAATCAGAGCCCGGCCGATGTTGTCGCGGTAGCGATAGGGGCGGTCAAAACGGTCGGAGGTGCCCACCTCACCGATGCGGTTGTTATAAAAAAGCGCAAACAAGCTCAAGTCGTAGGTCAGCCACTGGCCTTGTTCGCCGCGCAGTCCCAGGTCGGCGGAATAGCCCTGCTCATCCTCCAAGTCCGGGTTGATGACCAGCGCGCTGTTGACAATCTGCATATCGCCAAAGGTGATGGAGCGGTAGTTCTGCGACACGTTGGCGTAGAACTCACGCTGCTCCACCGGCTTGTAGGAGGCCCCCAGCCCGCCAATGACAAAGGAGCGGGGGCTGATACGCTGCTCGTCGGTGGTTCGAACATCCGTGATGTTGCCGGCCAAATCCCGTGACACCGTCTGGTAGGAGCCGTCGGCGCGGGTGCGGATGTACTCCACACGCGCGCCGGGCGTGAGCGAGAAATGCTCACCGAAGTAGAAGATGTTCTCCGCAAAGACGGCCGCGTTGTAATTCGGGAAGCGGTAATCCGATGAGGCCGATGGAGCGTTGAGGCCCGCCGCCGGCTCCTCAAATCGGAATTCCGCCCGGCGGCCGGCCGGGCCGGCGCCCTGGATGCTGTGGTTGTAGCCCCGATAAAGGCGCGTGCCCACCAGCAAGACCCCACTTTTGGTTTCGCCTAGGTCGTAGCGAGTCAGGTAGCGGGCTTCGGCGCCCACGTTGCGGAAGTCGCCAGTGATGAGCTCGCGCTGCTGGGTGTCGGCGTCAGGCCGCTCGACGAAGTTGGTGCGAAAGCCCAGGGCATTGCGCGAAGCCAGCAGCCCGAACGTCGTCACATTAAGGTTGGACCGGGGGCTCAGCTTCCAGTCGGCCGAGAGGTTAAACAGGTTCCAATCCACTTCAAACCAGTTGCGGGCCCGGTTACTCTGCCGGGGGTCGTCGGCAAACTGCCGGTCGCTGAGCCCGCCCGGCTGCTGGGCCAGGTAGTCCATGTGGGTGACCTGGGCACCGACCTTGAAGTTCTCCGTGAACTGGTAGCGTACATCGGCGTAGGCGGTTTTGCTGTCGAAATTCGAGTTGGGCCGCCACCCGTCGCCGCGCTTGTACTGGGCAAAGGCATAGTAGCTCAACTTCTTAACCGTGCCGCTGACGCTGTTAAAGGAGTTGAAAAAGCCGAACGAGCCCGCCGTTTGCCGCGACACCACCGATACGGTCTTGTCGGGCTCGGGTGCGCGCAGCTCGAAGTTGAGCAGGCCGCCGAACTGGGTGCCGTACTGCAGCGAGGCGGCCCCACGCACGAGCTGGATGCGCTTGACGGCCTCCACGGGCGGGGTGTAGTAGCTTTCGGGGTAGCCCAGCGCGTCGGCTGAGATGTCGTAGCCGTTCTGCCGCACGTTGAAGTTGCTGGTGCGGTTGGGGTCGAGGCCGCGCCCCCCGATGCTAAGCTGCAGGCCACCCTGGTCGCTTTCCCAGATGTTGAGCCCCGCCACCCTCGAATACACCTGCCGGGCGTTATTAGTGGCCAGGTTGGCTACCAGGTTGTCGGGCACAATGACCTCGGTTTTCTTGGCCGCGAAGATAGCCGTGCCCTCCACCTCGCGCAGGCGCTGCTGCCCGAAGCGCGACTGGGGCGCGGCCACCACCACCTCTTGGAGCTGCCGCTCGCGGCGGGTCAGCGTGAATTCCTGCACGCTGCCGTCCTCAGGTACCTCGACCACGGCTTTAAAGGGCTCGTGGCCGATGGAGGAGAACTGCAGCTGCTGCCGGCCCTGGGCCAGCTTCGTGAGCGTAAACAGGCCGGCCGAATCGGTGCGGGCAATCTGGCGGGAGCCGCGCACGTACACCTCGCAGCCCACTACGGGGCGGTCCGTGCCCGCTTCGCGCACGCGGCCCTGCAGGCTCACCTGCTGGGCTACGGCCGTGAAGCCGGAAAGCACTCCTACCGCCAGCACGGCGCTATAAACCGGTAATCTCATCGTCGAAAGGTAAAATCCAGGGCTTGGGCCGCAGGTCGTCTTCGACGCGGGCCAAATCCACGGTGGGGTCGATAAAGCTTTTGCCCAGCCGCCCGTTCAGGCTCACGTAGGCATCAGCGTATATTTTAGGATTCGTAACCCCCTGGCCGGCGTAGTAGTCACGCAGGTAGTGGGCAAACTGCACCAGCATGTCGGGCTGGGTGCTCATCATCTTTTCCTGCAGCACGCTCAGGTGGGCGCGATTGTCCACCTGCCGGATGCGGCCTGTGGCGCCATCCACGACCTTGAACTGCACGTAGCCCATCTTCTCCATCAGCATCACCCGCCAGGAAAACCGGTACCCTTCCTCGGTCCAGAACAGTTCGTGGGGGTAAAGCAGGTAGCGAAAGGGCAAGACCAGCTGCACCACGAAGAACACGCCCAGGGTCAACAGCAGCAACTGCCGGCGGGCCGGACCGTAGCGCAGCGGCGTGGGGGGCAAGGGGGCAGTGGGGAAAAAGCGCAACAGCCCGCGCACGCGCTGCAGCACCCGCTCGTGCCAGTCGGCCGGAAAGAAAACCAGGGCGGCCACCATCATCACGTAGGGAAACATGCCGATGGGAAATAGCACGGCCGTCAGCACGTGAAACACCACCACGGTGGCGTAGGCCCAGGGCCGGGTGCGCCGGTTGAGCAGGAAGAACGGCACCGTCAAATCGTAGAAGGCACCAAACCAGCTAAAGGCGTAGGCCACCCAAACCTGCCCCAGCAGCGGGCCAATCAGGGGCAAGTCGTTTTTGGCCGGCAGCCAGATGCGCAGCGGCATGGCTTCCAGGAGCCAGTCGGAGTTGAGCTTGGCCAAACCCGCGTACACGTAGACGATGCCCATGAGCAGGCGCAGCGCGTCCACCGTCCAGCGCGGCACCTCGCTGCGCCAACGGGCCGGGTTCAGGTGGGTGTCGAGGGCGAAGTAGCGCCCGGCCGGCAACAAGGCCAGCAGCAGCGCCGCCAAACTCACGAAGTAGTAGTGGTTCAGGTAGGTGCTTTTGTCCATGAGCTCGATGTAGGTGAAGCTCAGAAACACCCCCAGCGCGGCCGTGCGGTACCAGTAGCCCACGGCCATGAGCAGGGCGCACAGCCCGCACAAGGCAAACAGCCCGTAGGTGTAGACGCCTAGTGGCCGCACCCACTCAAAGCCGTAGTAGGGGAAAAAGAACTTGGGCTGCAGGTAGAGTTCGGCTATCCAGCCCTTGGCCCAAAAACGCACCACGCTGGCCAGTACCAGCAGGCCAAAGGCCATCCGGAACGTAGCCAGCGGGGCGGCTGGGGTGTAGGCGTGGAGGTAGCGTTGCAGCCGGCTGCTCTGCATTAGTCGCCGTCGTTGTCCACGTAGGTTACCGTGACGCTCAGGGCCGAGGTCATGTCCACCTTGAGCAGGCGCACCGCTTTTTGCATCTCGTTGTAAGAGGCCACGGCGTCGGCGTTGCGGGCGGTAATGGTGGCGTACAAGTCAGGGCCCAGCGCGGCTAGCTGCTGCGCCGAGACGCCGAACTGGGTGTTGATGATGCTGGTCAAACTCTGACCCGTGCGGCTGTCCTTGGCGCCGACCGCATCCAGGTAGCTTTTCAGCGAGGGCTGACCCGTGCGGCCGTTAAAGAATTGCTGCACCGTGGCGTGGGCCGTGGTGGCCAGCTGCAGGGGCAGGGCGCCCCGCTGGTAGTAGGCTTCGATTTTGGCGGGCAGTGGCGCCCCGGTCATGGCGCCGGCCGGAATACCGATTTTGCCCGCGCGCAGGTAGCGCTCAAAGTACAGGGAGTAGGCGTTGATGACCCGCGACAGGGACGAGCTGGCGTCAGTGCCGGTGTTGTTGATGAAGGTATCCCGGTAGGAGCCGTTCCACTGCGCGTACACCGTGCCGAAGGTTTGCTCCATCTTGGCCACCACGTCAGTCAGGTAGCGGCGGTGGCTGGCCGAGGAAGCGTACTGCTGCGCGATGGCCGCGTCGCCGGTGGCCACGCCGTTGAGCAGGTAATCCAGCGTGGGGAAGCCCTGCTGGGGAATGGCCGTCGACAACTCAAAGTCGTAGGTGCCCGTGCTGATGTTGCGGTTGATACCCGTCACGTCGGCCGGGTAGATGTTGAAGTGGTTGCGCAGGCTGACCTGCTCGGCGGGACCAAACTCGTAGAGTTCCACCTTCTGCCACTCCACGTACGCCGCCTGCCAGGCCTGGCGCACGTCGACCAGCGTTGCCGTGGTAGGCGCCGCCGTGAAGGCGGAGGTCTTGGCCTTCAGCGCCACCAGCTTCTCGTTGAAGCGCTGGTAGCCGGGCTTCACCAGGCTGTCAGCCCAGTGCGTGAGCAGGGCCTTGCGGTCCGGGCCCGTGCTGGGCTCGGGCGTAGCGCCGGGGTCTTTCTGGCAGCTAATGATACCAACGGCCAGCAACAGCAGCGTGAGGGCAAACAGCAGGGACTTTTTCATGGAAAGCTGATTTCGTAGCGAAGGCCAACCCGCCTGGCAGCAGCGCTGACAAACGGGTTGGCCTAACGGTTTCGCCGGGTAGGCGGTTCCGGATTACTGCAGGTTAAACTTGGTCTTGATGGCGTTAATGGCCACGTCGGCCTGGGCATTGGTCAGGCTCCAGGCCCCGTTGGTGCCGGCGGTCAGGGGATTGAGAACCCCATCGGAGAAGGCCGCGTCGGCGCCGTACTTGGTGCAGAAGCGCAGCGAGTAGATGAAGCCGAGGCCTTCGCCCAAAGCGTGGGCCTTCACGGCCGGGTCGGAGGCGGCCTTCCAGTTGCTCAGGTACGACACGGCCGAGAGGGCAATGGTCTTTTCCAGCTCGGTGCGGATGATGGCGGCCTGGGCCTGCACGCCGGCGGCGTCGTTGTTAACGATGGCGGCGCGGCCTTTCAGGAAAGCCATGTACACGCCGGGCGACGCCGGGCCGTTCTTCTCATTCAGGTAGCCGGCCAGGAACCGCTCGCGGGGCGTCAGGTTGATGTCGGTGGTCATGATGGCGTTGCTGGTCAGGTAGCCGTAAGCCAGGTCCCAGTTGTGCTCCAGCTCCGAGTAAGCCTTGCCGTCCACCACTTTGCTGTTGTTGGCTTTCAGGGCGTTGTCGGTCAGCATTACGTTGCCAATCTGGTCGAGCAGCAGCGCGCCGAGCAGGGCCTTCTGAATCACTTGATTCACTTCGACACCTTTCTCGTCGACCAGGTAGCGGCCAATGCGACCGGCAACGCCGGGGGCAGCCACTTGGTTGACCGACTGGCTGGCGGTGGCCAGCTTGGTAATCTGCTGGTCCATGTAGGTACGAACAGCTTCGGCCTGCGTGCCGCTCATTGACGCAGCCGTGGTGGCGCGCAGCGACAAGCCCGAAGCGTTCAGGCCGGCCCCGGTGAAGTAGCTGCCCGTGTTGGCGTACATACCCCGCAATTTGGCTACATCCAGCGTCTGCGGTGCAGCCGGCGGCGCAACGGCTACCAGGGACATGTAGGTGTTAAACTCGGTGAACATGTCCAGCCGCTGGTTCGAAGTCACCAGGTCAACGGTGCTCTGGCCGCTGGCATCTTTAAACGACTCGGTGTAGCGCGAAGTAGCCGTCAGCGTGCTGGCATCCATCTTGGTGCGCAGGGCTGGGGCTGTTTCGTTGTCGTTCTTGTCACAGGAAGAGAAACCAAAGGCAAGGGCAACCAGCGCGAGCGAAGCGTATTTAAAGGACATGAAACGGGGGTTAGAGTGATGACAGGGCAAAGGTAATTTCTTATTTGGAATGATTACAGATAGTGGCAGAGTTTTTTACTTAGACAGATTTTAAACAACCACCCTTCGTCATCAACGGCAACTGCTTCACACCATGTTTTAGTAGCTTTTATGCTGACCATCCCCCCAGCTCCCGTTCCCTATCATAATGCTTTCATGAGGCTCAAACGCCATTTTTCAATGCTTTAAGCACTGCTAATCCCAGATTGAGTTCTTTGTTTGACACAAAGGGACAGAGGTAATTCGCCTAATTTGGAAGGTGAGTTAACCTTCGCTTTCATAATTTCAAGCAGCAAGGTTTTACTACGCTCAACTGCCTCACCTTACTCGACTACCTCACGGCCCAGTATCTTTTTCACCCAGTTGCGCAAGGCGTAAATCCGGGAGCTGAGGTAGCACTCGTTGCAGTGGCTGAAGTTCCACAGGCAGTCCACCGTATCGGTGAACAGGTGGAAAAGCAAGCCCACGGCGACCGGTTGCAAGGCCGGCAGCAGCAGGAGCAGCGCATACACCGGGAAGGCGTAAAACGAGTGCAGCGGATGATAGCCCACGCTGCAGCGCAGCGGGTCGAAAATGGGTTTGGCCAGCAGGTGGTCTAAGTCCATGAGCATCGTGGCCAACATCATCAGGTAGGCGGCCTGCCACATCGCGGGGAAAAACACCAGCGCCAGCACAGCCGGGAAAAGAAAGTGCAGGCTGTAATGCACCAGCGTCTGGGCGCTGAACAGTTTGGTCGGGAATTGCCGGCGCAGCCCGCGTGGAACCTTCGGCGGGGTTGGGCGGCGCACGGAATCCCTAGGCATTGCTTGGGCATACCTCCGGCCCGGTTTGCCTACTGGCTCCTTTTCCTCCTGGGGTACCTGGTCCCGCGGGTTCGTAACGGGGGGGCGCGCTTTTTCCCCTATCAGCGGCGGAGTAGTGGAAGGCGCCGGGGCAGTGACGACCGTCGCCGTGTCAACGCGCTTGGCCGGCCGCGGGTGGCGGTACCCGGGAGCCGGGCGAAACCTTGGGGCGATGGCAGATGAGCGGCACCCGGTTAAAACCGGGCCGGCGGCGAGGCAAAGGGATAGAATGAAGCGTGAGACAGGCAGTGGAAGCATAAGGGGCGATGTTGCCACGGGGCCGGCCAGGGTGAACATATAATAGGGAACAGGCCGCCAGATAGTCCGCCCAGCCACTCACTTTCCCTGAATGCAAAAAGGCAGCCCCGCAAGAGCTGCCTTTTATCGGGGTTCAGCCACCCACTAGCGGTTGCGCGTCAGCCAGTTTTGCAGCGTGGCAATCTCCTGGCGCTGGTCGGTGATGATGGCCTGCGCTAGCTGGCGCATTGTGGCGTTGCGGCCGTGCTGGAGCAGCGCCTCCGAGTTGTCGATGGCCGCCTGGTGGTGGTCTATCATCATTGCTGCGTAGTCCACGTCGGTGCGCATGGTCATGGTGCGGGCGTTGCTCGCGGCCATCATGCGGTCCATGTTGGTTTTCTGGATTTGGTTGAACTGCGGCACCAGCGGCTGCATGGGCTGGTGCCCACCCAGGAACGTGTTGAACTGGGTGATTTCGGCGCGCTGCTTGGTAATGACGTCCTGAGCGATGGTTTTCATCTCCTGGTTGCTGCCCGCGCGAAGTTCTTCCTCGCTCATCTTAATGGCCGCGTCGTGGTGCAGCACCATCTGGGCGGCAAAGTCGTGGTCGGGGTCCTGGGTCTTGGCCTGCGCGTCCATCTGCGTCATCATGTCCATCATGATTTTCATCAGCGGAGTGTCGTGCTTCATGTCGTCCATGTCGTGGTCCATTTTACAGGCCGAAAACAGGGAAACGAGCACAAGCAGGGAGTAAATAGGCAAACGGAATAAGCGGTTCATGCGCACAGTCGGTGGGGTCTGATGGTGAGCATTATAAACGCCCTGCCTACTGGTCCGGTTTTTACACCGTTGGCCTTTTTCCTTGCATAATTTCTGAGGCTACAGCAGCGAGTCCAGGCTGCGTCGGGCGTGGCTGGCAGGCCCAAGCCGCTGAAATTCCGAGGGCGTCAGGCCCGTGACCTGCCCGAACTGCCGCGAGAGGTGGGCCGGGGAGCTATAGCCCAGCTGCCCGGCCACCTGGGCAATGCTCAACTCGCCGTAGCCGATGAGCTCCTTGGCCCGCTCCACTTTCTGGCGGATGATGAACTTCTCGATGGTCAGGCCTTCCTCCGACGAAAACAGGTGCGACAGGTAGTGATAGTCGCGCCCCAAATGCTGGATCAGGTAATCCGAGTAGGTCAGCAGGCGCGGGCCGGGCTCGGGATAATGAATGAGCGTCACCAGCAGGGTCTTAATCTGCTCCACGAGCTGGGCCCGGGGGTCTTCGAGCAGGGCAAAGCCCGCCGCCTGCAGGCTAGTTCGCACGGGCTCCAGGTCCGGCTCCTGGCCGTCGGCGGTGCTCACGTCGGCTTCGCCCAGCACCACGCGGTGCACCTTCAGGCCCAGGGCGGTTAGGTCTTCCGTCACCACCCGGATGCACTGGGGGCACACCATGTTTTTAATCAGCAGCCGGTGGGTGCCGGGGGCAGGCAGGGTGAAGCCGGAGCGGAGTTGGGAGTTCATGAGCGGCATCTATTTTACGACTAAGCTACCGCGCAGCATGCCCATGCCGCAGGTGAACGTAAAGGTACCCGCCTGCTGGGGCAGCAGCTCCACCAGCGTGGTCTTGAAAGCCGGCAGGTCGCGGCGGATGCTGAAGTCAGGCATCAGCAATTCCTCCGAGCAAGAGTTTTCCTCGTCCCGGTAGAAGCTCAGCTGCACGGGCTTGCCCCGTTCCACCTCAATCACGTCGGGCGAGTAGCCCCCCTTGACGGTGATGTCCACTTCCTGTACGCCGCTTGACGTGGAAACGGCCGCAGCCGTCTGGCGGGCGGAAAAGAAGAAGTACCAGATGACGAAGGCCGACAAGGCCAGCCCCGTCAAGGTCACGATGATTTCAGAGCTGTCCATAACTTAGTTTTTAGCGGGGGAGAAGCTGCGCAGGCGCAGCGAGTTGGTAAGCACCGACACCGAGCTCAGGGCCATGGCCCCGGCCGCGAGCATGGGCGACAGCAGTAGCCCGAAGAAGGGGTACAGAAGTCCGGCCGCGATGGGGATGCCCAGCGTGTTGTAGATGAAGGCAAAAAACAGGTTCTGCTTGATGGTGCGAATGGTTTGGCGCGAGAGCTCAATGGCCGTGACCACGCCTTGCAAATCCGAGCGCATGAGCGTGATGCCGGCCGCTTCCATGGCGACGTCGGTGCCGCCGCCCATGGCCAGGCCGATGTCGGCCTGGGCCAGGGCTGGGGCGTCGTTGATGCCGTCGCCTACCATGGCCACGATGCGGCCCTCGGCCTGCAGCTCTTTCACCTTACCCGCTTTGCCGCTGGGCAGCACCTCGGCGAAGTAGCGCTTGATGCCCACTTGCCCGGCCACCTGGGCCGCCGTCTGGGGGTTGTCGCCGGTCATCATCACGACCTCAATGCCCATGGCCTGCAGCCGTTTAATGGCGGCGGCGGAGGTGTCGCGCACGGTATCGGCCACGCCGATGAGGCCCACGGCCTGCTTATTGACGGCGACGTACAGCACGGTCTTGGCCTGGCCTAGCAGCTCGTCGGCTTGCCGGCGCACGGTGGGAGAAAGAGTGATGCCGGCCTCATCGAGCAGGCGGAAGTTGCCGATGAGCACTGCCTGCCCATTCACGGACGCCTGCGCCCCCTTGCCTTCGATGGCCTGAAAACCGGTGGCGGGAATCGCCATGGCCTGCTGGGCATCGGCGTAGCGCACCACGGCTTCGGCCAGTGGGTGCTCACTCTGCCGTTCCACGGCCGCCACAACCTGCAGCAGCTGGCCCGCATCCTGTCCCTCGGCGGGGACAAAGTCGGTAACGGCTGGCTCGCCGCGGGTGATGGTGCCGGTTTTGTCGAGCAGCACGGTGTTTACCTGGTGGGCTTTTTCCAGCGCCTCAGCGTTGCGGATGAGCACTCCGTGCTCGGCCCCCTTGCCGGTGCTGACCATGATGGCCGTGGGCGTGGCCAGCCCCAGCGCGCAGGGACAGGCAATGATGAGCACGGCCACGAAGTTGACCAGGGCCAGCGGCAGACGGGCTTCCACGGGCGCCAAATCAAACCAGAGCACAAACGTCAGGATGGCAATGACGACTACCGTGGGCACGAAGATGGCGCTGACCTTGTCGGCCAGTCGCTGAATGGGGGCCCGGCTGCCCTGGGCGTCCTCCACTAGCTTCACGATTTGGGACAGCATGGTATCGGCGCCCACCTTCGTGACCTGAAAGCGGAAGGAGCCGGTCTTGTTGAGCGTGGCTCCGAATACGGGGTCCCCGGTTTTCTTCTCTACTGGCAGACTCTCGCCCGTCAGCATGGCCTCATCCACCGCAGAATTGCCTTCCTCGATAACGCCGTCGGTGGCCACCTTTTCACCGGGGCGCACCACGATGAGGTCGCCCAGCTGCACTTGCTCAATGGGCACGTCTACTTCCTGGCCATCGGGCCGCACTACCCGGGCCGTCTTGGCCTGCAAGCCCATCAGGGCCTTGATGGCCGCCGAGGTCTGGGTTTTGGCCCGCAGCTCCAGCACTTTGCCCAGCAGAATAAGCGCAATGATGGTAGCCGTGGTGTCGTAGTACACCTCGGGCATGATGCCCCGGCGCATAAACCAGCCCGGCACCACCGTGGCCGCCAGGCTGTAGAGAAACGCGGCGCCGGTGCCCACGGCAATGAGGGTGTCCATGTTGGCGGCCCGGTGCTTGAAACCGTTCCAGGCCGAGGTAAAGAACTCGCGCCCGCTGTAGAGCAGCACGGGCAGCGTGAGCAGAAGCAGGCCGTAGTTGAGCCACTGCATGTTCACGCGGGCCATCATCGCCGGCCAGAGCATGAGCATGCTCAGCGGCATGATGAGTATGGCCAGCCCCGTGGCCACCCAGAAGCGGCGCTTAAGTTTGGTATAAGCGAGAGCCTTTTGCTGGTCGATTTCCGCCTGCCGGTCGGCGGCTGACGTATCGGGGGCCCGCTCGGTGACGCCGTAGCCGGCCTTGACCACGGCCTCTTTTAAAGTTGCTGGAGAGGCCTGCGTCGGCAGGTAGTCGATGGTGGCTTTTTCGGTGGCGAAGTTCACCATGGCCCGCTGCACGCCGGGCGTGCGGGAAAGGGACTTCTCGACGAAGGACGCGCAAGAGGCGCAGGTCATGCCTTCGATGTCCAGGGTTTCGGTTTTGGTAGTTGGTTCCATAGAAATAAGCAGCTGTGGTGCTGCAGTGGGCCGGGCAACGCGCTGTTGTCCGGGTTAGAAAGCACAGTACAAAGGAACGGCGCTCCCGCGGCGGGGTTGGTACGGAATCTCACTTGAAACTTGCATAATTTGCACGTGGCGGGCCGGTAATGGATTTACATAATCCGGCCGCAGGCTTGCATAATTTTGCGCTGGCCGAATGGGACCGTTTCGGCTAATCGCCACTTAAAACACCCTGGTGGCCCTTTGCGGCCCTTTTTTTCAGGTTAAGCGGCCACCCGCCGGGACGGCCCGGAAACTCTTTATTTAGAAATGGGGTAAATAGGCGGTACCGCCTTTTCGTGGAGAAGTCTACTTTTGCGGTTGCTTAGCGCCTCTCATGTTCCGTAGCCTGTTCCCTTTCCGCCGTTTGCTGGCGACGAGCTTCCTGCTCGTCTTCGTCAACGTGTTCGTGGGCCAGTGCTACTGCGCGACCATCAACCCGGTGGCGGCCCCGGTGGCGAAAGCCCTTGCCGTTGAGAAGCCCGCCCACCCGGGCTGTCATGGCCACGGCAAAGCCACGGCCCCGCAGAAGTCAACGAAGGCCAAGCACGACCATGCCCGGCACAGCTCCAAGCCCGCGGGCCAGGATGACTGCTGCAAGGACAACTCGGCCGCTATTCTTAAGTCGCTGGCGACGCCCGGCGAAAAACAGCTGCTGGCGTCCGCGCCGGCCCTGCTGCCAGCCAGCAGTGACTTCTTTTTCCGGCCCGCGGCCGGCGAGTGGGACCGCACGCACTCGGTCGTTCTGGTGCTCCGCGAGCACCTGCCCCCCAAAATACCCGACATCCGAATCTTTATTCAGTCCCTGACGGTCTGATTGATTTGACGTGCCCAAGGCTCGCCCTGGCATAGCGCTGCTATGTCCGGGGCGGGCCTTTGCGTTGTCGTGTCCGCCCGGCGCCCGGTTGCGCCCCCCTCCCTCATCTTCCTGGTTTTACCCCGCCCAACAATGAAGAGTTGTTGCGAAGAAGCCGGCGCCCCCGCTCGCAAAGGACCGGTTCGCCGCCTGCTTTCCTACCTGCTCTACGCCGTGGTCGCCGCCGTGCTGGGCTTCGTGCTCTGGCAGCAGTGGCAGGCCTAACGCCGCGCCGAGAGCCCCCGGGCCAGCTGATTCCAGCGCCCTTACCTGTTCAACCCTATTCCCTTTTTATGTACCGCATACCGCTTTCCCTGCTGGCCTTGGCCAGCATCCTTACCGTCACCAGCTGCTCGTCCGAATCGGAGTCCAGCAAAACCACCGACACCGTCACCACGCCCACCAACGGCCCGGCCGAAGGCACCGCCGAGCACGGCGGCGGGCACACCTACGCCTGCCCCATGCACCCCGAGGTCACCAGCACCAAGGAGGGCGAAAAGTGCCCCAAGTGCGGCATGAACCTGGAGCACAACGACAAGGTGGCCAACGGCAAAACCTACGAGATGAAGCTCGTGCCCACGCCCACGCAGGTGACGGCCGGGCAGCCCACCACCCTGGCCTTCACCCCCGTGGAAACGGGCAAGGGCTCAGCCCCTGTGCCGCTGGACGTGGTGCACGAGAAGAAGATTCACCTCATCATCGTTTCTAAAGACCTGGGCCAGTTCTACCACGAGCACCCCGAGTACACGGCGGCCGGCGACTACAAGGTGCAGTACACCTTCCCCAAGGGCGGCAAGTACGTGCTGTTTCAGGACTATACGCCCACCGGCGCGGGCCACCAGCTGGGGCGCCAGCCCCTCACGGTAAAGGGCGCGGCCTATGCCCCGGTCAGGTTTAAAAACGACGACATGCAGTGGGAAAAGGACGGCTACAAGGCCACGCTTGCCTTTGATAAAGATTTGAAGGTGGGCCAGCTGCTGGGCATGAAAATCACCATCAGCAAAGGCGGCCAGCCGGTCACGGACCTGGCCAACTACCTCGGGGCCTTGGGCCACGTGGTGGTCATCAGCGAGGACACCGAGCAGTACCTGCACGTGCACCCCAACGACCAGGCCGACAAGGGCCCCAACATCGGCTTCAACACCAACTTCGAAAAGCCCGGCCTCTACCGCGTCTTCCTGCAGTTTAACCACGCCGGCAAGATTCACACCGGGGACTTCACTGTCAACGTGAAGGCCTAATTCCGCCCCTGTTTCCTTCTTTCATTTTTTCCACTAACCCCAACCAAACCCATGAAAAAGTCCGCTTTTTTCCTCGCCGCCCTCTGCTCGGGCTCCCTGCTGGTAGCCTCGTGCAGCAGCGACAAAACCGCTGATACCACGGTGACGACCACCGAAACGACCACTCCAGACGCCAATGCTTCCGGCGACATGGCCGGCATGGACCATTCCAAAATGGCCGATGGCAGCATGGCCGGTGACTCGCCGCTGATGGCCTCGATGAACGACATGATGGGCAAGATGAGCGCCATGAAAATGAAAGGCAACACTGACCACGACTTTGCCCACCACATGCTGGAGCACCACAAGGGCGCCGTGGCCATGGCCGACATCCAGCTGCGTGACGGCAAAGACGCCACCATGCGCCAGATGGCCGAGAAAATCAAGGCCGACCAGCTCAAGGAAATCACCGAGCTCGAAGCCGTGGCCACCCGCCTGGACAGCGCCCCCACCAACTACAAGCCCAACGACCCCGCCGACCCCTTCACCAGCAAGATGAAGGCCTCGATGGACGGCATGATGCAGAACATGCCCAAGCCCGTGGCTAACCCGGACATGAACTTCAACATGCTCATGACGGTGCACCACCAAAGCGCCGTGGACATGGCCAAAGCCGAGCTGGCCCACGGCAAGGACACCAAGCTCAAGGAAATGGCGCAGATGATGATTACAGCCCAGGAGAAGGAAATCGCGGATTTCAAGGCCTGGCACGACAAGAACACCGACAAGATGTAATTCCCTATGGGGCAGGCCACGCCGCCGGCTGGCGGTAACGTCCTGCCCCTTTACACCCATTCTCCCTAACCCGTTTTCTCGTTTCCCATGAAGATTGTAAAGATTTCGTTTGTTGCCGCTGCGCTTTTCGCCCTCGCTCCCCTGGCCTCGCAGGCCCAGCACGCCCACGGCGCGGGCGCCGCGGACAAGCACATCGCCCCCGGCGAAACCCACGCCCACGCCTCGCCGCACGGCGGCATGGTGCGTTCGGCCAAGCCTTACCACATGGAGCTGGTGCAGCAGCCTACCGAGCTGCGCATCTACCTGCTGGGCGACAAGATGGCCGCCGTACCAAACAAGACCCTCACCGGCTCGGTGATGGTGCAAACCACCGACAACAAGACGGCCACCGTGCCGCTGACGGCTGGCGGCACCGACTACGTGGTGGCCAAGCTGCCCGCCGGCGCCAAAGCCCGCACCGCCATCGTGAGCCTGAAAAACGGCGAGCAGGCGCTGAACGTGCGCTTCGACAAGCTGGACACGGCCGCCAAAGCCGGTAAGTCCGTGTCGGCTGCCTACACCTGCCCCATGAACTGCGAAGGCTCGGCCAGCGACAAGCCCGGCAGCTGCCCCAAGTGCGGCATGGCCCTGGTCAAAAAAGCCTAGGCGGAGCCTGTTTTTCGGACGCCGTGCGTCCGGGCCCTTCTCCGTCTTGGGTCGTCTGCTGCTGCAACGGCGGGCGGCCCTTTGGCTGGCATTAACCTGATTATATGAAGTATCTGAAAATGACAAATGGCGGGCGTTGGCTGCTGGTGCTCGCTCTGGTGCTGCGCGGCCTGAGCCCGGACGCAGTGCGCGCGCAAACGGTCGTGAGCCTGGACAGCGCCGAAACCCAGACCCTGCGCCGCCACCCCCGGCTGCGGCAGTCGGACCGGGAGATTGAGGAGCAGCGCGCCCTCAAGCGCGGCTCGTTTGCCCCCGCCAACCCGGACCTTCTATTCTCAGCCCCCACGGGCGAGATGTGGGCCCCGGGCGTGGTGCAGACCATCGACCTGCCCAATGTGTATCGCCAGCAGTCCCGCGTGGCACAGGCGGGCATCACCCTGGCCGAGCGCAACCGCGACGTGAGCCGGGCCAGCGTATTGCGCGACACCCGCCTGGCGTATCTCTCCTTGCAATTCGCTGAGGCCCAGGTGCGGCAGCTCACCTACCAGGACAGCCTGTTTCGGGTGCTGCGCCTGGCCACCGAGCGCCTGTTCACGGCCGGCGAAGTCACCTCGCTGCAGCGCATCAGCACCGACGCCGAAGCCCGGCAGGTGAGTGTGCAGCTGCAGCAAGCCACCGCCGACCGGCAGGCCGCCCAGCGCCGCCTGGGGCTCCTGCTAGGACGGCCCAACGAAGCCCTGGCTACCAGCACCGACTTGGGCCGCACCGGCGCGGAGCTGGCCCAGACGGGCACAGCCCTGCTCGCGGGCCTGCCCGCCGAAGACAGCTCGGCCCTGGTGCGCAGCCCCACGCTGGCCGCCGCCGCCCAGAACGTGGCCCTGAGCCAGTCGGGCATCAGCCTAGTTCGGGCCCGCCGCACCCCGGCGCTCACGGTGGGCTATCAGAACCAGGCCTTTGAGAACTCTGCCATCAAGTACCGCTTTCAGTTCGGGTTGTCGGTGCCCATCTGGTTCTGGACCTACCGTTCCCAGCTGCAGGCCGCCACGGCCCGCTCCCAGGCCGCCAGCTACCAGCTGCAGGCCCAGCGCCTGGAGCTCAGTTCCCAGTACCAGCAGGCGCTGGCCGATACGCGCAAGTTTTCGGCCTCGCTGGGCTACTACGAGCAAACCGGCCTGCCCCAGTCGCGGGCCATCATCAGCCAGTCCCAGCGCCTGTTCCGGGCGGGGGAAGTGAGTTACCTGCAGCTCATTTTGAGCCTAAACCAGGCCTTTGCCATCCAGAATACCTACCTGACCACCATCCGCGACTACCGCCAGGCTTTGGTCGAGCTTAACTACCTGCGGGGCGAATAACCGTCAACCATCATGAAACAACTCCTGATTTTGCTGCTGGGCCTGCTGCTGGGCGGCACGGCCTACGCCCACGGGGGCGAGGACCACGGCGACGGACCCAAAGCGGGCACGGCCGCGGGCGCGACGTCGTTTTCGGTGGCTGCGCTCTCGGAACAGTTCGAGGCGCTGCTGCGCTACGAGCCGCTGGAAGGGGGGCAGCCCGCCGATTTGCGCCTGTTCCTCTCCGACTACGCCACCAACGCCCCCATCAAAGGGGCAAAGCTTACGCTCACCACCCCGGAAGACGCCAACCTGAAGTGGGCGGTGACCGAGCAGGAGCCGGGCGTGTACTTGGTGGAAGGCCAGTTCCCCGCCAACAAGGCCTACAGCTTCGCCCTGAACGTCGTGGCCGGCGAGACGGCCGACCTGCTGCTGCTCGAAGGCATCAAGGTAGGCGAGAAGCTGCCCGTAGCAGCTACGGCCCCCGCCGCCGCCACGTCGCTTTTCTCGTCCTGGAAGACCATTTTGGCTCTGGTCGGCGCCTTTGTGCTGGGCATCGGCCTGACGGCCCTGCTCATGCGGCGCCGGCGCCAGCCCGCGGAGCCCGCGCTGCAGACCTCGGAGCAGGCGTTGACCGCCAGCCGCCGCACCCCCTTTCCTTAATGCTACTCCGATATGAAAACCAAGCATAAATTCCTGGCGGCCACGGCCGCCGCGGGACTGGTCCTGACGGTACTACTCCCGCCCCCCGGCCTGGTGCAGGCCCACGGGGGCGAGGACCACGGCGGCGAGGCCAAGGCCAGCACCGGCGTGGCTTCCACCGACGAGGTGCTGCTGCCCAAGGAAAGCCAGTTCCTGTTCGAGGTCCGCACTTCGCTGGCCGCTTTCTCCACCACCTACAGCCGGGCCACGCTCTACGGCACGGTATCGGCCGCGGCTGGTGGCGAAGGCCGCGTGGTGGTGCCCCAAACCGGGCGCATCGTGAGTCTCGCTGCCCAGGTGGGCAAGACCGTACGCGCCGGGCAGACGCTGGCCGTCATCGAGCAAACGCTCGACGCCACCCAGCAAATCGGGCTCAGCACCGAGCGGGCTAATGCCCAGGCCGAGCTGCGGGCGGCTCAGCAGGACTACGCCCGCCTGCAAAGCATCGCCGACATCGCCGCCCGCAAGGACGTGGTGGCCGCCGAGCTGCGCCTGCGCCAGGCCCGCCAAAACGCCAGTATCCAGAACGGCCAGGCCGGCCAGCGCCGCGTGTCCATCACCTCACCGGTGAGCGGCACCGTGGACGTGTTCAATCTCGCCGTAGGCCAACAGGTCAACCAGGGCGACGAGCTGTTCCGGGTCATCAACCCCGGCAAGCTGCGGGTGGAAGCTCAGGTGTTCGCCCAGGATTTGGCCAAAGTGACGCCCGGGGCCCGGTTTCGGGTCGAAGGCTTGCAGGGCCAGGCCGGGGTACCCGCCAGTCTCGTGGTATTCTCGAACGTGGTCAACCCCGTCAACCAGGCCCGCCAGCTGGTACTGGAGCTCGACGCCCAGGAGGGCAGCGCCTACCGGGCCGGTCAGGCTGTAAATGTGCAGGTAGTGGGGCAGACCGGCGGCGGCACCCCGCAGCTGGTGGTGCCCACTTCGGCCATTACCGATTTGAATGGCAAACCGGTGGTGTTCGTGCACACCGAGCCCGAGCGGTTCAAGATTCGCTTCGTGCAGCCCGGCGCCGTCAATGGCCAGCAAACGGTGCTGGTGCAGGGCCAAGTCAACGAAAACGACCGGGTGGTGACCACCGGCACCTACCAGCTCAAATCCATTTACCTCAATCAATAGGTACCGCTCCGCGGTGACTGCTTCCTCCCTCCCCATGAAAAACCTCTTTGCTCCCGTGGTGCTGACCGCCACGCTTTCACTTGCCACTGCCAGCGTGCAAGCTCAGACGGCCCCGGCCGCCAGCTCCGCCGACGAGGCCGCCGTGAAAGCGGTGCTGACCAAGTACCAGCAGGCCGTGCAAAAGCTCGATACCACGGGCACCGCCCGCCTGTTCACGGCCAACTCCCAGGTGTTCGAGTCGGGTGGGGTGGAAGGCACCTACCGGCACTACGCCGAGCACCACCTGGCCCCGGAGCTGAGCGAGTTCAGTGCTTTCACCTTCAGCGATTACAAAGCCGCTGTGCAGGTAGACGGTCCCTACGCCTTCGCGACGGAAACCTACACCTACACCATCAACCTCAAGAAAGACCCCAAGGAGAAAGAGGCCAAGGCGCCCATCGTGCGCCGCGGGGTGGCCACGTCCGTGCTGCGCAAAAACGCCGCCGGTCAGTGGCAAATCATGAGCACTCATACCTCGGCCCGCACTCCCCGCGTCAAAAAATAAGCTGTTCGGCGGGCCTGGGCGACTGCCCGGTTCGCTGCCTATTCCGGGAGGAGAGGGGCCCCACCCGGCCGCTCTCGCTTCTTCCTCTTTGCGCTAACCACCGATGCTAGACAAGATAATTCGCTTTGCCCTGCAGAACCGCCTGCTCATGCTGGCTTTTGCCGTGGGACTGCTCATTGCGGGTAGCTACACCGCAAATCAACTACCCGTGGACGTGCTGCCCGACCTGGACCGCCCCCGCGTGACGGTTTTCCTGGAAGCGCCGGGCATGGCCCCCGAAGAAGTGGAAGCCTTGGTGACGCTGCCCGTGGAAACGGCCCTGAACGGGGCCACGGGCGTGTCGGCCGTGCGCTCCAACTCGGCCATCGGCTTGGGCATGGTGTTCGTGGAATTCGACTACGGCACCGACATCTTCACCGCCCGCCAGATAGTTAGCGAGAAGCTGCAAACCACTGGCGAGCAACTGCCCCAGGGCGTTACGCCGGTACTGGGCCCCATTTCCTCGGTCATGGGGCAAATAATGCTGGTCGGGCTGTCGGGTGGAAAGGAGACGAACGCCGCTGACCTGCGCACCCTGGCCAACTACACCGTGCGCCAGCGCCTGCTCTCCATCCCCGGCGTGGCCCAGGTCATTCCCATCGGCGGCGACAACCTGCAGTACCAGGTGCTGCTGGATATGCCCCGCCTGAACGCCACCGGCTTGACCGTGAACCAGGTGGAAGAAGCCCTGCGCCAGTCCAACCTGAACACCACCGGCAACTTCTTCGACCGCAACGGCTCGGAAGTGCTGATTCGCAACCTGGGCCGCCTGCGCTCGGTCACCGATATCGAGAACATCATCGTCGGCTACCGCGAGCAGTCGCCTATCCGCGTAGCGGACGTTGCCAAGGTAGAGTTCGGGGCCCGCTTCAAGCGCGGCGACGGCAGCGTGAATGGAAAGCCGGCCGTGATTCTGAGCATCGAGAAGCAGCCCGGCGCCGCTACCGTGGGCTTGACTGAAGCCGTAGAAAAAGCCCTGGTGGAGCTCAAGCCCTCCCTGCCGAAGGACGTGCAAGTGAACACGCGCCTGTTCAAGCAGTCGGAGTTTATCGAGTCCTCTATCAGCAATGTGGAGGAAGCCCTGCGCGACGGGGCCATTCTGGTCGTCATCGTGCTGTTTGCCTTTCTGCTGAACGTGCGCACTACGTTCATCTCGCTGGTGGCCATTCCGCTGTCCTTGCTGGTCACGGCGCTGGTGTTTCGCTTTGCCGGCATTAGCATCAACACCATGACGCTCGGCGGCCTGGCCATTGCCATCGGCGAGCTGGTCGACGACGCCATCGTGGACGTGGAAAACGTGTACCGCCGCCTGCGCGAAAATAAGCAGAGGGCGAACCCACAGCCGGTTCTGAAAGTCATTTACGCGGCCAGCTCCGAGGTGCGCAACTCCATTGTGTACGCCACCATCATCGTGGTGCTGGTGTTCCTGCCGCTGTTTGCGCTGGAAGGCATGGAGGGCCGCATTTTCGCGCCGCTGGGCATTGCCTACATCACCAGCATTGTGGCCTCGCTGTTCGTCTCGCTGACCGTGACCCCGGTACTGTGCTACTACCTGCTGCCCAAGATGAAGCAGATGGACCACCCCGAAACGGATGGGGGATTGGTGCGCTGGCTGAAGAAAAAGGACACCCGCCTGCTGGGCTGGGGGCTCAAGCACCCTAAAGCCGTACTTGGGGTGACCGGGGTGATGTTCGTGGCGGCTATGGCGCTGATTCCCTTCTTTGGCACGGAGTTCCTACCACCTTTCAATGAAGGGTCATTGACGGTCAACTTCTCGGCCCCCGCCGGCACCTCCTTGACGGAATCCAACCGCCTGGGTAGCCT
Organism: Hymenobacter tenuis; assembly: GCF_054780495.1. Classification (NCBI taxonomy): domain Bacteria; kingdom Pseudomonadati; phylum Bacteroidota; class Cytophagia; order Cytophagales; family Hymenobacteraceae; genus Hymenobacter; species Hymenobacter tenuis. The sequence goes on from NZ_BAAGWF010000008.1 coordinate 141,425, forward strand.
GGGCGAAGCGCAGATGCTCAAGATACCGGAGGTGGCCTACACCGCCCGCCGCACCGGCCGCGCCGAGCTGGACGAGCACGCCGAGTCGGTAAACAACTCGGAAATTGAGGTGGCTTTCAAAACCGAGGAGGAGCTGGAAAAAGAGGGCAAAACCATGCGTAGCCGCGACGAAATCCTGGCTGATATGCGGGAGAAGCTCAGCCTGATTACCGGCGTGAACGTCAACATTGGTCAGCCCATTTCCCACCGCCTCGACCACCTGCTCTCGGGCGTGCGGGCCCAGGTGGCCATCAAGGTGTTCGGCAACGACCTACTGGAGTTGCGCCGCTACGCCAACGAGGTGCGCACGGCCGCCGGCACCGTGCCCGGCGTGGTGGACCTGCAGGTCGAAAAGCAGGTGCAGATTCCGCAGCTGCTCATCCGCCCCAAGGACGACGCCCTGCGCGCCTACGGCATGGCCCGCGGCGAAGTGGTGCGCGACCTCGAAACCCTGTTTCAGGGGGCAGTAGTATCGCAGATGCTCGACGGGCAGAAGCGCTTCGACTTGGTGGTGAAGCTGCCCGAGCAGCAGCGCAACGACATTGCCGCCATCGGCCAGACCCGCATCGAAACGCCCAGCGGCGCCATGATTCCCGTGAGCCAGGTGGCCGACATCGTCTACGAACCGGGCCCGAACACCGTCAACCACGAAAACACCCAACGCCGGATTACCATCTCGCTGAACGTGGCCGAGCGCGACCTGGGCTCCACGGTCAAGGAAATTCAGGCTAAGGTGAATTCGCAGGTGAAGCTGCCACCCGGCTACTACCTCACCTACGGCGGGCAGTTCGAGAGCCAGCAGTCGGCCTCGCAGAAGATTCTCTGGCTGAGCTTGTTTTCGCTGGCCGGCATTTTCCTGGTGCTGTTCTCGCACTTCAAGTCCAGCTACATGGTGGGACAGATTATGCTCAACATTCCGCTGGCCCTCATCGGCTCGGTGGTGGCGGTGCTGCTCACCGGCGGCACGTTCAGCATTGCCTCGCTGGTGGGCTTCATTACCCTCACCGGCATTGCCTCGCGCAACGGCATCATGATGATTTCGCACTATATCCACCTCGTGGAGCACGAAGGGGAGAAGTTCGGCATCCCGATGATTATCCGCGGCTCCTTGGAGCGGCTGGTGCCCGTGCTGATGACGGCCCTGGTAGCGGCCCTGGCCCTGGTGCCGCTCACGCTGGCCAAGGACGCGCCGGGCAAGGAAATCCTCTACCCGGTAGCCACCGTCATCCTCGGCGGCCTGCTTTCCTCCACCTTCCTCGATATCATCGTGACGCCGGTGGTGTTCTGGCTGGTAGGGGAGAAGGCCCTCGCGCAATACTTCGCCTCGCACCAGGAAACGGGTTTGGACGACCACCCGCAGGAGCTCGACGCGCAGCCGCTGACGCCGCCCTCGGATTTGAATCCGGTGCTGCCCACCCGCTAGGCCATGATGCACGCCTTTTTGCACATCACGGTGCCCGGGCTGTATGCCCTGGCCTTTCACCGCCCCCACTGGCGGCGGATTTGGGCGGTGCTGGCCGCTGCCCTGCTGCTGGACCTGGACCACTTATGGGCCACGCCCTTCTATGACCCGAACCGCTGCAGCATCAACTTCCACACCTTTCACACCTACTGGGCCATCGGCGGCTACGCGCTGCTCTTGCTGCCCGCCCGCACGCGCATCTGGGCCGTGGGCTTTCTGCTGCACATGGTGCTGGACTACACCGAATGCTGGCAGCGCGGCATTTACCTGCCTTAATCTTTCTTGCTAATGCCCAATAGCCCCGATTCTGCTTTGCCCACCACCGTGCTTTACATCAAGCACATGGTGTGCGCGCGCGGTATTCGGGTAGTGCGGCAGGAGCTGGAAGGGCTGGGCTTGCAGGTACTCGACGTGCGCCTGGGCGCCGCCACGGTAGCGGGCACGGCCGAAGAGCTCGACTGGCCCCGCCTGCGGGCCACGCTGGAAGCGGCCCGGTTTGCGCTGCTCGAAACCTTCCACCAAACCCTGGTGGAACGGGTCAGTGTGGCGGTGAACCGCCTGCTGCGCGAGCCCGGCGAAAGCCTGCGTCACCGGGCCTTTGGGGCGGCAGTAGCCCAGGAACTGGGCCTGACGTACGGGCAGCTGAGTGCGGCCTATGCCCGCTTGGTGGGCGATAAGACGCTGGCGGCCTACATCCTCAGCCAGCGCCTGGCCTATGCGCAGGAGCTACTGACTTCGTCTTCCCTGAGCGTGGGCCGCATTTCCCGGCGCCTGGGGTACGCCAGCCTTGCGCACTTCTCCGGCCAGTTCCGGCGCCTGGCCCGCTGCTCGCCTTCCGCGTATCGCCGCCTGCTGCGGGCCGAAATGATTCCAGTAGTGAGCGAGGAGGCCCCAAATCATGCAAGGGAAGGAGAGTAATATGTAAAACCGTAGGCCACAGAGCAGGTATACTTAGGCAGCGACCCGGTTGGGTTGTCTGGTTCGTTCACCTACACCCATTTCCCATGCATACCCAAAACCAAAGCCTGCTCGACGCCCTCAATGCCTGTATCGCCGCCTGTGAGCATTGCGCCACGGCCTGCCTGCAGGAAGACAACGTGAAGATGATGGCCCGCTGCGTGCTGTTGGACCGCGACTGCGCCGACATCTGCGCCCTCACGGCCCGCTTCACCGCCCGCGGCTCGGAGCACGCCGCCCATCTGCTGCGCGAGTGCGCTGAAATCTGCAAAGCCTGCGCCGACGAGTGCGAGAAGCACGGAGCTCATTCCGAGCACTGCCGCGAGTGCGCTGAGGCGTGCCGCCGCTGCGAGCAGGCCTGCCGTCAGGGCATTGCCGCTTAATTATTCCGGAAACCATGTGAAGCCAGCCCGTCACGTACGGGCTGGCTTTTTCGTGGGCAACGGCGGGAAATTATGCTGTTTCGCGGCCTAATTCTGTACGCCTGTCCTGAGCGACGCCCCTACTTTTACGGGGTCGTTTACCCCCTCAACCGCCCTGCTGATGACGATGGCTCCCGCCCTGCGCAAATTCATGCTCACCGCTCACATCACCTTTTCGGTGGGCTGGCTGGGTGCGGTGGCCGTGTTTCTGGCCCTGGCCATCACCGGCCTGACCAGTTCCGACGCGCTGCTGGTGCGCACGGCTTACCTGGCCATGGGGCTGAGCGGCTGGTTTGTCATCGTGCCCTCCAGCCTGGGCTCATTGGCCACCGGCGTGGTGCAGGCATTGGGCACACCCTGGGGCTTGTTCAAGCACTACTGGGTCCTGGTCAAGCTGGTGCTCACGGTGGGCGCCACGCTGCTGTTGCTGCTGCACATGCAGCCCGTTACCTACCTGGCCGAGGTAGCCGCGAAAACCAACCTCTCGGCAAACGACCTGCGGGGGCTGCGCCTGCAGCTACTGGCCGATGCAGCTGCCGCGCTGGTGGTCCTGCTGGCGGCTACGGCCATTTCAGTGTACAAGCCCTGGGGGCGCATTGGCAAGTGGCGGCAGCAACAGCAGGCTCACGCCCAGGCTGTGGCCGCGGGCCACGCAACTGCGCTGCCGATGCCTTGGGGCCGCTATTTGCTCGTCGCCGGGCTGGTACTGTTGCTGCTCTTTGTCGTAGGCAAACACCTGTTAAACGGGGGCATGGGTCACCATTAAAGCGCGGCCTGCGCCGTTGCAACGAGGGCTGTCGGTGGAATAGCAGCTACAAATCATGCAAGCCTGAAGCCTAATTCTGTACCCCTTCCCGGGCACGTGCCGCTACTTTTGGGTGTTTTAATCCCGAACCCGCCCACCAAGGGCGCCACGCATTTACTCCCATGAAAACGCTCCATTTCAACACCAACATTAACTGCGGCGGCTGCATCAAAGCCGTAACGCCCACCCTCAATGGCGAGAAGGGCATCACTTCCTGGCAGGTCGACACGGCCAACCCCAACAAAGTGCTGACCGTGACCGGTGACGTGACCGAAGAGCAGGTGTTAGCCCTGGTGGAGGATGCCGGCTTCAAGGCTACCAAGGCCTAACTTCTCTTTTGAGTGCTACCCACGACGTACGGACCGTGGCTTCTTGAACGACCCCGCGGCCGTACCGGCGGGCCCATCTTAACCAGTAGAACCGATGAAACGCAAGATGATGATGTTCGGCGCCGCGGCGCTGCTCTCCGGCGGCGCCCTGTTTGGCTTCACCAGCCCCACAGCCACCGCGGCTGACTGCCCACTGAAGGGAACCCCCGATTGCCCGCTGGTGCAAAACTGTGCCCAGGCCGGCACTCCGGCCTGCACGGCGGGAGCTCCTAGCTGCTGCGCCGCTAAGTAAGCTACCCGATGCTGCTATAAAACGCCTGGCCCTGTGGCCGGGCGTTTTTCGTTTAGGCACCCCTTGAGCGGCCTGCAGCCAGGACTGAGGCACCTACTCAGCTACCGTGGTGCTTGAAATTATGCAACCGTGCGGCCCTTTGCGTATAAACATTGTCGCGGTTTGACTACGTATGGTACCCAACAGGGAAAGCATTGACCACTTGGCTAGGACCAGTGGTTGGCGCGGCCTCTCCATTACCCATTGGGATTTGCCCTGGCGCTGCTGCTTGCGGTGAGCCGGGGTTTTTCCGTGTACCGGCCTTATTCAATTCGGCTCTATGTTTTCAGATTTTCCCAATCTGCACCCCCTGGTGGTGCACCTTCCCATCGTCCTTATTATGCTGGCCGCGGCATTGCAGGCCCTGCTGGTATTCAAGGACTGGCCCCAGGTGCGCTGGATTGCGCTGGCGGTAATGGCCGGGGGCTTCGCCGGGGCGGTGGCGGCCAGCACGGTGTTTCATGCCATGCCCCTGGGCTTGTCACCCCAGGCAGCGGCGGTATTCGCGGCTCACGAACAGTTTGCCAGCTACACCACCTGGCTCTCGGGCATCACGCTGCTGTTGGCCGGCATCGGGTTTTACTTCAAAGTGCAGCGCCGGGCCTACGAGGTGCTGGTGCTGGTGGCGGCGGTGGCGGCGGCCGGCGCGCTTTCCGTGGCCGGGCACCGGGGCGCGCAGCTGGTGTATGTGGAGGGCGTGGGGCCTAAGGGCAACCTACTCGACAAAAGCCACGGCCACGGCGGGGAAGAAGAGATGCCCGGCATGGACATGCCACCTTCCGATGCGGATGCTCATAATGAGGAGCCCAGCACAACCGACGGTACTCGCCAACCAGCGGGCACGATGCCGGACAACGCCGAATCCGGAATGGAGGGCATGAACATGGACCCCAAGGCTGTTCAGCCAGGCCAGCGCCGTCAACCCCAGGGTCAGATGGAAGGTATGAACATGCCCAATCAACCGCGGGGCGGCCAATCGCAGCCGGCACCGGCCGGTAGGGCCGCGCGGCCGGGGACCATGGCGGATATGCCGGGGATGAACATGCCCGGCATGGGCACGCCGCGCTCCTCTGCCCAAACGCCCGGCCGCAAAGCGCAGCCCGCTCCAATGGACATGGGCAACATGCCGGGCATGGACATGGGGCCCACCCGCCCGAAAAACACGTCCCGGAATCAGCCTGCCATGGGCAATATGGGCACGATGAAGGGCATGGAGAACATGCCCGGCATGCAGCCCGCCGGCGGTCAAAAGCCCGGCGCAACTCGCCAACAACCGAACGACATGTCGGGAATGCCGGGCATGAAAAAGGGCGAGTCCATGCCCGGCATGGGCGATATGAAGGGGATGGACATGAAAAGCAAGGATGGAAAAGGCATGGATATGAAAGGCGCCGGGACAATGCCGGGCATGGCTATGCCCAGCCCGATGGACAAGTACCGCTTCGAGGACAACAACCCGGCGCGCACCCAACCCAAAAGCAATAACTAAGTGACGATGCGAGTAATCTTTCTGCTGGCTGCGCTGCTGGCCACCCTGCCCGCCTGGGCCCAGAGCATGCCGGGCATGCGCATGGGCAAGGGCACCGAGCCTCACCTAACCCAGTCCGCGCCCCCGGCCGCCGAGTTGCAGGGCAAAATCGTGACGCCCCGCTCCGGCTACGTGGGCAAAAGGGTGGAGTACGACTTATACGTCGACGAGCGCCTGGTCAACTTCACCGGTCGCACCCGCCGGGCCATCGGCATCAACGGCCAGATTCCGGCCCCCACGCTCACCTTCAACGAGGGCGACACCGCGGTGATTCGGGTGCACAACCAGATGCACATGGAAACTTCCATTCACTGGCACGGCATCCTGCTGCCCAACGAGCAGGACGGCGTGCCCTACCTCAACACGGCCCCGGTCGAGCCCGGCGGCACCCACACGTTCGTGTTCCCCCTGATTCAGAGCGGCACTTACTGGTACCACTCCCACACCATGCTGCAGGAGCAGGACGGCGTGTACGGCTCCATCGTCATCCACCCCAAGCGGATTCCCTACGAGATGAAGGAGTACGTGCTGGTGCTCTCCGACTGGACCGACCACCAATCCAAGGAAGTGCTGCGCTACCTCAAGCGCACGGGCGAGTGGTTTGCCGTACAGAAGGGCGCCACCCAGAGCTACGGGGAGGCCCTGGCCGCCGGCTACTTCAAGGACAAGCTCAAGCAGGAGTGGGGCCGCATGCCGGCCATGGACCTGACCGACATCTACTACAACAAATTCCTCACCAACGGGCAGGAAAAGGGCTATTTCAAAGACGCTAAGCCCGGGGAGGTGGTGCGGCTGCGCGTCATCAACGGCAGCGCCTCCTCGTACTTTTTCCTGCAGTACGCCGGCGGCCCCATGCAGGTCATCGCCGCCGACGGCATCAACGTGGAACCCTTCCCGGTCAACAAGCTCGAAATTGCCACGGCCGAAACCTACGACCTGCTGGTCACGGTGCCCGCCATGGGCGCGGCCGAGTTTCGGGCCACGGCCAACGACATCACGGGCTACACCTCCACCTACATCGGGGAGGGTGAGCCGATGAAAGCGCCGGACTTGCCCCGCATCAACTACTTCCAGATGATGCGCGAAATGGGCAGCATGGGCAACATGAGCGGCATGGACATGGGCGGGGCCGGCATGACCAAGCAGCAGGGCGGTGGGGAAATGAACGGCATGGACATGTCGGACCAGAAGCCGGCCAGTGGCTCGCCGATGCCGGGCATGGACATGCAGCACGGCACGGCGCCCGCTACCACGGCCCCCTCGCCGCAGAACCGGCCCGCGAATGCCCAGGAAAAAGCCGGCAAAAGCATGGGCACCATGCAGGACATGAGCGGCATGTCGGGCATGGACATGGGGGGCATGGCCGGGATGGGCAGCATGGGCGGCAGCGCCGGCGACTTCAACTACAACATGCTGCGGGCCCTGAACCCCACCACGCTGGACTCGACCAAGCAGTGGCGGGAAATAAACCTGACCCTGACCGGCAACATGCTGCGCTACGTGTGGTCGTTCGACAACAAGACCCTGTCCGAGGCCGACAAGATTCCCATCCGCAAGGGCGAGAACGTGCGCATGACCTTCACCAACACCACCATGATGCGCCACCCCCTGCACCTGCACGGGCACTTTTTCCGGCTCGTCAATGCCCAGGGCGCCTACTCGCCGATGAAGCACACCTTCGACATTCAGTCCATGGGCAAGGTCACCATCGAGTTCGACGCCAACGAGGAGCAGGACTGGTTTTTCCACTGCCACATCCTCTACCACATGATGGCCGGCATGGCCCGCATCGTGAGCTACGAGGGCACCCCGCAGAACCAGTACGCCCGCACCGACTACAAGGAGCTGAAAAAGGAAGATAACCGGCCCTACCTCTGGGCCGACCTGATGGCGCACTCGCAGGGCGCTTTTCTGGAAACCACCCTCTCCAACAACCGCAACGCGCTGGAATTTGAGGGCCGCGTGAACTACCAGGGCAACTTCGAAACCGAAACCCACCTGCTGCGCTACCTCGACAACCGGCAGTTTCTCGCTGCCTTCGTCGGCTTTGACTACCGCAACAACCGCACGCTGCTGGCGGAAGGGGAGCGGAACACCAAAAACAACCGGCGGGTGTTCGACGTGGGCCTGTACTACCTGCTGCCGCTGCTCGTGCGCTCGGAGCTGCGCCTGGACAGCAACGGCAAGGTGCGCCTGCAGCTGGAGCGCACGGACCTGCCCCTGAGCAACAACTTCTTCGCCGACCTACTGGTGAACACCGACCGCGAGTACAACGTGGCCTTTCGCTACATGGTCAGCAAGTACGTGTCCTTGAGCACCAACTACGACAGCGACTACAAGTGGGGCGCCGGCCTGACGCTCCACTATTAACGGGCAGCCGGCTTCCTACTTGCAGGTTTGCACCAGCGCCGTCACGCTCAACGTCGCCGTGGCGTCGGTGGTGTAGTTATCGTTGTTCACGCACACGTAGAGCCGGCGGATGCCGGGCGGCAGGCTGATGGGACGGGTTTCCTGGGGGGTGTTGGACGCCACGCGCAGGCAGTTCTTCACGTCCTTGATGTAGCCTTTCGTGTCTAGAAACTGCTGCGCCGACGCTTCGTCGGGCGTGATGTACCAGTGGCATTTGGTGCTCACGGTGGGCGGCGCATTGTTGCCCTGCTTCGTGAGGGCCGTAGCCGCCGTGGTTAGTAGGGCGGGCGCGGACATGCCGCCCGTCCCGACGACGCCCGCCAGGGCCAGGGCCGTGGACCACGACACCGGGGGCTGGCCTTCGTCGCGCACATCCAGCTTGTAGACGATGCCCACCGTGCCTTCGGGAATATCCACGGTGAAGACCTTGCGGCTGATGTGCATGCAGTTGCTGCAGTGAATGGAGGCGGTACTCAGCGGCAACGCCTCCTGCATGACCGACTTGCACTTGATTTCCCGTCCATCGTCGCGCCAGCTGCGAAAGTCGGATTGCTGCACGCCGTTGACGTACGTGCCCTTAAAGCTAACCTGGCCGTTTTCGTGCCAGCCGCAACACAGTCCGGTGGGCTTGTCGGGGGCTTCGCTGGCCATCTTGCCTTCCCACTGCTTTTTCCAGGACGGATAAAAGTAGTCCCGCACCGTGCCAATGGTTTTGCCAGCGTCGTCGTGCCGGGCAATGCGGGCGTAGGCCACTTCCTCCAGCGTTTCGGTGCGTTCCCAGTCCCGGTCGAAGTATACTGTATCGGCGGGCGGCAGCGAAACCGCGGCGGGCTTGGGTCGCTGGGCGAGCGTGGGAATGCTGACAATCAGAAGTAGAAATTGAAGAATGTAAAGTTTTGCCATAGAGACTTTGCTATTAGAATAAGCGGAAGGGCGGTCGGTAAAAGTACTAACTAGATGCTTTTACACTAATTAATGCCGCCCAATAAAATGGTCAGTAGCTGGCCACGTATTTTGGTAGGCTAATTCCACCCCCTATTACCCTTTACTTGCGCTCATGCTACACGCTACTACCCCTCCAGACAAGAATGATGCTTTCGTTACCAAGCTACTTGATAAGTTGAAGGCTGAGTTCGAACCCGAGTTGGTACCTATACGGCCGGAGCCTTATGCCAAATCGCTAAACTGCTTTGCCAATGTTATGGAAAAGGTGAAGCGGGATGGCGGGCGAATTCACTACGGATGGGCTATCCACAAAACAACTATCCTGTGCGAAGCGGAAAGGCATGCGGTCTGGGAAGATGAGCAGGAAGAGTTCACGGACATCACCCCAACTGAAGTGCAGGCCGAACACACGCTTTTCGTTTCAGACCACGAAGGGTTCGAGTATACCGGCCAAGACACGGACAATGTGCGAATCAACATCACCGGCAACCCAGTGGTAGACGATTTCATTCGAGTTAACGAAACGCTTTCCAAGATTCACGCCTACGGTACGCGAGCAGATGACATGTACATGCAACTTCCTGACGCTGCCATGGAGCTTCACCAATACTACGACGCGTTGAAAAATGTCTTGCAGGGATTCATTTACATGGGCGGTACGCCCAAGAAGCATTGTCTGTGCAAAGGACCTGACCGCTACAGAAACTGTCACGGCAAAAGTATTGGCCCACGCATCAAAGCAGACCTGCGACAGCTCAAGACTATTCTAGGTGAACCAGGCCGCTCGGCATAGGCCATCAATAAGGTATGATAAGTCTTAGTTATCATACCTTATTTACTACTTTTGGGAAACGCTCCGTTTTCGTGTTTTCACACCTTATATATAGGCTGCCGTGAGCTCCGTCCCCGTCATTCCCTCATTGCCCGCTTCCGCCGGTCTGGCGCACCTGACCGAACACACGACTCGGTATGTCGAAGCCGGCCTGCAAGGAGCACCAAACACGGCCCGGGCTTATGCTGGTGACTGGCGCCGCTTCACCGAGTGGTGCACCGCCCATGGGCAGGTGGCGCTGCCGGCGTCGGTGGATACGCTCGCGGGTTTTGTGACCCACCTGGCCGAAGCGGGCAATAAGGTGTCGACCATTCAGCGCAGCTGCGCGGCCATCAGCAAGGCCCATGCGCTCCGGGACCTGGCCTCGCCTACGGATGACAAGAAATTCAAGGTGCTCATGGACGGCATCAGCCGGGTGAAAGGCGTCCGGCAAAAGCAGGCCCCGGCGTTCTCGCTGGCCAGCTTCAAGCGCACCCTCAAGCACCTCGACGCGACCACGCCAGCGGGCTTGCGCGATAAGGTGATTTTGCTGCTGGGCTTCACCGGCGCCTTCCGGCGGTCGGAGCTGTCGGCGCTAGACCTGGACGACTTGACGTTTTCCGAGGACGGGCTCACCATCAACCTCAAACGCAGCAAGACCAACCAGCTGGGGGAAGCGGAAGAAAAGGCCATTTTCTACTCGCCGGACCCCACCCTGTGCCCCATTCGCACGCTGCAGGCTTGGCTACGGTTGCTAGAACGCACGTCGGGACCGATTCTGGTCTCATTCCGCAAGGGCAGCCGGCTCACAGACCGGCGGCTGACCGATGTGCACCTCAACAAAATTGTGCAGCGGCACCTGGGCCCGAAGTTTACAGCTCACTCGCTACGGGCTTCCTTCGTGACGGTGGCCAAGCTCAACGGCGCCGACGATAGCGAGGTGATGAACCAGACAAAGCACAAGACGAGTGAAATGATTCGCCGTTATACACGCCTCGATAATGTGCGCCAACACAATGCCGCTCAAAAGTTAGGTCTGTAATTCTCAAATTAACACTAGCTAATAGTTCAGACACTAGTACATCCCCACCGGTGGAAGGAAGTATTGTATAGCCCAGACGTGGTAGTTGCTACTTGAAAATTGCTACATCGACTCGAGGGCCCGAGCATATTTCTCGATATCAATTGCAGGAACGGTGCCTAGTTTTTGAAGCCTGGACAAGAGCTTTAGGAAGAAATAAATTAACGCTTCTTCAGGAGTGCTGATTTCCCTAATGTTGTCCGCATCCGCATTATAATGGATGTTAAAGCCTCCTTTATCCAGCACACACCCGATATCAATGTGACTACGGGAGTCAAGACTATCAATTACATTAATGAACGGTTCACCAAATGCCTCACTCCATGTTGAATCCAAGCTTAGCATGCCGCCGATGATATTGAAATGCTCGCGCGGCTCTTGGATACAACCATCAGCGTGATATACGGGGGCATTAGTACGGGTGAGCAATCGTACTGATTTTATCTTCTCACCCGCATATTCCAGCGTCTTCTTATCGAAGTTTTGTTTGACTTCAAACACAGCATACACGCTTTCCGCTGGAATGTGGTCCATGCCATTCACGGTCCACACGAAAGGGGAGTACTGCCGGTCATGAATCACTAAATCTATCTGGTGACTCATGAAGCCATTATGGTCTACCACGAATGCCTTACTGACACAGTACCGTTTCGGCAGGTACTCCTGGAGCCAGGAGCGCCAACTCTCTTCAGTTACGTCGCCCATTGAGGGTGCATGGGCAACGAGTTGGCGGTTGGTGGTTAGTTTGAGAGACATCTGCTTCTGCAGACTATTGAAGGCAGCTTTTAAGTCGAAATGGTTCATGCTGGGGACTGACTATAATTGTGGAGCTTGCCTTTGTGTTGGACGAAAAAATGGGGCACCACCTGATGCTGTTTGGTTTGGGCGATGAGTAGCAGTGGGGTACTGGCTCGCACCTGAGGGTGGGCCGCCAGTCGGGCAATGGTGGCTTTATCCGTTGAGCTAGGCTGGGAAGGACCATCCGGGTGCGAGTGCCAATCGCCGAGGTATTGCAGTTGCTCGGGTAGTGCTTGCAACTGCCGGTTAATGCAGGCCGGGTCAGGAGCGAATGAGGCAGGGGAATTCTTGAATTTGGTCGGAATAATAATTCGGCTGACGATGGCGCAACCACCGTCTTCCGAATAATTTCCTACCAGCACCCCTCCAAACTCTTTCGGATGATGCAGCAGGGTTAGTTGTTTAATTTGCTCTAGGCACTCGCCGGTGATAACCAGCCGCAGACCTAGCTGATTTTGAGTGTAATGCTGGTCGGCGCTAACCTGGATGCCACGACCCGGCACATGGTGCAAGCTGAAGGTGCGGAATGATTTTCTTTGACGGGCCATTTCGGCTAATTCACTAACAGCAAGTCCAACCATTGCTTCGATATTGGCGCCGGCCGCCCGGAACGTAGGATGCCAACACCCTGCCCCTTCGCGAAACTCAGGATAGGCGGGTCGGCCCACATGAGCCAATAACTGCTCGCGCCGCTCCTGCAGAGAGCATTCGTCACCCCCAGCTACTGCAATCAATTCTTCGGCTCCTTCCGTGACGGAGATATGAACGACCCGGGTAGCTGGCACGGCGTGATGGAGCGTGGTGAGCACCTCATTGTTGGCGGAGCAGTCGAATATCAGGTCGTATTTATCCAGCCATGCGGTGGTTTTCGCCCAGTTGTGGGCCCCGGGCGCGGTGTTCGGTATGCTGTCGTGTATTTGGACTGAGACGTAGGGAGAAAGAGCTTGCAGGTGCTGCTGCAGGGCCAAGCTTTTGGCCGCGCCGGCATCCCGGAACCGGTAGCGGCTTCGGCAAATGTTACCTGGCGCAACCAAGTCTGATTCAGCAAAATCTAGTTTTCGCTGGCCACCCCTCACCAAGGTTTCTGCTATGCAGCTGCCTATTGCGCCAACACCAATAATTAGAACTCGACTACCAACAAGCGCTTCCGTCAGTTGCCCACGCCCAAAGAAGCGAGAGTAGGCGGCATTGCTAGCTTCACCCCAGACCAGTCTTTGCTTGCTCAAAGCCTCAAAACGGCTTCGAACGGCGAAGGTCGATGAGTCCCGCCGAAGCAGACTGAGGGGGAGAAACAAAGTGTCCCACGTTATTTCCTGCCCACCGCTGCCCGGTATTGGGTAGCCGACAGCGAGCATGAATCGGTTGCCCAAGGTAATTGGCGACTGACGACGAAACCCGTGGTCCAATCCTAGCTGACGCAACTGCGTGTAGAAGTCTTCCGGTAGCAACGGCAATAGGTCCTTCCAGTGTTCGACACGCAGCTTGTGCCGCAGGACGGGCTCCTGGCTCAGCAATGTCCACATGCCAGCGTAACGGGCCTGCTGAGCGTTGGCAGCCCACCGAGCTGCAACATTGCCTAAGCCGGAACCAAGAAAAGCAGGCGCTTGTGTGGGCAGGTCAACGGCGGTATTGGCGGGGCGAAGCAGTGAATAAGCAAACGTGCCGCTTTGCTGGGTGGCGAAACGGTCCGCAGTATTGTCCGTGGGTTCCTCGTCGAACAGGAGATGGCCGCATTTGGCTCCGCGAATGGGAATATACTCGTAGTGCTCGTCAATTTCCTCCTGCACGTAATACCGCGTCAGCCAGCCGTGCAGCTGCTGTATTTCCTGCGCCAGGCGAGTAGGCAGATGGTTGATGGTGGGAGTGGTCAGACAGAGAAAACCGCCGTGCAGCGGGAGCTTGGCAACGCCTTGGTGCGCGTAGCCCACTATTTCTTTGGGCCAAAACAATACTTCTCCCTGCGGGTAGGCTTCGGGCACGTGCACGGTGAAATGCACGGGGCCTTTGGCCGTTTCTACCCTGATGCCACCGACGTGCCGGGCTGGAGCCGCTTCGAATACGAAGGGCTCCAGCAAGGTTACGTTGGGTTCAGCTGCGAAGAACGTGTTGAAGAACCGTGTATCCGCAACGTTATCAACCATAGGTAGTAGCGGGATAGGTGGTCTGCTTCACGGCCGCGTTTTGCTCGTAGCGGCTGGATGCCTTTGCGGGTTCCTTGTCCTTGGGCTTATCCTCGCAGGGGAACTTGGGATTGACCGGGAAATAGAATTTGAGCTTATTACTGTCGGCCTCAATCTGTTTCAGTGCCCGCTTCATTTCCTTGGCCAGCTTCTTTTTCTGACGGTCGGTGAGGCTGTTGGTGACGTTGTTGCCGGAGTTGCCGGGGTCAAGCAGGTTGATGGTTTCGATGTTGTCCCTGATGAACTCCATCGTAAGCTTCAGCCGGTCCCACCGGCCGCTGGGCACGTTGGCTTCCCCCTTATCGTCGAACGACTTGATGGTAAGCAATTCCAACAGAAACGACTTTAGCTTGGTGAAGTGCTCGAATTTCCAAGCCTTCAATAGCTTGACCGTTTCGCGCTCTTTCTTCCGGCCCTTGATGTGGTCGATTTGCTTGGCGATGTTGGTTTTCATGCGGCCCGACGAGTCCTCGTCGTTGAGGCATAAGTTCAGGTCGAAGCAGCTCGTGTCATCGTCGCTGATGCGCCGGCCAGGCGTGATGTCGAAGTTGAGTACCTCGTCGTCGACCAAGAAGAACAAGCCGACCGAGACCTTTTGGGCCCGCACTTCGGTAAGGTCGCCTACTTCGTCGCTGAACTCGTCGCTTTCGAGGTATTCCAACACGTCGTCGTACATCACCCGCAGGGTGGTGAAGGCGCTGCGCTTAAAGTTCACGCACAAGTCCATGTCAAACTTGATGTTGATGGCCGTGTGCTTGGCGTAGGAGCCCGAATGCTGAATGCAGCGGATGTTGCTACCGAATTTGTTTTCCAGCGCGGCCTGCACCTTGTCGCGCTTTTTGCGGTAGCGGTCAGCCAGGCTTTCGTTATCCTCAACCAGGTCTTCTTCCAGGTTGATGCCGTAGGAGCGGTGCACGCAACCTAGGTAATCGTTCTTGTTTAAGTCCGCCATAACGGTTTTAATGGGCATGTAAGGGGTGGCCTCCTTCCGCAACAGGGCTGCAGAGGGTGGTAGCAGTAGCCCGGCGCCACTACGGTAGTAAGGGTGTTGTTAAACAAATAGGGTAAAACCTCCGACTCGGCCCTACGCCGGTTTGCTTGGCGGCTGCC
>NZ_BAAGWF010000009.1:0-136725 GCF_054780495.1 Hymenobacter tenuis
CGTACCCTACCAGGCAGATTTTACCTCCAAATTGGTGCTTAATGCTTGACTTTTAACACAGTTCTTGTTTACTGGGGCCTTCCTTTTAGGTTGAAAATTAGGTAGTGACAAGGAGTGATTATCAAGGGCTATCACAACTGTGAGACGAGTAACTTGTTTGTGCTTACCCAGTGAGAAACGTGGTCGCTTTTAACTAGCAAATAGCTGCGGGCTTTGAGTTTTTGGGCGAAAATGTTTTCCGGTCGACGGAATTCTTTCAGTGCCAGCACTGATGTCTATTTTATATAACAAAAGTACTATTGGCCTGCCCGTTGCTTCCCGTTCTGAAGCGGGTGTTCATGTGCTCCATGCTGCCTGGGTTGGAGCCTACTGGCTGGACGAAGCCGTAGAGCATCCGTAACTGACTCGTTTTCTTCAGCTTTGTACCAAAGCCCGTCAATCCAAGACTGTCCCTTTTAACGCTTGCCAACGTAGCTCCATGTCCACACTCAAGGATTTTCGTCACCGCTACAGCGCCGAATTGCTGATGCAGGCCAATACCCAAACTGCCCCGGGGGCCCTTTATGATTGGGTGGGGTTAACACACCGACGGCTGGACCCCCTGGGGCTCAACATTGCGCACGAGTTGCTTGGGCCAGCCGAAGCCAGCGTCATGGTGGACGCCTTGCTCGCCGCTCCGGCAGCCCCGACGCAATTCGCTCATTTGGATTTGACCAACGAGGTAAAGGCCGAAGCCGACCTGCAGTTGCCCAACGTGTTGACCGCCCTGAAGACCTCCTTGGACACGAAGAAGGTCGTGTCTTTCGCCTTCGAAGGAATCACATCACGGTCTATGCCTGCGGAACTGCGCATGCAGGTTCGGGCCCTATTGGCACAGATGCGCGATAAAGAGGCCAAGAAGTACCGGCAACGTATTCGCCCCTACATGGTGGTTGACAACCTATTCTACGCGTCCAAAGTCGTCATCACCCTCAAGGCTGATACCCATTTGACGGCGGAGGCCAAGTTGGCGGCCGAGCAGGCACCGGGCGGGAAAATATCCACGTCCGCCGGATCCGACATTGTCATCAGCTACAACCAGCCCGATTGCCCGTTTGCGGCCGAATTGACCAAAGGAAAAGACCTTTAACCAACAGTCAGATGAAAAGACCTCTTCACCACCGCATTGTTAGGGTGACCGCCTCGCTTTTTGTTGCCAAAATTGTGCTGGGCTTATTCGGCGTATCGCTGGTGATCGGTTGGGTATTCGTGCGGTTCATGAGCGGCGCCTACCAAGCCGACGACCAAGCGTTGGTGATCGTCCAGCGGGACAAGCATGAGCGGTCGGTAACGCAGGTTGCTCGCGGGCAACTCACCGCGGAATTGAACGACCCGGATTATCGGCTGGTGAGCGAAATGGCCATGCTCAGCGCGGTGGTCTACTCAGGCGAGGGAGCCCCCAACCACCTGCCCGATTATGCCGACCAGGCGGATTTGGAGACGTATGCGCTGGAACGTCAATTGCTCCGAGACAGCAGCTGGCGCCCCATAGGAGTACCAGCTAACATCATGCTGGGTTTACAACCCGCCGCTGACCGCAAAAAGCTGGACGGGTTCACGTTTGACGTGTGGATGAAGCGCGCCCCCGGCCACGCGCCACTGGCAGTGTTGGTATTTCGTGGAACGGACGAATTCGCGGATTGGAAAGCCAACCTGCGGCCGCCCACGATTTCCCCCGGCAGGTGGGACCAATACGAGCAAGCGGAAGCCGTCACCAAGAAAATGATCGGCGAACTCGACCGCAAATACGGCCCGGGACTGCGTGTATTTGCGACCGGGCATTCGCTTGGGGGCGGGTTAGCGCAATGCGCGCTCAATCACAGCCCGCGCATCGATAAGGTTTTTGCATTTAATTCCTCCCCGTTAACTGGTTACCATGGCGCCCCCGGGGTGGTACGACGGGCGAAGCGCCGGACGTATTTGATTTACGAAAGCAACGAGATACTGGCCGCCGCGCGTTTCGTTCCGTTGTTCGTCAACCGCTACACTGGCCGAAAGGACGTAATCGCAGTGCGCTACAATTTCAATAAAAAAAGCAGAGGGCAACACAGCATGCAACCTCTAGTTCTCGGCCTTATTGGCGGAGACCAACGAGTAGCATTGGCCTTAGCTGAGCAAGCGGCAAAGGCTGCTCTAATCACCAACTAATAAGCGTTCATTGGGTTTTATCCAGGCGTGTTGCTTTCAATAGCCGAGCCAAGCATGCCGTTGCTCCGCGTTGTAATAGACGATATGATGGCTGATTTTGAGCTTCACTTCCGCTAAGGTGGGGTAGGAAGCGCCGTCGAGCAGTTCGGCTTTGATGCGGCTCCAAAGCACATCCTTATTCTGTCTAACTTAGCTAGACCACCTCAAAAAAATGCTTGAAGTAAGGTAGGGACTACCGACTTATCCCACCTTCGCAGCAAAGTAGCTGTTCCGTGTGGTTTACGCGAAACAGAGCCACCTGCCATTGTGTATCCTGCACCAATTGTGTGGTCCCACTAGAGTTTGAATTTTATGACCACACTCGAATTAAGAAAAGCCGTTTAACCTTCACTGACATTTGACTAAGCAGATAAGGAATTGTACACGCTTAACGATTGCTCACAGCTTAAGCTCTTCCTCCGTACTATAGGTCTGCTAGTCCCAAAAGCCTGTTCCAGGTTGGACGGGGCTACCGCAAAAGCGGTTGACAAAAAGTCCGGCTTTTCATTTCGGCGTTCCAGGATTTGTAGGAAATAACATTGTTCTACCGCTTGATTGATGATTTTTTTCGTTAGGCGTATTGGGGTAGTTGTGGAGTTCCAACAAGAACCAGGTGAAGCACAATAAACCCGCTGCCCAAAGCCAGTGCTGTAGGGAGAGCATGTAGGATAGTGATATCTTAGTAAAACCATACATTGGCAACTCGTATACATCGTAGGCGGTATCCATCTTCGGCGCATTGATAGATACTGCAGAAATCCGGAGTTCAATCGATGCTAGGGAAGATAGAATCCAAGCGCTGCAAAATAAGGCGGCGCCCAATACTAGTATGGCGGCCACTACGGCTTCTTCCTGTTCCGCGCCGCGCCGATCCTTTATGATCAATCCGATACCGCCGAGCGTGGCCGTTTGAATACCTGCCATCCACTTGGCCCAATCGGCTAGGCGGTCTAGCGTGTTCCGCGCACCTTCATAAGAGGTGCAGACCAGCCTCCCAGGGGCCAGCCATCTATCTATAGTAAGGACTAACACTGCCAAAAGCAAAATAGCACCAGACGTTATAAGTACCGAAGAGAAAGGAGCCTTGATAATGGAGGCGGCGGCCATCGGAAAAGGCAATAACACGACCAGCCCTAAGCAAAGTGCTCTTCTTACTATATGCGGATTGCTCAAATTATATATATTCATGAGCTCAATATTTAGGTATGGGGTTATTCAATATTGCTTTTTTTCAATTGAAGGCTGTCTTACTGATTCTAAAGCCAGGGCTGTTGCCTTATACTCCAGCCCAAGCTACCAGTCTATTCTGGTTGGCCATTAGGACACGTTGAATACGCGGCCACTCTGGAATTAGAAAATACTGTTTTAGCCGGTTTAGGCGTTTTTCAAGCTAATTGAGGCGAGCATTGCTGCGCAGTTCCTGAGCGTAATTAAGAGCGCCTGCGGCTTGGCTTGCTGTTCCGTTCAAGGCTGCCAGGGCTTGCCTGCCGCCTTCCATAAAGCAAATTATTAAGCTCTATAGCTCTTCTTTCGATAGTTTCTCAGCCTTTTTGCCTAGAAGGTTTTTTTACTAACATTTGGGCTTCCGTATCTTTTATACTCATGAAATATTCGATAATGAGTGAAGCCCTAAAATTTAGTTTTGATTGAATCAGCACTAAGCGGCTGTTTTCACCAAGTTGATGCAGCTGGTTATTTATACTGTTGCATTAACTTATCAGTGAACTCTTGCCTGAAATGCTATCGAATAGCTTTCATCTGGATAAGCGGTTCAGTAGTTAAGGCGTTTTAGGCATCCGTGGCGGCTTAATCCCCAAATTGCGAATGTTAACTAGCCTGCATAGTAAATCGAACCAGAACGGCGCGCCTAGCGCAAGCAATGCAGCTGTAAGAAGCCATCCTAAGCAAGTCTGTAGCGTTGATTGGGTGGAAGCCTGAGGATTAAGCCAAGGCCTTTTCAGTGCTTCCCGACGCTTCATTGCCTCCTGTTTAGCCTTGTCTTGCATCTGCCCAAGTCGGATGCTGTCTAACTTAGCAAGCACCTTAGGAGATCGGTCCTTACTTTTAGCCAAGGCTGTAGGTAGTGAATTACCAGACTTGGGTATTCTGGAAATTTTCCACTTTTTAGTTACCACCGGCAAACCGGATTCAGTTACCGTGTCCTGTTGTAACTCGTAGTGTCTATAATGAGCTGGTACGTTCACAAGAACCCATGTGTCCTCAGCTGTTTTAGGAGCTTTACCAGCTAAGCCGATCTTTAGCTTTCCGTCCCTGTCTCGAAGTCGAGATTCAGCGTGGCGTGGTATAAACTCATAGAAGTTCTGTAAAGAGGAGCTATCCACTACTGGTAGGGCAACTTTTCGCTCCGTAATTGTATCAGGCTTTTCTCTGCCTATGGGAAATCCATAACTGGATAAGTCAGTTACTCCCTCTTTAATAATCTTGAGTGATTCCTGGGCATATACCGTCACCGTATCAGTGCCGATTGGGACAGTAGGTTTAATTACAGGATTTCGTTCTGCACTCTGCGGTAACTTCTGAGTAACTAAAGAGGTAATTTGGCTGCGCTCATTGTCGTGCGTCCTTAAGTACTTGATAATATAAAGGGTATCTATATTTCCTAAGATTGCTACTACAAATCCAATCATAAACAGACGTGGTCGGACGCGTCGTTTGTACCACCCGGTCAGCCGTTCACCATACGCTTCATACCAAGCTGCTATACTATGCTGAAATGTATCGAAAGCACCAGTGTGGGTTTGATCAATAGTATGGAGCAGATTGGACAGTAAATCAATAGTTGCTTGATTGACAGGTTGGCCAATAATACTTTTTCCTGTTTGAGGATCTGTATAAGTCGGCAGCGAGGGTAGAACAGGAGCCGACAATATGCTTGCCACAGCCGCTATTGGAACTGGTGCACTACCAGCATTTGGTGCTACTAACTCTAGTAGGGTTTTGGCGAATAGGTCCGGTGCTATATAAGCTGGCAACCCATCTTTTCCAATCCACCATTTAACAGGTTCCTTCTCGGCTATAGTTGCCGGATCCTTTTGTTCAGGAGGTGATAAGGTCGCAATAGGTGCCTTAACGTATAATGCATTCGCGGTTTCTATTCCTAAAGAGCCTTGTAACTCTTGGTAAAGAAACTTACCCCGAGTATTTCGGTAGCCAGCCCATATCTCGTATATCGACAAAACGACCTGGCTACTAATCAGGTAGAGGAAAGCGAGGGAAATGGCTATTTCCAGTAGCACTGATAGTTTCATAACTCATTTTTGGATAAATACCGTTTGAAAAGTACAGTGAGTAAAATCATATTAAATCAGTGCTAGCACTGATTTAATATGATTTTATTTATTATTTTTTGTACATAAATATAAACAAGCATAAGCACACAGAAATATGATGGATAGTTTATGAGTCATGAGCGTAAACAGCAGTAAGTCCATACCGGATAGGTGGCGCAAATTCGATGATTGCTTCCAAGGTGAGGCTCTACGCCTTGCCAGCGAGAGCCGTCCAGCAGCTGGTCATCAGCTCAAGGCTATTTTGGCACTGGCAGCAGGCTCAGCTTATAGCTGAAGTAGGCAGCATAGAGGTAGCCCGCGACCCAAAGGGGCGGCAACTGCGTGCGTAGCTCAAGTTGGCCGAACAATAGCTTAATATTTTTAAAAGCTTAGGTAATCTTCAGCCTGCCAACTCGTTGATTAATTATTGACATATCGCTCACATTGTAGCCCACGCGCCCGTCCGCCAGCTCTGCCAGGCATCGCAGGTGTCCACAAGCACTTACTATGCCTTGCAGCGGAGCCAAGTACCTGCACCCCATACAGCCTGGCAGGTAGCGGTGAAGGTGTTTAGGTGGCATTCGGCTCGCTATGGCAGCCTCCGTCTGCCGGCCGAACGTCAGGCGCAAGGTCATGTGGTGGGTCGCTGGCGCATGCGACGCGCCTTTGTTGCGACGGGTCTGTGAACGCAGCGACCCACTCGTCTGTACCGCGCACCACTGAATCCAATCCATCAAGCGCGTAGCCCCGAACAGCTTGCTCGGCCAGCCCGTGCCCACCGTGCCGAATCAGGAGTGGGTAGTTGACAAGACGTATTCACCCAAGAAAGGCGGCTGGCTCTACCCAGCCTTCTGGCCCGACCGCTCCTATGACTAGGTAGTCGGCTGGGGACTGCGCTCTGGCCATAGGCCGTGCATTCCACCTTAAGTGATGCAAGGGGGAAATCTTAGACAGCCAGTACACGGCCACCCGCTTACAGGGCTTGCTGAACCGGCATGTGGGCCTGCAAATTAGGAGTCGGCGCGGCAATTGCTACGTAAACTCCTAATCTTTATTGAGCCACTTCAAATCCGAACAACTTGACGCTGGCAGTATTCCTGTACTGCCCAAAGTCAAGCTGATAATCAGCCACCATGTTGTCTATTACAATGCCGAACACCAGCAAATTTCGCTCGGCTACCTGGCGCTTAACCACTTCGAAACTTAACCTTTAACTACGTCACCACTCTCTGCGGCTCAGATAGACCACTTCAGGCGCGGCATAGTAGGATGTATCTGCTCGATTTAACTTATAGTAAACGGCATACGAGCGGTTCAGGCGTAAAAATACTGGATAATAAAAAATTAACTTTTTATACAACTATTAACTTACCATGGCTCTACTGAGTTGCCTTTTCCAAACTCTATTTATTATCAGGAGGGTTAAGCCACTTTGGTCTGCCTCCTTTATTTTCTAACACATCAAATATTAAGTATAGTAAATTAACGGGATTTCCTTCAATTGCATTGACAACCTCAATTAGTTCTTTGTCATTACTTACAGCGAGTGCAGCCTTGTCAGGTTCACTATTGTGTATAATTAAAGGGATTTTTATACCTAAGCCATACTTTTTTCTAGATTTGGCAAATTCAAGACCAGCACTAGGGTTCTCATAAATGATATATTTTTTGGTTTCATCATCAGGAATTATATCATAAATATCATCCATAAAAACTCCATATTTATCTTTAAATTTAACATCATAACGTTTTAAATCACTAATAATTAAATTAAATGGCATTAAGGTGTCTTTTGGATTTAAATTAGAAGAGTATTTCAACATTTCTAATGCCTCTCTTGTTGTCGTAGCATAATATACTGTTACCCCCATTGATTGTAATAACAGTCGAATATTATCATTCTCGGCAGGATGATCATCAACCCATAAAATAACAGCATTTTGTAACTCATCGAGAACTCTTATAGCTCGATGATCGATATACTTTTTTTCATCATTGCTAAGTTTATCAAGAGTAAATTTATTGTCTTTTTTAGGGGAATAAATTTTTAGATCTTCAATTTTTTTTAGCCTATTTTCTATGCCCTCCCATTTTAAGCCTCCAAATTCCACTTTCCTTAGTGTCATGTCTTCAAATTTTTCAAAAGTTTTAGATATAATTTCTAGTCTTACCAGATAACAAGCAAGGATTATAAAAATAACTATCAATGCAATATATTTTATTGTTGCCCATAATTTATTCGTAAATGCAACAACCTTATCAAAAAAAGATGAATCAGACGTAATGCTTGGTTGTGAAGCCGGGATATTGTTGATGTTGATATGGAAGGCCGGCGCCCTTTTATATGATCTTAAACTCGATTTTGACCGTGGATACAACATAAAACACTCACTTTATGAATTTATTAATCTTAATATTTGAAGAATACTCCAAATAAAGTTTTGTGAGACAGCAAGGAGTTTACTGTGGTCAATAGTAATGTCTTTACGTGCATCTAAGGTGTGGGACACTCGGCACTACTTACAAGTACTCTCCTTATTTACTGCGTTGCTGAGTTAAATTCACGCTCAAGAAAATCCCATGCATTCCGCCACATGATACCGCGGACCTTGCTGCGCACATCGTTTAGGCCGTAATCTACGGTTGGGGTCTCATCGGCCAGCTTAGGTAGCCATCGCAATAACCCTTCCTCTACTTCATCCAAATCCAAAGCGCTACGGCTACACACCAGCGGATTGATGATGCCGTCCAGATCCGAGCCGATACACAAGCAAGTCCAAGTATCGGATCCACCAATCCGTACCATGTGTAAAATCTGGTTGGCCAAGTGTCGCAAATGCTTGCGCCAGCGCAGCCCTTGACGTAATTGAGAATCAATTTGGGTGGAGAGAGTACCGTCAAGCTCTTGCTCATCTTCCGGCTCCGGTGCCGCCAATACCTCTTCTTCATCCTCGGGCTCGCCTTCGCTTGCTAAGTGATTGCGCAGGCTCTGTACCTTCGGTCGCTGAGGGAAAGACTGAAATTCTTCGACACTTAGAACTTCCCGGTTGGCGTGTCCCACTCCGCAAATGCGTTTGTCCAGGGACAAACCAATCAGCCCCCTGGACGCCACTATGGCGCGAATATCTTCGTCGTATAGGTTGATAGACCAAGGGTTAAAGTCGGTGTTGCGCAGGCCATCATTACGCTGCAAATAACTAACAGTGATTCGCCCATCCGCTCGCTTTAGCGCCCGTCGGAAGGGAGGATTTGTCCAGCTGCAGCCCGTAGCTGCGCCATGTGACCAGATGATGGGCACGGGTTTTCCGGCGTCGCGGCGTGCATTCACTATGTCGTAGTATTGCACACGGCTGCTCCGACTCATATGTTTGACGTCAATGAGCACCCGCCGCCCAGGGCCCGCGTCCAAGGCTGCCTCAATCAAGTCTAGCCCTAGAGGGGTGATTCCTTGGCCCGAAGGGTAAAAATCCTGGTCTTTGGTTATGGGAATCACGCCCAGTAACGCTTTCATCTTCATTCCAAAAGCGTGCGAGCAGAAAGGGTTTTGCTCCAAGTGAGCTAGGGTGAGGTAGAGAAAGCGGTAGCCCTCGTCCAGTAATACCTTAAGATTATTAGCTGCGTCGCTTCCCGTTTCATCTCCGCACAGCGAATGTGCGCCTTCAATACACCTGATTAAGTTGATGGCGTTGGGCTGGTAGTCGGCCACACTGTTAATAACGCGCACAAGCTGCTGCTTAGGCCCGTGTAGTTCTTGGGGAAGCAAGGCCAGGCTTTCTCGCAGGTGGTCGAAATACGATCGAGCCCCTGGCTTACCAACGTGGGCAATTTCGGTGAGCAACTCTTTACTCAACCATTCAGGAATGCGTTCAGCACTTCGTTGCAAAATCTTACTGGCTGCAATCCCCTGTTCAAGGGAATAATGCACCGAAACGCTAAGCGATACTTGCCCGTCCCAAAGTTGGGCCAGCGAGGCCTGAGAGTCTAAACTGCTCTTCACAGCCGCCAGGGGCAGGGTCCGCAAGGGAATATCCACCTCTCGCCATACCGTGTTGCGATTATTAGGTTGGACAGCGCTTAGCTGAGGCTTTAGGATGGGGTGAATGTGCAAGTCAAAGTACGCCATCGCTGCGGGGGTAAAGCGTGATAATCTTACCAACCAAAGTCATTCTAAGCTTGTCCAGTGCTCCATGGACGACAGAGCTGCCCATTATTTCTTAAGCAAACGGCGCCAATTAGCAAGGCCAATGAATAACATTGCAGTCAGCCCAAGAGCCATGCTGAGTTTAGAACTGTATCTAAATTATAAAAATTAATGTTAATTTTTTAATATTAAACATGTTTATATTCATTTGTATTTAAGTATATTTATATACATATCCATACAGAGGAGCTTAAGAAGCTCAGCTATATGACGGGCGCTAATGGTTAGAATCCTACTTATAAACTATGGTCTATGGGACGAATGGTGCTTTATGCTTTGGCTACCAATGGGAATAAGCTTAGACTGTGGGTGGGCGCATTGGATTATAATTCGCCACCCACCCTTGTTTGGAGCCTGGACCAACAGCCCCGGCAACCGATAGAGGTACGGCCCTTAAATCCCACCCGCAATCTTCCTGCTACAGCTACTAAGAACTTTACTGGTATTTATGAATTCAGCGGTAGCTTCATACAATCAGGTACCCCTTATCGCGTGGTAGTTACGGATGGGGACGGGGGCATGGCATCTCTACTATGCCGCACTTTACCAGCCGAAGTTCCAGGATCACTCGAAGCCCCTTTTAACGTGCTCTTGGTCTCGTGCTTCCACGCCAAGGAGGATAATTTTGGCTTGGCTGGAGCCTTAGTAGAGGAATTAAAATCAGAGCTACGCCCTCACCTAACCTTACTCATGGGCGATCAGGTGTATCTGGATCTACCAACCATCGCCGACTTTGTGGACGATCCGGTCTGGTTGAGCGAACACTTTGAACAGAGTTACCTGGAAAACTGGACCGGAGAAACTGGTTACTCCAAAGTGTTACAAGCGGCCCCTTTTGCTACTCTTCCCGACGACCACGAGTACTGGAATAACTTCCCCCACCCAAGTCCCTTTATCGGGA
Organism: Hymenobacter tenuis; assembly: GCF_054780495.1. Lineage (NCBI taxonomy): Bacteria > Pseudomonadati > Bacteroidota > Cytophagia > Cytophagales > Hymenobacteraceae > Hymenobacter > Hymenobacter tenuis. The sequence continues at coordinate 10,619 of NZ_BAAGWF010000009.1, forward strand.
ACACCTATTCGGCAAAAGGTCGTCGAACTTGGCAAGTTGCGGCGCAAGGCATGTATCAAGCTTTCCAGCAAGTCTCCGATGGCAATCTCAAGCAGGCAGTAGAACTTGATGTAAAGCCGCTATCCTTCTTCCTCCTGGATACCCGCACATTTCGCAAATCTGACCGGTCCCAGACGGTTGATCCGGCGATGCGGCAACAATTTAGCAACTGGGTAACAAGAATTATTGATACTGGACAATACGGCGTAATCGCTAGCGGCCAGTCCTTTTTCGACGAAGCGGCGCGTGGGCTATCCGGATCGGCTGGAGATCGGACACTAGCCAATTACAAAGATTTTGATTTGCTGTGTGATGACCTATTACGCTTGGTCCGGGCCGGTCGCCCTGCCCTTTGCCTAACCGGCGACGTGCACTGGGGAAGAGTTTTTGAAGCGCAGGAACGGTATATGGAACCTGGGAGACTGTACGAAGTAATTTCCTCTCCCTCTTCTCTAGTTACTACCATCGGCAAAGACCAAATCAAGCATGCGGTTGACTGGGTCAAATCTCTGGTCGGAAAATCCATTCCCTGGCCCCGACACGCGGAGGCAGCTGACCCGTCATCCTTGCTTTTACAAGGGCATTTGCAAGCGGTGAAAACGCTTCATAAGCAAAAGGGGAATCATGTCGTGATGCTCTCGTTTCGACGCAGCGGCTTCGGCTTAAACCTGGACATAACTTACCACCCCGTCCCCGACCGGGGCCAGCGAATGCCCCCCCTGGCCTTGCCCACGATTCAGTTTACCCCCCTCACTTAACGACCGCATCTATGTTGAATCTACGTCAATCCCTGTCTGTGGACCCCAGTTCTGCTTTCGTAAATGCACCACGGAACGGAAATGAAGATAACATGGAATGGATTAAGCACAACATAAGGCAAACCAAGGACGGCAGGGGTGTGAACCTGCTCCTGGTTGGCGGCACCCAGATTGATGATTTTCGGGTTAGGGTTGCACAGTCACATCTACGAGACGACCTCACGCCCAGTTATTGGTCACACGTGGCTTTAATAGAAGGAGGGAAAACGATAGAAGCGGAAACTTCCCTAGCTGAAATTTCCCTGCGACCGCACCTCGGCTTTGGGTTCCCGCCGCCGAGTAATGGCGTTCAGACCGGATTTTTAGGCACCTACCAGGATGCTCGCTTGTACCCCAACGTGGCCCTTATTACAGTCCCGGTAAAGCAAGATGTCGTTGCGGCAGCACTGGAAAAATTTCAGAAACAACGGTCCACCCTGGATACCATCGAGCTGCTGCTCAACTGGCTGGCTTTTGTATGGGGAGTTGGCCGAACCGGTAATCCATTGCTGGCGGGCAGTGGCCTGCCCTCTTCTGCCATGATTGAAGTGGTGATGGGGGCTGCAGGCTACGACATCACCCCCGGTTTGGAAAGCCGGGCCAGCTGCCCCGAAGCCATCTGGCAGGCCGCTAAATGGTGGCATCAATACTACCAAGATCAGAAACATGCCCCATTAATCGGCGCTTGGCATTATGAACACACACTGGTTTAGTATCCATGCACCATCTGAGTACTAACATTCTCACTGTTGTCCTTTTAAAAGACTTTTTTATGAAAAAACTTACTCTTGAACAGCAAGAAGGTTATTTGCGGGTGTTGGAGCAACATGAACCGCAACTCTTGGCCATTGACGGGGTCAAAGACGTAGCCATTGGATATCCTTCCAGGAATGGAAATACCAATTTTGACGAGATCGCCATCTTAGTGTATGTTGTAAAAAAATTTGGAGAAGAGGTGCTGTCCAAGGAGCAACTGATTCCAAAGAGCTTTAATGGTATCCCAGTGGATGTGGTCGAATCCCATCCCGAGGAAGAAGAAGTAACGCACCCTATTTTACTCGGAGGAATAGGGATTTCTAATGCCAATCTAGCTGGTAGAGGCACATTAGGAATAATCGTGAAAGATCAGGTAAGCGAGGAGTTGTGGGGATTGACGAATTGGCACGTTATCAAAAGAAAAAGAGGCAAAGCTGGCGATCCGATAGTGCAGCCGGCCTGGAAGCCGAATAATCAACAATATCGAATCGGAACCCTTTTGAAGTGGGATGAGGACCTGGATTGTGCCGTATTTAAGCTTGACACCACTCGGCAGATTGAGGCTTTTCAGTTGTCACAGGTGGCGGGGAAGATTGAGGAAATGACCATACCGCTTATGGGGACTGAGGTTCAGAAATCCGGGGCCCGAACCGGAATCACCTACGGGGTTATTAGTGGCGTGAAACGTTTAAATGTAGAAATTTCACCTAACCCCAATAAACTAGCCAGTGGAGGTGAAATTTCCCGAGCGGGGGATTCTGGGGCCCTATGGATTACCGACGAAAAAGTACCTAAAGCAGTGGCATTGCATCGGGCTGGAGAAAAAAAAGGATCCTCACGCGAGCGCGCATATGCCCGCGACATAAATACCATTGCTAAAAAATTAGGGTTCCAATTTAGCCTTGCGACCTAGCTTTAAAGTCGCGTTGCTAGCGCATCATTGTAACCCTGTCGCCACGATGTTTGACCTAATTTACAGGAGATTATGCGAGTGTAAGTGGCAATGATCATTAGCTGGTTCAAACCGATTTGTTAGGCGTAGTATAAAGGGACTCTAATAAATCTATCTAAACTAAAGATCTGGCGCACATATCGTTGCTTACAGCGTAAGGTCTGATAGGCAGCGTTTATCTTGGTTTATCACCTATTAAGAACTTGAGTGTTGCCCTATTGTGTAGTAGAGCCGCACCGATCAAATGGAACAGCGGTACTCTTGCTGTACTAAAAACAAACCTTGCTTGGCACATACTACCTCCCCGCAGAATTAAAAACTTCTTCCAACTAGAAGAGGACCTGGCTCCTCTTCATCCATAATTCCTCCTTTTCCTGTACAACCTTATTCGGAGTAAAAGTCGAAGCCCCCCAAACGAGCCGTAATCAGTTCGTTAAACTGGTACAGGAAGCGACGTACAGAATAGGTACGCGCGGGAGAGAAGCCTTATCTACGCTCGCATCCAATGACCGCCGCGAACAAGAAGACACGGCACCACCCCTGCCTTCTGCCCTACTGCTCGCCCCGGCGTGTTCTGGTGGCGCTTTTCTCCCTGGCGCCCAGCCCCCATCTTTGCGCCCATGCCTTACAAAGAAGACCGCCCGCAGATTGGCCTCAAGCTCACGCCCTCGGAATACGCCGCCTTGCAAGAAGAGGCCGCCCGCGCCGGCGTGCCCGTCAACACCTACGCCCGGCACCTGATCACGCAGCGCCCGCTGCAACCCCTGGGCGCGGAGGCCGGCGCCGTGCGGGCCCACTACCAACTGCGCGAGAGCGTGCACCAGGAATTGCTGGGGGAGTATGCCGATGCCGCCTATCAGGCTCGGGCCCTGGGAGAGCAAGTCAAATTCTTTCGCCAGCAACTTTCCTTTATCCAGTGGGAGTTGAGCAAAGGTCGGCTGGAGCACGTGGCCGACGCCGTGCAGCACGCGTTGGCCGGACCCGTCCTCTCCGTGGTGCTACCCGGAGCAGAAAAGCCCGCCTTGGAGGCGGATACACTGGCGCAAGCCCCGGTTTTACCTTCTACCACTGTGAAAAAGCGGTAACCACACGCCAAAACGGGTGAGGTTTCGACGTGTTTTTAGCCTAAAAGGCGATCTTTTCGCTCCGTTTCAGCGGGGATACTCCCGGTTTTGCTCCGGTTACAACCCGGGGATACTCCTTTTTTCAACCGGTCACATTCGGGGATACTCCTTTTTTTCACCGGTAAGCCAACCGGTTGGCTTACCGGTTGACACGCGCTCGGTGGCGGCACTGGCTAGAAAGGGCGTTTGCCGCCCCTGGACCGGCTGGCCACCGGTGCGCCGGGACCAGTTTTGGCGCGTGTACGCCCTGAAAAAGCAGAAATGCCTTCGTTTTGGGTGTTAAATAGTAGTTTATACAGAACTAGCATCCCCTGGAACGCACGAGCTAAGCGTAAAAAGGGGCATTTGGAGCCAATTGACCGGATGCGCTCCGGTTGCCACGACAGAAGAGTATAGGTAGTACTTTCCCAAGACAAGGTAGCTCCCGTTCGCAGAAGCGGTGTGCCCGCGGAGCCCGTCTCGTTTTCCCTACTGCTCGGGGGCCGCTTTTACCGGATGTCGGACGAGTAAGCGCTGCACCGACATGGGGAAGAAGTGCTTTCCCCGCCGGGTCCGGTAGCCGGCCTCATTCAGTTCCTGGGCAATCTGCTGCAGCGTGTGCCCTTTCTCGTGCAGGAGCTTGCCCAGGCGCGCGGCCTGGCGGTTCTGTTGATTCTCGCGCGCGTTCTGCTGTTGCACCTCACGCCCTTGTCGGATCACGTCGGCAGTCAGGTTCGCGGGCGTGCCGAGCACGGCACCCCGCGCCTTCTTGGCCGTGAGCGCGTCTTTCGTCCGCTTGGAGATAGTTTCGCGTTCGTGCTGGGCAATGACCGCAAACAACCCTACCGTAAGCGTGTTGGCGTCGGGCATGTCGCAGCACACGAAGTCCACCCCCGAGTCGCGCAGGGCGAAGATAAACCCCGCGTTCCTCGACAGACGATCCAGCTTGGCAATGAGTAGGGTCGCCCCCTGCCGACGGGCGGCTTCGATGGCGGCCTGTAGTTGCGGCCGCTGGTTGCGCTTGCCGCTTTCTACTTCCACGAACTCAGCCACGATGCGGGCTGGATCCAGAACAAACGTGCGCACGGCCGCCTGCTGGGCTTCGAGACCGAGCCCAGACTGGCCCTGCTTCAGGGTGGAAACGCGGCAGTAGGAAACGTAGGGTTTGGGAGTCATGCGGCCAGGAGGAAGGAGGTACTCGCTGCAAGATAGGGGGTATAACGTACTGTGAACGCACGTTTGTAGAATGTTATATACTACCACCCAGCCAGTATATCCGGTATGCCCTAACTCTTTTGGGTAGAGAAAGCCAGTAATAAAACACAACGCAAGGAACAGGTATGCTCCGGCATGTCACCTTGCTAACGTTCCTTTACAACATGTAAAATGGCTGGGGGCGGCAAAAGTATGCTCCGCCTTTTGCATCCAGCACCTGCCTCCTGCAATCAGCACGATCTCCCGCCAAAACGAGAGAACCTCGGGTGCACGTCTCTTCCTTCCCGTAGCTACCTGAGGATTTTCGTGGACATCACGTGCTTCGCTCCTGTTTCCCTTGTATAGCTCCCGTCTCGTTAATAGCCCCTGGTAAATTGCCGGTCCAGCAAGGGGGCGGGGTGCTCTTGTCGGTAGAGTTCGAGCGCCCCGTGCAGCACGCGATACAGCTGGGGATGAGATGCGGGGCCCGGGGAGTTCACGTACAGGTCCTGGATGGTGCGGGTGCCCTTTCGGACGACAAGGCGGACCGTGGTGCCATCCAGCACGATGCGGTCCCGATTCGCTTCCCGGTGGGCGGGCGCTGCGGCGGAACTGCCGGAGAGGGAATCGAGTAACTGGACAAAGGCGGGGTGGCGACTCGTGGCGACCTGCAAGCTGTCCCAGCGGTAGACTTTGTAGTGGTCCACCAAAGCCTTCAAGCGCTTCATGGTGCGGGTTCTCTCCTCCGCCGGAAGCTGATTCGCTTCCAAGGCGGACTTGTCCGTTCTGAAGTGGGGGTCCGCGTGCAGGGCCGTGTACCGGACGCTATCCAAGCGGCCACACCGCACGAGCAGAACGTCCGCCTGGCGCGTCATCTCTACCCGAAAGTCAGCCCCGCTCGCACTGGAGTGGGCACTCAGCTGCACCGAGTAGCGGGGCGGTACGTTTGGGATGCTTCCCATCGTAACAATAAACAGCAGGGGGGGCGAGCAAAGAAGTTGACAGAAGGGGTTCACAAGCAGGAGTTAGATATGTACAGCCGGGAGCGCGCGGGCGGTAGCAGGCAGGGTAAGCGGTTCCTACTATGATAGGGGGTAGCCTGCCCATAAAGCGGTGAAAAAGGACCAGACAAAACTACAGCATGGCTCCACCAGACGGTAAGTTAAAACGGCCCGAAAACCCTGCGTTTTCGGGCCGTTTTGGTGGGGTGCCAAACCCTCCAATAAACGACCGTTTGTTGGAGAACTTCTGTGATAGTTGCCTCCGTAGGTAAGTCTTTCTAGTCTGTTGGCCTACGTCAGTACATTATTGATAAATACGGTAGCCGTACATGTTTAAGGCCACATAGGGTAGTTCTCCGTGGCCTACGATAACTAGGTTGCCAACATGAAACTCGATCAGATTCAAGAAATCATACATTTCTGGTTCTGAGAGAGACGAGATCTTAAAGAACGCGGTCTGTTCCAGCACAAAGCGGTACTGCTGACCCGGGCGAACTACTGCATAGGGTGTGTTGTGCTTTACGGCTTCTTCCGTTCCACCCAATTCTGATAAAATGGTCAACGGCTGCCGGTCAAGTGCCGAACGCGCTTTGATGACCACGTACGCGTTGGTACTATCTAGGCTAGTGACCACGGCGTCAACTCGCACCACAGGACTTCCCTGCCGCACTCTACTCTCCGTGCTAGGATATCGAGCACCGGAAGTTTCCGTCAGGAAAAGGAGCAATCCTGAATAAAGAAGAGAGCTAAAAGGAATCACCGGCAACGACTAGCTTTAAATGTATCCAAAAATCGGCCGTTTCTTGGACACTTTGGCTACCCCGCTAAACAGCCCCAAAAACGCTATCGCCCGCACCAGGCGCTTGAGCTGGGCTAGGGTAAAGGCCGGCGCCTGCTTTTGCCGCAACCCGTGCACGCGGCGGATGCCGTCGAGCATGACTTGAAACTGTTTGTTGTCCGTCGGACAGTCCAGCCCCTGCAGCACATGAGCCTTGCTGATGGCCGAGAGGTGGCGGTGAATGGTCGCGACCTTCTTACCGGCGTCGGCCAGGTAGGTCACGTAGCCGGCGAGCGTGTCGACGGTAGCCGGCACCGGTTCGAGTCGGTTGGCCTCACACCAGTGGGTGTAGTGGCGCAAGTCGGAGGCGTAGGCCCGCGCCGTGTTGGGCGCGCCCTGCATGCCGGCTTCCACGTAGCGGGCCGTCTGCTCCGAGAGGCCCGCGAGCGAGTCCGTCGTTTGGGGAATTGGCACGGGGAGCGACTCGACTTTCATGTAGCCTATATAGCAAGGAGTAGCCGAGCAAAAAACTGCTAATAAAACCCACGTTATAATAAGGTCCGATAAATCTTACTTATCGGACCTTATTGTAACTTGGCTTTTGGTTGTTGTATTTGTTAGCTACTCCTTAATTATATAGGTACATGAAGCGGACCTCTGATCTGACGGTTTCCTCTCCGGCGTTGCTTAGTCTTTCTGAACTGGCCGAGCACACGGCGCGCTCTGCGGAAGCAGGCTTATCGGGGGCAAAGAATACGGCTAAAGAAAACGCCGGCGATTTAAAACGAATTGGCGCGTGGTGCCAGCAGCATGCGCTGGTGGAGTTGTCAGCATTCGTCGATACCCTGGCCGGATTCACTACGCATCTGGCCGAAGCCAACAAAAAAGTCGCAACTATTCAACGGTACTGTGCGGCTATCAACAAAGCCCACGCCCGGCGCGGCTTGGGTTCTCCTGCTGACGACAAGAAATTTAAGGTACGAAGGTATTAGCCGCCTAAAAGGTGTGCGAGAGAAGCAGGCGCGTGCTTTTTCGTTGGCATCCTTCAAACCCGTTGTAAAAAGCGTCAATACCCAAACGGTAAGCGTGACAAGATGATTTTGCTGCTGGGCTTTACGGGTGCATTCCACCGGTCCGAGTTACGGGCGCTGAATATCGAGGATTTGTTTTTTCAGAGTAAGGATCGATAATCGATCTGAAAAAAAGCAAAACCAACCAGGAGAAAACGAGGATATGGCTATCTTTTATTCTCCTGAACTGCTACAACGCCCTATTAGCTCCTCACAGGCGTTGATTAAACAACTGGGTCGGCCCATTGTCCCGCTGCTGGTATCCTTGAGCAAAGGAGGGCAGCTAACGCAACGCCGCCTAACCGACAAGTATATCAACCTGATTGTGCAGCGCTATTTGGGTAGTACATTTTCAACTCACTCCTTACGGGCCTCTTTCGTAACCGTAGCGAAACTGGCCGGGGCCGACGACTCGGAGGTGATGAATCAAACCAAACACAAAACTTCCGCCATGATCAGATGCTATATTCGCCTCGATAATGTATGCTAGCACAACTCAGCACAAATGCTGGGCTTGTAGCTTTTGTACGAAATTCATTACTATACTTGCCTACAGCGTTTAGAGAATATTATAGTTTCACTCAACCAAGAACAGATAAGTACAGTATGTAAACTTGCTGGTGCATTTAGTTTGCAACAATTGAAATACAGTTGCACTTTGTTGATATTTATAGCCATGTTGCGCGAAGAGAAACAACGATACTATCTCGTGTTAAACCATAACTAAACATATTTAATATTATATTTAAATTATATCTGCAAGAAAAAGAATAACTTCCCGTCGAAAGAAAACGCACTTAAGTAACTACCCTATGACGAAGTATCTACCTACGACGCAGGTGCTGTTACTAGCCTGTTCTTTTCTTGGATTCGTTTCATATTCTGCGTCGGCCCAAACGCCTGTGCGCAGAACCAGCATAGGCATTAATGCCAGTACGCTCCAGTACAAAGGCAACTACGGCTCGGATTACTGGAAGTTTGATAATAGCAAAATCACTCCCGGAGTTGCTATCAACTTGTACCTTACGAAAGGTCTTGATTTAACTTCCCAACTGTTTTACGGGCAATTATCAGGGAGTCGTACTACAGCAACCCACTTTACTACCACCCTGATCAATACCAACCTAGGGCTGAAGTTGAAGCTGAATAATGGCTGGGCATTAAAGGAAGGGGCACGTATTCAGCCCTACCTATTGGCCGCTTCCGGCTGGACCTATGCCAGCCGGGAAGGTCAAACGGATGGCAAGCCGGTTGATGACATCCAGAACTATGTGGATGTTATGGGCGGGGCCGGTATCGGTTTTCGGATAAGTGATGGTGTTAATTTCTTTATCCAGAGCAGCCAGCACTTGCCACTGAATGCGAACCTTGACGGCGAACCTGAAGCTAACACGCCGCGCTGGTCAGATCGGTTTTTGCAGCATACTGCCGGCCTGACGTTTAATTTAGGCCAGGCCAATGACGCAGATGAGGATGGTGTGCCGGACAACAAAGACATGTGCCCCGGGACCCCCTCTGATACCGAAGTAAATGAACGGGGCTGCCCTCCGGACGATGATCTGGACGGCGTGCCCAACTATAAGGATCAATGCCCTACCCAGGCTGGAACGGCGGAGCTTTCAGGCTGCCCCGATGCAGACAACGATGGCGTGGACGATACGGACGACAAATGCCCCGAGGTAGCAGGCAGCCCCGAACTAAACGGCTGCCCGGATACGGATAAGGATGGTATTACGGACGAGGAAGACAAATGTCCTGATACCCCTGCCGGCGCGACTGTAGATGCTACTGGTTGCTCAGAACCAGCTGCTCCTGCCCAGGTTAGCCCCACCGATACTGATGGCGACGGCGTAATCAACGACCAGGACCGTTGCCCCACCAGTGCCGGCCCTGCTTCCAATAGAGGATGTCCGGAAATACAGCCGGAAGTGCGGCAACGCTTGCAGGAGGCTACCAAACTGATTGGCTTTGAGCTTAATAAAGCTACGCTCCTGGCTTCATCCTATCCAACCCTCGATACCATTGCCAAGCTACTAGGCCAGTACCCCGACTATTCCCTGAGCATTGCGGGCCATACCGATAGTCGGGGACCAGCACTATTTAATCAGCAGCTTTCGCGGCAGCGGGCCGCGGCCGCCCGCACCTATCTGCTTGGCAAAGGCATACCTGAAAACCGGGTTGAGCTTCGCGGATACGGCCCGCGCCATCCGGTAGCCAGCAACGACACCGAGGCTGGCCGCACGCAAAACCGCCGCGTGGAGTTCGACCTATTCCTGTCGGGTGACGTGAATGCGGCCCAGAAAAAGTACGGCGCCGAGCCGCAGACTTCCGCTGCAAAGCCCCCAAAGCCAGTAAAAAAGGCCGCTGTTAAAAAGCGTACCCCGGCGAAAGCACCCGTAAAAAAGCGCCCGTCATCTGGAAAGAAAACGAAGCGTGTGGTTGCACCTTCTACCTCAACTAGGCGCAAGTAGCGTAGTGAGTTTACTAGCCCGCAAATAACCAGAAAAGCCGCAGCTACTACAGCGGCGGCTTTTCTCGTTATTCGGCCTTTAGTTGACTAGGGTCCAGTCAGCGTCAAACCGTTATAAAGCAATGGGTGCTGGCTATTTCGATGGAGTTAAACAAGCCGAAATAGCTAGCAGCCAGACTTATCTAGCGGACAAAGAAGCCCTTGGCCTCCCAAACTTTCACGTTTTGGGTCCGCACAAAGCGGGTTTCAATATGACCCCAGGCGTCCTGCTTATACATTACAGTTTTACCTTCCTCGCGGGCGTGTAATGACTGCATCTGATCAGCATGGGACAAAGCAGGAGCCGCCGATTCCACACTCTTGCGTGGACGGGGGCGTTTAGTTGATGAAGTTGACATAGGTACGGAACAGCAGGCTAGTATAAAAAGGTCCACGCTCCAAACCCTGGATGGATGAACGATCTGAAACCGCCAGAATCAAAATAGAAAAAAACACCTCAATCAAGGATAAAAATCCTCAATTTGGACAAAGTATACATTTAAACCGAGCTTATTGTTATGTTAAAGAAGTAATATCAACCACATAATTTATAAATATAGGCTTTCAGTGAGCACCAAACATTGTATTTATGCCGCATAAGCACCCGAATGGGACTTTCCGCCAGGAAATAAAAAAGTTGAAGTACTGATGGAAAAAGAACAATCATCTGCTTCCGGTGCTGTAACGCCTGAACCCATACTGGCTGCTGAGCGGGCCCGCTGGAACCGGTGTTTGCTTGACCCAACTTGGCGAAAAAACCGCTTCAACCCCAAGCCCAACAAGCTCTTGGTTGATACGCTGGAGGGCCGCATGCCCGGCAATGCACTGGACATTAATATGGGAGAAGGCCGCAATGCGCTTTACCTGGCGCAGCGTGGCTGGCAGGTCACGGGCGTCGATATTGCGGAACAGGCCCTGGCCTATGCTCAGCAACAGGCCGAAGAGTTGGGAGTATCCCTGACCCTAGTAAACCAAGATGTGCAAACCTTTAACTGGGGTTGTAATCTATGGGATGCACTTCTTCTGATGTACGCCGATGATGTAGCGCATGCGGAGCAGGCCTATGCCGCTTTAAAACCCGGTGGAATTGTGGTTTTCGAGAATTTCCATGCCGAGGTAAACCAGGTGTGGCAGGGCAAGCTCCCGCACAAGGTTGGTTTCGAGACAGATGAGCTGAAAGCATGCTACGCCCACCAGGGGTTCCGCATACTACGCTATGAGGAGCCGGTTGCTGTTGCCGACTTCACGCTGGAAACTCAGCGCTTGGTAAGAATGGTGGCGCAGAAACCGTAACCTCAGATAATAAGCCGCACCCCACCCAACTCGGAAATCTGGTACGGAAACCGGTCGCCGGGAGAGCCGATAAACATAAAGTTCTTTGGGATCTGCCACTCCTGTGATAGCTGCTCGATAAGCTCCGGACCAAAATGGCCTTCCATCGTCACAAAATCAACTTCTATTTTTTCGTACGCGCGGTCCAGCACCCGAATATCATTGAGCAGATCCTCGGGGTATTTTTCACCATCTCGCAGCAACGTAACAATCTTGAGCCGATTGGTAAACTCATTCTCGACCACGTAGGCCATGACTTTGTTGAGGTTCGACACGTTGTCGCCTTTCGTGAAGAACACAAATTCCTGTTTGGCTAGCTCCCGCAACTGGCGCTGTACCATGAGCCTACCTATGCGCGAGGCCCGCGGCAAATGACGAGCCACCTGATCGGCGGCGGAAAGCAGCAGGTTGAGTATCGCAATGCGGTTAAGCATAATTGACACGATGGCCATGGTGGGCAGGAAATACTGCAGAAACACAATCAGATATTCCGGGTGCATTTTCACGTTGCCATATAGCGCCGTCAGCACACCCAGCATGGCTAGGGCAACCGTTATGACACCGGCATACACCGGCCGGGGCAGCTTGGGCCGCTTGCCTTTCAGCAGGAAATTGCCGAGGGCGAAAAAGGCCATTACCGACAAAAACGAAATGGTGTACACGCCCGCCAACGGCCCTAGCTGCCCGTTGGTGATGAACAGGACGGAAACGCAGAGCAGAAAGAAGGTAATCAGGATGACATAGTTGCTGCCGCGCTTATTTTCCCGCAGGAAAAACTGGGGCAGAATGCGGTCCAGGGTCATGCGTTTCATCAGGCCACTGACGCCCACAAAGGAGGTAAGCACGGCCCCACTCAGTACCGCTACAGCGTTGATAGAGATGAGCGTGCCCAGCCACGGCCCGCCCGTAACAGTACCAATATGCGAGAGCAGGGTTTCGGTATGCTGGCCCACCTCACCTAGGGGCAGCACGGCAATGGCCAGAAAAGCAATGAGTGGGTTAAACACGGTAACTACCACCCACATGTTGCGGAGTGTTTTTTGAAAAACCCCGCGGGCCTGCTCCTCTACAAAGTTGGCTGAGCTTTCAAAGCCCGATATACCGAGCATGGCAGCACTGAAGCCGAAAAACAAGGCTCCCATAACACTGCCCCCTTTGATTGGAGCATGGAAATTCGCCAGCAGCGTGTCGAGGCCGTGCGTGGCTAAGTACCAGCCCGTAACTCCAACCAGCAGCGTGAGGGAAAGCAAGTGGGTAATGAAAATGAGGACAGCCACTTTTGCCGACTCCGAGATACCCAGGATGGTTAAGACCAGAAACAGCCCTAGCAGCCCAATGGTGGCCAGAATGATGGGAAGGCTATGCACGAGTGTATGCAGGTAGTGCATGGCCTCATTGGCGGAGAGCACCGCCGTGGCCATGTACGAAAGAATGGTCAGGCATGCTGCCAAGGCCGCATTCCGTTTGCTGGTCGTGTTGAGCAGCACGTTGTATGCACCGCCGTTAAGGGGCAGGGCACCCACTACCTCTCCGTATATTTTCCGAAATAAAAACAGCACGGCGCCTACCACCAGCAACGCCAGCCAGGCATATTGCCCAGCATAGGAAATTGCCAGTGCCGACACATAAAGGCAGGACGAGGATATGTCGTTGCCGCAAATGGCGCTGGCTTCCAGCTCGTTAAGTTTTTTTTCGTGGCTCATAGAGGGCTGCGCAAGTAAGCAGGAGTAGCAAATAAACGCATTCGGCTTATCAAACGGAGAAATAGCTAAAAAGGTGAAAATGCGCCACGTGCTACCCGCTCCGTGCTGCCCGAGAATGCACTAACCCCACAGCATCTGGGGTGGCAGACTTTGGCACTACCGGATACCTAGCAGCAGGAAAGCGCCGGAAAGCAGCATTCGTAAACGTAGCACTATTCTACCGGAACCTTAAGCACTGGAGCGGGGGTAGCCCAACCAGCGCTTTTGCCGTAAAAAGAACCTAGCGAGGCTAGTAGAGCAGCCCGACGCGAAGGTGCGGGTCTGATTAGCGTTTGGAGGATAGCTGCTCCTGAATGGTCTGTATTTCCCACCTATCGATGGGTTTGTGAATAAGGCCCGTTACCAGCTCATAGGTCAGGGCCTTCTGCATGTCGTCGGGGGCTAGCGATGAGGTAAGCACATAGATATGGCAACGGCCCCGCAGCGCACTACTCTGTGGCAGCAAGGCATCCAGAAACTGCCACCCGCTCATGATGGGCATATTCAGATCAAGGAAGATAACATCGGGGATACTACCGGGCTTTTCGAGTTCTGCCAGGGCGTCAGCGGCTGACTCAAATGTGCGGATGGAGCTAGCGAAGCCCTCCATCCGTAGGATGGCTTCGGTTAAGTAATTCCCCAGGTTGTCGTCGTCTATCAGGAACGTCTTCATACCTAATCAGCCAAAGGAGAGCGTAAAGCAGGTTCCCTGGTTTACCTGGCTGCTGATTTCGATGTGCCCGCCCATTGCCTCCACATGAGATTTTACCAGGAACAGGCCTATGCCTCGCCCCGTCGGAACTTTGTGAAAGCGCTTATAGAGCTGAAACACATCATTGCCCACCTGCTTCAGATCGAGTCCGGTTCCATTGTCCTGAATCTGTACCTGCACGCCTTGCGGCGTGTAGCTGGCCTTCACCTCAACTTGCAGTGGCCGCTTATCTGAGCGGTATTTGATGGCATTGGCCAGCAGGTTGAAGAAAATGCTGTTGAAATACGCCCGATACCCAACTACCTGGATGGTATTGGGAATGGCGCACTCAATGGTGCCGCCGCATTCTGCCAACGCCGGCCGGAAGGTTTCCATCACCTTACTACACACCTGATCCAGGAAAACGGGTTCCGGGCGGCCTGCCTCGGTTTTATCCCGAATCGACAGAATGGTGTTTACGTCGGAAATAATAGTGTCCAGCTGAGCTAAACTGGTTTGCAGGTGCTGCAACGACTTCTGGAATACCTCTCCGGTTTTATCCACCCGGGCCAGCAGGTCGGTAAAGCCAATTGCGTTGGCTAGCGGCGCGCGTAGGTTATGCGAAACGATGTAAGTGAATTGTTGCAGGTCGGCGTTCTGGCGGTTGAGTTCCTGCATAAGTACCCGCTGTTTTACTTCCGTTTGCCTGCGAAGGGTAATGTCCTGCATGGCGCCGATCATGCGGATGGCCGTGCCCGTCTCGTTGCGGATAATGCAGCTGCGGTCGAATACATTGGCCCAGCTGCCATCGGCCCGCCGGAAACGGTATTCCTGTTGCCAGGTATCGCCGGAGTCAGTGGCCGTGGCTTTCTGCAAGTCTTGTAAGACGTGGTCGGCATCATCCGGATGGATGTACGTGGCCCACTGTTGGAAGGTGGGCGGGTTCTGTACTACATCGTAGCCAAAAAGGGTGTTGAATCCCTCGCCCCACACTAGCTGATCGGACTGCATGTTCCAGTCATAGAGCGCATCAGTAGTGGCTTTTAAGGCGTAAGCGAACCGCTCATTGCTTACCCGCAAATCTTCCTCCACGCGCTTTTGGGCGGTCAGATCATGCACCGTACCTACTAGCTGAATGCATGTGTCCTGGGAGTCGAAGACCGGCGCTACCGAAACTTCACCGATAAGCGAGCCGGTCGGATACTCGGTGGTTTCAAGCCAGCTTACCAACTGCCTGGTTTCGGCCGCCTGCTGGTACTGGGATCGAACCAGGCTGTAGGAAGGCTCCGGAATAATCTCCTGGACCGGCCGGCCCACAACCCTAGCGTAGGGCAAGCCGGTAACCGTTTCAAATGCTTTGTTGATGTAAGTAAACCGATAGGCATTACCGGGCTCTACCTGCAGCACAAATATCACATCGGCCACGCTACTGAAGATAACCGAAAGCTGCTCCTCCCGCTCCTTCAGGCTTTCTGACGAGGAATCTTGCTGATTTCTCGGACGCGCCTCCCCACTAATGCCGGCCAGCTCTCCATGCAGCAGAAACGGTACGGTAGTCAGCTCTACCTCAAGCGGCTGGCCAGCTGAACTGGGCAGCACCAGCTCCAGTGTTAGCACCTCGCCGCGCTGGCTGTGCTGTAGCAACAGCTCGATTGCGCCTGGGTTGCTTGCGGCCACAAGTTCTGCCAGCGGGCGGCCCCGGAGCGCGGCCACCTCCTGGTTAACCAGGCGGGCGAATGGCTCACTTACCGTCGTAATGGTGCCTAGCGAATCAAGAGTGAAAACCGCCTCTCTGTGCTGTTGAACATAGGTACCCAAAGGGGTTACGCTGCGTACGTTCATCTTCTGCTGAAGCTATAATTCCAGCGCCGATTTGGGCAGCTGTATGCAATGCTGGGGAGAGTCCATAAGCCGGTTTTGCCTCCGAAAAGACTTGACCTCCTGTAAACAGGAAAGCCCCCTATTAATCCGGTAAAATTAATCTGAATAAATTCTGCTGGAAGCTTTTAGGCTGATTTTTCTAAAAGCTTCCAGCTACATACTGCTTCCTGATTACTGCTTATGGTTCAGGGGTTTATGTTAAGGCATTTCCTCGCTCATAATTTTTTGCCTGCTCTTTTAAGCTCCACAGTCTCCCGATGCCTTTTCAAAGTAATATTCTTGCAATAAATTGCTTTATTATATTCTATTTATACTACATTTAATACAAATAAATAATCATTTTTGCTGTATGCCATAGCTAGCCTAATATGGTTCAGTTGTACTGATTTCTGCTTGATTCAAATAGTGGCTTTAGGCTCATGCAGCAGCTAGCGCGCTGGTTCGGCCGGCTAGGCTACATTATGCTCTCAACCCATCCAACCTTTGCACTATGTTCTCAACCACTACTCGGCGGATCGGATGCTTTACCGTGAGCCTGCTGCTCATTTTGTTTCTGCTACGGGCGCATGTAGTCCGGATTCCGCACGCGGTTGTGTTTACTCAGTGGGAGGGATTTGTGTTTGTTTTGCTCTCCTGTTACTATGATTTCCTGCTGGCAACTGGCTTAGCGGCTGCAACCCTGATCCTGCACTGGTCGCTGGCAAAGTATCCCCGAGGGCAGCGGTTTGTAACCGGGGTTTTTATCGGCTGCACCCTACTCATCATCTGGTTTGGCTTCAGCTACATTGAGGTCAGTGAGCTGTTGGGCGGACCGTTTACGTATGCCTGGCTGTATTACTCTGACTTTCTGCAAAATAGCGACTCAAAATCGGCATTGCTGGCCAATGCATCGTGGGAATGGGCCGGCAAGCTGCTGAAATGGAGCCTGGCTTACCTGGCGGCGAGTTACGCCTTCTTCTTCCTGCTGAAGCGCTTCGATACATCCGGGCGGTTTGGACGAGTTGCAACCCTAGTGATTTCGCTGGGGCTGCTGTTCTACTTCTGGCAGGCGCCTGCGCAGGCCGAGAAACGTGAGCTAACCTACAAGCAGATGGCCAGTCCGGTGCTGGCGTTCTCGAACTCCGTGTACCAATCCGTTGCCACTACGCCCGACCTGTTCACGGTGCAGCTGCCATCGGACTTCGAGGCTTTTCCCCAGCCTTCAATGGCTACTGGGCCTAGCAAAGCGCCTTCTGACGCCCGCATTCGCAATGTGGTGCTTTTTGTGCTGGAGTCAGTGCCGGCCGAGTATGTGCCCGGCTACCAGTCGCGGTTCAACGTAATGCCCAACCTAGCACGGCAGCTGCCAAACTCTCTGCTGGTCAGTGATATGTATGCCCAGATGCCCAGCACCAATAATGCGGTAGTATCGCTCCTGGGCTCCTTGTACCCGAAGATATCCTACCAGAGCATCACGAAAGAGCACCCTGCCATTCCGGTTTCGTCTTTGAGTGGGGAGCTTAAGAAGGCTCGGCTGCGCACCGGTTTCTTCTTCTCGGCCGATACTCGTTTTCAGAATATGCGGGGCTTTCTGGCAAACCGAAAGTTTGACGTACTCAATGATTTTCAGACCATTGCGTGCACCAAACCCGTGCTTAAGGTTGATGAAAATGAGGAGGACTACCTGAGCAGTGCGGATGAGTCGTGCCTGCTGAAAGCCTGCACCACCTGGCTGCCGGCTGATGCCTCCGGTGCACCTTTTTTCGCTACAATCTGGACTTCGCAAACCCACTACCCCTACTTTCCGCAAGGAACCCAGGTTGACTACGGTGTAAAGGAACGGTACCTGAATCAGTACCTGAACGCGCTGCATTATTCAGACTCCCAGCTCGGGCTGCTGCTCGATGAGCTGAAGCGCCGGGGGTTAAGCGAATCAACGCTGGTGGTAGTGGTTGGCGACCATGGCGAGGCGTTTGGCCGGCACGTGCAGTACGGGCATGCCTCCAACATCTACGAAGAAAATGTGCGTATTCCGCTGCTGTTCATCAATCCACTGCTGTTTCATGGAGAGAAGCTGCAAGCCATTGGCGGCCAGATAGATATTTCTCCGAGCATCCTGGATATACTGCGTCTGCCAATCCCGGCCGAGTGGCAGGGAACCAGCCTGTTCAACCCCAACCGCACTGACCGGACCTATTTCTTCAGCCCTTACTCCAACTATCTGTTCGGGTATCGGGAGGGCCGGCATAAGGTTATCTTCAATGCCAGCACTAGCAAAACGATGGTGTTCGACCTGCAAAAGGACCCTCACGAGCAGCAGAACCTCGCCGACGAAATGCCCGAGTTTGTGCAGCAAAGCCACCAACGGCTGGCGCGGTGGGTTCAATACCAGAACGCGTATTTACAGCGCATTATAGAAACCCAGCCTACGGCGCCGCCTGTTGCCAGCCAGTAACAGGTTGGCAAGAATCTTTTTGAAAGCGAAAGGAAAATGAAACGGCTCCCTTTGGCTAGTTGGCGCTTACCCCGTTGGTAAGCCACTCGTAGGCTTTGGCTTCGTCGTCGAAGACGTGAGTAGAAAATTCCCGTTCCGGAGCCAGCATGTACTCCACGTACTTCCGATGCGACGGATCGTTGAGGAAGCGCTCATAGATGTAAGCCGAGTTTAGAACAGCTAGGCACAGGCGTCGAGGCTTCAGTCGCATGGCTGCCATAGGGTAAAAAACCTGGCTGGCCCAAGCACTCAGCTCAGGGTCAGTGCCTTCTCTGCGGCGTACATCCACCAGCCATTTAGCACAGTGGTACTGCTGAGCGGCAGCCAACGTCGCTAGGTAATCTTCCTGCAAAACCGCCAATGACGCATCCTGGTGCCACCGTACAATAAGTATATCCAGGTCAGGCCGGTAAGAAATGGAGCGGGTAAGAGCCAGGTTTTCAGACATGGTGGGTTTGTTCGGGGCCGGGCGAAGTGGACACTTCCGCCATCGGGCAGGGCTAGTACTTGTGCTTGATGGGCATTAAACAGTTTAGTAAGCAAATGTTTTGAGCACGAGTAGTATCAGTAACAGAACTATGCGTGGGTGCTGGCTAAAGTAAGTAGCCCACAGCCTCTGAACACAGGAAACAACCCAAGCAGAAGTGTAGCCTGCGGGATGCTCCCTTTGCTGCCGCTTTGCGGCTACTCAGAACTGGTACACCATGGCGTTGATGTTCATGCCGGCGCCTACCGAGGCCAGCAGAACGGTGTCGCCGGGTTCAATCCGATGGTCTTCCAGCTCACCTTTCAGGAGTAGGTCCAGCAGCGTAGGAATGGTTGCCACCGAACTGTTGCCTAGCCAGCCAATTGTCATCGGCATCAGCTCCATGCCCGGACACACTTCGCCGTACAGCTTAAAGAGCCGCTCCAGAATGGCCACGTCCATCTTCTCATTGGCCTGATGAATCAGCACTTTCCGGATCTGGAGCAGCGGCACATTGGCCTTCTGCAGCGCGGCCTGCAACACCAAGGGCACGTGCTGGAGGGCAAATTCGTAGAGTTTCCGGCCGTTCATTTTCATAAAGCGGTCGGGCCCCGCAGCAGCTTC
Organism: Hymenobacter tenuis; assembly: GCF_054780495.1. NCBI lineage: Bacteria > Pseudomonadati > Bacteroidota > Cytophagia > Cytophagales > Hymenobacteraceae > Hymenobacter > Hymenobacter tenuis. Next base: position 30,027 of record NZ_BAAGWF010000009.1, read on the forward strand.
CGGATGATAGGAAGGCTCCATCCGCAGCAGGTTGGCGTACTCGTAGGCGTGGGTTTGGGTATGATGGGCCAGAATGCCCTGTTTTGCATCAGTGGTGGCCTCCAGAATAATGGCTCCGCTCCCGTCGCTGAACAGCATGGAGTCCCGGTCGTGGGGGTCAATTATCCGCGAAAGGGTTTCGGTGCCGATAACCATACACCGGCGGGCATCGCCGGAGCGGATAAAGTAGTTCGCCTGAATAACAGCTTCGAGCCAGCCCGGACAGCCAAAGGCCATATCATACGCCACGCAATCGGGGTTTTTGATGCCCAGCTGGGCCTTGATGCGGGACGCCAGCGAAGGAACCATGTCTACCCGGTTGCCTCCCAGCACCACGTCACCGAAGTTATGGGCTACAATGATGTAATCGAGCGTTTCCGGATCGATACCACTTGTCGAAAGAGCTTGCGCCGCCGCCTGGTAGCCCAAGTCAGAGGCTGTTTGCTCCGGTTGGGCATATCGCCTTTCCTTGATGCCGGTTATGGCCGTGAACTTATCAATGCCAGTGGCTGCATCAATGGGAATGAATACCCTTTCCTGAGAGAAAAAGCGGGTGGTTAGGAAATCCTGATTCCGAACAATGGTATCGGGGATGCAGCTGCCGGTAGCAGCAATGATAGATCGAATCATAAAGGAGCAAGCAGTAGAAAGCAGCTACTGTAGCCGGCAAAATTGCAGCAAAATTCATTCTGATTCGTTGCCGAATGCCTTGCAAAATAGAAGTTCAGCTTGTGTGTACGCTACAACAAAAACAAAATAGTTTTGATTGGAGTGAAATGCACTAGGCTAAGTACTGCCTCAAACTGGCTTCGATTGCGTTTAGTAGGGTATTAACGGTATTTTAATCCAGTTCATTATCTCTCTCCCTTCACTCGGTTTACGAGGCGCTGAATCCATTTGCCGGTTTTGGTGCGGGGGCGCTTTTTCTCTCTTGTTGTTTTATCCGACTTGCTGCTGTATTGGTTCCGGCTTTCCGTGCGGGCAGCAGCGGTACGAGCTACCTTTCTGGCTACTGGTTTTGGCGGCCCCGTGATGCTGGTTACCGCTAAGGTAAGCCGTCGGTTCATCGACCGGCCTACGGGTCCATCGTTGGGCGCCACCATCATCTGGTCGCCGTAGCCGGTAGCCTGCAGGCGGTTGCGCTCAATGCCTAGCCCTGCCAGCGCCAGTAGGGCTGCTTCCGCTTGCTGCTTGCTGAGCTGTTGGTTCTGTTGGGGGTCGCTGGTGTTATCCGTGTGGCCCCCAATTTGGATACAAGCCAGCGGAAAGGCCTTCAGAATACCCGCTAGATTTTGCAGCTGCTCTTCCGACTCCGGCGTAAGGGTGGCCTCGCCGGGAGTAAAGTACACGCGGTCAACGGTTAGCCATTCGGGGTTACTTACACCCTCCGATAGCTCAGGCGTCAGGTGGCCATCATTCAGCAACCGGAATAATTTATACTCGGTGGAGTTAGCGCCTACCTTCTGGCTGCTCCCATCGGGCAGAATAAGGGCTAAGGGCTGACCCGTGTTGTAGATGTACGTGTCCGTAGCAGGATCATAGCCACTTGTAGTCGAAGAAGCGCCTGAGTACGGGGCATTGGCTTCAGCAGCGGGGTTTGCGGGCGGCGGAGGGGTAGTAACTTGCACAACCGGGGCCACATCAGCCTTGGCCGAGTGCTGCGCACCCGACTTATCCGGAACTAGGCGCATATAGGCACCCACGCAAAGTAGCATGATCAGGAGGGGAATAACTACGGCCCATTTGCTTATAGGCAATTGAGCAGGAACTTTTGGGCCGGCCGTACCGGGGGTAAACGTGATGCCCCCCCCTACCTTCTCCCAGGTTCCGGCCCCAGATACCGTAAAGCGCTGTAAAACATCTTTTTCCGATATATTCGATGAAGTATTCGGTTGGCTATCGGGTTCCGGCAGGGTTACCGGCGAGGGAGCGTCCGGGCTAAGAATGGTATTAGCGCTCACTACTTGTTGTTCCTGTTGCAGCCACTGCACCAGTTCGTCATTGGTTAGTTGGTCTGTTTCGGTTTGTCGGCCCAACACCCCTAGTACTATCTGCACTGCTGTTTCCAGCACCAGGTCGCGCGTGGGGCCGGGCAGTTCCGGGTGAAGCCGTTGAACGGTTTGCTCATATCTAGCACCTAGTAAATCCTGGATCAGCTTTACGCCACGGCGTGTACTTGGGGGCTGGGTGCGCAGAGCGTCAGGTGCGCCTGCTTGCCGGGCCTGGCGCGCTAGGGTAGCAACTGCTTCTGGTCCGTTAGCGCGGACGGCGCGCTCCTGCAGCACGCGCATCACTAGGTGCATAAACTGGTTGAAGGTGCGCTTCAGCAACTCCTGACTTACATTCAGATGAGTGCCCAACTCTGTTAGGTACGCATCAGTTAGCCATTCCTGCGCAACTTCTACTACCGGTTTATTCTGTCGCATAGCCTCACCGCCTGGGTCTATTCTAATTTACAGACTTTTTTCAGGAAAAAATCGTCCGGTATGGCATACGATATTCTTCCGGCGGCGGTGAGCCCAGCTACAATAAGTTATAAATAGTACAAAATGCTATTAAAGTTTATGCTTTTAAATACCTTCCCGAGCATTTGCTATCATATCCGATTTTGACTGATTTACCTATCTTTTATATCCTGCATCAATGCTTGTGTTTTGTACCATTCAAGCCGATGATCCTGTTTTTGTGCTATTTCTTAACTAGCCACTCTGTGCCGTTACTCTCCCGTATTAGCTCAAACCCCTGCTTAAGATACACTCGCTCCTCGTGCAGCTCAAAGCTTGGCTCCTTGTTGAGCTTTTTCAATACCAATGTATCAAACATAGCGCGCACTTCATCGCGCCGGAATTGCACTACTTCCTGGGGTTTCGCCTTGGCATCAGAACGCACCGGCAAGGCCTTCAGCAACTCAGCTTTCCCTTGCTGGCGCGCTACTGCCTCCTGGTATTCGGTTACCAAATGGCCTTTGGTGATGGCTGTAAACACGGATCCGGGCAGGCTTTTGACTTTGCCTAGACGATATTTTTCCTGCTGTGCACGTACAACAAACAAAATATACCCAGGCTCTACCTCCCCGCGGGCTACCATTTCAGCTACCGTTGCCTGACTGCTGGCCGCTAGCCCTACTTTTTGCAAGGCGGCATCCCAATCAGAAGTGGGGCCTAAGGGAAGCGCATCTAGTTCCCCCGCAAACGGCGGAAAATGAAACCGGATCTGCGACACAGCTTTGCCATCGCGCAGGAGCTCATACTCAAAGGGCAAATCGGTTTTGCTCAGCTCCATCTGGGCCCTGTCCAGTACGCGCAGCTTAAACAATGGAAACTGCTTGTATTGGCCTTCCAGGCTGAGCAGCGCCTTCAGCTCATCGACCTCCACGGTGCGGGTGCCAAAGGCGGCATATTCCTTTAGCAGCCAGTAGATGCGATACGAGTGCGGGCTTTTCAGCTTCAGCAGCTGCACCACCTGTGCTTTGGTAAAATTGCGCTGCAGTTGCAGCAGGTAGGGCATTACCTCATCATTAAACCGGACGTGCAATGCGCCTTCCTCCCCCCGATACTTGGCGTATGCCATCAACGGAATCTTATCAAAGTCAGGGGAGTGGCTGCGCCGCGACCCACGCCGGGTGGCACTAGGACGCTCAATGTGCAGAATCCGGCTCACCAGCTGATCACACATGCCAGCCACCTGCTGATAATCTTTGCTACTGGGGCGGCGGCCCGACAACGCCACTACTTCAGTCAGTGGAATGCGCATCTCACGAAATTCGCTGTCGTCGCGCCCAATCCGGGAAAGCATGGCCATGAACAGCCGCATTTCAACCGTAGACAGGTCAAACCGAGCATTTACCAGCGCATTGTGCTGAACAACTATCTTGCTGACTGGCTCTTCCAAGCCCGGCTGATCGAATAAGGAAGGTTGCATACACTAGCAATGCTAAATGGAATGGCTAAAGATGCAACATAGCGGCTGCTATTACAAACCCAATGCTTTGTAATAGCAGCCGGTAAAATGAGGTGTGTTTCAGGTGCTTCGTGCTTTTGTAATAGGTCGTCGTGGTTTTTGTAATAGGCCTTCGTGCTTTTGTAATAGGTTGTCGTGGTTTTTGTAATAGATAGGGCTTTGTTTGTCGTGGTTTCTGTAATAGCAGCGTCGTGGTTTTTGTAATAGCAATTCGTGCTTTTGTAATAGATCCTCGTGGTTTTTGTAATAGATGGAGCCTGTTATCGACTTGTAGTCAGGTATTTACAGACCCCCTAAACCTATAAACCTTATAAATAAGGTAACAACCAGGTTTAAACAGGGCGTTTTTTTGAAAATGAAATTTAGGGTGATGTTCGAATTGAACGGAAAAAACCAACCAACCCAACGCCAGGGAGGTCTGCTACAGGGCGCGGCCCGCGGCTGTCGTGGTTTTTGTAATAGATAAGGCTTCTTCATACGGGCTAACCTGGCCTTAATAACAGAAAACAGGATATAGTAACTTGCTAAATTGTACATGGTTAGCAAATGTTCTGGCAGCATACCAGCTCTTCCCTGGCTCGATAGTATCCGGTTCGTATCTATTACAAAAACCACGAGAGAACGGAAGCCACAACTTACCCGCAGTGCCAGAAGGCTGCCTAACGCAAAGCACGTATTACAAAAACCACGACAGCCGCCTTGGCTTTGCTAGTAGTAGCGGAAAAATATGCCGCCTTGCGAAGATAAATGGGTTTCCTACCGCCAAAACAACACTTGGTCTCGTGGTTTTTGTAATGGAACCCTGCCTGTTTCCTTTCGCTAAGCCACGCAGGAAGTACAGCTACGTCCCAGAGCGGGCAACACATTAGCTACCCAAAACCGTCGTGGTTTTTGTAATAGATGGCCGAAAAGCTAGGGCGTTGCTGGTGGCAAAGTGCTAGAGCGAAAGCCACTAGCGGTGCCTTAGTGGGTCTTCTTTACCAACAAGAAAGCAAATGCCTTGGAGCCGTTGATTTACTACCGGAAGCTGCCAGCCAGACACTAGGTTAGCTGCAGGAGCGTGCTCTCGATAATGGCTTTTACTTCCTGCCACAAACCAGCACGTTGCTCATCGGTTTCTGCTTTGCGCAGGCGGTTGGTAGTAATACGCATGCGCATCAGGGGCAACAGCATAAGCTGCTCTACCTCAGTCCATAAGCTTTCCGGAGAATCTGGGGAGGCAGATGGCGGTTTAACTTCCATTTCAGTGGCCGCCTCACGCAACTCCGTGAGTACCATAACCACCTGAGCCAGCAGATTAAGAATACCCCACTGCATAGGACCAAACTCGCGCGGGTGGTCATCAAGCACGCATAGGGTACCCAGGTATTTCCCCTCGATGGTAGTCAGATCCTGGCCCGCGTAAAATTGCAACGGTAGGTCCCGGATAATGGACATGGACAGGGCCTCGCCTGCGTCATGCGGTATCTTCTCCAGCAGTTCTTCCCTCTCATGCAGCAGGGCGCCAAAGCAGAGCTCCCGTTGCCGCTCCTCCCGCGTAAGCCCCACCATACTTCCTGCCTCGCTAACCCAGGTAAAATCCGGATCAGCCAGGGATAAGAAGGCCATGGGCATATCAAACAAGCGGGCCGTAATGAGCACCAGCTGCTCAAAGATTTTCTCCCGGCCACTACTGATAACCCGGTAGCCCCGGTACCCCTCAAGCCGCTCAGGCGCATTATCCGATACCGTACCAGTAGGCATGAGCGAAGGCTATGAGGGTGAATTCAGAAGGGAATATTAAATATAATTATTAGTAAATAAATACTAGCCCTTAATTGAATGCTAACTCAACAACGTTCTAGTTACGAATTATTTAACCAGGAATTTGCTAGCCCGCAATCCAGCCTGAAGTGGATGTAAGTTCCCCGAAAAAGTGCCGGCTAGGCTACTAGCTTTTCTTCTCTGCCTCCGCCGTTGGAGCCATTACTTTCACTTTATCGGTCTTGCCCAGCCCGGAGGTTACTTCCACGTTTATGCCGTCGGATAGGCCCGTTTTTACCAGGCGTTTCTCGAACTGCTGCGGAGCCGTTTCCACTTCCACGAACACGCTGTCTTTGTTTACGCGGCCGAACTGCAAGAGGCTTTCCCGGATGGCCAGCACTTTTTCCCGGCGGCCCAGCACAATGTCGCCGTTGGCGGAGTAGTTGGCCCGCAGGAACTGACCAGGCTTTAGGTTGAGGCGGGCGCGGACCTGAAACTTGATGGCGCCTTCCTCGGCTAGCCCCTTTGGGGCAATGTACTCCAGCGTCGCCGGGAAAATTTGGTTTTCCAGCGCCCCAATGGTCAGGTTCAGGTCCATGCCCTCGCGCACTTTGCCTACCTCGCTTTCGTCAATTTTTCCCTCGAACACCAGGCTTTTCATGTCGGCTACGGCAGCAATGGTGGTGCCTTCATTGAAGTTATTGCGCTCCACCACCGAGGAACCCACCTTCACCGGCAGATCCAATACCAACCCCGTGATGGTGGAGCGCACCAGGTTAAGCGAGCCGCCCGTGTTGCGGGAGGCTCCTTTCTGGGCAATCTGCAGATTGCTTTCGGCGGCGCTCAGGGCCTGGCGCTTGGCTTTGTAGTCGGCCAGATAGTTGAGGTACTCCTGCTCAGCAATCACCTTCTGCTCATACAAGGACTTTTGCCGATCTAAGGCAATTTTGCTGGTTTCCAGGGCAATGCGGGCGGCCTGAATTCCGGTTTGGGCACTGTTTACGTTGCCAGCATTAGCTACCGTACGGATACGGGCAATCAGCTGTCCTTCCTTCACGGGCTGCCCGGCCTCGATGTACAGCTCTTCCACTATACCTGACACCTGGGGCTTGATGAGCACTTCCCGCCGCGGCACAATGCTGCCCGTCGCAACCGTTTTCTTGACGATGTCCGTCACGAAGGGCGCTTCAGTGGTGTACGTGACGGGGTCCGTGTGCGCTTGTTTCCAGAAGTAATAGCCCAGCCACCCAAACCCGGCCAGCAGCAGAAGCACCAGCACCGAAAGAAAAACGCGTTTCATAGAAAATCAGATAGGAAGTTGAGGTAATCAGCTGTTCCTGAGGAGAAAGTTATTCGTCTTTGAGGGCCACAACGGGCTGCACCTGAGCGGCTTTCAGCGCCGGCACCAGTCCGGCCACAGCCCCGGCCACAACGAGCAGCACCACGGCCGTAATGGCCACCCCCACATCTACCTGAGGGTTGGCGAAAAAGCCCACGTTCTGGCCCGCAATCAGTTGGTTGATGCCGGCCATCAGGGCCGTGCCAAACAACAGGCCCAGCAGCCCGGCGGCGGCGGTAATCACGATGCTTTCCTGCACAATCAGGCTCACGATGCTCCAAGGGGTAGCGCCCAGGGCCTTCCGAATCCCGATTTCCTTGGTGCGCTCCTTTACCACAATCAGCATGATGTTGCTAACGCCGATAATGCCGGCCAGAATGGTACCGATGCTGACAAGCCAACTGAACGCTGAAATACCGGTGAACAGCCCCTGCACCCGGGCGTACTCTTCTTCCACGTTCGCCGAGCCAAAGGCTCGTTCATCGGAAGGCGCCACCTTATGCTGCCGGGCCAGCACCTGTTTGGCTTTGGTTTCCACCACTTTGGCAGGTACGCCAGGCCTAGGGATAAAGGCAAAGTAACCCACTTGGTTGGGCTGGTTGAAAGTTACTTGCAGGGAGGTGAGCGGAATGATAATCGTTTGGCTGTCCTGCTCCGCATTCTCGGGTTGGCCCTGGGCCTGAAATACACCAACAACTTGGAAAAACACCCCCTTGATGCGGATTTCCTGTCCTATAGGCGACTGGTCGCCGAACAGCACCTCGGCCACCCGGTTGCCAATCACGGCTACTTTGCGGCGCTCCTTGATATCGGGCTCGTTGATGAAACGGCCGCCGGTCAGGTAAAGGGGTTTGATGGCCGGATAGCCCGGATACTCGCCATTGACGGAGAAAGAGGAGCTTTTGGTGCCGTACTGCACGGTAAAAGTGCCGTTCAGGGAGCTGCGGGGCAGAATCACGCCGGCCTCCGGGACTTCCTGCTCCAAGGCCCGCACATCGTCATTGGTCAGCTGAATAAAGCGGCCCACTTTCAGGCCGGCATAAGGCACGCTGGTGCGCTGGGTCCAGAGAAACACGGCGTTCTTGGCCACGTCAAACTCCCCCTCCACGCCGTTGCGAAAGCCCTTGCCTGCTCCTAGCAGCACCACCAGCATAAATATGCCCCAGAACACGCCAAACGCCGTCAGGCCCGTGCGCAGCTTGTGCCGGCGCACGGTAGCCCAGATTTCACTCCACTTGTCGAGGTCGAACATGGCTGGGAAAGTTAGTCGGCCCGAAGTGCCTCGATGGGTTTGACGTTGGCGGCCTTCATGGCCGGAATCAGGCCCGCTATAGCACCGGAAACAACCAGCAACGCCGTGGCGGCCAGTGCTACTCCCACATCTACCTCGGGGTGGTCGAAGTAAGAAGAGGTGCCCCCGGCCTGCTCCAGGGCGTAGCGCACGGCATCCAGCAGCGCTACCCCGGCCAGCAGCCCCAAGTAGCCCGCCAGGCTGGTAATCACCACCGACTCCTGCACAATCATGCTGATAATGCTCCAGGGCGTAGCCCCCAGGGCTTTGCGCACACCAATTTCGCGGGTGCGCTCTTGCACAATAATGAGCATGATATTGCTGACCCCTACTACCCCCGCTACCAGGGTCAAGACCCCAATTACGCTTACAAACAACTTGATGCCCCGGAACAGCCCCTCAAAGCGGGCCACTTCTTCCTCGTTGTTATCCAGGTCCAGGGCCTGTTTGTCGGCGGGGTCAAACTGGTGGCGGCGGGCCAGTAGCTGCCGGACCTGCTCTTCCAGCACTTTTACCGGGGTGCCCTTGCGGCTGCTGATGCCGATGCGCTGCACCTGGTTGTACTGGTTGAACGTGGTTTGGAAGGTAGTAAAGGGCACGAAGGCGCGCTCCTCGTTGCGGCCGTTGTTGCCCGTATTGGTGAAGGTGCCGACCACCTTGAAAAACACACCTTTCACTTGCACAAACTTCCCGATGCCGCTGCTGTCGCCGAACAGAACCTTGTGCACTTTCTCGCCCAGGATCATCACCTTGCGCTGCTCCAGGCCATCTAGTGGGTTCAGGAGGCGGCCCCGGGCCAGCTTTTCGCCGCTGAGCTGAAAGAACTCGGCATTGGCCCCGAACACCTGATAGGAGCCGTTCTTGGTGCCGTTCATGATGGTGTACTCGCCAAACAGACGGTTGCGGGAAGCCATCAGCTCCACCCCGTCTACCTGCTGCCGAATAGCTTCCAGGTCTTCGTTGGTGAATTTCAGCTCCCGGCCCGGCTTCATACCCTGCCAGGGCAACGACGTTTTGCCGGCACTCACGAACAGGCTGTTCATGGCCCCGCCCCCAAACTCCTTCCAGATGCCGTTTTCCATGCCCTTGCCGGCCCCCAGCAGGAGCACGAGCATGAAGATGCCCCAGAACACGCCAAAGGCCGTCAGGAAGGTGCGCAGCTTGTTGCGCCGCATCGTCCCAAGGATTTCCTGCCATTTGTCGAGGTCGAACATTTCGTACGGAATTAAGCCCTAGTGTTTACTAGCCCTGGTAATGAACCAAACCGCCTGAGGCTGATAGCTAGCCTTACTTGCCGCCGCAGCTTTTGCGGATTTTCTCCAGGCGGCGCACCACGTCTTTCACGGTGGCTTCATTGGTGGTGTAAAGGGGCAGCTCGAAGTTGGAGTGGGTGCCTTTTCGGTCGCGGTTGATGCTGATCTGGAAGTGCTTCTGCTGCTGGTCGTCGGTGGTCATCTGGTAGGTGAGCGGACTTACATCGGCCCACTCAAAGCCCATTTTCATTTCAAACACGCCGTTATCCATCTTCATGGCCCAGCCAGAGTTGCCGCTGCCAAAGCTGACCGCCACCGGGTTGCTCATCTGCACGTCGGCGTCCCGGTCCCTAATCAGCTGCTCGGCGTGGCAGCCCTTTAGGGTCAAGTGCACGTCCTGCTTGGGCTTTTTGGGGTTGCGCATCAACTGGTCAAGCTGCTTGGTAAGAGCCTGCACTTCGGCAGTGGTGGCCTGGGCCTGGGCGCTGTGCCCGAGGCCTGTGGCCGCCAGTAGAAGGGTGAGGAGGAAAAAGGATTTCATGGCAGGTTCAGGCTAAGTACAGGGCTAGTATTGGGCAGCGTTATTCCGACACAATCATGCCGTCGCGCACCCGAATCATGCGCTGGGTTTGGGCGGCAATGTCGTTTTCGTGGGTCACGATGACCACAGTCATACCCTCGCGGTGCACCTGCTTGAAAATATCCATCACCTCCTGGGTGGTGTGGGTATCCAGGGCGCCCGTGGGCTCATCGGCCAGAATCAGCTTGGGCTGGCTGATCAGAGCCCGGGCAATGGCCACGCGCTGTTTCTGCCCGCCCGAAAGCTCGCTGGGTAAGTGCTCGGCGCGGTCGGCCAGCCCTACCCTATCCAGGTATTCCAGGGCCAAACGGTTGCGCTCCCGCCGGCTTACTTTCTGGTAGTACAGCGGCAGCGCTACGTTTTCCAGGGCGCTTTTAAAGCTTAGCAGGTTAAACGACTGGAATACAAACCCCAGAAATTGATTGCGGTATTGCGCCGCTTTGGTCTGCGAGAGGTTCCGGTCGATACGGGTGCCAGCCAGGGTGTAGTCGCCCTGGTCGTAGTCATCGAGAATGCCCAGGATGTTGAGCAGGGTGCTTTTGCCGGAACCCGAGGACCCCATAATGCTCACCAGCTCTCCTTCCCGAATGTGCAAGTCGATGCCCTTGAGCACCTCCAGCCGGTTGTGGCCCACGGCGTAGCTTTTCCGGACGTTGTGCAGTTTAATCATGCGTGGCAACGAGGAGTGTAAGTGCAAGAGAAACAAGCAGAGCCAACCGCGGAAGCCCCGAGCAAACTACTAGGCCTGCTAAGCCGGCAAAGCCCCGCAGAGCTCGTCTTTCTCATAGATGCCAACCACGGCAGGTCAGTTGCCTCGCTGCGGAGATAAAGCACTGTTATATATTTAGATTAGCCTTAGCACCGCAAGTACAACCTTAGATACTACTCCGGTTGCGGCAAGCAAAGTCCCTAGTCAAGCAGCAGGGTAGCTGGCCGCGCGTTACCTGACCAGAACACAGCCCCAAGCTAATGCAATAGTCAAATATATAGAAAAACATATGGTGAAAAGGGGGCTAGGTATGCTGCGAGGCCGAGCCGTTCGGGTGTCATTTCTTCTTTCCATATTTGAGCAGCTGTCCATGGAGTTACTAGGCCAGCACTTGCCCGCAACCGATTCCTTCCCCCTCCCATGCTACTTCTGCTCACGTTGTGGAGCCATCTTACTTTCCGGATGCGCCTGGCGGCATTCCTGGGATTGGGCTGCCTGCTGGCGGGCACGCTGGGGCTGGCAAGCTGCACTTCCTCGGCACCGGCCCGTACCTATACCATTGGCTTTTCGCAGTGCACCAACGGCGATGCCTGGCGCCAGGCCATGCTCACGGGCATGAAAAAGGAGCTTAGCTTCCACCCCGAAGTTAGCTTCCGCATGAAGGATGCCCGCTACAACAGTGCCCTGCAGGAGCAGCAGATTAAGGAGTTCTTGCGGGAGGGTATCGATTTGCTGATTGTATCCGCCAACGAAGCGGAGCCCATAACGCCGATTGTGGAAGAGGTGTACAACCGCGGCATTCCCGTTGTGATTCTGGACCGGCGTACTACCTCCAAGCTGTACACGGCCTACGTGGGCGGCAACAACGTGGAGGTAGGCCAGACGGCCGCCGACTACGTGGCCAACCTGCTGGGGCGGCGGGGCAACGTGTTGGAAGTGCTGGGGGCGCCCGGCTCCTCCCCCGCCCGCGACCGGCACCAGGGGTTTGCCCAAGCCCTGGCCCAGTACCCGGAGCTGCAGCTCGTGGCCCAGGTAAACAGCAACTGGGAGCGCCCCTCGGTGCTGCAGAAGCTGCCGGCAGTTCTGCGGGCTCAGCCCGATGTTGACTTGATTTTCGCCCACAACGACCGTCTGGCCCTAGGGGCGTATCAGGTGTGCAAGCAACTGGGCCGGAAAACCAGGATTGTGGGCGTAGATGGGCTGCCGGGAGCTCACGGTGGCATTCAGCTGGTGCAGGATGGTATCATTGATGCCTCCCTGCTTTACTCGCCGGGCGGTGAGGAAGCCATCAGGACGGCCATGAAGATCCTGCGCAAAGAGCCCTTCGATAAAGAAAACATCCTGTCCACGATGGTCATCGACTCGACCAATGTGCTGACCATGAAGCTGCAAACCGAAAAGCTGGCCAGCCAGCAGCAGGACATCCAGCGCCAGCAGCAGCTGCAGCGGCAACTGCTGGCCACCTATACCAGCCAGCAAACCGTGCTCTATACCCTGGCCGCGGCTTTGCTGGTGGCGGCCGTGCTGGGGTTGCTGGCCTGGCGGGCTTTTCAGGCCAACCGCCGTATCAACCGGCAGCTGGAGGAGCAGAACCAGGAAATCCTGTCGCAGCGCAACCAGATTCAGGATTTTGCTGAGCGCGCCCGCGTCGAGACCGAGGCCAAGCTGCGCTTCTTCACCAACTTTTCCCACGAGTTGCGCACCCCGCTGACTCTGATTCTGGGTCCCGTGGAGGAAATGCTCACCGGTGGCCCCGAGTTGCCCCCGGCCCAACGCCACGACCTGGGGCTGATCCGGCGCAACGCCCAGCGGCTGCTCCAGCTCGTGAACCAGCTCATGGACTTTCGCAAGATTGATGTGGGCAAGATGCCGGTGCGCGCTACGGAGGGCAATTTGGTGGCGTTTGTGCGCGAAATCATGGATGTGTTTGAGCGGCCCGCCCGCCAGCGCGGCATCACCCTGCGGTTTCTGCCCGCCGAGCCCGTCATTCCGCTGTGGTTTGATGTAAACATCCTGGACAAGGTGTTTTTCAACCTGCTCAGCAACGCCCTCAAATTCACGCCCGACCGTGGCCAGATTACCGTTTCGATTCAGCCAGTGCCCACTGAGGGTACCGTGCGCGTGAGCGTGGAAGACACCGGCCGCGGCATATCTGACCAAGACAAAGCCCACATATTTGAGTGGTTTTACCAGGGCAACCAAACGGTGGCTCGCGGCTCGGGCATGGGACTAGCCCTCGCGCTGGGCCTAACCCGCCTGCACCAAGGGCAGCTGTCGTTTACCAGCCAGGCCGGGCAAGGCAGCACGTTTACCGTAACGCTACCCCTTGATTTGCCACAAACCCTGCGCTCAAACGAGGCACCTGCACTGGCCTCGCCATCCTTTGCCCTGGAGGAAGGAATTACTTCCCCTACCCCGGCCGATAACCCTGGGTTCGCCACCGGCGCGGGCAGTGAGGCGCTGGTGTTGGTGATTGAGGATAACCCCGAGGTGAATGCCTTTGTGGTGCAGAAGCTGCAGCCCCACTTCCAGGTTAGCGCCGCCACCGACGGCGCCACCGGCCTGCGGCTGGCCGCCGATACCATTCCTGACTTGATTATCTGCGACGTGATGCTGCCCGAGCTGAGTGGCCTGGAGGTGGTGGCCCAGCTCAAGGGTGACTGGCGAACTTCGCATATACCCGTGGTGCTGCTCACGGCCCGCAATGCCCCGGAGCAGCAGGTAGAAGGCGTGCAGGCCGGCGCCGACCTGTACCTGACCAAGCCCTTCAACCCCACGTTTCTGCTGGAAAGCGTACGTACGTTGCTCGCCAACCGCGAAAAGCAGCGCGAGCATTTCCGCCGCGAGCTTTCGGTGGACACCGCTACCGTGGCGCCGCAGCGCGTAGACCAGAAGTTTCTGGCTGACCTTACGGCCATTGTGGAAGCCAACCTCTCCCGCTCCGATTTAAGCGTGGAGGATGTAGCCCGCAGCCTGGGCATTTCGCGGGTGCAGCTCTACCGCAAAGTGAAAGCTGTGCTCGGCACAGGGGTCACCGATTTCATCCAGGGTATCCGGCTGACCAAGGCCCGCCAGCTCCTGCTCGACGACGAGCTAAGCATTGCCGAAGTAGCCTACCAGCTGGGCTTCTCTTCGCCCTCCTATTTCTCAACCAGCTTCAAAAGCCGCTACCAGGTGTCGCCCTCTGAGTTCCGGGCGATGCACACCACTGCTGGCTAACGCGTCCTTTCCAACCCGGTCCTGACGGTCCCGCTCCTTGCTTCCTCTGAAGCCGGGGCGGGACCGTTCACTTTTGGGTCTATTCGGGGCTAGTCTCGTGTATCAAATTCGAAAATCAGGTATCAAAATTTAAGATAAAAGACTGGGGAATATACATAAATGCAATGTAAAATACTTATTATCAATAAGTTATAAGTAAAGTGAGAAATGAGCTATTTGTGAAAGTCTTTGAGTGAATACAGCAAGCCGGTAGGAAAGTAGTGGCGGATATTTGGAACAGTTAGCCGGCTCAAGCGGGCTAGTAAAAAAAGTAGCTCGGTGCTGCCGCAACTTTCCAGCCTGGGCTTCCCTAGCCCTCCGTGTTGCTGAAACCTCCCACCATTCTTTTCAATTCCCTCATGAAAAACGCTGTACCCACGCTGCGCCAAGCCGTCGGGCTGACGCTGCTCTCTACCTTGCCTCTGGCGGCGGCGGTGCCCGCGCCAGCCGCTGCTTCCGAGCCCGTACGTACCTCACCGGCGGCTTCCGTCGACAAGACCATTTCGGGCCGGGTAGTTGATGAAAAAGGTGCCGGCATGCCCGGCGTGACGGTGGTGGTAAAAGGCACGGCGCTGGGCACCAGCACGGGCCCCGATGGGGAGTTTTCCATTGCCGTGCCCGACAACGCTACCTCCCTGCTGTTCTCCTTTATTGGCTACAAGTCGCAGGAGGTAAGTATAGGCGCTACTACTACCTTCAACATCTCCTTGGCCCCGGATGCGGCCGCCCTGGATGAAGTAGTGGTAACGGGCTACCAGACCCAGCGCAAAGCTGACCTGACCGGAGCCGTAGCCGTGGTGAAAACCGACGAAATCAAGGACATGGCCTCCAACGATGTCACGCGCAACCTGCAGGGACGGGTGGCGGGCGTGAACATCACCACCGATGGGGCCCCCGGCAGCTCGGCCACCGTCCGCATTCGGGGCTTCGGCACCCTGGGCAACAACGACCCGCTCTACGTAATTGATGGCATCCCCACCAAGGAAGGCATCAACCAGATCAACCAGAACGATATCGAGTCGATTCAGGTCCTGAAGGACGCCTCGGCCGCCAGCATCTACGGCTCCCGGGCCGGCAATGGCGTTATCATCATCACCACCAAAAAAGCCAAGAAGGGCGACACCCGGGTTGACTTCTCCACCTTCTTCAGCTTGCAGGAGCCCGGCCCCCACCTGAAAATGCTTAACACCCAGGACTACGGTCGGGTGTACTGGCGCGCCGCTACCAACGATGGCTCTACGCCCAACCTGCCCTACTACAGCTTCCAGTCGACTACCGGCCCGGACGGGCGCCCGGTGCTCAGCCAGGTGATTGTGCCGGAGTTTATTGACGCCGAGAAAACCCAGCGCTCGGCCGACACCGACTGGTTTAAAGAAACTCAACAGAACGCCCTGATTCAGAGCTACAACCTGAACGTGAGTAGCGGCAGCGAGCGAGGCGGTGCCTTGTTCTCCCTGAACTACTACGACAACAGCGGCACGCTCAAACACACCAGCTTCGACCGCATCACGGCCCGCCTGAACTCGGATTACAACTTTCTGGGAGGCAAGCTGAAAATTGGGGAAAACCTCACCATTGTCAAGTCGCAGCGGGCCGAGTTTGACTTAAACCTGGTGCGCGACCGCACCACCCAGCTGCCTTCCATTGTGCCCGTAAGAACTGTAGATGGCATTGGCTGGGGTGGCCCCGTAGCGGGCATGAGCGACCGGGATAATCCCCTGCGCCTGCTCACCGACAACAAGCAGAACCGCTCCAACACCGGCCGCGCCTTCGGCAACCTGTTTGCCGATGCCGAGGTGCTGCCCGGCCTGCACCTGCGCACCAGCTTCGGCATCGACTACAGCCTCTACAAGTTTCGCCAGATCTATAAAACCTACAAGGCCGGCTTCCTGTCGGAGGCCAACAACCGGGTAACCGACAACCAGCGGTTTTGGGGTAACTGGGTGTGGCAGAACACGCTCAACTACGACATGACCCTGGGCGGCAAGCACCAGCTGGGCTTTGTAGCAGGTACGGAGCGCATCAGCTACTACGATGAAGGCTCCTACGCCTCGCGTACCAACTTTGCCAGCGAAGACCCCAACTACACCTTCCTCGATGCGGGTGCCGCTAACAAGGACAACGGCGGCTCGGGCACAGCTTACCGCCTGGCTTCCTACTTCGGCAAGTTTAACTACTCGTTTGCCGACCGCTACCTGGCCTCGGTCACTCTTCGTCGCGACGGTTCCTCACGCTTTGGCGAAGACAACCGCTTTGGGGTGTTTCCGGCCCTTTCCGTGGGCTGGCGCCTAAGCGAGGAAACCTTCCTGAAGAACACCGTGCCGTTTATTTCCGACCTGAAGCTGCGCGCCGGCTGGGGCCAGACCGGCAACCAGGACATTGCCAACTTCGCTTCCCGCGGCCTCTACCAGTCGCTCTTGGGGGTCCTGGACCCCAACTTCGAGTATGACCGCGGCACGGCCTACGACATCTACGGCAACGATACCAACCTGCCCTCCGGCTACCGCCGGGTGCAGCGCGCCAACCCCAACCTGAAGTGGGAAACTACCACCCAAACCAACGTCGGGGTTGATTTCGGCTTCCTGGATAACCGCCTTTCGGGCTCCGTGGATTACTTCGTCAAGAAAAGCGAAGACATCCTGGTGAACCTGCCTTATTTGGCGGTGGTAGGCGAAGGCGGCGACCAGTTTGTGAACGGCGCTTCCATTGAAAACACCGGTTGGGAGTTTCTGCTCGGCTACCAAAACAAGCTCGATAACGGCCTGACTTACAACATCTCCGGTAACCTTTCCTCCTACCGCAACAAGCTCACCTACCTGCCCGATGAGGTAATCAATGCCTACGGCGGCAACGGCCAGGACGTGACGCGCCTGGGCCACTCCATCAATGCCGTGTACGGCTACGTGGCCGACGGGCTGTTTCAAAACGAAGGCGAGGTGACGGGCCACGCCACGCAGGTGGGGGCCGCCCCGGGCCGCATCCGCTACAAAGACCTGAACGATGACGGCAAAGTCGACAACTTCGACCAGACCTGGATTACGGAAGGCGTGCCGGACTTTAGTTACGGCCTGAACCTGGGCACGGGCTACAAGGGCTTCGATGTGCAGGTGTTCTTCCAGGGCGTGCAAGGCCTGGATGCCTACAACAACGCCAAATTCCGCACCGACTTCTCCTCCCTGGCCTCCGGCGAAAACTGGGGGCAGCGCCTGCTCGATGCCTGGACGCCGACCAACTCCGGCTCCACCATTCCGGCCGCGACCCTCATCAACACCAATAACGAAGGCCGAGCCTCTACCTACTTTATCGAAAATGCCTCTTACCTGAAGCTGCGCAATCTGCAGGTGGGATATTCGCTGCCCGAGGGCCTAGTAAGCAAGCTGCGTCTGCAGGGCGTGCGGGTGTATGTGCAGGGCCAGAACCTGTTCACCGTCAAGAGCAAGGAGTACACCGGGCCCGACCCCGAGGTGACCAACTACCAGTATCCGGTGCCCCGCATTTTCTCCACCGGCCTCAACGTTTCCTTCTAACCTCTCGCCCACGCAATTCCCATGAAACTAGTTAAAACCAGCGTGTTGGCCCTATCGCTACTCGCATTCGCATCCGGCTGCAACGACAACAAATTCCTCGATGTACAGCCCACCGGCGCCCTTTCCGACGACCAGCTGAATACGCCTGCCAACATCGAAAAGCAGGTGATTGCGGCTTACTCCCAGCTCGGCAATGATGTGTACCGCGCCCCCTACACCTCCATGTGGCCCTACGGCAACGTGCGGGGCGGCGACGCCTACAAGGGCGGCAACGGTACGGCCGATGTGGATGCTTTCCACTTCTATGAAACCTTCACCTTTAACCGGGTGGATGTGGGCAACACCGATGAGCTGTGGTTCCTGATATACATTGGGATTTCCCGCACCAACGATGCCCTGCGTCGCCTTCAAACGGTTGACGCGGCCGCTATGCCTAGTAAAACGGTGCGCGAGGGCGAGATGCGCTTTCTGCGCGGGCACTTCTACTTCTTGTTGAAAGAGCTGTTCAAGCAGGTGCCCTACATTGATGAGACCGTGCCCACCGACAAGTACGCCGAGGTGTCGAACGTGGCCCTGACCAGTGACGCACTCTGGAGCAAGATTGCCGACGACTTCCGCTTTGCCGCCGCCAACCTGCCCGACACGCAACCCGAAGTTGGGCGCGCTACCAAGTCGGCCGCTCAGGCCTACCTGGCCAAAACCCTGCTCTTCCAGGCCTACGTGCAAAGCGAAACCCACGCGGTAACCTCCATCGACCAGGCCAAGCTGCAGGAAGTAGTGACGCTGACGGACCAGGTAATCAGCTCCGGCAAATACGCCTTGCATCCGGATTACGCTACCAACTTCCTGACGGCCGGCGACAACGGGGTGGAGTCGGTGTTTGCCATCCAGTTTTCGCGCAACGATGGCACGCCCAAGGGCCGCACTGACCGCGGTAACCAGCTCAACTACCCCATGAACCCCGACTATGGCTGCTGCGGATTCCACCAGCCCAGCCAGAACCTGGTGAATTCCTACAAAACCGATGCGCAAGGGCTGCCCTTGTTCACTACCTTCAACAACTCCGACCTCAGCACCCCCGCTGATTTCCAGACTAACACCGTAGACCCGCGCCTCGACCACACCGTGGGCATCCCCTCGCACCCCTACAAGTACTCGCCCACGTTCGTGTTCGAGACCTCCTGGCTGCGCGATCAAAACACGTACGGGGTGTTTATGTCGATGAAGGAAAACGTGCTGCCCTCCGACCCGAGCTTCCAGAAGACGCCGCCTTTCATGAGCTCCTCGAAAAACTGGGCCATCATCCGCTATGCTGATGTGCTGCTGTGGAAAGCGGAGGCCCTCATCGAGCTGAACCGCGCCTCCGAGGCCCTACCCCTGATCAACCAGGTTCGGGAGCGGGCCCAGAACAGCACGGCCAAGCTCAAAAACGCGGCCGGTGGCAACATCTCCAACTACAAGATTGGCTTGTACAGCCCCGGGCAGTGGAGCCAGCAGTACGCCCGCGAAGCCTTGCGGTTTGAGCGCCGCCTGGAGTTTGCCATGGAGGGCTACCGCTTTTTTGACCTGGTGCGCTGGGGCATTGCCGCCCCCTACCTGAACACCTACTTCGACAAAGAGAAAACCAAGCGTCAGTACCTGCAAACGGCCCGCTTCACGGCCGGCCGCGACGAGTACTTGCCCATTCCGCTCAACCAGATCAACTTCAGCAAGGGCTTGTACAAGCAAAACCCTGGCTGGTAAGGCCCGCTCTGAAAGGGAGAGGTTTGAGGTTGGGGTGGGGCTAGTACTACCCGCCCGCAAACCTCTTCCACTGGCACAAGGTGGTCCGAGCGCCGCCAGAACCATCATGCTGGGTTAGGTTGGGTTGTGGGAATGGCGTGAGCTAGCACGGTGCCTGCCGGCTGTGCTGCTGCCTGGTGCGTACCACGGCAGTGCCTGCGGCGCGCGGTGCCCTAACCAGCTCAGTATGATGTGTTTTTTGCGTATCATTTATAGTTAAAGTTTACCCTCTTCCAGAGGGCGTTCTCCCCCGCGGAGGCGCGCTCTACATTCTTCTCCGCCGTGAAAAACAGCAACGTCTTTTTCTGGTCCCTCGTCGTGGCGTTGGGGGGCTTTTTGTTCGGCTTTGATACCGCCGTGATATCCGGGGCCGAAAAGGCCATTCAGCAGCTCTGGGGGCTGAGCTCCGTGGAGCACGGCTTCACCATTGCGGTGGCCTTGATTGGCACTGTGTTCGGAGCCATTTTCGGCGGCATTCCGTCGGATAAGCTGGGGCGCCGGCAAACCCTGATTGGCATTGCGGTGCTTTACCTGGTATCGGCGCTGGGCGCGGCCCTGACCAACAGCTGGGTGGCGTTTATGGTGTTCCGGTTTCTGGGCGGACTGGGGGTAGGCGCGTCTTCGGTAACGGCGCCGCTCTACATTTCGGAGGTAGCGCCCGCCGCCAAGCGGGGCCAGATGGTGGCCATGTTTCAGTTCAACATCGTGTTCGGGATTCTGGCCGCCTACCTCTCCAACTACCTGCTAACCGGTAGCGGCGAGCAGGACTGGCGCTGGATGCTGGGCGTGCAGGCCGTGCCCGCCCTGGCGTTTTTCCTGCTCTTGTTCCGGGTGCCCGAAAGCCCGCGCTGGCTGCTGGGCAAAGGCCGCGTAGAGGAGGGCCGCGCCATCATGCACCGCATTGACCCCGCCATAGCCGACCAGGAAGTAGCCAACATTCTGACGGCTAATGCGGCCGACGAAGCGGGCGGCGGCGAGTCGTTGTTTGCGCGCCAGTACCGCGGGCCGGTGATGCTGGCCATTCTGTTTGCCGTGTTCAACCAGGTGTCGGGCATTAACGCCATTATTTACTACGCCCCGCGCATTTTCGAAATGACGGGTTTGGGCAAGGGCTCGGCGCTGCTGTCCTCGGCTGGCATTGGGTTGGTAAACTTCCTGTTCACGCTGCTGGCCATGAACTTTATTGACCGCTTTGGCCGGCGCAAGCTCATGCTCATCGGCTCGTTTGGGTTGATTGCGACCCTCGGGCTGGTGGCGCGCGCCTTCTACACCCAGCAGTTTGGCGGCATGATGGTGCCCGTGCTGCTGTTCGTGTACATTGCCTTCTTTGCTTTCTCGCAGGGCGCCGTTATCTGGGTATTCATTTCTGAAATCTTCCCCAACACGGTGCGGGCCAAAGGGCAGGCACTCGGCTCGTCCACGCACTGGATTATGGCCGCCATCATTGCCTTCACCTTCCCGTATTTCGCTGAGAAGCTGGGCGGGGGCCACACCTTCCTGTTTTTCTCCGTCATGATGGTGCTCCAACTCCTGTTCGTGTGGCGCATGATGCCCGAAACCAAAGGCACTTCCCTGGAGCAGCTGGAAAAAACGCTCGTCATTCACTAACCCCGAGCTGGCTTTGAAAATCACTAGGGTCCGGGGGGTGGTAAACCCTCCCCTACTCTACCACTTGCTTAGCGCATTATCACCATGACTCAGATTCGTAAAGATCCTCCTAGTACCCCCGCCATTGTCTGCTTCGGAGAAGTGCTCTGGGATGTGCTGCCTACGGGCAAGCAGCCCGGGGGGGCACCCTTTAACGTAGCGGTGCACCTGCACCAGCTGGGCCTTACTGCCGACCTGATCAGCCGGGTGGGCGACGACGACCTGGGCACCGAGCTGCTGGACTTTATTGAATCGAAGGGCTTACGCACCGACTTTGTGCAGCGCGGCAAAACCCACCTTACCGGCGTGGTAAAAGCCAACGTGGATGATGCCAATGAGGTAGTCTACAAGATAGTGCAGCCCGTGGCCTGGGACTATGTGCAGTACGATGCGGCGCTGGAAACGCTGGTGGAGCAGGCCGATATGTTTGTGTTCGGTAGCCTCTCGGCCCGGCAAGCGGCCACCCGCGAAACCCTGTACCGCCTGCTGGCCCATGCCCGCTTCAAGGTGTTCGATGTGAACATGCGCCCGCCCCACTACACCAAGGAGGTAGTTAAATACCTGCTCGAAAAAGCCAACCTGGTGAAAATGAACCACCACGAGCTGGGCGAAATTATGGCGTGGTTTAGCCAGGAAACCGACGAGGCAACAGCCGTGCAGTGGCTGGCCAACCGATTCGATCTGGAGGCCGTGTGCGTTACCAAAGGCGCCGAGGGCGCTATCCTGTGGGCCAACGGGCAGCTGTATCGGGCCGCAGGTGTGCCGGTGGCGGTGAAGGATACCATTGGCAGCGGCGACGCTTTTCTGGCCGCGCTGCTGAAAGGCTGGCTGCAAGGCCAGGAACCCGGCGAGGCCCTGCGCTTTGCTTGCGCCACCGGCGCGCTGGTAGCCACGCATTTGGGCGCTACGCCTACCATTTCGGAAACCGATGTAGCAGAGCTGCTGGAAGCCCGGACGGTGTAGCCCTACCCCTTCGCGTCTTCTAAACCGTGCTAAGCAGCAGGTTTTTAGGTAGTGCTTATCCTCTCTCCTCTCCCACCTCCCACTTTCCATTTTTATGAAAAAGGCATTTGTATTGGCCGTGTCCTTGCTGGCGCTATCGGGCGTTAGTCAGGCCCAGACCCAACCGGCGGCGGTAATTCCTCCCGCTACTCCTCAATACCGTCCGGCTTACCATTTCAGCCCCGCCCGGATGTGGATGAACGACCCCAACGGCATGGTGTACTACAAGGGCACCTACCACCTGTTTTTCCAGCACTACCCCGAGGGGATGCAGTGGGGCCCTATGCACTGGGGCCACGCCACCAGCCCGGATATGGTAACCTGGAAAGAGGAGCCCATTGCCCTGTTTCCCGACAAGCTGGGCATGATCTTCTCGGGGAGCGCCGTAGTGGATGAAAACAATACCACCGGCTTCGGCAAAAACGGGAAGGTACCGCTGGTGGCCATCTTCACCCACCACAACCCCGAGGAAGAAAAGAAGGGCACCAACAAGCACCAATACCAAAGCCTGGCCTACAGCCTCGACGAGGGTAAAACCTGGACTAAGTATGAAGGCAACCCAGTGCTGAATAACCCCGGCATTCAGGACTTCCGCGACCCCAAGGTAAGCTGGCACGCTCCCAGCAAAAAGTGGGTGATGACCCTGGCGACTAAAGACCGCATCACGTTTTTTTCTTCACCCAACCTCAAGGAGTGGACCAAGCTAAGCGAGTTTGGCGAGAAGCTAGGTGCCCACGGCGGTGTGTGGGAGTGCCCCGATCTGTTTCCGATGACGCTGAATGGCAAAACCCACTGGGTGCTGCTGGTCAGCATCAACCCCGGCGGGCCTAATAAGGGCTCGGCCACCCAGTACTTTGTGGGTCAGTTTGATGGCAAAACCTTCACGCCGAGCAGCACCCAAACCAAATGGATTGACTATGGCCCCGATAACTATGCCGGCGTAACCTGGGGCAACACGGGGGCCCGGAAGCTGTTTCTGGGCTGGATGAGCAACTGGGAGTATGCCAATCAGGTGCCTACCTCGCCCTGGCGCAACGCCATGACGGTGCCCCGGGAGTTGAGCTTAAAGCAAGTGGGCTCCGATATATATCTGGCCTCAGAACCGGTAAAGGAGGTTAGCAAGCTGTTGCAGCCTAGTAGCGTAACGCTTCAAAAGCTGTCGGTGAAAAAGGAGCTGGATCTCACCAGCCGCCTAACGAATTTCGGAGACAAGTTTCAGCTCAAGCTCAGCACGGCCCAGCTGCAGGATTTTGCCCTAGTACTTTCCAATAGCCGCGGTGAGGAGCTACAGATCGGGTACGACAAGAAGGCCAATGAGTACTTCGTGAACCGAAGCAAAGCAGGCAATATGAGCTTCAGCGACAAGTTTGCGGGCAGGCACACTGCGCCGCGCCTGGCCACCTCCCCCGCCGCCAACCTGACCCTACTCTTCGATGCTACTTCCGTTGAGCTGTTTGCCGACAACGGCCTGACCACGATGACGGAGCTATTTTTCCCCTCGGAGCCATTCACGAAAGTGAGGTTTACCTCCGAGCCAGGGCTAGTAATCAGCGAGCTGCGCTACTCCGCACTTGCCGTCAAGATGTAGCGCAGCTACCAGCTACCGTCCTGCTTCTAGCTGGAATTCAATACGAAAAGGCCATACTGCATGCAGTGTGGCCTTTTTTGCGTGCTGCTAACCTGGCATCTTACTAGACCTGCTGTGAGAGTAAACCGGTAACCAGCTGGACATTTCTTGGCCCCGATACCCATGATTGCTTTGGTAATGTAAGGGCTATATAGAACGAGCTGAAAAAATAAATGATGTATGTCGTAAACTTGCGTCATAATATGTCGTATATTTGCGTCATACAATATTACTAGCCATGACGTACGCTAAAACCGCCGCTTTCACCCCGGAGCAACAGCAGCTGGCCCGCGTGGCCAAAGCGCTGGCCCACCCGGCCCGGGTGGCCATTATCCAGTTTCTGGCCTCCAAGCAAACCTGCATCAGCGGCGACATTGCGGCCGAGCTACCGCTTTCGCGCACCACTGTTTCTCAGCACCTGCAGGAGCTCAAGGCCCTCGACCTGATTCGGGGCGAGATTGACGGGCTCACCGTCTGCTACTGCCTGAATACGGAGCTGTTGCAGCAGGTGCACCAGCAGTTTACCGCCTTTTTCCTGGAGGCCACCACCAGCCCTGCCTGCGGACCTACTGATACTTGCGCCTGTTAATTCTTCCCGTTCACTTTACTCTTTCCTACTATGAAAATCTCTGAAATGAAGCAGTCCCTGTTGGGGCTCGACGCCGTTAGCTTCCGCTTGCCTTCCGGCGAGTACCTGCCCGCGCACTTCCACGTGACGGAAGTGGGCCTGGTGAGCAAGCATTTCATTGACTGCGGGGGCGTGGAGCGCCGCGAAACCGTAGCCAACTTCCAGCTGTGGGAAGCCGGCGACTATGACCACCGCCTGGCGCCCCAGAAGTTCCTGCACATCCTGAACCTGTCGGAAAAGATTCTGGGCTCCGAAGACCTGGACATTGAGGTAGAGTACCAGCAGGCCACCATTGGCAAGTTCGGCCTCGCCTTCGATGGCAAAGATTTCGTGCTGACCCCAAAACAGACGGCCTGCCTGGCCCAGGATGCCTGCGGCATTCCGGCGGCCCAGCAGATTGCCTTGCCCCAGTTGCAGGTTGCTGGTTCCTGCTGCACTCCCGGCGGCGGATGCTGCTAAGCTTTTTCGCGGCGCTGCCTCTGCGGGTAGGGCCGTTGGGCTTATTCTAACTTTCCCTTGCCCAGGCTGATTTCTGCTTTCTCATGACGATTGCCTTTTTCTCCGACGTGCACGGCAACCTGCCGGCCCTGGAAGCCGTGCTGGCCGATATAGAACAGCGCCGGCCCGACATGATTTTCTGCCTCGGCGACCTGGTCGGCTACGCTCCCTGGCCCAATGAAGTAGTAAACGAGGTGCGCCGCCGCGGCATTCCTACCCTGGCCGGCAACTACGACCAAGGCATTGGCCTGGCCAGCAACAACTGCGGCTGCGCCTACAAAACCGACACCGAAAAAGACCTGGGCGCCCAAAGTATTGCGTTTACCAACCACGTAATTGGTTTGGAAGAGCGCCGCTACCTGCCCAAACAGATGCGCCTTGATTTTCAGGTGGAGCCCTGCACGCTGAGCTTGCTGATGGTGCATGGCTCCCCCCGAAAAATCAACGAATACCTGTTCGAGGACCGGCCGGAGGAAAGCTTTCGGCGGGTGCTCGCCGATGCCCACGCCGATATCCTCCTGTTTGGGCACACGCATAAGCCCTATCATCGCACGTTTGCTTATGAGCACGAGGGCGAAACGCGCTACCGGCATGCCCTCAACATTGGTTCGGTGGGCAAGCCCAAGGACGGCGACCCGCGGGCGGCCTACCAGCTGCTGCACCTGCACGAGAACACCACGCTCACTGACCCCAGCAGTGTGCGCTCCGAGTTGATTCGGGTGGCCTATGACGTAGAGAAAGCGGCCCAGGCCGTGGAAGCGTCGCCGTTGCCCAATGAATTTGCCGCTATGCTGCGGGGGGCTTATTAGTCCGGTCTTTCTTTTTTCTTTATCTGAGCACGTTTCGTTATGACCATTCAACCGTTTACTGCGGCCCATTGGCCCGAAGCAAAAGCTATTTATGAAGCGGGGCTGGCCACCGGCAATGCCACCTTCCAAACCAGCGCGCCCACCTGGGAAGAATGGGACCAGAGCCACTTGGCGCACAGCCGCTTAGTCGCCCTCGAGGATAACGAAGGATGCGTGTTGGGTTGGGCGGCCCTCTCGCCCGTATCGGGGCGCTGCGTGTACGGGGGCGTAGGCGAGGTAAGCGTATATATAGCGCCGGAAGCCCGTGGTGAAGGCGTGGGGCAGCAGCTTCTGGCGGCCCTGGTTGCTGCTTCTGAGGCCCACGGCATGTGGACGCTGCAAGCCGGAATTTTCCCTGAAAACACTGCTTCCGTTAAACTACACGAAAGGGCCGGTTTCCGCCTGGTGGGTCGGCGAGAGAGAATTGGTCAGCTCCACGGTGTCTGGCGCGACACGGTGCTGCTAGAGCGTCGTAGCGCGGTGGTAGGGGCCGCCCCTCCCCTACTCACGGCTACTGGCAACTCTACTACCGCTGCTGCCCATGCCCGTGCGTAATCAGGCGGCTCCGACGGCAGCAGTAGCTCAGAAAAAGCTTTCCGGACTGGATCGGGGCCTGACTCTGTGGATATTCCTGGCTATGGCCTTGGGGGTAGCCCTGGGCTACTACGTGCCCGGAGTCGAGCAGGCTATTACGTATTTTTCAGTGGGCACCGTGAATGTGCCGCTAGCCATCGGCCTGATTCTGATGATGTACCCGCCGCTGGCCAAGGTGAAATACGAGCAGCTGCCCCGCGTATTCCAGAACACCCGCATCATCGGCCTCTCGCTTTTCCTGAACTGGGTGCTGGGGCCACTGTTGATGTTTTTACTGGCTATCTGGCTGCTTCCTGATAAGCCGGAATACATGATGGGGCTGATCCTGATTGGTATTGCCCGCTGCATTGCCATGGTGCTGGTCTGGAATGATCTGGCCGATGGCAGCCGGGAATACGCCGCTGGTTTGGTGGCGCTCAACTCTATTTTTCAGGTGCTGTTTTATTCCGTTCTGGCCTGGCTGTTCATCACGGTGTTGCCGCCTTATTTTGGCCTGAAGGGATATGCAGTGAACGTCGGTATCCAGGAAATTGCGCAAAGCGTACTGGTGTATCTGGGCATTCCGTTTGCCGCTGGCTACCTCTCCCGCTACCTGCTTCGCAAGGCCAAAGGCAACGAATGGTATGAGCACGTGTTTCTTCCGGCCATCAGCCCTATTACGCTGGTAGCGTTGCTCTTGACCATTGTGTTGATGTTTAGCCTGAAAGGTCAGCTTATCGTTCAGATTCCGCTGGATGTGTTGCGCATTGCCTTGCCTCTGGCGTTGTATTTCGGCCTTATGTTCGTGCTCAGCTTTGCGGCCGGCAAGTACCTAGGCGCCGATTACCCTGAAAATGCCTCCATTGCCTTTACGGCTACCGGCAACAATTTTGAGTTGGCTATTGCGGTAGCCATCGGCGTATTCGGGTTGAATTCCGGTCAAGCCTTTGCCGGCGTTATTGGCCCCCTGATTGAAGTTCCGGCCCTGATTGCGTTGGTAAATGTGGCTTTCTGGTTCCGGCGGCGCTGGTACAAAGGATAGTTTGCGCGCTATTTAGTATTACCTAGTAACACGTATAACATCGTGTTACTAGGTAATATTTTTTTTGACAATGTCTGAAGTGCAATAACATCAGTAACACTAGTAACAGTTGGTTGCTGATAGCACTTACACCAGTACATCCTAATGAGTGGAGCCGAAGTATCCCGCTTGAATCGTTGTTGGAAACAGAACGCCCTGCTAAGCTTGCTGAAGCAGGGCGTTCTGTTTCCTAGGGCAGCGTATTATCCCAACCTCAGCACTATAAGCGCTTTGCCTGCACAGATGCTAAATCAAGCAGAACATTCAACATCGCTTTTTGGACTCTGCTCAGGTTATGTGGTTACCTCATGACTGCCAAGATGATTTCACGGAAATAAGAACACCATGTTATCGGTATTATTTAGTAACATCAGTAACACAAGTAATATATGTAGTATTGGTAACAGTGGTAATACCAGTAACAGATGTGGTACTCATAACACGAATAACACGGTCAACTTCTATATTTGGCGTATGGGTAAAATCATCGCATTCACGAATCAGAAAGGGGGAGTTGGGAAGACGACTTCCACCGCCAACATCGGGGCTTGTTTGGCCCAGCAAGGGTACCGGGTAATTCTTGTAGACCTGGATCCGCAGTGCAACCTCACGCACGGGCTCGGACAGCGGGAACTGAAGCTCAACGTGTACGGCGCGCTGTTGCAGGAGTACCCCCTGAAAGTCTATGCCATCCAGGAGCGCTTGGGGCTGGTGCCGGGCTCAGCGGCTATTTCCAGCTTCGAGAAAGTGAAGGGAGATGAGCTGGACCGGGAGTTTCTGCTGAAGGACTTGCTGGAGCCCTTAAAGGAGCGGTGCGACTTTATTCTGCTGGACTGCCCGCCGGCCCTGGGCCTGATAACCCTGAACGCTTACGCCTGCGCCGACTCCCTGTACATTCCACTGGAAGCGCAACTGTACGCCACCGATGGACTGGAAAAAGTGTTGGAGATGGTGACTAGGGTCAAGCGCCGCTTAAACCCTGCTTTAACCATTGGCGGCATCTTCTTTACCCGCTTTGATGCGCGCAAGATTCTGCTGCGCGAAACGGCAGAATCCATCCGGGAAAAGTACCCGGAACTGGTACTAACCAGCCGGATCCGCGAAACTATTGGCTTAGGTGAAGCGCCGCACCTAGGTCAGGATATTTTCAGCTACGCGCCCAACAGTGCCGGCGCAACCGATTACAGCGCCCTGGTTCAGGAAATTCTCACCCATAAAGAAGCAACGCTCCATGGCTAAGTCATTTAAACAAGTAGCCGCTAGCCCGCCCGCCGCGGCCAAGCCCGCCTCGGAGCGTGATTTTCTTGATTTCCTGGAAGCAGAGCATAGCGCTGAGCCCGAAGCCAAACCAACAAAAGCGTCAGCCCCCGTTACAAGTAACACGAGTAGCATCGGTAATACAGGTAACCTCAGTAATACGAGTAACACCAGTAATACAAGTAATAACAATAGGTCTAATAACAGCAGTAATACCGGTAACACTAGCGCTTCAAAAGCTAAAAAGTCGGCGGTATCTGCTGTCAACCAGCCTCAGGAGCAGCCAGCAATGACTTCGTTAGGAGAGGAAGCTGCCGAGGTAGATGTGCGCCAGACGTTCATCATTAATGAGCACTACCTGGAAAAGCTGAAAAACTACGTGCATTCGCGGCGGGCCACCGGGGAGTACAACTACACGCAAAAGCAGGCCCTGCACGAAGCCCTTGACAAGTTGTTTGCCGGTGTGAGTGTAGCGGAGCGGCCCGACCATATCCGCAAGCAGGAGGAGCAACGCAAGCAGAAAATCCGGCGGGGCAAGGAGCAGTAAGCGTAGAGTAGCAAAGCGTAAAAGGGCCCCGCACCACAGGGGCCTGGGTATGCCTGCCTGGCAACTACTGCCAGGCTCCCTAGGGTGCCCTCATGCCGCAACCGCCTTGACTTGAAAATAAGTTGGGGCGGTTGCGCTGTTTACGCGGCCTAGTAAACCAATGCTAGATTGCCACTAAATGATTCGACAAATGACTTACTTTGTCAATCCAAGATTCTAGGTAGGCAATGCGTCGGGCAGGGTTCCGCACTTTTTCCAACCTAGTAATTGCTTGGGCCGCCTTAGACCAAGGCGTGGTTACTTCGCCTTTGCTATTATCTTTTCACCCACTCCAACCGTTGCCGGCTTATTCTATGCTCCCTCTTTTCCGACGTTCTGGCGCATTTGCGCGCCGAAAAACTGCGCCTGTTTTGGCTTTCCTGTGGTGTTGCCTGCTAATGCAGGTAGCCAACGCCGAAGACTTGGAGTCGCCGAACAAGCAGCTGCGGCTGCGCGTGCTGGTGCAGGAGGGAGGCGTGCCAACCTATCAGCTTACCTACAAAGGCCGCGACGTGCTTAAAACCAGCCAGCTGGGCCTGGAGCTGAAAGGCACCACCAGCCTCACCAGCGGCTTCACCCAGACCAGTGCGGAGCGCCGCTCCGCCGATGAAAGCTGGCAGCCCGTGTGGGGCGAGGTGAAAACCATTCGTAACCACTACAACGAACTAGCGCTCACGCTTACGCAAACCCAAACCAGCCGCGTGGTGCGCCTGCGCTTCCGCCTTTTCGATGATGGCCTGGGTTTCCGCTACGAGTTTCCGCGCCAGCCCAAGCTCGACTACTTTACCATCAAAGAGGAGAAAACGCAGTTTGCCCTCGCCGGCGACCACAAAGCGTTCTGGCTGCCCGGCGACTACGACACGCAGGAATACAGCACTGTTACGTCCAAGCTTTCGGAAGTACGCGGGCTGATGAAGTCGGCCGTCACGGGCAACGCGTCGCAGACTACTTTCTCGCCAACCGGCGTGCAAACCCCGCTGATGCTCAAAAGCCAGGACGGGCTCTACATCAACATTCATGAGGCGGCGCTGATTGACTACTCGGCCATGCACCTGAACCTTGACGACAAGAGCTTCGTGCTGGAGTCGCACCTCACGCCCGACGCCGTGGGCGACAAGGGCCTGATCCAAACCCCGGCTAACTCGCCTTGGCGCACCGTGATTGTCAGCGACAAAGCCGCCGATATTCTGCTCTCGAAGCTGGTACTGAACCTGAACGAGCCCACCAAGTTCAAGGATGTTTCCTGGATTAAGCCAGTGAAATACGTGGGCGTGTGGTGGGAAATGATTACGGGCAAAAGCACGTGGTCGTATACCAACCAGGAAAACATCAAGCTCGACTCGATTGACTACACGAAAGTGAAGCCCAACGGCACGCACGGCGCCAACACCGCCCACGTGAAGGAGTACATCGACTTCGCCGCCAAGCATGGCTTTGATGCCGTGCTGGTAGAAGGCTGGAACACGGGCTGGGAAGACTGGTTTGGCAAGCACAAAGACTACGTGTTCGACTTCGTGACACCCTACCCGGATTTTGATGTGGCGGAGCTGCAGCGCTACTCCCAGAGCAAGGGCGTGAAGATGATGATGCACCACGAAACCTCCGGCTCGGTGCGCAACTACGAGCGCCACCTCGACTCAGCCTTCCAGTTCATGAACAAGTACGGCTACACGGCCGTGAAAACCGGCTACGTCGGCGACATCGTGCCCCTGGGCCACCACCACTACGACCAGTGGGTAAACAACCACTACCAGTACGTGCTGGAAAAGGCGGCGGAGCACAAAATCATGGTAAACGGCCACGAAGCCGTGCGCCCGACGGGCCTGGCGCGTACATTTCCCAACCTGATTGGCAACGAAGCCGCCCGCGGCACCGAGTACGAGTCGTTTGGGGGTAACAACGCCGACCACACCACCATTCTGCCCTTCACCCGCCTGATTGGCGGACCGATGGACTACACGCCCGGCATCTTCCAAACCAAGGTCAGCGCTTATAATCCGAGCAACACCTCGTTCGTGCACACTACGTTGGCCCGGCAGCTGGCCCTGTACGTGACGATGTACTCGCCGCTGCAAATGGCCGCCGACTTGCCCGAAACCTACAACAAACACCTCGATGCCTTCCAGTTCATTAAGGATGTGGCCGTGGATTGGGACGATACCAAAGTGCTGGAAGCCGAGCCCGGCGACTACATCACGTACGCCCGCAAAGCCAAGGGCCAGAGCAGCTGGTTTGTAGGCAGTACCAACGATGAAAACGGCCGGACCTCGAAAATCTCACTGAGTTTCCTGGAGCCCGGCAAAAAGTACGTGGCCACCATCTACGCCGACGCCAAGGACGCCCACTACGAGAAAAACCCGCAGGCCTACGCCATTCGCACGATGACGGTGAATAGCAAAACCAAGCTAAGCCAGTATTGCGCGCCCGGTGGCGGTTACGCTATCAGCCTGAAGCCAGCAAAGTAGACTAGCCCTTACCAACGCACAAAGCCCCGCTCTACCTGATAGAGCGGGGCTTTATGCTGATACAGGACCTAGTAAAACGTAGTAACCTGCGCCGGAAAACTTACGGCTATTTACTAGGTGTGTGCGCCGGGTAAAGTCCCTCGTATGGCGTGCCACCAAACCATACACTAGGCCTCACTCAGCATCAAACCCTTTGGGCGCTGCTAGCAACTGCAGTGATGGGCAGCCCGTAGCGTTGCTGAGGTTTCTACTTTAGCTCCAGCACTACCACCGATTGGGGCGGCAACTCCACGGCCAGCTTGTCGCCGCGTTTTTTTGCGCCTTTAAAGCCCGCCAGCTTTACTTTGTTAGGTTGGTCAAAGGAGTTGTAGTCGCTGACGCTGGCCGAGGTGAGGATGCGGCCCGAAACGGTTTTCCAGTTTACGCCGGGTAGCGCCGTTTCCAGCTTCTGGGTTTTCTTGGTGTCAAGGTTGACCAGCGAGATATGCACGGTGCCATTCTCGGTGCGCGAGGCGGAGGCGTTCAGGGCCGGAATCTTCTCATTACCCATCACGTAATCGGGGCTGGCAAACTGCAGGGGCAGCCACTGCGCATCCTGGTGCACCTTATAGAGGTCGAACACGTGGTAGGTGGGCGTGAGCAGCATCTTCTCCTTGTCCGTCAGAATCAAGGCCTGGAGCACGTTTACTGCCTGGGCCAAATTGGCGCCGCGCACCCGCTCGCAATGATTGTTAAAGATGTTGAGGGTAGTGCCGGCCACCAGCGCGTCGCGCAGGGAGTTCTGCTGGAACAGAAAGCCCGGGTTGGTGCCGGGCTCCACATCGGTCCACACGCCCCACTCGTCCACTAGCAGCGCCACCTTCTTTTCCTTGTCGTACTTGTCCATGATGGCGGAGTGCCGGGTCACGATGTCCTCCATCTTCAGGCAGTTGCGCAGGGTGTTGAAGTACTGCTGCTCATTAAAGCCCGTGGCCGCGCCCTTGCTCCCCGACCAGCTGCCCGTGGGTAGGGTGTAGTAGTGCAGCGTCAGGCCCCACATCTGGTGCGTGGGGATGTTCTTCATGCACACCTCCGTCCAATTGGCGTCGTCGCCGTTGGCTCCGCTCACTATTTTCTTGAGTGGGGGCGAAGCCGGATAGTTGTGGGCAAAGGTGGCGTAGCGCTTGTACACATCGGTGTAGTACTGGGCCGTCATGTTGCCGCCGCAGCCCCAGCTTTCGTTGCCAATGCCCCACCAGCTTACCTTGTACGGCTCGGGGTGGCCGTTTTTGCGGCGCTCCTGCACTAAGGGGGTGTTATCATTGGAGTTGAGGTATTCCATCCAGCCGGCCATTTCCTGCACCGTGCCGCTGCCCACGTTGGCTGCCAGGTAGGGCTCCGTGCCCAGCAGCTGGCACAGCTCCAGAAACTCGTGGGTGCCGAAGGAGTTGTCTTCCAGGTTGTTGCCCCACCACATGTTTAGCATGCTGGGCCGTTGGGCCGTGGGGCCGATGCCGTCGCGCCAGTGGTAGGTATCGGCAAAGCAGCCGCCGGGCCAGCGCAGGTTGGGCACCTTAATCTGGCGCAGGGCCTCCACAATATCCATGCGGATGCGGCCTTGCTTGGGCACGTTCAGCTTTTCATCCACCCAAAACCCGTCGTAGATGCACCGGCCTAAGTGCTCAGCAAAATGCCCGTAAATGTGTTTGCTGATTACCACGTTGGGTTTGCCAGCCTGCACGGTTACGGGTATGGTTTGGGCCGTGGCCAGCAGGGGAGCAAAAGCCAGCGCCACAGCAGCCGGCCGCAGACTTTTGGTAAGCCAGTTCATCATCATGAAAACAGGGTTGGAAGAAAGAAGTAGGAGTAGGGCTATGCTCTGCCGCAGCGGCAGGTTTAGGAGCAGAGAGCAGGTAGCAAATGACATCAAATCAGCCATCTTCAGCAAGCCGCCCGCCCGCCGCCCGGACAGAGGGTTGCTGTTTCAGCTGGCCTTTCAAGTGAAAGCAGGGAAAAGAACCAAGGAAGTTTTCCTAGGTGCATTTACCCGCAAACCGCCTAGGGTACCTGAGCAAAAGTAGTTAGCTGAGCTTGCAGCAAAGGGTGCGTTTTCGTCAAGAAGAGTGTGTGTTTTCGTCAGAGAGCTTAGCAGAATCGGGGGCCGAAACCTGACTAGGAAGTGAGAGTAAGTGCAAAGAAGACCGACATGATTCTGAGCAGGTGGGCCGCAGTAGGTTCTTGTAGTTATTGTTGTCCGTTTTATTCATTCAGCAGCGGACTAGGTTATAGAGCATGCTGACCAAAGAGAACCGCAACAAAAAAGGGACCCTAAGGTCCCTTTTTTGTTGGTTTAGCTTGTAAGCGCGCTTACTTAATCAGCTGCAGGCGCAGAACGTGCAGCTTGCCATCCACAACCAGACGAGCCGTATAGAGGCCGTTGGCCAGGCCTTGGCCTTCCACGCGGAACTCATACTGCTGGCCGGCTACCACTGGGCCATTCAGGTAGGTGTGCACCAGCTGCCCCAGCGAGTTGTAAAGCTGGATTACAGCCGCCCCGGAGTGGGCCGGGCGCAGGTGAATCAGGGCCTGCTGGGAGAAGGGGTTCGGAGAGGCTTCAAACACCAGTTCTGCTGCGGGACTGCCCGGTGCCGTAGCCAGGCTCTGGCTGGCTGTAGTGGGCTTGGCCGCGGGTGCACAAGCGCCTAGCTGGTCGCCGTGGGTTAAGTGTTCTACTACGTCGCGGGCGTCCACGCACAGAGCCTTGCCGCCGTGGCAGACGCTTACTTTTTCTAGCTTATTGCCGCAACGCACATCCAGCACTGTGAGGGTAACCTGCTGCGTAGCGGTGCAGCCTGTTTCGCTGGTGGCCGTAACCGTGTAGGTATACACGCCGGCCTTAGTAGGGGCAAAAACGGGGTTAGCCAGCGTTGCGTTGCTAAGCGCCGTAGCAGGGCTCCACTGGTAGCTTACCCCGCCGGTAGCCGTCAGCTGCAGGCGCTGGGCGCCGTAGCCGAGGTACACGGTTTGGGCCTGAGCCCCCGCAAACTGCGCGGTGGCAGGCGTGACGGCAATGGCGGGCGTCGGGATGGTACCCACCACCGTAACCTGGGCCGTTTGCGTGGCCGTGTTGCCGTGGATGTCGGTTACGGTCAGGGTAACCTGGTTGTCCCCGATGTTATCACACGTGAAGGTGCTGGGGCTTATCGTCATGGTGGCAATGCCACAGGCATCGGTGCTGCCGTTGTCTACTTGCGCTGCCGTGATGGTGGCCTGGCCGTTCTGGAGGGTTACCGTTACATGCTGGGCTAGTACGGTAGGTGCCTGCTGGTCTTGTACCGTAACGGCGAAGGTTTGGATATCCTGGCCGCAGCTGTTCTGGGCCGTAACCGTTACCTGCGTAGTACCAACCGGGAAGAAGTACGGCGAGCTGATGGGCACCAGTATTCCGCCCTGCAGGATGGAATACGTCAGGGTGGGAGTAGGAGAGCCGGTGGCCGTGGCCGCGAATTCTACGCTGGCGCCGCACTGGTTGGCATCCGTTTGCTTGGTCGCAATAACCGGGAGGGTTACAACCGGCGGCGAGGTAATCACTACCTGCTGTGTGTAGGTTTCGGAGCAGCTGCCCTGGGTGATGGTCAGCTTGACAGTGTACTCGCCGGCTGCCTGGTAGGTGTGGGAAATGCTGCCCACAGTGGTGTAGTCCGTCTGGCCGTCGTTGTTGATATCCCAGGCATAAGTGGCATTCGGCTCTATGCTGGTAGAAGCATCAGTGAACTGCACGGCCGTGCCCGTGCACGCGTTGGCGGCGCTAAACAGGGCCATTGGCTGCAGGCAGGTCAGGCCGGTTGCTACCACCCGGTAGGTGGTGCCAACCCGGATGCCATCGACTACCACCGCCGGAGAGTTGGCTCCCTGGCGCAGCGCAATGGAACCGATGTTGTCATTCGGGGCCGAAGGCGTGGTGCCGGTTTCCACAGCGCTGGCGCTGGGTGTTGCGGGCTCAGCCGCCAGGGAAGGCGAAATGAACAGCTGGCTTACGTTGCCGGCTTCGTCGAAGGTATACTTGACCACCACCAGATACGTCTGGTTGAACTCGTACTCCTGCGGGGCATACACCACCGTACCCGTACCGCTGCTGATTCCGAGCTGCAGCTTGTTAGCGGCATTCTTTCTGGCATACACCCGGCTGCGGAACGTGCCGCCAATGGCTTTTGGGCCCAGGTGGAAGAAGTAGTCGCCGGTGGTAGAAGCGTTAGAGAACTTCATCAGCGCCGAAACATACACCGGCGTGCGGGCATACACGGGCTCAAAGGTGCGGTTCACGTCTTCGCCACTAGTTACCACAGCGGCGGCATTGCCACTCTGGGCGCTATAGCCGGGGTAGGTGAGCCCAGCCGCAGTAACTGCTATGGAACGGCTGCCGGCTCCGCTGTGGGCCGACCAGTTGTTTGCCGTGAGCAGCGCGCCGGCCGTGTACTCGAAGTTTTCTTCCAGCAGCAGGGTAGCGGGCAGCGGAGTGGTTTCTAGGCGCAGGGTGCCAGTGTTGGTGGTCAGGTAGTTTTCTGCGTAGGCCGTGTTGTTGTCGCTGAAGGCGAAAACGGCGAAATGATACGGCGTGTTCGGGCGCAGGTTGGTGATGGTCACCTGGTCGGCGCTGCCGTTGGCAACTACCACGTTGCCGCCGCTTAGCCGGGTGCCTGCCCCAAAGCTGGGGTCGGCCAGGTAGGTAGTAGCATCGGTGGGCAAAACATCAACTGGGCCACCCAGGCGGGCAATTACTAGGCGCTTCTGCCCATCGCCACCACCTAGGTTTAGTTGGATGGTGGTGCCAGTTACCAAGCCGGCCGTAAGCGAGGCCTGAACACTAGGCTCGGTAGCCAGCGGAACCTCCACGGTAGAGAAAACCTGCTCTTGGCCGTAGGTAGTGCCCTGCGCGTTGGTAGCGTAGGCGCGGGTGTAGTAGGTGGTGCCGGGCAGCAGGCCGGTAAGAGTGCTGCTAAACGTGCCAAGGCCAGCGCCATCAGCAGTTTTTGAGTTGCTCAGGGTTGGGTTGGCCGTCGAGGACCACACTACTCCTCGGGCCGAAACCGGGCTGCCGCCATCCTCGAGGATGGTGCCGCCGGTTGTGGCGCTGGTAGGCGTCAGGTTGGTCAGGGCGGCCGATGTTAGCGTAGCCGGATACGTAGCGCTCGTGCCCGTTCCGGAAACAGCCACGGCCTGCGGGGCCTGCCCGCCGCTGAGTACCGGAATGGCGGCCTGGTAAGCTTCGGCGCCGGTAGGGGCAAAGCGCACCTCAATGGTTGTGCTGGGTACGCTGCCGCCTACGGGCTGCAATGTAATCGCGCAGCAGGCAAAGGCAGTCGCGCCGGTTCTGATTTCAAAGCCCGCGGGCGGCGTGATAACTACGGCCGAAGTCAGGCCGTTGCCGCTGACCGTGAAGCTGCGGGTGGCCGAGGCCGCCCCGGCGGTTGCCGTGCCAAAATCGGGCAGGGTGCTGGTCGATACCTGAAGCGAGGGAGCCGTAGGAGCGCTGGAAACCGTGATGGCCACCGGGGCGCTAACCCCCGAAACCGTTCCGCAGCTCGTGGAGGCCGTGGCCTGGGCTACCAGATAAAACGTGCCCGCGCTCGGAAAATCAGTGCCCTGCGGCTGGTAGGCAGCTGCCGTGGCGCCGGCAATAGCCGTGAACGGACCAGCTGGAGAAGTGCCAAACTGCCAGCTGAACGTGGAGGCAGCCGTGGCCGTGGCCGTCAGGGTAGTGCCGGTGCCGGTGCTAGGTATGGTTTGGGCCGAAGCCGGCAACACCGTAACTGAGTTGCTGGCCGGCGTCAGGCTGATGGTCAGGTCCGTGCCGTTGTCGCGGCCGTAGGTCAGGGGGGCATCATTCAGCACCCGCACCCGGTACTTGGTGCCGCTGGCTGTGCCTGCCGGAATAGAAACCAGAATAGGGGAGGCGCTGCCCGTACCGATGATGGAGGCATCCGTGGGGGTAGCGAATACGCCGTTAGCATCAGAAAGCTGTACGCGGTAGGTACCCGTGAACGAGCCGGTGCCGGTAAAGCTCACGCTAAACGGCGCGCTGCCGGCCGCTGCCGTCACACAAAAGGAAGTGGGGCTAACGGAGGCCGTGGTGAGCGTGGCGGTCGGAGTAGGGGTTTGGCCGCCGGCTAGGGTGGGGGTAACCCGCAAGTTGTCGAGGCCGAGGGCTTGGGCATTGGTGCTGCCACCTACTCCCTGGTATGTCCAGCGCAGGTAGTAAGAGCTGCCATCAGCCAGGTTTACGCCCGCTACCCTCACCGTTTTAAGGGTAGACTGGGGCGGGGTAGCTTCGGAATAGAAGTAGGTATTTGAGGTGAGGTCGGCGGCAAAGCTCTGGCTGCCATCTTCCTGCGGGGTCCAGGTGATGCCGTCGGGGCTAGTGAAAAACTTCCAGTCGTAGGCCCGCGTGCCGGTGCGGTATTTCTCAATATCAAACTGAACGCTTACGTCCTGCACGGCGCTGCCCGTGCTGTTCTTTACCTCCAGCAGTATGTGGCGGGGCGAGAGGTAGCTGCCGCTGGAAAGAAAGCCAATGGCCCGATCAGAGAAGGTAGCGCCGGTGCTGGCCCCGAAGTTATAGGTGCCGCCCGAGGTAAAGTTGTTACCGTTGGAGGTTTGGGTGGGGCTAGTGTAGGCCGAGGCATTGCCGTAGGTGGGGGCAGCATCAGCGGAGAACTTGAAGCCCGCTGGCGCGGCCGAAACCGTGGTACCCATGCCATCGAAGTTTTCGGTGGCCGGAGCGGAGCCCGTAAGTATCAGCTGAGCACTTGCCGAGAAATTGCAGGCTAGTAAACCTGCCGAGAGCAAGCTTCCCGCAAGGGCTTGCAGATTTCGCCGGGTTGGAAAGCCGAAGAGATTAAACGTTTTGTTCATATAGTGACAGCCAGGCTGCAAAAACCAGAGAAAGAAACGAGAAAGGGCTAGCGCTAGAGTACCGGACCGGCATCTACCTTGGCTTCCAGGGTTGCCTGAACTTCCAGGGGTAGTGCCGAAAGCAGGTCGTAGCCGGTAGCCGCTTCAATGGCATCAACGCTGGTGCGGTGCGTTCCCCACGACTGGTTTAGCGTATTGGTGTTGGGCATATCCACAGCAATGACGCGCGTAGAAGTAGTGATGCGGGCCACGTCGTTGTCGCCGACGGGAAGCACCACAATGACTTTCCAGGTGCGGCTGGGCACGGTTATCCGGCCTTGGTCGAGGGTGGTGGTTACCCCGCCATTCAAGCCAGTGCCCCCTACGCCATAGCTGCCACAAATGATGTAGACTTCATTACCGGGCAGGAAAGTGCGCGAGTAGTTCTCGAGGTCAGCCCAGGGGCCCTGGTTGTTTTGCGGGGCCTGGGGCATCATGTTCGTCATCAGGAAGGTGGCCGAGTTGTCGGCCACGGTGGCGGTGCGGTCGGCGGAGGGGCAGTTGTGGCCCCGGTCAAAGCCCGAGTTGGAGTAGCTGGTGTTCAGAGCCCGGTACCAGCCGTCGGGCAAATCCATGTCCGGGCGAAAATCGTCCTGGCGGTCGATGGGGCCGCGGTCAGCAATATCCAGGTGCCAGCTTACCCAGTTGGGCTTGCCCTCGTCGCGGTTGTAGCCAATGGCGAACTGGGGCTTTTCCAGCAGGTAGTTGTTCGGGAAGCTCACATCCTTGGTGGCGCCGCTGGGGTTGCCCAGGGCCAGGTGCGAGTTGTCAGCGGAAGGCAGCGCTACCCCAAAATCGGTAACGGTGAAGTCATCAATGTTAAGCTGACCGGCACCCCCGGAGGTTTTGCGAATTTCGAATTTAACCTTGCCCGGGATGTTGACCGTGAAGGCTGCTGCCTGCAAGGTAGGGGAGCTGGTGAGCACCGTGGCGCCTACTTTCGTCCATTTGTTGCAGTTGCAGGATTCAGCCTGAGCCCATAGTTCCCAGCTGCTGCTGGCATCGGAGCCGTAGCGGGCGTGCTGTACCGTTACGATGGACGCCCCATTGGGCAGATAAAAATCCATGGTAAGCGTGCCGCGCTGCTGCAGCCGGACTGCTTGCACTCCATTTTTGCGGTCGGCCTCTGAGCTGCCTAAAAGGGCATCGTTTAAAATCCAGTTGCCGGTTGGCAGCGTCACGGCTGCCGGTGCGAAGTCAGACTTGGCGCCCGTATCAAACGTTTCGAGCGAACCGGCAAAGGCCGGCAAAAATGGCTTAAAGGCCAGGCTCGAAAGCACCAACAGAAAGCGCAAGGAACTACATAAAGTTTTGGGCATACGAAGGCAAAAAGTGAACGGACAAACACGTTTCGAGCGACCTCAAAACGAAACTGGCCGCAAAGGTACTAAGCTCAACACTAGCACTGTGTTGCCAAATTGTTACGTGTTGGGGACCGAGGCCCTAGCGGAATTCTGGGAAAGCGTATTCCCAGCAAGATTACTTT
This sequence comes from Hymenobacter tenuis, assembly GCF_054780495.1. Lineage (NCBI taxonomy): Bacteria > Pseudomonadati > Bacteroidota > Cytophagia > Cytophagales > Hymenobacteraceae > Hymenobacter > Hymenobacter tenuis. The sequence continues at coordinate 70,136 of NZ_BAAGWF010000009.1, forward strand.
ATTTATGGTTAAGGTTATATACTATAAGAAAAAGGAAATATTCAATTTATGGCTCCAGCCTTCAAAAAGGCATATTTACCCTTGAAAACGGACTGCAATACTCTTAGTAAAGCATCCAACTGAACCTGGGAAATCTACCGTAAGCAGGTAGTGGTAGCGGTCATTTACCTGCCAACTACCCGCGGAATACTGGCCGGTTGATATAGCCTCAAACAGGTCATGCTAGCTATGGGACTTCATGCCGGAGCGTGACTATAGAAGGCAGCTGAAGTATCTCGCGTGTTGATGTTGAGTTACTGACTCATTCAAACTAACCGTCATGCTTTGACTCCGCTCAGCATGACGGTTAGTTTGGCAATGACTGCACCCCAGATGCTTCGGATCCGCTCAACATGACCAGTACTTTGAAGGTCAGGCCACGGCCGCATGGCAGGTACAACATAGGCCATGGTTGCTGGGCTATTTGAGCGGCGTTTGGGCATTTTGCCAGGCCTCTCTCGCCCCTGAACTCTGGACATACGAAGCCTGCCGGCTCCGGGTGGGATCCGGTAGGTGGAGGCAGTGCTAGCGGTTGGACTACCCGGGGGGCCTAGGAAACAGCTGGCACTAGGGTAGTGGCTGAGGAGTGTACGTGGGGCCCTGGCAGCGCGGTCCCTGCGCCGTCCATTCCAGCTTATCAATACACAGCTGCCGCTCCTTCATGCCCTTTTCCCAGGCGTGATACACCAGGTATTCCTGTTTGCCGTCGGGGCTGAGCACGTGAGAGTGGTGGCCGGGGCCGCGCACGTGGCCTTCCACGGCGTGCAGCACCCGGGGGCCTTTCTCAGCCCCGGCATCGGAATACGGACCCATAATGGAATCAGCCACGCAATAGTCAACCCCGTAGCGGGAGGTTAGAAAGTTGGCGCCGCTGTAAAAGCAGTAGTACTTGCCTTCGTGCTGGCGCACGAATGGGCCTTCCAGGGTGTGCCACTCCGGAAACGTGCGGTTGCCATACAGGGGCATGGTGCGGTTTTTCTCAAACACCGTCCAGTCGTGGCGGGCGCGCATGATGGTGCGGCTTTCGCCGGCCAGCTTGGTCATATTCAGCAGCCGGTCCGTTACTAGGCCCGTACCCGGCCGAAACCCCTGGTCCGTATCGGTGAAGTCGCGGGCATAAAACAAGTACCACTGTCCATCGGTGTCCTTGAACGGATGCGCATCAATGGTAAACTGACTGCCCGGTACATCCAGCAGCGCCGCCTCGTGGTACGGGCCCTGCGGAAACAGACTGGTGGCCACGTGCAGGCGGTGGCCCACGGTGGCATTAATGGCGCCGCCGCCCTTGGAGTAGTACATGTAGAAGGTGCCGTCGTGATAAACGACTTCGGGAGCCCAGAAATCAGCTCCTTCGGCGCCGGCGGGTGGGACCAGGGCACCGCCCAGGGGCTTCCAGTCCACTAAATCATCGGAAGTCAGCAGCGTGAAGATGTTGCCGTCGGGGGTGCGGCCCTGCCCGGTAGTGCCAAACGCGTAGTAATGCCCCTCGTGGCGCAGCACGAAAGGATCCGGAAACTGGCCGGCGAACACGGGGTTGGTGTAGGTTCGGGCTTTCACGCAGGCCGAAACAAAGGGGAATAAGGTCAGAGAGGCAAGGCCGGCACTGGCCTGTTGCAAAAAATGACGGCGAGAAGGCATACGTACGAAGGAAGACGCGGTAGGATGGGCTACCGCAAGCAGGGACAAGATGTAAAGAATTATGCAAACGATTGCACAAACTTGCTATGCCTCTCCTAACTTCGGCGCGCCCTCCCACGCATGCTGTGCCACCCCAGTCCACCGGTTGCCAGGGGGTAGGAGGGTAGTAACTCGCTTGTTCACACATAATTCCTTTCCTGATGGTGCTTGCCAGAAAGTTTACTTTAACAGCCAGCCTAGTATTAGGGGTACTAGGTGCCTGCCAGACCTCAACCCCCACCGTCGGGAGTAGCACGCCGGCCACAGAAACCACCGCAGCCGCTCCGGAGCCCGAAATGCCGGCTTTGTCCATCGTGAATCCTGTGCTGCCCGGCGACTTCCCCGACCCGTCGATTACCAAAGTCGGCGACACGTACTGGGCTACGGCTACTTCCTCTAACTGGGGGCCGGTGTTTCCGCTGCTCAAATCCACCAACCTCACAGATTGGGAGCTGGCTGGCCACGTGTTTCCGAATGAGCTGCCCGCCTGGGCCGACTACTATTTCTGGGCCCCGGAAATCAGCCAGGAAGGCAATAAAACCTACATTTACTATACGGCCCACCAGAAAGGCGGCAACCTGGCCGTGGGCATTGCCAGCGCCGACAACCCCGCCGGCCCGTACCGCGACCATGGCCCATTGGTAGGGCAGGAGGTGGGCTCCATTGATGGCTTCCCGATGCGCGATGAGCAGGGCCAGCTGTACCTGATCTGGAAGGAAGATGGTAACAGCCGCAACCTGCCCACCCCCATCTGGGCCCAGCGCCTGAACGAGGAGCACACTGCACTAGTAGGCGAGAAAAAGGAGCTGTTCCGCAACACCGACGCCTGGGAAGGTAACCTGGTAGAAGGCGTGGCCATGATCAGGCACAACGGCTACTTCTACTCCTTTTATGCCGGCAATGGCTGCTGTGGCCACACCTGTACCTACGGTATTGGGGTGGCCCGCTCCAAAACGCTGCTGGGCCCCTGGGAGAAGTACGCCAAAAACCCCATCCTGACCAAAAACGAAAAATGGGCCTGCCCCGGGCACGGCACCGTATTTAACCGCGGCAACCGCTGGTACATGTTGCATCATGCCTACGACACCCGCAGCTTTGAATACGTAGGGCGCCAAGGCGTCATCAGCGAGTTTACCTGGACGGCCGACAACTGGCCCGAGTTTATTCCGAGCACCCCAGCCGTGGCCAGTGCCCCCACTATGCTGGCGCGCAATTTCAGTGATGAGTTTGACGAAGCCACGCTGCGCCCTACCTGGCAGTGGCCGGTAGAGGAGAGGCCTACCGTAGCCGTGCGCGAAGGCAAGCTGTACCTCACGGCCCGCCCCGACCACAGCGGCGCAGTGCTCGGTCAGCACACCACCTCCGCCGATTACACGGCCACCACTACCCTGCTCAGCCCGGCCAAGTTCACGGCCGGAACCATAGCGGGCATAGCGGCCCACGGCGACCCTGAGAATACCTTGGCCCTGACCGTTGGCAGCGGAAAGCTTCAGCTGTGGCAGCGCGAGAAGGGCAAGCAGAAGACCCTGAGCGAGACCAAGCTACCAACCACTACGGCTGCGCTTGCCCTGCGCCTGCAGGCCCAGCACGGCAACCAGTTCCGCTTTAGCTGGAGCGCCGACGGCGGTAAAACGTGGCAAAACCTGCCCGGTATCACGGCGCCCATCAACGGAACCTACCTGCCGCCGTGGGACCGGGGCATCCGGGCTGGGGTGCTGGTAAAAGGCCCGGCATCGGCCACCGTAGCATTCGAGAACTTCAGCATCCAGAATCAGCCGGCGGTTGCCCGGGCGGCAGGGACTCCTAGCGGGAAATAAAGCAAAGCAGGCACTCAGCCGAAACACTACTGAAAGTCAACTCAACCTTTCATTTTCATTAGCATGCAAAATGCGTTCAATGCCCTGGACCTGGCAGTGTTCCTGGCATATATAGTGGGCGTGTCGGGCTATGGCTACTACGTGTACCGTAGCAAGCAAAAAGCCCAGATGGACACCAAGGACTACTTCCTCGCGGAAGGCTCCCTGACATGGTGGGCCATTGGGGCCAGTATGATTGCCTCCAACATCTCGGCCGAGCAGTTTATCGGCATGTCGGGCAATGGGTTTCAGGTGGGCGTGGCCGTAGCGGCCTACGAGTGGGTGGCGGCCATCATCCTGATAATTGTGGCGGTCTTCTTCATGCCTATTTACCTGAAGCAGAAGATTTACACCATGCCCCAGTTTCTGGAGCAGCGCTACAACGCGGCCCTGAGCCTGATTATGAGCATCTTCTGGCTGTTCCTGTACGTGCTCGTAAACCTGACCTCTATTCTGTACCTAGGTGCGCTGGCCATCAGCAACCTGATTGGGGGCGGTGAGAGTTTCCACCTGATAATGGTGGGCCTGGCCGTGTTTGCCCTCATTATCACCCTAGGCGGCATGAAGGTGGTAGGCTATACCGATGTGGTGCAGGTTACGGTGCTGATTATTGGCGGGCTGGCCACAACGTACCTGGCCCTCACGTTGGTAAGCGAAAAGTTTGGGTTGGGCAGCAGCGCCATTGCGGGCTTCAATGCCATGATGACCGATGCCGGCGACCATTTCCATATGATGTTCGACAAGCCCACGGCCGCTACGCCCCAAGCCGAAATCAATAAGTACCTGATGGTGCCCGGCATTGCCATGTACGCCGCCGGCCAGTGGATTGTAAACCTGAACTACTGGGGCTGCAACCAGTACATCACGCAGCGGGCCCTGGGTGCCGATTTGCACACGGCCCGCACGGGCATTCTGTTTGCCGGCATGCTCAAGCTCTTGATGCCCGTGATTGTAATGCTGCCCGGCATTGCCGCCTACGTGCTGCACAAAAACGGCTCGTTGCAGGCAGAAATGGCCTCCACCGGGGCCTTTAATGCGGACAACGCGTATTCAGCTATTCTTACCTTTCTGCCCAACGGCCTGAAAGGCCTTTCGCTGGCGGCCCTGACGGCGGCCATTGTGGCCTCGCTGGCGGGCAAGGCCAACTCCATCTCCACCATCTTTACGCTTGATATTTACAAGCGTTACCTTAAGCCTGGCTCCGATGAAAAGCAGCTGGTGTGGGTGGGTCGCCTCACGGTGCTGGCCGCCATGGTTATGGCCATTCTGCTTACCTGGAAAGACTTGCTGGGCATTGGGGGCGAAGGCGGCTTTACTTACATTCAGAAGTATACCGGCTTTATCTCGCCCGGCATTGTGGCCGTGTTTGTCCTAGGGCTGTTCTGGAAGCGAACCACGGCCCAGGCCGCCATTGCTGGTATCCTGTCCGGCTTTATTCTGTCGGTGTTCTTCAATAACTACGCGCCTTCCGTTTTCGGCAACGAAACGCTGTTTTACACTGCTTTCCCTAATGGGAAAGGTGGTTACGAGATTCCGTTCCTGATCTGCATGGGCCTGTCTTTTGCCTTTACCTTTGTGCTGATGGTAGCCATGAGTCTGGCCGGGCCTAAGGTAAACCCGCGCTCTATTCCCATTGAGCCCGGCATGTTCAAAGTCAGCCCGCAAACTCTCACGCTTATTGTCCTGACGCTGCTCATGATTACGGCGCTGTACGTCAAGTTCTGGTAGTCGCTACGCAAGAGGCCGAATTTTACGGGAAAAGCCCGATATCCAGCAATGGGTGTCGGGCTTTTTTTGTGGGAAAACTGAGCGGTCTCAGTTGTTTTAGAACAACGCTTACGTGCCGGACACGGCACCACACCAACCACATTGATAAGCCAGGCAGCCATTCATCATATGTACTAGGTGCTTTGCGACTCTAGGCAACCTAGCAGACGGCTTTTCCTGCACCAGATCGGGATAGCCAAAGGTATTTCTCGGGTTTAAATTTTGTTCTTTGTTAATAATTAAATAGATTATCGGAAGTAAGCTCCTAAGGTTTTCTGGCGATTATGCCGTAACAACAACCTCGAGCTTAGCGCAACGTTGTATACGGCGAAAGCAGTCTGCTGCTTTCGGCATTACCTCTTGTACTATGGCCAGCTCCTACTTCCCCGCCCCACCTGCCTCCCTTCCCGTCTCTGACCAGCAAGGTTGGTTTTCACGCCTGCAGCACGCCGAAAAACTGGTCGGCATTACGGAGGCGGGCATTCCACAGGTTAGCATGGAAACCTTATCGTTGATGCAGCGCTACGTTCTCGGTGAGCTGACGCTCGATCAGGTTCTGATTCTGCAGTGCCGCCGCTTGCAGGTGCGCTAGCCTAGGGCCGCGTTTACCTTAATTTTACTACCCCTGTTAAGGGCTCGAACCCACACGGAAGGCTGAGTTGCTGGCCAACGTGACACCAACAAAAATCCCCTCGGATTGACCTATACGGCCTTCCCGAGGGGATTTTGAAGTTATCGAGCTACTGGTTACTGCTGTTGGGCCTGCAGGCTCTTCAGCTTATCGTAGGTTTTCTGCGCCAGGGCGTACTGCCGCTCTACGGACTGACGGATGTCATCGGAAAGCTGGCCTTTGGAGAGGGCATCCTGGTAAGCTTTCAGGGCCCACTCCTCACCGAAAATGTTGGAACCCAGAATGGCTTTTTCATCCTGGCCGGTTACGGCTGCTTTGGCATCCATCCAGCGACGGTAGAGCTTGCCTTTGAGGGTGGTGCCAGTCTGGCGTGATTCGCCTTCTTCGCGCAGTGCGGCATTCAGCTCATTCGAGAACTGCTGGCTCTGGCTTACCAGCTGCTTGTAGTAGCCGCGCAGCTCAGCATCGGTGCTTTCGGCTACCGCCCGCTGATACCCTTCGATACGGTCGTTAATAAACAGGAGCAGCTCCTGCAGGGTGTTTACTTGTCCGTCGGAGCTGGTAGCGCTGGCTTTACCGCGGGTTGAAAAATAGCCCACGCCCAGTACTAACAAGGCACCGCCCACGATTTTTTGGGTGGTGCTGAGCTTGTTAAACTGAGCGGTTGCCTGCGTGCCTACATTCTTGAGGGCCGGCGACAAGCCGCTGAGCAAATCAGATACACTGCTTTGCGACAGCCACTGCTGAGCCTGGTCGGAAAGAGAATCGTTCGAGTTCGAGGAGGAAGTTGTGGAATAGCGCGTCATGACAAAAAGCGTAATAGTGAGATATGCCTAGTGATACGGCAGTACGCTTCATTCGTTTGACATAGCTAGTAAACAGCTTACATCAAGCACAAGAGTATATTGATATAACAATTTGATTTACAGATGTAAAGCGCAGCGTGTTTTTCTTTGGAGTAGAGCAGAGCTCACTCCATTACAGGTTTGCATGACGCAGGTGTAAGCAGCAAGTAACTCTGGTAACACCGTGTTACCGCTTGTACTGAAACGTTGCTACGCTAGGTAGGTACCGTGCTTGTTAGGCTTGTTCGTTCTCGCGCAGATAGGCGAGCATGTGGCCCAGGGTAATTTCCTGATGCGCCACCATATTCAGCAGGCTGCGCTCGTAGGGCGGCAGCGCACTGTCTACATCCAGGGAAAGCGCTAATGCCGCGGCTATCACCTGTTGGGTCCCTTCGTCAGTTTCTAGCAGAGAAGGGTTCTGACTCAGCCATAAGAGAAGAAAGAAGTTCATTCCTAAAAATCGGGATATGGCAGTCAGCATCCAAGTCGACAACCAGAGTCCTATCCGAACGCCTGCCTATACCCCACGAATAGCTTAAAACCATCGACCTACGGCTTGGCCACAACGGCACTTGCGCAACAAAACAATGACGTAGCCTAGGCTGGATGAGGTTTAAACTGTTTATGGACCTAGTCCTGGTTGCCTTAGCTGAGTGTGCCAGATCTTCCTGAGGAGGTTTGGAACAGCTGTAGGGCTAGTAAATGTCTTGCTTAGCTCCAGGAAGTAGATTGCGCCACGTGTAAGCGCCGGAGCTGGGCGCTCTTTTTGTGCTGGTGGGCCTGCATGCGCCTCAGGATTCCTCCCAAAATCTGCACGGCTTCCAGCACCCGCGGCCCTTTGTTGAGCATTACGCACTCGGCCCGGTCGCCCATAGCGGCGTCCGTAATTTCAGCTCTGGACGGCATACCGCCGCGGGCCAGGCTTTCCAGCACCTGAGTGGCCCAGATAACAGGTACGTGGGCTGCTTCACACAGCCACAGAATCTCTTCCTGCACTTCCGCCAACCGTTCAAACCCGCATTCTACGGCCAGGTCGCCGCGGGCAATCATTACCCCGCAGCTGCTGGCTTTCATGGCCGATAGCAGCAGGGTCGGCAGCTGCTCGAAGCCGCGGCGGGTTTCAATTTTAAGCAGTATCGGCAGTGACCGGTCTGTGAGGTCGTGCAGGCGTTTTTGTAGCAACTCCACTTCCTCCACGCTGTTCACAAACGAGAGGGCCACCATATCGGCGTGTTTGGCCACGAACGCCAGATCGTGGCGGTCTTTTTCCGTGAGGGCCATCACGGGTAGGGTGGTGTCGGGCAGGTTGATGCCTTTGTCGTTGCGCAGCTTTTCGCCCTGGGGCCGGGCCTGGGTAATACGAATCAGCAGCGAATCGGGGCTGGCCTCTTGAACAACTCCGCCAATTTTGCCATCATCAAACCAGATTTTCTCGCCCGGGCGCACATACGCCAACACTTCCGGCAGCGTACACCCGATTTGAGTTCGGGCGGGGGCTAGTGCAGGCCAGGAGTTGCTGGCTCCGGAGGTAGCGGTAGCGGGCCTGATTAGCTCCACTTCATCGCCGGGGCGCAGCACCAGATACGACTCCAGATGCGGCAGGTGGTGCGGGTTAGCGCCCCCCGCAGGAGCGATAAACAAGGTAGCCGGCGTCAGATACGCCGTTTTGAAGAGGTGAGCCCAGCATCCGTGCGGGCTCGTGCTGAATACCTGCAGCAAGCGGGTAGAGCCTCGCGCATCTACCAGCGAAATGGTGTCGCCGGAGTTCAGGCTTTGCAGCCACGCTTCGGGAAAAGGAAGGGTAGCGAATGCGGGATTGGGTGGTGCCTGGGGCCTTTCCTGGCTGGTAAGCCACAGCCGGGCCGGCGCCAGCACCTGCCCGAACACATTGCGCTCAGGTTTTACCTTGAGCACGGCCGCGCCGGGCGGCAGGCCCGTGGTGCGCAACTTGGGCCCCGCCAGGTCCATGCTCACCCGGCACGATTTTCCCAGCTTCTGCTCGGCCTGCCGAAGGTGCTGGATCATCTTGCGCCAGGCCCGTACGTCGTCGTGGGCGCAATTAATGCGCATGCAGTTCATGCCGGCCCGCAGCAAATCCTCTATCAGCGTATAGTTGCGGGCACCTTCGCTGGAGATAGTAACCATGATCCGGACGTCATGCTCGGACGGTACGGGCCCTAGCACGGTAGCGCTGTGCTCGGCCAGCAGGCGGGCACCCGTTTGGAAGTCGGGCGCTAGTTCGGCGGGCGGAGTGGGCAGTGGCTCCGCCAGATCAGCCGCTTCCTGCACCCGCGCTAGCACGGCATCAAGCGTGGCCAAGGCATGCGCCTCCGCCCTCCCCAACGAGGAAAGGCCTAGCGAGGAGAGCTCCAGCTGCAAGGAGCGCAAATCATGCTGACGCAGGGCCAGGTAGTGCAGCAGGTTGCGGGCGCTAAGCTGGAAAGTAGGATGCACCGCTTCCAGCCGGGTTGCCGCCTGCGCCGCTGCACTCAGCATATCCTGCCGGATGGCCGTGAGGCGGTCGAAAAGCGCCCGAATTTCAACTTGAACCGACGCAGCAGGCACAGACAACTGGGTTAACTCAGGCATACGTTAAAGCTGATCCGGTGCCAAGTTGAGCACCGCTGTATCTATTGATAAGATAACTTAAGTTACAATACCTATAATAAATTGTAAATTAAATATGCTGCTTAGGGTTAAGGGCGTACCTCGTTTACTAGGTTTTGCTGCTGCTCAAAGGCCGTGATGTTCTGGAGGGTGGTGTGGGCAATGTTGCGCAGAGCATCGGCCGTGAAAAAGGCCTGGTGCCCGGTTATCAGCACGTTGTTGAACGACATCAGGCGCATAAACACGTCGTCCTGAATCACCTGCCCCGACAAATCCTCAAAGAACAGGTGGCTTTCTTCCTCATACACATCGAGTCCCAGGTACTTTATCTTCCCTGATTTCAACCCTTTAATAACCGCCTCGGCCTTGATGATGGCCCCGCGGCTGGTGTTAATGAGCATAACCCCGTCCTTCATTTTGGCAATGGATTCTTCATTGATAAGGTGGAAGGTTTGGGGTGTGAGCGGGCAGTGCAGGGAAATGATGTCGGATTGGGCGTAGAGGGAATCAAGGTCGGTTTGCTCCACGCCGATTTCGGTGGCTTCTGTACTAGGGTTGATATCGTAGCCAAGTACCCGGCAGCCAAACCCCTGCAGGATACGGGCGGTTACCAGCCCAATGGTGCCTAGCCCGATCAGGCCCACGGTGCGACCGTGCAAGTCAAAGCCCATCAGGCCGTTGAGCGCAAAGTTGCCTTCCCGTACGCGGTTGTAAGCCCGGTGCGTGTTGCGGTTCAGGGTCAGGATGAGGGCCAGGGTGTGCTCGGCCACGGCATAGGGCGAGTAGGCCGGCACCCGCACCACTTTCAGGCCCAGCTTCGCGGCCGCCTTCAGGTCTACGTTGTTGTAACCCGCGCACCGCAGCGCCACCAGCTTCACGCCTTCCTGGGCCAGCGTCTGGAGGACCGGCGCGCTTACGGCATCGTTTACAAACACGCACACGGCCTGCGCCCCCTGGGCCAGCGACGCGGTGGTTTCGTTCAGGGGCACGTCCAGGAACTGCAGCTGGTGCCCGGTTTCCTGATTAGCTTCCGTAAAGAACTGCCGGTCGTAGGGCTTGGTATTGAAAAAGCTGATGGTCATGGAGTTGGAATAATAAGAAGGGCCATGCGCGAGTTACGCCGGCCGGCCCCACTTCCGGCCGTGCACCTGCACAACAACCGGCGTGGGGCCAGAGGAATCTGATGCGGTAAGCTAGCAAATCGTGGGCGGCTAATCCTCGGCGGGCAGTACCAGCACCGGCACGGGGCTTTCCTGAATCAGCTGGGCCGTAACGCTGCGGTGAAACATGCTGCCGAGCAGGCTGTGGCGCCGGGCCACCACCACCAGCATATCGGCCTCCTGGCGCGCAACTTCCTGCAGAATCCCACCGGCCACATGCGGCTGATATACCTCGTGCAGGTGCGCTTCGGAAGGTGCCGTCACGAGGTCGTTGGCGGAAATGGTCCGGAGCACGGCGGCTTTATCGGCCCGCGGGTGCTCATCATCGGTCACGTGCACCACCTCGAGGGTACCACTTACGGCCGTAAGCAGGCGGCGCAGCACATCCTGGTGCGGAAATAAAGTAAACGGCTCGCCATCAACGGCCAGCATTAGCCGGGTTGGGGCAGCAAGGTCCCAGCCCACCGTGGGCACAATCAGCAAGGGGTACGGAGAGTGCCGCAGCAAATCCATGACGGTGCTGGTTACGACTTCGTCGGGCATTGAGGCCGAACCGGGCCGCCCCAGCACCAGCAGCAACGGATGATGCCGGGCCACGCTTTCCTGTATGGCCTCGGTCAGGAACTCATCCGATACATCAACTTCCGTGGGCACGGGTTGCTGGGCGGCCAGCTGCTGCAGCGAAGGCGAAGCGGCGGGTTGACCGGATTGCGCTTGCCGGCTGTAGTACTCCTCGGGCGAGAGCAACCCGTCGTGGCGCAGGTGCAGGAGCACCAGCTGGGCCTGGAGCGGTACTGCCAGGCCCGCCGCATACGATATGGCGTGGTTGGATACGGCAAAGAAATTCGTGAGAACAACAAGGGAAGTATTCATAGCGAAGCGGAAAAGAGTACCGGTGAAATCACGAGGGTAAGCAGCATGCCGAAAGCCACGGGAAGCCCAAAGTCCCCATGTGCTTATTATGGGCGCTTGGATTGCGGGCGACACTAGGTAGCATAGCACCGCCAACCGCATAGGCACCTAGGGCAGCCTAGCAGTACCCGACGAAAGGCCGCCGCCAAATGGCCCTTACGCCCGCTGGGGCCGCCGAATACCACGCCGGTACACCCCGGACAGGGCCAGGGCGGTCAGCAGCAGAATCGGGAACAGAAAAGCAAAAGGTAGCACGGCATCAAGGGGAAAAAGTACAGACCAGGAACAAGTCAGATATCTATATGAATATCGGCATATTTCGGGAGTAAGCCCCTGACAATGATTAACTTATTTGCTGATGTTTGTCATGTTGCAAGGTTTGCCCGCGGCTTTACTACCCCACCCGCGGCAGTGAACCGCTTGGGGTATCAGCTGGCCTCGTTGCGCAGTACTTCCAGGGGTGGGCGCGTGAGTACGTCGCGGCTGTTGAGCAGGCCAATGAGCACTGTGAGCACCATAGTAACCAGCGCCAACGCCAGCAGCGGCCCCGGGTTTGGAGCAAATGCCACCTCAAACACCCAGATGGCCAGCGCCCACGCTGCTACGCCCGCCAGCACCAGCCCGGCCAACGCGGCCAGAATCCCGAGCAGAGCATATTCCACCAGCGTAATAAACAGGATCTGGCGCCGACTGGCCCCTAGCGTGCGGAGCAGCACGCTTTCCTGCACCCGTTGGTAGCGGCTCACTACCACCGAGCTGACCAGCACCAGCAAACCCGTAGCCATACTGAACAAGGCCATAAACCGGATAACAAAGGAAATCTTGTCCAGAATGTCTTCCAGCGTTTTAAGAATCAGGCCCAGGTCAATGGCCGAGACGTTGGGAAAGCGCTGCACCAGCTCGCGTTGCACGGCGCCGAGCACGGTGTTGTTGGGTACCCGCGTGATAAGGGCAAAAAACTGCGGCGCGCCTTCCAGCACCCCCTGCGGAAACACCACCAGAAAGTTGGTTTGCACCTGGCTCCAGTCTACCAGGCGGGTTCCGCTCACGATGGTGTTCATGGGCACGCCCTGCACATTGAACGTAAGCGTATCGCCCAGCGTTAGTTTCAGCCGTTTGAAGTAGCCTTCCTCAATGGAAATGCGCGGAATGCCATCGGCCCCCAGCATGGGCAATATGCCGGTTTCCTGCTTTTCAGAGCTGATCAGCTTATTACGGTAGGTTACGCGGTACTCACGCCCAAAGGCCCACTTCGGCACGCCCCGGGTGCTGTCCTGGCGGAAAGCGGCTGCCGTCCGGCCATTGATAGCCGCCAGCCGCATTGTTACCACCGGTACCTGCTGGATCACGGGCAACTGCTGCCCCCGAACTAGCTGCTCCACCTGCTGGCGCTGCCCGGGCTGAATATCAAACAGCACCAGGTTGGGCTGCTGGCCTCCGCCGGCCACCTCAACCCGGCCCAGCAGCAAGCCCTGCAGCATATACAGGGTTGCCAGCAGAAATACCCCTAGCCCAATGGAAATGGTTAGGGTGATGGTCTGGTTATTAGGGCGATACAAATTCGCCAGCCCCTGCCGCCATACGTAGCTCCAGGAGGAAGGAAAGTATCGCCTCACCAGCAAGCGCAACAGGCTCCCTAGCCCTGCCAGCGCCGCAAAGGCCACCAGCAAGCCCCCGCTGAAACCAAGCGTAAGAAGTATGTCGCGGGTCTGGAGGTACGCAAAGCCAGTAATGAAAAGCACGATCAGGGCATACACGGCCAGCCGCAGCGGATCAGGGCGGGTGGTATCTTCCTCGTAGCTGGCGCGCAAGGTCCGAAGCGGCGAGATGCGCCGGATTTTCAGCAGCGGCAGCAATGCAAACAGCACAGCCACCAGCACACCTGTCAGGATACCCTGAGCCACGGCCGACCACGAAACGGCTACCTGCACATCCACGGGCAAAAAACCGGCAAAAACCCGGGGCAGCAGCACCTGCATGGCAGAGCCAAGCGCCGCGCCCACCACGGCCCCCACTAGCCCCATCAGGGCCGTTTGAAGCAGATAAATCAGGAGAGCCTGGCGGCCGCTGGCGCCCAGGCAGCGCAGCACGGCCACGGAGGCTACCTTTTCGCGCACGTACAAACTCACGGAGCTGGCCACGCCCACGCACCCCAGCAGCAAGGCCACAAACGCCACCAGGTTCAGGTAGCGGGTAAGGTCGTTGAAGGAGCGGCCGGTGCGCTTCTTGCGGCTGGCTACGGTATCGGTGTCAATATTGTCTTCATCGAAGCGCGCTTCCAGCGGCTTAATCAAACTCTCCACATCGGTGCCGGAAGTTAGCTGGTAATAGCGGCGGTACTGAATGCGGCTGCCGCGCTGCACTAGCCCGGTTTGGAGCAGAAAGGCACCCGGAATGAACACGGTGGGCGCCACCGCGGCACTTAGCCCCGACTGCCCCGGCGTTTTACGCACCCGCCCGGCAATCCGGAACGTGAGCTTACCTACTTTAATGGAGTCGCCGGGTTGGGCGTTGAACTGCAGGAGCAGGGCATCATCTACTAGGGCAACCTGCTGGCCCAACCCCGCGGCCTCCCGAAATGTGGCCAGCGCGGCAGCCGGTTCCAGCTCCCAGGTACCGTAGTACGGAAAGTTGCCCGTGAGGGCGCGCACCTGCGCCAGCCGCACGCCCTGCCCGCGGACGAACTGCACCAGCGAGCCAAACGACACCTCTTCGCTGCGCTCCGGACTCAGGGCATCGAGCCTTGCCTGAAGCTTGGCACCTAGCGGCTGCGTGGAGGACACCACCAAATCAGCCCCAACCAGCTCCCGGGCCTGCTCATCGATGCTGCGGGAAAGGTTGTCGCCAAACCCATTGATGCCCACCAGCGCCGCGATGCCCAGCACAATGGTAGATATAAACAGCACCAGGCGGGAGCGGCTGCGCCGGGAGTCGCGCCAGGCCATGCGCCACAGCCAGCCCATACCGGGCCGGGCCTGCGGAATTTCGGTGCTCATGACAGGGGGGCGGCCGCTGCCGTACGGGAAGCCTGCGAGTCGGAAATTACGGCCCCGCTCTTGATCCGGATGATGCGCTGGGTTTTGGCCGCCAGCTCCAGATCATGGGTAACTAACACCAGCGTGGTGCCAGCTTCGCGGTTGAGTTCAAACAGCAGCTCCACCACCCGGGCGCTGGTGTCGGAGTCGAGGTTGCCGGTGGGCTCATCGGCAAACAGTATTTTAGGCCGATTAGCAAAGGCCCGCGCCAGGGATACGCGCTGCTGCTCGCCCCCGGAAAGCTGAGTGGGGTAATGATGGCCGCGCCCGCCCAGGCCCACGCGTTCAAGCAAGGCCTTGGCAATGGGCTGGCCGCCCTTCACGCCGCGCAGCTCCAGGGGCACCAACACATTTTCCAGGGCGGTGAGGGTGGGCAGCAGCTGAAAGTTCTGGAAGATAAATCCCACGTTTTCGTTACGCACCGCCGCGCGCTGGTCTTCGCTGAGTTCATCGAGCCGGATGCCGTTCAGCCACACGCTGCCGGCCGTGGCCCGGTCGAGGCCGGCGCACAAACCCAGCAGCGTAGTTTTGCCGCTGCCGGAAGGACCCACAATGGAAAAGGTATCGGCGGGTTGCAGCTCGAAACTAACGGACTCCAGCACCGTGAGCGTCTGGCCGCCGCTGGTGTAGGATTTGGTGAGGTTTTCTACTTTCAGCATGAAATCAAAGAGTGTAACCAATTGGTTGGAAAGGCAGTCGTGTGAGCCGCCCGGGTGGCGCACCTGCTACGGCTACCTTAACAGACGCACTAGCCCCTGCCGTACTTTCTACCGTACGGCATAAAGCACAAGAAATAGATTCCGCATGAAAACAGTCTCGTTCCTACTTAGTTGCTGCCTGCTGCTGGCCCTGGGCGCCTGCGACTCCACCACCCAGCCCGCCACCGAAACAGCCGCCGCAGCCCCAGCCGTACCCGCAGCACCTACAGCACCGGCCGCAGCCAAGCCGGTACTGCTCTTTTTTGGAAACAGCCTCACGGCCGGCCTGGGGGTGGAACCGGAAGAAGCGTTTCCTGCTTTGATCGGGCAGAAGCTGGACTCCGCGGGCCTTACCTACACCGTAGTGAATGCGGGGCTGAGCGGCGAAACCACGGCCGGTGGCCGCAGCCGGGTAGGCTGGGTGTTGCGCAAGCCGGTAGCCGTGTTTGTTCTGGAGCTGGGCGGCAACGACGGCCTGCGCGGCGTGCCGCTTTCCGATACCCGCCAGAATCTGCAAGCCATTATTGATACCGTGCGCCGGCGCAGCCCCCAGGCCCGGATTGTGCTGGCCGGTATGCAGCTGCCGCCCAACCTAGGGGCTGAGTACGCCACGGAGTTTAAGCAGCTTTATCAGGAGTTGGCGCGCCAAAACAACCTGGTCCTGATTCCTTTTTTGCTGGAAGGAGTGGGCGGCGTGGCGCGCTTTAATCAGCCCGACGGCATCCACCCAACGCCCGCCGGCCACCGCATAGTAGCCCGCACCGTGTGGAAGGTATTGCAGCCCGTGTTGCAGAAGGCAGTGCCAGCCAGCTGATCCACAGCGCACTAGGCACTGTGGTGCCGCAAACCCCAGCGCCCGGGAGTTGCTAGGTTAACGCGGGAAGTAAACTGAGAAGGTAGAGCCGGTGCCCAGCTCGCTTTGCACCTGAATGTGGCCGCCCGCGTTTTCTATCATGCGCTTCACCATGTACAGGCCCACGCCGGAGCCCTCCACGTGCGTATGAAACCGCTGAAACATGCCAAAGAGCTGCCGCTCCCGGGATAAGTCCAGCCCTAGGCCGTTGTCCTGCACCTCCAGCACATAAAAGTCCGGCTCTACCCGGGCGCGCACCTGCACCTTCACGGAGCGGTCGGGGTGGTGGTACTTGAGGGCGTTGCTGAGCAGGTTATACACGACTGAGCGCAGGTTTTTCTCCGGGAACATTACCCGCGGCACTGCCCGTACATCCACGCTCATGCGCGCGCCCACTTCCTGCAGCAAAGGAGCCAAATCCAGGCGTACTTCTTCAATTACGTGGGCTAAGGGCACTTCGTACGCCGGCTGGTCGTGCTCCTTCTGCAGCTTCGAGACGTCGGTGAGGTGGTCGATGGTTTTTTTGAACCGCTCCACCGAGTCCTGCATCAAATCCAGGATATAGGAAACCTCACCGGCCTGACTTTGGGGCGGCATCTCGGCCTGCAGCGTGTGCAGCAGCCCCTCAATGTTGGTAATGGGGGCTTTCAGGTCGTGGGAGGCGGTGTAGATGAAGTTGTCGAGGTCGACGTTGGTGCGCGTCAGCTTTTCGTTGGTAGTACTTAAGGCGGTGGCCAGGGCGTGCGCCTGCTGGGCGCTGCTTTCGGCGGCGCGGCGGGCTTCTACCTGCTCCGTTACCTCAAAGGCAAACACCAACACGCCGTTTATCTGCTCCTGGTCGTCGTGGCGGGCCTGGTATACAAAGCTGAAATAGCGGTCTTCCAGCACGCCATCGAAGGGCCGTGCTATGGGCACCAGCATGGCCTGCTCCTCGTGGGTTTGGCCGGTGCGGTACACTTTCTGCAGCAGCCGCTCAATGTGGGTGCCGGCTATTTCGGGCATGGCTTCCAGAATAGGCATCCCCAGAAATGAGCGGCCGGGAATCAGCTGCTCATAGCCTGGGTTCACGAATTCATACACCAGATCAGGCCCATCAAGAATGCAGATGCCGGCCGGGGCCTGCATAAACAGGCTGTGCAGGCGCTGCTGCTGGGTTTCGCGCTGCTGGCGGGCTAGTACCTGCTCCGTGACATCGTGGGCAAATATGGAAACGCCGGCAACACTGCCTTCTTCCCGGTACGCTTGGTAGGTAAAGGTGAAGTACATGTGCTGGGGGGCGAGCCCATTGGAATGCTGCACGGTGAGTGGCAGCTCCGTCCCGAAAAACGTTTCGCCGGTATGATACACCCGGTCAATGAAAACGTCGAAGCCCTGTCCCACAATCTCGGGCAGCGCCACCGTCACGGGCAGGCCTAGCAGCTGGCGACCAGGGAACAGCTGTTGGTACGCCGCATTAATGTACTCAAACGTGTGCTCGGGGCCGCGCAGCAAGGCAATGCAAGCGGGCGTCTGCTCAAATACCTGATAAAATGTTTCCCGCTCCCGAGCCTGGCGCTGGGCCACTTCCAGCAATGCCTGTTGGGTTTGGGCCAGTTGGGCATGGTTAGCACGCAGTTCTTCGTTTGACGCCTGCAGTTCCCGGTTAAGCGTTTGTACCTGCTCGCGCGCCTCTACCTGATCAGTAATATCGGCTACTAGGCTGTAAAAGCCCATCACAGCGCCGTCACGCATATCGGGTACGTAGCTAGTTTGGATGTAGCGGACAAAATCCTGCCGATACGGCATCAGCGACGTGAAATCAAGCCGCTCTCCGGCCAGCGCCCGTTGCATGTAGCTTTGTATTTTCTGGTACGCCGCCTCCCCAATAACGGCGCGTACCTGCTGGCCGATTATCTGCTTGGCCGGAACATGAAACCAGGATTCATAGGCCTCATTAGCAAATTGATAGGTTTCGGACTGATCTATGTAACTGATCAGTACGGGTAAGGCATCGGTAAGCAACTGCAGCCGGCGCGTGGTGGCCTCGCTTATCTGGCGGGCCTGCTGCTGCTGCTGCTGGGCCACTACCTGCTCGGTTATCTCAAAGGCAAATACCAGAATGCCATCTATCTGGCCCTGCTCATTATAGCGTGCCTGCTGAATGTAGTTGAAGTACCGCTCCTCCAACACTCCATCAGTAGCCCTCAGCAGCGGAACCAGCATGCTCAGCTCCTGGTGGGTGTTACCCGTTTCATACACCTGCCGGAAGGTGCGGTACACCTCATGATGCTCCAGCTCCGGGAGGGCTTCGAGCAGGGGCTTGCCTAGCAGCTCCCGCCCCGGAAACAGCTGCTGATAGCCTGGGTTCACTAGCTCAAAAACCAGCGCAGAGCCATCGAGAATGCAAATGGCGGCAGGGGCTTGTAAAAACAGCTCTTCCAGCCGTTGGCGCTGCCGTTCCACTTGCTGCTGCACCTGCTCCAACGCCAGCGTGCGCTCCCGAACTTTGGCGTCCAGGCCTTGGGTAAGCTGCTGGAGCTGGTGTTGGGTGTGAATCAGCTCGGTATCCAGTTCCTGACGCTGAGTGTTGTTGGTTTTGAGGTTGCGGTTGGCCGTGTACAGCTCCTGGTTTAGATGCTGCACTTGTTGCTGGGCCTGCACCTGCTCCGTAACATTCACTACGTAGTGCAGAACAAGGAGAACCTTCCCCTGCTCATCACTAACCGGTACGTTGCGCGGCAGCCAGAATCGCTCTAAGAATGCTCCCGGATTGTCGTGATCCTGAACATCGTATCGTTGCAAAGGCATTTCGTGCGGCTGGCCCGTGCTCAGGACTTGGAGCAGAGAACTGCGCAAATTAGCTACTGCATTGGCCTCCGGCACCATGGGGTTATCCGGAAACGCCTCAAACATCGGACGACCCAGGAGCTGTTCGCGCCGGCTGGCGGTAGCTGCCAGGTAATCATTGGAAACGGCCTTAATAATAAGCTCTGGCGAAAGCAAAAGATACGCCCCGGGCAACACAGTGAATACCGACAACAGTGCTTGCAAATCAGACCCCGGGAAAGCAGAATTCATACGTGTTTGATACAGCGGGAATGGCTGGTATTGGGCAATTGCGCCTACAAAACGCGTCAAGAGAAAGGCCGCCTGCGTGCCAGGAGGAGGCCTCACCCACGAACCAGCTTTGAGACTGGGAAGATAGCAACACTTTTCGGGCCTGACAGCATACCACGGGGCACACCACGGGCCGCCATCCGGTGGCGGCGGGCCTATCAGGGTGCGTGACATGGCAGCGTGTGCCGGTTAGTGATGTGGCCCCAACGGCCGCCTGGCCCCCGAATAGGTTTAGGCTCCGCGGAGGGCTAGGCGTTGGTAGGAGCAGTGCGTTGCGCCACGCGCAGCCATTCCTGGGCACCTTCAATCTCATTGAACATGCGCATGTACAGGCGGCCGCCTACGCCCAGGTGCATGGCCTCCGCAGACGGAGCGGCCATGGAAGCCGGGTTTACTACATGCGCAAAGTGCGTAAGGCCCAGTCTACTGGCCCGCGGCGCCCAGTCCTGCACAATCCAGCTGACGGCGTGGTCCCAGGGGCCAATCACCTGGCGGTTGTCGTTGAGCAAATACGGACAGGAATGTTTTTGCACCAGCTCCAGGCACGCATCTGCGCCACTTACCACATCAGCATAGGTTTGGTAGCCAATCCAGTTATTATACACCCAGTGATGCCGCACGTCGTATTCGGAAGTGAAATACACTTTGCCGAAGCTATTGGTTAGTTGCGTAGCCATGGAAGCGTAGGGAAAGAGTACAAACGGTCCAAAAGCGGGGGAGCTTCGGCAAAAGTTGCGGCGCCTGCGGCCAAGCGGCCGACCGCGCCTTGATCAGGCTTCGTTTGCCAAGGTGATGGCGCAGGTCTGCCATAAGGAGGAGTGCACCAGCTGCCACATGTTGTCGCCTTCCAGAATATAGTCCTGGTCCCGGATGGACTGCTGCAACATCTTCAACTGTACTAGCCTAAACCGCTGGTTTAGGGAAAGGGGCTCTAGAAGCAACAGGCTCTCAATCGTGGAGGAAAGGATATCTAACAGGCGCTTCTTGCTGGCCACTGAGTTTGAGCGTTGGCGTAAGCCAGCCAATAACTGCTGGTTGTGCGCAAAGCGTGTTAAAATCTCACGAGTCATACTGGCAGGAAAGATAAAATGGTTGCAGTAAGACGAGACGGTTACTTCACGTAAGCAAAGTAGTCATTTCACACGTGAAAAGCACCCACACCCCAGGCAACACGCGCACCCGCTTGGTCCCTGACCATATCAGTTACTATAGTTTGCGGCTTTAACTGACCTAGTAAGTCCTATTGATATTATATCAACCCGTTGTATATCCGATCTATACGTAATTCGCTGGCACTGGATCAGCCCGCACCGTTCATCCGTTGCCATATTGAAATACTTCTATCACATGCCGCAAAATTCAAGGCTTGCTGACTAGGCATGCTGTAACCGGAAACCAACCGACCGCACCAATTTAGCACTATGCGTTGGTTGCTATGGGCTACAGAAGTTTGGGTAGAAATTGCCTGCGGAGCGCTGTGGCCATGGCCTGGCTCACGGAGGACTCACTAAGCAGCAGGTCAGTGTGAACCAGAAACGGGTCAACGCACTGCCCGTACGCCGCCGACAATGGTACATCGGAAAAGAAGGGGTTCAGTACTTCCACGTTGCCCTTGCTGTGCGCAATAAGCCCCATACGTTCCGCCAGGTTTGGCCGCGGCTGGCGGGTGTACAGGATATAGGCGGTTGGCGACCCGGGCTCCCCTAGCAACCGGCCGGCGGCCACTTCCCCACTCCACCAGCTGCCAGCCGGAAGGGCCTGGGGCTCCAGCATTTTGGTAGCCATGGCCGGGTCGCGCCAGCGGTAGCGTTGGGGGTTGAGGCGGTTGCGCAGGCTAGTAGCATACTGCTTCTGCCAGGCCTGGGCTAATTGCGGCAGGGAATCCAGCTGGTGCTGGTCATCCAGGTGCCACAGCCCTTGGTGCTGTAGGTTTAGAATAAAGCGCTCCACCAGGGCCAGCTTAATGCCCGAAATGGATGACAAAGCCTCGGCGGTGTGGGAATAAGGTTGGGGGCCGGTAATAAGCTGGAAGGCAAACCGCATCTGGGTGGCTACAATAGAAGCACTAACCGGCGCCGTTGCGGCGCGGTGGGGCGGGTTTCCTTGCAGATGCACCAGTACCTGGGGCTGCGCGCAACACAACCAGGCATTGCCAGCACTATCAGCATAGCAAATGCGGGCGGCCCGCAGCTGCTCGCCTACCTCCGCCGATACAAACTCCGTAACCAGTAACTGCCGAGGGTGCTGGTGGGCGTAACGGGCTATTTGCTGAGCAGACAGGCAGGAGCAGGCGCGCACGTGAAAGGCTATGCTGGGCTCCCAGAACCAGTGCTGCTCTACCTCTGAAGCTATATCAGCCGCTTCCTGTACTCGGATGGGAACGCCTAAGGTGTGCGCCAGCTTCTCCCGAACCTGCGTCAGGAGGGAAACCGTAGCCATAGGTAAAACAGATGGTGCCAAAGCTGCTGCGCGGTATCACTACCGGATTAGTATACAACAGAAAGGCCGGAGCTATCGCCAGCTCCGGCCTTTCCTCGAATAAGTGAGCTAGTAGGGAGCTTAGTAGGCCGTGTTCTGGGGGTCGAAGTTGGTCCAGCCCTGGGCCCAGTTGTCGGTGCCGTTAAAGGCCCCGCGGTAGCTTACCTTATCAAAGAAGTTGTCGGCGGCTTTGCCCGTAAACACAGCGCCGTTGAGCAGGGGTGAGGAGCTCGATAATAGGAAGCCCGGCGTACCTAAGGTGAAGGTGTTAGCGTTCAGCCCGAGGGTACCTAGCTCGGCATTGGGTACCACCATATTGTTTTTGCCGGCGCCGTTAAACCAGGTTTCCACATCGGCATCGGTGAAGGCGCCGGTGTTGTTGGCGGCGCGCAGCGGACGCGTGGTGTTGGCCAGCACTACCCCGTTCAAATCTAAGCCCCCGCCCTGCAGGTTGGTCCAGGTAGAGGCCCCGTCGAGGCGCAGGCCCTCAGGGTAGCCCACGAATACCGAGTTGTAGACGCTGGTCGACGTGTTGCGGCGCAAGTGCAGCGCCGACTGGAAGCTACCGCTACCCGACTGCTGGGAGGCCGGGGGCGTGCCGCCGGTAACCATGACACTGAAGTTGCTGAATACCGGGGCCGTCAGGGGCAGGCCGGCGTTATCGCCCGTGGCGGGCGTGCCGGGGTTGAAGTTGTCGGATTCAAAACCGTTCGAGCCCGATTGGTCAGCATACTGCGGGTCGCGCAAGGAGAGGCCGTACTGGAGTTTACCCGTGAAGCCGAAGTCGGTGTCGAAGTCATCATCGAAGCCGCGGTACGCTACCAGGTGCTTGGCATTCACGGTGCCGCCAAACCACTCATAGGAGTCATCACCCGAGTACGATACCTGCACGTAGTCAACCTTGGTGCCGCTGCCCACGCCGTACATGGTCAGGCCGTTGATTTCGCTGTTCGAGCCTGAGGAAAGCGGGATGCCAGCAAACTCAATGCGCACGTACTTCAGACTGCCCGAGTTATCTTCTTTGTTGGTGCCGCCAAACGTGCCCCCAATGCCGCCTTCCGGCTGCGTGCTCAACGACTGGTTGATGGGCGCCGAGCCAATCAGTACTACCCCGCCCCAGTCGCCATACCCGCGGCTGCCCGCGGCCTTGGCCGACGTGAAAACGATGGGGTTGCTTTGGGTTCCCTCGGCCATGATCTTGCCGCCCTTGTCAATGATCAGGGTGCCCTTGGTGGCCTGGTCGCCGAAGATTTTGGTGCCTGGCTCAATGGTGAGGGTAGCGCCGTTGCGCACATACACAAACCCCTGCAGCAAGTACTTCTCGTCGGCGCGCAGCGTCCGGTTGGCGGTGATGTCGCCGCTCAGAATTACCCGGCCCGCGTTATCGGTAGGGCCGCTGGGCTGCTGAATTTCAGGGGCGTTGTCGTTGTTGTCTTCGCAGCTGCTCAGCGAGGTGGCGGAAGCGGTAGCCAGCAAAGCCAGCAAAAACAAGTTGGAAATGCGTTTCATGAAAAGGAGATAGGGTGAAATGAGCGAAGGTTGAGGGCCAGCGAGGGGCTAGTCCGAGGAGCAGTTGGCTACCAGGTGAAAGTCAGGCCCAGCGTGGTGTTGGAGCCGCGGCGGAACGTGCGCACCGTCTGGTCGCCGCCGGAATACTTATCGTTGCGGTCAGTATCCTGAACTAGCTTCACGGGCTGGTTAAACACGTCCTGCCAGGCAGCGCGCAGCTCCCAGTGCTTGGCCAGGCGCTTGGTGGCTACCAGGTCTACCACGTTGCGGGGCGCTTCGTACACGGTGGGGTTTACTACCGTACCTACTGCGTAGATGCGCGGGCCAGCCACGTTGTAGAGGGCGCTGATTTGGGTGCCTTTTTCCTCGTTGGCATAATAGGCGCCCAGGTTTACGAGGTAGGGCGACTGGTTTTGCAGGGGGCGGCGGCGGGTTTGGGTGTCGCTTACATTCTGGGCTTCCACCCGGCCGCTGGCGTCGGGCACGTTTACCGTTTCGCCCAAGTCAATCTGGCTGAAGATGTAGGAGGCGTTGCCGACCAGCGAGAAGCGGCGCAGGAAAGCCGACTCGGAAAACGAGGCCAGGCTTTTGCGGATTTCAATTTCGGCGCCGTAGTTCTGGGCCGACTGCGTGTTCACAAAGGCGTAGCTGAGGCTGTTGGCACCGGTCGCCGTGGTCAGCAGATAGTTCTCGATGGGGTTGGTGAAGTGCTTGTAGAAGGCGCCCACCGTAATCTGCTCCCCGCTAGTGGGGTACATTTCCCAGCGCAGATCCAGGTTTTGCACGGTGGCCGTTTGCAGGGCGTAGTTGCCTTGGATATCCGCATTCAGGTTGAAGTCATAGAAGCGGAATGGCGCCAGCTCCCGGAACTCGGGCCGGTTGATGGTAGAGGCGTAGGCAGCGCGCACCAGCATCTGGTCGGTCAGGTTATACGAGACGTTCAGGGAAGGCATGGGGCTGAAAATCCGGCGTCCGCCATTGGTCAGGCCGCCACCGCGCAGCTCACTGGTTACCTGCTGGTCGTTGTATTCGCCGCGGAAACCAAGGGTACCCGTAAACTTGCCCAGGGGCAGGGTTAAGCTGGCGTAACCGGCTAGCAGCGTGTTGTTAGCCGCGTAGGAGTCGTTGGGGTCCGTGCCTTCTTCCAGGGTAAAGCTCCCGTCGCGGCCGGTCAGGTTTTCGGGGGCAAATACCTGCTCCACGGGCAGCGTCCGCGTTACGCTGGTATTGCCCACGCTGCCGTACCCGAAGAATCGGGCACTGAAGTCACGGTCTTTGCGCTCAGCGTAAAGGCCGGCTTTCAGCTTGATACCGCCTTCCTTGTTAGTAGAGTCGCGGGTAATTTGCTGCACCACATTCAGGGCCACCGTACCTACGCGCTCATTGAGCTTGGAGAAGTAACGGCCCGACTCCGTGAGGCTAGGGTCATTGGGCGTCGAAACCCCGAAAGGTGCCGGCTGGCCGTCGCCGTTCATGGCGCCGATGGGGCGGATGTAGCGCACCCGGCGCCAGTCGGGCTCGGTGCGGTGGGTGTTCGAGAAGCCGCCTACCCAGTTCACAGAGGTTTTGTCGTTGGCTAGCTCGTGGTTACCGAGCAACTGGCCCGAGTAAATGCTGCGGCTCTCGAAACGCTGCGAGTAGGCCCGCACATCGTTGCTGGTTTGGGTGATGTCCTGGCCTTCGCGCACTACCGTTTCAGCGGTGCCTAGCTGATTGAACAGGTTTTTGAATTCCAGGGTGCTCCGGCCGTTCAGCCGCAGCCAGAAGTTCTGCACCAGCCCGAGGCGAACTTCATTGCCGTACACCCGGTCGTTGTAGTAGGAGGCCAGCTGGTTGCGGTCGGCGCCGTTTTCGTAGAAGCTCAGGCGGGCATCCGTGGCCTGCTTGTAGTTGCCATAGTTCACGCTAGTCAGGGTGCCTACCTGCTTTTCGCCCAGCTCAAAGCGGCGGCCCATGTTGAACGACAGGCGCAGATCAGGCGCGGCCTGCAGGGATTTCACGCCCCAGCGGTTGGGCAGCTGGCGGGCGTAGGCCGCCCGCATCGCGCTGGAGTACTCATCACTGAGACGGGCTGGCCAGTTATTAGGAATGGTGCGCTTGCCGCTGTCAAAGCCGAGCCAGTCGTATTTGCCGCCTTCTGCTTGCTGCACTTGCTGGCCGGTGGTGCCGCTGCGGTAGCCGCTGAGCACGCTTAGGTTGGTGAAGTTTTCCTCGGGGGCCCGCTTGGTGTATACTTTGATTACGCCGCCGGCAAAGTCGCCGGGCAGTTCGGCGGAGCCCGATTTGAAAATCAGCATCCGGTCGATAACGTTGCTCGGAATCATATCGAAGGCAAAGGCCCGCGTATCTACTTCTGAGCTAGGCGTGAGCACATCATTAAGCATCACGGCATTGTAGCGCTGGGTAAGGCCGCGCACCAGCACAAAGCGGTTGTCCTGAATGGATACGCCGGGTACGCGCCGGGCAATTTGGGCCGCGTCCCGGTCCTGGGAGCGCACAATCTGCTCGGCCGATACGCCAACTGCTACCAGCTGGGCATTCCGTACTTCCGATATAACGGCAACTTCGGTATTGGTCCGGCGCTGGGCCGTAATGACTACCTCGCCAAGGGCGGCGGAAGCATCGGCCAGGCTGGTGTTGATGACCACTACTTTGCCAGCCTCAACCTGTAAGGAGGGCAGGCTTTTCGACTCGTACGAAACCGAGCTGATGCGGAGCGTGTGGGTACCGGTAGGTACCTTGGCCAGGGCAAACGTGCCATCAAGGTCGGTGGAGGCCCCAATGGTGGTGCCCACTACCCCTACGCTGGCCCCAATAATGGGCTCTTTGGTTTTTTGATCGAGGACCGTACCGCGGATGGTGCCGGTGGCGGCTTGCCCAAGAGCGGTTAGGCTGCTCACGAGCCCTAGTAAAACCAGGAAAATCTGAAGCTGTAAACGTGCGACTGACATAGTAGAGAAGTATGCCGCAAAGCTCCTCTTCTGCTATGTCCTTAAGTTGTAGGAATCGTTATGTAATTGTTGCCTTCATAGAAAAAGCAGTATACCGAGATATTGTCAAGTCAACTCTTGTGTACACACACTTGCTGCTTTCCAGAAGCCTAGGGCATGGTGAAGGATAAATCGGTGCTGATGAGGCTGGCAGTCAGGCCCGTGCTCTGGCGATAATAGGCGTAGCGCACATCCAGGGACTTGAACTTTGCTACGCGGCCCCCAAACGGCGTTTTAAAGCGCGCGATGCCGTACACGGGCGAATACCGAAACCCTACTCCAAGCTTATGAGCGGAGAACCCGGCTAGGTCGTAGTCGGAGGTGTAGTACTCGTCGGTGATGGAATGCTCCTGGTAGGGCGCAAAGTAGTCGGCGGCGGTTTGGGTATGGTAGCGGTAGAAGGGGTAGAGCACGAAAAAGGGCGTCACCTTCACCGGCGTTTCCAGCTCCAACGTATGGGCCGTAATACCGAAGTTATCATTGTAGAAGCGGTAAAAACCACGCAGCTGCACCAGGTCACTCGCATAATACGTGGCCCGAACGCCCACCGGATACTTCAGGCGTTGGCGGGGCAGCAGCTCAGCGCGGGCCGTGCCGAGCGCGCCGCCGGTTTCGCGGAAGTATACCCGGTGAAACGGTGTGCTCAAGAGTCCGCGCTGGGCTACCAGCTCGGTGCTGAAAGCCACCTGCAAGCGTTGGGTGAGCACCTGCGAGTACACCAGGTTTAGGTTATAGCTCTGCCTCGTATCCTTGCCCGAGCCGTGCTCGCCGGCGCCCCCGGGGCGCAGCTCGGCGGGCAGAATCAGGGTGGCGCGGTCAAAGAAGGCCTGCGCGGCCACGCTCAGCTCCCGGTTGCCATCGGCGGATGCCCTCGCCCAGGAAGCCGTAACGTTGCCCGAGAGGTAATCATACTCCTTGGAAAAACCGCCGCCCACGCCAACAAGGGTACGCTTGTCAGCCAGCTGGCGCGAGTAGCCCAGGTCCACGTGGTAGCGCGTATCATGCGCCGAGGCTGAAGACAGCACCTGATCAATGCGGTCAGTGGAAGCTGAGGCGTAATAGTCCATGCCCACGTTGGCCGAAACGCGGGTAACGGAATCCAGCGGCACATTCAGGATGATGGTCGGCGTGAAATCAGTGAGCTGCTGGGTTCCCTGGCCGCCTTCCACGGCACTGTGGTTGCCATCCTGAGAGTAGTAGCTCGACAGGATGTTAATCTCCGTTTCGCCGTGGTTGCTGGGGTTGGGTGGGCTCGGGGCGGTCGTGGCCGGAGCCCCGTAGCCATCCACGCGGTTGGGCGTGGGCGTAGCTTGCGCAAATGTCAGCACGGGCAGGGCCACCAGGGCCAGCAGCAGGCCCGCGGGCCGAAGAAGAGGGGAGGGCATGGCAGGGGAGAAGAGCAGGTTCGGTATCAATTAGTTGCAGCCGCAGCCGCCCCCTACTTTGCCGCCATTGGCGCCGCCCGCGCCTTCGCGGTAGCTTTCAAAGTTGGTCTCATACACTTCCACGCGCTTGTTGGCCAGTTTCATGTCCTCATCATTGAGGTACACTTTCTGGTACGCGGCCACCGAAACGCAACTGGTCAGACCACTTCCGCAGAGCAGCAACACGCCGGATACCAGCAATCGGATTCTAGAAAGTAAGGGTTGGGCGCACGTCATGGGGTAGGGGCGGCCGCAGCCGGCGGTTGCTTGGTAGAATAATAATTCACGGCCATGCCGTTGGAGGTAAGCGTGCGGCCATCATTAGTGATAAGCGTGCAGTCCACGCCTTTCAGCTGGTTGATAAAGGCCAGGCCAGCCTCCGGTCCTTTTACGAACACCACTTCATCCAGCCCATCAGCCAGTTCCACATCAGGGCAGATGATGGTGACGGAGCGCAGCCCCGTGGCCGGGTAGCCGGTTTTGGGGTCGATGATGTGCCCGTAGTACTTTCCCTTCACGGT
Source organism: Hymenobacter tenuis (assembly GCF_054780495.1). Lineage (NCBI taxonomy): Bacteria > Pseudomonadati > Bacteroidota > Cytophagia > Cytophagales > Hymenobacteraceae > Hymenobacter > Hymenobacter tenuis. Next base: position 98,234 of record NZ_BAAGWF010000009.1, read on the forward strand.
GAAGTACTGCTCGTAATTACCAGCCGTCACCACGGCGGCATCAGTCAGGCGCACCCAGGAAGACACGGACTGCGGAAAGGCGGGGTCGCCAATGGCAATGCGCCACAAGGAGCCATCGGCTTGCCGGCCCCAGCACGAAACGTCGCCGGAACCGTTTATGAGGCCGCCGGTCACGCCCATCTGCTTCATCAGGGCTTGCGCGCGGCGCACCCCGTAGCCCTGCAGAATACCAGCCAGGTTCAGGCGCATACCTTTCTCCCGCAGCAGCACGGAGTGCGTGGCTGGGTTGAGTAGCACGTTGCGGTAATTGATGCGGGCTACGGAGGCTTTCACCACTTCCGGGGCGGGCAGCGCGGCGTGCTCCTGGCGGTCGAAGCGGTAGATTTTCTCACCCCCGGCAAAGGTGATGTCGAAGGCGCCGCCGCTCAGCTCCGAAAGCTTCAGGGTGCGCGCAATTAGGTCGTATACCTCTTGGTCCACCACCACGGGCCGCAGGCCGGCGGCGCGGTTTACCTGCGTAATCTGCGAGGTAGAGTCCCAGTAGGAGCACAGCCGGTCAATGCGCTGCGCTTCCCGAATACCCGCCCGAATGGCGCGCCACGCCAGCGAATCATCACTGGAAACGGCCGTAAACGTGAAGTGAGAGCCCATCAGGTGGGCCGAGCGGGTGAAGGTGCGCGGTTTGGGGGCAGCCACTTGAGTCTGCGCGCCGGCAGCTAGTGGGGCCATCAGGAGGCAACTAACTGTCAGGAGCAGTAAGTACTTGGTGGCGCGCGCGGCAGGCCAGTTGGGAAGGTAAAGCACAGGACTTAGTGTTTAGTCAGCAGCTGGGTAAGATGCGCATCGTAGGTTGTAGCGCCACCTGGGCGGTAGCCGGTTTTGGCCAGCACCTTGCCTTCCGGCGAAAGCAGGAGCACCAACGGGAACGCGCCTTCTTTATTCAGCTGCGCCGCTGCCTGCTCATTGGTTTTGGTTTGGGCGGCCGAAAGCTTGTTTTTCTTGCTGCGCGGGAAGTCAAAGCGCGTCAGCACGAACCGGTCTTGGGCAAACCTGGCAAACTCGGGCGTATCAAACACCTCCTGCTTGAGCATGATGCAGGGCTTGCACCAGTCGGAACCCGAGAAAACAACCAGCACAGGTTTATTGCTGGCCTTGGCCTGCTGCAAGGCAACGGCTAGGTCAGTGTTCCAACTAAGGTCAGGGCTTTGCGCGTGCACGCTCCGGGTGCTTAACAAGAGAAGTACACACACTATCAGATTTCGCATGGCGTCGGAGCGTAGATGGAACAATGTCTCGGGATTAAAATAACATTAAATCCTGAAATGTTGTTCGCTTAACGCAAGAGTTACTGCGCAGTTGTGCGGCCGGAACATTATTACCGTCTGTCACCTGAAGGGCGCGTGCATAACGCGAGGTTGACGTGCTTCCGGAGCCTAGTAAATCCGACTGCTACGATGCCTGAACTGCTGTTTACTAGCACTGCCAGCGGCCTCTTACTCTGCAGCCATGCACCCCGGTATCAGCCTGCATAAGTACAGACGGCTTTTTCACCACCGCCTAAACAGTGCAGCTAGCATAGAAAGCGTTAGCGGTTTAATTAAGTGGTTGGGCGGTTGCGGGAATTTTGGCGGCTAGCGGAAATATCGCCTAGGGTGCGGCCCCGCTCCCGGGCATAGCGCAAATGCTTGGCGTGGCCAATCACCTGGGCGGAATAAATGCCGGCGTGCCCCGAAAACAGGTATGCTGATACACAGGCCAGTCCCAGGTATACGCCGGCCTGCGCTCCAAACAGTTCCATTCCCATTAGGGTACAGGCCAGCGGCGTGTTGGCAGCACCCGCAAACACCGCTACAAAACCCATAGCCGCGAGCAGGGCCACCGGAAGCGGCACCACCAGCGCCAGCGCCGACCCCAGAGCGGCGCCAATGAAAAAGAGGGGTGTTACTTCGCCGCCTTTAAAGCCGCAACCCAGCGTCAGGGCCGTGAAAGCCAGCTTCAGCAGGAAATCTTGCGGGGGTAGCGGGGCCTGGAAGGCCGCTACTATGGTGGGCACCCCCAGGCCAATGTATTTGGTGGTGCCCAATGCCGCCACGGCCAGAGCCACAAGGGCCCCACCCAGCACCGGCCGAAGCGGTGGATAAGATACGTGCTTAAACCACTGCGTAACCTGGTGCGTGAGGCCAGCGAAACTCCGCGCCGTGAGACCAAACAGGCTACCTACTCCAACGGTAAGCAGCAACCCGAGGATGGTAATAGGTTCAGCACCTAGCTGGGGGTAGTGGGTGTGCCCCACGCCCCAGGCCCGCGTGACCAGGTCGGCGCTGATGGCGGCCAGAAAGCTGGGCAGGATAGCATCGTAGCGAATAGCCCCGAGCAAAAAGACCTCTAACCCAAACACGGCTCCGGCCAGCGGCGTCCCGAACACGGAGGCAAACCCAGCGCTGATACCGGCAATGAGCAGCAGTTTCCGGTCGCGGGGGCGCAAGCCCAACAGGCGGGTAAGCTGGTCGGCCAGGGTGCCGCCCATCTGCACGGCCGTACCCTCGCGGCCTGCCGAGCCGCCAAACAGGTGAGTTGCTAGGGTGCCAAACAGCACCAAGGGAGCCATCCGGAGCGGAACAACCTTGCTGGGGTTATGAATTTCGTCAAGTAGTAAGTTGTTGCCCTTCACTACGCTTTGGCCCAGGTAATGGTAACTGGCGCCTACCACAAAGCCAGCCACGGGCAGCAGCCAGATTATCCAGGCATGAGCTTCGCGCCAGGCCGTAACCCAATCGAGGGCCAGCAGGAAGAAGGCCGAGGCCGAGCCTACCAGTACCCCCACAACGGCGCAAATCAGCAGCCAGCGGCCCAGAAACAGGAGGTGAGAGGTTTGCTCGAGGGCCAGTACTGGCCGGAATAAGCGGGAAAATCGAGAAGCCACAAGCAGGGAAGTGAAAGCCAATAAAAAAACCTACGCGCCGCGGACAAGGAAGCCCGTAGGTTGCGTAGGAATCATCAGCTCAAAGCCAGGGCTTTGGCGGTTACAGGTGGAAATCCATCACCTACTATGAAAGCAAATATAGAGAGTTTGCCTGGATGCTAAACCAGCGGAAAGTCTTTCTTTCCGCTGGTGAGTATGGCAACTACCCTGCGTTGGCTGATGATTTAAGAGGTTAAGCTTGCGCTTTATTAAAGGTAGCCGGCACGCGGGCCAGGTACCCGGCTACGCCCAACGCCACGGCAGCCGCCAGCCCAAACGTGAGGCCCGCGCCCTGCCACTGCCACAACAACCCCGCGCCCGCGCTGGCACCGAGCGCGGCTAGGCTACTCAAGCCCCCAAGGGTACCCAGGGCGGCGCCGGTATCAGAGGGTGCGCACAGGGTACTGATCCAAGCTTTACCAACGCCTTCCGTAGCGGCCGCGTATAGTCCGTAACAGGCAAATAACAGCCCGAACACCCAGCCATCGTGCGCCAGGGCCATGCCACCATACACGCCCGCAAACACCACTAGTCCGCCGGTTAGGAGCTTGCGGGGCCCTAGTCGGTCGGAGAGGTGGCCCAGCGGCCAGGCGCTAAGCACGTACACTATATTATACAGGATGTAGAGGCCAATAACCTGCGGACTTGAAAGACCCCGTTGACGGGCCAGCAGCAGCAGAAAAGCATCGGAGCTATTGAAAAGGGCAAACAAAACCAGCCCGCCCACCACCCGCCGGTACGCGGGCGAGGCCTGGCGCCAGTAACTGAATGAGGCCCAGAACGGCACCACCGGCCGCCCCGAGGGTATTGTCCGCCGCTCGCGCAACAGCAACGAAATAAGTACGGCCAGCACTCCCGGCACAAACGCCCACAGAAACAGCGGGCGATAGGCCGCAGGATGAGCCGCAAGCCACCCCAAGGCGGCCAATGGGCCCAGAACGGCCCCCAGGGTATCCATGGAGCGGTGAAAGCCAAACACTTTGCCGCGGTCCGTGGGGGTAGTCTCGTCCGAAAGTAAAGCATCCCGAGCGCCAGTGCGCAGGCCCTTGCCCAGCCTATCCACGGTGCGGGCCAGCAGCACCCAGGCCGGAGTGGCCAGCACCGCCAGCATCGGTTTTGACAAAGCACTCAGTCCGTAGCCCCATTGCACAAACGGCACCCGGCGGCCCAGTCTGTCAGACCATTGTCCGAAGTAGCCTTTGCTAAGCCCCGCCACCGCTTCCGCCACGCCTTCCAGCAGCCCGATATACACCACCGAAAAGCCAATGGACTGCAGATACAACGGCATAACCGGATACAGCATCTCGCTGGCCAAATCAGTGAACAGGCTGATGAGCGAGAGCAGCCAGACGGCGCGGGTAAGGTAGCTCGGGAGAGGAAGGCGGCGCATCAGCGGGAGTAAAACCGGAAAAATGGGTATCAGATACACTACGTTCATCCCCAAAGCCTTACTAGAATCGAGGCGGGCCGTGTCGCCGGCAACTTTTCCATACGGTTTAGGCAGCACTGAGGGCTAGTGATTTTCAGCCAACAGTTGCCTGAAGGTACATGCCTTGCTTCTCCTCTTTCTGATTAATTGGCTATATGTTTTTGCAATGCCTGGCCCGAATACAGGTCATGGCAAGTGAATGTGCGCCTGCGACCCGGCTTAGAGCCTGGGCTTTGCCAAACGATATAACCACCACGAGGCAAGCAGTTCTGCTTGCCTCGTGGTGGTTAGCACTATTCACTAGGGGTTACATAATATAAAAGGTATCAGACTTTATAGGCGCTGGAATTTCAGCTTCTTGCAGTAATTGCTTTAAGTTAATCTCGACGGTGCGCGCAATGGACGTGACGGGCGTATCGGTGGGCTTATCATTAAAGGGGTCCTGCATATACCGGGCGGTCCGCTCCAGCAGGAAATAGGTGGAGGCCGTCACGAGCAGCACCGGTATTTCCCACAGCCCAATAGTTTCCACCAGCCCCAGCGATAGGGTGAGCAGAAACAGGTAGATAAAAAAGTGCATCAGCTGGCGGTAGCTGACCGGAAAAACCGTGTTTTTAATGCGCTCGGCGCCGCCCATGGAGTCGCAGAGTCGCACCAGCGTGGAGTCGAGCTGCACATACTGAAAGGAATCGAATGCCTGCTTCTGGTAGAGCTGCTTGAGTTGAGCGGTATGCAGGGCCAGCAGGGCTAGGGGCTTATTGGAGTGCGCCTGCACATACTGCTGTTCATGCGCCGGCAGATATGCCTGCAGCGCAGCCGTAGAATCCTGGCCGCGCAGACTGTGCCCCAGGCTGTAGCACCACGCAATCTGTCGGTAGGCTACAGCCCGGAGTTCTGCTGCCAGACTAGCTGAGTCAAACAGACCAACCGGGAGAAAGCCCTGCACCTGCCGCAGCAGCGTGCGCGAGTCATTCACGACGGCTCCCCAAAGCCTGCGCGCTTCCCACCACCGGTCATACGACTGGCTGATGTTGAAGGCAAGAAGCAGGGAGATGGAACTGCCCAGGATAGTGGGCAGCTGCAGCGGAATCTGGGGGATATAGTCGCTGAAAAACAGTTTGAGCAACTGAAATACAGCAGAAATAACCAGTACTCGGATAATATCCGGCCGGATGCGGGTAAAGATATAGCGGATGGGAAGTCGGGTGTCGAGTAGCATATACAAGCAATAGGAAGGCAGGCGCTACCGGCCGGCCTGGTGGGGTAGCAATACGTTTCCGAGGAGGCAGGACTGTTGCTCCGGTTTCAGCACCTCAGAGGGCTAGGGAGCTTCTACGGACGCACGCTCCTGCTAGGCGCGGCAAGGGCGAAAAAGTGTATCACTAACGCCTTCAGCCTTCTTCTCACCTTGCCCGGGCTTACTTGCCACAAAGGTACGCCTCCCTTGCCCCACGCATATTAAAGGCTCATTATATGTCGATTATAATAGCGTTAAAACCAGATTATAAATTCATTAAAGCAGAACGGTGGATGCCCTACCCTCGGGGCCTAAAATGAAGCTTGTGGGCTCTCAGGCTAAAGTATGTAGTTAGGCCGCCCGGTGTAGGCGCCTTGTGAGCAGTACACTAGGCCTGCGGTTTGCCTGAGCTGGTGGTCTCCCACTCCTGCCGCTGATGACATTTCCTGCGTAGCTTTGTTACTCGCTTTTGCTTCCCCAATTACACGCAGTACCACCTTGCGCCTCTATTTTGAAAACCCGGTTGGACGTATCCTGGAGCACCCCGATGGGTACGTTCTGATTCGTTACCACGCCGGCCCCCGCGACCTGTTTCACCTGCAGGCTTTCCTGACCCATACCGGCCGGCTTCTGCAACTCCGCAAATGGAATAAGCTGTTCGGCGACCAGCGCCTGATGGTGCCTTTCACGGATGAAGAAAGCCAATGGATTGTGGAGTACTGGCTTTCAGAATCCAACCAAGACTGGCCGGTTTACGGGGCCGTGTTGGTGGCACCCGGAGCGCTGGAGGGCTTGCCCGAGGCGCAACGCACCCAGCCGGCCCACGCCGGGGCGCTCACGTACCGCCTTTTTGATGAGGAACAAGCAGCTGCTACCTGGCTGCTGCAATGCCCCTAAACTCAAGGGTTTGTTTCTTTCAGGTGAGGTGTTGCCTCTTCTTTTTTCGTTCTTGCTTCCTGCCTTTCCTGCATGCAACCTGCCGTCGTCGACTACCAGCATTTGTTTCGTTTGTTGCCCCACAACTACCTGCTTCTGCAGCCCGATGGGACAATCGTTGACAACTCCGACCAGCATGTTGGCGTCTCGATGCTGCCGCGGGAGCAGGCCGTAGGGCGTAATATTTTTGCGGCTTACCCATCAGCTCCGGAAAGCCAGCAGGAACTTAATGAGTCGCAGGAGTTTGTGCGCGTGCACCGCCAGCCGCACACCATGCCCGTCATGCGCTACGACCTGCTGCGCCCCGAAGCGGAGGGCGGGGGCTACCAGCAGCGTTACTGGCGCATCACGCACTACCCCATCCTAGACCTGCAAGGTCACCTGCTTTATATTCTGCAACATCCCGAAGATATTACGGAGCAGCACTTGTCGGCATTGCAGCAGCAGGCCGCGGAGCAGGCACTCAATAGCGCGCAAAAGCGGGCCCTGTTCACGCTGGAAGCCCTGCCCGTTATGGTCTGGACGGCCCAGGCCGATGGCACCATTGATTTCTTTAACCAGCGCTGGCTGGAGTTTACTGGCCGCGCCGCAACGGCTGATATTTCCCAGGGCTGGCAGGAAGTGATTCACCCCCATGATTTACCGCAGCTAATAGAATCCTGGACTACATCCATAGCGAACGGCAGTCACTACGAAGCTGAGTTTCGGATGCGGCGCCATGATGGGCAGTACCGCTGGGTGTTGGCGCGCACAGTGCCTCAGCTCGAAGATGGACGTGTGAGCATGTGGCTGGGCTGTGGTATTGATATTCATGCGCAAAAACAGCTGGTGGAGGAGCTCACAGTAGCCAACGAGCAGCAACTGGTACTTGCCGACCAAGCCTATGCGGCCGCACAGCTAGCCCAAAATCAGCGCGAAACCTTTTACCGGCTGTTTATGCAGGCCCCGGCCCTGATTGCTATTGTTCGGGGGCCGCAGTACGTATTTGAATTTGCTAACCCAGCCTACCAGGAGCTGTTCGCCACGAGCGAGCTACTAGGCAAAACGGTATTGGAAGTAGTGCCGGAAGCCGTAGAGCAGGGCTTCATGAGTTTGCTGGACACGGTGTACCAAACGGGTGAGCCGTACCACGGCAGCGAAGTATTGCTCAAGCTTCATCGCCGCCTTACGGGCACCATTGAGGAACGCTATTTTGATTTCGTGTACCAGGCATTCCGTGAAAACGGCCAGATCGTTGGGATTTTCAGCTTCTCCTTCGATGTAACTGAGCGGGTGCGTATGCGCCAACTCCTCGACCAGCTCCAGCATCCTAACGGCTCTACGCATGCATAAGGGGTGGCTGGCATTTTCACTACCACGTGTTCACCTGCGCCATGGACTTGACTAGTCTTGACTTTCAGCATGCGCGCATCAAGCAGGTGGTGTTTAAGTCGCGCTTGCGCTCCGTGCTCTACGGCGTGCGCGAGCCGGATGCTGCTCTGTTTTCAGTTCAGGACAACCCGTTTGGGCAGTGGGTGGCTACTACGCTGCTTTCCCAATTCGGCCCTATTCCCGAGATACGCAGCCTGGAGCGGATACTACAGCAGATGCTGCGCCATGGACAAGACCTGGTAACCCAATACCAGCGGGGCAACATTGAGCGGGCCCGCGCCGGCCTGGAGCAGATTGACGTGTACGCCGCTGAAATTGACGCCGTGCTGCAGCAACTGGAGCAACGTAACCCCAGCTAGCCCTCGTACTTGTATAAAGTGTGGCACTAGGGCGCTTTAGTAGTTAAAGTGCTAAGCCGCCAGGTAGCCAGCTTACCGGGCGGCTACTTATTGCCACCCGCAGTAATTTGCTCTGGTTATTTAGCTTACTTTGCTAGTAAGTGCGGTCTTGTCACTTACTCGTAGTGGTGGTCACCGCGTTTCTGAAGTTGCCAAAAACGCATGGACCCCGTTGCTTCTTTTGCTGCCTTTTCCACGCCTGAGGATGTACTCCGGAGCCTGCTGGCCATTTCGCCCAGCGGGGTGATATTCTGTACTCCCTTGTATGGTAGCTCAGGTGAAATCTCCGACTTTCAGTTAGCCTACGTAAACCCGGCCGCCCAGCATTTGCTAGGTCTTCCGGAGCATCCCGTACTCACTCTGCAGCAGCACTGGTCGCATACTAGTAATACAGAAATATTCGCTTTCCTGGCGGCGGCTTATGCCTCATCGGAGCCTAGTGATTTTGTATTCCGTCCGCGTCCCGAGAGTGCCAGCTCCACGTATCGATTAGCCGCTCAGCGTTCTGGCCAGGGCGTACTGGTTACTTTCAGTGAGGCCACTGCTGGCATCTTTGCTTTCGATACGTCTTCATCATCGTCTGTTTTAAGGCAAGAAGACGCGGTTTTACCATCCGCTGAGCTGGCACATGGCCCCCTGCACCACGTGTTCCGGCAAGCTCCGGTTGGTATCTGCCTGCTCACAGGCCCTGACCTGGTTTTCGAGCTCATTAATCCGGTTTACCAAGCACTGTTGCCTACTACTGTGGGGCTGGGCCAGCCTTTCGTGAACGCACTGCCTGATGAAATATATCAGTTGGAGTACAGCACCATACGCCGCGTTTTTGACACGGGCGAAACCCACGAGGAGTTAGGTCGGTGCATTTCCTTTGAGCACTCCAAAGGAGAGGAGGAGGCCAACCGCTACCTGAACTTCGTTTATCAGGCCCTTCGGGAAGATAGCGGGCCGGTAAGGGGGGTACTCATCTGTGCTTTCGATGTTACAGAGCAGGTAGTGGCTGCTCAGCAACTAGCGAAAAGCCGCGAGAAAATGAAGCGGTTTAAGTTCATGGCCGATCAGGCGCGCGACGCCTTTATTTTGATGCGTGAAGATGGCACGTTTGCCTATCTCAACCACAAAGCCCGCGAGGCCTGGGGCTATTCCGCGCAGGAAATTAAGGCGCTGCGCGTGCCCGATGTTGATGTGCTGTACCAGCAGGATACCTTCGCTCAGCTGTTCGCGCGGGCTCAACAAGGGACTGTTACACAGTTTGAAACCCAGCATCGTCACAAAGACGGTCACATTATTCCGGTGGAAGTAAGTCTGGTGATGCTGCAGCTGGGTGGCAAGCCACATCTGCTGGCCGTAGCCCGCGACATCACCGAGCAGAAACGCACGTTAGCGGCCTTGCGTGAAAGCGAGGAGCGCTTCCGTATTATGGCCGATGCGGCCCCCAACCAAGTGTGGGCCGTCAATCCGGATTCCAGCATTCGTTACGTGAACCAGGCCTTTCTGGACTTTGTGGGCGTGAGCCTGGAGGAATACATGATGCAGGGCTGGTCGGCGTTTATGCACCCCGAGGAGTTGGCGCACGCCCAGCACACCCTGGAGCAGGCTATCCAGTCGCGTAGCGTTTACATGCTGGAACACCGCATGCGCCGCCACGACGGTGAATTTCGCTGGCTTTTATCCCAGGGAGCTCCTAGCTATTTCCCTAACGGAGACTTGTATGGCTACATAGGCTCGGCCATCGATATTACGGAACTGAAGCAAACCAACGAGCAGCTGGTACGCACCAACATTGACCTGGACACCTTTATCTATACCGCTTCTCATGATCTGCGCGAGCCCATTACCAACCTGCTGGGGCTGGTGCAGGCTTTGCAGGAACAGCTGCCGAGGGATGCGTTTCAGGATCCGTTGGTGCCGCGTCTGCTCACCATGATGCAGGAGTCAGTGGCCCGGTTCCAGCTCACTATTGCCCAACTTACTGACCTGGCCCAGCTGCAACAGGCCCAGCTGCAGCCCGCCGAAGCAGTTGACGTGGCAGCACTGGTAGAGTCAGTCCGGATGGATTTAGCGCCCCGATTGGCCGCCGCCGGGGCTACGCTCAACGTCGAAATGCCCAGCGGATGTGCCGTTTCATTTGCCCCCAAGCATCTGCGCAGTATTATCTATAACCTGCTCAGTAATGCTGTAAAGTACCGTAACCCGCATCGGGCGCCCCACATAAGTTTACACTGCCAACGCATGGGCTCTACTTTCAAGCTGGCAGTGCAGGACAACGGCCTGGGGCTGGATGAAGTGCAGCAGGCCCGGCTGTTTGGCCTGTTTCAGCGCCTGCACCACCACGTAGAGGGCTCCGGCATTGGGTTGTATATGGTAAAGCGCATTATAGAAAATGCTGGCGGCACCATCTCGGTACTGAGTGAGTTGGGTGTGGGTTCTACCTTTACAGTGTTGTTACCAGGCTATCGGGAGGTGCAATCCGCATTGTAAAAAAAATGTATCGTCAGGGGTTCAAGTTGAAAATTACCCTAGCACGAAAAGGCCCATCCGAGAATCGGATGGGCCTTTTGTATCTAAAACCAGCTGGACTTATTTGCCCAGTTTGATTTTCAGGTTTTCATCGAGCGCCTCCAGGAATTCCTCCGTGTAGAGGTAGTCGCGGCCGTGCTCTACTTTGTTGCCATGAATGCACACAGCCAGATCTTTGGTCATTTTGCCGCTTTCCACAGTTTCAATGCACACCGCTTCCAATGCCTTGCAGAAGTTTATTAGCTCCTGGTTGTTGTCCAGAATACCCCGGAATTCCAGGCCGCGGGTCCAGGCAAAGATGGAGGCAATAGGGTTAGTGGAAGTAGGTTTGCCCTTCTGATGGTCGCGGTAGTGGCGGGTTACGGTACCATGCGCAGCCTCCGCTTCCATCGTTTTACCATCGGGAGTTACCAGGGTTGACGTCATCAGTCCCAAGGAGCCAAAGCCTTGCGCTACCGTGTCGCTTTGCACGTCGCCGTCGTAGTTTTTGCAGGCCCACACAAAGTTGCCATTCCACTTCAGCGCCGAGGCTACCATGTCGTCAATCAGGCGGTGCTCGTAGGTAATGCCGGCAGCCTGGAACTTAGCCAGGTAATCCTGCTCGTAAATCTCCTGGAAGATGTCCTTGAACCGGCCATCGTATTTTTTCAGGATGGTGTTTTTGGTGGAGAGGTACAACGGCCAGCCTTTCATCAGAGCCTGATTAAAGCAGGCGTGCGCAAAACCCCGGATCGACTCATCAGTGTTGTACATGGCCAGTGCCACGCCGTCGCTCTTAAAGTTGTACACCTCAAACGACTGCTCCTCGCCGCCATCTTCGGGCGTGAAAGTAATGGTGAGCTTGCCTTTGCCTTTGGTTACGAAATCAGTAGCACGGTACTGGTCGCCGAAGGCGTGGCGGCCGATGCAAATGGGAGCCGTCCAGTTGGGCACGAGGCGCGGCACGTTGCTCATCACAATGGGCTCGCGGAACACAGTGCCGTCCAGAATATTGCGGATGGTGCCGTTCGGCGACTTCCACATCTGCTGCAGGTTAAACTCCTTTACCCGCTCTTCGTCCGGGGTGATGGTAGCACATTTGATGCCCACACCGTACTGCTGAATGGCTTTGGCTGCGTCAATGGTTACCTGGTCGCCGGTTTGGTCGCGGTACTCAATTCCCAAGTCGTAGTACTTGATATCCAGCTCCAGGTAGGGCAGAATCAGCTTGTCTTTGATGAATTTCCAGATGATGCGCGTCATCTCATCGCCATCCAATTCTACTACCGGGTTTGCTACTTTGATCTTTGACATTGCGTGGGGGAATCTGATTTAAGGTGCAAGTTGAGGGGTTTCGGGCCCCAATAATACGGGTTCAGCAGTTGCTGGTCTATATAAGCCTAGTAATTGCCTTCATCTTATTCATACGAAAAGGCTGCTTCCACTAATTGGTAGCCAAGGACGGAGTATATATTCCGCCACAACTCACCGCATCCGGGAGTTTCGGTAGCCAGCTATTCGGTTACTGCAACCGGGTTAGGAATGGTTTGGTGGACCAGCATGCCTAGTAAACATAGATTTATTCTGCTGCCCTTATCCAGTTTAGCACAGTGTAGGGGCTAGTCTCATGCCGCAAGCATTGCCGTAGAAATTTATAGCACCTTGAAGCAAACTCAAGAAATCAGGACGTTTGCAATGTTGATATGAGAAGACTATAAAGTGTTGCCCGGCAGATTGGTAAAGATCCTCGCCTTTGTAAGGTCCGATAATCACTTATCGGACCTTATCGTATCTTCGCTTTTCCGGCCCATTTTTAGTCCCGCTACTCCTTATATAGGCTACATGGAAAATCAGTCCGGACTCGTCACCACCTCGTCGTCCTTGCCGTCCCTTTCCGAGCTGGCCGAGCACACCGCCCGCTACGTCGAGGCCGGCTTGTCCGGGGCCGCCAATACGGCCAAGGCGTACGCCGGGGATCTGAAGCGTTTCGGTGCCTGGTGCTCGGCCCACAGCCTGGAGCCGCTGCCGGCCTCGGTGGATACGCTCGCCGGCTTTGTAACCCACCTGGCGGAAACCGGCAAAAAGGTAGCCACCATTCAGCGTCACTGCGCCGCCGTCAGCAAGGCCCATGCCTTGCGCGGCGTGGACTCGCCGACGGACGACAAGAAGTTTAAGGTCCTGATGGAAGGCATCTCGCGCGTTAAAGGTGTGAGGCAAAAGCAGGCGCCCGCGTTTACGCTGGCAGCCTTCAAGCGCATCGTCAAAGGCATCGATAGCACGACGGTGGCGGGGCAGCGCGACAAGGTGATTTTGCTGCTGGGCTTTTCCGGCGCGTTTCGTCGCTCGGAGATGGCGGCCCTCAATATCGAGGACCTCGGCTTTTCCGAGGAAGGGCTGATCGTGGACCTGAAGAAAAGCAAAACCAACCAGCTGGGCGAAAACGAGGAAAAAGCCATTTTCTACTCCCCGGAGTTGCCTCTTTGCCCCATCCGGTCCCTGCAAAGCTGGCTGAAAACCCTAGGCCGCAGCGAAGGCCCCTTGCTGGTATCCCTGCGCAAGAATAGCCGGCTCACCGAGCGCCGCCTGACCGACAAACACCTGAATCTGATTGTGCAGCGTTACTTAGGCCCCACCTTTTCGGCCCACTCTCTGCGGGCCTCGTTTGTAACGGTGGCCAAGTTGGCCGGGGCCGATGACTCGGAGGTGATGAATCAGACCAAGCACAAGACGTCCACCATGATTCGCCGCTACACCCGCCTGGACAACATACGTCAGCACAATGCGGCCCAGAAGTTAGGTTTGTAAACCGGCGGTGGGTGCTGCTCATCGATGTCGATCGCACCACCAATTTTCTCAACAAACTCCTGCACACGCTCAAGCGCGAACGGGCCGACCCGGTGGCTTGGCTGGCCACGATGATGAAGGAGTTTCAGCGCTGGACCTACCATCCGCATCTGCACTTCGACTTCGACGCCACCACCGCGCCGCGGTACGTGGAGATGGCTATCAACAAACTGCAGTAGGTCTTCAACAACCTCATCTCCATTGCTATCAAGTTCACCCCGGATAGAGGCCAGATCAGGGTGGGGGTAGCTCGGCGCGGAGAGCAGGCGGTCGTCACGATATCGGGTACGGGCATCAGTATTCCGCAGGAGCTGCCGGCTGGCTTGTTTGAGCACTTCACCTAAGCGCGCCGGACGGGCCGGAGCGGGGAAAAGACCAACGGCCTGGGCGTGTCCATTATTTAAAGGGTGGTGGCCTTGCATTAGGGCACGATTACCTGCGTGAGAGAGGAAGGCCACGGCAGCACCTTTACAATTAAGCTACCTGCCTTGCCACAGTAGAACGGGGTTTATTCTACCACAGAAATCGGCCACACTTATTAGCTGGTTATATATTCCTGTAGCCTATCTAGGATGGGAATTCTTTATGGCGCGCCTCATCCAAAGGCGAAAGTTATCCATCTAATTTTAGATTTTATTGCTAAGGCATTTCTGCCTGCTATTTCCTTATGCCTGCTACATCTTGTTCCCTTCCCCAGCAATAAGGCTGGCTATTCCACTTGCATCAAGCAGCGGAAATTGTTGGCCCTATCGACATAGGTATTTCCCAAGTATAGGCGGAGGTGCTCTCTCTACGGCAACGTTACGTGCTAGAAGAGCTAACACCGAGAACAACATCTGATTCTACAGTATCACCGCTTACGGGGACGCTCATAGCACCTACTAGCGTGACTCACTACTAACCTTAGCATATTAGTAGATTATACACTTCCTCCGGAAGTGAGTAGTAGTGGAGAGGGCATGCAGACCGTGAGGAGAACTAGGCGATTTCGTTCAATGTATAACTCACTACACATTGGCGCGTAGGGAAGGGTAGTAGGGTAGGCCTTACTGGTATCGTATCCTATTGCGGTTGCGGTCATCCGCGTCACCAAAATCATCAGCCGCGAGCAGGCCCAAAGTGTAGCCCACCATAACTGCTGCCCCCAGGAGACGCCGAATGCCGACCCGTCCCTGCGGCACCTGAATCAGGAGCTTGTCAACCACAAACAGCGCAGCTGCTGGGACCTGGCCCACGAGCGCATCGCAGTGCTGCAGCTGCCGCGCCTGCGCAAGGATGCTGTGCGCGTCGTCGAGGTGCTGCTCACGGCCAGCGAGGAGAAGTTCCCACAAGACCCGGTGGCAGGGCAACGGGCTGACATCCGAGGCTGGCAGTAGGTACAGGACAATCTGGACTTTTTACAGAAGCGCTACGGGGCTCAGAATGTGATCGGGTGCATGTTGCATCAGGATGAAAGCACCCCACACCTGCATGCTCTCATGGTACCCGTCACCCAGGGACAGCGCCTGCACCAGGGTGAAAGGAGGGGGCCGACCGAGCGGCTCACGGCCCGGGATTTGTTTAGTCCTGTGGCCTTACGGCAGCTGCAAACGGACTACGCCAAGGCCATGGAACCCTACGGTCTGAAGCCGGGCGTGAGGTACAGCACGGCCATTCACCAGGACGTGCGCCGCTACTACTGGGCCCAGAAAACCAGCCAGCAGGACCTGGCCGGGTTAACCAAGCCTTTGGTACACGAGCCCTTTCAACTGGCTGCTATGAAAGCCCTGGAGCGGGTCAGTCCGCAGGCGTATCTGGAGCGCGAGCAGGCGCTTCTGAATGAGCAACTGGCCCAGCAAGTAGCGGCCGTCAATGCCAAGTTGGAACATGTATCCTTCGTAGCGACCGCCAATGCCCTGGCTCAGGACCAGGCCCGCGTACTGGAAAAGCAACTGGCCACCAGTCAGCAGCGCGTACAGGAGTTACTAGCCGATGTGAAGCAGAAGGCCCAGGAGTTGGCCACCAAGACGGAGGAACTAGCTACCCTGCGCGGGCGCTTCCATCGGTTGATCGTACAGACGGCGCAGCCGCAGCCCCTGGCGCCCAACTTGGCCGAGTGGGCCAGCAAGCAGCAAGCCCACCGACAGCAGCGCGCCGAGCAAGTCGTAGCCAACACCCTACAAGGTCCAGTGACCACCGCAGGTGACATCACCCAGGCGTTACAGCAGAATGGGTACTCCATTTACAGTACGAAAGAAGGACAACTGTTAGTCCGCGAAGCCCACTCGGCCGTGCAGTTCCCCCTCGCTGACCTGCAGCCAAATGGCAAGCCCTTGTTTTCACAAGTACAGCAGGCAATTGAGCGCACCCGAGAAGAGCAGCAGCCAGCGCAGCGGTTGCCGGTCGCCCGTGATCCTCGCTCTCTGAACGCAATCATCACAGTAGTTGACCAGGAACGGGCACCACGCATTCAGGCCGCCTTCGAGGATGCCGGCGCGAGCGTGTGGCAGGTGCGCACGTTAGCGGATCAACGGACGTCTCTGAGCGTGGCCCATGGCTTCGATTGGAAGACGATCGAAAAGATCAGCACCGTCCTGAGCAAGGCCCAGCGCTCTCAGGGTGTGGCAGTAGAGGAAAGTTATAAAGACCAGGGTACGCGCACAGGAGCAGTGCGGACCATCGAGCGGGACCGGCAGCCTCGTGACCGGTCACAAGGATTGTCTATGTAGCAAATCAGACTAGGCAAAAAGCTCCACAAAAGGAAAACAAGCTTTCAAAATCAACAAGTCCATAGCTGAAAATTTGACCTTGGAAGATCTAGGTTCTCATTTGCTTGAGATACTGAGGTGGTCTAGTGAGGCCGGACAGAATTAGGACGTATTTTCCTTCCGTCATAGCAACACCCCAGCAAGTAAGTAAGCCGGATAAACGGCGCAAATACGACAACGCGTTCAAGGCCGAAGCCTTGCGCCTGGCCAGCGATAGCCGGTCCATGTGCGCCGCCGGGCAATTAGGCATCAACGAGAAGCTGCTCTATCGCTGGCAGCAGCAACAAGCTGCCGCCGAAGTGGGCAGTGACGAGCTGGCTCGCGACCCAGAAGTGCGCGCCTTGCACGCCGAACTGCAGCGGGCGCAGCGCGAGCAGCACATCCAAAAAAAACCTTTCGAAATCCAACTTCAAACAACGCCCCAAATGTGTCCGACTTAGCCATACCACCTCAGCCATACTGGAAATGTCATGTTGAGCAATACGCATTGTAGCTCATTCGCCGGGGCACCACCAGCCTGTTGCACTTGCGTGCCAACCAGACGCTTGAGCGGGCTGCAACCGTTTAGAAAGTCCTTGTTCAGGTACAGCACTACGGTGCCATAGAACCCCCAATTTTCTTGTGAGGGGGACAACTGCATCATCAAGGCCACACCTAGCATGACTAACGTAACATGCTCTCCAAGTATAGAAAGTAGGCTGAATTTTCGATTAGCAGGTAGGGCCATCTAGGCAGGGAGCAGCAAGAACAGGGGATAAATTGCATGGGAACATCAAATAAGTGCGATACGCCGGGTTACTTTTTTTAAAAATTAAGATCACTATTCAGACTGACTCCTAACGCTAACGAATGTAGAACCTTCCTCAGGGAGCCGTTCTTTTGCGATAGTTTTGAATGGCTACGCCGCGGTAGCGCAGATATTTGTAGAGCGTGACTTTAGAGATCTGCAGGCGCTGAGCAATCTCATTCACGCCTAGCTCTTGCTCTCTGTAAAGTGTCTCGGCGACGATGGCCGTACGCTGAGCCGCTTCCGTGAGGCCGGGCCGTCGACCCCCAATGCGGCCTCGGGCCCGCGCAGCAGCTAGACCCGCATGGGTGCGTTCACGGATGAGCTCGCGTTCAAACTCGGCAAGCGAGGCAAATAAGTTAAAGATCAGTCGGCCTTGCGCCGAGCTCGTGTCAATGGCATCCGTGAGCGAGACCAAGCCCACCCCGCGAAACTCGAACTCGGCGACCATATCCAATAGGTGTTTGAGCGAGCGCCCCAGCCGGTCCAACTTGTAGATGTAGACCGTATCGCCCGATCGAATATGGGCTAACAGCCTGTCTAATTCCGGACGGGCAGCACTCGAGCCTGAAGCTTTCTCCTGATAGATTTCCTCACAACCTGCCTGCGCGAGGGCATCTAACTGAAGCGCGAGGTTCTGATCCCGGGTGGAGACGCGAGCGTAGCCAATCTTCATAGACCAAGTATAGGTTTCTCATTCAGAAGATACACAATCTGTACTTCGCTTCCTATACCAGTTTATTGTACTGATTTTCGCGGAATTAGGCTCTCACTTTTCTCTTTAGACATGAAGACTAATTGTACAGCAAAACGAGCTTTAAAATGCACTGTCACACGGTCACAGGCGTACCGTTACGCGTGCACCGCGTCAAAAAGGGAAGGCCGAAAATATAAATCTTGTTTGCTTGCCGATACGACTGCTTGGCCCCAGGATCATTTCTTGTTTGGGAGGTTCTTAAAAAGCGCTTTGGCTTCTTCAAGGGCCTTGCGTTCACCGGTGTAATTGTTGTCGCCTTTGTTTTCCAAAGCTCCAAAAATTGGGACAAGGGAGGCCCCGGCTAAAGCGCTGGCCCCATACAAGCGAACTTCTTCGTTTTTATGGCCGAACAGCACAACGCTGCCAATTGCCCCGGATAAACCAACTAGAAACCAACTAACGTCTTTTCCAAACTGCTTTTGATTGGCGTAATGATAATAATTGGCGGTTTTAATGTGTTTATTGTATGTTTCTATTTTCTGAAATTCTTCAGAAATGTCAATGCTGCCATTCGTCTTTTGAGCAAAGCCGTTTGTTTGCCCCAGCAAGACAAAAATTAAAATAGCAAAAAGCCTGGAAAACAGCTTGGTTAGTTTTTTTAACATGGGTATGGAGACGAACGTGGGTTTATTGTCGTGTGGCGCAAGGCGTATATTTCTTCTCAGCCTTAAGCCGTTCAATATTTTCCTGGGAAAGGCAACACTCTGGATTTTTAGCACAATATTCTGCTCTCTCCTTCGCGGCCTTTTGCGCCCTGTCGTTCATTTCTTTTTTCATTTCGTTCACTGCTGCTTCATGACGCGCTTGCCGCTCACTTTCTTGCCGTTGATACGCCAACTCTTTTTGTCGTTTATTTTCGATAATTCCTGCTTCTACACTCTGCAGGAATTGCTGATGTGAAGTGATTAAATTAGTCAACTTGTCCTTGTAGACACGTTCGTAAGTATCCCTGTCCTCGTTCCATTTGACGCATTCTGAAACAAATGCTATTTTGTTTAAGAACGCCTGCTTGATCACACTTTTTGAACTGCCAGTTGGAACCGTAACGGAATAGATATTTCCATAAACTGGGCCATACGGTTCAGGAAGATTGAATTCTTCATAGTAAGTACTATAGGCATAAGACTCTTCCTTGCCGGCTGAATACACGCCTAAACACAGTTTCAGGTGCAAAGTACACGCACAACGATCATACATTTCACCGCCTTCTTCCTCCAACGTTGCCTTTTCTTTTGCAAAAACAGATGCCTGCTCTTCTTTGTGTTTAGAGAGCAGTCTCTCTTCTGCGTCTATTTTATTAAGCTCGGCTTCGTTCTGCCTTTTTAAATTGCTTTTTGCGCGATCTTCCAGAATAGATTCCGTTTGATTTTTACCATTGGAATAAAGGTGTGAAGACGCCTTTCCATTCAGTTCTATTTCAACAACCTCTCCGTCCGGTTTCCAGTTTTTAAACGATCCTTGAAAAACGGATTGGGTTTTGGATTCTAAAAAATTACCAGATAAAAATTTGCCGATTTGAAATTTTCCTTCGTAAACATCGTTATTGCTTTTGATGAAAACGCCATTTCCATCTGGGCTATATGATCGTATTTCTCCCGTATACACATCGCCGTTATTATAACGAATTCGCCCTGAATTCAATTGTCCGGATACGACAACTCCCTCGATGTTTCCGATTTGAGGAATCTGGTATTTTGCATCATCATCGTTCAAAACGCCGTTAACAAATTGACCCGTTACTTTTGTACCATTGTTGTATTCAACAGTCCCCTCTCCGTTCGGCAATCCACCACTCAACGGTCCTTGATAGCGGAAATCATCAAATACGTACCAATTGTTGGTCAGAAAATTAGATGGTGAAATATAGCTATGGAAATTACGATTACATGCAGTAAGCGGTATCAACATACAGGTCAACAAAACATATCGCTTTAAGCCATTCATGACCATGCTCGGAATATCGGTTCTGGTGTTAACAATCGATTGAAAGTCGTTCCGGCGTTTAGCTGCTGAACGTGGGTTAGCCCAACATAAATGCTTTATCAAATATAGCAGAAGCTCTCTATACCTGAGGAAAATGACGGCGCCAATTTAGAAAACGATCGGGGCTGTTGCAGAACTCTCGATCAGAATTGACTGGAGGGCAACCCGAGATAGACCAGCTTAAAAACCGGTGGAGCGCCGTACGGCTTGGCGAACAAGAGCGCACTGTTCCCTTTTCAGCCGGCGCGGTGCCGTCTGCAACACATACGCTCGAAAAGGCCTGCTCAGCCACTAGCCTATTTCCTCGGGGTATTCCCGGTCTCGGCATTCAGGAAAGTCCCGCACGTTGGCGTCGGTGCCGTCGGCGGGATTCACCCGCCGGATGGCCGCATGTGCGCCCCGTGAGTCCACCGGCAACTCCACGTGCGTTCCCTGCTCGGCCAGGCGCAAGGCATGGATTCATCGCAGGGCTTGCGGCTCGATACGTTTAAGGAGAGCATCAAAAAGTGCGGGGCCGTGGGGAGGTGGCTGTCTTGCGGGTTAACTTAGAGAGCCCTCCTTATCCGTGAAAGCGATGCTCCCACCAGCAGCTGCTCCTCCTACCGTATCTGGTACCGACTGCCTGGCGGTGGGCTATCAGCTCAAGATTCATCTGTTCGGCATCAACCCGCAAATCAGCCAGCGCGTGTTGGTCCAGGAAGCGCACGCTGTACCAATTCAGTTAGCGCTACGAAGCCATGGAGCGGCGGCTGGCTGGCGAAAACATCTTCGACGACGTGCAGAACTGGAAACTGGATCTGGACCTATCGCCCGGAGCATTTCGGCCGGTAGCACGTCAACGCCCGCTTGGCGAAAGTGTATCAACTTAAAGGGAATTCTGATTTCCTACTCTCGCAGGGCGGCTACGACTACTTTTTCGTGGATTTGAAATCCTGAAAACTGAGGTGGCCTAGGAATGGTGGACAGAAGAAGGATGTGTCCCTGAACAACCAGGTCTCATAACCGCTGAATGCGGCATTTTAGCGTGTGGGTGGCATGCTTGGAAGTGGCTAGCTTAACTTATGCACCGAACTTTTAACCAACGCTATAGGTGTCGAATCCGGTCGAGTACGCGCCGCCGATTGCGCACGTGCCCCTTGAGGCAGGTGGGCGTTGACCAGTAGCAGGGCCGCCAGCAGGAGCTTTCGGAGCGGAGGACAATCGCTAAACATACCTACTACAGGGTTAGCAGGCTGACGACGTACGCGGCGGAGCCGACTTTACTCTTGCGAGACGTAGCCATCTCCGTCGAATAGGCGAATACAAACAAGAAGCTTGAAGCCTTTACCCATCTTGTGTTTTAAACGTGCCACTCCGCGGTAGTCCGGCAGAGAGTGCTTAACATTTCCAGTATGAAAAAAAGGCGCAAGGAAACGGGGCCTCAGAGTGCGATGTCCTACACACAACGGGTGCGGCATGCGCAACGTGAGCGGAGCTTCTGGGCCCTTCATTTTCCGGGTACTGCCGTGGAACAGCTGCCTGGACACCTGCGGCACGTGAGGTTCCACGGCGGTTTGCTCGACGACGAAGCACTGGGGTGGCTAGCCGACCGGATTTTCTCTATTGACATGCTCGACATTTACGAAGCGCCCGTCACCCAGCAGGGAATGGCCCACTTAACACGAATGCGGCACCTCGTGGAGCTGCGCTTAAAGGGCTGCACGTCGGTTGAGGACAATTGCCTGCCCTTGCTGCGCCAAATTCCAGGCCTGGAGCTGCTGCACTTGGGCAGTACCGGGATCACACTGGACGGCATCGGCGCGATGGACGAGTGGTCTACGCTTAAAGCATTGTATCTAAGTACCGACCGTTCTGCTGAGCAGATCCTACAACATGTGACGCAGCTACGCCTCGTGCTGCCCGCCTGCGAAATCGTCCTAAATCATCAGCCTCTGGAGTCATACCTGCCGGAGGGAGAAAGTCAGCCCTAACCAGATAGAGCTTGCGGTGGGATGACCATGCTTTCCCTAGAAAAACCAGAAGAGATGCAGTGTCGCGACACAAAGTGGCTAAAGCACGACGAGCAGCCCCGAAACCCTTCAGCCCATTTGGTTTATTAGCTCAAGGCAATAAACAAGTTAAAGGGAAGCGCGGCTTCTATAACCATACTCTGGCTTGACGCATGTGCAGGGGTTTGCTAACCGCAAGGAACACTTACCCCCTGGCGACAAACGCCAGGGGGCAGCCAAAATATGCGTGATATGTGATTGCAAAGAAGTGACAAATCACTGCTTTGGTCTACAAATTTAATCTCAGTTATTTTAATGAGATGATCGTGAAGGCAGCTGTAGCAATAGCTACAAGCACATATAGAAGAACTTCTCCCGTTGATTGATTTGCCTCCTTATATTCAGCTACTACTGGTGCGGATTTAAGATACCTATCAAAATCTACACTTTTCTCTCCTTTGCAATTAATCATCCAATCTGTAAATAGTTCTTCGAGCTCTTCATTGTCTACTGCTATTGTTATAGAACTTGTAATTTCTGGGTTGGTCCATTCAAACCCGCCTTCGAGTCTCCTAATGCCCATTGAGCTAATAATTGCTCCTTTCCCATCTATAGCAATGCATTTATAACCAAAGTTGGTCGTACCGGATCTAACTCTAGTCACTCGTGACATATCTATAATAAAACTTGCGCGGTCTTGTTGATAAGATTTGCTGTCAGGCATCACTGGTGCTGCATACTGCTCAATTCGAAGAGCACAATCTCCAATAGTTTCCCAATCCAGTACTACATTGTATTTCCCACTTGGAGTATACACTTTTTTATTTTTCTCAAACTGCTTAATCACCTTATAAGGTATCAATATCTTATTGTCCGCTTGGTCTTGGTTCTGACCCAAAGCCATTAAATTAATAAATGATAAAGCTATTATTAAAACAAATTTAAAAAACAAAGCAAGAGTGTTTTTCATTTTCAAATGAGCATTTACAGGGAAAATTCCTAGACCAAGGGCAATTAAACAAAAGCCATTCTCTGCTATTTGTCAAGGGTGGTTTGTTCAACAAGCATTCGGTGTTGCAAGAATCTGCTCCGCTTTGCAGTAGGTCAGTTGCAGCTGCTGCGGTGATTGGCTGAGTAGGTGCATTAGGTTCAGGTGCTAGGGTTGATAAGCATCAAGCCAGCACACAGCGGAAGTAAAAAGTATTTCATGGGATTGTTACTACAGTGCAAAAAGGCTGATGTGAAACCAGAATGAAAGGGTGTTGGGGAATTACCACTATCGATAGTAGCGATTCCCCAACACCCTTTCATTCCGGTCGCCCAGCTAGCTTGAATCAGCTCTAATTAGGCGTCAGCATGGTGCCGTCACAGCTTCCTTTATGGTTAGCCACCGATGAATAGCAAGTCCAAGAGCCGTCTGATTCCTTGACGCAATCTTCGAGTTTGGCCACCGAGTAGCAGGTGCCCCGCGCCTTGGCGGCTTTGGCCGCTCTTCTTTCTGCAGCGTCCGCAGCAGCCTCTTTGGTGGGACCGTTTCCGGAAAACTGCTCCCCAGCGTAGGCAAGCAGGCTCATGCCCAACATCAGCGTCAAGCCAAATGCGGTTTTCGTAATCTTTTTCATCATTTGTGTTTTTTTGAAAGTGGGTCCTTGGGAAGATCCCGTTAGTCAAGCCGCGAAAAGTGAACGGGCAGTTGGCTTTGGGAGGAAAAAATGGAGTATACCGCAAGAGGTCAATTCCAAAGAGTTGAGCTGGTTAACCGCATGGGCATATGCACAAATATAGATGCGGCATCCTGATTAATCAATACCCAGAAGTGGGTCTAGTTCGCTTAAGATCCTGTTAGGAAATGTCGGTTTTGGTCATACTTTGACCAGCTCAGCATGACATTCTAAGAGTCGAATGAGCAAAATCCAAACACGCTCTTAGCCTGTGCTAGACCTATAAAACGTCAACTTTCCGCAGTCCGCGAATGATTAAAGGCTTCCTATAATTAGGGTTATGATCTGGTAATTACCAGCTGGTAGTAGCAGCCCACGCTTCAGGTAAAAACACAAATTCTGAGCAGTAACTCCCACAACCTTGAGTAGCTTTGTTGGTCTGACTTACTTAAGTTCGGGGCTGATCAGCCTGCTACGTACTGCTTGGCGGGAGAGCCCGGCCTCGCGCGGGTCAGCCATGCTGTTTTACTTACGCAGCCCTGGTCTTGTTTTTTCGAGTGCTGAGTAAGGCAGCGATGGCGGGTGGGCGAGTAAAACCACTACTTCTCTCTGAAAAAGCATTAGGTACGGGGGCAGAACCAGGCGGCTGTCATCTACTTATTTATGAACATTTTGCTTAGTGTCAAAAGCACATTGCCCTCAATTGGGCTGACCGTTACCTCCCTGTTAACGATTTTTCCCCTCACACACCTCCCCCTCAAAACGAGCACCGGTAGTGGCGTGGCACAAGGTCCAACGGCGGCTACTGGTCCATTACGGGTGCGCACCTTGGCGGGAAAGGCAGGCCAGGCCGGGGGGACCAACGGCCGAAGGGACGCCGCGCGGCTTAACAGCCCATACGGCATTGCCCTAGACAAGCATAGCAATCTGGTCATTACGGACATGACCACGTTCACCGTGCGCAGGATCTCGCCGGCCGGGGAAGTCAGGACCCTGGCTGGTCTTTATAACCATGCGGGCTTTGACGACGGACCGGCCGCCTCAGCCCGGTTTGACTACATGGGATTTGTTGCGGTAAACGCATCGGGCGTAGTGTACGTGGCGGATAGCCAAAACCATGTGGTGCGCAAGATTGCTCCCAACGGTACAGTCTCGACCTTGGCAGGCAACCCCGGCATCAGCAATAACTACGACGGCAAGGGTACTGAGGCGTATTTTGATTGCCCAGAGGGTATGGCAGTTGATGCTGCTGGTACCCTGTATCTGACCGACGGGTTTAGCTACAGCGTGCGTAAAGTTACCGCGGCGGGTGAGGTGACCACCATAGCCGGCCAGTTTGATAAAGCAGGCACTGCGGATGGCAAGGGAACCGCCGCCCGTTTTTATCACCCGAGCGGTATTGCCGTAGACGCTACCGGTACGCTTTACGTGTGCGACCAGGGCAACCACACTATTCGTAAAGTTACGCCTAGCGGAGAAGTAACAACTCTCGCTGGCAAAGCCGGGGTGTCAGGCTACGCTGACGGTCAAGGAACGTCAGCCTTGTTTTCCTATCCTACGGGCATAACTATTGATGCTAAGGGCGTGCTGTACGTAGCCGACACCTATAATCAAGTTATTCGCACAATAACCCCTACCGGGAAAGTATCCACGCTGGCCGGCGTTCCCGGCAGCAGCGGTCATGCGGATGGCCCTGCCCGCACGGCTCGGTTTCTGCGCCCGAATGGACTGGTCATTGACTCACGTGGTGTTATCTACGTGGCTGACACAGGTAACCATACTGTGCGTGTGATCGAGTAAACATGTTGTGCAGGCCGGGCAGGCGCCTTGGGACCTATTTTCAACGGGAGCACGTGCCTAGCAAAGCCAAACAAAAAGGATAAAGCGATCCACGAGCTGCTTAGGACGGCTGCGTCACGTCAATGGAAGGTGATAAAAGCCTAGTCAAACCCGGCCAAAACCGCTATGTCGCCCTGACTACCGGCATCGTGGAGTCCTCCAGCAGCAACACTTGCCCCGCGGCCGTGGAGCGCTAATTCACTACCTATAACTACGGTGAGGAAAAAACCGCTACTCGCACTCTTGACCCTATGTTTGGCACGTATGCCTAGTTCTATAATTCTTACGACTATGTGGCGGCCGCACCCCGGGACTTTTTGGCCAAGAACAGCATGAAGTACAAGTGCAGAATAGATAGCTTTTCCGTCACCTGCAAGTAAATACTACTGCCTCAGTTGAATTCACGGAAACCTATCCGCAGCAGCTTAGATAACCAGTAGTGATGTGTTGCCTGCTCCGCTCACTTCCCGGACGCATTCACAAGCCGGCGTAGGCACCGCATAAGAACGCTATCCGAGGCGACATCTCCCTTAGCTAAAAACCCTCCCTTAATACGTATTAAGGGAGGGTTTTTAGCTAAGGGAGATGTAGAGGCATTAGAGGATGAAGATCATGGACGGCCCACGATCAGCACATCCGGATTAAATTCGTGGGAGGTGCTTCCTCACTTCTTGGCTAACGGGGCCTTTTTGCGGAGAAGGCAGGAAACGGTAAGGTTAATCTGTAGCCTCAGCTTTTCACGCTGCAGCACTTCGCCGCTTTGGAATTATGAACGCGGGGCAAACGGCAGGCGCCGCAAGACGGAGGTATAAATGAAGAAGAGTGGAGATGCATCTACTCCCCTACGTCACCTACCTTAAGCGGGCGTATGGGTCCCAAACCCGCTACACTGCTAGAAACATCAATTAGAAATCATTTGCCTCTACTTTAGGCAATGGGGTTGCTCCTTGCAGTTTTGCCATGTGTATCAAAGCATTGACCACTCGGGTAGTACCCGTTTCAGTGCTCGGCTCATTCGTATCGTAATAGAATTTAATAGATGATACGTGTGAGGGAGGACCTCCATCAACCCAAACGCGGCCTTTTGAAGTATAATCTACCTTATTAGGTACAGTCTCGATGTAAAATCTTTTTATTGTACCAGAGGAGCCAAACGTCTTTCCAATTGGGATGGGCTGAATATATAGGTCTTTATACAAAACAGAGAATGTCTCCGAAGAGGGAACTAGGTTGTCTCCCGTATGCTCTTCAGTAATCAAAATATTATCTTCCAAGAATTCATAGGATATACTATATTTAGTAGGCGGGGTCCCTTTGCTAAACTCATCTAAAAGCATTGGTTTGCCATAATTATTCAACCAATACAAAGTTTCTGCTTGGGTCTTCTCTTCTTTCTGTGTTTTGCCTTGCGCCTTGGCAGCAACGCCTAGGCTGAGACCGAAGAAGAAAAGAAGCAAAGTTTTCGTAACGCCAAATCTTATCATAACACTAAAGTAGCAGTTAGGCTGCTGCAACTCAAATGAAACATATTACCTGTATCTAGATGCATTCATACTTTTCTTAGATAAGCCTTTAAAATTGCAAGCTGTGCTTCGCTATACTTAGGGTGTGCGCGACGATTCGGGTAAAACGCGCTAGTTACATAGGTCGCGGTTTCAAAGCTACCTAGCTCAATGTGTAAGGACTAGGCGGAATGAACAAGGATATCTTCTTTGCAACCTAACTTGGATAAGGACGGGAGGGCATTGGAGAGCCCTCCCTAATGCAGGTGCAGTAGAGGTGCTCCAGCGGGTAACATGCTCTGGGCGACAGGCGCAACGACCAAGGCTACCCGCTGCCCTGGCCAGCCGTCTACCGGTAGTAGCCGCGTTGGTCAGAGCATTTATCTCAAAATGCCGAGGGGGCAAACGTTCACGCCTTCCCAGACATGCCTAAGGCTGAACCGCTTGGTGGTTTATGACGACGTGGCAGAACGGCATCCGAAGCAAGAGTTGTTGGCCTTTCACCTGGATTTGCTTGGGGGAGTTTTGAAAAACACAGATCGATTTCAGCGTAGGCCACGTGTGTAACGAAAGGAGCCCATCCAGAGTGATGTCGGTACCGCCGAGATGGAGCAGTTCTAAAAGCTGATAGTGACCAAGTGAGGCAGACAGTCATCGTGTAAACTGGCACACCCTTTTAAGCGGAGCTCTGTAAAGTGATCCAGCTGGGATAGCAATGCAATTCCTTTTGCCGTGATGGCCATATCGTATAAGTCCAGCATACCGATGAAATGGATCCTGGAGACCAAAAACGCAAGGCCTGCGTCATCCCCCGGCCCAGCATTTCAGGTGCGGAACTAGGATAGGTAGCAGATCCATGTCCACGAAGCCCGAAAAAAATCGCTCGCCAAAAGGCATACTTCTGCTTGGCCCGTTACATCCGTTGGTGGTAGGATAATTGCTGTGGAACTCTGCTAGCATTGGTTTTCTTTTTGGCAGTGGTAACGTTGTTTGCCGTTGCGCACCGCTGACGCGCCGCAGTACGAACATACTTCCATGTTCCCCATACGGGCTTCAGCCTACCTGAGCCACTACCAAATTGGTTACCCGTACCGGGGCTACTTACCCTATTTCTATAGTCGGTACCACCGAGAAGGCCTCCGTGTAAATTCAGTCGCAGAAAGCCCAGGCGCACCGTTTTGAGGCGTGGCCGCACCACTCAGCCCTGGCCTAGTAATGGCACGAGCTCGGTAACTGTATTTATTTGCCGGCGACAGAAGCTTAGCAGCTGGAATCCGCTTCAAACCTAAATACGAATGGTTACCTTTAGCGGCGGGTAAGGAGCTTCCGGCCGGCTGCCAAGCAACTATTGTTTATGCACGTTTTTCCTCTACCCTCCGGCCGGGTCAAGCGCCTGTTTATTGGGGTTCTGCTGCTGCTGTTGCTGCCCCGCTTCGGCGCGGCGGACATCGCCATCGAGCCCCCAAACCAGCCCGTGTACTTCGCGCTCAAAAACAGCAAGAAGTTTACCCAGTACCGCTTCTACTGTGATACCGGCGACGGCATACTGCACCAGCTCACCGAAAACAAGGTGTACAAAGTGCCGGTGGTTAAAGAGGTAACGCAAACCTGGACGCTGGTGGTATACAACGTGCAGGAGAAAACGGCTTTTAAGTGGCGGCAGGTCAACCGCAAAACCTACCTGATGCAGGGCGCCTACGTCGAGCCTTACGTACGCTTTGAAATCACCGACGTGAGCAACAACAAGGTGACCTACCGGGAAGTGGAGCTGCCCCGGGGGGAAGTTCCCGCAGACTTAAAGCGCAGCAAAGGCGTGGTCTTTCTGCTTCGCTACCCGGGGGATAATAGCGGTTCGCTGCAACTAGGCCTGCTGGTTGCTTCGGCTACTGCAGTTACGCTGCTGTTGGCCTTGCGGCAGCGGGTGCGGTGGCAGGTGCAACCGCCGGCCCTGGCTGCCAATAGCGGATAAAGCAGTACGTCAATACCAGCAGGCCTGCACCCGCCACCACGGAAGCCGGCCCACTGGGCAGCCACAAACTTACTCCGCCGAGTAGGACGGCCAGACCCATCACTAGCGCGTTGGCCAGGGCCAAGCGACCTCGGAGCAGTTCCGTCAACAGAACCACTCCCACGGGAATGGTAGACTGTAGCAGGGCAAGGCCCAGCAGGCGCGCGGGGAAGGTTAAGGCGGGGAGCAACAACAGCAACACGGCTCCCACCAATGCTACCGTTGTTTGCAACACCACGAGGTGGCGCCGTAGCAGCCAACCGCCCATGATCTTGCCAGTAGCAGCGGCCACCGCCACGCCTAACCCCAGCATGGGGGTTGTACCAACATGGGCGGAGGTAAAGTTCCAGAGCGTTGACCGCAGCGCGGCCAGCGCCAGCAGTACCAGTACTAAGCCTTGCATAGCAGTTGGGCGTTGGGTATCTCCGGACCTCAAGCTGGTTACCTCCCGTGGGGCGTGGCGCAGGAGCCCTACTACACCAACCACCAGCAGCGCACACATCCAGGCCGGTGGGCCTAAGTGCGAGTGTTGGCCAAGCCAACTGCCGGTGGTCAAGCCTACCACGCCGGGTGCGGCAAAGCACCCGGCGGCTAGGGCTGGTCGGATGGACAGGCTCATGGCCAGCGCGCCCCCAGCCACGTGGTAGACGGCGGAGGCCAGCGCGAGCAAGCCGATTGCAGCCGGCGCGGCGCTGGGGGGCAGCAGTGTTGCTAGTGGCAGGGCCGCTAACGCCCAGGCAGCGGCCCGTCCGTAATGCCCCCAGCGCTCGAGCCCCAGCGCCGCTGGAACCTGCCCGCCAAAGGCCACGACGTTGTAACTGACAAACAACAGCAACGTACGATCCGGAGTGCTGACGTGGGTTTGTGCGCTAAGCAGCCAGCCTGCGAGCAAGTCATTAAGCCCGTGGGCTACGGACAGACCAAAGAGTAATAGCCAGGGACGACGGATCATGAAAACAAAGGCAAACGCAACAGGGCCAAGCCCGCGAAGTAGCTGAGGGTATTCAAGGCAGTAGCCACCAGGCCTGCGCGCACCCAGGTCCAGCGAAAATAGTAAGCCATCAGGCCCGCCTCGGCCGCGACGACGCCGAGTTCAATAGCGGGCAAGTAGGCGGGGAAGTGCCAGTACAAAAGCTGACAGAGCGGCCAGGTAAACAAGTTTATCAGGAAAATGAAACCCGCCGTGCGTGCCAGCCCCCGTCGTTCAAACAGCAGGAAGAGCAGCCACTCGATAAGCCAAGTCAGAACAAAGGCACGCCAGACCACGGACAAAACGGTAAGCACAGGTAGGGAACACTATAGAACTGGGGCCAAGCTATCACGTGGCTCTGTGCAAGCACTACTGTAGCTGTTGTGGTGGCTTACCTGCGAAGCTCTTTTGCCTGTTTGGCACCGTGTTTCACAAGCAAAAGCCGCAGCTTTTCGTATGATTCGATTTCGTGCTCATTAAGCGGCATCTGCTTTCCCAGGGTTGCTTTTCTTTCCACGACGAAGTCGAGCAGGGTTTTTTTATCCGCGGGGTCCACAAAGTTCATGTCCAGCTGGTACGTTCTCAGAGCAATTTGAACGAACTCACGCCGGCCTATGTCGGTAGCCATTTTGGTTATGTTCTTTTCGCTAGCCACTGTGCCTGTGTAATCGTAGCAGCGAAAAGACTCGCGGTACTTGTTCCACATGCACTTGATCTTGGTTTTAGCTTGCTCTGGCGTATCTACCCCCGGCGTGGCGCACGACATTTTCCACAGGTCCTCCTCCCAGCCAAACCTCACGTCCTCCCATTCTTGGTTGCTGGCTGCAGCGCCCCTGTACAAGTCCACGCAAACGTCGCTGAATTGCCTGGCCGTAGGCGGCGGGCAGTCGCACGGCTCTTTGGCTGCGGCGGATTGGGCTTGCGCGCTCCATCCCCATAGCAGCAGGAAACTGATGAGAAAAGGTTTTAGCATAAGGGCAACAGTGAAACACGAACAAAGATAAAGGTACCAAGGGGCGTCGGCAAACGCGGCTTGATGACCTTAGCGGCTAGCCGGGCCGAAGGCTGCAACCAGCTGCGGTACCCGGCTACCCTCGGCCCGGTAACCTAGTTGGCCTGCATCGTTGTTTCCCCAGGCCCAGATGCTGCCATCACGGCGTAGCGCCACGGTGTGAAAGCGGCCCGCGGCTACACTTTGCCAGTTGGCATCGGGGCCGATCTGCACCGGGGTTGTCCGGGTGGTAGTAGTGCCGTCGCCCAGCTGTCCTTCCTCGTTGTTGCCCCAGGCCCATAGCGTGCCGTCATGGCGCACCGCCACGGTGTGAGACCGGCCCGCGGCCACGCTAATCCACGTTGCGCCCGGGGCTACTTGAACTGGTGCTGTGGCGAAGCCCGGTGAGCCGGTTCCCAGCTGCCCGTGGTGGTTGTCGCCCCAAGCCCAAAGGCTGCCGTCTTGCTGCAGGGCCAGCGCGTGGTTATGCCCCGCGGCCAAGCCCTTCCAGGACGTTTGGGTACCTACTTGAATCACGTCCCGGGATTGCGGCGGGCGTCCAGGCTGCCCGGTGGCCCATTCCTGGCCATCGGTCGCTTCTATTTCTCCCCATATCCAGAGAGTACCGTCCGCCCGCAGGGCCAGCGTATACGTGGCCCCAGCGGCAGCACTACGCCAGCGCACGGCCGGATTTAAGGGCGTGGGAGCCACCACTAACGAAGCTTGGTTGCCGGCGACTGGAGGCTTGTTGGCAGGGCTTAGCTTCTTCGTTGACCCCGAAGCTCCGGATGCAGTTCTGGTGCCGAGCTGACCGCGGGCGTTGCTACCCCAGCCCCAGAGTGTGCCCTCATTTTGCAGAGCCAGCGTATGCGAGGCTCCGCCCGTTACCTGGCGCCAGGTAGTCGCCGTTCCAACCTGAAGCGGGATAGATACGGCAGCAGTGATGCTGGTGCCGAGCTGACCACGGGCGTTGCTACCCCAGGTCCACAGCGTGCCGTCCTGGCGGACGGCTACTACGTGGTGCTCCCCAACGGCCACGCTCAGCCAATGCGTCCCTGGGCTATAATGCACTGGCCCGGGGTGCAGGGTCGGGGGCGACTCCCATCCGGGATCATACGTGAGGTTGCCCCAGCTCCAAAGGGATCCATCAGGCTGCATGGCAGCGGAATACGTTCCACCTGCCGCTATGGCTTGGCCCCGCACCGGTTGACTGTGCCACAAGCAGGTGAACAGTCCCAACGCCACCACGGCCAGCCTCATTCGGCGAGGTCGCCCGCTGTGGCTGAAAAGGCACTTAGAGTTGGCCGAAGCCGGGTGCCAATGAAGGCCGAAGCCGATATGCATTAACATGGTGTAAAAAAGTCCGAGCAAGGCAGGATGAGCATAGGAGGTATACCCCCGGATAAAGGGAGATGACCGGGTAAGAGGAGACTGAGTGGGATGGACTGCGCGTCAAGGCGCTTCCCGGTGAGGAACTTACTAGACTTCGCCCTTTCAAAGCTACATGAACTTATCCCTATGCGGTAGCTTTTAAACCAAAAGTAAAGCGCGGGAAGGCGAAGCCGGGAAGAAACAGCATACTCGCTTCGCAGCAATTGCGCAAGCGCTATATTCGCAGCTGCAAGTTCTGTGACTTGCGGCCTTGCTTATGCATAGAACCTTTCCACAACTTGCTGCTCTTGGCTTTTTGGCACTGCTTAGCGGCTTGGGAGCGTGCCGGCCAGCCGCTTCTGCGGACGAGCAGCAGCTACAGCAGCTGGACACAGCCCTGCTGGCACTCAACAAGTTCCAGGCAAGCGCCTCGGAGCAGCGGCTGAACCGAATGGCCGAAATTTTTGATCGGAATGGTGCTTCTGACAGCGTCGTGTTCCGGCAAGCGCAGGCTTTGCGCGCCCGCACGACGGCGGAACTAGCCTACTTGCGCGGCTTGCACCAGCGGCCAAGCCTGCTGAGCGAAGCCGCGGCGGATACGCTGCGCCAGCGCCTGCGCGATTACAGTCAGTACGTGCGCCAGTTTGTACCCGAAACCGGTGAGGTCCTTGGCCTGGACGTTAAAGACGATTTGGACATTCAAGCCGTGGTCGGCCACCGGTTGAATGATCAAAGCTTTGGAGACTACAATTTTAAAGGGAACTCGCAGGCCGGTAGTTCGGCCATGTTGGGCTTGCATACGCAGCAGGTGCTGCGCCTGGAACGAGATGCCCTGACCAAGCTGGCTCAGCGGATGGGACCCGAGGGGTTGTACTTCGATAAAATTGCTCCCTTTGCCGTGGCTGAAGCCAAAGTGGTACGGGCAGCGGAACCCTACCGGGCCAAGTTATTTCTTGCTGCTGCCTCGCCCGATGTAAACAACCTACGTCTGACAGCCAACGGGGTCACGGTGCCCATGGCCCCGGCCACCGGCAGCGGGCAGATCAGCTTTCTCGTGCCCGCGGATGCGCAGCCAGGTATCGCTATCTGGCAGGGTACGATCCAAGGCGTGTACCACGGTCGTCCGGTTACCTTTTCGTTGCGCGTTCCTTACCAAATCAAGGCCCGATGAAGTTTTTGTCCCTATTGAACCGGTTGTATTCTTCAGCTGGGTGGGCCCAGCGGCTGGGGCGACCGGCCTTGCTGCTTTCGCTGGCTGGCAGTGCTTTTAGCTGCCAGCGTCCTTCAGCGCAGCAAGTCGCCCTGGTCCGTCTCCACCAACTGGAAGGCGTGCTGCGGCGCGGCAACGAGTACCTGTACAAGACGAATGCAGACCGGATCCAGCAAATGGAAGCGCAGGTGCACGCAACCGGAATGCGCCCGGCGGACCGGACCCTTCTTGCCCGGGCGCAGGCGCTCCGCGACAGCACCCATGCCGTAACGGGGTACTTGAACAGCCTTGGGGAGCGGCTAACCCAGCACACCCGCAACCGGGACTTACTCGCGCAACTTGCCACCCGCGACGCCGTGAGCGAGTTTATGCAGGCTCCTGGTGGGCCGGCGGATAGCCTCCGGCTTTACCTGAGCCGGTTCGAGAGCCTGCTGCAGCGAACGGCCTTGCCGGCCGGCCCAGGATCAGTACCAGATGCCCCCGACCTTAAGCAGTTTGATTTTGGCAGTACCTCGTTTGCCGGGGCGCTGGCGGCCCTGGCCCGCTACGAGACGGCGGTGCTGCTCCGGGAAGAGGCGGCCTTATCCCAGCTGAGTGCCCGCCTTACCCCCCGGCGCTTCCGGTCTGCCTTGCACCCCATGGTGAGTGCGCAAACCAGTTCCGTAGCTCCGGGAGACACGTACCGGGCTCAAGTTTACCTCATGCAGGTTCGCTACGCGCCGGGTGGCTTGACCATGACCGTAAACGGGAAGACCGTCCCGGTGGGCGCTGATGGCATCGGCAAGGTTGTGCTACCCGTGCCACCGCTCGGCGCGGCCAGCCGGCAGCAGGCCTTTTGGGAGGGCAGCATCACGGTTCGCGTAAGCCCGCGCGACTCCACCTTCCGCCTGCGCGTGCCCTACACCGTCGTGAAATAACGGGGCCACATTTCTCCATCCTTCTGCATTCGACCCTATGTTGCCCCTGCGATCTGCTCTTCTTGGCCTTGCCACCTGGGCAGTGGTAAGCTGCTCCGCTTCCAAACTGCCGCTCCGCTATTCGCTGGATGAATCAGACAAGATTGTCGACTTCAACACCAACAGCAGGTGGAAGCCAGCGTGGTCGGACACGCTCGTCGCCCGCCTGGAGCGGGGTGTCATTCCGGCATACGATCAACGCAACCACCCCCTGCCCGCGGATTCCCTGCGGAAGGCGCGCCGCCTGCGTGGGTTGGTTTTCGGAGCAGACCCCACCCAACCGCCGGTACATGCGCCGCGCTCCCTCCAAGGCATCTTGCCGGCGGAAAGCGGGCCGGGGTCCGTCGACCTGCACTTTTATGACAGGGGCGTGGCATTGTACTTTTTTTACGCCCGCGTGCGCCAAGCGGATCTAGAAAAGCTGGTCAAGCGGCCGGTGGAGTTTGTGCCGGTAAAGTAAGCGCCTGGACGGCACCCGGTAGCCTACTGTCCTTGCCTTAGCCAGGAAAACATATGTATGAACTCTATCAAGTAGCCGTCCGGGCATATCGTTGACGGGCTTAGAGGGCTTCCGCTTAGCCCGCGTTCAAACATACCTTTCAGTACCCACCCACTGCCCAGTCGCTAGCTGTGGGTTGCGGTCTACCTTTGAGTCTGGAAGTCAGCCGGCGGTACAACTTAATGGAGTGTGCTTTCACGTCAATTCGTACCCGGATGCTACTTACAACCAACCAGCTGCTGAGCTACCTCCAACTCCCGCCAGCCTTGCAGGACGATACCGTGCGGCAGGCGCTGATCAACGCGGTGATGATAAGCGGAGGCAGGGAAGATGCTCGTCTGCTGTTGGAGGCGTACCTGCGGCACCCCTTTCAGGCCACGCACGCAGACCTGCTGCCTGTATTTGAGCGGCACGGCGACGAAGCGTTTGCCGAGCCGCTTTATGCCGTGTGCTGTTCCGGTGAGGAGCTGCTGCCCGATGCGCCCGCCGCGGTTCTGACCTTACTGGCCCGGCTGGGCCATCCCGCCATCAAGCCTTTGCTGGTGCGCTACGCGTTTGGGCCCGCCGGCTATGATGAGGCCAAGCACGCTGCCCTGGGCTTACTGCACGTGGACTGCCAAGACCTGGAGCAACCTATCCGCGCCGCCATTCAGGCCACCTATGGCAAAAATCTGTTCCCCGAATTCATCCCGGCACTGGTGTGTAAACTACCGGACCGGGAGCAGGTGTTGGCGCGGCTTTATGAATCGGGCACCGCGTACTGTTCCACCGACTGCAATGCCGGCATTCTGCTGGGCTTTTCGCTGTGCGGGGAAGCGGGAGCCACGTATTTCAAGCAGGCGCTGCTGAGCCCGGCCTGGGAGGCGCACAGCAGCGGCAGCGGCACGCGCTGGTACGCTTACCAAGGAATGCAGCACCTGGGCCTGAGCTTCAAGGAGCTGTACACCGAAGTTCGGCAACTGACCGATCCGCAAGCGCAGCTATACGGAACCCGCGTGCTGCTAGCGTTGCTGGCCATCAAGGTCGGGCCCTACTCCTTCACCGACCACGCTCCGGAGCCCTTTGCCGATCTGTACTCCGCTTTGTTTGGGTGGGAATCAAGTGAGCGTCGCAACAACCTGTTGGACCTGGCAGCTGAAGTAGAGCTGGAAGTGGAGGCAACCCAACTGGAAACATTCCTGGTGCTTCGGCTGCAGCAGGAAGTCCTGCTGCGGGACTACGTACGTTGTTAAGGGCCTGCCGGCGCCTGCCTTAATTGAACTGCCTCACCAGGGTGTACTATAAGCTTCAGCACCGCCTGAGTCCCAATAGCACTGTAGCTGGCAGTGAGGTAACTCACCTATTTACCATTCAGAGTATGTGTGGGCATGCTAGGACGCGTTTCGTACCTGCCCAAAAGCAGCAGGGTGTTTTGCTAAAGTACCACGCAGACACCACTCCGTTGGAGGAACCAAACCTTTCACTTTTCCGAGGTGGCGTTTATAACATACATTATCCTATGTTCGCCTATCAGCCTTAACTTGAGGCTACTGAGAAGGAAAAGGGAGGAGTAAGATTCGATTATTATGGAGCCTGCGAGCTCGTTTTACATGACAATCCCCTCCCTTTTCTGGGGCCACTTTGGACAGTTCCGTGAGGCCTGAGAGCCTGTATCAGGATAGATAAAGATTCCCTGGATTTCCTTTCTCCTTCACGCTAACACGGCTCATTATGCTTCTGCCACTGCCCCCATCCGTTGTCGGTATCGACGTGAGTAAAGCCACTTTGGCGGTCTGTTACCAAGTGGGCGAGCAGGTGCGCCACCTCGAGGTCAGCAACACCAAAGCCGGTTTTGTGCAGCTAGTCCAGGCCTGCGGTGGGCACTGCCGGTTTGTGCTCGAAGCCACGGGCACCTACAACCTGGCCGTAGCGTACTACTTGCACGAGCAGGGCGGGCAGGTAGTGGTGCTCAACCCGCTGGTCATCAAACGCTTCATCCAGATGCACCTGAGCAAAGGCAAAAGCGACCGCAAAGACGCGCAATGGCTGTTGCGCTATGGCCAGCAGCAACCCGTGAAAGTCTGGCAGCCCGATGAAGCAGTGCTCGTGGAGTGTCGGCAGTTAGAGCAGGTCACCGAGCAACTGCTCAAGCAAAAGACGATGGTCAGCAACTCCCTGGAAGCACTACAACGCCAACCATTCGTGAGTAAGGTCGCCTTGAAACACTTACGGCAAATGGTCAAAACTTTAACGCAGCAAGTGGATACGGTGGAAGCCGAACTGCTGACGTTGCTGGAACAACGCTTTGCGTCGGAGATGACGCTGCTGTGCTCGATCCCCGGTATTGGGCGTAAGACCGCGGGCATGCTGCTCTTATTTGCCAGTGGCTTTACCCGTCTCGATAACTATCGTCAACTCATTGCCATGGCCGGTCTCTCCCCCCGCGAGCACAGCTCCGGCACCAGCATCCGCGGTAAGGTGCGCATCACCAAGATGGGCGGGGGCTTGATCCGTGGCAAACTATTCATGTGCAGCTTCGCGGCCAAGCGATTCAATGGGGCCTGCCAAGCGCTGTTTGACCGGCTCGTGGCCAAAGGCAAGAACAAGAAGCTGGCGCTAATTGCCGTCTGCAACAAGCTGCTTAAGCAAGCCTTTGCTATTGTAAAATCGGGTGTGCCTTACCGAGCCGATTTTTCGTCAAAATTGGCGCTCAATCCTTGACTTTCAACACAGTTCATGTAAAGGGACAAAATTTAGGTATCTAATATAGCTCGAGCAGAACGTTCTACCCGTCACAGTACTATTCCACAGCTTACCTATGCGTCAGCCCATAAAAACCTTGCGTAGCTCGTTTCTAATCGGCCTTACTTTCTGGCTCGCAGTCGGGGCCCTTGGTGCTATAGGGGATATGATAGCTAATGATGACTACACGACAAACCCGGTGTATACACTAGGCCGATTCGGCTTTTATTATGGCTGGGTAGTGGTTATCTGGTGGCCTGTTTTATTGACCTTGAGTATACTCCCACCACTGGTAATCGGCCTCATTACCGCTATTCGCGTGGGTTATAAACGGTGGTCTCGCATTAAATAACAGTCGTATAAGTCGCGATTATGTAAAGGAACGGACCTCAGATGGGAACCTCGCTTAAACGGACTAATTTTTCGGTGGGCCGGTTTAGCGCTCTAGCAGCTGTAGCTTAACTTACCAACGATGAAGAAGAAGCTGCTAGTTTTCATGCTTATCACAGCAGTGCTGGTTCCGGTAGTATATGTGCGGTTTTCGCAGAGTGGAAATGGCTTCTCGTGGGGGTATTTTCTTATAGGTGTTGGTGCCTTTCTGGTTGCTCTTCTTCTGGAGCAATACAAGAGAAGCCGGACGAAATAGACAATAGCTACTCTGCTGTCAAACGATGCAGCTCGCGTTCCATTGCTCGCGAGTGCCCTACCCGGTTGGCTTGCCGCAGTCCTGTCCTTATAAGTGCAGTTATCCTATGTTCGCTTATCCTATGTTCGCTTATCCTCCGTAACGGGGCTTGATGATAAGGAAAAGGGAGGAGTAAGATTCCTC
>NZ_BAAGWF010000011.1:0-1097 GCF_054780495.1 Hymenobacter tenuis
GTTATGGGGCGTTCGAGCTCGTTTAACATGACAATCCCCTCTCTTTTCTAGGGTACTTCGGACAGTTCCAAGAGGCCACAGAGCTTGTATCAGGATAACAAAAGACTCCCTAGAAGTCCTTGTCACGTGATCTTATCACCTTTCCTTACTGCTTGTTATGGTGTCACACGTTTCTCTTTCTGTGGTGGGCATTGACGTGAGCAAAGCCACCCTGGCCCTCTGTTACCAAGTGGGTGAACAAGTAAAACACTTCGAGGTACCGAACACCAAAGCCGGCTTTCAGCAGGTAGTCAAGACGTGCGGGGCGCACTGCTTGTTCGTGATGGAAGCCACCGGCACCTATAACCTGGCCCTCGCGTATTACCTGCATGAGCAGGGGGGCCAAGTCGCCGTGCTCAACCCACTGGTCATCCGGCGCTTTATCCAGATGCACCTGAGCAAGAGCAAGAGTGATCGGAAGGATGCCCAGTGGCTGCTGCGCTATGGTCAGCAGCAGGTAGTCACCCTCTGGCAGCCCGAGGAAGCCGTGCTGGTCGAATGTCGGCAGCTCGAGCAAGTGAATGAACAGCTGCTCAAACAGAAAACGATGGTGAGCAACGCCCTGGAAGCGCTGCAGCGCCAACCGATTGTCAGTAAGCTCGCGCTGAAACGTCTACAGCATACCTTACAGGTGCTCACCCAGCAAGTCGACGCAGTGGAAGCCGAACTACTGGCCCTGTTAGAACAGCGCTTTGCGGCAGAAATGACCCTGCTCTGCTCCATTCCCGGCATTGGCCGCAAGACGGCCGGCATGCTCCTGTTGTTTGCCGGCGGCTTTACGCGCTTAGATAATTACCGTCAACTCATTGCCATGGCGGGCTTGTCGCCGCGGGAGCATAGTTCGGGTACCAGCATCCGGGGCAAGGTACGCATCACCAAGATGGGTGGGGGCTTGATTCGTGGTAAACTCTTTATGTGCAGCTTCTCGGCTAAGAAAACGAATGCCGCCTGCCAAGCCCTCTTTGACCGCCTCGTGGCCAAGGGCAAGAACAAGAAGCTAGCCCTGATTGCGGTCTGTAACAAGCTGCTCAAGCAAGCGTTTGCTATTGTCAAATCCG
>NZ_BAAGWF010000012.1:0-6279 GCF_054780495.1 Hymenobacter tenuis
GTACCCTACCAGGCAGATTTTACCTCCAAATTGGTGCTTAATGCTTGACTTTTAACACAGTTCTTGTTAAGCAACTTTTCCAAGATGACCCCGGGACTTTTTGCACTGCCCCACTGCCCCCAAAATCCTGTTTGCCCAAGTCCCGGAAAGGCATCTGTTTCGAGTCTACGAAACTCATCTCCTTTTCGAGTTTCGTAAATTTTGAATCGTAGACGAGTTTCTTAAACTCGCCGGGCGCTCAGCGGTCGATTAGCACTTGGTGCGGAGCAGCTGTTAGCAGTCTAAGAAAGGGAGCAGATGCTCGAACGACCTCCTCCTTTAGTCTTTCTTTTTCGATGGAATATCCCGGGCGCGGATTCGGATGGCGTCAGCGGGGCGTCCGGAGCGACGAAAGGCCGCGGTGTCCATTTTCACGGCCGACACCGGCGCCGTGCGCGGGGAAGCGGCCGCCCGTTTGGGATGAGGGACTCCTTTCCCCAGGGGGGTGTTCGGGGCCGGAGTGGGCGTTGTTTGGGCGGAAGCAGGACCGCAGAGGGCCAACAGCGTCAGGCCAAGGAGGAAAGCGGGGGCGTGTTTCATAACCAGGGTTTTAGTTCGCGCCTTGCCCGGGCAGATCACGCCTGCTTCAGGTGGGGGTTACTTCTTCATCGTAATAAACACCACCCCATCCTTGGCGCGTGGCCCATAGGCGGCCCGAGAGAGGCTGTCTTTAGCGACACGAATGTGCTGAATCTGCGATGGGCTTATCCCATCAAGTTGTTCCCGGGTCATAGGCGTTCCATCCACCACATACAAGGCGGGGTGTTTCACCGGGGCGAGGGAGCTGCCTGCAACTGTTTTTGACCCCACTATGTGATGCTCAAACCGACTAGATGATAGTTTTGGAATGCCCTGTGCGTGACCTGCGGTGGCCATGCCTGCCAACAAAAGAGTATTCAGCAGCACGATACGTAATGTGGACATAGTCAGGGCAGGAGAAAAAGGGTGCTAAGTAGGAAAGACAACTCGCTGTCGGAAGCCTTCCCAAGATAGCAGGAGTTCACGAAAACGGTGATTTAAACAGCCGTCGTCTTTCGGATAGGGCCCGCTATCGGCGTTCGAGAACGCCTTTGTGCCTACTTCTTCGTGTAGTGGAAACGGCATTGCAGCACGTACACTAGGTCGGCCTCAAAGCGGTAAATCAGTCGGTGCTCCCCGCTTATGCGGCGCGACCAGAAGCCGGCAAAGTCGTGTTTGAGTGGTTCGGGCTTACCCGTGCCCGTGGTAGGGGTGCGCAGGCATTCTTTGAGCAGTGCCCGAATCTTGCGGGCGATGGCTTTGTCCGTGTCAAGCCAGTACTGAAAGTCCTCCCAGGCGGCATCGTCCCAACTCAGCGTCATATCGTGTCCGGCAACTCGTGAACTTGCCGCTGGCCCCGGCGGTCGCGCTCCAGGGCCGCGTACAGGCGTTCGGCGTTGGCGGGCGAGGACAGCAGGTGGGCGGTTTCGTCCGAGGCAGACGTTTTGGCGGCTTGACCCCGGAGCGTGACAAAGGGCAGGTTGCGCAATAGCTCCAAAAGGAAGCCAGCACGGCTATCGGGTACTTCGAGCGTGATTTTCATGGCAGGGTAAAGATACGTGGATTCTAGGGGCCTTTCTAGGCCATTTGCGGGGCTTTGGCGGCGACCAGGCCCAAGCGTACGAGCAGCAGGCCCCCCGGATTGCGGCTGGCTTTGACCTTGCCCGTTTTTAGGTCGTGGTTGTAGCGGTTGACTTCGGCGACGTGGGCCGCGCTGCTGAGGATGACTTGCCGGTGTTTGACGTCAGTGATGCGCAGCTCGTCGAGGATGCGGGCGGCGTTGTCATAGTGGCTCTGTTGAATGCCAGGCACATCCTGAGCAGTGGTCACCAGGTCGAAAGGAATGGTTTCGGCCAAAGCTTGGCGCTTGATTGTGAAAACGATGTTTTTGTAGGTTCTGACCCGTTTTTCAAGCTGGTAACTGACGTGTAATTCAGTGTGCTCATTGATTTGCTTTACGGCCACATCCAGCACACTTTCCCGAAAGTCACTCATCCTGATAGCCTTATCCTTGCCCTTGTCGTCAAGTAAGCCGAGCATCATCTTGAACTCCTGAATGTCATACTTTTTGGTTTCGCCCTGGTCTTTCCATTGACTGCAGTACTGATAAATCCGCTTAGCATACTTGCTAGTGAGGCGCAGTGCCGAAGCCAACTCGTAGCTAGTGAAGTTCTCTTTCAGGTCAAACAGATAAGGCGTAATGTCCTCTGTAAGCTTGATTTCAATGATTCCTTGCCCAAGTAGGTAATCCACCCGCTGGAACATCCACAGTTGCCGGTACCGGGTTTCAGTTTGCACCTCAAACACACGGCTACCCATGTCAGCAGTCGCTTTGTGGAGATAGGCAGCGTTGTATTTTTTGCCAGTCAGTGAAGACAGGTCTTTGATATTCAACTCATAAACCCTGTCTTGCTGGTCTTTTCGGAGCTTAGAGATAAGAAAGAACAGCAAATCAAGCTGCAGCTCCGAATACTCGTACCGAGCATTGGTTAAAGCATTGTGTTGGCGAACTTCTAGTTCCTTGCTCATAAGGGGCTACTGGCTGATTATTGGGCAATTATAAGCAAGAAACGGGCATTGTATTCGGATTACGTTTTTAAACCCCGTTTTCAACCCACTAAAACCCGTTTCTAAACCCACTAAAACCCGTTTCTCACCCACTAAAACCCGTTTCTCACCCACTAAAACCCGTTTCTCACCCACTAAAACCCGTTTATAAGTGTCATAAAAAGCTGGCAATCAATAATATACGGGCCCCTCAAATAGAACAAATAAGCTCAAATACACCAATTGGTGTTCGCGCGAAAAAAAAAAGAGCTTTTAGGGACTAGTCAGGAGTACAACGGCGCAAGCAAAGCAAAAACAGCAAAGTCCTAGAAGCCAGTAACTTGCGCGCATTTTATAAACCGTATATTATTGGTAATCAATGGTTTATAATATTTATTGTTGAGCTTATGTACTGCTTTGAACTTGTGAATGCCAAGACCATGGGAACGGGAGCGACTGAGGGTACAGACCGATGGATAGACCAACTAGGCTGCCGTTGTGTGCGCCAGACAGACTAGGTAACTCGCTGAACTCGTAGCGTAACTAGGATTGTCCTGAACCTCGTATGTTTGTACTGTACATACGACTTTGGTCCACGTACAAACGGCGGCCAAGACCGAAGTCCTAGCCGCCGTTATCCTACGGATGCCCGAGCCAGTGGCTGACCACTGCTCGAACTGCTCCCCCTAGTGCTGCTTTGAGCAATTCCAGGGAGATGCGAAACCAACCAGCCTGGCTGGCGGGTTTCACCTTGGCACGTTTACCCATCTTCGATCGGGAGTAAGGGTGCTGAATCCACC
Source organism: Hymenobacter tenuis (assembly GCF_054780495.1). Taxonomy (NCBI): domain Bacteria; kingdom Pseudomonadati; phylum Bacteroidota; class Cytophagia; order Cytophagales; family Hymenobacteraceae; genus Hymenobacter; species Hymenobacter tenuis. The sequence goes on from NZ_BAAGWF010000012.1 coordinate 3,405, forward strand.
CACTTCCTGAAGCCCTGGCTGTGTCACCAGCCGGGGCTTCGTCTTTTCAGACGTCGCGTTGGCGGGGTGACAACCGTGCAAGTGGGCCAAAGATAGAAGGGGCGTTACGAAACCTACCAAACACAGCAGGGGCTAGTCTATCCAGCTCTAAGAACGTGGAGAGAATGGGTGCCAATCGGATCGGACGGAGTAGGGGCAGTTGGGAAGAAACGTGTACCTTGAGGCGCGGTCCCGGTCGTTCTGACGTCGATCGCAAGATGTGTTTTGTGAATCGCGCTTCGCGCAATACCCAAAACCCGTTCGCCCGTTGGGCTCACTACACTTGCCCCTTCGGGGACCCACATATGGCAGACCTAGCAGCCCCTGATTCTACTCCCCACCGCCCCCGCAAGGGAGGCCGGAAGGCTGGCCCGCTGGCCGAGAAACAGCGCCACGTCGTGAGCGTCCGGCTGACCGACGCGGAGCACGAGCGCCTGACCCAGGAGGCCGAACGGTACAAGTTGAGTCAGGGCGAAGTGCTGCGGTCGGTATGGCGGAAACAGAACACGGCCACAAAACTGCAGGCCCCGCCGACCCCGGAGGAAGCGCGGCAGCTGGCGCAGCTGGCCGGCATGGCGGCGAACCTGAACCAGCTCACCAAGCTGGCGCATTTGGGCCAGGACCAGCGCACCGGGGCCACGACGGTACTCGGGCAGATGCACCACTTGTTGAAGCGGCTCGCGGGCGAGGGGGCATGATTGGCAAGGTGAAGGTTAACCAGTCGTTCGGGGCTATGTGCCGGTACGTGCTGCAGGAGCAGGCCCCCGGCAAAGGGGCCGAGGTGCTGGCCGCGCACGGGGTGCGCACGGACAGCGCCGACCACATGGCAGCGGACTTCGACGCGGTGCGGGCCATGCGGCCCAATTTGGGCAAGGCGGTGCTGCACGTGGCGCTGGCCTTCCCGGCGGAGGAAAAGGAGAAGCTGACCAACGAGGTGATGGGCCGCATTGCCCAGGACTACCTAAAGGGGCTAAAAATTGACTCGGAGAACACGCAATGGGCCGTGGTGCGGCACCAGGACAAAACCCACCCGCACATGCACCTGGTGGTAAACCGGGTGGATTTGGACGGGCAGACGGTGAGTGACCAGTTTATTCGCTCCCGGAGCGTGGACGTGTGCAAGGGCATCGAGCAGGAGTACGGGCTGATAGTGGCCGACCAGGTGGGCCGGAAGCAGGCCCGCGAAATCGGCCCGACCCCGGCCCAGGCGAAGGCCACGACCCCGAAAGAGGAACAGTCGGCCGAGTGGAGCCGCGCCCGCCAGGACATTGGCCGCGCCCTGAGCTACACGGCGGGCCAGGCCCGCAGCTTTGACGAGCTGCGCGAGGCGCTACGACCCCGAGGCATCGAACTGGAACTGACGCGGCGCAAGGACGGGAGCCCGGCCGGGGTGGTGTTCGCGCAGGACGGGCACCGGGTGAAGGGTAGCCAGGTGGGCCGCGAGTACAGCGCCGGCAATCTGGAAACGGGCTTTGCCAAGGCCCGCGAGCTAGGCCAGGACCCGGCTCAGCCGTGGCAGCAGGTGGGCCAGGACTACGCGCTGGCCAAGCTGGCGGCCGAGTACGCCCAGGCCAAAGAGCGGCAGCCCCAGCAGCAGCAACCGAGCAAGCAGCAGTCCCGCGGCTTTGAGATGGGGGATTAACTTTTCAGCAACAACGTATGCAAGAGCTACTTCAAGACATAAACGCGCTACGGCGCGGCATCGAGGCACTAAACAAGCGCAGCTTAGAGCAGGGCAAGCCGGTGAGCCGGGCCGAGCTGGACGAGGTGCTGGCCAAGGTGAAGCAGGAGGTGCGGTTTACCATCAACTACCAGGGCATAGCCGAGGCGATTCAGCCGCACCTAGCCACACCCGCGAAGGTGGAAAATACGCTCACCACGGGCACGGCGCAGCTGCAGCAGGTGATTGCGCAGATTCCGCGCAGCGTGCCCGTGGTGGGGGAAGTGTGGGGCTTTACCAGTGGCCGGCTGGGGCTAGGGGTGATTGCGTTGCTGCTGGCCCTGGTCAGCCTGAGCACTTACCTCTGGCAGCAGAAAGCGGCAGCCGAGGCGCAGGTAGTGGTATTGCAGCAGGAGCAGGCCAAGAAAAAGTCGGCGCTGGATTGGCTGACGAAGGGCTATTGGGACCTGAAACGGGACAATCCGAAGGTGGTCAAGAAGTATTTCCCGCAGTAGCTTGTCCTATTTTTAGCCATTCACCGGCCCTATATTTATCCCCCGTTTAGCCTTGAAGGCCCGCCCGGCAGGCTTCTTCGCAGCGGCGGCAGGCTTCGGCGCATTCCTGGCAGTGCTGGTGCTGGTGCTGGGCGCACTCGTCCCCGCAGGCCTTGCAAATCTCGGCACACTCGCGCAGCAGGTGCTGGGCATGTTCCGAGCCCCGGGCCACGTAGCGGGCCGTTAGGGCGCAAATGTCGGCGCAGTCGCGGTCCAGGCTAATGCAGCGGGCCATCATCTTCACGTCGTCTTCCTGTAGGCAGGCGGTAGCGCAGTGCTCGCAGGCGGCCACGCAGGCATTGAGAGCGTCGAGCAGGGTTTGGTTTTGAGTATGCATCGTACACGGGGTTAAGGTGAAACAATACTATTCATACCCGCTGCCCGTCCCCCGGGTTCGGTACAATTGCCACCTAGTAGTACAGAATTCGGGGGGCGCCGCCTTAAAAAAGCCGCCCCAAAGGGAGGGCTTCCACCGGAAAAGTACCACGTTTGGCGAGTAGGGGCGGTGGGGAGAAAAACCGTACTTATTCCGAGGTCGGTCGGATAAGCTACATTATCCTATGTTCGCTTATCCTCCGTAACGGGGCTTGATGATAAGGAAAAGGGAGGAGTAAGATTCCTC
>NZ_BAAGWF010000013.1:0-2887 GCF_054780495.1 Hymenobacter tenuis
TTAGTCACCCGAGCCGAGACGGCTTTCGAGTCGTCTCCTACTGAGAAGTAGACAAGGGCACACGGGGGATGCCTAGGCTCTCAGAGGCGATGAAGGACGTGATAAGCTGCGATAAGGCCAGGGGATGGGCACATACCACGTGATCCTGGCATTTCCGAATGGGGCAACCCCTTACTTTGAAGAAGTAAGATCTGGTGTCTATAGGACACGAGAGGCAAACCCGGGGAACTGAAACATCTAAGTACCCGGAGGAACAGAAAATAACATATGATTCCCCAAGTAGTGGCGAGCGAACGGGGAGGAGCCCAAACCACAGTGGTCACGGCCACTGCGGGGTTGTAGGACCTCAACATCTGATTGAGTAATCTTAGCTGAATGACGTGGGAAAGTCAACCATAGACGGTGAGAGTCCGGTAAGCGAACTGATTATTCACGGTAGAGGATTCCTGAGTAGGGCGGGGCCGGAGAAACCCCGTCTGAATCCAGCGGCACCATCCGCTAAGGCTACATACTCCTGAGAGACCGATAGTGAACTAGTACCGTGAGGGAAAGGTGAAAAGAACCGGGAATACCGGAGTGAAAAGAACCTGAAACCGTGTGCTTACAAGCAGTTAGAGCCCTTTTGTGGGGTGATAGCGTGCCTTTTGCATAATGAGCCTACGAGTTACTCCTCTCTGGCAAGGTTAAATGACTGAAGTCATGGAGCCGCAGCGAAAGCGAGTCTGAATAGGGCGCAGAGTCAGAGGGGGTAGACGCGAAACTTTGTGATCTACCCTTGAGCAGGTTGAAGGTTGGGTAACACCAACTGGAGGACCGAACCAGTTTCCGTTGAAAAGGATTTGGATGACTTGAGGGTAGGGGTGAAAGGCCAATCAAACTGAGAAATAGCTCGTACTCCCCGAAATGTATTTAGGTACAGCGTCGAGGTGGAGTCAGCGGGAGGTAGAGCTACCGATAGGACTAGGGGGTGTCACAGCCTACCGAATCCTGACGAACTCCGAATGCCCGTTGATATACTCGGCAGTGAGGCGTGGGGTGCTAAGGTCCCATGCCGAGAGGGAAAGAACCCAGACCATCCGCTAAGGTCCCTAAATTCGGACTAAGTTGAACAAAGGAGGTCCACTTGCTTTGACAGCCAGGAGGTTGGCTTGGAAGCAGCCATTCCTTTAAAGAGTGCGTAACAGCTCACTGGTCGAGCGAGAGGGCATCGATAATACACGGGCATCAAGTCCGGTACCGAAGCGATGGATTTGCATTATGTGCAAGTGGTAGGGGAGCATTCCAGCAGCGGTGAAGGTGTATCGTCAGGTATGCTGGAGCGGCTGGAAAAGCAAATGTAGGCATGAGTAACGATAAAGGGGGTGAGAAACCCCCTCGCCGATAGACTAAGGTTTCCTGCTCAACGCTAATCGGAGCAGGGTTAGTCGGGACCTAAGGCTATGCCGAGAGGCTACGTCGATGGACAGCGGGTTGATATTCCCGCACCTAGTAAGTGGAGTGATGCAGTGACGCAGAAGTGAAAGAGACGCGGGCGGACGGAAGTGCCCGTTGAAGTGCGTAGGTTTTGGGAGGGTAGTTAAGTACGCCCACCTAGCTGAAACATGATAGTACCTAGCGGCTTCGGCCAATGGGATAGTTCTCCTAATCAGACTGCCAAGAAAACCTGCTAAGCGTTTACTGCTTGCTAGCCCGTACCGCAAACCGACACAGGTAGTCAAGGAGAGAATCCTGAGGCGCTCGAGTGAATCATGGCCAAGGAACTCGGCAAAATGGTCCTGTAACTTCGGGAGAAGGGACGCTTCCTTGCAGCAATGCAAGAAGCCGCAGTGAAAAGGCCCAGGCGACTGTTTAACAAAAACACATGGCTTTGCGAACGCGTAAGCGGAAGTATAAGGCCTGACACCTGCCCGGTGCCGGAAGGTTAAGAGGGGAACTTAGCGCAAGCGAAGGTTTGAATCGAAGCCCCGGTAAACGGCGGCCGTAACTATAACGGTCCTAAGGTAGCGAAATTCCTTGTCGGGTAAGTTCCGACCTGCACGAATGGTGTAACGATCTGGGCGCTGTCTCAGCCATGAGCTCGGTGAAATTGTAGTCTCGGTGAAGATGCCGAGTACCCGCCACGGGACGGAAAGACCCCGTGCACCTTTACTATAGGTTGACATTGATGCTGGACAACACATGTGTAGGATAGGTGGGAGACTATGAGCCAGGGCCGCCAGGTCTTGGGGAGTCAACGTTGAAATACCACCCTTGTGTTGTTTGGCACCTAATCTGGCAACGGAGACAGTGTCTGCTGGGTAGTTTGACTGGGGTGGTCGCCTCCAAAAATGTATCGGAGGCTTTCAAAGGTCCACTCAGTACGCTTGGTAACCGTACGCAGAGCGCAATAGCATAAGTGGGCTTGACTGTGAGGCCGACTAGCCGAGCAGGGTCGAAAGACGGATATAGTGATCCGGTGGTTCCGCATGGAAGGGCCATCGCTCAAAGGATAAAAGGTACGCCGGGGATAACAGGCTGATCTCCCCCAAGAGCTCATATCGACGGGGAGGTTTGGCACCTCGATGTCGGCTCGTCACGTCCTGGGGCTGGAGAAGGTCCCAAGGGTTCGGCTGTTCGCCGATTAAAGTGGCACGCGAGCTGGGTTCAGAACGTCGTGAGACAGTTCGGTCCCTATCTGTGGTGGGCGTAGGATATTTGACAGGACCTGACTTTAGTACGAGAGGACCGAGTTGGACCAGCCGCTCGTGCACCGGTTGTGACGCCAGTTGCAGCGCCGGGTAGCGACGCTGGGATGAGATAAGCGCTGAAAGCATCTAAGTGCGAAACTCACCTGAAGATGAGATATCCGTTAATAAGAGTCGTCGGAGACCACGACGTTGATAGGTCC